>JAVBLI010000021.1:0-50920 GCA_031553595.1 Thermoguttaceae bacterium | reverse complement strand
CTGTGAGCGGAATTTTCAAGTGGCTTGAGTATACCAACTACTTTCATCGATTTTACCCGAAAAAAAGACATCTTACCACCCGTCTTTTTTCCAAAAAATCGAAAAAAAACAAATAATCCACCACCACCTGGTAAAATACGGTAAGAGATTAAAATATGATAGCCAAAATACACGGCGCATCACTCAGCGTTCGTCATCCGCATCATTATACGGCGCGCAAAGAATAACGTCTTTACGGCGTTCTTCGGGCGTGACACGCAGGGCAGTGACGGTGCCGTTTTCCAGCCGGCCTTCGACCGTCGTGCCGTATGGGGCGCGAAGTTTGAAGTCCACATTCCATTTTTGGGGGAAGGCGGGAAAGAGGAAAATCTTTCGCCCGTCCGTCTGCATGATGAGGCTCTGGAGGCCGGCGGTAAGCACGCCGCCGTGATCCTGATCCGGAATCCAGTCGTAATTCGGGCCCCAGAAGACGGGGAATCGCGAGCCGGTGTCTTTCGTCCGCGCCCGCAGGATAAGGTTTTTGCAGGCCTGGTCGGTGAGGCCGAGGTACGCCATGAAGAGGTCGTCCTGTCGCCATCCGAACGCCCCACGGTCCCAGCGGTGATCCAGGGCGTTCACGGCTTCCTTGGCCAGCGGTTTTTCGAAAGCCACCAGCCGGAACGGGAAGACGGGGTACAGTTCCGGGTTCTCGAGGTTATTTTTCTGGGCGAATTTTTCGGCCGGCGCGAGACGTTTTATGCCGTTTTCGTCCGTCCATGTGGGGATGTCCGGGATTTTCCGCAGCAGCGTCCGCCACGCTTCACGCTGGGCGTTCGTGGTGAGATGTTCGGGCAGGGCCAGCAGCCGACCGAGCGTCGCGTGAAGTCCCGCCACTTCCGGCGCTGGATTCGTGCATTCCCACCACGTTTCCAGCGCCTGGGCCGGGTGCATGACGAGTTTCCCGGTCTGCTCATCCGTGGGGTAATAACAGTCGAAAAATCGTGTCACCGCCTCCGCCAGCGGCACGGCTTTCTCCCGTAAAAACGCCTCATCCCCGGTGTAATCGTAATACGCCAGCATCATGCACGCCAGCTCCAGCCCGCTGACCCACTCCCATTTATGCCAGCCGCTGGCCTGGAGTTTATCCTCTCGCTCCCGCCACGGCACGGTGCCGTAAGATTCCGGAAAAACGTCTCCCCAGAAGTACATGCACTCGGGGAAATACGCGGCGTTTTTGAAGCCGAAATACTTTTCCGTGCGGTGCATGCACAGCGGGAGCATGGAGTGGTACATTTCCAGCAGTGGTCGGACCAGATCATCATCGCCGGCCATGAACCCCGCATAACGCGTCAGCCGCATGTTCTGCCACCAGTACCCCGTCCCCCAGCGGCGATAATCCGCGAAATTCGGCGTCCCGGCGTGCGGCACGGTGAAGATGGAGCCGTTAAACGGACTCAGAAATTTTCCCCGCCCGGCACACGCGTCCACATACCGCTGGAGGATGTACGCACGCGTCAGCAGCAGCGTTTCCTCCTCCATATTTAACGCGGAACTCCAACGGATGACCGGCGTTTCATCCAGACACACACACACATCCCCCGCGGCGGTAAATGCAAAGTGCACCGTATAATCCGCCGCCGGTTCCAGTTTTTCCTCTGAAAAAATCATATCCCGGCCCACGATAAACCGCAGCTTGCCGTCCGGCGTGATGTCCAGCAAAAAGCCGTCTTCGCCACCGGCCGTGATTTTATCCAGCAGCCGGTGATACGCGGCGAATGTTTCCGGCGTGCGGAATGTCAGCGAAAAAACGCCACCTTCCGGAAATTCCCAGTTTTCTGAACCGGCGATTTCCCCGCCCGCCGCAGCAGTTTTTTCATTTAGGAATTTTTCGCCCTCCTCCAGAACGCCGGTCGCAGTGAAAGACTGAATTTCAGAAAGCCGGCTTCCGCCATCCGAATCCACTCCCACGCGCAGCGGCCCGGCGTGCGCGGTGTAAAAATTCGGCGTTTTATTCACGGGTTTTTTCGCCGCCTCTTCCACAGAATTTTCCGCCGGCGTAATGTAAATCCAGCTCCGGTGCCAGAAATCCGTCCACCACGCCACGTGCTTTTTATAATACTCCGACAGCGGCGTTTTCGCCCATGTCTCCATAATTTCACGCGTTTCGTCCAGCCATTTTTCGGGTGTGGCAGGATGCGTGGTGTGCACGGCGATTTCGAAAGAGTATCCGTCTCCCGGCTCGCAGCGCAGGGTTTTTTCATCCACACGCACCGCCGGTGTCTCCACACGCGTCGGACGGATACCCGGCGGAAGCTCCACCGTAACCGCCGTCACCAGCGCACCGAATGTCCGGTGTTTCAGCGGATCCTCGCGGGGAAAATCATCCATTCCCTGAATTTTCGCGTTTTCCTCGTACCCGAAACTCTCCGCGTTATGATGATACCACCCCACACAATGTTCGCCTGCTTGCGCGGCGTCCAGCATCACGTCCGGCCGCGTCCGCATCTCCGTCCGCCACGGCTGCAGCAGGTCACTGGCCTCCCGCGCCTCCACCACCTCCCCCGGCTCCGTCCGCCAGCACTGCGTCTGAAATTCCGCGGAAAGGCTCTCGGGCGCGTACACTCGCACCGTCACCATCGGGTGATGCGCGTCCACCAGCATCAGCACGTGCACCGGCCGGCTATCCCGTGTGTAACGCACATGCAGCATTCCCATCCGCACATCCAGCGTCTGTGAAAAATCCGCGATTTCCGCTGCATTTTCATCCGGCGCCGTGCGAATCACGATTTTCCCACCGCCGATTTTTACCAGCCGCCCATACTCGTCAAAACAGTCGGCCCGCGAGATGAAAAAGTTCACATCCCCCGCCGGGTCCACCCACACATTCGCGCCCACTTCGCCGTTTCCTAGCGGCATGGAGCCGTGATAATCCTCGCTGGGAGAGTCCCACTGGACGAGGTACGCCGCCATTTCGGGCGATTTCTCCTCCGCCCCCGCCCGCGTGCCGCCGCATGCCAGAATCGCGGCTGGAATCATCATCAGAACTGCCGCCGCACGCCAAGATTTTACTGTCCGCATCACTCCCCTCCTGTGTGAATGGTTTAAAAAGAAAAATCGTCCGCTGGAGCGGTTACCAAATGAATGTCTCCGCAAGAACAGCAGCCTGGAGCGCAGCGGCACGCAGAGACCGGATAGAACCGCCGGGGTTTATCCCACTTCCATCCGGTCATTGCGCTAGCGCTCCATTCCTGGCTGTTGTTTTTGCGGACATGTTCCCATGAAACTGCCCGGGAATGCCCATCACGCCAGGCGGCGTGCTTCCGCGATAAACGCTCCGGCGCCCATGGCCAGCAGCGCTTGCGCGACCGCGTCTCCCAGTGCGGCGGGTTCCGGGCCGTGGAGCGTTTTCTCCACCATTCCCCGGCCGTCCACCGCGATCACCCGCCCGGTGAGCGTGAATCCGCCGTTCTCGGTCATGCACAGCCCGCCGATGGGGGTGGTGCACCCGCCGTCCAGCGCCCGCAGCATCTGCCGTTCCGCGATGACGCACGCATGTGTTTGCGGGTCATTCAGATGGGCCACCGCCTCGCAAATTGCCGAATCATCTTCCCGCGTCTCCAGCCCCAGCGCCCCCTGACTGACCGCCGACATGACCTCCGCCGTGGGAATTTCCGCCGAAATCCGGTGCCCCCACCCCAGCCGTTCCAGCCCCGCGCTGGCCAGCAGCAGCGCGTCATACTCCCCGGCGTCCAGTTTCCGCAGCCGACTGTTCAGATTTCCGCGGATGCCCTGAATTTCCAGGTCTTTCCGAAGCGCCAGCACTTGCGCCCGCCGCCGGAGACTGCACGTCCCCACCACGCACCCGCGCGGCAAGTCCGCCAGCCCACGTACCTCCTGCGGAAAGCCCTCCCGCATCACCAGCACGTCCGCCACCGCCGCCCGCCGCGGCACGGCACGCACCGCCAGCCCCGCCACCGCGTCCGTGGGCAGGTCTTTCAGGCTGTGCACCGCCAAATCGATTTCCCCGGCCAGCAGCGCGTTTTGCAGCTCTTTCGTAAACACCCCCGTGGGCACCCCGGCCGCCGTAATCGTCAGCGGCACAGGCCCCTTCACCGTCCGATCACCCGCCGTCTGAATCGGAATGATCCGCACCGCGTACCCGCACCCCCGCAGCGCCTCCGCCGTCCAGTCTGCCTGCCACCGCGCCAACTCGCTGGCCCGTGTCCCGATTCGAATTTCCATGCCCCGCTCCCCTGTCCGATTCACTTCCCGTAGTACGTTTTCCGCACTTCGTACGGCTGACACTTCACCGTCGTCCGGCCCTGCTTAAACTCCTGCACGAACACGGAATCGCAGTCGGGCCGACACCCGGCGCCCTCTTGCGGCGGCATGAGCATAAACCCGCAATTCGGGTCGCGGTCGCGGTTTTGATTGGTACAGACCGCGATATAAAGATCCACCAGACGCAACTGCTCAGCTTCCTGCAGCGTGACGCGTTTTTTATTCATTAGATCCATCAGGCACCCGACATTCTGGCCCAGCGCCGGTAGCGTGGCATCGAGTTTCGCAAGCCGCTCCCACGCCTGCAACGCGGGAATGACTTTTTTATTCTCCATCGCCGCGACGCCGTAATTGTTCAGCACGGCCGGGTTTTTAGCGTCCACCTTCACGCATTTCTGGAAATACGCGAACGCTTTTGCCCGGTCATAATCTTTCGTCAGGGCATAAATCCCGAGAATGCAATTCGCCTGAAAATCTTTCTCATCCTCCTCCGCCGCCTTCTCCAGCATGGTCACCGCGAGGTCGTCCTGCCCGACTTTGAAGCAGTTCATGGCCTGCTGAATCTTCTTCTCCGTTTCGGTCAGTTCCTTTTCTTCCGCTGCCATCTCCGCCGCCATGTCTTCCGGCGGTGCCTGCCGCTCGAGATTTTCCAGCGGATTTTTCTTGTCGGCATCGGTATATTTTCGCGTGAAAATATCCACGCCGACGAAGCCTCCGCCGCCCGTATTTTCGCACCGCACCGCGATGGTGTTCCTTCCGGGCTTAAGTGTGTTTTTCGCGTCTCTGTCAAACACCCAGTATTCAGCAGACGTTGCTCTATTGACATGCAAAACCAGTGTTCCATTGACATAAAGCCAGAGAATATCGTCGCTGAGGTATTGCACGATCATTTCTTCCGGCATGTAATCCTTCGGAAGAGTGACGGCCTGTGTCATCCAGATATTCCGCTCTTTCTCAGGCCACACCCCTCCCAAATTCGTAGAGAATGGTGCCGAACCGAGTTTTCCGCCCCGTAGCGGAAATTGCTTTACCCATTGTGCGCCAGGGTTTTGGCATGTGTACGACCATTTTCCATCCGCCTGCAAAACCGATTCTATTGATAATGGAGGCCTGTCGTCTGTAAACAAAGTTACGTGCATTTCCCCGGATTCTCTTATGTTATATCCAAGAATAGCGATGATGTTTTCTCCCGGGCGAAGAATATTGGGAATCAGCTTGTTTTTTTTATGTACTCTCAATTGTTCGCACCATGTGGCCCCGAGTGCCTGATAAACCACCTCGCCATTAATATATATCATGATATGGTCGTCGTGAGCATACCGAAGAAACAGATTGCCTGGCTTGTAATCTACCGGCAATGTTAACCGTGTCGTTGCCCAAATATTCGGTTTGTCCTTCGGCCAAACGTTGCCGGTCGTTATTGTGCCAACGTGGATTTGCCCATTCGGCAGCGGAAACTGCGTCGTCCAGTTCTTCACCGTCGGTTTCGCAAACACATACGACCACGCAACGTTCTCCGGCAAAATCTCGGTCCGCTCCTGCGCGACAACCGGCACGGCTGCTGCCAAAAAAAGTGTCGCGACGAGCAAAAACATAAGCAAACACAAATTTTTCATGACAAATCTCCTGAATGAATTTCAGCAGAACTAACTTTTTTTAAGTACAACACCTGTATGTCTCTGTATACTAAAGTATATCATAGTGAATTTATCCCGGCAAGAGTCAGGGAATTGTTATGCAGATGTTTTTGTCCGTGCATAGAAAAAGGCCGGCGATGAACGATCCAACACACACGAAAGTTTACACTTATAGCTGCTGGCGTTAACCCCTGACTCGTTCATGCTCTCCCGTTGTGCGGACCGTTCATCATCGGCCCGAATAACCCCCTCATTATAACCTCCAGCACAGAAACAAAAAGGGGGGCACCGGCAGATTGAACACACCATAATCAATGCAGCCGTAAAACAGCAGCCCGAAGCGTGGCGGAACGCAGTGACGCGCAGAGACCGGATAAAGTAGCCGAGATTTTTCCCCCTTCAATCCGGTCATTCCGCTGCGCTCCATTCCCGGCTGCTGTTTTCAGGTGCCCACAAAATATTTATAGCCTTACTCTCCATCCTGACAGTGTTACCTGCTTGCCCTAAACGCTCAATCTTTATGCGGAAGATGTTAAATATAACGGTTTTATCAGAAAAACCTTTAACTCTTATTATACCTCATCCGATAATTGCATAAGATGATGGAGCGATATTCTCTATTACGGCAAATTGCGTAAAATGAAAACCGCCCCTTTTGACAAACCAGGCTATTTTACCACGCGAAACCATGAAAACGAATACCCATATCATAAAGCTCTTTACATTTATTATGATCGGAATCGTGGCTGGAACGGTAATATGTAATCTTCAGCTCGCCGGTCGTTATTCGTACGAGGCACGCGAAGGTAATGAGGCCATGTATTCCCCCATGGCTGCCCAGACGCCGCAGTCGCCTGCCGTGATGCCGGAGGATGCGATGTTCGGCGGTGATTTCGAACTCGATTATCTGGAGGACACTCCGCTGGAGATTCCATCTGCGCCGAAAGTCGCGGCAGCGGCCGTTTTACCGTCCGCAATTCCGGAGTCCCTGCCGTCCGTTCTTACACCCGCGCTTCCCGAGAGTCTTCCACCGACAGCGGCTCCCGAGCATCCCTCGGTCACGGAACTGGCGATGGGGCTGGATTTCACGCCGCCGGATCTTTCCGCAGATACCCGAAATGCAGACGATTTGCCGGGTTTCCTTTCCGAATCGCCCGTCAGTGTGGCGGAGCATACGCCGGAGCCGCCCGTTTCGTTCGATTTGCCGGGCCTGCCGACGCTGGCCGAGCTGGACACCCCACAGCCCGTGGCGCAGCCCAGCGAGGCGCCTCAGCTGGCAGTCGCGCCGCCTCCGCCCATGAAGCGTGCGCGTCCGCTTTCGGGGGATGATATTTACGTCAGTCCGTGGCAGGAGCATGAAGCCGCCCCGCAGGCGGAACTTTCGCATGTCGCGGCCCATGTGGGTGCGTCCATGGATAATCCGCTGCGTCCGAGAGCTGCCGCGGAGCCAGCCCCGGCTGCCGTGACGGTGCAAGCGCCGATGGTTGCACGCGTCGCGCCCGCTGCCCCGCAGGCCCCTGTTCAGTATCTGCCCACACCGGTGGTTCAGGAGCCCGCCGTCGTTTCGCCGCAAATGGGGCACGGTCTGCCGGCGGACATTTCCTCCGCGAACACGGCGGCCCCGGCTGTCACACCCCACGTGGCTGCTCCGACGGAATTACCGACCTCCCTGCCGTCCGAGATTCCTTCCCTGCCGTCCGACGCTGGCATGGCTGGAGTTCAGCCGGACTCGGCGCCGACGGCGCTTGCTTCCGCCGCCATGGCACATCCCACGCTGCCGGTGGATGGATACGGGGCCTCACCGCATACCCTTCCGCACACCGTCCAGGCGGCCGACGCGGCTGCGCAAGAAACGCCGCAGCACCTGATCACGCTCACATACCGGAATACCGACATCCGTCGCGTCATCAAACAGTTGCAGGAAAAGGCCGGCCTGGGAATTTACGCCAGCGTGGAAGTTCAGGGCGAAATCACCTGCGACATCCAGACCGCCGACGTGGACGACGCGCTGCGCCGCCTGCTGGGCGCCACCACCTACGGCTACGCCCGCACGGGGGTCATGGTTTATATTGGACGCCGCAACGACGTTCAGGATCTGCCCGTCCCCATCACCGAGCGGGGCGGTCGACGAATCACCCCTCAATACGTTTCGCTGGAAGCGTGCGAACGTTTCGTCCGCGAACACCTCAGCCCGTACGGCGAGTGCACCCGTCAGGATTTCGAAGGCCGGCCGTGCCTGGTCGTCAAAGACATGGAGCTGGCCCTGATGGAAATGGACACCATGCTCGAACTGGTGGACATTCCTCCCGTCAAGCAGCGGCTGGACGCGTTCGTGTTCGAGCGCAGCGGCGACGACAAAAAATATCTCTCCCTCACAAAACTCGCCGACAAGGCCGAGGTGACCCTCCAGGAGTATGTGTTCCAGGGGGAATCGGATGATACCCAGCAAATCAGGGGCCAGAGCAAGAGCAAAGGCGAAAGCAAAACCCTGATGGATCTCTTCAAAAAACCCGACTCGGCCGACAAAAAAGAGAAGGATAAAGACAAGGACAAAGAGAAGGCCAAGGAGAAAGGTAAAGAGAAGGACATCGAAAAAGAAAAAGAAAAAGCGAAGGAGAAAGACAAGGAGAAGGAAACCAAGTCGAAGAAAAATTACCAGGCCTACACCCTCTCCCACCGGATCGACGCCATGCTCATGGCCCTGGAGGACGACAAGGAAACGACGCTCATCAGCGACCGGAAAGGCATTTCCCGCGTCCTGGCCGGCACTGGCCGGATGACGTATACGTTCCCCCTGACGCTGGGCGACGATAAAATCGAATACACGATCGTCGCCTCGCCCCGGAAAGCGCCGCGGCTGGACCCGAATACCATGATGGAGGACACACCGCAGGAAATCGTTTTCGACCTGGAATGCCGCCGCACCACGACCGACGCTCCGCGCGAGAAGGGGGTGGAGATCAGCGATCCGATCCGGTTCCCGGTGGAGCTTCCGCTGAACCACGCGCTGATTTTGCAGGGGAAAATGGTCGCGTTTCCCGACGAACACAACATGATGAAAAGTATCATGCAGTCCAAACGCAATACCGAAATGATCACGCTACTCGTGCTGCGGGAGGATGAACGGCAACTGCCCGACACCACGCTGAGCAACGTGGCCCTGAAATACCTCAGCGGCAAGTGCGAGCAGATCGGCGTGGACATCGCCCGTCGGCACGCGACGACAGAATCGGACGCGCAGGCCCGCGAATTCCTTCTGATGTCGAAAAACCTTCGGAAAATTCGCAACAATCAGTAACTTGCACCGCCTATAAAGCTGGTCTTCAAAAAATAGCAGCCGGGAGTGCAGCGGAACGCAGTGACGCGCAGAGACCGGATCGAATAGCCGGGATTTTTCCCACTTCGATCCGGTCTCTGCGCTAACGGCTATTGTTTTTTTGCGTTTATTCCGTCAGTGAGCGAATTTTCATGTCCTGGAAGTACACGTCCGTCGTCGGGTCGTGGGCCTGGAGCATGATCGTGCCGGGCTCCAGACGCAGACCGCGGCGGGGATTGGTGTCGGGTTTACGGTCGTCGGTCCAGTCGGTGACTTGCAGGCCGTTGACCCAAACGGCGAAGTGCGGGCCGTCGGCGACGATCGTTTTGTAGAACACCGTTTTGTCGTCGGCGGGGACGTACCGGGCCATTGTGCGGCGGAAAATCGCCCCCGTACCCGCGTCTTCCGGTTGCGTGCGGTTGCCGTTTTTGAAGCCGTTATGAATCTGGCTTTCGTACCCGTTCATCTTTTCGCCGGGAATGCAGCGGAAGAAAATGCCGGAATTCAGCCCCTCGGCGGCAGTGAACACCTCGGTCTGGAGGATGAAATCGCCGTACGATTCTTTGGTCTCGAGCATCCCCGGGCCGTCTTTGACCACGAGGCGTTTGCTCTCCGCGTCCACCGAAAATTTTCCCGCCATGTCGGGGTACTGCGTCCAGTCGTCGAGGTTTTCGCCGTTAAAAAGGAGCTTCATGCCGGCGGGGCGATAAAAAATGCTGCGGAATTCGGTGTCGCCTTCCGCCGCGAGGGTGATGGCCGCGCGGGCACCGGCCGGAATGTTCACCACGTTTGTCTGCCACGCTTCCTCGCCGACTTCCCGCGTCTCGTACGCCAGCGTGCCTTCCGGAAAACGTGTGGTGGTCGTGATCTCCGCCCCGGCTTTCCCCGTCAGCACGCCGTCATCGACCGTCCAGCTTTCCGGCGTTTCCGTCTGCCAACCGTACGTGGTCTGGCCGTCGAAAAGCATGATCCACCCGTCCGCCAACTGCTCGGGCGAGAGCAGCATCGCGAAAGTTAAAACGGCATTGGCAACAAGATTCATGGGAAACTCCTTTTCAATTTGGGTATGGGGGGGCGAAAAATGCTTGGACACAAGAACAGTAGCCGGGAGCGTAGCGTTAGCGGAGAGACCGGATAGAAGTGGGGAAAACGCTTGGCCAATCCATCCGGTCTCTCCGCTTCACTGCGTTCCGCTACACTCCCGGCTGCTGTTCTTGTCCAACGAAATTGTGAAACTGCTTGAGGGAATAACTCACGGCGAGCCGCGGCGGATTTCCTCCTCCACGCTCCAGTTTTCGCTGGTGATGTCGCCGGGTTTATCTTCCAGGCCCGGCATTTTCGGGAACGGCGGAAGCTGGTATTTATCCGGCGTGATGTTCACCGGGCTGTATTTGTGATTCCGCTTGCGGAGCACGGTCGCGGAGAGAATTTTATCGGGCATCTCGATTCCCGGCTCTTCGACCATCTGGGCTGGGTCCCGTTTGTTCAGGCGGCACACCGTATCCATCCCCCGCACCACCCGGCCGAACACTGTGTGCTTCTCGTCCAGCTCGCGCTTCGGGCGGTACATGATGAAAAACTGCGAACCGTTCGTGTCCGGGCCGTAATTCGCCATGGAAACGGAGCCGTAAAAATGCTTCCGGGCGTTCTCGCCCAGCTCGTCCTGGAAGGTGTACCCGGGGCCGCCGGTGCCGCGTTTTTTGAGCGTGCCATTCAGTTCCACCTGGTTCCGCAGCAGTTCCGTCCCGCCGCCTTGGGCCATGAAGCCCGCGATGACCCGCTGAAAATCCAGATTCGTGTAAAATTCCTTTTCGACCAGAAAAATGAAGTTCGCGACCGTATTCGGCGCCTCGTTTTCGAAAAGCTCGATTTCGATCTCCCCTTTCGTCGTCTTCAGCAGCACGCGGGGCAAGTCGCCCGCCATCCGCTCGCGCTCGCGGAGCTGTTTTTCCCGCTCCCAGTGCTGCGCCCAATAATCCACGTTACTGAACTCGCTGTTTTTCCAGCCGAAATCGTTCAGCATTCCCAGCTCCATCATCCGCAGGCCCAGCATTTTCGCACTCTCGAAATCGTTCGAGTACAGGCACGAAAACCCCGCATTACGAATGACCCAGCGGTCTTCCAGCTTCTCATTCAGCAGATAAGCGGCCATCTTCGCCGACTCTTCATACAGGTCGACTTCAAAATAATACGCCATGATGCTGCCGATGAACTGCTCCATGTCGGCGTTTTGTTTCGGGTCTTTGACGAAAGCCCGGGCCGCGGAGTCGACCAGCGTTTTCTGTAGCGCGTCGGCGTTTTTCACCAAGGCCGCGAATTCCTCGACGATGGCTTCCTGACGCGCCTCGCCGGTGGTGTAATGATGGTATTCCTGGCGAAGGTCGTACATTTTCTGGAGCATGGGCCGCCACTCTTCCAGCGATTCGTTAAAGGCTTTACGATCCGCCGACTCGCCCTGCATGGCCATGGCTGCCACCGCCGCCAGCAGCAGTGCCGCACAGGCCGCCGCCACCGTCATTTTCACGCGAAACCAACGCGTTTTCTTCATTTTCGCTCCCCCCGCTGATAATGTAATCGCCGCTTCGAATAATCATATATCATACCCCACGGGCGGAAATCTGTCAATTCGAGGGCAAATTCAAAATGGATGCAGACGCAAGAACAGCAGCCGTCAGCGCAGAGACCGGATAGAAGGGGAAAAATACCCGGCCATTTCATCCAGTCTCTGCGCGTCACTGACGTTCCGCTTCGCTTCCGGCTGCTGTTCTTGTTGATACGTCCATCTGACAACAGATCTCAGAAACAGCACAAAAAAAACCGCCTCCATGTGCATGGAAAGCGGTTTGCAGTGCGCGCGCTTGGACTCGAACCAAGGACCTCCGCCTTATCAGGGCGGCGCTCTAACCAACTGAGCTACGCGCGCTACCGGGTCAGAGCTGGTCGCCAAAAGGGGCGACGGTCTGAAAGTCATCAAGAAAATACATTGTGCTGTGGCATCCTCAATGACGGCGTTCATTATAACAAAAAAACACACCCTGAAAAGGGGGGCGGCCTCCTTTTTTTTACGCCCGTTTGAGGGATAATAGAGTTTCTATCGGATAAATTACCCACAAAAACAGCAGCCGGGAGCGAAGCGTTAGCACAGAGACCGGATAGAAGTGAAGAAATACTCGGCCACTTCATCCGGTCTCTGCGCGTCACTCCGTTCCGCTCCGCTCCCGGCTGCTGTTTTTATGGATACATCCATTTGGGGCTGCTTTCTTGCTTTCACAGAGGAGTCGCGGTGTTCGGACGAATTCGTAAATACCTGGAGATGATCCGGTTCAGCCACACGCTGTTCGCGCTGCCGTTTGCGCTGCTGGCGGCGGGAATGGCGTGGTATTTGAACGCGCACCCCCCAGGAAACGCGGCGGCGGACGGCGGGCTGGTGATTCCGTTCCGGTGGCTGGACGTGGCGGGGATTCTGCTGGCCATGGTCACCGCACGCAGTGCCGCCATGAGTTTTAACCGCCTGGTGGACCGGGAAATTGATGCCAAAAACCCCCGTACGGCGAATCGGCATCTCCCCGCCGGGACGCTCAGCGCCCGGGCTGTGGGTGTCTTTACGGTGGTGTCTGCCGCGGGGTTTATAGCCAGTACGTGCCTGTTTTTGCCGCGAAATCCGCTACCGCTGGTGTGCGCCGGGCCCGTTTTGGCGTTTTTGTTTGCGTACAGCCTCATGAAACGCCACACGCATTTTGTGCACTTTTTTCTCGGCACGGCTCTCATGCTCGCCCCGCTGGCGGCGTGGGTCGCCATTCGCGGCGAAATCCTCCTCCTGGCCGCCGCCTCCTGGCTGCTGCAGGGCGAGTGTCTCCTGACGGCCGCCGAATTTTCGCCGATTTTGCTGGCCGCCGCCGTCATGTTCTGGTCCACGGGTTTCGATATCATTTACGCCTGCCTCGACGCCGATTTCGACCGCCGCGAGGGCGTTTTCAGCATCCCCAGCCGGCTGGGCACTCAAAACGCGCTGCGGGTGGCGGCCGTGTGTCACTTTTTCGTACCGTTTCCGCTGCTGGCCTTATGCCTCACGTTCCCGGCTTTCGATGGCCTCTGGGCCGTCGCGGTGGCGGTGGTGACGGGCCTGCTGATTTACGAACACTGGATCGTCGACCCGCGAAATCCCGCCAAAATCAACGACGCGTTTTTCAAGGTGAACGCCGTCATCAGCGTGCTGCTGCTGGCGGCCGGCGTTTTCGACATGCTGTTTTAAGGCCTATTTTCGAAATTCATCTGCACGCAAGAACAACAGTCGGCAGCGCAGCGGAACGCAGTGACGCGAAGAGACCGGATCGAACCGCCGCGTTTTTTCCCACTTCTATCCGGTCATTCCGCGCCATTTCATTCCGCTCCATTCCCGGCTGCTGTTCTTGCGGATACATCAATCGAATCGATGTTCTTGTGCGAAAAGGCCATAATTTCTATGTTTATAATCGAAAAAAGCTGAAAAAACGTTTTTTTTCGTTGACTTTTCCGGCGAAGACGATTATATTATATGAATACATAATATAGTCGTGGAGAATTACGCGATTTGGGGTGCGGATTTTCTTTCAAAAATTTTTTGACACAGGGATAAAAATCATGGCTGCGAATCACATGCGCGGGTCGATCATGAAAGCCGGTATTCTGGGGGGGATTTTCATGCTGGGCTGGTTTTTCAGCGCGGCAGTACCGGCGGCGGAGCCGTATAATTACGTCCAGAACGGAACGTTTTCGACGTTCGTCTACAACAATGCCACGAATCCTGCGCTGGAACGATACGGTTATATCCGTGAGGCTGCCGATGCCGGATCGATTTTTGACAGCACCACGCCTTATTACATTCCCGGCTGGAAATATGTTGTCGGCGACGGCGGCGGTGGTTTCGGAATGAACGGGCTGACGGTGGCGACGGCCAACAATAACAACAACACGTTTTCCGGCTCCACCAGCCTTCCGTCCGACCCGGTGGTATTCGTTCAGAGAAAAGGCACATTCTCCACAATTCTGGAGAATCTGATTGTCGGCGAAACCTACACTCTTGCCTACCAATACTCCAGTCGGCCCGGCAGATCGGGCACGCATAGCGGCGACATTCAGTCCTATTTAATGACGACGACGCTCGACAGCAACGTAAAAACGATTCTCCAGTCGAATCAGCGGGTTCTCCATAATGCCGGTGGATATTACGATTTTATTTATGATTTCGTCGCCACCGACACGAAGATGGAATTCGGCTTCGAGACCGGCTATTCCGGCACCGACCGCACGACGACGTTCGCGAACGTTTCGGTGAATCTCACCAGCGATCTGCCCTCCGGCGGTTTTCGCAGCCCGACGGCCTGGATCGGCGACGCCACCTCGGGGATTCTTGTCGGCGGAAGATATACCCACGCCTACAATTTCGGCACCAACGCCGCGACCGTCATGCTCAACGGCGTGGCATTCAAAGGCGTTACGAATAATGCGGCGGGAACCGGCGACGCGGCCAGTGGGTTTACATGGACCAACAACGGAGGGAATTACGGTTCCGGCAACGCGACGCCGGTCGCGGATGCTGCAAACAACCCGGGCAGCGTCGCTATTTTGAGCAGTTTCCGCACCGATGGCCCCAACTTCACGCTCGACGGCCTTTTCCCCGGCTACGAATATGAATTGACCCTCCTGACGTCCAGCTATGGCAGCGCTAACCGGACCGCCAAGATTTCCGTCAACGGCGGGGACACGAAAGTCTTCAACGCGTATGGCGCCATCGGCGCGACGCCCGGCACCACCGAGGGCTACCTGGACAAGGAAGGCATCACCGTTTCCTGGCGGGGGCAGGCCGACGAAAACGGCCGGCTCACGGTAACCGGCGAGACGCTCTCCGTTGACCCCTCTGTCGCGACGTGGCACATTTACGGCCTGGCCAACCGCGTGGTTTCCGCCCCGGATGGCATCCTCATGCACACCGGATTCTTCAACACCGGCTCGCTCAACGTGGCTCTGGTCGGCACCCGAATGGATCACGTGAACGTTTTCGGCGAAAACAACGCCTGGATCGGTCGTGGCCAGCGAAGCGATGGCAATAACGTGATTCTTCAGCCCAACGGTATCGTGGCCACCGGCGCCAACTCCGGTGCGGCGATGGCGTTCAATAACAGCGTGCACAATGCCGAGATACTTTCGTGTTATGAATCGATTATTCTCTCGGCGGATATTCAAATCGGAAGCCTGAATGCTAACGGCACCGACTACGGCGCCGCCCGCGGTCTCGGGCTCGGATTTTTCGATCAGAACGGAGACACGACTTCGGAAGTCGCCCGGGGATTCAGCGGCGTAGTGGTTGCGCCTAATGGTGGTTTGTATTTCTTCTCCAACATGACCCGCAGTACGCTCAGTAATGATGCGGTCATGGCGCGCATCCCTTATGGCGGCGATTTCGATATAAATTCGTTTTATAATTTAAGCCTGGAAGTGGTTTTGAACGACAACGGAACCGCGACGCTGATCGATGTCATTTTCGGTGACGAAACGAATACCGCCGACTACTCGGCACTGATCGGCAGCGTTTTCGAAACCACGCAGTTGATCGGTTTTATGTCTTCTTCCAACGCCTGGGGGCATTTCGGTTATATTGACAATTTCCAGGTTACCGGAATCGTTCCCGAGCCGGCCACGTGGGTGATGCTGCTGCTGGGGCTGGCCGGCGGCGTGGTGGGTTATCGGCGCCGTGGCAGATGACAGGCATCCAACGTTTTCACAATTTTTAATGAATCGGCCCTTTATTTTTTGAAAAAAGCAACGATCATGAAAAATTTCGTTTCGCGCAACCATCGGAAGGCCCGCTTTTGGGGGGCCGTTCTTGCTTTGACCTGTGTCTTCGGCTCGGCCCTGTCGGCGGCGGAGATTCATAATTACGTCCAGAACGGAACGTTTTCGGCGTATATTTATAACGGGGCCACGAATCCCGCGCTGGAGCGATACGGGTACATCCGCGAGAACGTCGCCAACGGAACGGTTTATGACAGCAGCACGAATTATTATATTCCCGGCTGGAAATATGTTGCCGGCAACAACAGCGGCGGTTTCGGCATGAATGGGGATACGATTACCACGGCCAACAACGATAAGCGGACTTTTTCCGGCAACGGCCCGTTGCCCTCCGATCCGGTGGTGTTCATCCAGAAATTAGGCACGTTTTCCACAACACTCAGCGATCTGGTCGTCGGCCAGAAATACGTTTTGTCCTACCAATACTCGTCGCGTCCCGGCGACGGCGGCGATCTCCAGACTTACCTCATGGCGGGCACCGACAAAACCGTCCTCCAGGGGAAACAGTACGTCCCCTGTAACAACGCTAATGCTAACAGCCCTGGTTTTTTCAACTACCATTATGAGTTCACGGCCACTGCCACGACGATGGAGTTCGGCCTGGAAACCGGCTATTCCGGCGCCGACCGGACGACGACGTTCTCGAACGTTTCCGTCTACAAGGCAAGTGACATCATCGACAACGCCTGGCGCAGTATGAGCGCCTGGTACAGCGACGCTACCTCGCAGGTCGTCCAGGGCGGGGCATACACCCACGCGATTAATATTAATAATGTCACCGCCGAGCAGGGTTTGGTTACGACGCTCAACGGCGTGGGATTTATGGCCGCCGGCGCAACCAACCAAAAGATGCAATTCAATATGCGAGCCGTCCCAGCTGGAGATTTTCATTTCGGCAATACGACGCCGGCTGTCACCGACGCCGCCACGCTGGAAATCCTTAAAACGTTTTGTACCAATGGGCCGGATGGCGTTACGCTCGAGGGTCTGATTCCGGGTTTTGAGTATGAAATGCTCATCATGACGTCTTCTTATCAGACGGGTGGGGGAAGCGTTCCATACGGCAACCGCACCTCGTGGCTTACGGTTAACGGGGAAAATCGTGAACTGTTCAACGCTTTCGGCGTGGCCGGTGCCAGGCGTGTGGACCCGAGCAACGACACGAGTGACTATTACGCTAAAGAAGGAATCACGCTGCGGTGGCAGGGCAAGGCCGACGACGACGGGAAGATTGCGGTGACATGCAAGACGATCGACGGGAATAACACGTGGCATTTTTACGGCATGGCCAACCGCGTGGTCGTTGCCAAGGAAAACCTCATGGCCACGGGATTTGCCGGCCTCAACGGCGAGTACAACAACCTTGATGGTGCGGTTACGATCTGTGCCGCCGGCACGAAACTCGACCATGTGAACGTTTTCGGAGCGGACAATACGTGGATCGGCCGAGGGCGTTTTATCGACGCGGACCACATCAGCGTCGTCGACGGGGCACTGCGCAGCGGCGGGAATAACGGTCTGGCGGCGGTTTTCAATGCCGACGTGATTCCGTACGACCAGCTTTCCATCTCCGTCGACCTGAAGATCGGCACGCTGGTAACCGATGGGGATCTCTGGAAGGGCCGCGGCACGGGGGTCGGATTTTTCGACGACACCATCGGCGCCGCCACCGGCACGCAGAACGAGGTCAGTCTCGGCTTCAACGGCCTGGTCGTCACGCCCGGCGGCGGTTTGTACTTCCTGTCCAACATGGGTGAAAACGCCGGCGCTTTCACGACCACGCCCATCGCGTACGTCGGGGAGGAGGCGTTCGACGTGAACAAATTTTACAACCTGAGCATGGATTTAATCCTCAACGGCGACGGAACAGCCACGCTCATCGACGTCATTTTCGGCGACAGTACCGCCGACTATTCCGCCTTAAAAGGCATGGAATTCAACACGCTGGACCTGATCGGACTGCTCTCCAGCAGCTCCGGCAGCTATGAGCACTATGGATACTTCGACAATTTCCAGGTTAACGGCGTCGTTCCCGAGCCGGCAACGTGGGTGATGCTGCTGCTGGGGATGGCCGGTGGCGTGGTGGGTTATCGCCGGCGCGGCGGGTGATGAATATACAACTTTTTTTACGATTTTTTAGAAATCGACGATTTACTTTTAGGGGAAAGTGATTATTATGAAATATCTCATTTCACACAACTATCGGAAGGCCGGTTTTATCGGGGCCTTTTTTGCTTTGACATGCGTTTTCGCTACGGGCCTTTCGGCGGCGGAGATTCGCAATTATGTCCAGAACGGGTCCTTTGCCGACTATTTTTATAATGGAGCCGAAAAATCGGTGTCGCTGGAGAATCTCGGCTTCCTGAAATCCAGCCCGGTGGAGGGCTCGGTTTATGATGGCTCCGCGGGCAGTGCCGATCCGAATACGTACATCGCGAACTGGAAATATGTCGCGGGGCTTAATGCGGCAACACTTGGCGGCGGCTTTGGATACAACGGCTCTACCTTGACCGGTACCAGCAACAACAGGCTGTTTGTGGGCGGTTCGACGGTGTTGCCAGCGGATCCGGTGGCTTTTCTCAAGTGCGGCGGTACCTTGTCCACGGAGCTCACCGGGCTGACGGTCGGCGAAAAATACACCCTGTCTTATAAGTATGCCGGCCGGACAGACACCGGTTACGGCGAAATTCAGTCGTATATTTCGGACGGGACGAATACGACGATTCTCCAGCCAAACCAGCTTGCTCCCTATAATCAGAAAGGTTTCGTTGA
Organism: Thermoguttaceae bacterium; assembly: GCA_031553595.1. Lineage (GTDB taxonomy): Bacteria > Planctomycetota > Planctomycetia > Pirellulales > Thermoguttaceae > RGIG3701. The sequence goes on along the minus strand of JAVBLI010000021.1, from coordinate 32,104 downwards.
CTTCATTTATGAATTTACGGCGACGGCCGCCACGATGGAGTTTGGCTTTCAGAACGCGATTTCCGGCAACGACCGCACGACGATGATGTCGAACGTTTCTGTCCAGAAGTCCAGCGATCTGACCGACGGACGTTGGCGCGGCCCGACGGCGTGGCTCAACGATGCCACTTCCGGCGTGGTCAAGGGCGGCGCGTATACCCAGGCAATCAATTTCGGCGGGGGGGATAGCCCTGAGCTCAACGGTGTCAAGTTCATGGCCCTGACCGGCGCCAACGCGCTTGCCGGTTTCGAGAACGTCAGTTCCGGAAATCCCCACACTGGCATGGGAACACCGAACGTCGACGCGGCCAGCGCCGCCATCCTCAGCACATTCACCACGAACGGAGCCAGTTTCGACTTCACTGGCCTGATCCCCGGTTTCGAATACGAAACGCTCATCATGGGCTCCAGTTTCGGCGCCAGCAACCGTGTCGGCCAGTTTTCCATTAACGGCACAACGCCCGTGCTCTTCAACGAGTACGGCGCCGTTGGCGCGACGGCGGAAGGTTTTAGTGGCAAAGAGGGCCTGACCATCGCGTGGCAGGGCAAGGCCGATGCTAACGGCGTCATCAGCGTAAAATACAACGACATCAGCGGCGATACATGGCATGTTTATGGCATGGCCAACCGCGCCCTCGTCGGCTCCGAAGTCATCATGGCCACCGGCTTCGGCGGCTTGAACGGCGCCTACCGCGGTAAAAGCCCCCTCGGAACCCCGATGGATCACGCGAACGTCTTCACCGGCGTCAGCAACACGTGGGGCGCACGCGGGCAAGCCTATGACAGTGGTCACCTTTTCGTCGATAACAACGGCATCCTCAACAGCGGCGGCAACACCGGCGCGGCTATGGGCTTCGACGCCGAAGCGCTGACGCATTTCGACACGATTATTATCTCCGCCGACATCAAAACCGGAACCTTGCTCGGCACGGACTATGTGAATGCCCGGGGCGTCGGAATCGGCTTTTTCAGCAGTGTTTATGGAACGGGCAATGGGGAAGTCAACCGCGGATTCAGCGGCCTGGTCGTCTCGCCGGACGGTGAATTGTATTTCCGCTCCAATATGTCGAACAACGACGCGGGTGGCATGACCTCGGCGGTCATTCCCTACCTCGGCAGCGAACTTTTCAACCATGATGCCTTTTATCACCTGAGTATGGAGGTACGTCTCAACGACGACGATACCGCGACGCTGATCAGCTTGCTTTTTGGTGACGAGACCAACAAGGCGGACTACTCGCCGCTGATCGGCACGGTTTTTGAGACCACTGATCTTATTGGCTTTTTGACCTCCAGCGCAGCGAGTTTGGAGAGATTCGGCTACATCGACAATTTCCAGGTCACCGGAGTCGTCCCCGAGCCGGCAACATGGGTGATACTGCTGCTGGGGCTGGCCGGTGGCGCGATGATTTTCCGTCGGCGGAAGACAGCTAACGGCTGATTTTTCGGCCGCGCACGGCGTTTCATTCCAAAACGCTCGAAATGGGTGGGGTATTCCGATCCCCGCGTTTCGGGCGTTTTTTCTTTATTTTTCTCCGGCACCGCCCCGAACGCTTTTTTTTCATGTGCGAGTCTGCTAAAATGGAGGTAACGCGGGAATTTTCCCGGTGTTCATTCTTATCTCCAGAGCAAAGGAAAATAACATGAAAAGCCAGCATGTGCGGAGTTGGATGCGGAATGGCGTGGGCGTGGGGCTGTGTGCTCTGGCGATTCTTCTTTTGGGCACTGCGCCGGCGCTGGCGAAAACCCTGGCCCCGGACACCGCGGGCGTGCGTGAGGCATTTTCGGCGGCGAAGCTTCTGGAGTCAGACGGAAAATTTGCCGAGGCGCGGGAAGCGTATGCCCGCCTGCTTTTCGGCACCAGCACGGACGCTCCCGTAAAGAACGAGGCGCTGCTGGCATGTGAGCCGCTCCATGACGGGGTGCGCGACGCCGTGCTGCGTTATGTTACGTGTCTGGATCACCTGAAACGCTGGGACGATGCGGACGCGTTCCTTGAGCGGACAGCGCGGGTTTACGCGGCGCACTGGCCGGTGCTGGAGCGGGTGGCGGTGCTTTATGCCGAGGCGCTGCCGCACTGCGGAACGGTCATTTCCGGTAAATTCCTCCGCCAGGGCCTGGTGGATGTTTCCATGAATTATGGCGAGTATCTTGACATTACTTCCAGGCACCGCGACCGCGTCCGGGCCATGCAGCTTATGGCGGCGTGCGTTCCGGGCGTGCAAGAGACGGCGAAATCGGCTGACGCTGCCCAGCAGGCTGCCGCCGCGTGGTTTTTCATCCGTTTCGCGGATTTCATCCTCGCCGACTTCCATGACGCCCGCCGGTTACAGGAATTAACGGATCTCACCCAGCTTCCGCCATTCGGCCGGGAGCCCGACGTGTACCTGCCGCGCAACGATCTGGATGCGGCAGGCAATCCGATTTTCTTCACTGTGCCCGCATCTTTTGAGGCAGCGAAGAATGATGGTCAACGTGCGCGGTGGTGCCTGACGGAGGCGGTGAAGATGCTCCGTCACCCTGCGGCGGCCGCCGTTATCCGCACCGAGGCGGATTACCGTCTGGCGATGTACGCCCTACAGCTTTACGGCACGCCGACCCAGCCGCCCCAGCTGCCCGGGGACAAACTCCGCACGCTGCGGGACGGTGAGATTCTGACACCGTTTCGCGGCCAGGGAAAAACGGTGACCCTGCCCGAAGATTACGACTTTTTCCACATCTTCCGTACCCAGGCGGCCAACGGGACCCACCGCAAATTCCATGCGCTTTTCCAACTCGCCTCGGCTTACTGCAATCGCGACCAGGGCGTCCCCGCGGCCGAGTGCCTGCGACAAATTCTGGAAACCTACCCGAAAACCGGCGTCCCCGCCCCATCCAAAATCATTCCGGAAGTCCAGGCGGTGATGGACGCCGCGGCGTGGAACCGGGGCGGTTTTCCTTCCGACAAACTGAATCTCCCGGCGGTGCGGCACATGCACGAACAGCTTACGAAAAATTGGGGGAATTTTGGGGAAGACCAGGAGGACAAACCGGCCGGCGGCGCGACCTTTACGTTTCACTACCGAAATGCGAAGGAGGTGAAGTTCACGGCCACGAAAGTGAAAATTGACCTGCTTTTCGACGACATCGCGCGGATGCATAAGGAAATCGAGAACCAATCGCCGATTCCGCCCGACCGCTGGAACAAAAACTGGGATACCGGCCCGCAAACATTCGAGCAGCTCGGCCTCATGCTCGTGCTGGGGCAGCAGCGGAAATATCTCGCCGATGAATCCGTCACGTGGGAAGTGGATTTAGAGCCCGTGGAGGGCCACACCCAGCGCACGCAGAAAATTTCGCTGCCGACAAACGCCGCCGGGGCGTATTTCGTGCAGGCCCAGGTCGAAGACGGCAACGCGACGGCCGTCGTGCTGTGGGTTTCCGATCTCGTGCTGGTGAAAAAAGACCTCATCGAGGCCGGTGAACGGAACGTCTGGCTTTTCGTCGCCGACGCCGTTACCGGCAAGCCCGTCCCCGGCGCCAAAATTTCCGGCATGGCCTACCGCGCCTCCTTCAATCAAACAAGCCTCGAAACCTCGCTGAAAACCGAATCCCTGCAAACCGTTACCGACGACACCGGCCAATGCCACTTCCCCGCATCCAATTACGATTCCCGCGACCGATGGATGCTGGTGGCCCAAAAACCAAACGCCGAAACCCCCGACAGCCGCACCGCGTTTATCGGCTTCAGCTCCCTCTGGGACGACAAACAACCGACGCGCACAGCCCTGAACGCGCCGAAAGTTTTCGGAATCACCGACCGTCCGCTTTATCGCCCCGGCAAAGTCGTCCGCTTCCGATTCCTGGCGAATGTCGCCAGTTACGCCAACACGGGCAAATCCATGCTCGCCGGGCGGGAATTCCGATTCTGGCTCGAAGACCCCAACCGGAGAAACGTGGAACTGACGAAAATCACTGCCGACGCGCTCGGCGGCCTCACCGGCGAATTTGAAATTCCTCACAACGCGACCCTGGGCAAATACACCCTGAAGTGCTCCAGCCCGCTGGACACCGACCTGCGGCTACATTTCGACATCCCTCGCGATGCGAAAGTGGAGGGCCAGGTCACATTTCTGGTCGAGGAATATCGCAAGCCCGAATTCGAAATCACCGTCGCCGCGCCGACGCAGCCGATCCTACTGGGCGAAAAGTTCAAGGCCACCGTCCAGGCCAGGTATTACCACGGCCAGCCCGTCACCCGCGGCACCCTGAAATACATCGTCACACGCGAAAAGTACACCCACACGTGGTATCCCCCCGCCCGGTGGGACTGGCTTTACGGCCCCGGCTACGGATGGCGGCAGAACAGGAATACCGATCCCAACTGGAGTCCCACGATCCCAGGCCTTTATCGAAGGGAATCTCGAAAGGATTACCGACAGCTTTTCGGCGGAATGGATGCCCCCCCGGATAACACCGTCCTCGAGAAGGAAATCGACCTGGAGGAATACTTCCGCGACGCGTCCCCCGAACAAATGGGCGTTTTCGAGCTGGAAGTGGACACCACCGAGACGCAAAACGATCTCTCTGCCGCCGAAATTCAGGACTACCTGGAACGCGGCTACACGCACGAGGAAATCGCGGCATTTTTCCGCACCGACCTTCGTTACACCATTTCCGTCTCGCTGCAGGACCAGTCGCGACGTGAAGTCAAGGGCGAAGGCGAGGTGATCGCCACCCGCGAGCCGTTCCGTATTTACGCGTGGGCCGACGAGGGGTACGTCATGGCCGGCCAGACGATACGATTCCATGCCACCGCGCGAACTATCGCCGAACGGCCCGTCACCGGTACCGGCACGCTGACCGTTTTCCGCCGCACGTACAACCAGGCCGACGACAGCTGGAAGGAAACACCCGCGTTCACCAAAGAAATCGCAACGAGCCCCGACGGCGAAATCCTCCAGACCCTGCGGCTCACCGCCCCCGGCCAATACCGCCTGGCGTTTTCCCTTCCCGCCGACAACGGAAAAACCGTTACGGGCACATGCGTCCGTACCGTCGCCGCGGTGCAATCCACCGGCGACGAGCAGGGTTTCCGCCCCCTGGAGCTGACCCTCGACAAGTGTGAATACGCCCCCGGCGAAAACGTCAAGCTGCTGATCAACACGGATCTCGCCGCCGCCTCCGTGATGCTTTTCGCCCGCGTCCAGAACGGGGATGTCATGCAGCCGACGCTGATTTCCATGACCGGCAAGAGTAAAGTCGTGGAGCTTCCCGTCACGCGCGACGACATGCCGAACTTTTTCATCACGGCCTTCACCGTTTCCGCCGCCGAGGTTCATACCGACTGGTGCGAAGTTTACGTCCCGCCCGTGGAGAAGACGCTGGTCATGGAAATCCTTCCCGACTGCGAACATTACCTTCCCGGCGACAAGGCCAAGGCGAAAATCCGGCTCACCACCGCCGACGGCACGCCCCACACCGGCGCCGTGGTCGTCACGATTTACGACAAATCGCTGGAATACATCTCCGGCGGCTCCCTCATTCCCGACATCCACGCCCACTTCTGGAAATGGGTGCGAAGTCACTCTCTATGGACGGGCGACGACTCCGCTTCCCGTTCCACCTCCCCGCTGCCCCTGCCCGGCAGCCCCGTCATGGACCAGCTGCACCTGATTTACCCCATTCCCGAAACCTTCCGAACCTTTAGCCTGCACGCCATTTTTCCAACGGGCGGCAGCCACGACCCATCCAACGTGGAGCAACTTTTCGGCGCTGGCGGCTCGGGCGGCATCATGGGAGGCTCCGGCGGGTTCATGGGCTTCAGCGGCATGGGTGGCGGCTCCATCGCCCCGGCTTGCGAGCCTGACGAACCAACCGCAGCGCAGTCCGACACGCCCGCGACGAAACTCGTCGAGGCTGTGCTGCGCAGCACCTTCGCCGACACCGCCTTTTGGGTCGCCCATCTCGAGACCGACGAAAACGGCGAGGCGACCATCGAGCTGGACATGCCCGACAACCTTACCACGTGGAAAATCCGTGCGTGGGCCATGGGCGACGGCGCCAGCGTGGGCAGTGCGTCCGCCGAGGTGATCACGCGGAAAAATATTTTGCTGCGGATGCAGATGCCGCGTTTCATGACCGTCGGCGACCACATGACGCTTTCTGCCAACGTGCATAATTACCTTTCGACGGACAAAGACGTCACAGTGATTCTCGAAGCCGACGAGGCCGGCCCACTGAGCCTCCCCGCCGACACGACGCGGAAAGTGACCATCCCCGCCGGCGGCGAAGCGCGCATCGACTGGCAGACCCAGGCCGTCCGCAGCGGCGAGTGCGTCCTGCGGATGAAAGCCCTCACCGACGAGGAATCCGACGCGATGGAAAACCGTTTCCCCATCCAGGTTCATGGCTCCTCACAGCGGCTGGCGTTCTCCGGCACGATCTCGCCACGCCCGGCCGACAGCACCTCTGCCGCCACGGTTTCGTTCACCCTGCCGACGGACATCCACCCCGACGAGTCGACACTTGCCGTCAACTTTTCGCCCTCCTTGGCCACGGCCATCATCGAGGCGATTCCCTACCTCACCGACTACCCCCACGGCTGCACCGAGCAGACGCTCAACCGTTTTCTGCCGACCGTCCTGGCCCGCAAAACCCTCATGGATCTGGACCTGAATCTCGAAAATATCCGGCTTTACCACGAGGAACTCGCCGAGAAGCAGCGGGAAGAGGCGGCGCAACGTAACCCGCGGAGGCTGGCCGAGCGATCGTACATGATGCGGAAAAATCCCGTCTTCGACCGCGGCGAGGCAGACAGCATGGCCGAGGCCGGTGTCAAAAAACTGGCTGAAATGCAGTGCGCCGACGGCGGCTGGGGATGGTTTTCCGGCGCCGGCGAAAAAAGCTCACCCCACCTCACCGCCCTGGTGTTCCGCGGGCTGATGCTGGCTCAGCAAACAGGCGTGCCCGTTCCCCCGCAAACGACCGCCAACGGCCGGCAATGGCTGGAATCCTACATGCGGAAGCAACTGGCGATTCTTGAAAAGAATGAGGACGCGAAAACACCCGACCTTAAATTCGCGGCCGATAGTCTCGACGCGCTGGTTTTCTTCACCCTGGCGGAAAGCGGCGCCTTGGACGACGGTTCGCCGGCCATGAAGGAAATGCGGCAGCGGCTGTTCGCCGACCGCCGATCCCTGTCGCGCGTCGCCCAGACCATGTTCGCCCTCGCGCTGACCATGCATGATGAAAACGCGGAATACCTCGGCGTGATGCTCAAAGATTTATCCGCCGCGGTGCGGATCGACACCGAAAAACAGCTCGCGGTGATCGAGCAGACTCCCTCGGCCCCCTGGTGGGACTGGACGGGCAACGATATCGAAACGCACGCGATGTTTCTCCGCCTGCTGTGCGTCCTGCCGGAAAGCGTGACACTCGAAGTGCGCGTCGGGGAGTTAACGGAAAATCCCGTGGCGCCCGCGACCGGGAAGAAAGGCCGGCAGGTGGAAACGACGCAGTCCTGCAAGCCGCTGGAGTTGGCGGGGATGGTGGCCCGGTACCTTCTGACGCAGCGGAAAAACGCGACGTACTGGCAGTCGACCCGCGACACGGCGATGACCATCGAGGCGCTGGGCAAATATATCAGCCTCACGGGCGAGTTGTCCGCGCCGACGACGGTCGAGGTGTGGCTCGACGGCCGAGTGGTGAAGACGGTGGAGATCACGAAGGAAAATCTTTACACCGCCGAGCGATCTTTCGCCCTCCGCGGCAAGGCGCTGCCGACCGGGGCTCACACGCTGGAAATCCGTAGCGGCGGCAAAGGCCCGCTCTATTATAATGCGTGCGTTTCCTACATTCCCGTCGACGAGCTGATCACCGCCAAAGGGGATCGGATCAAGGTGAGCCGCCAATACTTCAAGCTCGTCCGCCTGGACGTTGAGAAGGACGGCAAGAAGCTCGACCGCGTTCCGCTGGCCCCTGGCAGCACCGTCACCTCTGGCGATCTGGTGGAAGTCGAGCTGACGGTCGAGTCCGACGGCTATTACACGTACATTCTGTTCGAAGACCCGAAACCCGCGGGCTTCGAGCCCACCGAACTCCGTAGCGGCTACAACGGCAACGGGATGGGGGCGTACGTGGAATTCCGCGACGCGAGTGTGGATTTCTTCGTCAGCTACCTCCCGAAAGGCAAACGCGTACTCACGTACCGCCTCCGGGCCGAGCAGCCGGGCCAAGTTTCGGCGCTTCCTACCCGGGCCGAGGCGATGTACGCGCCCGACTTGCACGCCAACTCCGGTGAAATGCGTATCAGCACGGTCGACGCGCCGACGAAACCGTAGAGCAATGATAATCAAAAATTGTAGAATATTATCGGTTTTTTTCAAACTACTGGGTAGATTTTTTGTCGAAATTCCATGGGAATTGCGTAGATAACGGCAAAATCGGTTGACTTGGGATTTCACAGTATGTATACTATAGGAGTTGGTAAGTTTTTATTGCCATCGTAAACGCATTTTTCAATTAAATATTGAATGGGGAGGTGCTGCATGTTTCGGGGGTGGAACGGCCTGGTTTATCTGTTTTCGTGGCTGTTGCTTTGTTGTCTTTGCGCACCGGCGCGAGCGGGGCTGGTGGCGCACTGGAGTTTCGATGACGCCGCCGGGGCGTCCGCGGCCTCGGCCGTTTCCGGTGCTGGCTACGCGGCGGGGTATTTCAACGCCGTGCCGTCCTCCGGCGTAACCTTCGGCCATGAGGGCCGCTTCGGCAACGCCGTGTATTTTCCAGGAACCGCGCAAAACAATCTGGAATTCAACATGGTGGACGCGATGTATTCCGGCAGCTTCACCTATTCATCCTGGGTGAAGATGGAGTCATTCGACAATGAACTTCAGTTCTTCGGCGACTGGAGCGGCCCCGATGGCCGGCATGCGTTTCGTTTCTTTTACGATGGCGGACTCTCCACGAACTTGAGGAAAGACGGCGGCGGCGGGATCGATGTCGGCAGCAATGCGAATCCCTTGGGTGATGGTGGTTGGCATCTTCTGACCGTGGTTTGCGACGACGCCAAAGGAAGTTTGACGAATTACATTGACGGCGCATCCGTCGGCACGACCGCCTTCGCGCCAGGCACGCTGCGCATCAATAATTCCGCCGACACGGCCCGCAAACATCAGTTCGGCTGGAAGCAGGATGCGGGCGGCGGTAGCGGCGTCTTCAAGGGCTACATGGACGAAACGTATATTTACGACAACGCGCTGCTTCCGATCCAGATAAGCAACCTCTACAAATATAATTCGACTGAGCTCCCGGAGGCCCAGCGGTTCACCCAGAAAGTTTTCCGCCTCGACAATCTCCTTGGTTCCACGAAAACGGAAACTTTGAACGATGTGGCCGGCAGGGACACGGTGGGTTCTATGGCGTCGGCGGACAATCTCGGGGTTTCGGCAATGCTTGCCGGAAACGGCGCAAATTTCAAGGGGGCTTCCATCGACCTGACCGGGACCGGGTCCAAATTCAATCTGGTGAATCTCGGCGTGGAGTATGGAGGTTATGAATCCGGAATCGTAAGCGGTAGAATCAGTGCGTCTGATGGCGGCCGATTCAATATCAAGGGTATCGACTGGGGCCTGGGGATGCACGCGGATTCTTATATCACCTTCGACCTCGGCGAACTTCGCGCGGCAGGAGGAATTGCGGACGACACCCTGTTTCATTTTCTGGCGACCGCCGGCTGCAACAGTGCCAACGCGATGGCAAATGTCAATCTGGCTGTGATCGTGTGGGACGAAAACAACACGCCGATCGCCGGCTATGTCAATGGAATGCAGGCACGAGATTTCGTTCAGAACGACGGCGTCTGGAAATTCGACGCCAAAGGGCAGACAAATGATGGCACCCCGGGCGGGCTTGAGCGCGTCATTGCGGATAATCAATGGATTACCAACGCAAACCCATGGAATGTGGATGTCGCCCTGGGCAAAGATGCCCGCTACATAACGCTGATTTCCGCGGATGCGAACGGTGACATAAATTCCGATCACGGCGTCTTCGCCGGCGCCGCCCTGAGCATCGTGCAGAACGGCGTCCTGTTGAATCAGCTTTTCGGAACGCGCGACACGGCGTATGGGTTGAATTATGTCCACACGCACAATTCCGGGCAGCAGGCGGATGCGGCCGATACGGGCATTGTCAAAACCCGGCAAGGGAACATGAATACGACGTTTTCTCTGAATAACGCCAGCGACGCGGCGGGGATTTTATTCAACGCCACCGGCCTGGCAAATGGTGGCGGTTACGGCCAGATTCGCAGCAATATGTGTGGAGAAGACCTCGAAGGGGCTGTGTCGATCCTTACGCCAACCTTTAGCGACGGCGCCATCGGAATACACGCCAACGGAATGATCACCTTCGATCTCGACGAACTGAGCGGCCTGCGCGGCTGGGAAGACGGAACCCTACATTTTTCCACGACCTTCGCCTCCGCCCATGCCGATCCCAGAAACGTGACGGGGCTGATCCTGGTTTCCAATGAAGCCGATGGTGTTCTTCAGGCGTTTTATCAGGGCGTCGACGTAACGAAACTGCTGCGTGATCCGGTGACGTCGGGAAATGGCTATTGGGATTTTACCGATCCGGCGGCCTTACTGAATCTTTACGGCAGCAGCGCCGACGCGACGGGGAATGATTTCGATTTCGATCTGGCCGACGGTGCGCAATATATGTCTTTATTCGTCCTGGATGGAATGCATGGTATCGGCGCTTCCCACGGTGCGTTTTACGATCCGTGGCTGACGTTTATTCCGAATGGAAGTGATAACGGCGCGGTTCCGGAGCCGGCAACATGGGCGATGCTGCTTTTGGGAGTTTTCGGACTCGGGATTTATCGCAGGCGGCAGAAATAACGTATCCGCAAGAACAGCAGCCGGGGGCGGGGGGGCAGGGCAGAGACACGCTAGAAAGTGAAAAAAATTTCGACGATTCTATCCGGTCTCTGCGCTAACGCTCCGCTCCCGGCTGCTGTTCTTTTGTGTCCGAATGAATTAAAAAATGCCGAAAGGCGTTTATTGCATTTTCCCACCGCTGAAAAATCTGCGCAACGGCGCCACTAGCGGGCCACTGGCCAGTTGCGTGAGGATTTTGTAGCGCAGCGACGGAATGTACGCCACGCTCCGGCAGCAATTTTTCTGCACCTGCCGGAGCGATTTTTTCACTACCCAGTCGGCTTTAAGCCACATCCACGCGCCGGTCTGTTTTTTGATTTCGTTCCCGGCCATGGTTTCCGCGTCATGGAATCCGGTGCGCACGAAGCCGGGGCACAGCGCCTGGACGTGAATGCCGTCCGCCGCACCGTCACACTGCAAACAGCGCGAAAACGAGATGATAAATGCTTTCGTCGCGCAATAATCGGCGGCGCCTTGCATGGCCATGAACCCAGCGGCGGACGCGACGTTAATAATATGGCCCTTTTTCTTGGCCTGCATGGGAATCATCGCCGCGCGTGAAAGCCGCATGGTGGCCGTGCAGTGCACCGCGATCATGTCTGTGCTTTTCTCGGGAAAATCGCCCTCCACGCCGAAACCGGCATTATTCACCATGTAAAACAGCCGTGGCGAAGTGCGGATTTTCTCCTCCAGCATGCGGATGTCCTCCAGCTTCGCCAAGTCCGCTGGCACGACCTCCACCGCCACGCCGTATTGGCGTTCCAGCTCGTCTTTCAGTGAGTCCAGCACGAATTTCCGCCGTGCCACGAGCATCAGATCGCAGCCCATGGCCGCCAACTGCCGCGCGTAACTCATCCCCAGACCGCTGGACGCCCCGGTGATCACCGCCAGGGGATTCAAAGAACCGCTCATAAATTTCTCTTTCTCTTTCGTGAGCCTCAGATTGCCAAAAAATGAAAATTCACTATAATAATAGGGATGATAAGCAAAAAAGTCAAGGCGCGAAATGCGATTTTTTGCGGAAAACAAGGGAAAAGTTCTAGATAAAAACGGAAGACCATGAGAGCGTGCATTCAGCGGGTGTCGCGGGCGAGCGTGACGGTGGACGGAAAAATCGTCGGGCGGATCGGCCCCGGGCTGCTGGTGCTCGTGGGCGTGGTGCATGGTGACACGGAAGCGGACATCCGTTTCCTGGCGGAGAAAACGGCCGGGCTGCGGGTTTTCGAGGATGAAGCCGGGAAGATGAATCTTTCCGTGGCGGACATCCGCGGCGAAATCCTGGTCGTCAGCCAATTCACCCTCGCGGCCGACTGCCGAAAAGGGAAACGCCCGAGTTTCACCGCCGCCGCCGCGCCGGAAATGGGTGAGGCGTTTTACGAAAAATTCGTCGCCGCACTGCGCGAAAAATCCATCCCCGTCCAGACCGGCGTCTTCCGCGCGATGATGGCCGTGGAGCTGGTCAATGACGGCCCCGTCACCATCTGGCTGGACACGGTGGAAATGCGTAATGCGTAATTTCGCAAGCGAGCCGCAGTCTTTTATTCCTCATTCCTCATTCACCATGCGTACCATTCGATTTACTCTCGCTTATGACGGCACCGACTTCCACGGCTGGCAGTTTCAGCCCGGGCGGCGGACGGTGCAGGGGTGTGTCATGGAGGCGGTGCGGAAGATTACGCAGTGTGACGCGCCACAGGTGCTGGGCAGCAGTCGGACGGACACGGGTGTGCACGCGATGGGCCAACTGGCGGCGGTGTGGACAGGTTCCGCCATTTCCGTGGAGGCGTTTCCCCGGGCCATGAACGCGAACCTCCCGCCGGATATTCTCGTGCGGGACGCGAGTGAAGAAACGGAATATTTTCACCCCATTCGGAACACCGTCTGCAAGCGGTATCGGTACGTGCTGCATGACGGGCGGCAGCCGGAACTTTTTCTGCGGCGATTCTGCTGGCGCACCGGGCGCAACGCACCTCGTCTGGACGCGGACGCCATGCAGCGCGCGGCGGAATGCTTGCTGGGGAAGCACGACTTTTCCGCTTTCGAAAACCGCGGCTCCGAGCGCGAACACTCCGTCCGCACGATTTTTGACCTCACCGTCTCGCGCGGCATTCCGGCAGCGCTGCCCGGCGGCGAAATCTTCCCGCTGGTGGGCCGCGCGGACGATTTCATTTTCATGGAAGTGGAGGCGGACGGATTTCTTTATAACATGGTGCGGAACCTGGTCGGCACGCTTTACGACGTGGGCCGCGGCCACCGCCCCCCCGCGTGGGTACGGGAAACGCTCGCATCGCGCGACCGGGATCAGGCCGGCATCACCGCCCCGCCGCAGGGGCTGTTTCTGCTGCACGTGGAGACCGCCGCGACCGTGGAGAATCCGTTTAAGAAGCGGGATTTATGATCGGCAAGAAACAGCAGCCGGGAGCGGAGCGGAACGAAGTGACGCGCAGAGACCGGATAGCATGGCAAAATGTTTCTCCATTTCGATCCGGTATCTGCGCTAACGGCTGCTGTTTTTGCGGCTCATTATTCCCCATTTTTTAACTTCGTGAACAGCATCACCTCCATGGTTGTAACGCCGGCGTCCTGCGAGAGCCGCATTAAATGGGTGACATCCAGCTTTCCGCCGGCGGACGCAAGCGCCGAGGAAATTTCACTCCAGCGGGCGTCCGTGAAGATGCTCTGCCTCGCGATTTTCTCCCCGGCATCCACCGCCTGCAGGACATGCTCTAAAAGCGACTGGCGCGAAAGCCGCCGAATCTGCTCACACTCGGCCAGCGAAAACCCTGCCGCCAGCAACTCCGCCGTCCACTGAAATGACGCCCGCGCCACGGCGTCCGCCTCCATCAGCGGCGTGCGTTTTTTTACGGCTGCCACCGGATTCACCACCGCCGGCGTCAAAGAAACCGGTGTTTCCGGCACGCGATTTTTCACGGTAGGTGACGTCCCATTTTTCCCAGAAGAAAGTTTTTCCTCCAGGCACCGCAGCCGCAGCAAAATCTCCCGCGGGAACGGTGGCGGCGACTGGATTTTCTCCGTGCCGCGCATGACGGCCGTGCCTTTCTCCGTCAGCACCAGCACGGGTCGACGGAACCCGCCACCGAAATTCGTCATCTCCTGCCCGATCAGCCCCACGGCGATCAGGGCGTCAATCATCACGGTCACATCCTTCTGAAAGTACGTGCTCATCATGCCGTACGTGGAGATGGTGGAGAGCCGCAACTCGTCAATTTTCGCGGTCTTCGCCCCGCAGAGCACCTGGGCCAGCAGGCCTTTTCCGCAGGAGAATTTCCGCTCAATCGTGACGCGTGCCAGCCCGCTCAAAATGATCCGCACCACCTCCACCAGCGGCTCCGTCACCCGCGGCGTGTTCCCATCCACATGTGCCGGCGGTACAATATTTTCCGTCACCGGCGGCGTATTTTCAGCGACAACCTCCGCTGAACTTTCCGGCAGACGAAACTCCTCATCCGGAAACGCGGCTTTTTTTTCCGCCTCCGCCTTCACGCCCGGCACGCCGTTCATCCGCTTCCGCTCTTCCGGCGACTTCCGAATCCCCATGGCCCGGCAATTATCGCAATTCCCGCACGGCAGGCTCTGTGCCTCCCCGAAATATTCCAGAATCTCCTGCTGCCGGCAGCGCGTCCCCATGGCGAAACAAATCACGCGGTTCATCCGCTCATACTCCGCCAGCTTCCGCTTTTCGTGCTCCGCGAAATCGATTTCCAGCTCATGAAAACGCGGAAAAACGGGGCGAAAACTGCCTGCCGAGCCGAGTTCCACCGCGGCGGCGTCCTCTTTATTTTTCGGGATCATGCGGATGGCCCGCCCGCGAAACGGCGGGATGTACGTGAAGAATGGAAGCTGGTTTAACTGCCGCAGCGCCGCGACGACCTGCGTCTGCTTCAGTTCTGTCATCACCAGAAGCTGCTCCATGCTGAACCCGACCATTTCCTGCCGCCGCGAGCCGACGATTTCCTCCAGGGCTTCCATCACCCGCCGACGGGTTTTCGCGTTTTTGGAAACGAGATCCGTCAGCCGCGGGTAATCCGTGTCAATCCGCACGGTGGCGTAATTCTCGGACGCCGAGAGCCGCTCCAGCACCCCGGCCGTCTCCAGCAACTGCTCACACGCCGCGATTCCGTCCGCACCGATTTTCAGCCCCAGCTCCTCCCGAATCTCCATCTGCGTCCGCTGAATCAGAAGCTCTCCCTGCGAGCAGAGGTACGAATACACGGTATTCACCACATCCCGTGACGGATACGCACTCTCGATGAAAAACTCCTGAATGAAGCGGTCCGAATGGCTGAAAAGCATCAGGCAGTGCGAATCCTTCCCGTCCCGCCCCGCACGGCCCGCCTCCTGATAATATCCCTCCAGCGATCCGGGCATGTTATAATGCACCACGAAACGCACATCCGATTTATCCACGCCCATGCCGAACGCCGTGGTGGCGACGACGATTTCCGCGTGCTTTTTTCGCAAATTCGCCAGGTTTCTCGGCAAAATTCCGTTCTCGCCGGAGTTTTCGCCTTTCCGACCGCCGGTCATAAACTCATCCTGCACCATCCGGCGGTCTTCCGGCTGCATCCCCGCATGATACGCCACCGCGCGGCGGCGCGTGTTCTCATTTATATACTCCGCCACCTCCTCCGTCCGCTTCCGGGACGAGGTGTAAATGATGCCCGTGCCGGGGTGCCGCTCCAGAAATTCCAGCAGCGCGTCCTTTTTATTCTGCTCCCCCGAAACCGGCGTGACCTCATAATACAGATTCGGCCGCGCGAACCCCGTGACGAAAATATCCGGGTCTTTCAGGCACAGCAGCTCACAAATATCCCTCCGCACGATGTCCGTGGCCGTGGCCGTCAGCGCCACCGTGGGCGGATTCCCGATCAGCTTCCGGAAATACCCGAGTTTCGCGTAATCCGGGCGAAAATCGTGCCCCCACTGGCTGATGCAATGCGCCTCATCGATGGCCAGCAGTTTAATTTTTGACGCCTGCGCCGCCGCAACAAACCGCGGGCTGCGGAACCGTTCCGGCACCACATACACCAGCCGGTACTCGCCGCGAATCATCCGGTCCATGCGGTCATACTGCTCCGCTGCCGTAATCGTGCTGTTAATGAACGTCACCGGGATGTCCAGGGCCTCCAGCTGATCCACTTGGTCTTTCATCAGCGCGATCAGCGGCGAAACCACGAGCGTGACGCCGTCATGGGCCATGGCCGGGAGCTGATAACAGAGGCTTTTCCCTCCGCCGGTGGGCATTACGCACAGCACATCCCGTCCGCCCAGTACCGATTCGATCACCTCCCGCTGCCCATGCCGAAACGCCCGCAGACGAAAATGCGGCAGCAGGCTTTCCGGAGACGGTAATGAGGAAGGATCGGGCATAACAACAGTATATGAACAAAACGGCAACCTAAAACAGCATTCAATTTTAATCGAAAAACCGCCTTTTTGCAAGAGATATAAAATTTTGTACTGTACTTGCGAAAAATTTTTCGCTGTATATAATGTATAAGGATAAAATTCCTGCGTCTTATTTTCCTCAAAAATCAAGTTGCAACAAAAAGATACTTATACATGGCAGCATTTTCCGCAAAACTCGAAGAATTATTCAAAAACCACTGGTATGCCGTCACACTGGGCATTCTGTGCTTCCCGTTTTTCTGTTTCATGCTGGGCAGCTTGGGATTCCTCATCAAAATTCCCCTCACAAAATGGCACGGCGTGGCCGCTTTTTTGCTCACCACCGGGGTGGTGTGGTATTTATCTGAATCGAAAAAAGTGTTCAGCATCAACCTCGCCTGGGTGTTGGGTATTCTCTTGGCGTGTATTCTTTTTTCATCGTTTTCCTGTGATCGTACATGGGATGGCAAATCATACCACAAACCGACAACCGTCTTTCTGGCCGACGGCTGGAACCCTGTATGGCAGGAAAATCTCCGTGAATTTACAGACGCAAACGATATCACATGGTGGGAACACCTGACTCATGCCCATCACTTCGCCAAAGGCGTGTACACCGCTTCCGCTGTCCTCTATTTGATGACGGGAAATATGGATTCCGGTGACTACATCAACGTGGTTTTCATCTTCGCTGTATTTGCCGTTTCACTAGTCGTTTTCCGTCAATGGTTGAAATTGCGAAAGACAGACGCGGTTATTGCCTCTATCTTGACAGCAGCCAATCCGATCGCAATCAGCAATTTGCACAACGGGCATGTAGACGGCATGCTTGGAAGCACACTCATCCTCTTTGTCCTATCGGGAATCGCATACCTGAAAACCGGCTCGCGGCAATGGATACCCTTGATGCTGCTCACCGCTATTTTTGGATGTAACATTAAGTTTACAGCCGTTCCTTATTTCGGTGTCGTCGGAGTCATCTATTCACTGGCATTCCTGGTCGATCAACTGAAAAAAGACGCATCTTGCGCCCGAGAATTCCGGCGTCCCACCACCGTTGCATGGTTTTCTGTTATGTTCGGAATTCTCTTTGCTGTTTTACTGTTGGGGGTTCACCCGTATATTACCAATACATTGAAATACAGCAGTCCATTCTATCCCCTTCACTCTCTTAACCAAGCAGAGTTTCCTGCCGAGGACATCATGTCCGGGTGCTATCAGATGGATGATTTTCGAGAGGCCACCTCCATCCAGCGTTTTATATTCTCTTACTTGATCGCCCAGCCGAGTGGATTGGCACAGATTGACCATTTTACCATAAAAGTTATGGATGTGGGAGGCACTCCCGCCATCGGGCATGTCGGTGGTTTTGGTTGGATTTTCGGCCTATGCCTTATCTTTACATTCGGGTTGCTTTTTTTTCTCTGGGGAAGTGACCGCTGGCTTGTATTGTTGGCAATCGCCGCGAGTATTGCCGTTCAGCCGCATAACTGGTTTGCGAGGTTCGTACCCCAGATGTGGTTTATCCCCATCTTTGTATTCGCGTGTATCCGCATGGACACTTATCAATACCCGCGGCTGGAACGACGCTCCAGCTATTTCATGGGGGGATTAGCTTTTCTCCTGTTGCTGCTTCCTCTCCACTGTTTTTACGATATCTGCACCAGATCGCTTTACTCCCTGCAATTCGACCGTCAATTGGAAAGCTATATCACCGAGCATCCGGGTGGTACGGTTATTATCTGTTCACCCAACGACAAAGGAACATTCAGTCCCGTGAGGACTTGGGACAAATACGCCTTCTATCTGAGCAGGTTGTTACAGGATAACGGGATCATCGCGACAGTTGTCGCGAATGAAGAATACCTCGGTATTGACGAAATTGCCGCTCATAGGCAAATCTATCACCGATACAACTTATACTGTATCTCTGAAATGCCAGTCAACGAAAAAACGTATGCGGAAATCAGTCTCATCATGGCTGGAGCCGACAAAAGCAAAATCCCCGTATCCCTCTGGCAGACGGCAAAGTTACGCGTTTGGCAGCTCAAAAAAGTTTGGATCGGAGAATAAAGTTATGGCAGCATTTTTCGCCAAACTCGAAGATTTATTCAAGAACCACTGGTACGCCGTCACGCTGGGCATCCTGTGTTTTCCTTTTTTCTGTTTCGTGCTGGGCAGCCTGGGCTTTCTCGTCAAAATCCCCCTGACGAAATGGCACGGCGTGGCGGCATTTTTGCTCACCACCGGCGTCGTGTGGTATCTTTCGCCGACGAAAAAAGTGTTCGCGTGGCGTCTCGCGGCTTTTTTCGGAATCCAGTTTTTGCTGCTGCTGACCTCCTCGCTGCATACGGACCACGCCTGGGACAGCAATTCGTACCACAAGCCCGCGGTGGTTTTTTTGGCGGAAGGCTGGAATCCGGTGTGGCAGGAAAATCTGGCTGATTATCTGGATACGCAGCATGTCGGCTGGTGGTGGCACCTGACACATGCCCATCATTTTCCGAAGGGGCTCTGGATCGTCACCGCGATTCTTTATCTGATGACGGGAAACATCAATCTGGGAGATTATGTCACCCCGGCATTTATGCTCGCGTTATTTCCCATCGCGTTCACGGTACTCGACCGGTGGCTTTCCCTGCGAAAGTGGGAAACGCTGGCCGCGGCGGCGATCATTTCGCTCAACCCCATCACGATCGCCCTGTGTTTTACGGGAATGGTCGACGGCATTCTCGCTTCGACGCTGGCGATGTTTTTGCTGTGCGGCATCATGTATTTAAAAACCGGCGAGCGTCAATGGATCCCGTGGATCCAGATTTCCGCGATTTTCGGATGCATGATGAAACATACCGGCCCGGTGTATTTCGGGGTCATCGGCATCATTTATTCGCTGGTCGTTCTCTGGAAATATTTTCAACTGTGGCGGGGAAAGCCGGTCGACCGGAACCAATGGATGCGGGTGTCCTTTCGCGGCTGGTTTTCGGTCATGTTCGGCATTTTCTTCGCGGTACTCGTCCTCGGATTTCATCCGTACGTCACGAATACGTATTATTATTCCAGTCCGTTTTATCCCACCCATTCCTTCGACAAGGAAAAATATCCCGTCGAGGATATCATGGCGGAATTCTATAATGCCAAGGAATTCCGGGACGCCTCGGTGTTTCAGCGATTCGTCTTTTCGCACATCATCTCGCTGCCGATCATGCGGTTTACAGGAACGACTTACGAATATCCCATTTCGAAAATCGGCACGTTCGTTCACGTTCCGCTGGAAATCACGAATGGTTTTTCCTGGTTTTTCGGCCTGGCTTTTGCCGTGTCTCTGGGGCTGTTATTTTTCGTCCGCGGTGCGGATCGCTGGTTGATTTTGGTTGCCCTGGCAGCTTCCGTGGCCGTTCAGCCTCACTCGTGGTGGGCGAGGTTTGTCCCGCAGCTCTGGCTCTTCCCGATTCTCGTTTTCTGTTTCATCCGCGCTGAAACCTGGCCCGTCGCGTGGGTGGAAAAACGGATGCGCTGGCTCCTGTATATCCCGGCGGGCATGCTCCTGGGGCTGGTTTTGTTCAGCGCGGCGGATACCGTGATGACGACACTCAATCAAACTTCACTGGATCGCCGGGTGGAAAACATCATCCGTGAAAATCCCGGCGGAGTGGTCGTCGTCTGCACGCCCGACGCCCAGGGAAATCTGTTGCCGCCGAGCGTGCGGAGAATGTTCCAGTTTTCAACGGAAAAAAATTTCCGCGCGGCCGGGATGGACGTGGAGGTAATCGGTGATGCAAATCACCCCGGTGTGGAAGAACTGATCGGACGGGGAATGTTTTGCAGGCGATGGACGCTTTATTCCATGCCAAACGTGGAGTTTTCCCCGAAAAACTACCGCGACATCGATTTGGAAGTACTCGGCGCGAAAAAATCCGAAATCCCCGCGTCCCTGTGGCAGACGGCGAAATTACGGGCTTGGCAGCTCAAAAAAGCGTGGATCGGAGAATAAGTACGTGGCAGCATCTTTCGCCAAACTCGAAGGATTATTCAAGAATCACTGGTACGCGGTTACGCTCGGTATCCTGTGTTTTCCTTTTTTCTGTTTCATGCTCGGCAGCCTGGGTTTTCTCGTCAAAATCCCGCTGACGAAATGGCATGGCGTGGCGGCGCTGGCGATGACGGTCGGGGTAATCGGGTATTTATCCCCGACAAAAAAAGTGTTCATGGGGCGATTCGCGGCTTTTGTCGGCCTCCAGCTTTTCCTGCTGCTAACCTCCTCGTTGCATACGGATGTCGATATCGATACGAATTCTTATCACAAGCCGGCGGCTTATCTTTTGGCAGGTGGCTGGAATCCGGTATGGCAGGAAAATTTGCATGATTACCTCAGCGAGCACCATATTACCTGGTGGGGGCACCTGAGCCATGCCCGCTATTTTCCGAAGAGCCTTTGGATTGTCACCGCCGTTCTTTATTTGATGACGGGAAATATCAGTCTGGGGGATTATGTGAATACGGCCTTTATGGCGGCCCTGTTTCCCGTGGCGCTGGCGGCGTTGGCGCGATGGCTTTCGCTGCGGAAATGGGAAAACGTCCTGGCGGCGGCACTCATCACACTGAACCCCATCGCGATCCGCCATTGTTTCTCAGGCCATGTGGACGGACTGTTGGGGACGTCGCTGGCGATTTTTCTGCTTTCCGCGCTCATGTGGCTGAAAACCGACCAGCGGCGGTGGATCCCGCTGCTGATGATCCCGGCGATTTTCGGATGCCTGCTGAAACATTCCGCGCCGATTTATTTCGGTGCGATCGGCGCTGTTTATTCGCTGCCTGTTCTCTGGAAATGTCTGCAATCCTGGCGTGGAAAGCCGGCTGTCGTGAAGCAATGGATGCGCGTGTCGTTCCGTGGCTGGTTCGCGGTCATGTTCGGCATTTTCTTCGCGGTGCTCGTCCTCGGATTTCATCCGTATGTCACGAATACCTGGTATCACTCCAGCCCGTTTTATCCACTGCACTCTTTTAATCAGCAGCTGCATCCGGTGGAAAAACCGATGGATGTGTGTTATGCGATCGACGAATTCCGAGACGCCTCGACACTGCAGCGTTTTATTTTTTCTCATCTGCTTACGATGCAATCCTGGACGGGCGAGGAGGCTGTTTATGCGTATCCGATTTCCAAAATCGGCTTGCTTCCTAATCAGCCGGACGCGTCTTTCAGTGGATTTACCTGGATTTTCAGTATGGCTTTTGCGACATCCCTGGGGCTGTTATTTTTCGTCCGCGGCACAGACCGCTGGTTGATTCTGACGGCGATCGTGCTTTCGATTGTGACCCAGCCGCACTCCTGGTGGGCCCGGCTGATCCCCCAGTTATGGCTGTTCCCGATTCTGATTTTCTGTTTCATCCTTTCCGATGTTCGCCTGAACACATGGGTGGGAACGCGGATAAGATGGCTGCTGGGGATTCAGGTGGGATTGCTGCTGATACTGATTGCGTACTGCCTGGGCGACACCTCGATAACGATGTTAAACCGGGTTCAACTGGAACGCGAACAGGAGACATACATCCGCGAAAACCCAGATGGCGTGCTCATTGCGTGCATTCCCGAAGGCCAGGGATGGAGCGTGCAGCCGATGTTTCACTTCTTCACGAAAATGAAGTTTCGCGATGCCGGAATAGAAGTCGAAGTGATCAGTGATAAGAATCATCCCGGTTTGGAAGAGTTAATCGGCAGGGGGGAAATTTACAGTTGGTTTGCACTTTACTGCCTGCCGGACGCGGAATATTCTCCGAAAACGTATGACGAAGTTGCAGTCGAAAATCGAGGTGCAAGTAAATCCAAAATCCCCGCCTCCCTGTGGCAGACGGCGAAATTACGCGCGTGGCAACTGAAAAAAGCGTGGATCGGAGAATAAAAAATGGCAGCATTCTTCGCCAAATTGGAAGAAGTCTTCAAGAATCACTGGTACGCGATCACGCTGGGGATTCTTTGCTTTCCTTTTTTCTGTTTTATGCTTGGCAGTTTGGGTTTTCTTGTCAAAATCACGCTGACGAAATGGCACGGCGTGGTGGCGATGGCGATGATGGTCGGGGTGGTGGCGATGGCGATGATGGTCGGGGTGGTGTGGTATTTATCCCCGACAAAAAAAGCGTTCGCGGGCCGACTGACGGCGGTGCTGGGGATTTTGTTTGCCTGCGTTTTTCTTTCATCGTTCCATGTGGACGACGGTTTCGACAGCCGAAGTTACCACAAGCCGGCAGCTTATCTTCTGGCGGACGGCTGGAACCCCGTCTGGCAGGAAGACCTCCAGGAGTTCATGGCCGAGAGACAAATTCCGTGGTGGAATCATTTGCGGCTGGCGCATCATTTTCCCAAAAGTCAGTGGATTGTCGTGGCGATTACGTACCTGATGACCGGAAACATTGACGCCGGCGAGTACACGAATTTTGTATTTATCGCCGCGGCTTTCGTCGTTTTCTTCGTGGCGATGAGGCGGTGGCTGCGTCTGCGCAAGCCGGAGGCGTTCGTGTGCGCGTCGGTCATGGCGCTGCATCCTTTCGCGATTTCGTGCCTGCAAAACGGCTGTGTGGACGGCATCCTGGGAAATGCCCTGGGGATTTTTCTCTTCGCCGGCATCCTGTGGCTGAAGACCGGCCAGCGGCGGTGGATTCCGTTTTTGTTGATATCCGCCGTTTTCGGCGCGTGCATCAAGTTCACCGGGGTGCCATATTTCGGGATCATCGGCGTCATTTACTCGCTGCCCGTGCTGTGGGCGAAATATAAGCAGTGGCGGCACGCGGATGCCCTTCCGGAAAAGTCGGTGAACGTAACCTGCGGGAGGTGGTTCGCCGTGATGTTTTCCATCTTTTTCGCGGTCCTGCTGCTGGGGGTTCATCCATACGTAACGAATACGATTCATTATTCCAGCCCGTTTTACCCGGCCCACTCTTTCGACAAGCAAAAATACCCGGAGATGGATCTTTTGGAGGAGTGCTGGAGGAAGCCGGACTTCGCGGCGGCGTCGCCTGCCCAGCGTTTTGTTTACTCGTATTTTCTAGGCCAGCCGTCCGGTTATAATTGGGGCAAGGACAACTTCACCTGCCAGGTTTCGAAGCTTCTTTACTTTCCGACTTCACAAATAGAAGGCCACATTAACAGCTTTCAGTGGATTTTCGGCCTGAGCTTCATCGTCGCGCTGACGCTGCTATTCTTCGTCCGCGCGGGGGATCACTGGCTGGTTTTACTCGCCCTGGCCGCTTCCGTACTCGTTCAGCCTCAGGCGTGGTACGTTCGTTTTGTTCCGCAATTATGGCTCTTTCCCATCCTGGTTTTCGCCATCATGCGGGCAGAAACGGCCGAGACGCCGTGGCTCAGCCGCCGCGTCATGTGGCTGTGCGGCATCCTCACCCTGGCCCTCTTCGCGCAGGTGACGCTTCAACTCTACGACCGCGCAACCGCCACCCTCGCCAACGCCCAGTCCGACCGCATGCAAGACCGGATCGTCGCCGAGCATCCCGACGGAGTCTTCCTGATCGGCGACATGCGCGACCCCGACGGATTTTTCGATCAACTGGTCTTGAAGCAATTTTCAGCGTTTTATTATCGCCGGCTATTCCTCGACAAAGGTTTCGACCGCGAAGTAACCGCCGATCCTCAGCGCGCCAAAAACCTCTTCGGTCACGAACGTTTTTCGCACTACTCCGTCGTTTACTGCCTTCCGGACACAGAGTTTTCGCCGAAAAAGGCCAACGAAGTATGCCTCGTGATGCACGCAAGCAAAGCAAAAATCCCCCAATCCCTCTGGCAAACCCTCCAACTCAGCGCCTGGCAGCTCAAAAAAGCTTGGCTGGGCTGATCACCCCCAACCACAATCCCCAAACCCCTATCCACATTCCCATGGCTCCACATTACATTTTCGAAATGCACCGCGTCGGCAAACGTTACGGCGAGAAGCAAGTGCTGTCCAACATCAGTCTGCTGTTTTATTACGGCGCGAAGATCGGAATTGTCGGCGAGAACGGTGCTGGCAAGTCGACCCTGCTGAAAATCATGGCGGGGCTGGACAAGGATTTCGACGGTGACGTCGCCCTGGCGAAAAACATGACCGTGCGCTACGTCGCCCAGGAGCCCGAGCTGGAACTGGACAAGACCGTGCGTGAAAATCTCATGACCGCCGTCGCGCCGATGCACAACAAGCTCAAGCGATT
Organism: Thermoguttaceae bacterium; assembly: GCA_031553595.1. Lineage (GTDB taxonomy): Bacteria > Planctomycetota > Planctomycetia > Pirellulales > Thermoguttaceae > RGIG3701. The sequence continues at coordinate 7,544 of JAVBLI010000021.1, read as the reverse complement.
CGAGGAAATTTCCGCCGCGATGGGCGATCCGGACCAGGCCGACAATTTCGATAAACTCATGGACGAGATGGGGAAATTGCAGGAGGAGATCGATGCCGCCAACGGATGGGAGCTGGACCGCACGATCGACATCGCAGCCGATGCGCTGGTGCTCCCGCCGGACGACGCGATCGTCCGCAAACTCTCCGGCGGCGAGCGGCGCCGCGTCGCGCTGTGCATGGCGCTGCTGGAAAAGCCCGACCTGCTCCTGCTCGACGAACCCACCAACCACCTTGATGCTGAGACCATCGAATGGCTTGAGGGCACGCTCCGCGACTACCCCGGTACGGTCATCATCGTCACCCACGACCGCTACTTCCTCGACAACATCACGAAGTGGATCCTCGAGCTGGAGAACACCCGCGGCATCCCCTTCGAAGGCAACTACTCGTCATGGCTGGCCCAGAAAGCCGAGATCCTGCGGGTCTCCGAGAAGAAAGAGTCGCAGCGGCAGAAAGTCCTTGAGCGCGAACTCGAGTGGATTCAGATGGCCCACAAAGGCCGGCGGCAAAACAACCAGGCCCGCATTAAATCCTACGAGCAACTCGCCTCGCAGCAGCAATTCGACGACAAAAGCGACGCCATCATTCAGATCGCGCCCGGCCCGCGACTCGGCGATAAAGTCCTGACGTTCACTGGCGTGAAGAAAGGATTCGAAATCGCCGGCAATCCGGTGACGCTTCTGGACGATGTGTCCTTCAATCTCCCGCGCGGCGGCGTGGTCGGCGTCATCGGCCCCAACGGTACCGGTAAAACCACCATGTTCCGCATGATCACCGGCGAAGAAAACCCCGACGCCGGCACCGTCGAACTCGGCTCGACCGTCCAGCTGGCCTACGTCGACCAGCACCGCGACGAACTCGACGACAACATCACCGTCTTCGACGAAATCACCGGCGGTAAAGACATCATCGAGCTGGGCCCTGTAAAAATGAACAGTCGGGCGTATGTGGCACGCTTCAATTTCCGCGGTTCGCAGCAGCAGAAACTCGTCGGCCAATGCTCCGGCGGCGAACGCAACCGCGTCCACCTCGCCAAGCTCCTGAAGCGCGGCGGTAACTTCCTGCTGCTGGACGAACCCACCAACGACCTCGACGTCAACACGATGCGCGTGCTGGAGCAGGCCATTCTCGACTTCTCGGGCTGCGCGATGGTCATCAGCCACGACCGATTTTTCCTCGACCGCATCTGCACCCACATGCTGGTTTTCGAGGGCAACGGCAAAGTGCTGTGGTTCGAGGGCAACTTCGCGGCGTACGAAGAAATGATGAAAGCCCAAGACCCTGCGCGGTTCGGCCATCGCCGCAGCAAGTACAAGAAAATCGTCAGTTGACACAATTTTCGTTCGCAGGACGCATATTAACCGGTACTTCAGTGCCCGAAAATCAAAAACCCTCTCTGTCTCCAGTGGACTTTTAGGTCAGATGACGCCCGGAACACGATTTCGCACTATTTTTTGTTAAAAGCGGAGAATTATTCCTATTCTCCGTTTTTCCTCTTGACAATTAGTACAACTGTATTATAATAAATACAGTTGATCAGAATTTAGCACTTTCAGACAATTCAGGAGGCGGCCCATGCAGGAACCCTTATTTCTATCCGTCGATCCGCAAATGCTCAAGCCCGAAGAGCGGATTCTCGTCGCCGCAGTGAAAGTCTTCGCCGACTACCCGCTGGAGATCGCGACGGTCAGGCAGATCGCAAAAGAGGCTGGCGTCAGTTTTTCCTCCATTACATACTACTTCAAAACGAAGGAAAACCTGTACCGCGAGGTGATTTCGCGCGTCGTGCAGCACGTCATCGGGGGCTCGCCGCTGAAAATTTCCCCGGAGCAGAACCGCCGCAAACCCCGGCGTGAGGTGGCAATCGAGGAGCTGGACGGTTTCATAAACACCTTCACCGCCTGGATTTACGGCAATTCGAACGCGGCCGTTTTTGCAAAAATCATGCTGCGGGAGCACTTTTCGCCCTCGGCGGTTTACGGAATGCTCTACGAAGGATACTTCAAACGCGTTCTCCTGCGGCTCACCCAACTGGTGATGGCCATCGCCCCGGAAATGAAAGAGCGCGAGGCGACGCTCCAGGCGTTCAGTCTCGTGGGCCAGCTGATCGTGTTTCGAATTGAGCGCGAGATGCTCGTCCGGCAACTCGGTTTCACCGGATTTACGCCGAAGGAAATCGAGGAACTGAAACGGACGCTACGCCGCAATATTTATCGCCAACTGGAGGTCGAGCCATGAAAAAAGCATTTGCTTTACTGATTCTCGCGGCCCTGGCCGTGGGCGGCTACTTCGCGTATGAGCATTACATCCGCGAAAAAAACGACGTAAATACCGATATTCTCACGCTTTATGGAAATGTCGACATTCGTCGGACGAATCTGGGATTCCGCGTTTCGGGGCGTATTTCGGAGTTTCGTTTCGAGGAAGGCGACCGGATTCGCGAGGGGGAAACGGTAGCGGCGATGGATCGCGAGCCATATGAAGACGCGGTGGCGGTGGCGGCGGCGCAGGTGGAGCATGCCGAGGTGAATTACGAGAAGCTGCTGGCGGGGAATCGTCCGCAGGAAATCGAGCAGGCGCGGGCGACGCTTGCCGAGCGGATCGCCAGCCTCACACTGCTGGAGTCCGACCTGCGGCGCGTGACCAAGCTGGTGAAGGACGCGGCGGTCTCGCAGGAGGATTACGAAACCGTTCTTTCGCAGCGCAACGGCGCCGCGGCCCAGGTGGATCTCGCCCGGGCGACGCTTGATTTGCAGGAGGAAGGCTATCGGAAAGAGGACATCGCGATGGCGAAATCCCAACTTTCGGAGGCGCGTGCGAACCTGAAAAAGGCGCAGACAAACCTCGATGATACGGTGCTGAAGTGCCCGAACGACGGCGTGCTGCTGACGCGGGTCGAGGAGCCCGGCGCGGTGGTGGCGGCGGGGCAGATCGTCGCGACGCTTTCGCTGACGCATGCCGTGTGGGTGTATGTGTATGTTCCGGAGACGCAGCTGGGGGAGGTCGCGCCGGGCATGAAGGCGGAGATTTTTACGGACACGCACCCGGAAAAACCGTATCTCGGGCACGTGGGGTACATCTCGCCGCAGGCGGAGTTTACGCCGAAAACCGTGGAGACCACCGAGCTGCGGACGAATCTCGTGTACCGTGTGCGGATCATCGCCGATGCGCCGGACGACGGCCTGCGGCAGGGCATGCCCGTCACCGTACGGCTTGCGTTAAACCAGCCCCGCGAGACGCAAGATGATTAAAATCGAAAACCTCACCAAGCGATTCGGGAATAATGACCCGCCGGCCATCGACGGTCTCAGCGCCGTGCTTGTGCCCGGACGGATCACGGGAATCGTTGGCCCGGACGGTGCGGGAAAGACCACGCTGCTGCGGATGATCGCGGGGCTGATGACGCCGACCAGCGGGCGGATCGAGGTGTTCGGAATGGGTGTGGTTTCCCACACGCCGCAGATTCGCGAAATGCTGGGATACATGCCGCAGCGATTCGGGTTGTATGAGGATCTGACGGTGCAGGAAAATTTAAATCTTTACGCCGAGATGCGCGGCCTGGAAATTTCCCAGCGTCCCGCGAAGTTTGCGGAACTCCTGGAATTTACAGGACTTGCGCCGTTTGTAAAACGCCTTGCGAGGAACCTTTCCGGCGGCATGAAGCAGAAGCTCGGGCTGGCGTGTTCGCTGGTGAAGATGCCGAAACTACTGCTTCTGGACGAGCCGGGCGTGGGGGTGGACCCGATCAGTCGGCGGGATTTGTGGCGGATGGTGCGGGGGCTGGTGGCGCCGGACGTGGTCGTGCTCTGGAACACGGCGTACCTCGACGAGGCGCAGGTGTGCGAGGAAGTGCTGCTGATGAATGAGGGGAAGCTGCTGTTTCACGGGCCGCCGGACGAGCTGACACAGCGGCTGGACGGACGCACATTCCAGGTTCGCGGCCTGGCGGAGCATGACCGTCGCGCGGTGCTTGCGAAACTCATTCAGGCGCCGGCGGTGCTGGATGGCACGATCCAGGGCAGTGCGCTGCGGCTGGTGATTAAGCGCGGCGCGACGGCGGATGATGTGCCGGTATCTTCCGCATGTGCTGACGTAAGTCGTGTGAAAGAAGGGACTTGCGATGAAAGTGAAATCACGCTCGTGCCGGTGAAACCGCGTTTCGAAGACGGGTTTATCGAGATGCTGGGGGGAATTCATAAAGGCGGATCGCCGCTGGAACGCCGCGCGATGAAGGCCAGAACCGGTGACGCCGCGGTGGTGGTCGCGCACGGGCTGACGAAACGTTTCGGCACATTCACCGCCGTGCATGATAATAATTTCAGCATCCGCGCGGGCGAGATTTACGGCCTGCTGGGCCCGAACGGCGCCGGAAAAAGCACCACCTTCAAAATGCTTTGCGGCCTGCTGAAACCCACGGAGGGGGAAGGGTTTATCGCGGGCGTCAACCTGCGTACCTCCCCTTCCAAGGCGCGAGCACGGCTGGGATACATGGCCCAAAAATTTTCCATGTACGGCGAGTTGACCGTGAAACAAAACCTCTCATTTTACGCCGGCACTTATGGCCTGTGGGGATTCGCGAAACGCCGCGCGGTGGCGGAAATGCTGGAAATGTTCGATCTGGGGCGGTACGCGAACGAGAATGCCGCGCTTTTGCCCCTGGGTTTCAAGCAGCGACTTTCGCTGGCCTGCGCGCTAATGCACGAGCCGGAAGTGCTGTTCCTGGATGAGCCCACTTCGGGCGTGGATCCGCTGACACGGCGAGAATTTTGGGGGCATATTAACGCGCTGGTCGAAAAGGGTGTCACGATTCTGGTGACCACGCACTTCATGGACGAGGCGGAATACTGTGACCGCATCAGCCTGATTTTCAGGGGCGAAACCATCGCGGAGGGCACGCCGGACGCGCTGAAGCAGTCGGTGGCAAATTCGGAGGCGCCCGAGCCGACGCTTGAGGACGCGTTCATCGAGCTTATTCAGAGAAGTGAAAGCGTGAGCGAGTGAACGCGTGCTGGCGTAATGCCACATTCCATTATTTTTTTATTTCTTTATTTTTTCATTCTCATGTCCCAGCAGTTACGCCGATTAATCGCGTTGATGAAAAAGGAAACGCTCCAGGTGTGGCGCGACCCGAGCTGCATTCTGATCGCGTTCGTGCTACCGGTGATCCTGCTTTTCATTTTCGGGTTCGGACTTTCCCTGGACGCGAAGCACGTGAAGGTGGGCGTCGTGATGGAAGACCGCTCGCCGCTGGCGTATTCCTTGCGGGACACATTCGCGGCGACCGAGTACATCGCGCCGATTTCGTTCTCGCGGCGGCAGGATGCGGAGGATGCGATTACCGGTGGGCACATTCGCGGGATGCTGGTGGTGGCGAACGATTTTTCGAAAAACTTCGAGCGCGACGGACGGGCCTCGGTGCAGCTCATTACGGACGGCGTGGAGACGAACACCGCGACGATTCTTGAGAATTACGTGCTGGGCGTGGTGGGCATTTGGACGCAACATCAGGCGGTGGATCGCGGCGTGCGGCGTGCGGCGCCGGTCGAAATCCAGTCACGGGTGTTTTATAATCCGGAGCTGGAAAGCAAAAATTCGCTCGTGCCCGGGTCGATCGTGCTGATCATGGCGATCATTGGGACGCTCTTGACGTCGCTGGTGGTCGCGCGGGAATGGGAGCGCGGGACCATGGAGGCCATGCTCGCCACGCCTATCGGGCCCGTGGACATGATCGTGGGGAAGCTGATTCCGTATTACGTGCTGGGGATTTTTTCCACGGCATTTTGCACGTGCGTGGCCCTGACGGTTTTTCACGTGCCGTTCCGCGGATCGGTGGTGGCGCTGCTGCTGATCACGACCACGTTTCTACTGGCGTCGCTGGCGCTTGGATTTTTAGTGTCGACGGTCACGAAAAATCAGTTCCTCGCGTCGCAGCTTGCCCTCGTACTGGCGTTTTTGCCGAACATGATGCTTTCGGGGATGATCTTCGAAATCTCGGCCATGCCGTATCCGATTCAGGTGGTGACGCACATTTTCCCCGCGCGGTATTATGTGACGTCGTTGCAGACGGTGTTTCTTGTGGGAGACGTCTGGACGCTGCTGGTGCCGAACATGCTGGTGATGCTTTTCATCGCGGCGGTGCTCTTCGCGGCGACGTTCTTGAAAACCTCAAATCGGCTGGAGTAATCGCATGTTCATTCGCCTGTACAATTTGATTTTGAAAGAGCTGCTGGCCACGCTTCGCGATCCGAAAGCACGGGGGGTGCTGATCGTGCCGCCGATTTTGCAGATTTTCATCCTTTCGTTCGCGATCACGCAGGAGGTGAAGAACGTCACGCTGGGGGTGTTGAATCTGGACACCGGTACGCGCGGGTATGAATTATTACAGCGGTTCGAACATTCGCACACCTTTACTAAGATCGTGCCCCTTGAACGCCAGGCGGACATCTCGCCGGTGCTGGACGAGCAGCGGGCGCTGGCAGTGGTGATCGTGCCGCAGGATTTTTCGCAGCAATTATTGGACGGGCGCACGCCACAGGTGCAGGTGCTCATGGACGGGCGGAAGTCGAACGCGTCGCCGATCGTCGGGGGATACGCATCGCGGATTATCCAGCAATTTGCGCTGGAAAGCACCGGTGGAAGCGTCTTGGCCCGGGGTGTGCAGGTCGAAACCAGGCACCGGTATAACGTCAATTTGAACCCGCGGAAAACCACCGTGCCGTGCCTGGTGTGTGTGCTGGCGGCGATTCTCGGCATGGTCGTTTCCGGGCTTTCCATCGCGCGGGAGCGGGAAACGGGAACCTTTGAGCAGCTGCTGGTCTCGCCGCTGACGCCGTTTGAAATCCTGCTGGGGAAGGCCATCCCGACCGTCATTCTCTCTTGCGGCTCCGCGATCATGCTCATCGGCATCGCCGTTTTCATTCTCGGCATCCCGCTGATCGGCTCGTTCTGGCTGCTGGTGGGCTCGATGCTCCTGTTCCTGCTGACGGCCGTGGGCGTGGGCCTGTTCGTCAGCTCGCTGTCGATGACACAGCAGCAGGCCATCCTCGGCGTCATTCTCATCCTGCCCGCCTCGATCATGCTCTCCGGGTTCGCGACGCCGGTGGAAAATATGCCGCAATGGATGCAGACGATCACGGTCGTGAACCCCGTGCGATGGTATCTGATCATCGTCAAGGGCGTTTTCATGAAGGGCATGGGCGTCGACGAAGTGCTGCAAAACTGCATTCCACTGGCCATGCTCTCCGTCGTGGCTCTGACCGCCGCGGCGATGATGTTCCGCCGAAGAATGGAGTGAGGCGTGGCGGAGGATGAATTCCACCTTCCGGCATTTATGGGATGGGGCTATCATATTTTAATCTCTTGCCGTATTTTACCAGGTGGTGGTGGATTATTTGTTTTTTTTCGATTTTTTGGAAAAAAGACGGGTGGTAAGATGTCTTTTTTTCGGGTAAAATCGATGAAAGTAGTTGGTATACTCAAGCCACTTGAAAATTCCGCTCACAG
>JAVBLI010000042.1:0-24244 GCA_031553595.1 Thermoguttaceae bacterium | reverse complement strand
AAACAATTACAAAAAAAAAACCCGCCGCGGGGGGGGTTTTTTGGCCTCATCGGTTTCTAATTTGGCAAACACCCCCACTTTTGGTGCGGGCGTGTCCGCGTCACTGTGTTCTGCTGCGCTCCCGGCTACTGTTTCATGAAGCCTTAACTTGGTAACCGCTCTAATACGTAAACGTCCTCGCCTCATACGCTTTCATAATCAGCGGATGTTCGGCGGGGACGGTTTCTTTGGTGAACGCGTCTTTCATCGCCGCGGTGTCTTTCAACTCCTGGCAGTCGCGCGGGGTGAGCGTGTTTTGCTCGGCATGCGGGTTCACCAGCAGCAGGTAACGCTCGCCGGCGGGAGTTTTGCAGAACATGCCGTGAATCTTTCCGTCGGCGGATTTGAATGGTCGTCGGCCATCTTTCGTCAGCAGGGCAGGGGAGAGCGTGCGAATCTCGGCCGCGAGCTGTTTCACGATTTCCCGCGAGGTGGGGTGGTATTTCAGCCCGATGTTATTCCCATCATCCCAGGGATACCATAAAATGCCGCGTGCCTCGTGCGTCAGGGCCAGGTACGTCATGGCGCGCATCGCGGGGTCGGCGTCCGCCCCGAACGACTGTAATACCGCGAAAATCGGCTTGTCGCCCTGAGTCGCGGCCCAAGCCTGGTCGATGAAATCCGCGATCTGCGTGATGGGCTGATGCGGGAACGGATACACGTCGGACGCCATGATGTCGGCCAGTTTCGCGTGCTGGGGGAAGAGCCGAGGCGTGTAGGTCACCATGAACGTTGGCCGCCCCTCGTCCGCCTGATGGAACGCCTCGTGCATCGCCAGCGACGACGCGAAATCGGCCTCGTACGGCTCGTCGCGTCCATACCACATCACGATCGTCGGGTCGTCTTTCAGGCGGGGGATGCTTTCCGCGATCACCGTCGGGCTGCGGTGGTTCTGCTCCCAGAGGACTTTGATGCCCAGTTTCTTCGCGATTTCCAGCCCCGAGGCGTCCCAGCTCCAAAGCTGGATGAAATTGATGCCCAGCTCGGCCCCATGAGCCTCGAGATCGGCGGGGGGGATGTGGTACAGGCCGATCGGGAAGAACGGCTTGCCGCCGACCAGTAGATTCATGTCGTCGTCTATGAAGGCCGTGCACGCGGTGTCGTCGAGCACCGTGAACTCCGCCGTCTGTGTGGCCAGCCGTTCATCGCCCGCAGTCAGCTCGGCACGAAGCAGATATTTACCCGGCGGCAGCGCACCGACTTTCAGCGGAAAGCGAAAGTCAGGCGACTCGACATTCCGCCGGTCGACTTCCCCGAGGATTTCCCCGGCGGTGTTATCGGCGCTAGGGATATTCATGGCGTATGTCCGCACCTGCATTTTTGTGATGTCTTTCTTATACGGTGCGACGGAAATGCCGGGGTAAATGCAGTGCGTGCAACGCAGCGTGGACGCCAGCGCGAAGCCCCGGTAGCGCGGCGGGTGCACCGTCAGCAGCGCGGGCAGCTCCAGGCGGCGGTCGAAAATCGTGGCCGTTTTGCCGTCTTTTGTCAGCGTCAGCACGGCGGAGAGTTTGCCGCGAAGGGGCAGGTCGTATGGGATGGCGGCGGTGACGTTTTCGCCGTTAGCCGGGAGCTTGATGTCCTGGGAAAACGTGAGCGGCTTGGCCGAGGCGTCTTCCTGGGTGATGCGTAAGTCGGCGCGGATGACGGCGTCGGCGCCGCTTGAATTCCGCAGCGAAACGGAAAGCGTCCCGGTGCCCACGGCCAGCTCCGGCATCTGGAAATCCGTCACCGCGAGGTTCATCCGCTGGAGCTCGAGCGTCGCGCGGAGGTTTTCCAGCGTTTCTTTATTCGGCTGGCGAAAGGCGGTGACGTAAACGAAACCCCGGCCGAGCCGCTTCATGACGGTGGCGGGCTTTCCCTCGCCGCAGAACGCGACGATCTCCCACGCGTGGCTTTCCGACAGGGCCAGATGGCCCCACGAATTCCCGTCGCGCAGGATGTTCGGCAAAAACCGCAACGGGTGCGGTGGCGTGGTGCTGAACGGGTCGCGCTGCGTGTCACAACCGCCCTCGCAGCCCAGCGTCAGGGTCGGGTCGACGGCCGTCAGCCACTGAAACGCCTGCGGGTACAGCGCGTCGGTGATGACCAGCGCCCCGCCGTTTTCGACGAATTTCCGGAAGGCCGGGCCGAAGGGCGTCAGGTCGGTGGTCTCGTAATTAAACAGCGGCGCCGCCAGCACCATGGCGTAGCGGTCGAGCAACTCGGCCAGCCGCCGCATGTCCGGCGTCTCGGAGGTGAATTTGTCGGAAGGCCAGCCGAGTGCGGCCAGCGGCGGGTCGAATTCGTCGTGATGCCGGGCGCTGAGGCTGGGGGTGTGCATGACCGCCACGTGAAAATCGTCGGCCGTCACGGTGGGATTCGCAAAAACCGTAAAAAAAACGGCCAGCGCGAGCAGGGAAATGGTTTGAAAATGCGTCATGAAAGGCCTCCTTTGATGGAATTTATCCCGATTTCATCGCAGCACACGTATTATAGTATCTCGACCTGAAAAACTCAAGATAAACACGGAAAAGCGGGAGCTTGCACTGCGAATAAAGTGTTTTGACTGTTTTGTGTCCGCTTCGCGCGTCCCCCTTCCAATATTATAGGAAATGGGGTAATATTACGGGGTTAATCGTTATTATTATCATTCTTCATGGCCTTTGCGGGAATCAGGAGCGAATGTCTTATGGGGACAGGGGGAAAAATCGTCCTTCGCGGCGTGGAAGTCCATAATCTGAAGGAAATCGATCTGGACATTCCGCACCGGAAGCTGGTGGTCATCTGCGGCGTGAGCGGTTCAGGAAAGAGCAGCCTGGCGCTGGACACGCTGTATGCGGAAGGGCAGCGGCGGTATATCGAGAGCTTTTCGGCGTATTCCCGCCAGTTTCTGGATCAGTTCGAGAAGCCGGAAGCGGAGCGGATTGACGGGATTCCGCCGGCGATCGCCGTCACGGGCAGTATCACCACGAAATCCAGCCGCAGTACGGTCGGGACGGCCACCGAAACCCACGATTATCTGCGGCTTCTGTATTCGAAAATCGGGAAAACGTTTTGCGTTTCCTGTGGTCGCGAGGTGCGGCGGGACACGTCGGAGACGGTCGCGCGCGAACTGGAGACGCTTCCGGAAGGGACGCGGTTTCTGGTGGCGTGGCGGCTGACGGTTCCGGCGGACGTGAACTGGGTGGAGACGCTTGTTTCGCTGAAAGAGGACGGTTTCATCCGCGTGATCGTGGATGACCGGACGTATGACCTTTCGCAGGAGGATGTGCGGCAGTTGCCGTCCCTGAAGCAGATTCTGGAGACGGGGTATCTGTATGTGGTGGTGGATCGGCTTTCGTCGGGTGTGGCGATGCAACGGGTGCGGGATTCGCTGGAGACGGCGTTTGCGCGGGGTGAAGGGAAGTGTACGGTGCTGGCGGAGATGAAGCCGGGCGGGGTTTCGGAGGCGGAAAAGCGTGCGGATGTGCCCCCGCTGGTGGTGACGGTGGATGAGCGTCCGTGGCAGGTGCGGCATTTCAGCATGAAGCTGGCGTGCGAGCACTGCCAGGTGGATTATCCCACGCCGGAGCCCCGGCTGTTCAGTTTTAACAGCCCGCTGGGGGCGTGCCCGGTGTGTGAGGGGTTCGGGAACACGATTGACGTGGACATGGATCTCGTCGTGCCGGACCGGAATAAAACGCTTAAGGACGGCGCGGTGGCCCCGTGGAACAGTCCGGCGTACCGGCATGAGCTGGAAAAGGCGTTAAAATTCGGGCCGAAAAACGGACTGCCAGTGGATGTGCCGTACCGTGAACTTTCGGCGGAGGCGAAACGCGTGCTGATGGAGGGCGTGCCGGAGACGGAATTCGGCGGCCTGAACGGTTTCTTCGCGTGGATGGAGCGGCGGAAGTATAAAATGCACATCCGGGTGTTTTTGAGCCGCTGGCGGAGTTTTCGGCCGTGCCCCATGTGTCACGGGAAGCGGCTGCAGCCCCTGGCGCTGGCGACGATCATCGGGAAGCGGTGGAGTGAAGTGCCGGAAGATCCGGAAAAAAAGCCGCGTTTTGAGCCGAAAAATATCGCCGAGCTGTGTGAGATGAAGGTGGATGATCTGTCGCTGTTTTTGCAGCAGTGGCAGCGGGAGGCCACGGTGTGGGAGCGGCAGGTGGGGATGCCGATTTTGCGGCAGGTGATGGCCCGGCTGGAGTTTTTGCAGACCACCGGCCTGGGATATTTGACGCTGGACCGCACGCTGCGGTCTTTAAGCGGCGGCGAGTCGCGGCGCGTTTCGCTGGCGGCGGCCCTGGGCGCGAGCCTGGTGAACATGCTTTACGTGCTGGATGAGCCATCCATCGGGCTGCATCCGTGTGATTCGCAGCGGCTCTTGACGGCGATTGAGGCCCTGCGGAACCGGGATAATTCCGTGGTCGTGGTGGAGCATGACGAAACGATCATCCGCGCGGCGGATCAGATCATCGAAATTGGCCCTGGGGCAGGGGAACGCGGCGGGGAAGTGCTCTTTCAGGGCACGCCGGCGGAGATGATCGCGTCGCCGGAAAGCCTCACGGGGCAGTATATTTCCGGGCAGCGCGGCCATTCCGGCACCCAGCGCCGCAGCACGGATTCCGGGTGGATCAGGCTGGCCGGGGCGAGGGGGAATAACCTGAAAAACATCTCCGTGGGCTTTCCACTGGGGTGTTTGTGCCTGGTGACGGGTGTCAGCGGCTCCGGGAAAAGCACGCTGGTCGAGAAAACGCTGTACCCGGCGCTGTGTCGGCGGCTGCGGCGGGAGGTGGAAAAGCCGTATGAGTATGACGAAATTCTGGGGGACGGCCAGATTGATGACGTAATCATGGTCGATCAGAGCCCCATCGGGCGCTCGCCGCGGAGTAATCCGGTGACGTATTTGAAGGCGTTCGACGAAATCCGTGCCGTGTTTGCGGACACGCGCGAGGCAAAAAAACGCGGGTACACGGCGGGAAATTTCAGCTTTAATTCGGAGGAAGGCCGCTGCCCGGCATGCAGCGGGGACGGGCTGATCGAAATTGACATGCAGTTCCTGGCGGATGTTTATATGAAGTGCCCTCACTGCCACGGAACGCGGTATCGGCGGGAGATTCTGGACATCACGTACCGGAACCGGAACATCGCGGAGGTGCTGGAAATGACGGTGCGCGAGGCATTCACGTTCTTCCGCGGCTCGCACGGCGTGCAGAATCGGCTGAAGCGGCTGATTGAAGTCGGCCTGGATTACATCCGGCTTGGCCAGCCCGCGAACACACTCTCCGGTGGGGAAGCCCAGCGGCTGAAACTCGCCGCGTACATGTCCAGCGCCAAGCGAGGCCGCTCGCTGTTCATTCTGGATGAGCCCACCACGGGCCTGCATTTTTCGGATGTCGTGCAGCTTTTGGACTGTTTCGACACGCTGCTGTCCATCGGGCACTCGCTGATCGTCGTCGAGCATAACGTGCAGATGATGCGGGCCGCGGATTACATTATTGACCTGGGGCCCGGTGCCGCCGACCAGGGCGGGCTGATCGTCGCGCAAGGCACGCCGGAAGAAATTTGCGTGTCTCCGGACTCGCTGACGGGGAAGTTTCTCGCCGAGGCCATGCGGGGGATGGATCATTGACAATTATCTGCGCGATAAAACTTCCGGCCGGCAGCTCGCTTGCGAATTATCAATTATCAATTGCCGCCCCCCCCTCTTGCTTTTTTGAACTTTTGGGGTAAAATAGGCGTAGTTCTGTTAGAGAACAGGTTGGCGGTGTAGCTCAGTTGGTAGAGCAGCGGGGTCATAGTCCGCGGGTCGGGGGTTCGTGTCCCTCCGCCGCTACTGGCGTTTGAGTCCGGTTTTTACGGGGTCAAACGCTGTTTTTTTTCTTATTTTTCTCACGTGATTCGAAGAAAAAAGGACCTTTTAACGGATCAGAATGTTCGTCGGCAGGGCGATGTCCGTAAATGGATGACGCTCCCGACTGATGGCCCGGGAGGAGCTGGCCGGCCAGCAGGTTTCGTCCGACCAGGAGATGAAAATGGAGCACGGCACACGCGCTCCACCCTCGGCGGACAGGGGGGAAAAGGCTTCCGATTCCTCCAGAATCCGAGTCTGAATCGTGGCCAAAATTTCGGCGGCGGGCGAGGTTTCCCGGCGCTGCGGATCCATCAGGGATGCCACATCCTGGCGGGTGATCTCCAGGTCGAACATCTCGATTTCCCGGCCGCCGTTGGGCACCAGCAGCGCGATGCCGCTTTTGTAGTTTTCGCCGGCACCACTGTCATCGTAGGGGAAGTAAAAAACGACGACGGTCGTCGGATCCACGAGATGGTGCATCGTGGGCATGGGAACGGCTTCATCCTGCGCGAGGTCTCCTTCCGCGGCGGATTCGTCGGACGGCGCGGCGGCCCCCCGGGCCACGGCGAGCTCCGAAAATTCGGTCGGGACGACCAGCGGATCTTCGCCCAGCATCTGGGAAACGTTCCGCATCCGCTGAATGAGAATCGCCATTGCACGCAGATACGGCTGCTTCTCGGCATCCGTCGCGGCGGTGGTGGCCGCCTGGCGGTAAAGGAAAATCAGACGCTCGAAATACCGCCGGAGGAAGGGATGAATCCGGTCTTTCTCGGAAAGATAAATCAGGCACCGCGCGATGTAATCGGCATCGGCCAAGGCGTAGGCGTGCATGCCCATGATCTGATCGGCATCCAGCAGCAGCTCCGCACATAGCAGCCGCAGCTCCATCGCGTCGCGGCTCAGGCCGTCGGCGTTTCCGGAAAAGAACATGAACTGATCGAGAAAACTCCGCATTCCGCTGCGTGCGGTTTCGAACGCGGCGGCGTCTTTCGCCTCGGCGGCCTTCATTAATTCCAGCGAAACGCCGGCGGCCTTATAAAACAGGATGGGAATGACGTTTTTCGTCGAAAAATTCCGCACGGAAGCATTCACCAGCGGCTCGGCGGTGCGCAGCAGGGCGGAGGCTTTTTCCAGGCGCCCGGCATGCGGTAAAAAATCTGGCCGGGCCATCAGCAGGGCCTGCTTGGCGATCATTTTCGGCAGGGTGCTCGTCGTTTTACTTGTAATCCTGGCGGCTTCTTCATAATGCCCCATCGCGTTTTGCCAGTAATCGGAACCTTGCAGGCGAGCAGGGCGGCCGTAAAGGGTCAGGTCGGCCAGGCGCTCCAGCGTCGCGGTTTTGCGATCGTCCAGACGGTTTCCAGAAAATGCCAGCCCGGTGCGGGAAATGCGGAAGTAAATGCTGTTGATTTTTTTCAGGGATTCGGTAAACGATTCCCTCGCGCGGCGGTCGTCGCCGGTAAAGTGCGCGATGGTGCCCATGCCGTGCAGACCGTAGGTGACGTACATGGAGTCGACCGGATCGCCGGAACTCCATTCGTTGCACTCGCGGATGAGTTTCGCGGTCTGAAACGCCTCCATGGCGCTGCTGACGCGCCAGAAGTTCATGCGGAACCAGCCGACTTGCTCGTGATAATTGGCCACCAGCGGGTGAGGGGTCTGGTGGATAGCGGAGTTTTGCAGCAGGTGCTGGATTTCTGAAAATAATTGCCACGCTTCACGCATGTTGTAATAATCGCTCTGCTGGGAGGCCTGGTTGGTGTAGAGCGCGACCTGAAACAGCGAAACGCGGCGGCGCTGGCGCAGCTCGTCGGTCAATTGCTGGAATTTTTCGTCCGAAAGCTTCGCGTCGCCTTTGACGTCCGCCAGGAAAAGGGCGTAATCGGCCAGGCACATCTGATAAAACAAGGATGCTGTTTCCGCGCAGGTGCCACGAGGCGGGTCGGCCTTGAGCTGCGTCTCAGCCAATTGATACCACTGCTGGGCGTCCTGGATGTAATCCTTCCGCTTTTGCCCGTCGGAAAGAAACGCCAGTTGGTGGCAGATGACCGCGCGGGTGTAAATGTCCAGCGGCGTCACCCGGTCTTCCGCTTTCGCGAAATACTCGCCCAGCCTTCCGCGGATGTCATTGAGAACATGAATCTGCTGCTCCCGGCTGATGGCCTGCTTCGATTTTTTCTGGAGGTCGCTGATGATGTCCCGGTGCAGGGGGTGGTCGTCGAGGAAATCCTGCACTTCGCGCGAGGCAAGTTTTTTCGTCAGGTACTGTTTGACGGCGCTGGTGTTCGGGTTGGCGTAGGCGTAGGGATTAAGGCCGAGGAACTCGATTCCGCAGACGCGTTGCTCGTCGCTTTGGCGGAGGTAGGGGAAATCGCTCATCGCGTGGGCCATCGCCAGGCGGGCCAGGGGCATGTACCATGGCATTTCGTGGAACCACCACTGGCCGTTGAGGCCGGGCAGGAGGATGACGTCGGTGAAAATGTCCCATTCCTCGGGGGTGCGGGAGAAAGGCGGATTGGGCCAAACGCTGCCGCTGGCGGCCGGCTCTGCCATTCTCACGTCACCGGTTTGCTTGTGGGTGGAATGCATTTTCGCGGGAGAAAGACTCGCCACGGAGGGTTTGTGGGCGATGGCTGGGATGTCGCGCGTGGGCTGGTCGATAAACGTGGGCTGCGCAGGGGTGGCTGCTCGGCGGGCGAACAAATTCCGCATGTCGATCCGGCCGATCAGAACGTCGCTCATTTCCCGCTCGCAACTGTATAATTTGGGCGTCTGCGGCTTGCCGGTCTTCTCGTATTGCAGCATTTCCAGGCGGACGTAATTGGTGAGCTGACCGAGGTCGATGTCGATTACCTGCCCGGATTTGTGGGCCAGGTCGCCCCGCAGGCCCTGCGAAAGATGGTAAATGAATCGGCCATAGGCGTCGCCGGAGCTCTCTTCTTCGTACGAAACTTCGCCGGCGGAACAGCTGGAAAGGATATACACATTCGGCACCTCGGGCAGCTCGGTCTCCCGGGCGGTGTCCTCGAAACCGCCGCCGGTGTCCCGACACGCGTCGATGAACATCACGCATTTCCCGGAAAAACCGCCGTTGAGCACGAAATTCAGGACGCCGTCGCCCTCGTGACTCCCCTTCGCGCGGGGGCGGTAAAGCGGGATCAGGGCGGTGGACGAGCCGGGCAGGGCGGTGGCATGGCACAGATACCGCTGGCCGTCGAGTTGCACACCATGGCCGCTGAACGCGATGACCAGCAGGTCGTCTTCGCCGGGAAGGCGGGTTTTCAATTCGCGGATGTGCTTTTCAATCGTCGAGGAGGAAATTTCCTCGCCGGGGGAGGCAAGGTGCACGATATTTTCTTCGGGGAATCCGCATTCGATCAGGGCCCGCTTGAGATTGATCATGTCGTTCGTGCAGCCGCGCAACGGAGTCAGCGACCGATAATTGTTGATGCTGATCAGCAGGGCCGCACGCCGCCCCATCTGCCCGGACGCCGGTGGCGGAGGAATCTCCCGGGACGCGGTAATCGCTTTCGCACGGGTCACCGGCTCCGCTTCGGACGCAACTTCTGCTTCTTTCACTTCCACCGCCGCAGCCGCACTCTCCACACCCCGCAGCGCCGGAGGCTGCTCGGCTTCGATTTGGAACGTCGGAATCGCCGGGAAAGCCCACTTGGCACCCGTGTCCTGGCCGGGAAGTCGAGGCGCGAGAATCGTTTCACTGGCGGAATCGGAAAGCCACTGCGTCGTCAGAAACAGGGTGGCGGAAACAGTGAATAACAAAAAACGGCCGGCCATCTCAGCACTCCGAGGTTGGGGATAAAATTATCGATTATTTTACGTATCCTACCATGAAATATCGAAAGAATCGCGTGGATAGTTTAATATTAATTGATGATCGGCGCTAATTCGCCGAGCGGGAGGTCACCTCGAGGGAATAAACATGCCAAGCGTCGTTGCGGGGTACGGGGGGGCGGACGGTGGCACGCGTGCCGACGGCGCATTGCTCGTGGATAAACTGGAGAACCTGTGACGCGTCGTCCGTCATGCTTCGGGTGCGTTCAGCGGAAGGCTGGGATAAATACGTAAAATCTCCAGGTTCGCATGTCGCCAAAAAGAGCAGGGTGTGAGGCCCGAACGGCTCGGCAAACCCCAGAATCGAAATCACCTCCTCGCCGGGCAGCATCTGATTCGCATGGCGATTGTTGTCGGTTCCGACGGCCGGGTCGAACTGCGTTTCGTTGCCTCGGGGGCCGAACGGAAATGACTCAATCAGCATATCGGGGTCGATGCACAAAATGGTGAGGTAAACGGGCCGGGCGTCGTTGTTGGTAATATGAATTTCGTACCAGTCGTCCTCGCCGCCGTCCAGGACGATTCCATCCGCGGCGTTCTTATTTACGGGTCGGGGCAGGGCGTCGTTCGCGTGGTGATGGAAAATCGCGGCCGAGAGTTTCGCGCCGCCGTCGGTTTCCGAGGCATTCGGCGGAGGGCTCTTTTCGGCGACGAGGCGTTTGAGTGCGACGACGCGCATGATGCTGCGGAATAAACCGGTAAGGTGTGCGGCGCCTTGCTCGGTTTTCCAGGCCACGGGGCCCCACCCGCCGCGGAGGGTTTCGGGAAAGTCGTCGGCACTGCGGGTTTTCGGGGTGTCGTCGGCATCATCCCGTCCGCCGCTGGTGGGGAAAACGGCCGCCAAACCGGCTTCCTGATCGAATTTGAGCACGAGATCGCACGGCTGGCTCGCGTCGACCCAGCGGATCCACTCCGACTCCTGACGCGAGCCGCTTCCGGCAAGAACCGCCCGCATCGGCGCGGGGACGCGCTGATCACCCGCATCGCACACCACCCCGGTGATGGCGTCGACGAGGCGCACGGCGAGGAAATTTTCTCCGTGGTCGTGATAACGCTCGAGGGCGACGCCGTTTTTGAAACCGTTGGGCAGCACCGCGTCGACGGCCTCTGATCGCTGGGCGTCTTTCCATCGGAAGAAGAGGCCCCGGGCCGCGTTGCCCTCGACGTGCGTGATCCGGAACCAGCCCAGCGACACCCCCTCCGGCGCCAGCGCCTGCTCCGCGGTTTCGAATAATTCATAAACGGAACGCTCCGTCACGCCGTGAATCCGCCCGGCCTCCATCCGCAGCACATCCCGCTCACGGCCTTCTCGCGCCACTTCATGAAACGCCTTGCGGTCCAGCGTTCGCTCGGCCCCCAGCACCGGCTTTTTCAGCATACGCATGGGGCCCTCGATCGTCGGCGTCGGGGCCTGCACGATTTTACTCCGCAGATAGGACCGGTGAATAAGCTCTTTGAGCGTGATGTAATCCAGCGAAGACAGCAGCTCCTCGCTTTGCAGCAGGCGGGCGAAATGCCACGAAAACAGGCCGAATTTTTTCCCGTCGGCCTCATACTCCGGCTCCTTCTGATTCGCCTGGCAGGCGGAAAGGAAGACGGTACTCTCGGGTAATTTTTTCGGTGTGAATTTGCGGGCTGCGGGGTCGATGCTCGCCAAGCGGTCGAAATCGCGGGATATGCCACGCGTTTTACCCACGCTCCGGGCGCCGCCGCCGCTGTGGCACGAATCCAGCACCAGCAGCAACTCCGCTTTGTCCGCCCGACAGATTTCATGCGCAAAACGATTGAGTTCGTCATCCCGAATGTCGGTGTCGCTGCCCTGCTGCGTGGAGTCGAAAACGACGAGAGTCGAATCGAAACCGTCTTCGGAATCGCAGTCGGGATGGCCTTCCGGCTGGTCGGGGACGCGCGAGCCGTGGCCGCTGAAGTAAAAGAGCACCTGCGCCGGCGGGGAACCGTTGGGCCGCTGCTGCACCTGTTCGACCAGCGTGGCCAGGGCCGCCCGGATACCCGCCGCGGTTGCCTGTTCGTCCAGCAGGATGGTGACATTCTCCGCCGGAAACGCGAAACGCCCGACGATCACCGACTTCACCTCCGCGATGTCGTTATGACAGCCCTCCAACCACTGGCTTTCGGGGAGCAGGCCGTAACGGTTGATACCGACCAGCAGGGCGTATTTCTCCGGGACGGCATCGGCCGAGGGAGTGTCAGAGGGTGCCCCGGCGGCGCTTTGCAGAAAAAGCAGGCTTAAAAACACACAGCACACGGACGTCATGGTACGGCACTCCTTTGGTTGGTTTGCAGACGAAAACACCAGCCGGCAGCGCAAGGACGCGGCGATCGAAATCCCGGCGATTGCCGTTATCAAATTGAGTCACTCACACGAACAGCAGCCGGGAGTGGAGCGTTAGCGCAGAGACCGGATCGAAGTGGGACAAATCCCGGCGATTCTATCCGGTCTCTTCGCGTCACTGCGTTCCCGGCTGCTGTTTCGTGAAACCATAAACTTGGCAACCTCGCGATTGCGCTGCGGCTGCCGTCTTTTCTCGGGGAAACGCGTTGTGCCCCGGAGCGGTTACTTCCGATAATAAATCCGGTGCATGACGTTGGGTTCGATCCACTCCATGCAATTGGGGCCGTGGAAATAAACGCTGACCCGGCCGCAAATGAAGCCGTCGGAATTGGAAATTTCCATGTAGCCGCTGTGATTGTCGTAGGGATCGTATCGATAGGTGAAGACGTTCCATCCCACGGGGGTGTAGGCGGTGTAGTATCCGTCCTGGTCGATTGCCGCAGAGCGTCCGCCGTCAGCCACCCAACTGCCAGGCAGCCAGCCGCGATTACGTTCGGCACCGACCAACCTGTCCGACATTCCCGCGAACGCGAGCTGCTTCCGGCGTTCTGCGCGGGCCAGCAATTCTCCGGTGTTAGCGGAAAGGGTTTCGTCGACCAGGGCTTTCGCCAGCCGCTGATAACGGGTTTTGAATTCCGCTTTGGGGATTTCCTTGCCGGGGAAGATCAGGTCGTAGGCGGCGTCGAGCTGGGCCGTGTCGGGCGTTCTCCCATTGAGAACCGAAATGGCAAACACCGGGCTGCGGCGAATCGTCATGTCGGCGGCAGCGTCTTTGGCAGTTCCGGAAGCCGCTTTCATATCGGCCTGAAAGTCGGTTTTCCCGAACCGCTTGGCACCGGCGGCCAGGATATTCATCGCCGCGGCGTTGTCGGTAACCACGGCCATCCGCCGTGCGATTTCCCACAGCGCGTCAGCCTTCATTTCGTTACGGTTCCGCAGGAGCACTTGCTCCGTTTCGGAAGCGGCCACGGCGTACTCGGCCAGCAGCAGGGCGTCGGCCGCGTGGAAAGCCGCCAGGACGGTGTCCAGGGGCACGTAACGGTCGAACACGGGGTCGGCCGGGATCGGCTTGATATCGGCAGTGGCGGCGTTATCCGAAAACGCTGTGACGGATTCGTTGTGCTGCTGCGAGGCGGCGGGGTCAGCGACAGCCAGGGGAGCGGCCACGGCAAGAAGCATCGCCGCGAGGACAAAATAGGTTATTCGTTTCATATTGTATCTCCAGAGAGTGAAAAATGCCTTCCTCCTCGGCCGGACGCGTCGCCGACGGTCGGAGGAAGAACTGGAAAATTACATTGGAAAAACTATTACTTACCGCATCTGCACCCGGCGAACGCCGTTGATACTTCGCGGCTGCGGCGAAGGAGCCTGCCTCGCGGCCGCTACATTTGGATTGTAAAGGTGTTTCACATTCGAATTGTAGTTATTGGGACCCGAACTGGGAGACGGAGCATAGGCGACACCGGAATTGTAGTCGTCCTGCGTATAATAATTGCCTCCACCACCGCCATATCCGCCACCGCCGTATCCACCACCGCCGTAAATGACCACGGGAGGCGGTGGCGGCGGCTGCGGCTTCGACGCCTCGATAGCGATCGCGATCGTACCGAGCACACCGATGGCAATCGCTGCTCCGACCGCGGCATCATTTTTCCCTCTCTCCTCCCCGGCCAGGCGATCCAGCGCTTCGTTGGCTTCCTGGTCTTCCGCGTCGGCCTCGGCCGTGACTTTCTCCGACTCTTCCGCATACTTCGTCAGCGCGTCGATTTCCGGCTTCTCCAGCGCGGCGTTGAGATTTTTCTCTTCGGGAATCGCCAGGACGAGGGACTGAAGCAGTTGCTTGTCTCCCGAAACCCGGGCTTTGTCGACCAGGCCGATGACGGCTTTCATGAGGGAGATTTTCTCGGTCGGCATGGTAATGATGTTGACGGTGATCGCGGTTGCCAGCGAACGTTCCTCGCCGGCCAAACGCTTCGCCGACGCGACGGAAGCCAGCATATCGTTATTCTTCGTCCGTGTGGAAAACGCGGCGATTCGGTCGAGCGTATCCATGTCCTGGCGGTCGGTGGCGATGCGCACCGCCTTTTTCATGACGTCTGCGGACTGAATGGATTTCAGGTTTCGGCCGAGAATACGCTCCGCCTCGGCCATCTCCAACGCACAGTCGGTCAGGATCATCGCGTCCTGCGACGTCCACGCGGCGGCCAGCAGACCGAAATCCACATAACGGCCAAACGACGGATCGTCCGCGTCGGCCATGATGTCCGGCCGCTGGGGGACATTCGTTTTCTGCGCCGCGACTTCCTGTCCCGCAACAAATCCCGGAAGCAGGCCGACAACAAGCAGCAGGCTCCAGGCGACCAATGATAATTTTTTCATCATACGGCTCCTTCAATCAAAGATAAAATATTTGCCCCCACACGACGTGAAGGGATTCCTTCGAACTCTATTTTACAGACGCGCTCCGACTTGCGGAGTTGCGCCGAAAAAATTAAAAAATCGTTTTTTTAATGCGGCCATTCAAGGCGGTCGCTGCCGGAAATGGAATAAACCGCCCAAAAATACGGGTGCAACCACTCGTTTTTGGCCCCCAGGGGGGTGGTGCGTTCTTCGGTTAAAAAATCACGCTGGGCGCGGGATAATGCCGTCACCGCATCGGCGCCGTCGGCAAAATGTTTCAGCATGGCCCCGACGACCCGCGGGCCAGTTCGGTCGAAAACGTTCCAGTTGCTGGCCACCACCGCCCCGGCACCTCCCTGAAACAAGGCGCGAGGGATGCCGAAAAGATCGTCGCCGGGCATCGGGGAACGGTCGGCCAGGCCCGTCTGGCAGGCGTTGAGTACGATCAAACCGGCGCCGATGCTCAGGGAGTAAATCTCCCCCGCGGTCAGGGAAGCGTCGCCGCTGCCGGGCGCCTGAAAAAAAAGTCGGCTCTCCAGCGGTGCCTCGCTGACGTTTTCGCCGTGCGTGGACACGATCATCAGGCCCTTGTACCCCAACTGCTCGACGAACGCTTCCACCGTGGCGTCCTCCTCCAGAAACAGCTCGACAGCCGTGTCGCCGAACGCGCTTTTGGCGTTTTTGATGTCGTTCTGTATCCCTTTTAGCGGGCTGAGCGTCGAAAACTTCGAGATTCCGAAAAAGGTGACCCGCGGGGATAATTGATGGTGACACTGTCGCAGGAGATCCCATGTGGACAGTGAGGGAGCGGTGAAAATGCAAAATTCCTCGTCGAGCATATAGCGCGGCATCGCCACCGCCTTCGCGATTTCCGGTGAAGCATCTTCCTCGACCACCAGCGCAGAGAACGGCAGATAATGCAGGATGTGATGTGGAACCACCAGGAGTTTTTCACAGCCGTCGCGGCGAATTTGTTCCAGGACGTTCTCCGGGATCAGGGCTCGCCGCAGGTCGTAAAGCCCGCGCTGCCAGGTTCGACTGTAATCGCCGCCTCGCATCAGGCGTAATCCGTTGCGCAGCAGGGTAAGCGTTTCCTGTGCTTGCGCCACCAACGTCCTGGACGGGGTCGGCTTTCCGTCCGGCTGGAGGATGGGAAAGGCCGAGACGTTTCCTTTACAGATGAGAAACCCCCAGCAGGATTCGCTGCCCAGAAAATATTCCACCGCGGCGATTTCGTCGGGCCAGTCGACGAGCATCTCGGCGACGGTTCGCGGCGCGCCGGCGTCCTGCGTGTCGTCTTGCACCGCGGCCCCAGCCAGCACCGCCTGCAGCGCATGCCCCTTGGCCGCCTCCAGCACGACCAGCGCCTCGGCCGCCTTTCCCGCCTGGAGTAATAACGTCATGATCCGCTCGTTGACATACGCCCGCCGCGCGAAAAAACCGGCGCGGCTCAGGCCGATTCCGTCGCCCGGCACCTGCTGACGCAGCGACTCGCAAAGAACGCTGGAAATCATGAGGTGTTTTAATGCCGATTCCGGGGCGTCCGTTTCCAGCATCCCCAGCAGACGCTCCACGGCCTCAACTCCCGACAGCGTGCCCGTCTGGACATAAGCCGCCCGCGCATGCTCCGACTCCTGACGGCACTGCGCCTTGTCGCCCTTACGAAACGCGATGTCCGCCAGCAGGTGATGCGCCCCGGCCAGCAGACGCTCCTCGCCGGCAATTTTTCCTGAGATCACTTCCGCCGCCAGCGCCGCCGCGGTGTCGTAAGCGGAATTTTCAAGCTCGACGGTCGCTTTTTCCACGTCCACTGTGCGCACGACATCCCCCAGCAGGGCGTAAAGACGGGCGATGTTCATTTTCGCCGCCAGCACTAACTCCGGCGCTTCGGACAGGGTTTCGGAGGCGATTTTTAGGGCGTTTTGGTATGCCGTCATTGCCTGCGACCAGGTGAATAAAACGTCGGTCAGTACCATGGCGTCCCCGGTGGCGATCGCCATGGCGTGGTTGTAGAGCCGGTCTTGAGTGAGCCGCAGGAGGTAATTCCCGAAATTATTCGCGCACCGGTAGCGGGAATCCGCTACCTGCTTCGCTTCCGGCTGCCCGGTTTGCGCGATTTCATCCAGTAGCCGCGTGGCTTCGGCAAATTCCGCATACCCATCCTGAAGGCGTGCGGCACCGGACTCGGCGAGAATCATGCCCCGGTACAGGTGGCACAGGGCAAACAGCTCCCGGGAGTCAGACGCTGCGGGATTTACCGAATGATCGGCTTCCAGTTTTTCTTCCAGACGGTCCAGCCGCGCGGCAGCCTCACGCCATTTTTCATTCAGCAGCAGGCGGTGAATGAAGGCGGCGTCGGCAGCCGGGTCGCTGGCGGCAGGCGTTTTTTCCCTCGGCTCTTCGTCTCCGGGCAGGGCACCATCATTGCCGCGGAAACTCCCCTCCCGCCCGCTGAGACGAAACGTGAGGTAAGCGGTCATGCCCTTCAGATAAGAAGTCTGTTCCTCAGGTGGCAGGGTATCGATTCGGTCCAGCGCGTCGGTGAAAAAAGGCCCATCCACGGCGTCCTGCGCAAGCGTCTCCGCCACGATTTGCACCGTCACCGGATCGTGCGGGCCCAGCAGCGCTTCCAGCGGGGCGAAACGGGATTCCATCCATTCCCGCAGCGGCGCAGGCTTCACCGTAAAACGATTGCTTTTCGTCGCGTTTTCCCCACAGATCGTGTACTCCCCCGGCGGAAGTCCGTCACGAAAACGCTCGCCCAGCGCGGGAATGTCGGCCCAGGGCAGAACGGCCTGGCCTTCCGCAAAATGGATTTCCAGCAGGACGCGGGCGTTTTGATAAATTTGCGCCGTCATGGCGGGGTACGTTTGGGTCCCCGTTTTTTCATCCGTCGCGGGCAGCCGCCGCAGGGTAGGGCAGGGCGTCAGCAGCGCTGCCCCGTCGGCCGGGGAAAAAATCACGCTGGTGGCATACTCCGGCAAAGCGCGATTGACGGTAAAAGCCAGGAGCTGCTCCAGTTGGATCGTCTGGGCGGGAATGGCGTCCGCTGCGGCCCCGGAAACACCACGGGCGACAACCAGCGCGACGCGGGACGATTGCGTCATCGCTTCCCGCAGGGGCGTGTTTTCCGCAATAAAGATCCAGTGCTCGGAACTTGCGGCTGCCGGCGGGAAAAATAACAGGGCAGGGCGGCTGGTGCTCCCTTCAAATTGCGAGGGCTCAGATAACGGCGTGACCGTCGGGCGGCCATCCTCCGTCGTCGAGACGAGCATCGGCGTCAGGTCCGCATGCACCGCTGTGTGAACCGCCGTAACGCAGAAAGTCCACGCGGTGATGCATAGCATCGTTGTAATGGCAGGGCCTGGTCGTGTCATAAAAAACCTCGTTATTCGTCACGGGAGCGGGTGATTACTTCCATGCTTGCGGCGGACCATGTGTCGTCGCGCGGCGGCGTTTTCTGCCTCGTGGCGCGCGTGCCGGGGCTGCACTGTTCCTCGAGAAATTCCAGGATGCGGGTGGCGGATTCGCTGCCGGCGCTGCGGGCGCGGGTCAGGCCGGGCTGAATCAGATGAAGAAAGTTGCTGGGCTCACGCGTCGCCAGGACGACGAAGGTGTGGGCGCCGAAAGGGGCGGAAAAGCCGAATTGCGAAACGAATTCCTGGCCGGGGCCAAGCCGATTCGCCTGCGGTTTGTTGTTCAGGCCCGCGACGGCCATGAATTGATGGATGTTGCTCTCGGGCCCGAAACTCGGCGCGGCGTCGATCTGCATATCCGGGTCGATGCATAAAATCGTCAGGTAAAGCGGCACGGTGCCGTTATTCTTCACCCGCAACTGATGCTCCCGGCGGTCTTGCACATCCAGCACGAGTTCGCCCGAAGCCGGCTTCGCTGCCTGGACGCTTCCGCCGCGCGCCGCCTCGATGACGGTAATCTCCAGCATCGGCTGGCCGTTTTTATTCGGCCGAGTGAGCGGATTTTCCTTGAAGGCGACTAAACGTTTGAGGCTCAGGGCCTTCATGATTTTCAGTAACGTGGTTTCGATTTCTTTGACACCGGCCGGGGTTCGGTAATCGGTCATCCCCCATCCGCCACGGAGGGATGCGGGGGTGGCGGAGGGGCTATTTTTCAGATCCCGGCCATCCGCCGCGAAACCCGTGGCGGGAAAGACGGCCGCCTTGCCCGACGAAAGATCCAGGCGCAACACCACGTCATAATCCTCGGCCGTATCCACCCACCGCAGCCACCGCGAACGCTCGCCGCTGTCGGAACGCAGCAACAGATCACGCAGCGGTACGGGGACGGTTTCGTCGGAAAGCGGAATCACGTGGCCGGTCGCACCATCCTCCACGCGGACACGCAGGATGTTGTCGCCGTACTCGTGATAGCGCTGGATGGCGTATCCCTTGCGGAAATCCTTCGGGAGCGTCGCGCTGACCCGCCCGCTGCGCCGTTCGTCGGCCCACCGAAAGAGCGTGCCCGTGGAATAGCCGCCTTCCACGCGCGCGGTTTCGAACCAACCCAGGGACGCGGCGCCGGGCGTCAGGGTGTCTTCCACGCGGGTATAAAGCTCATAAAGAGACCCTTTGGTAACGCCGGCCATGCAGCCCGCGTTCATGCGAAGAAGCTGTGGGTCGGCGAAGTCTTTTTCCACCTCGAAATACGGCTTGTAATCGCATGCGGTGTCGGCGCCGAAAACCGTTTTGCGCAGCGTCATGACGTCGCCCTCGACGGTCGGTGTCGGTGGCTGAACGATTTTGTCCAGCGCGTACGCACTGGTGATGGCGTCGCGCAGGGCCCGGTAGTCCAGCGAAGATACGATCGCCTCTTGTCGCAGGAAGCGGGTGAAATAGAAGGTGAACAGGCCGTAGGGCTTGCCGGCGTGCTGATACTCCGGCTCTTTCTGGACGGACTGGCAGGCGGAGAAAAACACCGTCCCCTCGGGGAGCGTTTTCGGAATGATCTGCTGCAGGTCGGCAGCGTCCGGCACCAGACGAGGCAGATCCCGGTCGATTCCACGGAAACGTGTCCCGCCGCGAGCGCCGCCGCCGCTGAAACAGGAGTCCAGCACGATCATCAGCTGGGCCTTGCCGTTCTTGCAGATTTCATGGGCGAAACGGTTGATTTCGTCGTCGCGGATGTCGATTTCGCCGCCCATCTTTTCGGAATCGTAAACCACCAGCGTCGAATCGTAACCGTCGTCGGAATCGTGATCGGGGTGGCCCGGCGGCTGATCCGGCACACGCGAGCCGTGGCCGCTGAAGTAAAACACGACCTGCGCGGGCTCGGCACCCGCCGGGTGCTCGTCGACCATGCGAATCAGATTGCGGAACTGCTCACGGATACCGTCGGCGGTCGCGTCCTCGTCCAGCAGCACGGTCATGTTTTCCGGCAGAAAACCGAAACGCCCGGCAAGCACATCCTTCACCTCGGCGATATCGTTATGACAGCCCCGCAGCCACAGCGACTCGGGCAGGTTGGCATACGCATTAATCCCCACCAGCAGCGCATAACGCGGCCCGGGCACCGTCACCTCGTCGCCGCCGCTGCGCATCCGCGGCGTGCCTGCTTCCGGCATCACCATCGGCACATCCCCGCCCAGCGGCCCCGGCGTTTCCACCTGGCCCGTCATCAGAAAAAATCCCACCATTAAACATGCCGCCGTCGTCATCATCGCACCTAATAACCTTGTCGGATGCTTCCCGCCTGCCGATTGGCTTCGCGGGCTGATTTCTTTTGTTTCCGCTTCGGCGTGCCCCTCGGCGGCGCTGGGCCGGAATTCAAGAATCCCCTGCTTCACCATGGTCGCCACACCCTGGCGACACGCCGCGCACTGCGCCATGTGCCCGAGCACCTGATTGCGTTCGTGGGCCGATAATTGATTCTCCGCCCATCGCAGCAAGAGATCCTCATCGTCGAGCAGATGCCCGGCCGCCTTCGATTCGGCATCGAAAGCGTTCCTGAAAATCTCTCGAAAAATCTTGTTTTGCGATTCTCTTTTAGACATGATCATGAGGCTTTCCTTATTCGGCGTCCTCGTTCCTTAACGGCTGCAGCGCGGCCATCAGCGCCTCGGAAAATTCCCGGGGGCTTTCCGCCATGTCAGCGAAAATATCGTCATACGTCGCCTTGCGCGGCTGATTTTCCAGCTCCAGCGCGATGGCCTTGCGCAACCCCTGAAGCGCTCGCTCCTCCCAACGGCCGATCTGCCCTGCGTGAACCTGAAACATGGCCGCGATGTCTTTTTTCAGCATCGATTCGATATAAATCAAGGACAGTAGCAGGCGGTCTTTGTCGGTCAACGCTTCCAGCGCTTTACGCACCAGGTCGGTAAATTTTTTAAGACTCTCCCCCCTGGAGACGTCGTCTTCGTTCGATTCCATCATTGCGATCTCCTCCGGAAATTCAAAACCATTGCTGTAGATGGGCCGCCGCCGCAGGAAATTCCACACCACGACGCGAAGCCAGTATTGTAATGCACATTTGCCCTGAAACGTAAGCAGTTTTCCCCGATCCCGTGTGTACCCCGCGAGGTGGTCGAGAAACTCGTTCCACCACTGGTCGGGATCGTTTCCGAAGTGGGCATGCACCTTGAAGGCAATTCCCTGCAGGTAAGAAAAATATTCCTTCTGGAAAAATTCCACCGCGCCGTCCGCCCTGCTCAACAGCGACGAGGCCAGCACGCAGTCCCGCATCGGATCGCCGCCCAACGATTTCCGCTCGACCGCCGCGTCGTCCTTGTTCGAAGGCTTGCGCGCGACCAGGGTGTATCGCTCGGGCAGGGAGGCCAGGGTCGTTTCGATGGACGCCAGCGTCAGCACCTCCGGGGCAAACGCCGCCTGGCTCAGCACCGGAGGATTCGCATCGAAGGTCAACCGCTCGAACGTCCGCTGCTTTTGCTCCCGCGTCAAGTCCGGCGAAGCCGATTGCTGCGACAAAAGCTCACGCAATTGCTCCGCGTGAAACCGGACGCAGGACTTCAGACGCTCGAAATACTCCCCATACGGCGGATCCGAAACGCCAGGTTCCCATGCACTCACTTCCAATGAATAGACGCAAATAAAATGGGCCAGCTTGCGCTGGAAAACAGATTCCGTCAGAATTTTCTCCAAAAGATCCGCCCCCGCGCTCTCCCCGTCAGGAGAAGACGGATAGACATCGAATGCCGGCCGCTCCGGATTCGCCGATGGATTAACGTCGGAAGAAGAAAGGGGAATGCCCATGGCAGGAAAATTACTAGTTTATTGCGCATTATTTTAGATATGAATTTATCCTTACAATAATAGTATAGCAAACAGGATTTTGAATGTCAACCGTCGACTTTTCCGTCAAAACCGATTTTTCTGACGTGATTTCGAAAAAACTTGCGATTTTATTCTTCCAGATTCAAAAAAGTATATATATATTTCTGCAATAATCATATTGGGGTATTTTAAGCAAATATAGCTGCCATAAAAGTCACCTGAGTTCATGATGTTTTCGCACACAATCGCAGCTCAAACTCTGAGAAAGCCGCACATGCTGCCCAATCCAGCGAATCGGCACTTTTGGCAATTTGTGAATACCAGAGAAACTATGCTGCGCAGGAATTATTAGATGTATGGCGAACAAACGCAGAATATACACAATGCAATGATTAACTAGAACTGTTTACGCCGACTTTTGAAAATACACCGCAGACTTGAAAAAGGCGGGGCAAATGTAAGATTGCGCATTAACCTCAATCCGAAAAAGTCTGCATCGCCACCGAAAGCGCACCACAGTGCCACCAGGCTTCAAAAAAGTGGGCGAATTCCGCATCGGTCCGTCGTCGGAGAAACGCTTGCAGAAGCACACGAAAAGTCATTCATAAGTAAACGGAGCAGGGCGGTTACAAAAAAGTCCCGCAAAGAAAAAGCAATCTCGAAAGCGCGAAGAAAGCAAACGAAAGTTATTCAGGACATGTGAACCGCAGCCGGGAACGAAGTGCAGCACATCATAACACGGAGTGACCGGATAGCATGGCCGAATTTTTTCTCACTTCAATCCGGTCATTACGCCACGCTTCATTCCCGATTCTGTTGTTCTTGCGTCCAACTGCTTGTCCATCACAACGACTATACAGCGATCATACGACGATCATCACATTGTGCACCACCCCTCCTTCCATGCACCAACGTCCGATAATGTTTCTTATGTGTCGCCGGACGGTTAGAAAAATATGCTGAAGCTGAAAACGTGCTTGCAATCTGGCGAAATGTGTGCATAATAGATTTCATCACTAATCGTCACGAAAAATCGTTAAAATCGAAAATGTTTATGGGCTGGTTATTCGCGTTTCTTTTTTTAGTCACCTCCGGTGTGCTGGGATACTTGCTGTATGCCACCCACGCGGATTATAAAACCTTGTCGGAGGAGCACGATAAAAACTCCGCTGAGCTGAATACGATGCGCCCGCGGTATAATGCCCTGCTAAAATTTCAAAAGTGCGCGGATGCGGAAGCAACCGTCAGGCAGCTTATCGCCGACGGAAAAGGCCGGGCGGACCAAGTGGTTAATGCCGCCAATGAAAGGCGGAACAGGAAGTAGTGGCCTTACGTACGGCCACCGAGGCGGAACTGCTCCATCGCCGCAGTGAAGCGGATACCCGGTACGAGCAGGTGGTTTTTCAGGTGGCACGCGAGAAATCGTTTCTGGAGGCGATTCAGCACCAGATTAACGGCTACGGCACGCAGTATCTCATCCCCGTCGATAATCTGATCGACGAAATGGCTGAGGAGCTGGGCAATACCGAGCCTGCCCAAGTACTGAAAAACCTGCGGAAAGAGATCAAGGAGAGCGTTAAAACCAACACCGCGGCCAACTGCGATTATTCCGAGAAAAAACGTCAGGTCACGGCGAAATTATTTATCACCGACGCCTTTCAAGGCAAGGTGGAGATGATCATGGCCAAAGTCAAAAAAGACAACTTCGGCACGCTTCAGGAAGAGCTGCGAGACGCCTACACTATCGTCAACGAGCACGGCAGCGCCTTCTCGAATGCAAGGGTGGCGCCCGAGTTTCTTGACCTTTACCTCCAGCAGATCAAACTGATGTCCACGCTGCACGAAATCAAGGAGCGGCAGAAAGAGGAGCAGCGGGAAATCCGGGAGAAAATGCGTGAGGAGGAAGATGTAATGGCACTGTCACTTATTGAACAAATTGAGGAAAGGTATCCATATACTTTCAGGCATATTGACTCTCGTGGGGTTCGTTGCATTATAAACGGCGTATCTTCGCCATTAACCGAGGAAGTAATTCGATCACTGGACACGGACACTGGAATCCCTAAAATTATCACAAATCTCCTGGCGTCCATCACGCCAGATATTTATTATGGGCATGATACTCCATTTTTAGAAAAAGCACTCTCTATTCTTCATGAGAATGGATACAGTGACAATCTGAATGTCGCCACCAAACTGTTAAATGATTATGATTCCACCGTCTATGAGATAGGGGTGGCTGCTTTGATGTCATCTGTTTTTGATGCCCATACAATGGAATTCGAGAAACCGATTCCCCGAACCGTTAAGAATTCTGATATATATGGGCATTATAAAGACCAGCCAGTGCGAATTGAAGTCAAACGGATCGAAGAGAAATGGCCTCCGAAAAACAACTCTATACCCCCGCCACTTTAAAATTCCTGTTGGATGATTTTTTGAGACGGGCTAAATTTTTTAGCGGAATGCGTCGAAATAAAAAGGGTTATGGAAAATTTTCAATTGACGAACAAGCAGCTCGCGGCGTTGCGGACGTTG
>JAVBLI010000047.1:0-11006 GCA_031553595.1 Thermoguttaceae bacterium | reverse complement strand
CATGACCGCCTGCGTCCGCAAAATGCTCGTCACCCTCAACACCATGCTCCGCAACGGAACCAAATGGCAACAACCTTCATAATTTTTCAACTTTTTCACTTTTAACACTTGACAATCATTACAGTTGCTCATTTTTTTATTTCTTTATTCCTCATTTTTCATTCCGCCACTTCGATGGTCGCGTACATGGAGGTGTAGCAGTCTTTGACCAGGGGGTCGGGGCCGAAGGTGCGGATCTGGTCGCGGCGCAACTCGGCCACCTCCATGGTGACCATCGCCACTTCCGCCCGACCGTCGTCGTGGACGCGGTTGGCGATTTCCTGGCCTTTATTAAAATCGTACTGAAAAACCCGGCTCATCATGATGATGACGTACTCGAAGGTGTGATCGTCGTCGTTCCAGAGAATGACGCGGTAAAGCGGCTGCTTTTTCGGCTTCGGACGGGTCTTGGTTACCGGTTTTTTCTTGGTTTTACGTTTGACCGCCTTTTTCTTGACGGGCATGACGGGCGTCGCTGTTTCGGTCATATGGAATTCCCCTGCCAGTGGTAATATTTTTTTAATCTATTATAATAATTTATAGTAATTATAATCGTGTGAGCGATTTTCGCAAGAGCATGCAGTTTTTTTGAATGAAATAAGGGTAAAAAATGTCGGGAAATGAAAAGAGCGGCCCCGCGGTGGATTATCTGGAAGCGCATAAAGAGACGTTTGAGCAGACGCTGATGGAGCTGCTGATGATTCCGTCCGTCAGTGCGCAGCCGGAGCACGCGGCGGATTGTGAGGCGGCGGGGCAGTGGCTGGTGAAGTATTTTAAAGGCATGAATTATACCGCGCGGCTCATCCCCACGGACGGGCATCCGGTGGTGTTCGCGGAGTCGCCGAAAACGGAGGGCGCCCCCACGGTGCTGGTGTATGGGCATTATGATGTGCAGCCGGTGGATGAGGAGAAGGAAGAAAACGCGGATGCGTCGCAGCGGTGGCAGACGAAGCCGTTTGTGCCGGAAGTGAAGGACGGGTGTGTGTATGCCCGGGGCGCGACGGATGATAAAGGGCCGCTGCTGGCGCTGATTTTGTCGGCAGAATACTGGGCGCGGGAGGGGCGGAAGCTACCGCTGAACTGGAAATTTCTGGTGGAGGGGGATGAGGAGTGCGGCCACGGCTCGCTGGAGGGATTCGTCCGGCAGAACGCAGAAATACTGGCGTGCGATTACCTCGTCTTGAGTGACACGATTCAGATTTCGCCCGGGCAGCCGGCCATCACCTGCGGCCTGCGCGGGAACGTATATTACGAGTTGCGGCTGAAAGGCCCGGACCGGGATCTGCATTCCGGGATGTTCGGTGGCGCGGTGGCGAATCCGTGCACGGCGATTGCGCAGATGCTGGCGGGGCTTTTGGATGCGCAGGGCAGGGTGACGGTGCCGGGATTTTATGATGATGTGCCGCGGATTTCGCAGCAGCAGCATGATCAGCTGGGGGCGCTGCCGTTCGAGGAGGAAGAGTTTTACGCCAGCATCGGCGTGAAAAGTGGTGTGGGCGAGCAGGGATATACGGTGCTGGAGCGGCGGTGGCTGCGGCCGTGCTTTGACGTCCACGGACTTTGGGGTGGATACCAGGCGGCCGGCTCGAAAACCGTCATCCCCGACTCAGCGTTCGCGAAATTCAGCTTCCGGTTGGTCGGAAACCAGGATCCCGAAAAAATCACCACGGCCCTGCGAAAATTTCTCCAGGCACGCTGTCCGGAGGGAATCAAAATGGAGCTGGTGACGTTCGGTAAAGGGGCCGGCGGGGTGGTGATCGACACATCCTCGCCGTGCATGCAGGCGGCGGTGCGGGCCGTGGAATTCGGGTTCGGACGCTCCCCCGTGTTTATTTATGAGGGCGGCTCGATTCCCGTGGTCTCCACGTTCGCCCAGTGCCTGACGCCGAACATCATGATGATCGCCCTTTCCCAGGACACGGATAACGCCCACGGCCCGAACGAGCATTTTTCCCTGACCGACTTCCAGCGCGGCATCAAAACCGGCATCCGCCTTTGGCGCGAAATCGCGGCGCTGTAGCGAGGCGGGAAGAGAGTGAACAAGTGAAAGGGTGCTGGCTTCAGGCGGCGCCCCTCTTTCACGCGTAAACATCCATTTCTTCCCTCACTTGCTCACTCGTTCACTTGTTCACTCGCTCACTTTTTCCAGGAGCTTCCCATGCCATTAACCATTCCCGAATTTACGGCCCTGAAACGTTCGGGGCGGAAAATTTCCATGCTCACGGCGTATGATTACCCCACCGCGAAAATCGTGGATGAGGCGGGTATGGATGCCGTGCTGGTGGGCGACAGTCTGGGGACGGTCGTGCAGGGCAGGGCGAATACGCTGGCGGTGACGCTGGAAGAAATGATTTATCACGGCGGGATGGTGCGGCGGGCCGTGAAGAACGCGGTGGTGGTGGTGGACATGCCGTTTCCGGCGGGGCATACCGGATGGCGGGACCTGGTGCGTGATTGCGCGGCGGTGATGAAACGTACGGCGTGTCACGCGGTGAAGCTGGAATGTTCGCCCCGGCAGATTCCCCAAATCACGCGGCTGGTGGACGCCGGCATTCCGGTGATGGCGCACCTGGGGTTGCGGCCGCAACTGATTCAGATGATGGGGAAGTACTCCATCCAGCGGGAGCGCGACCGGCTGATGGAGGAGGCGGAAAAAGTGCAGCAGGCCGGGGCGTTTTCCGTGCTGCTGGAGTGCGTGGAGCCGAAAATCTCGCGGGAAATCTCCGAAATGCTCGTGGTGCCGACGATCGGAATCGGCTCCGGGAAATACTGTGACGGGCAGGTGCTGGTGCTGCATGACATTCTCGGCCTGGCCGGGCGCGTGCCGAAACATGCGAAACAGTACGCGGACCTCGGTGCCATCATCCGCGAGGCGTGTGAGGCGTACCGTGCGGATGTGGAAAACGGTGATTTTCCGGCGTAAAGCACACGCAGCCACAAAAACAGCAGTCGGGAGCGGAGCGTTAGCGCAGAGACCGGAACGAAGTGGGCAAAATCCCGGCGATTCTATCCGGTCTCTGCGCGTCACTTCGTTTCGCTGCATTCCCGGCTGCTGTTTCCTGGCCACCAAAATTTCTTCCGGCCGTTTTTTCTCCGGATTAACCTGACAAATTAAAATTTCTCTTTAAGTTCTTCTTTCCGCCGGACGATATAAAATTTGACGATTATAGGGATTATTCGGCCATTTTGTCCCGGTGAAAGAAATTCTGTGCGTTTTCGTGTTTTTTATATCCAATTTCTGATATTCGCGCTGCTTTTAAGCGTGTCCGAAGCTTGGTGTGCGGAAATGCCACCCGGCGAGGCGGATTTTCTTGCGCGGATGGAGCGGCTTCAGCAGGAACAAACGGAGCTTTTAGCGGAAATTGAAACGGAAAGAGCGCGTCTGGATGAGCGAGATGACGTGAAAAATGAGGATGACAGCCCGTTCAAAAATCCGCTGCGGGATGATGGCCTGCGGGAGGATGACGTGCCCATGCCTGCCGAGAGCAGTGCGTTTTCCCCGGCCGATTACGCGACGATGAGTGATCTTCAGCGAGAGTTGGCGAAGCAAAAAGGCTGGGTGTGGAAAAAGGACCAGTTCACGATCACGCCGTATGGATATCTTTCCCTGGTGGGTGCGTGGGAGACGAATCGCACGATGCCCGGCGAGTACCCGCTTTATGTGCAGCCGCGGGTAGGGGATAATGTGATGGCCGGGTCCTATTTTGACATGAAGTCCACCCGACTTGGCCTGATGATTACCGCACCGGAGATGCAGAATCTCCCCGGCGTGAAGCTCGGCGGCGTTTTCGAGCTGGATTTTCAGGGGGCGTTTTCGCTGGAGAATAACAGCGGTGTGCTCATGCGAAAAGCGTACCTGGAGATGAAAAATGATGATTTTCTCTTCCTCGTGGGGCAAACATGGGACGTTTACAGCCCGCTTTTCCCGAACATGCAGACGTACGTGCCGGGAATCGGGTGCGGAAATCTGGGGTACCGCCGGCCGATGATCCGTTATGACCGTTACCATGACACGGGCAACGGCCGCTGGGAGATGCAGGGGGCCATCGCGGCGTCCCTGACGAATAATCTTTCGGCGTATTCCGGGGAGTTTTGGGAAGGCCGGGCGTCGAGTTACCCGGAAGCTCAGGCCCGCTTCGGTCGCACTTGCAAAAAATTCGGCCCGTGGCAGAAAAACGCATCTTTCGGCGTTTCGACGTGCCTGGCTGAGAAGCATTATCAGTACCTGACGAATGATTTTTCGCGTTTCAGCTGGTCCGTGAACTTCGACGCGATGATCCGTTTTACCGACAAAATTTACCTCAGCGGCGAGTTCTTCTTCGGCGAACTTCTGAACAGCTCGTTCGGCGGCATTTTGCAGGACATTAACCCGTATACGCTCCAGAGTGTGGGCTCCACGGGCGGGTGGGTTTCGCTGACGAACGACTTCGCGGATCGCTGGCACTCGGGCATCGGGCTGTGCATCGACGATCCATGGAACAGCCGGCTGGAGGGCGGACGCATGCGGACATGGAACTCATGCGCGTTCGCGAATATCGGCTTCGACGTGACCAAAAAATGCATGGTGGGCTTTGAATACACGTATTGGGCCACCACGTATACGGACATCGGCACAGCGTATTCTCACCATTTTCAGCTGATGCTGAAGTATAATCTGTAAAGCCGGTTCGGCGACAGGAAACAGCAGCCTGGAATGCAGCGGAACGCAGTGACGCGGAATGGCCGGATCAAAAGTGGAAACTCACTTCCCACTTCCAGAAGTCTGATTAAAATTGCCGGGCATTCTCCATTTCTATTCGGTTATTACGTTTCGCTCCATTCCCGGCTGTTGTTTCTTGCGGCGGATGTGGTAAAATAAGGGGGTGTCTCGTTATTCCTCTTTAATATTCTTGTGAAGGACATCCCCATGACGTCGGATGCGATCCGCATTCAGCCAAAATCCCCGATTCATGCCGCGGTGACGCCGCCGGGGTCGAAAAGTATCACGAATCGCGCGCTGCCGCTGGCGGCGCTGGCGGACGGAGAAAGCGTGCTGCGGGGGGCGCTGGAAAGTGAAGACACGCAGGTGATGATGGATTCCCTGCGGCGGATGGGCGTGGCGGTGGAGCATGACCCGCAAAACGCGGTGATTTGGGTGCGTGGTACGGGTGGAAAATTGCCGGGCGGTGCCGGGCCGTGTGAGCTTTTTTGTGGAAATAGCGGCACCACGCTACGGTTTCTGACGGCCATGGTGAGCGTTTTTGACGGCGAATTTCTCCTGGACGGCGTCCCGCGGATGCGCGAGCGGCCCATCGGGGACATGCTCCGTGCGATGACGCAGCTCGGTGTGGACGTGGCGGCGGTGAGCGGGAATGACTGCCCGCCGGTGTGGATTCGTGCGGCCGGGCTGAATGGTGGAATCGCGCAGGTAGCGGGGAATATTTCCAGCCAATTCTTGAGCGGCCTGCTGATGGCGGCGCCGTACGCGCGGACGCCCACGCTGCTGCGCGTCATGGGCACGCTGGTCTCCCGGCCGTACGTGGACATGACGCTGGCGGTGATGGCGGATTTCGGCGTGGACGCGGATTCCGTGGAGCTGGGGCACGGGCATGCGCACGGCGCGTGCGGATGTGGATGTGGCGGGGGAGCGGACGCGGAAAATGCGGGGCTTGCGCTGCATGAAGCGGAACATCCCGCGACGCTCGAGTTTCTTGTGCCCGCCCGGCAGCGGTACGTGGGGCGGGAGTATATGATTGAGCCGGACGCGTCGGCAGCGAGTTATTTTTTCGCGGCGGCGGCGGTCGCAGGCGGGGAAATTACGGTTAGGAATCTCACGAAAAATAGCCTTCAGGGGGATGTGGAATTTTGCGCGTGCCTGGCGAAAATGGGCTGCGAGGTGGAATATTTGCCGGACGCCATCCGTCTGCGGCGGGACCTGAAAAAGCCGCTTTCCGGCGTGGATGTGGACATGCATCACATCAGTGACACCGCCCAGACGCTGGGTGTGGTGGCCCTTTTCGCCGACTCGCCCACCATCATCCGGAATGTGGCGAACATGCGTGTGAAGGAGACGGACCGCATTCACGCCCTGGTCACGGAGCTGCGGAAGTTCGGCGTGCGGGTGGAGGAGCATCCGGACGGGCTGAAAGTCTGGCCGCTGGCGGAATCTCCGGGGGGGGATGACCCGCCGGTGGAGGTGGAAACGTACCACGATCACCGCATGGCCATGAGTTTCGCCGTGGCCGGCCTGCGGCGTCCGAACGTCATCATCCGGAATCCTGCCTGCACCGCGAAAACGTACCCGCGCTTTTTTGAAGATTTAGAGAGTCTGCGGTAAACAAATATGACTCAGACGCCGAAAAAAACCGTTTTTATCGTGGGGGCCGGGCCTGGAGAGCCGGATTTTCTGACTGTGGTGGCCGAAAAGCTGCTGCTGCGGGCGGATTATGTGGTGTGCGATTATCTGGTGTCCCCGGCGGTGCGGGCCCTGGTGCCGGAGCATGCGGAATTGATGCTCCTGAAACACGGGGCAGGGCGGCTGGACGATACGTGTGTTTTTCAGATGCTCGCGGACGCGGCGGCTGAGGGGAAAAACGTGGTGCACTTGAAAGGTGGTGACCCGGCGTTTTTCGGTAAACTCGCGGAGGAACTGGCGTTTTTTCGGGCCGCCGGGGTGAATTACGCCATTATTCCGGGCGTCACCAGTGCGGCGTGTGCGGCCGCATGTGCGGAAATTCCCCTGACAGACGCGGAATCGGCCTCCGGCGTGACGTTTTTGACCGGCCACCGGCGTGAACGTGCGGGGGTTACGGGAGTTTTTACGAGAAGTCTTACGGAATGTTTTTCTGCGGATTTCAAAAATGCCGCGAAAAATCCCGGAACGCTGGTGATTTACATGGGTGTGAAGACCGCGCCGCGCTGGACGGCGGAGCTTTTGGAGAACGGCATGCCGCCCGAAACGCCCGTGGCGGCGGTGCAAAACGCGGGGCGATTTAACCAAAAAACGTGGCGGTGCGTGCTGCGCGAGGTGCCGGAAGCGGTGCGGAAATGCGAAATCCGTCCGCCGGCGGTGTTTATCGTGGGGAAAGTGGTGGAAAAAATGCCGGAATCTTCTTTTTTCGAAAATCGTCCGCTGTTTGGGCAGACGGTGCTGGTGACGCGTCCGGCGGAGCAGTCCGCGGAGGTGGCGGAAAAGCTGCGGGCCCTAGGCGCGGAAGTGCTTTTCCAGCCGGCCATCCGGATTTCGCCCCCGGAGGATGAAACGCCGCTGCGGGATGCGATCAAAAATTTGGACGCATTTCACTGGGTGGTTTTTTCCAGTGCGAATGGCGTGCAGTATTTCATGCAGACGCTGCGGGCCATGGGGTATGACGCCCGGAAACTCGCCAAAACCCGTCTGGCGGCAGTCGGCCCGGGCACCGCCGCGGCCCTGGAGGCCTTTTCGCTGGTCGCGGATCTCGTGCCGGGGGTTTTTCGCGCGGAAGAATTGGCGGATGCGCTGATTTTGGAAAAAAAAACGAAACTTGCCGAAAAACCCGTGTTTTTGCTGGTGCGTGCGAGCCGGGGGCGGGAGGTTTTAGCGGAAAAACTCAAGGCAGCTGGTGGAGAAGTGACGCAGGTGGTGGCGTACCGCAATGAAGATGTCACGCACGACGCGCCGCAGTGGAATCAGCAAATTGCGGAGGAAATGCAGGCCGGACGCGTGCAGTGGACACTGGTGACCAGCCCGGCGATCGCCCGCAGTCTCGCGCGGCTTTTCGGCGAAACCCTCCGACGGACGCGCCTGGTGAGCATCAGCCCGCTGACCACGGAAACGCTCACGGAACTCGGTTTTCCGCCGGTGCTGGAGGCGGCCCATGCCACGCTGGACGGGATGCTTGAGCGGTTATCAGGTTAATTCATCCCCGCTGCTGTTTTTGTGGATACATAAAAATGATAGATGCCCGGACGTTCACCATTTCCGGAGGTGAATTCTCTTTCTTAAAACCGATATTCTTGCTATTCTGCCTATTTATCCGTTTTCTCAGGACGAAAAACCGTTTTTTTCGTCAAAGTCTACCAAAACCACTCAACAAGTAGAATCGGAATTACCGATAACAATTACATAACCAGAAAGTATTGGGATTCTTTGGAGCATTCCCATTTCATGGCGGGGCGACCATGCCCACGGGAGATTTGAGCTTTTGGGCCTGATTTCCTTGCGTTATGATCCAGTGGAGGAGCCTAGCGCCTGCGATGTGTGGGGAGTAAAGTTCCAGAGAGAACATTTGTAATCCGAGGTGGAGTACGATGCTAAACAAAAACAGTATATCGCGTTTACTGCTGGCCTGCGCATTCGTCGCGACGAGCAGTTTGGGATATGGCCAACTGATT
This sequence comes from Thermoguttaceae bacterium, assembly GCA_031553595.1. Classification (GTDB taxonomy): domain Bacteria; phylum Planctomycetota; class Planctomycetia; order Pirellulales; family Thermoguttaceae; genus RGIG3701. Next base: position 2,615 of record JAVBLI010000047.1, on the reverse strand, counting down.
GAGGGCCATTACGGGGAGTTTGCCGTCCCCAACAACTATGACGGCGGCGTTCGCGCCAACGAAGGATTTTTCTGCACTTTCAACGCACTCTTCTGGCAATTGCCGACGCCGAAAAACGGCATCGTCGGCAATGCGGGGGTGGCGGGAAGCCAGGTGTTTTGGAATTCCGAAAAGGATAGCACCTATACAACGCCAGATCAAACCTGGCAGGACGGCGAGACCTACAACCCCGACATCGGGCGGACTTACTTGGGGACGGCAGTTGTTTCCGGTCAGTTGAATTCGTGGAACGCGGATACGTTCAGCGACAACTGGGCGACGGGTCAGAAATACACCTTTGGCTTTATGAACGGCCACTGGGGGTGGGACTGCCAGATTTTCACCATTACCGGCTCCAGTAACATGTACGGCCGAGGTGTTCAGGTTGGATTCGACGACAAGGCCGGCTTCCTGATGGGCTATGTCCTGCTGGAAGGTGACGAAGACAATAGCGCTCCGGCTCGCTACCAGCTCAAAGGCAACGAGCGTCTGGGCGTGTCGTTCGCTCAAGCCAGGATGTTTAACGAAATTCAGACCTGGGGCGTGGAATTCAACCTCCTGCACCGGAATCACGCCACCTCCATCGGTATCTTCGAATTCGGACTCGGCGTGCGTTACATGAAGTGGGACGAGCGCTTCGGATTCAATGGATATTACGATTATTACACCATTTACGATGAAGACGGTGCGGAAACCACGCAGCGGATTTCGTGGGGTGTCCTGGATAACAGCCGATGGACCGCACGGGGCGAGAACAACCTCATCGGCCCGCAACTGGGCGTCCGCTGGTTCCGTCAGACCGGGCGATTCTCCCTGGCACTGTCCGGAAAATTCCTCGCGGCCTACAACGCCCAGAGGGTCAACCTCAGTGGCGTGTTGGGGAGCCTGAACCCCAACGGCTATATCGATGGAACGGATGGATACGGAGAGACTTACTACCAGGGGCAGATCCCGCCCTACGGCCTGACCGTCACCAGCCGCAAGGAAACCTTCAACGAATTTACCCCCATGGTGGAATTCGGAGTCAACATGAACTTCCAGATCACCCGCAAATTCTCGGTGGAGTTGGGGTGGACGGGCATCTACGCCATGGATATGCTGCGGCCGATGGGCATGGTGGATTACACCCTCAGCCCCGGCAGCATCATGGGCGTGTTCGCGGAAGCCAACAGGGAAAACGTGTTTGTGCACGGATTCAACGTGGGATTACTTTTCAATCGGTAACCCGAATCGCATCCACCTTGAAAATGGGGCATCCCAATCCCCCATGGTTGGCCCGGACCAAAGTGTCCGGGCTTTTTTAATGCGTAATGCGAATGCGTAATGGAGGGAATAAATCTCGCTTGCGTCATTTAGCATTACGCATTTCGCATTGCCCTCTCCCCCGCCATTTGCATTCTTCGCGGTCATCTGCTATAATGACGACAATAACGTAAACGAAAAGCTGTGTCGGCGTGCGGCAGGTTTTTCGTTCCTGCCTTTTTTGTGAATTTTAACAGGAGAAACAAACATGGATCGACGTAATTTTTTGCTTTCCGCGGCGGCGGGTGCCGGCGTGGCTGCGATGGGTACCGGGATGCCGGGTGTGGCGCGTGCGGAAAAGGCGGACAAAGAATCGGAGGCGAAGCTGCGGCTGTCGATTTACTGGCGTGGCCTGGGGATTCCCGCCGACAGCGATGAGGAATTCCTCAAAAAAGTGGTCGACATGGGCTTTGAGGGAATTGAGGTCAGCGGCGACGGCGGCGGCGCGGTCGGCGATCTGCAGAAGCGGATTAATGATGCCGGGCTGGAAATTTGCTCCGTGTGTTTCGGTTCCTGTAACGGCGCGATCGTGTCGGAGGACGAAGGTCGGCGGCAGGGCGGCGTGGATGCCCTCAAGCGGGCGCTGGAGAATGCCGGCAAGCTGGGCGCGAAGTGCGTCGTGTACGTCCCGGCGTTTAACGGCCAGACCAAGCTGGGCCACGTCGAAATCCGCAAAGTGCTCCTGGATTACCTCCCCGACTTGGCGAAATTCGCGGTCGACCACGGCACGAATGTGGTGCTGGAGCCGCTGAACCGCGGCGAGGCGTGGTTCCTGCGTCAGGTCTCCGACGCGGCCCGGATCGCCATGGATGCCGACAAAGACCGCACCGGCGGCGTGGGCTGTTTGGGCGACTTCTATCACATGTGGAAAGAAGAAGCCGACGACATGGGCGCCTTCATTTCCGGCGGTCGCTGGCTCAAGCACGTCCATCTGGGCAACGGCACACGCCGTACGCTGCCCGGCCAGGACGACTGCCCCTACGAGCCCGGTTTCCGCGGCCTGAAGTACATCGGCTACAATCGTTTTTGCAGTTTCGAGTGCGGCGTCGACGGCGACGACAAAGAAGCCGAAGTCCGCAAGTCGATCGCGTTCCTCCGCAGCGAGTGGGAAAAAGCCGAAATTTAAGGCATCCCTCAAATTAATTGACTCGCAAGAAACAGCAGCCGGGAGCGAAGCGGAACGCAGTGAAGTGAAGAGACCGGATAGAATCGTCGGAATTTTTCCCACTTCTATCCGGTCTCTGCGCTAACGCTCCGCTTCGCTCCCGGCTGAG
>JAVBLI010000011.1:0-20954 GCA_031553595.1 Thermoguttaceae bacterium | reverse complement strand
ATCCAGAAAGATACGACATCACCGCCGCCCGCCGCCCTTTTGCTCCCCCCATGCCTGCGGAGGCGGGGGAGCAAAGGCGGCTACCATAAACGTAATTTTAACATTTTTAAACCCGCGAGGGTAGATACTGGATTATACAAGAAATGACGCAAGCGTGCTTCACACATTTCTTTATTTTTTCATTTCTCATTTTTCATGCGTACAGTTCACGGTAAAACCGGCAATCGGCGAGCAATTCAGCATGCGTGCCACGTGCGGCGATTCGGCCATTCTCCATCACGATGATTTCGTCCGCGATGTTTAAAAGCGCCAGCCGATGCGTCACCAGCACCACCGTCCGCCCGCGGTGAAATTCGCTCAGGGCCGTCTGGATGGACTTCTCGCTCTCCAGATCAATCTGGCTCGTGGCCTCATCCAAAAGCAGAATCCGCGGGTCGCGCAAAATCACCCGGGCCAGCGCCAGCCGCTGCTTCTGCCCGCCGGAAAGCTGCCCGCCCAACGGCCCCAGCAGCGTATCATACCCCTGCGGCAAAACCTTCTCGATAAAATCATGCGCGAATGCCTTCTTCGCCGCCGCGATCACTTCTTCATCCGTGGCGCCCTGGCGCCCGAGCCGAATGTTATTCATCACCGTGTCATCAAAAAGCACGGCGTCCTGGGGCACGATTCCCACCTGGGCACGCAGCGCCGCCAACGAAATTTCCGGCAGCGGCACACCGTCCAGCCGCACCTCGCCCGCCGAGGGGTCCGCCAGCCGCGGGATGAGATTCAGCAGCGTGCTCTTCCCGCACCCGTTCGGCCCGACCAGCGCCACCGTCTTCCCGAAAGGAATCGTCAGCGACATCTCCGCCAGCACCGGGCGATCCGCCTGATACGCGTAACTCACCCGATCAAAGACAAGCTCTTTCGCAAACGGCCCGATCTCCACCGGCACTGCCGGCTCACGCACCCCCACGGGCTGATCCAACATCTCGCACACGCGGTCACTGGCCGCCAGCGCGTTCTGGATGGACGTAAAAATGTCGCTAAGCTTCCGGGCAGGGTCTGCCGCGCCCAGCAGCGCCACGTAAAACATCACCAGCCACTCGATGCTCAACGGCCGCGTGCTCATGGGAATGCCCATGATCTGCGTCCCGCCGCTGAGCACCAGCCACGCCCCGATCAGCAGGGCCAGCGAAACGATGAAAATACCCGAAAACTCCACCAGCCCTTTCGCCAGCGCGTCAAAAAACGCCACTTTCACCGCCCCGCGATAAACCGTCTCGCCCCGCTGGCGAAACCGCTGCGTCTCCCGCGTTTCCAGCATGAAACACTTCACGATTTTAATCCCGAAAAATGTCTCGTGCAGCGTTTTATAAAGTTTTGCCACCTCCTGCATGATGTACCGGCTGTATTTTTTGATTTTCTTCGCCAGCGTGAAAATCGCCCAGCCGATCGGCGGCACCACCAGCAGCGTTACCACGAAAAGCTGCCAGTTTATCCACAGCGCGATCCCCAGGCACACCACCATTTTAATCGGCTCGCGAACCATCTTTCCCAGCAGATTATCCAGCCCAGCCGCGATTCCCTGCACGTCATTCGTCAGCCGGCTGATGAGCACCGCACTGCCGTCCGTGGAGTACGTGTTCATGTCCAGCTCCAGGCATTTCGTAAAAAGCTGGTTCCGCACGTCAAAAATCGTCCGGTTCGTCACCCGCGCCACCAGCACGCAATTCGCGATTAAAAATAACGCCTTCAGCAGCGTCATCGCCAGCAGGGCCACCAGCAGCACGAAAATCGTCATGAACGCCGTCTGTGGGAGGTATTTCTCCGCCGCTGGCTGAATCCAGAGGTATGCCGCCAGGACGCGTTCTTCCAGCACCCGCTTATGCGCGATCAGCACTCGCTGGGATTCCTCCAGGGCCGGGTCCGCTTCCTGCGTCTGAAAATCCGTAATCCGCGTCTGGCTCTCTGCGATCATTTCCCCCAGCCGGGTCTGGAGCGACTGGCCCTTAAAAGTCAGCTCCATGAACGGATAAACCGCACCGAGGTTCGTCCCCCACAGCAGCCCCACGCCCAGCGCGGTAATGACACTTAATATAATCGAGTATTTATATTTCAGGGAAATTTTTAAAATTCGCAAAAAATTCATCATCGTGACAGACCGTCCGCGGAACCGGGATGAGGGGAATGACAGGGCATGAAAGAAGGCCCATTATACCTATTTTGCATCACTTCACCAAGAGCAATTTTTTGCTTATCCACGGTATTCCGTAATCTCCGACTGAAACACGTGAAGAACGGGAAGATGTGCCGATAAATTTAAAAAATTTCACGCCAAACGATACAGCCACAAGAACAGCAGCCGGGAGCGCAGCGGAACGCAGTGACGCGCAGAGACCGGATAGAATCTCCGGAATTTTTCCCACTTCAATCCGGTCTCTGCGCTAACGCTCCGCTTCCGGCTGGTGTTCTTGCGGATACATCCATTTCATAACTGCCCTAAACATCCCATTCACCGGCCGCTCAGAAAGCGTTTCACTTTTTCATGCCGCCTTATCCCGATCACCATACCGTTTATGAATGCCAGCACTGCGCGGGGCCCGTGGCTGTGGACGCCCCCGCCTGCCCGCGCTGCGGCTCCAAAACCCCCTTCCCACAAAAAACGGTGTGCCAAAAAGAGGAAATCCAAGTCTCCAAAATCCTCCGGATCATCCTCGGCGTCCTGGCCCTGGCCGCCCTGCTGGCTTACCTTCTGTGCCCTGGCTGCCGTGGTGTGGGGATCACATTCTAACGCAATTCGAAACACCCATCTTAAACAGATCTGCGACGCGTTTTATTTTATCCATTTTTCTTATTCCACCGAATCAATTTAACCGGAACACTCTGCTTAATTCCGTGTTAAAAACCGAAAAATCGTTACTTTCGTCAAACTTTACCTATCCAGCATCCTCTCTTTTATCCGAAAATGGTAAAAGCCCGGCGGACACCCCGTTCACGGCGATGTGCCATGCACGCATTATCCCATAAAGCGAATCAAGTCGGCATCACGATCACGGAATCTCCACGTTTCAGGAGCCAAGTCATGTTAAAAAACGTTTATAAATCCACATTTCTGCGTTTCTGGGGAACAGGTTTCCTCTGCATGATGTGCATTTTTTCATACGAAACACTGAACGCACAGGCCCCGGCCCGCGTTGCGCAACCTCCGCGCCCCGCCACTTACACCACGCTCGCCGCGCCTGCCCCTTACGCCGCTGCTCCCGTTCAGACGGCCTCCGTTCCGCGAACCGCGCCCACAGTGGTCCCCCTGCGGCCCACGCATGTACATAAAATCATTAATCCGCAAGCGGAAAAGCCGGCCGTGGCCTCCACGAGCACGAAAACTAGAGGCGAAATCATCCAGAAAATTCCATTTCAACGAATGACCGTCGACGCGCAGCAGAAAGTCCGGGGCGTGCTTTCCGACATCACCATGTACCGCCGCCTGCCGGTGGAAACGGTGCCATGCGAAGAAGATATGTACGTCTTTCTGACAAAACACCCGGACGTGGTCGTGAACATCTGGGAAGTCCTGCAGGTCAGCAGCATCCGCCTGAAGGAAATCGGCCCGGAGCGTTTTTACATGGAAGATCAGGCCGGTACGCAGGGCACCATGGAATGCATTTATCGTGCGGATAATTTCATGATTATTTACGTCAGCGGCACGTACGAAGGCCCTCCCTTCCCCACGAAAGTCAGCGGCAGCGGCGTAATGATCCTCCAGCATGAGCCGATCATCGGGCCGGCGGGCGAAAAATTGGTGGCCATCCGCCTGGATTCATTCATTAAAATTCATAACGGAACCGTCGATTTCCTCGCCAAGACGTTTCAGGGCCCGCTGGGAAAAGTGGCCGACAGTAACATGAATCAAACCGTCGGATTTATCGGGGCGCTGACCCGGACGATTTATCAGGACGGCGAGAGCGTCCAGCGTGTGGCGCCACAATTAAAACACGTGCGTCCGGAAGTACGCCAGGAATTCGCCTCCCTGACGGGCACGATCATTAAACGCCGGGAGCAGGAACTTTTCGGCGGCCCCCTGCCCGTGGCGGTTCAGCCTTCCCAGGGGGAGTGGATGCGGTAAACGAAATGCGGTCAGACAAGAAAAGCAGCCGGGAATGAAGCGAAGCGCAATGACCGGATAGAAGCGGGGAAAAATCCGACAATTCTATCCGGTCACTCCGTTGCGCCGCATTCCCGGCTGCTTTTTTTGCGGTTAAATTGATTTTTAGCGCACCACCAGCGTCAGGCGTCCGGGCTCCACGGTAATTTCCAGGGGCAGCAGGCCGCCGGGGTCTCCGTCAAGCTGGTACGGGATTTGATGTTCGGGATTCGCGGGGGTAAAACGGTAACGCGTGCCGGTCTGGACGGTGCATCGGCGGCAGCATCCATGAACGCCCATCTGCGCGACGGCGGTGAGGTACAGGCCCTGAAACAGCGAGCCGCCGCGCCAGAGGCAGAGATTCATCAGGCCGTCATCGAGTTTCGCTTGCGGGGCCACGGGGACGCCCCAGCCGTATTTCGGGATGTTGCACAGAAACGCCCAGTGCGACTGTTTCGCCTCGCCGGCAGGCTCCCCGGCATCATCCAGCGGCTGCACGTTCACCAGCGGCCAGGTGTACGACCCGATCGCCCGGAGAATCGGTTTCGTGTAAGAAAAATAATTGATGTGGGCGCCTTTCGGGTTCTGCATCCGGGCTGTGTGCACCTGCTGAACCACCTCGGCGTCAAAACCGCAGCCGACCATGGCCAGGAACAGTCGGCCGTTGGCCCGCGCGGCGTCCAGCACGGCGACTTTCCCCGCGGCGATCATTTTTGCGAACTTTTCGGGGCAGAAACTGTACTTGAAATGCTTCGCCAGGAGATTCGCCGTGCCGCTGGCCAGCAGAGAAATCGGCACACCTGGCCGGGTGCGATTCGTCAGCTCCGCCGCGGTTCCGTCGCCGCCGACACCCACCAGCGCCCGTAATTTTCCAGCCTCATGCAGCGAGTTGGCCCGCTCGGCCACGGCCACCAGGTCCGTCATCGTCTCCACCTTCAGCCCCAATTCCGTCAGGGCCTTCTCCAGCCGCTGGACCCGCGCCTTCGACGACCGCCGCCCGGCTTTCGGATTCACACTAAGAATCACCTGATCCCGGCTTGCAGGCAAAACGGACGTGTACTGGAGTTCGCTCATGCGGAAGACTTTCGGTTCAATTGACAATGGATAATTGATAATTGACAATTGACGCAAGCGTGGCGCTGTATCGCTTGAGGGGTGCGAAGCGAAACATTGTCCATCGTCCCTTGTCCACTGTCCATTACTCTAATTTTACTCCAAATCCCGAAAAACGCAAGTCGCTTTCGGTGTTTTCCGCCCGCCGCTGGTATTTTTTCGAATTTCTGTTATAGTAAGATAGTGAAATTGTATTCAAGTTGCACGATTTTCGGAAGCGAGATGGGATGAAAGACCAGACATTATCTTTTTTATTGAAGCGTTTTGAGGAGGCGGGCATTCAGCCGCGGCATAAGCTGGGGCAGAATTTCCTCATGGACATGAATCTGCAGAAGCTGCTCGTGCGACGGGCGGAAATTAAAGACACGGACATCGTCCTCGAGGTGGGCACCGGTTCCGGCGGCGTGACGGTGCAGATGGCCCCGCTGGCGCGGCGGGTGATTACCGTGGAGCTGGACCCGCAACTGTTTATTCTCGCGCAGGAGGAGCTGCAGGGGTGTGAGAATGTGGTGATGCTCCAGGCGGATATTCTCCGGAACAAGAATAATCTGAACCCGGTGGTGATGGAGGAGATCGCGCGGGCGAGGGCCGAGAATCCGGGCAGCGATTTGAAGCTCGTGGCGAATCTGCCGTATAATGTGGCCACGCCGATCATGTCGAATCTGCTGGGGCTGGACGAGCCGCCGGTGTCGATGACGGTGACGATTCAAAAAGAGGTGGGCGACCGGATGGTGGCCCGGCCGGGCACGAAAGATTACGGGGCGCTGAGCATCTGGTTTCAGTGCCAGGCGGAGGTGGAAATCGTGCGGATCATGCCGCCGGGGGTGTTTTTTCCGCCACCGAAAGTGCACTCGGCGATCGTTCACGTGGATTTTGCGCCCGAGAAGCGTGCGGAGGTCGGCGACCTCCACCGTTTCCATGAATTCATCCGCGCGATGTTTTTCCACCGCCGGAAATTTCTCCGCAGTGAGCTTCTCTCGGCGTTTAAAGGAAAAATAGAGAAACCCGCCGTCGACGCTGTGCTGGCGGAGGTCGGTCTGTCCGGCGAAATGCGTGCCGAGGAGCTGGACGTCCAGCAGATGATCCGCCTGTGCGACGCGATGTGGGCGAGGGTTTAATGCGTAATGCTTAATGCGTAATTATGAGAAGCAGGGCTGTGTCTCGCTTGCGTAATTGCGTATTTCGCATTACGCATTATTTAGTTGCCCAGCAATTCTTCTTCCGTGGCCACGTCCAGCGGGAGCGTGCCGTCCGGGGAGAACATGTCGTGCTGGGGGGTGTGCCGCACGCGGATGCACATGATTTTCTGATACCGCATATCGGCTTCGTCGTCGGTGAGGAAGAAATACCCGAGATTTCCCTGCCGGTCTTCGATATTCGAGACGATGATGATCTGGCCGGGCCCGACGGTCAGCTCGCTGCGCAGCGACTCGAACGTCTGTTTCGGGCGACTCATGATAATGCGTGCCGCGCCGGCATCACTGGAAAACTGGCGTCGCACTTCGCCGTACTGAAGCTCGGGGATGATCTCGATTTTTACGCGGCCGTCGCCTTTTTGTTGGGTTTTCATGCCGAACACGCCCTGGACGTCGAGGTATGTTTTCCCGCCGGGCGTGCCTTTCTCGTTATACAGAATCGTGGCCTCTTTCTTCACCGCGGAGGCGAGAATCTCATTGCGGTGATTGTTCCGCGCAGGAACGTCGGCCCGCACCACCAGCGGCGTGTTCGCCATTTCATCCAAACGGATGCAGGCCACTCCCGGCGACGGCGCGACATCGCTCCGCATGCCCATCAACTGCATCAGCGAATACGGAATCTGATTTCCCACCACGCCGACACGGAAACCGTTGTTCGCCAGCTGCTGCCGCAATTCCGGGGCAAGCATCTGCTCGTCGGCATCGCCCCAGAGCTCGTTGAGCCGCGGGTCGCCATACGGACAGCGGATGAAGATGACCTCGAGCATGACGTCCTGATCGTGTAGTTCGTTGGAGGAACGCAGGAAGTTGTTCGGACTGGGAAGCGCCGTCGGCCTGCCTCCCGAAAGGTCCAGCCATTGGCACCCGGACGCCGCGAGGACGCACATCAGTAAAGCGTAAAGGTGGCGGAGGAGGAGGTGCATGGGGAAATGAGGAATGAGGGAATGAGGAATTCGCCGCGTTAGCGCTGCAGGCCCATGGTGATGCTGAAAATTTCGGACACGTCGCCGGGGTTCCGGGAAAGCGGGACGGCGAAGTCCAGCGCGATGGGCGCCGGGCCAAGCATGGGCATGCTGATGCGCAAGCCGGCCCCGATCGAAACACGGTAGCGGTCGCTCCAGGAGTCGATCGACTGTTCGACGGTGCCCGTGTCGCAGAAAATCACGCCCCGGATGCTGTCGTCGGCGGTAATGGGAAACAGGTATTCCAGGGATGCCAGGATCATGAAGTTACCTCCCACGGACATGTCGTTGTCACGGGGAGACGCGTCGCGGAAACGGAAGCCGCGGATGGTGGAGGAACCGCCGGCGAAGTAGGACTCGTAAATCGGCGTGTTGTCGCCCGTCCACGCGAACGTCGAGGTGAGACTCAGCACGTGACGCCCGGACATGTCGGCGCGTTCGGTCAGCAACCAGTATTTCTTAAACTGGAAATTCACCCGGGGATAGACGTAGGTACCGACGACTTGTTCGAACTCCGCGGAGAAGTAATAGCCCTCGGTGGCGAAGGCGTAATTGTCGCGGCGGTCGAGCACGGCGCGGACGCTGAAGCCGTACAGACCGGAAAAGCCCTCGGCGTCGAGCATGCGTTGCGGTGCCGAACTGCTGAGATCGTACATTTCCACGCTGTAGCCGCGGAATCCGACGTAGGCCCGCAGGTCGTGCGTCAGGGCTCGGCTGAGGCTGATCTGGCCGCCGATGCGCGTTTCGGTCCAGTTGCGATAATAGCGGTCGTAATACATGGCGCTGGTGCCCAGGCCTATCTGCGAGTTGAAGAGATACGGTTCGTCGAAACTCACGGAGTAGCGCTGCAATTGCGTACCGGGCTGAAGCTCGATCCGGAAACGCTGCCCGGCGCCGCGGAAAGCGGTACCGTCGGGGAAGTCGCTCCATCGGGTCGGCCAGCGCGTGATGTCGAAGTTTTGCTCGTCCAGCACGACGGACCCCACCAGCCCCGCGTCGGTGCTGACGCCGAGCTGGAACATAATCCGGCCGGTCATGGTTTCGGTGGCCTCGACGGTAATCGGAATGCTCTGACGCTGCCAGTTGCCCAGGCTGTAGCCGGGGGGCGGCACGTCGCCGATGGGCGGGGTGTAGGGTGAAATATCGGTGTTATTGACGCTCGGTGAAGGCGGCGGCTGCATCGTCCCACCGAAGCGCGGGCTGGACATGGCGGGCATGGCAGGCGGCTCACCGGTAGCCAATTGGCCCGTGCGCTGGTTCACCGGCGCGGTCTCGGCGGGCGGTGCGAGCTGTGAAAGTCCATAAAAGTCGTCGTCGGAGTCGTACGCTCCCGGATTGTTGCCGCGCACGACCATGCCCGTCGCGACCGGGGCGGCGCGAAGATAATGGGAATTCGAGTCGGTGTAATCGGTCTGCGGCGTTTGCGTGGGAATTGGCTGTAAACGCACGGCCTCCGCGGGCAGATCGTTACCGTAATTGGCTTCATACGCCTCGCTTCTGCGACTGGCTCGCGTCCGGATGGGGAAGGCGGCGTAAGCCGGGTCGTCGTTGGCCATGGTCACGAAACCGTCGAGATGCGTGTCTTCGTCGATCACATCCGCGGCATCCAGACTCTCCAGCTCGAAAGTGCGGTAACGCTTGCCGGTCTGGAGATCGTGAATCTGGCTGCTTTTCGGCGCGTCGGTATGCTCGGCCGGAGACGCCGATTTTGCAGCATTCGGGGCATACGTGCCGTAAATCGTGACGTCGAGGTATTCCTCGTTTTTGCCCAGCACGAAATTTGGGTCGGGCTCCATGACCGTGCACTTAAACGCTTTGTGGACGGTGTGTTCCGTGCCGCTTCCATTTAACGCGGCGCTTCCGGCCCCACCGAGGCTGGCTTTTCCGGCGGACGTGCCGGCATTGCCGCTTCCATTTCCATTCCCGCTCACGTGCCCGGCATTCGGGTCGCTGACACTCAGGCCGACCTGCTTCGCGATCTGCTGTTCGAAGAGCGTTTCGGGCGGGGAATAAACGATTTTCGGGCGTTTCTCGCCGGTGGCTTCGAAAAGTTGGGACGCGCCCAGACGGAGCTCGGACTGCTTCAATTCCGCGAGATTCACGATATCGCCGGGTTTGACGGAAAGGCGGTTCAGGACGGTGTAAACCTGCGTCTGCGGGAAGTCGCCCTCGATCAGGACGTTCACCCGGCCGATGCGGTACGTTTTACCTTCCTTGATCTGGAAGACGATATCAACTTCGCCGGGCTCGTCGAGGAAGCGGGTTTCGGCGTTGACGTCGACGAAAACGTGCCCGGCCTTTCCGTAGCGCCGCCGAACCTTCGCCAGGCTCTGGTCGAGACGGTCTTTGTTGAACGGCTTGCCCTCGAACACCTTCATGTCCTGCAGCAGGAGCGTGGCGTCAAAATTGTCGTTGCCAAGGTACTTGATTTCACGGATTTTGTACTGCGGGCCCTCGTTGATGACGAACGTGACTTCGCTCCACCCGTTGTCGTCCAGACGCTTCACGCGGCGGCTGATGCGGGCATTGAAAAATCCCAGGCGGCGGTAATAATCCTCCAGCTTTCGGACGTCGCTCTGAACGACTTCCTCCATTAACTCGCCCTGGAAGATCCAGAAAATGCCGGGCTTGCTCTGGATGATCGTACGCAGACGTGCAGCCGTGGCGATTTTGTTTCCCTCGAAATTCGTGGACCATATCTGGAATTTCGGGCCTTCGTGAATCTGGAAAATCACGCCCGGGTCGGTGGTGCGGTGGCCCTGGATCGTCTGGATGACACACTTCGCGTAACCTTTCGAGTGGTAATACATTTCCAGCTTTTTGCGGGCTTCTTCCACATCATACGTGGTTGCGGGCTTTCCCACGACCAGGCCACATTCCTTTTCCAGCGTGGCCACACGGATATTTTCATTTCCCTGGAAGATGAGATAACGTGTCAGGCCGCGCTCGACGAAATTGTAGATGATCTTCACGCCGTCCGGGGTTTTCAGCAGGTGTGGCTTGACGTCACTGAAAAGTCGGGAACGGTTGAGGCGGCGCACGTCATCCTCCAGACCTTCCGCGGTGAAAGTGTGGCCCGGACGGGTGTGAATGTACTGCATGATCTTTTCCACGGAATTGCGTTTATTCCCCACGACCTGGATTTCCGTGACGTTTCGGCCTTCGTACTCCCGCCCCTGCGTCCCCTCGAGCGGCGTTTTGGAGTTGGTGATGATCGCTTTGATGTCGCTTTTCGGCGCGTCGGCGTACCCCACACCGTCCACCAGCCCGCCGTTGGGCAGCTCGGGATCGTCTTGCAAACCGCCACGGAGCATCTGCTCGGCGCCGTATCCGGGCGGCTGGTTGGTCAGCGGCATCATGGGCATGTCACCGCCGAGGAGGTCCAGGGTGTCCGTCGCGGGGGAGGTCAGCTCGCGGCTGCCGGGATTCCCCGTCCGCGCGGAGTTCAGCAGGTCGGAGGGCATTTGCGGCGGGGCGTTTTCCGGCGGCGCGATGATCATTTCCGCCGCGGGGGGATTCGCGTTCTCGGGATTTCCGGTGTAAATGACCGTCGGGGCACGTGTGGCCACGGGGGGTGCGCTGGCGGCAGGGGCAGCCATGGTGGGCATGGTCGCGGCAGGTGCCGTCATCGTGGGCGTGGTCGCAGCGGGTGCGGTCGCCGTGGGAGCTGTCCCGCTGGTGTTTCGGGCCGGGGGGGTAAACGGAGAAACGTAATCGGCGTTTCCACCCGGCAGATTCTGAAAAACGGCCTCTTCCATTCCGCCGGGCTGAGGGGACGCGGACGGGCTGGCCGGCTGCGCAAATGTTCCCGTGGGATTATAGGAGCCCGCAGGCGGAGAAGCGTACGTGGAGGCACCGTAAGGAATCGCCGTGTCCCGCGGCTGCGTATAATAATAGTCACTCGCGGAATCGTCGATTCTCGTGCTGGAGGCGTATTGGCCGGCACCGGTGGTGCAAAACATCAGGCTCAGCGCAACGCATCCCATGAAAAAAAGGATGTGCCGCGAAAAAGCATTTAAAATATGACTCATGAATGTCTCTCGTTTCAGCATACGCGCCCGGCCTGTCCACTGGACCGCCCGGACATAAAATCTGCGAGGCGATTTTCGAAAATAATTTTACGTCAGTGATTAAATACCTGATACCGCTGAAAGAGGCAAGAGTGATTCAGAGAAAAACTTGAGCGAAATTTTCGATTATTTCAAAAATTCTCGAAAAAAGATGGACGGTGAAAACGCTTTCCGGGAAAATAGAGCAGATGGGTTGTGTGCACCAGAGCAGTTATCAAAAAATGTATCCACAAGAACAGCAGCCGGGAATAAATCGCAGCGCAAGGACCGGATCGGAGTGAGAAAATCCCCGCTACTTTATCCGGTCCCTGCGCGTCACTCCGCGTTCCGCCCCGCTCCCGGCTGCTGTTTCACTCCCCCTGCCGTCTCGCTCCCCGTCCACCACTTGACAAAAACCACGTTTTACGGCATGATGAAATTTTCCGCCGACGCACTCATCCTCCGAAACCCATGATAATATTATATGAAGACGGCCCGGTGCTGGTTATAAACAAACCGGCCGGGATTCTCGTTCAGTCGCCGCCAGGGATCCCCAGCCTGGTGGATGAAATAAAGGATTATGTCCGGCACAAGGAAAATCGCCCGGACGGAAACGTTTATCTCGGCGTTCCTCACCGCCTGGACCGCCCCGCCACCGGGTGCATGCTTTTCGCCCGGCATGTCCGTGCCGCACGCCGGCTCTCACAGCAGTTTCAGATGCGTACCATCACCAAAAAATACTGGACGCTGGTGGAGGGAATGGTCCCGGAAAACACCGGCAGCTGGGAAGATTTTCTGATTAAGGTGGCGGATGAGGCACGCGCGGAAGTCGTTTCCTCCAGCCATCCGGACGGCCGCTGGGCACTGCTGCATTTTCGGGTCATGCGGCGTTTCCCCGAAAAAAATTGCTCGTGGCTGGAAATTGAACTGGAAACAGGCAGAACCCATCAAATACGCATCCAGTGCGCCTCGCGCGGCTTTCCGATTCTTGGAGACACGCAGTACGGCGCCGCCACACTTTTCGGAGAGCCGTTTCCGGATGAACGCCTCCGCGCAATTGCGCTGCACAGCCGTCTTCTGGCTTTCCAGCACCCCATGCGGACGGAAAATGTGGAAATCACGGCCCCGTTATTCCCCGCGTGGAAAGATTTTCTTGGCGATGAAATAACGGAATTCGTAAAATAGCGTGTTTGCCGAGAAAATTCCTGGAGGTTTTGCGGATCTTTCCTCTTGTTTGGGGCGAATATCGGAATAATTGCCCCGAATCGCTGCTTAGCCTCTTGCATTTTCGCGAGATCCATGCAAGAATAGAGGTATCCGCGGGGCAAAACCGCGGAAAAATCGCAGCTTGAAAAAAGGTTGCCCGCAAGAGGTGGCGCAAAACGCCCTCCCGGGAATCGCTTGGTTTGGAGAAACGCGGAAAATCCTGGAGTTCCGCCATTTTTGGAGGATAAATATGAAACTGATTCCCATGGGCGAAAAAGTCATCCTGCGGCAGGTGGACGCGGAAGAAGTCACGGCGGGAGGAATCGTTCTGCCGGACTCCGCCAAGGAAAAACCCTCGCAGGGGAAAGTGCTCGCGGTCGGCGACGGTCATCTTCTGGAAGACGGCACCCGCATTCCGCTTCAGGTGAATGAAGGAGACCGTGTGCTTTTCGAGAAATATTTCGGGTGCAAAATTCTCCTGGATGGCGAAGAATACCTGATCCTGAATGAATCCGAAATCCTGGCCGTGGTGGAATAAACCGTTGCGCACTTAAAACAGAAAGACGCTGCCGATGCGGAGGCACATTGCCCGTGGCCCCCATCTTAGCGGGCTCGCGCTGGCGGAACGAGCAGCCGCGTTTTACACCAGCTTGGCTGCCGCGTTATCATTTTCGTGCGGCGGCTCTTTTTCGCGTGCTTCCTCTTTCGCACGCTGATTTCCGTTGCACTTTCCGAAAATCATCCGCCCCGCACTGGTCTGTAAAACGCTGGTGACCACGATATGTACATTTTTCCCAAGATGCGGACGCCCGCCGTCCACCACCACCATCGTACCATCGGCGAGGTATCCCACCCCCTGGCTGGCCTCTTCCCCCTGCTTGATAATGTGGATATCCACCTCCTGCCCGGGCAAAAACGCCGGTTTTAAGGCGTTTGCCAGGTCGTTGAGATTCATGACTCCCACACCGTTGAGACGGGCAACCTTATTCAAATTATAATCATTCGTTACGAGCTTGGCCTCTAAATGCTTCGCCAGCAGCACCAGCTGCATTTCCACCGGCTGCCCTTTCAGCTCCGGCAAATAACGGTCGAAAATCTGAAGCTCCACATCCGGCATCTTCTGCAATTGGCTTAGAATATCCAGCCCCCGCTGTCCCTGCCCACGCTTGATTTTGTCCGTCGACTCCGCGATCCGCTGCAATTCCTGAATAATGAATTGCGGCATGATTAATTGCGTGTCAAAAATCTTCGTCGCCGCAATATCCGCAATTCGTCCGTCGACCACCACGCTTGTGTCCAAAATATAAGGTCGCGAACCTTTGAGTTCCTTAGAAAACTCGACAAACGGAATAATGAACCGAAAATCGTTTCGCGTCTGTAAAAGCAGGCTGATCGAAACGTAACACATCATCACCGTGATGATCAGCTGAATGGAATCCTGAATTTTCTGCGGATTCAGCTCCTTAAAAGTGGTGTTGAGGGTGTTATAAAAAGGGGTCAGGCCAATATTTACCATGTAGGACAGGAAAAAACCCACGATCAGGCCAAAATAAACCGCCGTAATGACATCCAAACGCTTTCGCGGGTAAAAAATATCAATGATAATCACGCCGATTGCCAGCAGCATCATGGCACCGAAAACAAAAATCGGCATCCAGTCCCCCCACTGGCTGGGGAAAACGCCGGAATTAATGAACGCGATACTTAAACCGCTGATAACCAGAATGAAAACAAGACGAAGAACGATTAATGCCATGGCGTTTTAGGGGGTATGGGGTGAATTGAAGGGGGGGAAATCGCCTCGTCATCAGCACGTAATTCACAAATATTGATTATTCACTCATTTTTTCACACAAAATTTCCCACAGGGCATCCAGCGACTGAGGAATTACTTTGATTCCCGCCAAAACGGGCATGAAATTCGTGTCTCCATTCCATCGCGGCACAAGATGCCAGTGCAAGTGCCCCGGCAGCCCCGCCCCCGCCACTTCCCCAAGATTCAAGCCGACATTAAATCCTTGCGCGTGAATGCATGCTTCCAGGACTCGAACCATTTTTCCTAAAACACCCATCATCTCAAGATGTTCTTCGGAAGTCAGCATTTCAAGCCGGGACACATGCCTTCGCGGCGTAATTAAAAGGTGTCCATTATTATACGGAAATCGGTTCAAGATGACGAGCGACAGTTTTCCACGAAAAACGACGTGCCTTTGATGATCGTTGATCGGCGAATCCGCCACGGCCTGGCAAATGAAGCAATTTGGATCGCCACCGTCCTCAAAAATCAGCTTCTCGGGGGAGGGCTTTTCCTCCTTTGAAGATTCTTGAACGTATTCTAATCGCCACGGGGCCCAAATTTCCGAATATCCCATATGCCGCACTCCAGCCTGGATGTTTGGTGTGAAAAAACGAAACGCTTTTTCTTAATATTATCGTGAAGGCATTACAAAATGCCCAGCTTTATTATATCAGACGGCAATAAAACATACAATCGTCATAACAAAATTATCAAAATAAAATTTGACATAAAGCCGCGAAATGTCGCTTCAAAAATTAATGAATCCTAGGAATAATGGGGATATTTAACAACAGCGAATGTTTATTTTTGTAAACATCGGAGCGAAAAAGCACAGTATTTGAGCGAAACAGACCTTTTTTGTTTTTCGTTTGTTTAAGAAGTTGTCTTCCAGCAGCAGGCAAGGAATAAATGAGTAAAAAAATCTCGATTTTGATCGTCGACGATGATCGTCAGGTGCTTTTTTCCACGGCGGAGTGGCTTCAGAGTTATGGGCACACCGTGGCCGTGGCCGAAAATGTTACGGAAGCCGTGGGAAAAACGCAGCGGCAGCATTTCGATTTAGCGCTGGTCGATTTACGGCTGGGAACCGAGAGCGGGCTGGAGGTGTTACGCTATTTTCGCGAGAATATGCCCAAAACGCCAGTCGTTATGATTTCCGGACATGGCACAATCGCGTTGGCGATGACGGCTGTGCACCAGGGAGCTTATGATTTCCTTACAAAACCACTCCTGGATGACAAAATTTTGGATATTATCGACAAAATTGTAACGTCACCGCTTGAATCTGGCAGATTGGAGAAGATAGCGGCTTCGGTTACACAAGAAATTGATAACCGCCCTGATATCGAAACCTCCTTTGACGACTCGTATTCTGCCGATTATTACCGCGTTGATTCAGTGCAGCATTCGAAAACTTCTTCTCACCCCACAGCCTCGGTAATCCCAGCTGATTTTGAAGGGATCATCGGGCGCGATCCCCGAATGATGAAAGTGTATGAAATCGTCGAAAATATCGCCGACACACGGGCCACGGTGCTTATCACAGGGGAGAGCGGAACGGGAAAATCCATGATTGCGAGGGCGATTCATCGTCGCAGCATGCGTAAAAACAAGCCTTTTGTGGAGGTCGCGTGCGGCTCGCTGCCGGAATCCTTGCTGGAAAGTGAGCTCTTCGGGCACGTGGCGGGGGCGTTTACGGATGCCAAAACGGAAAAAATCGGCCGATTTCGCCAAGCTGACAGTGGTACGATTTTCCTGGATGAAATTGGCACTGCTTCACCGGCCATGCAGATTAAACTATTGCGCGTGTTACAAGAGTTGGAATTTGAGCCTGTCGGGAGTACGAAAACGTTCCGTGTGGACACGCGGGTGATCCTCGCGACGAATGAAAACCTCTCCAAGTCTGTGGATGATGGGAGGTTTAGGCAGGATTTGTTCTACAGGATTAATGTCATAAATATCGAATTACCCGCCCTTCGGCACCGCGTGGCCGACATCCCATTACTGGCGACTGCGTTTCTACAGAATGCCGCACAGAATGTAAAACGTCAGATCCTGGGCTTCACCGACGAAACCATGGCCCTGCTCCAGATGTATGCCTGGAAAGGGAATATCCGCGAGTTACAGAACGTCATTGAGCGGGCAGTGCTGCTGGGTCGGCACAGTTTCATCTCCCCCGAGGACTTACCCTCCCACCTGATTCCGCCCTCCGGAATTCCGGTTTTGTCGCCGGGCTACCGGGATTCGCTGACGGCCGCCTCTCCCCCGGCTGAGCAGAATAAGCGGGGACTGAAAGATTCGCTCAGTGCCCCCGAGCGGCAAATCATTCAGCAGGCGTTACAGGCATGCAAATGGAACCGGATCAAAACGGCTGAATATCTCGGAATAAATCGCACAACACTGTACAAAAAAATGAAACTTTATAAAATCGCCAAACCGGGCAGCGACACGCCGGAAAATGAAGCCATGGAAAAGTGAAAAATGCATTTTCAGGGCGCTTTTCCAGGATTTTCGGAGGATGAGAAAAACTTTTGAATGATCTCAATTAATTCATTTGAGGGCAGCGTTGTCTGCCACCCGAACCCATCAAGTCGCTTGACGCCCAAGGTATTCATTTCGAAGGTATTTTTTCGGCCAGTAGCAAACGTGATTCGGAATTCGCCGAGTTTTTGGGCGGTTTTATTAGCTTGGACGCGTTTTCCGCTGTCAATTAAACGCGCAACAGAAATTGTTTGGTCTTCCAAAAAAAGAAATTCCTGCTTTATCAGCTCGCCACTCGGATTTTGGACAAATATCCATCCCTCCATTTCTTGCGGCGACTGGGACATGAGCGACTGTTGCGACTGCACAACGGAAAGAAAAATGACCAGAAACAGCATCACCGCCAACATAGCCGCACTGAAAAGGAGAGAGAATTTTGATTTTTTCTTTGATTTAACCATGTTTTCCATGTGGATTTGGTGAAGATGGGGCACTCACACGACAATGTGCGATTTTCAATTAGGAGTGAACCGTAATCTCCCGGCGGCAAAAGTCCCGAATCGCGGAAGCGGTTTCTGTCGCATTTTCGAGGGGGGGAAGGTGCCCGGCATGAGCAATTGGCACGTACTCCGCATGCGGCATACGCGCCGCGAGGGTTTTCATGGCAGCCGGGGGGGACAAAATGTCCGCTTCCCCCGATAAAATGAGGGTCGGCAGGGTAATTTGGGCTACTTTTTCGCGAAAATCCCGGCGTTTCCCCAGGCCCCGCGCGATGGCCGCCACTCCCTGTGCGTTATTCGTTTCGATCATTCGGCGGTACCACGCCACGATTTCCAGGCGGTTTTCCATAGTCTCCGGCGCGAGAATGTTCCCCATCATCGCGTCTGCAAGAAAGGCAGGGCCTTCTGTTTCGACCCGCCGGGCGGTGACTTCCCGATTCGCCGCTGCCTCTGGAGTGTCACAACCCGCATTCGAGTCGCAAAGAATCAAGCCAAGAAGGCGATCGAAAAATCGCTCACAAAACTCCCAACCGACGTATCCGCCCATGGAAAGCCCGCAATACACGCATTTCTCTACATCCAAAGCGTCCAGCAAAATCGCTAAATCCTGGGCAAGCTCCGCCATCGTAACGCAATTCCCCTCTCCCGGGGGCGTTTTTCCCATTCCACGGAGGTCGGGCGCGATTATTCGGAAATCGGACGAAATTTCTTCTGCCACGAGATCCCACATACTATTATCGAACGGAAATCCATGAACACATAAAAGGGGAATGTCGCCGCGTCCGATGATTTTATATGAATAATCCATCTGTTTTTATTTGCTTTATTACAATTATTTATACAAAGGCTGACATTTTTATGAACGTCAGCCTGGATGGATGACCAATTCCAGCGCCCAAAAACCGTACGCAATCGGGGCGGACATCAGAAGCGAGTCAACGACATCCAAAATCCCCCCCATTCCGGGAAACAGGGTGCTTGTGTCTTTTATCTCGGCGTCCCGTTTTAACATAGACTCCGCCAAATCACCAAACAACCCAACCATCCCAAGCGCTGCACCATAAGCAATCCAACCCGGTTTCACCGTGAGCACCATCGGCTGGTTAAGACACGAAGGTATGATTACTGCAAAACAAATCCATGCGGTCAAACATGAAAATAAAATCGCCCCGGCGGCCCCTTCCAGCGTTTTTGCGGGACTCAGCTCCGGCGCCATTTTATGGCGTCCGAATGTTTTTCCCACAACATAAGCGCCTGTATCCCCCATTTTAACAATCGCTACGAAAGAAACGAGGGTAAAAATGCCGAAACTCAGGCGGATGAGTGTCAGAAATGTGAAAAACAACCCAATATAAACGACAATGAACACCGTGTACGCGATTCGTATGTTTGTGGCTCCATGATGCACATATTTACAGATTTCCACGAAAAAGATGAAAATAACCGCCAGTGCGAAGGCGGAAAGCGTCCAACTGGCAGGCCTCAGCGCATCCAGCTGCTGAATGAGATGCGAGTGGGTAACCTCTGTATTTGCCATTAATCGCTGGATGACGAAAGCGCCCCAGCCGCTGACGAGCACAAAAAGAGTGCAAAAATAAGTAAGCAGCGGGGTGGGGAAAACGTTATTTTTATTGGCGATATTCAAAATCTCCCGACAGGCGAGCATCGCCAGCAGCACCATGAACGGAAACAGGGCGATTCCCGGGATGCCGGTCATTTTTTGAAGATGCCAATCCAGGACAAAGAGCCCGGCGAACACCAGGGCGATGGAAGTTCCGATCAGTAATCGCCAACGCAACATGAATTTCCCCGCCAACAAACGGCCTTTATTATTTTGAACGAAGGCTAAAAAACACTCCAAGCCCTATAAATGAGTATACCTGATTTTTCGAGGCAGTCTAGCATTTCGGCTAAAAAAAGCTAGCATTCTTTTAAATTTGTATGACATTTACGTTAAAACCCACATCCCCCTCCTTGTCGGGCGTGGTATTTTGAAGTAAATTAGGGTTCTTATTTTTAGAGGCCGGGCCGGGAAGTCACGCATGCGTATTTTAATGTGTGAATCGCGGAATATGCCGTGAATGGCGGCCGGGGCGGACATAGGGATTCAAAAATGTCTGGAACAGCGGTGTTCTGGTGAACGCCGAAGCGGAATGCGGTACGGAGCCGTTTTCGCGAATTTTGACGTCAAAATTCAGGCATTCTTTTTGGTTTTTGTTGAATTGAGAGTGGTTATTATGAAAACATTTATGGCGAAACCGGCGGAAGCCGATCCGCAGTGGGTGCTGGTGGATGCGACGGACAAGGTGGTCGGGCGTTTGGCGAGTCAGATCGCCGTGCGGTTAATGGGGAAGCACCGCCCCACGTACACGCCGCATGTGGATGCGGGCGATTTTGTGGTGGTAGTGAATGCCGGTAAGATCAAGTTTACTGGAAAGAAGTGGGAGCAGAAGCGTTACACGTGGTATACGGGTTACACCCAGCTGCGCAGCGAGTCGGCGGCGGATCGTTTCGCGAAGAAGCCGGAAAAAATTCTGGAGGAGGCGGTGCGACGCATGCTTCCGAAGAATCGCCTGGCGACGAAAATGCTTGCGAAACTGAAGATTTACACGGGTTCGGAGCATCCGCATCAGGCACAGCAGCCGGAAGCGGTGGATCTGGGTTAATTTTTCGCGGTTCAATTTCGTATTTTCATAAAATAAAGAAGCGTAACGCTTTCCACAAAATTTCAGGAGTAAGAAAAGCTCATGGCAGAAAAAGTCATCATTGAAGGAAAAGGGACGAATGATTCTCTGGGAACCGGCCGGCGCAAGACGGCGGTGGCGCGGGTGCGTATCCGCCCGGGTCAGGGGAGAATCGCGATTAACGGCAGAAGCCTGGAAAATTATTTTAATAACGTGCAGCAGCGAAATGCCGTACTGGCTCCGCTGCTGGAAACCGGCAAAAGGGATGAAGTGGATGTTATCATCCGCGTTTCCGGCGGCGGTATTACGGGGCAGAGCGGTGCGTGCAAACTCGGAATTGCGCGGGCGCTGCGGATCTTTGACGCCGGCCTGTACGAGATCCTGAAGGATCGCAACCTGCTGACGCGGGACAGCCGAATGGTGGAACGCAAGAAGTTCGGCCTGCGGAAAGCCCGTCGCGCGACGCAGTTCTCGAAGCGTTAATTTGTGCCGGATTTTATCCCTGGGACACAGAAAACCCCGTGTTTTGCGGGGTTTTTTCGTGGATTGGCGGTGCCGGCGGGGCGTGGGCCGCTTATGCGGGGGAAAAAGTCGTTTTTTCTGAGAATTTTCGCCGAAACCCGGAAAATTCCTATTTTGCCGCCCATGGAAATGGTATAATATACGCGTGGGTAAGTTTTTTGTTTTCATTCAGGAGAAATGGGATGTTTAAGGTTTTCATGCTTTACGAGGTGAACCCCACGACATGGTTTTACCTCTCGGCGCTGATGATCATCGGCATTTTCTTCAACTTCCGGCGCGTGTGGAGCCTACGACACCTGGACATTCTCGCGCTGCTGTTT
>JAVBLI010000031.1:0-59937 GCA_031553595.1 Thermoguttaceae bacterium | reverse complement strand
ATCCAGAAAGATACGACATCACCGCCGCCCGCCGCCCTTTTGCTCCCCCCATGCCTGCGGAGGCGGGGGAGCAAAGGCGGCTACCATAAACGTAATTTTAACATTTTTAAACCCGCGAGGGTAGATACTGGATTATACAAGGAATGTGGAATTAAATAATTTCTCATTTCTTTATTTCTCATTCTCATTTTAAATACTCCGCCAGCGCATCCTGCCACTGCGGCATAACCGGGCCGCCCAGGGCGTGGTATTTCGCGGTGTCCAGGACGCTGTATAACGGCCGGGGGGCGGGGGCGTTCCACTCGGCGGTGGTGATGGGGGCGACTTCCGGCGCCAGTCCCGTCAGGCGAAAAATCTCTTGCGCGAACGCATACCACGTGGTTTCGCCGCGATTCGTGAGGTGATAAAGCCCCCACGCCTGGTTTTCCAGCAGGAATTTCGTCGCGGCCACGAGATTCGGAATCCACGTCGGCGTGCAGTGCTGATCGGCGACGATCCGCAAATTCCGCCGCTCGGCCCCCAGCCGCCGCATGGTTTCCACGAAATTCCCCGGCGTGTTCGGCCCCGGCTTCCCGTAAAGCCCGCACGTGCGAAGAACCAGGTGTTTCGCACACGCCGCCACGCGCAGCTCGCCGTCATATTTCGTCTCGGCATACACGCCCCGCGGCGCCACGGCGTCCATCTCCCGAAACGGCGTCCGCTGTTCAGAGCCGCAAAACACGTAATCCGTGCTGTAATGCACCAGCGGAATATCCCGGGCCGTGCACTCCCGCGCGAGATTTTCCGGCCCCAGCGTATTCACCCGCCGACACACCGCCGGCTGCTGTTCCGCGGCATCCACGTGCGTAAACGCCGCCGCGTTCACCACGGCGTCCGGCTTTAACGCCGCAAAAATATCCGTCACCGTGTGCCGGTCCGAAATATCCGCGTCCGGCAGATCCAGCCCCACACCCCACGGCGCCAACTGCGCCATGAGCTCCGTGCCCAACTGGCCTTTCGCCCCGAAAATCAGTATTTTCATGTGTTTCTCCAATTGATTTACCACAAAAACAGCTGGCGGGAATGCAGCACAGCGGAATGACCGGATTGGAAGTGGAAACGCACTGCCCACTTCCGGAGGCCCCGATTAAATTGCCGGACATTCCCCGCTTCTATCCGGTCATTCCGCTTCACTCCATTCCCGGCTGCTGTTTTAAACATGTGCCAGCAGTTCCTCCCGCAGGCGGGTGAGGATTTCGCCCAGGCGGTTCTCGCCGCGCCATTTTTTACGGTCGTGAATCCGCGGATCGTCTTCGCCCAGGCCGATCCCCCAGATGCGGTCATGCGGCGAGGCTTCCACCAGCGTGGTGCCGGCGCTGGCCAGCAGAAGTTCTTTCAGGGGTGCGTTCTGTGTGAATTTCGCCCGATTCCCCGTGGCCACGATTTCCCAGGACGCGGCGTCCCAGACGGATTCCACAAAATGCTGCACGTTTCGACCCAGGTCTTTCTGCGTCCGCGGCGAGCGTGCCTCGAGAATCCGCTGTGCCATTTCGTGGTCTTCGAAGAGCGTCGCCTTACGATACATCATGTACTGCTCGGCACAGTTAAACGCCGTGCCGTCCACGGTGAACGGAGCCGTGTACCACTGCGAAAACGGGGAGGCAGTCCGCCAAAAAAAGGTGAGTTTTTCTTTCACGGTATTATTCGATTCATCCTGTGGGGGCTTCCGGAAAGGGGCTTGGATCGCCGTTGCTGCGGGTGGTGAGGAAAAAGTAAGCGGCCACATCAATTTCCGTGGAGACAGTATCAGCGGCGCCGCCGACGTATGCGTGCATGACCACGCCGTCGTGGTTGGCCCCGGGGCCACGGCGTTTGGGAGAGTCGGCGACCGGCTTGCCGGAATACCGCCGGGACGCAAAACCGTCTTCGCCCCACGGATATGGACTGGCGGCGTAATCGCGGTTTAAATTCGTCTTCCGCATCGCGGCCGGGATGGTGGAATCGCTGCCGAACTTGCCACGCGTGTATCCCTCGGGGTGAACGAAAGTGATTTCACTGGTGGCTGGGCTGAAAACCGCGTCATCGGTCATCGTATACAGCCCGCACTCCTGCCCGACAATCCAGCGGGAATAAACCGGCTCTTCCGTCTCGGCGAGCAGGAACGTGTTTGTCATGCCGTCACTGATGCTGCCCAGTCTGGTTCTTGAGCCGACATATATGACGCCGTCGGAAGCTTCCTCCATGTTTCCGATGCCGTAAATATCCTCCGCGTTCTCGCCGGGGTTTTCCTGCGAACTGAGTTCGTACGCCTTGCGCGTCGAGGCGGAAACGGCTTTGTAATTCGTGATCGCCTGTCGCTTTTCCGGCAGAGCGTGCCTGTCCACATACCGATGGTTGCGTGCGTCCGGGCAGAGGAAGATCGGCAGCGCACGGGCCAGGCACTCGTCGGGAAGATTGTTGTTGTCGTTGTCGTTTTCCTTGTCCAGCTGACTCACGACGTTCATCCGTTTGTAAAGCCACTCCTGCTCTATTTCCGGCAGCATGTCGACCAGGAAACTGTAGCCGTCCTTGGACATCTCTTCCGACCCGAGCTGCTTTCTCGCCACATGGCAACTCGGCGGCAGCCGCTTGAATTTACACTCGTAAAGATTCGCTGCCAGCACCAGGTCTTTCATTTTAGTCTGGCACGCCTGCCTCCGGGCAGCCATCCTTGCCGCGTTAATGGCCGGGATCAGCAGCCCCACCGCCACCATCGCCATCACCGCCATCGGCACGACAAAACCCGCACGTCTTTTGTGTCGTTTCATCTTAAACTCCTTCGGTTAAAGCGTGTACTTACTTTCCGCGTCGTTCTCATGCCGGATTTCGTCCACCGGCTCGGACTTTCCCCAGCCGGCATACAGCGCGTCCGGGAAGTTCAGCACCCAGCCTGGCGCGTCGCTCACACAGCGGTACGCGTGCACCACGCCGGGCGGAATGACGACCGTCGCGGGAGCGTTTTCGCCGAATTCGGCCACCAGCGCCGCGCCGAATGTCGGGGAATCTTCCCGCGCATCCCACAGGTGCAGCGAAAACGTGCCGGGTCCGAGAAACGCGAACACGTCCGTCTGCCGGGCATGTTCGTGCGGCCCACGGGCCACCCCCGGCTCGGTCTGGCTGACATACGCCATCCGCGGCAGCACCCCCTCGGGCAGCTCATCCTCGCGAAACAGCTCCGTGAGCCACCCGCGCTGGTCGGTAAACTTTTTTAACGGGGTAATCGTCACGCCGGTGATGGAATTATGGTTTTGCATGATTTTTTGATGGTAAAATTATGATAGTTTTTTCATTCGGTTTAGAGCAGTTTGCAAATTTATACATTTACGAAAACAGTAGCCGGGAGTGTAGCGGAACGTCAGTGACGCGCAGTGACCGGATCGAATAGCCGGAATTTTTCCCACTTCATCCGGTCTCTCCGCTAACGCTACGCTCCCGGCTGCTGTTTTTTATCGTTTAATCACCTCGCGCAGGGCGTCGGCCAGGCGGTGGATATCGTCGGGGCCATGGTAAAGGTGGGGGGCGGTGCGGAGGATGGGGATGTTCTGGAAAAAGTAGGCCGTGGTCTCGATTTCGGCGTGGTCGGTAAGCCAGAACTGAATGGGGTGCACGGTTTCGGGGAAAATGTTCGGGCCGTATTCCGGCAGCAGTTTTTCCGCTAAATCTCCCGGCAACACTACGGGGTACATCGCGCTGAACATGGCGTCCGGGGCAATCTGAAACGGCGAGCCGAGCACGGTTTCCAGCGTTTTGCCGGCCCACAGCCCGAAGCGCCGGTTGCGCGCCATCACCCGATTCATGTTCCGCCGCAGCGCGTCCGGCTCCGCGTCTTCCGTCAGCGGGAACATCGCGTGCACCGCTTCCGGCGCAGCATCCCCGTAAATGTCGGCGTCCGGAATCTGCGCCCCGAGCTCGGCCATGAACTCGATGGTCGGGCCCACGGCTGCCCAGGGCGTGAGATCATCGGTGCCCGTCCAGTCGAACTCGGCGTGATATTTGAGGGCCGCCGGGTGCGGGTTATTATAACCGTGGCTGATGGTCGTGGCATGCACCGTATCCCGCAGGTCGGGGCGGACATACAAAAACGCCGCGCCGCGGGGGGCGCAGAGCCACTTATGACAGTTCCCGGTGAAGTACGCGGGCCGCCACTCGTCCAGCATCATGGGCAGCATGCCGGGCGTGTGGGCCGCGTCGACCAGGGTCGGCACCCCCCGCGTCTCCAGCTCCCGAATAATTTCCGGAATAGGGAAAATAAGGGCCGAGGCGCTGGTGATATGATCCAGAAGCGCGATTTTCGTCCGCGGCGTGACATGCTCCAAAATCCGCGCCGTCACCTCCCCTGGCCCGGAAACCGGCAGCGGAATCTCCGCGATTACCAGCTTCACACCTGCGTGCGCGGCCAGAAACTCCACCGTCGCCCGGCACGCGTTATACCCGTGGCACGTGCAGAGAATTTCGTCCCCCGACGCAAATTTCAGGCTCCGCAGCACGGCATTCACCCCGGAGGTGGCATTCCGCACGAACGCGAGATTCTCGGCCGCCGTGCCCGCCAGCCGCGCAAGCGTCGCGCGCGACGCGTCTAAAAGCGGCGGAATCGTGCGCAGGAAAAATCGCATGGTATTCGCGTCCGCCTGGCGGAAAAGCTCGTACCGCCACTGTTCCACCGCGCGGGGCACGCCGCCGAAAGAGCCGTGATTGAGCATGGTGATGTCCGGGTCGACGGACCAGCATTCGCGAAAAGTTTTCATGAAAACGGAAAAAAATGGTGAAAGGTGAATGGTAAATACGGTTTTAATTCGCTTTTCGGTGATTGATCAGCGGCGAGGGAGTGTGGGGAAAGTCGGGGATCATGGTCATCAGGGCCGTCTGCAAAAGGCGTCCGCCTTCCTTCGCGCCGGGGTGGTCAGCGTCCGGAAAATACCAGCTCCCGTATTCGTGGCTGCTTTCGTCCGTGCACTGCGTGCGTACTTTCCAGGCGTCTCTCATGCGGCGCGCGGTTTTTTCCTGTTCCCGCATATCCACCCCACGGAACGCCATGACGGCGTAAAAATTGAAAAGCTGGTCCGTTTCCGACATTCCCCGGCTTTCCAGCCATCTGTAACCCGCCCGCGCGATCCGATCTTCGCGAACGTTATGATAACGGACGCCGCACCACAGCGCCGCCGCCGTGGCGCCGTCATCCGGCGTCCGGCCCGGCATCATGCGGTACATGCCGCTTTCCTTCACCCGCAAGGAATCCATAAACGCCAGGGCCATTTTCGTTTCCGCAGCCGGCACGGAAAGATATGCCATGTACGCATCCGAAAGGGCCGTGATCTGCCACGCCGAGACAGTCAGGTTCCCCGGCGTCCGCGGCCGCACACCCCATCCACCGCCGGCCGGGTCCTGCGCATAAAGAATAAAATCCACCGCCTGCTGCGCCGGCTCGCGCAACGTCTGGTCGCGCGTCTGCCGGTACGCATCCACCAGACATAAGGTGGCCAGCGCGTGCGTGGTCATGCCGAACTCTCCATCACTGAAGCGGAGCACTTTTTTCTTGTCTTTCCCGATTTTCACTTCCGATTTTTCGCCGCGCGACTGGAGAAACGCCAGCCCGCGCTGAACGGTCTCCCGGTATGGCGAATTTTCACGCCGATGGGTGATTTCCCAGTCCAAAAAGGGGATCAGGGCCACGGCCGTGGCGGTGACGCGTGCGGACTCCGCGGTGCCGGGATTCCCGCATTTCCCCTGACA
This sequence comes from Thermoguttaceae bacterium, assembly GCA_031553595.1. Classification (GTDB taxonomy): domain Bacteria; phylum Planctomycetota; class Planctomycetia; order Pirellulales; family Thermoguttaceae; genus RGIG3701. The sequence continues at coordinate 54,189 of JAVBLI010000031.1, read as the reverse complement.
CTGCGGGGCTTTCCCATGATCGAAACTCCAGCTTCCGTTTTCTTCCTGATGCGCGGCCAGCCATTTCAAGCCGCGCAAAGACGCCGCGCCAGCCGCTTTCCACGCATCCTGCGTTTCCGCTTCCTTCACCGGCGCCAAATTTTCCGCCGCCACATCTTCCGCCTCTGCATTTTCGGCCGCCGCTTCCTCCGCGCGAAGGGTAACGGGCATGCACACTCCCAGTACGAAAAACGCCGCCAGAGCGAAAACCGCCCAGCACCGCCATTTTCCCCGGAATTCCGCGTGACAGCCATGTTTTCTAAAAAGATTCATGTTTTTTCTCCTTTTCCTTATTATAATATAAAAATATTATAATACAAACACGCCCGGGTTCAAATTCCGGCAAAAAATCTGCGGAAATCAGCGGAAGAATCATGGAAAAAACGCAAAATCGCTCTTTACTCGGCTTAAAAAAACCGCTATATTCCCTTTACGGTTTACAAGGAACGCGTGTCCCGGCTTTTTCAGCCCGGGCATCCTTCATTATTATCCCCACCCCACGGCTTCTTCTTAAGCCCATGCTCAAGCGACGGTCGCGCGGGTGGAATCAAGCACTTCACAGGCTGGGGAAATCATGAAAACACGAATTATTTTAACGCTAGCGCTGTTTTTTACTCTGTTCGCCGCGGCGAGCCAGGCCGACTGGATGAATTTCCGCGTGAATAATACGGTCGTCGACGTGGAAAATAATCAGCAGCTTTCCAAAGGAAAAACGCTTTTCGTCGACGGCCAGGTTTATGATTACCTGACGGACCTGAAGGAATACATCGTGTTTAACCCCGAAAAAAACACGTTTTACATCCTGAATACCCAGACGCGGCAGAAAGTGGTCGTGACGATGGACCAGATCGACAATTATTTCGAGGAACTCCGGCAATGGGCCGCGGCGCACCAGAACGAGGAGGCGCGATTTTTCGCGATGCCCCAGTTTCAGATCGCGTATAACGAAAAAGATAATCTATACACATTTCAGTCGAAGCTTCTCAATTACGAGGTGATGCCGACCAAGCCGGAAAAGCCGGAGATGCTCACCCAGTACCGGCAATTCGCGAAAGCGTACTGCAAGCTGAATTTAATGCTCGCGCCGCAAACGAAATCGCTGTTCGCGCGGATGAACGTCAACGAAACGATTTTTAACGCCGGGTCGCTGATTTCGCGGGTTCAGGTCACATTTCCGCCACAGAAAGCCGGGCTTTTCGCCAAGAAACGCGTTATCACGTCCGATTACCAGTTCCTGCCCCGGCTCGTGGAGTCCGACATGAACAAAATCCGCCAGGTGGATCAGTTCATCGCCATGTTCGAGGAAACCACGCTCGGCGATTACCAGAAAAAGATGAACGCGAAAGAGTAACCGGGGTATGAAAACCACGGAACACTCTGTCTCCCAAGAAAAACACGCAGATTCCACATTTTCGAGGAGTCTGCGTTTTTTTGTGGAAGATTTTCGCACGCCGAGCAGTAATCTTGACATTTTGCGCACTATCCATTATGATAAATGGATGTTAGGTGACTGTGTCTGCCGGAATTCGGCGCGCGGACGGCTTTACGTCCGGAAAAATCAGCGATTCCTCAGGCGAAACCCGGTGAACAGGAGGGATTTTTTTCTCGGCCCATGTGGAGTCTTTTAATTATTAGCGTGCTTTTCGCGCTGTGCGTTTCCGCCACGTGTTCTTTATGCGAAGCGGCTCTGCTGAGCCTCACCCCGGGAGAGCTGGAGGATTTTGCGGAAAAATTTCCGCGGCGGGCGCAAGTCTGGAAGCGGTTTAAGGAGCATATCGAAGAGCCGATCGCGGTCATTCTGATTCTGAACACGGGTGCCCACACGATCGGCGCGACGGTGGCCGGTGCGCAATTCAGCCAACTTGTCGGCAGCGGTGACCTGTACCTGACCATTTTTTCCATCGTTTTTACGTTCCTGATGCTGCAATATACGGAAATTCTGCCGAAAACGCTGGGCGTCACGTTTAACACCACTGTGGCGTACCACATGACGCAGCCGCTGCAATTCCTGGTCTGGGCCCTGCGGCCCGTGGTCGCGTTCCTGCATTTCATGAATAAGCCCTTCGAGCCCAGAGACCGCGGGGACGAGGCGGATACGATGGACGAAATCAGCGCCCTGGTGAGGCTGGCGAGTTTCACGAAACTGATCGACAAAAATCAGGAACGCATTCTCAAAGAAACCAGCCGGCTGACGGACCGCACCGCGCGGGAGGTCATGATTCCTGTGGACCAGATCACGTTCATCTCCACCTCCCAGGACATCCCCCACGCCATCATCGCGGCCCATATGGATCCCCACACCCGCTTCCCGCTGCGGGAGGGAGACGATTCGGATCATATCCTGGGATACATCAATTTTAAAGAGCTCGTGGCCAGCGCCACCATGAACCGGAATGTGCGCGACGTGCAGGACATCGCGCGGACGGTGCATTTCGTGGATGAGAACGAAACGCTGACGAACGTCCTGAAGCTGTTCGTGAACCTGCACGCCCACATCGCCGTCGTGCGCAACGCGGCCGGCAAAACGCTGGGCATGATCACCATGGAAGATATCGTCGAGGAGCTTGTCGGCGAGCTGGAAGACGAGTTCGATCTGCTGCCGCAGAGTTTTAACCGCCTGACGGGGAAGGCGTTTGTGCTCGGCGGCGGCGTCCCGACCAAAAAGGTGTTCGACGAATTGGATGTCGGCTGGCACATCGGGGCCGACACGCCGACGATTTCGTCTTGGATGCTGAAACAGTTCGGCCAACTTCCCCACCCGGGTGACCATTTCGATTATCACGGCTGGAATTTCATCGCCCGCCGTATCCGCCGCGGACAGATTTTTGAGGTCACCATCCTGCCCGACGTGGAGTGATGCGGGCAATTGATAATTGATAATTGTCAATTATCAATTACTTCTTCTTCACGGGGAACTCGACCACCTGGAAAAACGGGTTTTGGCGGTCGCCGCGGGCCATGAAATCTTCCATCAGCACACGGATGCTGGGGGAGAGGTTAGTGCGCGGGCCGATGATGTTCTTGCCGTTAATGAGAATGTTGACTTTCCGGTCGTAATCCAGCATTTTCGGGCCGATCCAGATTCTCGCGGAGGCGGTGGGAATCTGAACGTTCAGCGTATTGGCTGTCGGGATCCGGTTAGCGGCGACTTTCACTGTGGTTTTTCCGTTCAGCGCCCGGGCCGGAAAATCGCTCACTTCGATCCACCAGAAAAAATTGTCGGACGGGCGCATCGTGTTCACGGTAAACGTTTCGGGATAAAAATTCCGCCGCTTGCGGTTCATCCAGTCGTAAACCCGGTGAATTTCATCGGGAAAGTCCTCGCGCCCCCGGCCGAGATACTCCACGACCGTCGTGTCATACCCTCTTTCCAGATAAAACGTCAGGATAAAACTGTTCTGGAACAGCAGCTTGCGGCCCTGGCGGACGTCGAGCTCGCCGCCGACATGATAAATCGGGATGAGTTTCGCGTTCGTGCGGTACATTTTCGCGGTTTTCATGGCCTCCGCGGAGAAAAGAATCAGCCCGGCCCAGAGATCGGGGTGCGCCAGGCCGATATCCCACGCGGCGTCTCCGCCCTCGAAATGCCCGGCAAGAAAAACCCGGTCGGAATCCACCGAAAACCGCTGAGACACATCCCGCAGCACGTGCTGCACCACGTCATGCTCGCGCCGACTGAACTCATACTCACGCTGGCCTTCATAACTCCACTGGGGCACGACCGTAATGTATCCGTGCCGCCCGGCCACTCCATGCCGCTCGCCCTTCGCGTTAAAACCGCCGGCCCACCACTCCATCTCCTGAAGCGGCGTGTTATTCAGGCCGTTCATGGCCACGATCATCGGGTACATCCGGTGCGGGTCATACTCCGGCGGAAGTTGCACCCAGTACGTCACGGGTTTTTCCACTACCGTCGACGCGGTTTGCAGCTTACAGAAATCCTGCCGTTCGTTGATCCACTGCTCCTTTTTTACCCCCACGGGAGGCTTCATGTGCGAAAGAATCGCGGCCATGGCCGTCACATTCGCCGCCTCCTGCGAGTGAAACTTCTGGAAAAACGCCTCCCGCGAAATGGCGTTCTCGGCCCGCATGTAACTTTCCATGATGCCGCGGACTTCCAGGGCGGAAACCGCCGCCATGATTTTTTCCGTGGCGTTTCGGCTGCCCATGAGCCACGCCGTGACGCCCAGCGCCAGCCGCTGCGCCGGCGTCTGATCATTCAGATCCATCATCCGCTCATACGCCGACATCCGCTGCAGCGTGTTAAAATTCAGCTCGAAGGTAATCTCTTGAATCAGCGGCTTCAGTACCTCCTTCGCCTTCGGATCCTCCAGCTTCGCCCAGTCGGCCTGCAGCATCGCAATGATTTTTTCGATCCGCGTCTCCTGCTGATCATAATCCGCCAGGATATCCCGCACAAGCTGGAGCGTTTCGCCCGCCACGTACTCCGGCGGAAACGCTTCGAGCATGCGCCGCACCAGGTAATGCTGCCCGTTTTTGCGGCGCAACTCCAGTTCGTCGAAACGCCGCTGGCTGAGCAACTGGTGCACCAGCGCAAGCGTCGGCGCCAGCTCGCGCTGCGTCTGCGTGGTGATTCCATCCAGCGCGACCGGGGTCACGTCTCCGCCATCTTTCTGGGCCTCACGCACTTTCGAAAGGTGAATCACCCGGTTCAGTTCCTTCGCCGCCTCCTCGTAACGCTGAGCCTGGATGAAAAATCGCGCGATCTTCTTCGCCGCCTCCGTTTCGGAGCCCTTACACAGCCGAATCGCCTGGTGCCGCAAAATCGGGATCAGCTCCTCGTACGAAATGCTGGTCGTGGCCAGCCGCATGTCCCAGAGGTAATTCATGCACTCGACCTTCATCCAGTGCGGCGAAATCTGCGTAATGCACTGCACCAGATTCTCCGGGCCCTTCGTCGTCGCCATGGTGATCGTCCGCCGGCCATGCTCGTCGAACGGCGCCCGCTTCAGGATCAGGCCCACGCCGGTGACGCCCCGCCCGCGATCCGCCACCTTCTGCTGAATGTCGAACATTTCCTGCATGTCCGTCAGCGAGTCGTCGCCGTTCACCTGCACCACCTGCATCTGCGCCACATACGTGCGGCGAAGGTCGTCGTCCAGGAACACGATACTCATCGGCGGCCCGCCCTCCGGCCCCGTAAACGCGTCCACATCCCCGCCCAGCCCCACCAGCCTCCCCAGCTTGCCGTTAATGTGCCGGCCATCTTTAACCACGATTTCCGTACCCGTAATGAACGGCGGCAGCCAAAACAAACAAAAAACGCAGACTGCGGTAAATAATAAAGAAAAGAGGTGTCCGCGGCGGATCATGACTTACTCCCCATCCGGTAACAATAATTATTCCCGGCTGTTAAAATGAGCGAAATACATAAAACGAGAAATTTTCGTATGTTCTCGAAAAACTTTCGAAAAACAGTTGACTTTACGGATTCTGCCGATTATAATGAGCTAAAACTTTCGTTTTGCTGGTAACGGAATTTGTGCACGCATAATTTCAGTCACTTTATGCGTGAATTTACCCCGCAAACACAACATTTTTTGAAATCCAATATATGAGCGATAATCCGCGTAACCACATACTGCTTTTCGTGCTGATTATGGCGGCTTCCATTTTTCTGGTCAGCACCGTCGTCACCGCGGGTCTTGCGGGACTCCTGTTAATGCTAGGGGACGCCGTGGCTGGGCGCGTCGTGGGGTGGGTGGCCGCAACTTTCGGAGCACTGCTGGCCGTTACCCTGATTTTAATGATTCTCTCCACAGCAATTATTCAGTATTTTAGCGAAATTGGGCAAAACAGCGAGGACGATTCTTGATGTTTTCCGGCGTCACGGCATTCTTCGCCGACACCATTATTCTTTGCCGATAATACTCCGCTCTTCATGGCCGACGATTACCCAGCGGTCGCGCTGTTTCTCAAAATCCACGATCAGTCGGCACGCGTACCTGTCCCACGGAACATCGCCGTGCTTCACGTTAAATGTCACCACGCCAAAAAACTCTGCGCGGGCGCTGGGCGGGCTAGTGAGATCATTCACCGTAATACGAATATCGTTCGCCTTGGCACCGGTAATCGTACCGTAACGAAAGCCCTCCCGGACGCGGGCCAGTGTGACGCCGGACTTTTTTTCGTCCAAAATTTTCGCCAGCCGATCGGCGTCATTCGCCTTCAGCCCAGCGATTCCTTCTTGGATGACCGCCATCACTTCCTCACGGGGGGTGACGATGAAATAATCCAGCGCGAAAACCCCGGCCACGAGCAAAAACGTCACACCAATCAATTTTAGAAAGATGCCATTCCTTGAAATATTATACGACGCTGAGAGAAAACCGGCCGTCACCACCCCCAGGACAAACGCTGGGTACGGGTTTTCGAACAAATATGTTGCAAAAAAATCTTTCATGGCCGCGCCTCATTTTTTGAATTCCGTTAACGCCAGAATCGCTGCCGGGTGCAGCAGGCCGTTCGAGGCGCAAACGCCGCGGTTATTTTTCAGCGTCCGCCCCTGCGTGAAGTCCAGCGGCTTTCCGGCGAGGTCCGTAATCTGCCCGCCCGCCTCCTGCACAATAATTGAACCCGCCGCCTGATCCCAAATACGCTCCTCATAATCCGGCATTTTTGCCGACAGCAGCCGAAACAGCAGATCGCCCTGCCCAGCCGCCAGCACGACGTACTTCGCCTGGCTGTCCATCCGCACCGGCTCCGCCCGCAACCCCATTTTTTCCATCAGAATATCCATCTGGCTGACATTCGTGTGCCCCGACTCCACCGACCGCAGCGCCCGTGCTTGCGCGACATCCGCAATCTGCGAAACCTTTAATTGAGCCACATTCCCCTCATTCGCCCCATCATCAAAAAGCGGCACCGCCCACGCCCCCTCTCCGTGCACAGCGTACGCCAGCACGCCGACATTTTTGCCGTCCAACGAGAGCTGCGGGCATCCTAAAACGCCCATTTTAACGTTTCCGTCCTCCAAAAACGCCAGCGCCACCGCATACTGCTCCCGCCGGAGAAAGCCTTTCGTGCCATCCACGGGGTCCAGTGTCCAAAGCCGCCCATTCCCCCCGCCTTCCGCATTTCCACGGTTAATCCACCGGCACACCGCCTCGCGCGTGGCACCGGGCACCAGCCGCGCAACGTACGCCGTCACGGCCGTGAGCGTTTCCTGGCCGGCTTCCGAAGCGAAAACGTCCGCCGATTCCTCCCCCACCAGCGGAATTCCGGGGTCAAATTCCTCCAGTTTCGCCGCCACATACGCCTGCACTGCCAAGTCCGCGACCGTCACTGGCGAGCGATCCGCTTTATCCAGTGCCGGCGTGACCATCTCCTTCTGGATCAGGCACGTCAATTCCGACGCGCGACGCACGATTTCAAGAGCAAAATTCAGCATTTTTTCGTTCCTATGCGATTCTTCATTTTTCATTTCAAATACGGCAGCATCATCCCCAGGGCCAGCAGCCCCAGCACGGTGATCATGGCCACCACCGCGACGACCACCCGCGAGACGTTTTCCTCGGCAGCTTCATGATGGCGGTGCCGGCTTTCCACGCCGTCCGGAAATTCATGTTCACATTTTTGGCAGATGTTCAAAAACCGCGGCGTAATCAGCTCGCTGCATTCCGGGCACATCACCATCAGCGCACATTCCTGCGTTTTCTCGTCATGTTCCGGCACATCATCCAGCGGGTTTTTCAGTTTTACCATTTCGTATTTCGAGCCGCAATCACCGCCGGCGTGATGGTCTGCGCAACCGCCGTGAGCACCATCATGCCCGGCACCGTGCGCGTGCTCCGCCCCGGTGTGTCCACATCCGCAGCGCTCTGTTTCCAGGCGGATTTCACTGGCATACGCCACGCCGAGCGTACCCACCAGCAATGGCTTTATGACCACGCCGTCATCTTCCGCCGCCGCGGCCGGATGTTCTGGCACGTAGCGCCGCGTCTGCGCCTCGAGCGTCACCCGGTCTTCCGCGTCCTCCGCCGCCCCTTCCACCGCGTGCGGCATCACAAATTCCATCTCCGCCAGCGGAAAACCATCCCCTTCCGTCTTACAGAACCGGCAAACCGCCACGCGTTTCGCCCCACACTCCGGGCACACCGGCCACGCTTTCATTTTCATTTTTTATCCCTCATCCTGAGCTCCAATCAACCATCCGGGCGACATCCATGCAGACACACCCCACCCAGACTACCATACTCTCAATATACTCGTTTTCCCACCGATTTTCAAGTCGAAATCCCGCAAATTACAAATCTAATATTCAAATACTTTTTGAAAAATAACGAAAACGTCTCTTTTTCTCTTGATAATGACAGACAGGTATGATAAAATGTATGGATTGAAGTTCTATTCTTACATACAAAATAATATTAACCCGCAAACGAAATGGGGAATGTGATGGTTAAAAAATTCATCATTATTTTTGTGATGACGGCATGTGCTTTCCTTTCTTCCGGGCGGACGGTTTCCGCCGCGGATCAGGCGCCGCTGACCGTGGGCAGTTCCACGCTGTTCGATACGCTGATCTGGTACGACGATTTCAATCGCGTTGACCTGAACCTCGGCGCGTGGAATGCCGGCGTTATCAATACCGCGGGCCAGTTTTATCAGCCGGGTGCCAACAGTGCTTCGACCATCAATCTGCAAAGCCTTCTGGGGGCGAATTATGCTACGCTGATGACCAACGATTTCGTCATCCAGTTTGACGCTCGCCTGGCCACCGACCGCACCGACCTCATGGTTGGCACGAGCGTTAGCGGTCATGATGCCGAGACGGGATTCGCGCTTTTCCTTCGTGCCGGTGGAGCGGTGAGCATTTATGGCCCCGATACGCTGCTTATCACAGACCCCGGCATGAGCCTTGGCGGGGAGTGGCATAACGTGGCGATCCGTTTCAATCGAAACACCAATACGCTTTCCTATTATGTGGATCAGGCATTGGTCGGTTCGAGGAATCTGGCAGACGTCGTCGGCGCAAATTCCAAATTCAACATCGCCACCGACAGCGGTTTCAATCCGCAATACATCGGCCTAAGCTGGAATAATAACGCCGCCGTCGATGTTCGTTACGACAACATCCAGGTCGGCATTATTAATTCGTCGCTGGAAAAAATCAACTCCAACGGCAGCGGCACCTGGAGCGGCGGCACGTGGGATGCCGACATCTCCACAGCGACAAGCAAGCAGGTGGATGTTCTGGCCGGCAACAGCATTACGGTGGATACCGGCACGCCCACGGCGGCGCAGGTGTCCCTGGCCGGGACGCTGACCATCGACAGCGGGGCGGCGTTAACGGCGACGAATCAAGTCGTCGTGCAGGCTGGTGGCGAATTAAATATCACCGGCACGCTCAACACCGCGGCGATGGCGGCCACCAATGGAATCGTCAACCTCGGTGGCACGCTCAACACCACTGGCCCCGCCGCGGCCCTCTTCGACCAACTGAATGTCGTGGGCAGCAACGCCAAATTCAACCAAAGCAACTCCGCGTCCATCAACAACATGAGCACCGCGGCCGGTACCGATCTGGAAATCACCGGCGCCGGGTGGGTTTCCGTCCAAACCCTGGACATGCAGGGCGGCGGCAAATTGCTGGCCAACAACACCAGCCGTTTCGCCGTGGGCACCATGAACATGGGCGCCGACGCGTCTTTCCAGAAGAATAACGGCGGCACGCTGACAATCACGGCCCTGAACATGGCGGGCGACAGCAAATTCACCAACACCGGCAACGGCGCGCTAAACATCTCCGCGTTTTCCATGGCCGGCAACAGCCGTTTTGAACAAACGGGCGACGTGCAATTCGCCATCTCCACCCTGAACCATTCCGGCACCGCGCAGCTCTCCAACAATTCGACGAAAAGCGTACTGATCGACACGCTGAAAATGCAAACGTCCGGCAATAATTTCACCAAAGACGGCACCGGCGTCGTGCGCATCGCAAATCTCGACTTGGCTGCCGACAACGCGCTGACGGTGCAGGCGGGAACGGTCGCTTTCGGGGCAAACGCCTCGTTCGCGAATGTTTCTTCGCTGAATCTGGAAGGCGGCACGACGATCATCGCCGGAAACGTCGCGCTCAACAGCGGCAGCAAAGGGCTGAATCATAAATACTTCAAAACCAGCGGCGGCAATAATCTCAATGGTTACATCGGCAGTTACGGCGGCAACGCCGGCGACTATCCCCTGACGGCAGACGGCACGGACGTGATCATCACGCCGCTTTTAACCGCCCCGGAAGGCTCTCCGTATTACGCCTACAAAGATTTTCTTACGCAGACCAGCGCGGATATCGCCAACCCTGCCGCCGGCATCCGCCACGATAACAACGGCACCGTTGATTTCGCCGAATCCTGGGCCGGCTTTTTCACTCCCTCCCTTTCCGGCACGTACCAGTTCTGGGCATGGAACGACGATAACACGAAAATTTGGGTCGACGTGAATCACGACGGCATCTTTACCTCCGACGAGGTGGTGATGAACGTCGGCGTCGAAACCAAACTCGGCAACCAGTTCAATCTGGATGCCGGCACAACCTACGCCGTTCAGATTGCGTTTTCGCAAGGCGGCGGCGCCGGATACTACGATAACCAGCTTATCGACCCCTTAGGCAACCAGGCCACGATCCTCAGCGGCAACGATCTCGGCGGCGTCTGGACGACGACCAACGACCTTTCCGTCAACGCCAACCTGGCCAACACGATGGTCAACGTGCGAAACAATTCCACCCTGGAGATCAACGCCCCGGACGGCGCCACCCTGAAAGGCATCGACCTCCAGAACGGCGCGGCCCTGACCCTCACCGGTACGACGAAGACGATTTCCGCCGGCATGCTTTCTTCCGCCGCGGGAACCAACGGAATCGTGAACTACGCGGGCGGCTTGTTATCCGTCGCCAACATTTCGCCCGGCGGCAACGGCGCCTTGGGAACGCTGACCGTCAACGGCGACTTGCATTTCGAGGAAGGCGCCACGCTGTATATCGACCTGGACTACTTCATGGTTTCCGGTGGAGCCGACCCGACTTACGATTCCCTTTCCGACCTGCTCCATGTTAACGGCAATTTTACCGTCGAAGGCGACTGGACGCTGGCCCTGAATTACCTCGGCGATGAAATGCTCGACCCGAGCACGATTTTCACGATCATGAACATCACCAATGGCACGGGCGATGCGCTGCCGACCAGCATCACCCTTTCCGGCGGCCTGATCAACATGGGCATGCAGGTGGGCTGGAATGGTTCAAGCCTGGAGCTCACCGGCGTGGGAAGCATCCCCGAACCCGGCACCTGGCTGCTGCTGACCCTCGGCCTGTTCGGCCTGGGCGCGGTGTGCCGCCGGAAGCGGAGTTCGGTAAAAGCCTAAACAAAAACAACAGCCGGGAGCGCAGCGAAACGCAGTGACGCGAAGAGACCGGATAGAATAGCCGGGGGTTTTCCCACTTTAATCCGGTTCCTGCGCTAACCGCCGGCAGTTTAAGTCGGGAAATTCAGACAAAAAGCGGAAGTTTTGCAAAACGCATAAAATTTTCCGCTTTTTTTGTTTTAGAACGCTTGACTTCTCTTGCTATTTCCGTGGCGGCGCTGTATGCTGGAGTGTAATGAATTTATTTGGAAGGGTGACTTCCAGTGTAAATTGTTGTAATGTAGCGGGACGCCCGGCCGAAGTCGGCGTGTCCGTTTTCCTACCTGTCCCCCTATTTATTTAGGAGTAAATGTATGACATTAAGAACGAATCGACGTAACTTTCTGAAAACCACCGCGGTGGCGGGTGCCGGCGTGATGATCGCGCAGGACATGCTGGCCGACGAATCTCCGAACGAGCGTATCGCGTTTGCATCCGTCGGTATCGGCGGCAAAGGCGGTAGCGACTCCGGCGACGCCGCGAACTCCGGCGACATGATCGCCATCTGTGACACGAACCGCAACCAGTTGAAGGGTGGCGAGCGTCGTTTCAAGGACGCCAAGGCGTTCGAGGATTATCGCGAAATGTTCGACGCGCTGGGCGACAAGATCGACGCTTTCACGGTCAGCACCGCCGACCACATGCATGGCATCATCGCCGCTCATGGGATGAATCTTGGCAAGCACTGCTTCTGCCAGAAGCCGCTGACGCGCACGATTTACGAGGCCCGTCGTCTGGGCGAAATCGCCCGCGAGAAGAAGCTCGTCACGCAGATGGGCAACCAGGGCTCGGCCGAGAACGGGCTGCGGGAGAGTGCCGCGATGCTGCGTCAGGGCCTGCTGGGCGAGGTGAAGGAAGTGGTGGTGTGGAGCAATCGTCCGGTGTGGCCGCAGGGCGGCGAGCGGGGCGAGGCGAAAGATCCGCCGGAATACCTGAACTGGGATCTGTGGCTCGGCATGGCGCCGAAGCGTCCGTATTCCGACGGCCAGTACGACCCGTTCGCGTGGCGTGGATGGTGGGATTTCGGTTCCGGCGCCCTGGGCGACATGGCCTGTCATACGGTAAATATGGCGTTCGCCGGTCTCGACATCCGCAACCCCACGTGGGTGCAGGCCACCACCAGCGGCCATAATTTCGACAGCCTGCCGAAATGGTCGATCATTAAATTCGAATTCCCGGCCAACGACTGGCGCCCCGGCTTCAAGTTCACGTGGATGGACGGCGGCCAGCGCCCCGATCCGGATCTGCTCGACGGCGACAAACCGGACGGCTCCGGCTGTCTGATCATCGGCGAGAAGGGCAAGCTCTACTCCAAAGACGACTACGGCGGAGACCAGAAATTCTTCCGTATTTCCATGGACGAAGTCAACGAAATGCGGAAAAAGGTCGACTTCCCGCGTTCGCCCGGCCATTTCCAGGAATTCGCCAACGGCATCAAGGCCAACGATCCGTCGATGTGCTGGTCCAACTTCCCGGACTATGCCGGCCCGCTGACCGAGACCATTCTGCTGGGCAACCTGGCCGTCTGGGGCGCTTCCGAGGCGGAAAAAGAAGGCCCGCGCGTCGAGTGGGACGCCAAGAACCTGGCCATTACCAACAATCCCGAAGGCAAAGCCAAGCTCGAAGAGCTGGTCACGCCGACCTTCCATAACGGCTTCCAGAAGTTCTAATCGGACGTCCGTTTCCTGAAATCGCAAGGGGGTGAGCAGCGGCAACGTTTCTCACCCCGCTTTTTTAGTTAGGAATTAGGAATGAGGAATGAAGTTCGCTGGCCTCATTCCTCATTCCTCATTCCTCATTCCTAATTTCCCACCACCATTCTGGAGAATCGAATGAAAAATACCCCCAATCGTCGTCAATTTCTGAAAACCACGGCAGTGGCCGGTGCGGGCGTGCTGATCGCGCGGGACATGCTGGCCAATGAGTCGCCGAACGAAAAAATCGCGTTCGCGTCCGTCGGCATTGGCGGCAAAGGGGGCACCGACTCCAGCGACGCTGCAAATGCCGGCGAGGTGGTCGCCATCTGCGATACCAACCGCATGCAGCTCAAGGGGGCGGAGCGTAAGTTCAAAAGTGCCCGGCCGTTCGAGGATTATCGCGAAATGTTCGATGCCATGGGCGACAAAGTCGACGCCTTCACGGTGAGCACGCCCGACCACATGCACGGCACCATCGCCGCCCACGGCATGAAACGGGGCAAACACTGTTTTTGTCAGAAGCCGCTGACGCGAACGATTTACGAGGCTCGGCGTCTGGGCGACATCGCGCGTGAAAAGAATCTCGTCACGCAGATGGGCAACCAGGTTTCCTCGGCCAGCGTGCTGCGGGAGAGTGCCGCGATGCTGCGGGCAGGAATTATCGGCGATGTGAGCGAAGTTATCGTGTGGACCAACCGCCCCATTTGGCCGCAGGGTGGCGAGCGGGGCGAGGCGAAAGACCCGCCTGAATACTTGAACTGGAACGGTTGGCTGGGCGTGGCCCCGAAGCGTCCATACGTCGACGGCCAATACGATCCCTTCGCGTGGCGGGGATGGTGGGATTTCGGCACGGGGGCGCTTGGCGACATGGCCTGTCACACGGTCAACATGCCCTTCGCCGGCCTCGACATCCGCAACCCCACGTGGGTGCAGGCCACCACCTCCGGCCACAACCACGACAGCATGCCGAAATGGTCGGTCATCCACTTCGAATTCCCCGCCAACGCCTGGCGTCCCGGCTTCAAATTCACCTGGATGGACGGTGGCCAACGCCCTGACCCAGAGCTTTTCGAGGGCGACAAACCCGACGGCTCCGGCTGCCTCATCATCGGCAGCAAGGGCAAACTCTATTCCAAGGACGACTACGGCGGCGATCGAAAATTCTATGGCGTCACGATCGAGGAAGACATCGAAATGCGGAAAAAAGTTGATTACCCCCGTTCGCCTGGCCATTTTCAGGAATTCGCCGAGGGCATCAAAGCCGGCAACCCGTCCATGTGCTGGTCCAACTTCCCGGACTATGCCGGCCCGCTGACCGAAACCATCCTGCTGGGCAATCTGGCCGTTTGGGGTGCCAGCGAATCGGAAAAGCTCGGCCCTCGCATCGAATGGGACACCGCCAACCTCGCCATTACCAACGACCCCCAGGACAAAGCCCGCCTCGAATCGCTGGTTAAACCCGCCTTCCAGAACGGCTACGAAATGTTCTAGTTTTTTTCAATACCCACCAACATCATCCCACCTATCCAAAGGAGAATCCAATGAAAAATACCCCCAATCGTCGTCAATTTCTGAAAACCACGGCCGTGGCCGGTGCGGGCGTGCTGATCGCGCGGGACATGCTGGCCAATGAGTCGCCGAACGAAAAAATCGCGTTCGCGGCCGTCGGCGTCGGCGGCAAAGGCGACAGCGACTCGCACGACGCCGCGAATGCTGGCGAGATGGTCGCCATCTGCGACACCAACCGCAGCGTGCTCGAGCACGGAAAATCACGCTTCCAAAACGCGAAGCCGTACGAGGATTACCGCGTGATGTTCGACGAAATGGGCGACAAAATCGACGCCTTCACCGTCAGCACCACCGACCACATGCACGGCATCATCGCCGCCCACGGCATGAAGCGTGGCAAGCACTGTTTCTGTCAGAAGCCGCTGACGCGCACGATTTACGAGGCCCGGCGTCTGGGCGAAATCGCCCGCGAGAACAACGTGGCCACGCAGATGGGCAACCAGGGCTCCGCCGACAACGGCATGCGCTGCGACGCGGCGATGCTACGGGCCGGGGTGCTGGGCCATGTCAAAGAAGTTTACCTCTGGACCGACAGGCCCATCTGGCCACAAGGGCATGAGCGGGGCGCGCCGCGCGACGTGCCGGGCCACCTGAACTGGGACTGCTGGCTGGGCGTGGCGCCGAAACGGCCGTACTCCGACAACTACGATCCGTTCGCGTGGCGAGGATGGTGGGATTTCGGCACCGGGGCGCTGGGCGACATCGCGTGCCACTCGGCGAACCTGGCGTTCTCGGCCTTCGACCTGAAAAACCCCACGTGGGTGCAGGCCACCACCTCCGGCCACAACGGCGACAGCTTCCCGAGCTGGTCCGTGGTCGAGTTTTTCTTCCCCGCCAACGACTGGCGTCCCGAAATGAAATTCATCTGGATGGACGGCGGCAAACGCCCCGACGCCGTGTTCTTCGACGGCCGTGAGCCCGACAGCGGCGGCTTCCTTTTCGTCGGCGAAAAAGGCAAGTTTCACCCCTACGCCGGTTACGTCGGCATGCCCCACGAAGAAGTGCAGACGTACCGCGACAAAGCCGAGTACCCGCGCTCGCCCGGCCATTTCGAGGAATTCGCCGAAGCGATTAAAACCGGCGAGTGGCAAAAATGCTGGTCCAACTTCCGCGACCACGCCGGCCCGCTGACCGAAATGGTGCTCGCCGGGAACCTGGCTGTCTGGGGTGCGTCGGAGCCGGAAAAACAGGGCCCGCGCGTCGACTGGGACGGCGTGAACATGAAAATCACGAACGACCCGGAAGGAAAAGCCGCCATGGAAGCGCTCGTCACCCCGACCTTCCAGAACGGGTATGAGCGGTTTTAAGATTTTAGGAGAAATTTAAGAGATTTCACCACGGAGAGCACTGAGGACACTGAGCGGGATTTTTTCATTCTTTATCTCTCTGTGATCTCTGTGCTCTCTGTGGTGAATAAATCTAAAAAACTCTGTGGTGAAAAAGATGAAGCGAAAAAACACCCTTGCCGCGAACCGCGATTTAAGGTAAAATAAAAGGTACGTATCTCGCATGCGGGGTGCGTTCCTACCTTCCCTCCCGCCTCTTTACTCTATAACATATATGGATACTCCGACCGCTAATCAGGAAATGAGTCAGCTTTCCAAAATGCCGAAATGGGTCGTGCCGGCGGCAAAAGCCGTTGTCGGCGTGCTGCTTTTACTGGCGATTCTTTACACGCTTTATAAGGCGTACGGCCAGATTCAGGCGAATGCCGCCGAGTTCGATTTGAAATACGTGAAATGGTCGTGGCTGCTGGCCAGCGGCGGGATTTACGCCGTCGCCCTGCTCTTCCCGGCCACGTACTGGTACGTCGTTCTGCGGCATTTGTTGCAGACGCCCACGTACCTCCGCGCGATCTCGGCCCACATCATCGGCCACATCGGGAAGTACGTCCCCGGGAAGGTCATGGTGCTGGTGATGCGTACCGGCATGTTGCAAGGAAAGGGGGCGGAGGCCGCGCCGACGGTGATCAGTATTTTCCTGGAGGGGTTCATGCAGATGGCCACCGGGGCGATGATGGTGGTGTGCGTGTTTCTCTGGTGGGCGTTTTCGGCGGCCGACACGCACTGGCTGCCGCTGATCGCGCCGCTGCTGCTGATCTGTGCGCTGCCGTTTTTTCCGCCGGTATTTAAGCGGGTGGTGAAGCTGGTGGCCGCGAAGAAATTTCATGACCATCTGGACTGTCTCGACCGTTTTCGCTGGACGACGATCCTCGCGGGGCTGCCGCTGATGGCAGGGTACTGGCTGCTGCTGGCCCTGAGTTACTGGGCGGTGCTGAAGGGGCTGACGCTGGACGCGCCGCTGGCCGAGTTCCCGCGGTACCTGGCCACCATCGCCACGGGCATGGTCGCGGGGTTCGTCGTGGCGTTTGCGCCGGGTGGGCTGGGCGTGCGGGAATTTTTCACCATTCCCCTGATGGCCCCGTTCCTTGAGCAGTGCGTGCCCGGCGCGGGCGTGGCGGCGGCGGTCGTCGCGGCGGTCGTGCTCCGCCTGGTCTGGCTCGCCACCGAGCTACTCTTCTCCGGCGGACTGTATCTGGCGAGAAAATTGCGAAAACTGCGAAAGAAAAATACGGTTTGAGATGAAAATTCATCCTGAATCCATGCCGCTGGCCATCCCGGTCATGCTCCTTCTGATTGGGGCGATTTTCGCTCCCGGGGCGGTTTTTTCCGCGAACGTGCAGAACGTCTGGACGGAAGCGCCGCAATGTTTCCCCAGCCGCAGTGCCGTGGATGCCCCGCTGATGGGGAACGGCGACGCGCTGGCGACGGTCGGTTACCGGGATGGAAAACTCCTCTATTATTTCGGCAAAAACGATTTCTGGCGTCTGAAGTCGCAGGCCGACAACCTTTCCGGGCCGCGAGTCGCCGCCGTGCTGGAGGTGACGGGGGACGAAGTCCAAGGGGCCGCGTTTTCAGCTGTGCAGGAATTATCGGATGGCGAGACCGTCTGCACGCTGAAAAAGAACGCCGCCTCGCTCACTGTGAGGAGTCTTGTTTGCGCGACGGAAAATGTCATCCTGCTGGAGTTCACGGCCGTCACCGAAAGCGCCGTCACACTGAACCTCACGGCACCGGAGCATCCACACGCCCAGTGTGAAACCGGCGCGTCCGACGGCGTCCGCTGGCTCACTCGCGCGTTCACCACCGACGTGGACATCCCCACGAAAGTCGCGGTGGCGATGAAAATTCTCGGTGATCGCGAAAAATCCGAAACATCCATAACGCTTCATTTCCAGCCGGGCAAAAAAATCACCATGGCGCTGGCGATGGACAGCCTTTTCAAAAGCGACGCCCCGCTGGCGCATGTACTGGACGTGTGCGGGAAGATTGACACGCAGCGCGTCACGGAACTGGAGGCGGCGAATCAAAAATGGTGGGAGGCGTACTGGGGTCGCGCGGTGGTGGAACTGGACGAGCCGGTGCTGATGAAAGCGTACCGCCAGGGGCTTTACACGATGGCCGCGTGCAGCCGGGACATGGAATTTCCGCCCGGCATTTTCGGCTGGACGACGACCGACGCCCCGGCCTGGAACGGCGACTATCACCTCAATTACAACCACAACGCGCCGTTTTACGCCATGTATGGCGCGAATCGTGTGGAACAGGGCGAGCCGGAAGACGCGCCGCTGCTGGAATTCATGCCGCGTGGGCGGTGGTATGCCGAGAACGTGACGCACACGCGGGGCATTCTGTATCCCGTGGGAATCGGGCCGCAGGGAATCGAAACGACATTCGACGACCCGAATTATCGCCACGGCGGCAACGCGGAATGCGGCGGGCTGTTTTTTTACCAGCGCTCCAACGCGGCCTACGGCGTCATCAACATGGCCCAGCGATGGCGATGCACGCACGATGAAAAGTACGCCCGAAAAATATACTCCTACGTCATCGCGGTCACCGACTTTTGGGAGGATTACCTGAAATTCGAGGACGGGCGTTACATCATCCACGGCGACGCCATCCACGAAGGCTCCGGGCGGAATAAAAACCCCATCCTCTCGCTGGGGCTGGTGCGCAACGCGTTCTCGCTGGCGATGGAACTCTCCGACGCGCTGGATCTGGACAAAGACCGCCAGGCAAAATGGCAGCACATCCTCGACCACATGAGCGGCTACACATTCCAGGAAATCGATGGAAAAAAGGTTTTCCGCTACACGGAAGAGGGCCTCGCGTGGTGGAACGATAACGGCCTGGGTATTCAGCACATCTACCCCGCCAACGCCATTACGCTGGACAGCGATCCTGAGCTGCTGGCCGTTTCGCGAAACACGATCGGCGTCATGCGGCGGTGGCGAGATTTCAACACGACCAGCAGTTTTTACGTCGCGGCGATTCGTGTCGGCTACGATCCCCAAACGGTATGGAACGAGCTGATGGGGTATGCCCGGCACACCTGGCCCAACGGCTTTCAGGCGGGCAATCCGCACGGCATCGAAAACGCGGCCGTCGTCGCCAACGCGGTGAACGAGATGCTCCTGATGAGTGCCGGAAATGTGCTGCGGCTGTTCGTCGGCCTTCCCGAAGGACACGACGCGCGTTTCGAAAACCTCCGTGCCTGGGGAGCGTTTCTCGTCAGCGCCCGGCGGGAGGCCGGCGCGGTTTCGGATGTGAAAATCGTCAGCGAACAGGGGCGACCATGCACGCTGCAAAATCCCTGGCAGGGCCGGAGCGTGCGGCTTAAGCGTAACGGCCAAGACGCGGAAACGCTCACCGGCGAGCGATTTACCTTCCCCACACACGCCGCGGAAATCATTGAGCTTTCAGTAACCCCTACAGGAGAATAACGCATGTTTTTATCCATCATCGTTCCGGTTTATAATGAGGAAGAAAGCCTCGCGGAGTTGCTGCGGCAGATCGAGGAAGTCGCGGCTGCGAACGGGTACGAGAAAGAGGTCATTTTCGTCGATGACGGCTCGACGGACGCCAGTTGGAGCGTGATCTCGCAACTCGCGGAGGCCAACGATTTCGTGCGGGCCGTGCGGTTCCGGCGGAATTTCGGGAAAGCCGCGGCGCTGGAGGCGGGCTTTGCGCTGGCCACTGGCGAATTCGTCATGACCATGGATGCGGACCTCCAGGACGACCCGGCCGAGATTCCCCAGTTCCTCGCGAAACTGGCGGAGGGGTATGACGTGGTTAGCGGCTGGAAAAAAGTCCGCCACGACCCGTGGCATAAAGTGTACCCCTCCCGCGTCTTTAACCGCATGGTCAGCCGATTAAGCGGCGTGCAGCTCCACGACCATAATTGCGGCATGAAATGTTCTCGCGCGGAAGTCCTGAAGGAAATCACCCTTTACGGCGAGCGGCACCGCTTCATCCCGGCGCTGGCCGGCGCCCGCGGGTTTAAAGTTTCGGAAGTCGTCATCCAGCACCGCGCCCGGCAGTTCGGCGTCTCGAAGTACGGCTTTACGCGTTTCCTGAAAGGTTTCATGGACCTCTTGAGCGTGAAACTCGCCACCACGTATGGCCAGCGCCCGCTACACATCCTGGGCGGCACGGCGGTGGTGCTGCTGCTGATTTCGTTTTTGCTGGCTGCATTAGTTTTCGCTATCACCACAACCAGCCTCCCCTTTATATACTGGATAACGAGCTGGCTTTATACGCAAGAATCGCTTGCTCCGGAAACACTTTCGATGGCAATCTATAAAGTGCACCCGGTTTTGGCGTTTTTGGTCACCGTTTTATTTACGATCATGGAATGGGCTATGAACCTCTGTTATTACCTCGGCCTGATGCTCTTAACCGGCGGAATCGTGGCGGAGCTCATGACGGCGTTTTATCAGCAGGGGCCGAAACAGCCGCAGACGAATTTCGCGGTGAAAGAAACCATCCGCGCCGACCGCCAGTAGCGCACATTCTGAATCCGTGTAAACGGCGGGAAACAGCAGCCGACAGCGGAGCGTTCGCGCAGAAACCGGATTGAAGTGGGAAAATTCCTGGCTATTTTTCCAGTCTCTTCGCGTCACTGCGTTCCGCTGCGCTCCCGGCTGCTGTTCTTGTGGAAACGACCAGGTGTTACGCAGATGCGTATCCCCGAAGCCCGGCGCGATTGTGTCCCGGGCTTTTTCTTTGTCATGGGGAGAGAATACACGCTATTCGATTCAGCACGCATTTCAGTGCCGACGGTTATTACATTATTAACACCTTCCGGATACCCTTCCTTCTTTATTGGAGTTGAATTCGCGTGAGTTCACATTGATTTACGCAAACCGCAGAGTATAATTTAGTTAACTGTGTGATTATTAGCGATTTTTTGAACTGAGAGCGTTTCCTGATGTCGGATTCAGAGGCCGTGGTGATAAAGTTTCTTTGGGAAAGACACAAACTCCGTGAAGTTGTGCCACTAAAGAAGCTATGCGCATTTTTTATGATGGTTGTTTTTACCACGGGGGTTTTGCGCGCCGAAACATACACATGGGATGGCGATTCCTCCGGGGCATCGTGGGCCACGGCATCCCACTGGCGATCTTCTCAGGGCACAACAACGGCGTATCCGAAAGTCAACGACACCGCGGTGATCAACAGCGGCATGGTCACCCTGGCATACACGGGGTACTCCTTCTCGGAATTCAGCAGCTATTCGACCGGTGTGACAAACGGCGTTGTGAACTCGAACGTGTATCTGCGCAACGCCACATTAAGCCAAAGCACCGGCGGCAAACAGGTGCTGTATTTTGGATTATGGAAGGGGACGACACAGGTGCCGTATCTAACGGTTGATTTTCACCAGCAGGGTGGCTTGGTGGATGCGCAGTACGTATTCATCGGCGGTTATTCTTACCTGCCGCAGTCAACTTTTCCCGACGATTTATTCAATGTGACAGCCGGCTATTACCTCGTCGACGGCACGATCGACACAAGTTATGCCACGGGTGAAACTGCCGGCGGAGAAATAAACGTCGGTTTCCGCGGCGCCACCGGTTTACTTGACGTCTCCGGCAATTCGCGCGTCATCGCCCCGAGAGGAATGTATATCGGCGGTCTCAACGGCCATGGAACGTTGAACGTCAGCGGTGGAAGCATCGAGATGACGGATACCGGCAATTTTTGTATTGGTTACGGCGACTATAATTTCGCGAATGCCCGCAGCGCCGTCGGTATCTTTAATCTCTCGGGTGGCACGGTCTCGGCCACGACTTACCGTATCGGCCTGCGGGCGACAGGTTATGTGAATCAGACCGGCGGCGACATGACCGTCAGCGGCTCAATGTATGTCGGAAACACCGCAGCCGAGTCCAGGGGACAGATGAACATGCAGGGGGGAACGCTTACGGTCGGCGAGACGATCGACATGTCGGGCCCCAGCAGCGTGGTCAATCACTCGGGCGGGACGATCCGTGCCAAGAATTTGAGGATGGGGTTGCACAATTCTTTGGGGGCCACGAGCATCTACAATATTTCCAGTGATGCGAAGCTGTATTTGAGCCAACTGTTAAGCGGCACGACGGATTCGGACAGAATGGAATTCAACGTGCGCGGTTCCCGGGCGACAATCCAGACGGTGGGCTTCAATTATACCACGTCGGGGACGGCACTGTTGACGAATTTTTACGTTGATTCGGGTGGGGCCTCCGTCATCGACGTGACCGGCACCACGGTGGTTGTCCCGCGAGGCACGCACACCGTGGCCCCGAATTACGGAATGTCGATGATCACCCAGAAGTCCTTCAATCTCATCGAAGCCGCCAACATCACCGGCACGATGACGCTGACGCCCGAAAGCCAGTTTACGGTCGCGACCGTCAGCGATCCGCACCACGGCAAGGCGATCCAGGTGACCTTCGACGACAATCACGCCGACATGCATCACTGGACGGACTACGGTAACACGTATCTTTTTGCGGGCGACGGATCCGAGCAGGGCTGGCTGAAGCTGGAGAGCGGGGGTACGGGCAGAACAGTTTTGCGTTAACGGGCAATATTTTCGATAACAACGCTTTCTCCTACTTCGGCTGGGACCTGACCGCGTTTAACAGCGAGTACGGCACGGGCATCCGGCTCCTGAGCCTCAGCGTGCCGGAGCCGGCGACGTGGATGATGCTCCTGCTGGGCGGCATGTTACTGGCCTACACGGGCATCCGAAAGCAGCGAGGGCGAGAGAACCACTGACACTTTTAGCGGCGAAAGGGCCTGCAAGAAAACAGCAGCCGGGAATGCAGCGAAGCGGAATGACCGGATTAGAAGTGAAAACTCACTTCCCACTTCCAGAGACCGGATAGAAATGGTTGAATATTTCTCCACTTCTATCCGGTCATTCCGCTTCGCTGCATTCCCGGCTATTGTTCTTGTGGCTGCATCCATTTTGGATGTGCTCTTGCAGCCTGTTTTTCACCTTTCCGTCGTCAGCCAGACGTTTCCTAGGATGCCGGAGCGGGTGTCGCCGCGGTAATGGGTGGGGATGGTGAGGTAATGCGGGGCGAGGGTGTTATAAACCTCCATTTCCAC
Organism: Thermoguttaceae bacterium; assembly: GCA_031553595.1. Classification (GTDB taxonomy): domain Bacteria; phylum Planctomycetota; class Planctomycetia; order Pirellulales; family Thermoguttaceae; genus RGIG3701. Next base: position 31,016 of record JAVBLI010000031.1, on the reverse strand, counting down.
GGTGTTTTCGCCGTCCGTCAGCAGGTACGTAATATCCCACCGCCACGGCGACTTGATGCGCACCCCGGCCGACTTCCCGTTCACCCGCACTTCCGCGGAGGAATTCAGCGCGTCCGCTTTCAGGTAAATCGGGCGGCCTTTCGCCCTCTCCCACCCGGCGTCCAGCGTGAAAGTGCGCCGGTACAGCACGCCGCCGGAGTAACACTCCAGGCCCGGCTGCTGCGTCCAGTCGCCGAGCATCATCCGCCCGGTCCGCGTCACGAAAGAAATCGGCTCGGGCACCATCTCCCCTGCGTAAAAGCCCGGCTTTTGCGGGATTTCCAGCCGTAACACGCCGCCCGCTTCCACGGTTTTCGGCAGCGTAATTCGCAGCCCGGCATCTCCGATTTTCGTCATGTTCACGTCCGAAAGCGGAAATGCCACGCCGTCCAGCGCTGCCGCCACGGGCTTCACACCGCCGCGAAGCGTCATTTCCACCCCCGCCGTCCCCGGCGCAAGTGGCACGTCATAAACACCCGTCACCTGCTTTCCGCCCCGCACGTCATATGCGTAAACGCCCGGACGCAGCCCGCCCAGCGCATTCATCTGCTCCGTCCAGCGCATGGCTAGCGTCCCAGTGGTTTCATGAATATCCACCGCCTCCCCCAACTTCACGGCCCCCACCACAGGCCCTAAAATCGGCGGCCCGTTCTGGTGTTTCGCCCACAGACTTTCCTCGAAATTCGAAAGCTCCGCCGCGGGCTGCCACGCACCGGCGTCAAAATCCGGCTTCTCCCAGTTCGGCGGCGTTTTCCCCGTTACCGTCACGCACCGCCAGCCCGCGTCTGTCCCCGCCAGCGTTTTCCCGTCCGTACGCAGTTCGCCGATCCACCCGCGCGGCCCGGCCTCATTCACCGCATCCACCGCGATGACGTTTTTCCCCGGCTTCAAAAACGGCGAAATGTCATACTTCCGCACCTCTGTCCAGGAGCTGCCGCCGCCCACGCGCGTACCATTCACATAAAGCGTGTATGCGTCATCCGCCGTGATGCGGAATTCCGCGAATTTCGGCACGGCGTCCAGCACGAGCATGCTCCGGAACAGCCCGCGGCTGGGTCCCTCCCCCGGCTGGGTCCACACCCACCGGGTGGCGTCCGCGAAAATCTTGCCGGCGTCCGCATTCATCATGCCGTCCGCCCCGGCATCCGCCGCTTCTTCCGCGAACAGAGACTCCGGCGTCACGATCAAAAAATATCCGATTCCCGGGCCGTCATATTTCAGCAGCACCGGATTCGCGCCGGGGGTTAACGCCACACGGCTCGCGCCGGATAAAAGCGGCTTCCCATTCACCCACGCCCGCGCGGGCTTCATGCCGTGCGTGAGAATTACGCCCTCCCCGGCTTTCTCCGCCACTACCATGCTCCAGAGATAATACGCCGTCTGCTCACCCGGATCCGGCGTGAACTCCGCCCGACGCCCGGTCTGTAAATGCCCCTGATTTTCGAATTTCCCCAGTCGGATGAAGATGTCATACATATTTTCCTTCAGGCCGTGATACCCCTGATGTCCGGGGTCCCCCTCCACGCCCCAGCGCCACGAAAAATCGTAATTCGTCCACGCCAGCCGCTGACCGCGAAAGTCCGCCGTGACGGGAAAGGCCATGATTTCAGCCAATTTTTGCTCGAAAGCCGCCAGCTCCGTAGACGCTTCCCCGGCATCCCCCGCCGCCCCACTCCGCGGCACACTCAGCGGTCCAAGCTGGCGGAATTTCGGCCCGAACTCATACGTGTACCGCTGCGGCACGCCGTCTTCCGCCACGTTTCCGTCCGCGTCCTGAAAATGAAACATAAACCGCCGCGCTTCCGGGCCGATTTTCGGCGCCGCGGACGTGTTTCGCGTCACCGGCCAGCGAAAATCGCCCCACGTATTATCCAGCGTGGGCAGGTACGCGCACTCCCACCCCCGCTCACCCAGCGTCTGCTGACGCGGCACGTAATCCGCCTTTTTACCCTCGTCCGCATTTTTATCGCCGTCCGCCGCGCGAAGATTTTCCTCCCCCGGCGTCAGCGCGAGGATGATTAAGTCCGCCGGGTCATTCTGGAGCTTCACGCGCGAAAGCGGCGTTTTTTCCGCGTCATCCGCAAAAATAATTTCAGACGCCACCGGCGTCCGCGCCCCCGTCCACACGTCCCACAGCTCCGCCCGGCCCGTGGCGCGAACCAGCATCTCAGCATTCGCCGGCACCTGAAAAAGCACGTAAACATCCCGCGCACCCACTTTCCGGTGCGCGAAATATTCCGCCCGGCCGTCCTTCACCTGAATGTCCTGCGTAAACGCCTGCTTCACCGCCGCCACGGCCTGATTCACCGTCGCGTGCACGTCATTTTTCGTGGCCGGAAACCGCCACTTTTCCGGCAGTTCCGCCGTAAGCCTCACCACTTCCGGGTCACCTGCACCCACCCTGTCCGAGCATTCCGGCACCGCGCCCAGCGTGACCACGATTCCCCCCGCACGCGCAAACGCCGCCGCTTTTTGCAGCGTGGAATGCCGGATGACACGCATGTGCGGCAACACCAGCACACGGTACGCTTCCCCGGAAACATGCAGCCGTCCGTCTTTAATCTCCGCGCGGTCCACGGACTGAAAATCGATAAAATCCATGTCCACGCCGGCACCGTAAAACGCGTTACACGCCTGAAACGCCACATCCACGGCCTGCCCCGCATCCACACCCGCCTGCGCCGGCGCCACGGGGTAAAGCACCGCCACGTCCGCCGCGTGCACGCCCTGCGTCAGCAGGTACGCCAGCCGCTCCGCCGCCTCAAAATACACCCGCTGATGCTTCCAGTCCGGATTTCGCCAGTGATTGCACGGCGGGGCCCACTCCCACCATCCGCCTTTCGTGGAATAATACAGCCCGTGCAGCGAAAGCAGATTATACCCCATCACGAAATTCGCGAACGTCGCATCCGTCAGGCCCTCCAAGTTCGTGCCCCACCCGCTGGAATGAAACCCCTCCAGCCACACCCGCGGCCGCTCATAAAGATGCGCCTGGGACGCCGAGACTTTCGCCTTCACCAGATGGCGCGCCAGGCCCGGCTGATCGCTGCCAGGCCCCTGATTCCACCGCTGCGTGCGAAAATAATCCCCGAATTCCGCCACATCCAGCCCGCGCCCGCCGTGGTCGCAGCCGTAAATCATTCCGTGCTTCTGATGCCAGTCGAAAACCGGCTTAAAATAATTCCGCTCGCTGAGTTCCACCAGCACGTCATAATAATCAAGCCGCACTTTCACCGTCCGCGGCCCGACATCCGTAAACAGCGCCGCCAGCACCGGCCGAATGTCATACCCCTTCATTTTCCGAAATTCCTCCGCAAAATACACGTCCCACAGCCGCCCGTGCACGCGGAAATCCAGCTCGTCCGAAAAGAAAAAATTAATCCCCCGGCCGCCTTCCCCGGGGTTATGCTCTAAGAACGGCTGGAAAAATTTCTCGATCACCGCCGCGCCGGATTTCGGGTGCATGGGATCCAGAGACGGGTTCCGCTGCTGGCAGCGCACCGTATGAAGCTTCCCGCCGATGACCGCCGCGCTGATGTACGGGGCGTCCGGATCATTTTCGTCCCCCAGCAGAAATTCTCCCTCCGCCAGCCCATCTTCCGGCTGCGCGCCTTCCGGGGTACAGTCGCGCACGGAATATTCCAGCGTGCCGCCGATAATCTCCGGGTAATCGCGGATGGCCTCATCCCATTTCCAGCCCTGACTGATTCCCAGCGTATAATCGCTGAGCGAAACGGCCATCCCCTGCTTTTTCGCCTCCCCCATGAACCACCCGTAAAGTTCCCACCACGACTGCGAAAAAAGCGGCGGCTCACTGGCATACGTGAACCCCCACAACTGCCCGCCCTTATCCGAGTGCGCGTAATTCACCTGAAGCCCGCTGGTTTTCATGCCACGAAACTGCTCCAACTGCCACGTCAGCCGCTCGCGTGTCAGCGGGTCACCCAGCCACCAGAAAAATGGCACATTCCCATACCCCGGCGGCGGCGTCTTAAACTCCGGATAATAATCCTTATCCGGATCGCGCGACCCGAACCCCACCGCATACCCCGGCGGCGGAATCTGATTTTTCGGATCCCCCAGCGAATAACCCGGCGAAGTCCCAGGCATTTCCTGCGAAAACCCCGCTCCGGCACACAGATTCAGCCACCCACACGCCGCGATAAAAAATTTCAGGTGGGAAGTATTTTTCATATTTATTTTTCTCCTAAAAAATCTGGTGGGGGCCTCTCCACCAGGAACAGGTTAAATTCATCCCTCTGGCCACAGCGTGACACGGCATCCGTACGCGGCCAGCGTCTGCCGCAAACGCTGCCGCAATTCATCCACACGGCCGGTGGCCACATTTTCCGCCGTAACCTGCACGAACGCCGCCGGGTTCCGCGTCAAAAATTCCTGCACCGCGTCTCCCACGGCGAACGCCTCACGCTCAAAACGGTTATTCAGGTATCCGCCATCACGGAAATGAGCAAAAACGTAAGTCGCCAACCACGGCGGCGTGCCGAAACCCTGCCGCGCGACCTGACAGGTGTGCACCAGCTCATGCGCCTGCAGGCTCAGCCGCTCTCCTTCGGCAGGGTAAACATCCGGGCTGCCGAAATAAATGGTGTGCCCGATGGTAATGGCCGTGGCCGCGCCGCCATAAAGCGCCGTGTGCACCACGGGCCAGCGCCGCATCCGCACCGCCGCGTAATTCACGTAAACCACACGCTCCAGCACCCGCCGCAGCCGCTTCTCATAACGCGCCGCATCCGGAATACGCAGCACATCCGCCTGCGTGAAAACGAAATGAAAAAACGCTTTCTCCCGCGCTGTCAGACGGCGCGACGCCTGTGTCCCGGCCATCACTCCTCCCCGTGCCCGCCCGGTGGGGCCACGTCAAATTCATAAATCGCCGGAATAAGCATGGCAGCCGTGGTGAACGCGTATGTGATGGACACCACGAGAAACACGCCCAGGGTGTAATTCATCATCAGGGCGGTGATGGCGTAAAACGTGGCGAAAGGGCACGCGAAGGACGCCAGGCCGATGGCCGAGGACGGGTTTCGGGCGCCAAGCGCAAGGTACATCGAAAGGCCGCCGCCGACCATAATCGCCAAAAACGGCTGGAGCTGTGCCTGAAAGGAATCGCCCATGGCAAGCATCATCCGCAGACAGACCGCCACACCGACGAAAAGAAAAAACACCGTGCCCAGACTGACGCCGATCGCCGAGCGACTGGCTGCGTACGTCATGCCAGCGTGCACGCCCAGCATGGCCGAGAACACCACCAGCACCGCCAGCCCGCCCGCCAGGTACGCCGCGATTTCCAGCGTAATCACCTCCCGAAACGCGAAATACGCCACGAGAATGAACGGGCACAGCAGCATTTCGCGCGTGTTCCACAGCACACCGCCGAGTTTCCCCAACACGATCTCTTTCGGCGTCAGATCCGTCACCCGCAGCAGGTCCAGCGTCCGCGCGTCGCGCTCGCCCGTAATCGCCGTCACCGCCTGCGCATTCACCAGCACCAGGCTCAGCAGCGAAAATGAAATAAACGTCACCCCCGCAAGAAACGTGGCCTGCGGATTCTCCACGTACCGACTCACCTCCACCCCGGACAGCGTCTGATGCACCGCGATCATCGCCAGCACGAAAATGAGCGTATACGCCAGCCGCACGAAAAACGCCCGCTTCCCGTAAGCGTACGTCCGCATCTCCCGCCACAGCACTGGGTTATCCCACACGTGCCGCGTTTTGAATTTTTCGCCGTGCACACGTGTTTTCACCGCATTCGCGGCGGTCGCCGACTTTTCCTCCACCGACTCCCGGGCCGTTTTACGTTCTGCGCGCGACGGATTCCACACCCGCACCCGCATCACCGTCCACCCGGCCATCATCCCCGAAAGCACCGCCGCCACGCACGGGAACGCCCACGCCGCGGTCATCTGAAATCCCGCGAAAACGAAAGTCGGCGGAAACGCCTGCGTGGTGGTGAGAATCGCGTGCCACGGACTCATCCCCGCGGCCCACACCGCCGTGGAAACGCCCAGCCACTGCCCGCCTAAAAGCCCGCTGCCCGCCACCTCCCAAAACGCCAGCCACGCCACGAGAATCAGTACCGTCATGGAAATCGCCTGAAACGTTTCCTCCCGCCAGAAGGCGATCATCGTGCCCAGACTGCCGCACAGCAGCGTCGCCGCCAGCGTCACCGCGAAACACCGCAGCACCTGGCTGGCGTCCACCCCGCCGAACATCAGGATCATGAAAAATACCGGCAGCCCGGCCAGAAGATTCACGCACAGGTGCAGCAGCGACGCCGCCAGCTTCCCCAGCACCAGCTCCGCGTTCCCCATCCGCGTCAGCAGCAGCAGTACCAGCGTGTTCCGGTCTTTCTCCTGCGAAACGTTCCCGGCCGCGAACATCGCCGAGAAGAAAAGCGTCAGCACCAGTTGCAGCGGCGCTAAAAGCGAAAAGAGCATCGCGCCGAATCGCGCCATGTCGCCGGGGTCACTCACATTCTGCGCCCCCGTCACCACCAGCCAGACCGTGGCCGTGAGGATTAAAAGCGTCAGCGCCGAAACCGTCCGGGCGGTATAAATCCGTGACCGCCGCGGCGTAATGACCAGTTCACGATGAAAAATGGGGCCAAGCATCATAAAAAACGGGATTTTCAGGGACAGCGAAAGAGAAAAAACACCCTTTCATTATCCCCGAAAACCCCGCAAATGTCCAGAGGCGCAGCCATTTATTTTGCCGCCGGCCGAAACTCCCGGCCATGAAAACAGCAACCGGGAATGAAGCGGAACGCAGTGAAGCGCAATGACCGGATCGAATCGCCGGAATTTTCCCCACTTCAATCCGGTCATTCCACTTCGTTTCATTCCCGGCTGCTGTTCATGAGGCATTTTCCATTCTTCCGCATCCAAACCCCCATTCCCGCCACGCCCAGCATCAGCATCACCCACGTCGCCGGCTCCGGCACGCCATTCGCTTCCATGGGATGCGCCGAAAGCATGCCGACTTCATACTCCGACAGCGCACGGTTCCAGACGCCCGCGTAATCCATCATGCCGTCATTGGGGTCATGATAGCCGCCGGGGAGTTCGAAAAGCAGGAAATTTCGCGCGTAGCCGCCGTATGTGTTGAGCGCATTAAATCCGATATTTTCAAACACCGAAAGTCCCAGCAGATCGCCGCTTTCGGGGTCGAAAACATACAGTTTAACGGTCTCCGCCTCCGCGTCGAAAACGCCGGTCAGATCGTACCACTGATTCTCTTCCAGCTGAAAATCCGTCATCACATACGGCTTGATATTCTGCCCTGCGGGAGACAGATAAAGCGTCAGATGGCCGGAGTCCGACGTTCCCAGGTCGAAGGTCGACCTCTCAAAAGAGTCCCGGGCGGGGTCGCCGGTGATATTCTCCCAGTTAACACCGGCACGCACAAAATCGTTGTTCGTGTTGAATGAATTCATGCAGACGCGGGCCGTGACGGTCAGCGAACCGGAAATATCCAGCAGGCTGCCGGAGGTCAGCGCGGCAAACCCTGTGTCTTTCATCACGATTCCATCGCCGAGGTAGGAGTCCGCGGGGCCGTAATCGGCGAGGGAAACCGTGGTTAAAGAATACGCGTTGATCAAATGATTTCCATGCCCGCTGACGTCCGCGTAACCGCCGGCTACGGGATATGTGCCATTATTGACGCCCAGCCGGGTTCCGTCGTAGAAGCCCAGGGCCGTGCCGACCAGCGTGTCGATCGCGGCGGCCTTCGTGTCGATTTGTCCCGTCAGAAACTTCTGCCGCACCGTCGCGGCCCCCATCGCCCCGTCGTAAACATTAAACTCGCTGTACGTCCCCGCCACGTGCGCGTCGGCATCGTAATGCGACTTGCCCAGGTAGTTCGTCGCCGTCCCCGGCGTTTGCAGATTGCTCAGCACATTGCAGCCGTTCAGCGTGAATGTGTGCACGCCGTCGACGTAATACGCAAGGTCACCCGCCGTGGCGCTGGTCGGCGTGTACGTCACCGTAAACAGATATTCCTGGTCGCGATTTATCGGGGTGGCCAGCGCATACTTGGACGTCGGCGCCTTCATCTCCATCTCCAGCGCCCCGGCTGTGCCATTAAACCCCAGCCAAAGATTGTTGGCCGTGCCGGTGCCGAAATCCATGACGCGCGACCACGCCAGGAAATCAGTCGCCGAAAAACGGGCCTCGAAGGTGGCCGCCGTCAAGCCGCTGAGTAAATCGGACGGCAGCACGACATAAGCGCCGTTGTACCGGTCGCCGCCGCTGAGTGTCAGTGTCCCGGCCGTTGTGTCGACCAGAAACGTCCCCGCGCCAACCTTGGCGATCGTCGCGTCGTACGCCCCCGTGCCATCCACGCCGCCGACGTTATTCCACAGCCGCTGGCCGGCCTCGTCATACTTGTCGAACGTGTACGAGTGCGTCAGCGTCACCGCCCCCGTCCCCTGGCCGCACGCCATCAGGCACATAGCCGCACAAAGAAATCCCCCCATTCGTGTGATGCGTAACGAATGCATAAATCACCATCCCCTTTCCTCATGTCGCCCCGCTGGGCTCGGATAAAATGTTCGGATAATTCCATTTGATGCACTCATTATACACGGGATTAAAGGAAACACAATTCTAGAAATGCGCAAAAGAATAGCGAAATAGCGCAAACAATACTGATCTTTGTTTAATTTCTTGTCAGTGGACGTCGCCACAGACGCCGTTACATCTCGCAAAGATTCACGTCATGACGCATGAAAAGCGCCTTGATGTGCTCATGACACGTGAAAACGAAAATCTGCGGCACCTGTCCCCCGGACGCATCGGCATCCGCCTGAAAGAAATCGCACAGAACGTCCACCGCCAGTGAAGCCCGCTTTTTGTCGAAATTCACCAGAAGGTCATCAAAAAATACCGGCAAATAAAGATTCTGTCGGCGAAATCCCTGGATCAGTGCCAGCCGCAGGGCAAGAAACAGCAGCTCGCATGTGCCGGTCGAAAGCTGCTCCACCGAAAAAACCCGCCCATCTTCCCTGTCCACCCGCAAAATATCCTCATCCACAGGCGTCCAGACGCGTACATATTTCCCATCCGTCATGCGTTTTAGAAAATCGGACGCACAATTCAGCGTTTCCGGCTGGCGTTTTTGTTCGTACGTTTTTTTAACCGCCTCGATCAGCCGCTGCGTCAGTGCCAGTGTCCGCCACTGGCGTATCCCCGAAAGGATATTCTGCTCCGTCTTCGCCAGGTCGAAACGCAGGGCCGTGCATGTATGGTCGTTTTCCAGTTCTTTCATGCCCGTCTGCAGCTCCGCCAAGTGAAGTTTTTTTTCAGCAAGCTCCGCCTCAAGCATGGCCAATCGTTGTTGAACGATTTTCACCCGCAACTCCAGTTGTGGCGGCATATACCTCTGATACACCTCCCAAATCGCGTTTTCATCGCAGTGAAAATTTAGCTCTGCATCAATTTTTCGTTGAATTTCAGAGCGTTTTTCGTACAGTGAATTTAGGGTCTCCAGAGTCGCCAATACAGCCTTCAGTTCCTGTCCGTTTTTCACGTGATATTGCCGGCAAATCGCCCGGCGACGCCCCGTTAGCTTGCGACCAGTAATCGCAAGCTTTCGCGCGTTTTTCTGTGCGGCATGTAATTCCTCTTGCAGCTCCACGATTCTCTCCCGCGAACGCACTTGCTCATGCAATTTTTCACGGATTTTCGGGAACAGCGACATAAAATGCGCATCAGCACTGGCATTAGTTTGAATTTCGGGTAGATTTTCTTGAATGTTTGTGCTCATCTCCGAGACGATTTCCTTCATTTTCGTCGATAAAGCTGACAGCTCCGCCGCATATCGCTCTCGATCTTCTTCATCCTGACGCAGACGCCGCCAGAGCTCTTTGAGCCTGTCGATATTTCGTTTAAAATTCATTACGTCCCTTAATTTCCACGTTCCGGGGAATCCCGCATGCTCCAGCGCAGCACGAAATTTTGCCTTCGCTTCCAACCATTGCTCACGGCACGATAACGCCCGTTTTTCTAAATATTTCCCCTCCTCAGAAAAGGCCGCGTGCTTTGACGCCAGGATCGATTTTTCCTCAAGCATCACCAGCTCTTTCTGGAAAACAGCCTGCACGGCATGTAATTTTTCCTGCTCGTCTTGACATATTTCAAGAATTTTCGCGCGAACCATCTCTACTTTCACAGCTTTTTCGCACTCATCGCAAAATTCACCCGTTTCGTTTTGGTGCAGAGAACTAAAACTAGTTAAAGTACGAATGTCAGATGTGATTTCAGTCCAGAGATTCAGCAGCCAGGCAGCATCCCGCTCCTGCTCGTTTTTTTGCTTGAGCTCAGCCTGTTTGAAATAAAAGACCGCCGCGATCCACGCAAAAAAACCGAAAATCGCTTGCATCAAGTGGGCAAAAAAAGATTTGGCGCTGGCGGCTTGAAGCAGAGAGAGCAGACCGTATGCTCCCATTGCCATGCCAAATATGAATATCACGCCGATTATCACGATTTGCGAAAGCGGCGGCAGCATTCGCGCTTTATGCTGCTCCATCTTTCCTTCAACAATCTCCATTTCTTTCACATTCTGACCAATTTTGTCAAAATGGGAGAGCTGCCGGCGGATTGACGCAGTTTTTTTACCAATTTCCACTGATAGCGCGTTCAGAAAGTGGTGCCCGGATGGGTATCCAGATGTACGCTGGGGGCAAGAATCGCCGCGTTTCTTCGGAGCAAAAAAGTGGGTGAAGGCGGAATCCAGCGGTAAAAGGCGAATCTCCGCCTCATGCGCATAGGTGCCGAGGGATGCGGCAAGTCGTTTTTTTTCCCGCAGAATCTTTGCATATTGCAGCGCCGCGATTTTATATTTTTTGTTTGATATTTTGCATTCTCTCATCGGAGATGCGAAACTTCTCATCTGACCTAAATCATCCAGTCTTTTTAATTCATCATGCGAGTCCACCTCATGGAGGGAGGTATCCGTCAAGCCGAGCCGCATGTAATCGCTCTCCATTTGCGACACTTTTTCCGCACACGATTCTTTCAGGGAGCTTATGCGGGACACCAAGCCCTGGGCTCTTTCCTCCTGCATCAAAAAAGCCTCCATTTTGGGCATCAGGCCGAGGATTTCCGGCTTGAAAGGCTCGACTTTTAATTTTTGTTTAATTTCCGCAATCTGAATTTGAAGCTGATTTTTATCTCGTTTTGTTATCTGCACATGGGTATATGTCTTTCGATACATCATTATTGCCCGCTGTACACGGTGTGCAAAATTCATCATTTGCTCATGGCTTGTGTAACCACCCGCAACTTTGGTAAAAAGAAACCCTTCGCCATTTTTTGCAGAAATGATTTCCGAGTCGATTTTTTCGCGAATTTCCCATGCATCGCGGATCTTTATTGCCAGGGCAAGCACTTTTTGCTGATGAGCAGCTTGCTCGCACTTCTGCCCCAAAATCTCAACCTCCTCCGAAAGATCCGTTGCCCGCATCGCGGAAATAATGTATTGTTCCTGCCTTTGCTTCACAAATCGCAGTTGGTTCAGCGTTATTTCACGGTGAAGCATCTGCCTCAAAATCCAGCCCATTTGATTTTCAGCACGCCGATCGAAAATGGCATCTGTTTCCAAAGCGATTTTCATTGCCTTCAGACTGTCTTCCGTTTCCATCGCGTGCAAAAATTGTCGGCTACTAAAAAAATCGCTCCTGTCCTCGGAAGTGAGTAATTGCATCAGGATTTGATTTATCGATGACAATACAACTGGCAGTGAATTCCGCTCAAGACCTGTGCTGAGATGATATAACAATGCCGTAAGTTGCGAAGACTGGAGAAGCGCGAGTTGATGTAATCCATGCAGGCCAATCGCAAACACAGAGGAAAAAAGCGCGTCGTCGACAAGAAGTTGGCCATTCAAGCGAGCTTCTTGGAGGCCGTAAGAGGCTCTCTCGTACGTATTTGCAAGAATCATTTCAAGCACCCGAGGATCTTGTACTTTATTTTTCGCATCATGAATCGAAATTTCATCGTGAAATCGAAGGGATTCTGTGGTTTCTTCTGAGTGATTTGATCTCTTTTTATTGATTATCAACGTATTATCATCAGCCACGGCATTTGGCACGTCTTGGGCATGACGCTCCACCCGGAACTCCCCCAACGGCGTCTGGACGACAATCATTCCGCCATTTTTTTCAATTGGTGATGCGTTTAAATAGGGCTGACTCGCGGCGGAAAAGCCAAAAAGAATAGCTCGCACAAACTGCATTAGTGTTGTTTTGCCGGATTCATTTTGTCCATAAAACAAATTCACACCGCTGGAAACGCCTGAAAATAGGACGTGATCCGCCTTGCCGAAATGATGAATGGCAATTTCTTTAACGATCATGCGTGGCAGTCTCCTCCCATTCATTCGTTGAAGGTGGGCAATTCAGAGGGGCTGGAGCAGACTCATAAACATCGAGCATGCTCGCGCCAAGGATTTTCGCGTCATTTAATAGATTTTCGAGCACATAGGCTTCGGGGTTTGCTGCCAAAATTTGTAAAAGACCGGCCCGCTGCGGAGGCGTAAGAAAATCGCTCAGATTCATGATGTCAAGGTGAATCGCTGTTGGGTGAGGGGTGTTTTGTTTTTCACTTTCTTTTTCTATATGAGCTTCTGCCGGGGGATTCGCTTTGGCACGCTTTTGGCAATTATCGGCGAGAAAAAGCAGATCAGCCACAGCGGAGCAGCGATGGGCCCAGTTTGGAGGAATGAGTCCACCCGAATCGACCAATAACGCGGCATGCCACAAAGCGGGGCGGGAAGAAGGTGCATCCGCGTTGAGTTGGGCCAAAATGGTCTTGGCGTGAGCGGATGCCGCAGCCCGTCCAAATGATTCTCGCACAGAGTGCGAGCAGGCGTCGCGTATCGGAATTCGATTATTCAAATAAATTTCACGACAAATGCCCTGGTCGGCCAGCATTTCGCTGTGTAAAACCCAAAAAACAAGCATTCCCGCCGCGGATTGGGGGATATTTTGAAGCAAAAAAGGCGTTTTCTGACTAATTTTTTCAATTATTTCCCGGGTTCCTACGCTTTCGCCCTGAAAAACAAGACGCTGAAGTCGCCACGAAATACTTTCCGTCGCTATAAACTGAATTTTAGGGCTTTCCTCCCCGCGTACATCTAATTCGATTATCGAACACCCACTCATAGGCTGCTCGGACTCGACTTGCTGGGTAAAAACCTCAGGCGAAAAAGCCTGCGGGGCTCCTGGCACATGAAATACGCACGAAATTGCATTTTGCTTTCCCGCTGGGATTTCATCAATAAAACGCGTCTGAATATCTGCCGCGACGCCGTACGAAAAATAGAATTGTGATAAAAGTTCTCTTAAAGCCAGCCGTTTCGCGACAACAATCCGAATTTCCGACGCGTCGTCTGCCTGCAAATCGTGACGGTGCGTCTCGGGCAGGCCAGCCATATCAGGCACGTAAATCAGCGAAACCTGATGCCCCCATCCAGATGATGCCGACTGGCCGCTGCTGCTGGCGACCTTTAAGCCCCCCACGCCTGGCGGCAAATTCGGGTCTTCAAAAAAATGCAGTTGTTTTTTGCACACACGTTTTCCGCCGAGAAACACAACATTTTCAGGCAGCGGCTGACAACTCCACCACGGGCTTTCGGCAAGATTTTCCTCCGAATCGGCATCATCGCCAACTACCCAATACACCCAAATTCCCTGCCCCGCCAAGCGCTGAAACTGTTTTTGCAGAAAAGTCACTCCGGGGGCGTCCATTTCACCCTCAAAAAAGAGGTCGCCAGTCAAAAGCACGAAATTCACACCGTGATGAATCGCCGCGTCAAAAACACGTTCTGCCGCGTGGTAAGCCGCCATTAAATGATGTGCGTAAAATGCTGGCGGCAACTCCGGGTTCAGATCACTCGGAATAAACAGCGGGGTGCCCTGCGAGTCCGCCGAATCTGAAAAAAAGCAGACGGGACGCCCTAATTGAAAATCGGACGCGTGAATAAATTTGATCGTTTTCGAAGCCATGCCAAAATCCGATGAAGTCCGGCCGCAAATTTCGTTTATTTGCGTCAAATCGCCCATTTAGAATAAATTGTAGCATCTCTGGAGAAAAAAACTACGGTTCGGGCAGGAAAAAAGAAAAAATTTCAAGAAAAGCCCTCAGCGGAGAGGGTTACGGGGTGTCGGGCGACTCGGAAGAAGCGTCGTTTTCGTGCAGGCGTTTCATGCTGTCCGCGACCTCCTGGCGAATGACTGCCATGTCCCGCGGGGCATCCACTCCGACGCGTACCGTCCCTTGCGCGACACGCACAATCGTGATCGTAATATCATCCCCGATGAGGATTTTTTCGCCGACTCTTCGTGAAAGCACTAACATGGGATGGCTCTGCCAAATAAAATTCATCCAATAATAATGTTTGCGAGGCCGCTTGGCGTCTCGTAAGCACACTGTATCATATTATGATTCTAACTTAAATTCAGTGAAAGTCAAGCAAAATTTCAAGAAAATGTAAAAATAGGCGTTTTTTTTAGAATAGATAAACGCCGCGGATCGCGTGATGGGAAATTCGCCGCGTGTCCGCTCTTGCATTTTGTTGCGTATTATGTTATAATGAGTATCAGCTTGATGCAGAGGATTTTTGCTTTTGGCAGCATGAAATTTGCCTTCAAATCAATTTTTCCTTCACACGCACTTCATGCGATGCACAATATTTGTGCGTCGGGGGCGAAATGGATTCGACCGGGCAATTGAAGTGTGGGTGGCGTGTCGTGGTTGGCCGGAAAGCCACGTAAAAATCCGTCCAAAAACTAAATGCCAATCATAACAACAATTTGGTAATGGCCGCCTAAGAAAAGGTTGCCCGCGCTGAGGATCCCTGATAGATGGAGCCGGAAGCCCGTAACAAATGTCTATCTCGTCCTGGTTCACTGGAGGTTCGGCCGGGATTAAATTTTGTTCCTACCTGGCATCGGCTTCACCGCGTCTGTAGGGGGTGGCCGATGTGAGATTAAAATACGGACTACACACGTAGAAGCTCACAGGGAGATGTCGCGGGACGCGGGTTCGATACCCGCCGCCTCCAATTTTTTCGTTTTTTGAATTTTAATGATTCGCCAACAATTCATGTGCGATTTTTCTCCGGGCGTGCCCCTGAAAAAGGTATCCCCGGAGTTTTTTATTTTAAATTACGTCGAGAAATCCGGACACCGCATGGCAACAAACGATGAAATGCGTATAATATGAATGATATGGAGTGAACATCTCGGGAAGGCATGCCGATAAAGGGGGTGTGGGGGCCATTTTTTTACTCGATGCTTTTTTTGATTTGAATTTTCTAGAATGGATGAAAATAAACCTGACGCAAGCAGGCCGAAGCCGATTACGCCGACGAAGCTGGTGATTCCCGAGCGGGATCCGAATGAGAAAACCACGAATTGGCTGCGCGGGGGCGACACGAAATCAACTTCCGCGAAACGCAAGTCGGATCGCCGCAAGAAATTGCTGCGGATGTACATCATCGGCCTATTCATGACGATCGCGATGCTGATCGTTTTCGGGATTCTCGGAGCGGTGCTGTGGTATCTTGGGCCGTTGAAGCAGGATTTCTGGACGCCAACCGGGCAAGTCACGGCGCAGTTGGAGGGGCATGATTCGCCGATTCGCGCGTTGTCATACACCTCGGACGGCAAAATGTTGCTGTCTGCCTCGGAAGCGAAAGTCGCCTTGGTTTGGGATCTGGAGCAGGAAAGTATCCTGCGGCAGATTCGTGGACACCGTGAGCCGATTACGTCGGCGGTGATTGGGCGAAGGCCGGCGGCGACGTCCGTCGTAGCACAGGGCGAGTCGATTCAGTTTGAGCCGGGCTTCGATCCGATGGCGGCTTTTATGGAAGTCGCACCGGAGGATGACGCGGAGGATGCGAACCCGCTGAAGGATTACGTGGCGGTGACGGCCTCGGAGGATATGTACGCGATAAAATGGAATCTGGACGTGGTGCCCCCCATTCCAGAAATCCGTTTCGGTGAAGCGGAGCAAAAAACCGGTTCGCTGACCTCCGGCGGGATTTACGCGCCGCCGGCGGAAGACGACATGACGCCCACGAAGCCGGAAAATGGGCATCAAGCAGCCATCCGGTGCGTAGCCATCAGCGATAACGGCTATTATGTGCTGACCGGCTCGGATGACACCACCGCCATTTTGTGGGATCCGCAGACCGGCAAAAAATATAGCACACTTTCCCGGCATGTGGACACGGTGACGGCAGTGGCGCTGGACCCCATGGGAAAAACGCTCGCCACGGGCAGCAAAGACCGAACCATCTATCTCTGGGATCTGAAAACAGACGCGGTGCTGTTCGGGCTGACCGGGCACTCCGGCGCGATTCTCTGCCTGGCGTACAGCAAAAACGGAAAATCGCTGGTCTCCGGCTCTGAGGATTCCAGCGCCATCGTATGGAACGCGGATTTAGGAACGCAGTTTCACCGTTTGATGGCCGAGACCGCAGTTCGAAGCATCGGGATCAGCTCCACCGGAAAATACGTGCTGACGAATTTTTCAGACACCAGTGCCGCGCTGTGGGATGTTTATGATGGGAAAAAGGTGGCGCAATTTCACACGCCCTCCCCGATCTTGGTCATGGCGATGAGCCCGGTGGAAGACGCGCATGGAAAGCCAGTGCAGATCGCGATCGCCACCGTCGACCGTAAAATCCTGCTTTTCTCGGTTCCCGGCGCGAAAAAGCCGGAGGTGAAAAAAGAAGGGACGGATGGCGCCGCTGCGGAGCCCGCGGCTTCTGTGAAAAAGTAACAAAATGGAAATGGAGATTTCATGATTTCGCTCATCGGATACCGTGCCACGGGAAAGACCACGCTGGGGCGCAAATTGGCCCGCCGGCTGGATTATCGCCTGAAGGATTCGGACGTGGAGGTGGAGCGGCTGGCCGGTAAGAGTATTGCGCAGATTTTCTCGCGGGAAGGGGAGGAATACTTCCGCGACCTGGAGGAGAAGGTGATCGCGAAAATTTGCCGGGAAGAGGACGTGGTGCTGGCCACCGGCGGCGGCGCGGTGCTGCGGGAGAGTACGCGTCAGCGGCTGGCGGCATCCGGCGCGGTGATCTGGCTGACGGCGTCTCCGGAAACCATCCTGAAACGCATGAAAGGCGACTTGCGGAACGCGGAAACCCGGCCGAACCTCACGCCGCAGGGCGGATTGGAAGAAATTATTCAGGTTTTGGCGCAGCGTGAGCCGATTTATCGCCAATTGGCCACGCTCACTTTCAGCACCGAAGAAATCGCGCCGGACGACTTGGTGGAGGAAATCATTTCCCGGGCCATCCGGATGT
Source organism: Thermoguttaceae bacterium (assembly GCA_031553595.1). Classification (GTDB taxonomy): domain Bacteria; phylum Planctomycetota; class Planctomycetia; order Pirellulales; family Thermoguttaceae; genus RGIG3701. The sequence goes on along the minus strand of JAVBLI010000031.1, from coordinate 13,634 downwards.
AAAAAAGGGCTTTTCGCTGTGGGAAATTTTCGCCATTTTCTCGCCGGGAGGCGTTTCAGGAGCACGGAATGTACGCTGTTTTATACATGACAGCCGCGTTTTTTTTCGGGATCACTCTCGGCGCGCTGGCGAATTTCATTTCATATCGACTGCTGGAGAAAAAAACATTTCCGCGGACGAAATTTTCGCATTTCCTCCCGATTTTCGGTACCGGACTGGCAAAAAAAGATGCCGACTCTTCCGCATTAAAAGCGCCGTTACGGCCGATGATCATCGAGCTTCTCTCCGGCGTTTTCATCGCTTTTTTTTATTATTTCCACCTGATTCGCCCCGAGATCGCCGCCCAGGCATGCGGCATCACCATGACCCACGGCGAAATCCTGACGCTTTTCGGTCGATTCCTCTTTCAGTCCGTCATGCTCACCCTGCTGCTGACGGCCTCCCTGATCGACCTGGACGAAAAAGTAATCCCGGACGCGATCACCGTTCCAGGAACGCTTTTCGCCCTCTTCATGGCATTCCTCTTTCCGCTGGAGCTTCCGTTCAGGGAGCCGGTTTCGGAAAATCAGGCCGTGGTCGTGGCGGAAATGGACGAGGCGCCGCGGCTGGTTCCAGAAAACCCCACTGCCGCCGTGACCGTTCTCATGCCGGAAATGTCGGTGCCGCAGGGGCCGTCGGTGGTGGTTCAGCCGGTCACGCTGCTGCCGCTCTTCCCCCAGATGTGCTGGGCCTCCGCCGCGTGTGATCGCATGATGCTGTACCCCATCAGCGCCGCCAGCCCGTTCCCGCCGACGGATGTGGTGCGTGAGCCCGGCCGTTCGCTGGGATTATGGGGAATCCTGACGGCCCTGGCGTGCTGGTGGCTCTGGTGTTTCGCCCTCATGCGGCGCGTCTGGCACACGAGTCGCGGATGGAAAAAAGCCCTGGAGATTTTCTGGCTCCGCCTGACGCGCGATCCCATGACGCGATTCCTGGTCATGATCGGAAACATCGGCACCATCCTGATCATGCTGGCCTGGCTGCAAAAACCCGGAGATTGGTGGACGCCTCAGCAGTGGCTGTGTTTCTGGTCCGCCATCGTCAGCATGACCATCGCCGGCGGCATCATGTGGGTGGTTCGGTACGTCAGCTCCATCGCCATGCAGCGCGAGGCCATGGGCTTCGGAGACGTCACCCTCATGGCCATGCTCGGCGCGTGCCTGGGCTGGCAGCCATGCCTCATCCTCTTCTTCATCGCGCCGGTGGTTGGGCTCGTCATGGCCCTGCTGAAATTACTGCTTTACGGCGAAACCGAAATCCCGTACGGCCCATTCCTCTGCGGCGCCGCCGTCGTCACCATCCTCCTCTGGCAGCCGCTGTGGAAATACACATACCCCCTCTTCACCCTCGGCTCCGCCCTCATCTGGCTCGGCCTCGCCCTTCTGCTTGCCATGATCGTTCTGCTCGCCCTGCTCCAGTGGATCAAAAAACTCCTGAACATCGGGCAATGAAAGCCCGCCCCTTCCCTCTCCACTCTTCCACCTCTTCTCCCCCTCCACACAAAAAAACGCCTGCGGGTTTACGCAGACGTTTATAACGGAGGACAAGGGATTCGAACCCTCAACCGGTCATTAGTAAGATTAAAAAACTTTTATCTGAAGCCAGAAAAAAATAGAATTTTACGCCTCAACAAGAAGAATATTAATTAGGAAATGCTTCAATTTTCAGGAGAGATACTTCTTTTATCTGACATGTTTTACAGTGATGTTCCATCGTGGGAAATGGAGCGTTATTGTCAACCATCTCGGGATGATAGCATTTCACTGCTTTTCCTCGACATGGGCGATTGTGGATCGCGAGGCGATCTTGGATTACACCGTGGATACAAATCTGTGGGTTGGCGCGTTGGTTTTGATGGCGGTCGAAAAGCGGGGCGTCGGGTATCATACCCTGCTGGGCGACGAATCCGCTTTGGAAGCGTGCGCCGGAAGATTGGACGATGCGGGCTTCGCCGGGTGCCTGATCGGTGCGGGTGAGGTCGAACGGGCGGGACATATAGACGTTCGCGAAAAATTTCCGGGCGGTGTCGATCTGAAACTTTTGCGGCCAAAGGAGCGAAACCAGCAGGTATAAAAGCTGATCGTCGAGCATCAGCTCCTCCGTCTGCTTTTCGCCGGCCTTCTCGAACACAATCTCGCAAATCCGGTGCTTGAAATTGCGGGTAGCAAATTCTTCGTGCAGCTCGATGGCCTTGCGGTTGATGTCCAGCAAGAGATCGACGTGGCCGGCAATCAACCCGGAGTTCAGCGCAATGGGGCCGCCGTTGGCGCGATGGATAATCTCGGAAAACCACGGCTCTTTCAGCGGCCATGTGTCGCCGTTATATTCCGCCACGAACAGTGCGCGGGAAATATCCTTGATGGCGTTGAACTGCCGCAAAATATGCTGCCGATTGGCCAAAAAAATCACGTCGCGGGAGTCCAGCATCACGATCCAACGTTTCCCTTTGGCTTTCTCCGCCTCCAGATGTTCCTGCCGCGCGAGGACTTTGTTGACGTAAAAATTCTCCCACGGTCGCTGATAATCGACGACGGTCAGAAAGACGTCATTTTTGCGAGCGGAGACCAGGAGCGACGCCATTTTTTCGCGGTCAGGGTAGGCGCCGACCGTCAGAAACGAGGTATTCGACGCCGTGGCGACGCCGCTTTCTTCTATGGGGCGGTGGCAGTGCAGTCCCGGCCCGTCAAACACCGGGCACAGGCGGCAGCATTCGCCGGGTAACTTCACGGCCTCGCGGAAGCGGTCGGCATTTTCGAATGCGAACCACGCATCGTTTTCCCGCAGCAAATCACCGGCGTTATGCGTCCATCCGTTTTCGATGGCATGATAAAGCACACGCATCGACGGGCAGCGAAACAGGCGGCCATCTGAAATGCTGTGACAATCTTTCTGGCGATGGCAACGGGCGAACACCTCCTCCTTCGTCTTGTTTTCCGAAGGGAAGGTGAGTCGTTTTTCCAGTGGATTGACATCGAAAAGGTGAAAACGCCGCAGATCGCGATTCACGTAGCTGGTGAAGCCGATTTCGGCACACAGCGTTTCGCAATCCTCGATCCGATGCTTCTTTTTCGGATAAGCGGTCAGGCCGATATGCGTGAACCCGGCGCCGCGCATGGTTTCCACGGCCTGCTCATTTTTCAGCAGCGGCAGGATCGTCCCGTTGCTCCAGACATATTTTTTCGGTGCTTGGACCCGAATTTTCCCGGCATATGCGAGGATTTCCAGAAAATCCGGATGCAGGCACGGTTCGCCGCCGAGAATGCCGAACTCATCGTTCTCGCCAACGAGCTTCGCCAGCGCGTCGATTTCCTTTTTAATATCCTCCAACGGAAAGTGCATCGGATGGCACGTCGTCCCCGCGCAGCAGCCGTCGCAGGTGAAATTACAGTGGGTGGTGATGTAAAGTTCGAAAAGCATGAGCGTGGGGTTTGGGGTTAGTGGATTGGGGTTTGGGAGAAATGGTGAATGTTTAATGTTGAATGGAGAATGAAGAAAAATAATTCACCATTTACCATTAACCATTAACCATTGTCAGCCGCTTGCGGCGGTGTAGCACAGCACGGTGTGTTTCCAGTCGGAGGATTTGCCGGTGGTCTCGACGGCGATGTCGTAGTCGCCGGGCGGCAGGGTCATGACGTCGGTGATCGAGGTTGGACCGAAAACGTGGCCGAGGAAGTTATGGCTGATCCAGAACAGCACCGGGTACGGCGAGTAGGCGCCGGAAGCATTCATCGTGGCGCAGATTTTAATCGGTCGCAGCACGCGGATTTTCAGTTCCGCCGGGGCGTGGAAGGAGAGGGTCTGCCAGTCGTCGAGCGTGGCCGGCAGCCGCAGCACTTCGCCGGTGTGTCCCAGCTTGCGGCCATCCTTCAGGCCGTGGGAATTCGGGTGGTGGTGAATGTGTTCGAGGATTTCAAGATCGTCGTTTTGCAGCAGGGCGCTCATGGTTCGATACCTTTCCGTCACTTGGGACAAAAGCCGGGTTACGTCGGCGGGTTGAAAATGGGTGACAGGACGGACTTCCTGCCGGTTGCGTAAAAAATCGGGATTGCCGCCGGCGCTGCGGGTGAAGGTGCAGGCGTGCCAGGCGGCGACATTCATGCGGCGGACGTAAAACGGCGGGACGCTTTTCGGCAGGCAGAAAACGCGGGCGCCGGCGCTAACAACACGGTGGATGAATTCGCAGTCCTCACACTGGGAAATCGGCGGATAGCCGCCCACCTTCGTGAAAAACTCCTTACGAACCAGTGCCATGCTGTGCGAAAGCCAGTCGCGGGCGGATCGCTTGTAAATGCGGCCGGTCGGATGGCCTTCGTAAAGGTACGGGGCGTGAATCAGGTCGTAATCTTCGGCGTGCGTGGCCAGCGACTCCAGCCAGTGCGGGAAAAACAGGTCGTCGTCATCGGCATTGGTAATGAAATCGGTCTCGGGGCGGATAAGGGAAAAGCAGTGGTTCCGCTTTTCGCCCAACGATTGAAATTTTTGGTCGATGGAAACGATTCGCCAGTTTTCACCGCGAACGTCGGGATATTGTCCGGCGTCGTCGAGAATGACCAGTTCGCAGCGGTTTTGGGGATAAGTCTGACATTCGAAACACCCGATCAGGTCGGCCAGCAGGCCAGGCCGGTTGTAGGTCGAGCAGCAGACGGAAATGAAGGGCTGGTAACTCATCGGATTACCCATAACGCATGGCGGCCTTCGGGGTAGTTGGTTTCGACGGTGAGGCGGTATTCGCCGGGCTGGAGGGTGAGGGGGTAGGTCGTGTCGCGGGGGTGGTAGGTTTTGCCAAGTACGTTGCCGTTAACGGCGAATTTGCACGGCAGGTGATGGGCATGGGCGGAGGCATTGAGGGCACCGTAAATCGTGATGGGTTTTAACACGTGCAGATTCAGCCAGGAAGGGGCGTGGGCGAAAATGACGTATTGACCTGTCTCGGAAAGTTGCCACGGCGTGTTTTCATTGACGCGAATTTTGTCGAATCCCGCTTCGCCGGTGGAGAGGTAAAAGTCGCTGCATGCAAAATGACAGTCGAACACCTCACGCATTTTGGAAAAGTAGCCTGACACGTCGGCGGGTTTTAATTCCAGATTCGTGGCCAGCTCCATGCCCCGGAGTTCCTTTTCGCTGTCGGGACTCCACGCGGTGGTTTCCCGCTTGTCGTACCACGGACCGCGGCGGGCGACGTAATACGGCGAAACGTTGTAAGGCGTCCAGGCGAAGAGGGCTTTGTGTTCCTGCAACCGCCCGAACAGGCAGGCGTCCTCATATTTGTGCATTCGCGGATACCCCCGGATTTCGCGGAACATGGAGAGGCGGATCGCGTGGGCGGCGTGGTTGAACTGATACCCGAAATGGCGGTAAATCGGATCGCTCCACGGATACCATTCGATGTTCCGGCACGGCCCGATAACGTCCACATTTTTGATGTATTTCGCGACGGTCGAGAGCCAGTGCGGGAAGTACAGATCATCATCGTCCGCCACGACGTACACTTCGCTTTCCGGCGAAAGATACCCCAAAAAGACGTTCCGCTTCTCACCGATGGTCTCGATTTTGTCGCCGATGGATACCAGCTTGATGCGTTTTTCCTCATCGGTAAACGGCACAAACTGCCCGGCGTCGTCGAGAATAATCAACTCGCGGTGGTCCACCGGATAATCCTGCATCAGGAAACAGGCGTAAAACTCCGCCAGCAGCTCGGGACGTTTGTAAGTGGGGCAGCAGACGGATAAAAAGGGGTATTCTCGCATAGTTTTTGAACGGTAATTTTTAAGCTGACTTGATTTTTTATTTTTGTAATATATAATAGAGAAAGTTATGGTTATCCATTTACTCGATGGAGGAAAAAATGCTGGAAGTGATGAATTACGGCAATGCCCGCGACAATTTCGCGGATGCGTTCAAAAAAGCGGCGGCGGGGGATACGGTCATCGTCACCGGGGAAAACGACCGGAACGCGGTGCTGATCAGCCTCGAAACGTATAACCGGCTGGAAAGGGCAACAGCCGATATTGCGTACTTACAAATGCTGAAAGAATCTTTCGACCAAATTGAAAGGGGCGAAGTTGTCGTTCGTACGATGGAGGAATTAAGAGCGATGGAGGAATCAGGGAGTTGCGAATCATGAACGTCTCTTTTTCCAAAAATGGGTGGAAACAATATACGAAATGGGGACTGCATGACCGAAAAACCTTCAAAAAAATTAATGACTTGATCGACGATATTCTTCGTCAGGGTCCCGCCACCGGAATCGGCAAGCCGGAAGCCTTGAAACATGAGGCGGCATGGAGCCGACGCATCAATGACACGGATCGGCTGGTTTATCAAATCGACCCGCAGGGAAATCTTATCATTGTCGCCTGCGAAGGGCATTACGGGGATCATTAAAAATGACACCGGTCTTTTTCCACAAAGTCGCATAAGTGCTCGACGTAATTCTCGGACGGGTAATCGAGATTAAGAAAATTGCAAAAATTGCGGATTTCCTCTTTCGGGCGATTCACCAGTTCGTTCAAATCGACGTTCATCACCGGCAGGTGCGGGTTTTCTCCTAAAAACTTCTGCTTGGAATCCCACAAAAACCGCTGGTGTTTTTCGAGCATGTCGGCGGGGAAGGAATCGCCCATCCGCCGCTGCAAGCCCTGGATGCTTTTATCAAGGTCGCGGCAGCAGTGGATGATGCGAATGCCATCCTGCTCGATGTGCGGAAAGACAGAGGGGAGCACGTCGCAGAGAAAGGGAAACTTGATGCCCGTCACCTTTTTGTTTTTCGCGTCCGAGCGGCGGTGATTGGCAATCCAACTGGCGATCTGCTCCTCCGCCCATTCCTTGCCGGGGCCGTAGCCCACGTAGGGAAACCGCAGGATTTCCTCGCACCATGCCCGCAGGTAGGGTTCTTCGTAGGCGACACCCCAGGGACCGTTGCCCAGTGCCTCGCCGAAGTGGACGCCGATGCCGTTCAACAGATGGGAGATGACCGTACTGCCCGAGTTGTGCAGCCCCAGGACGACGACCATCTCCTTTTTCACGGCGTCGTTGGCGGTTCCCTCTTTCCACCAGCGTTCCTCGACCTCCTTGCCGCAGACATCGCTTTTCCCTTCGCGTTGGCCGGCCAGCCAGGTGTGCGGCGTGTAAATGCCGGTGGAATCGTTTTCAATCATCGCCCCGTAGCGGTGGTCGATGTGATGCCCGCCCTCGTTGCTTTGGTCGAACATCCGCCAGCGGGTGGGGTAACGCGACAGCTCCTGCTGGTTGTGGGCGGGAACTTCCAAAAGCCACCGATACACCCGCTGCATGAATTCCCGGCCATGCAGGGCGTAAGCGTGTGTGCGATTGACGTTGAACGGTGTGTAAACAAACTCATTCACCCGCAGCGGCTTCTTCTGGTGCTGCTTCAAGTGCTGACCACCGAAGTACGCCATGCCCCAGTCGTCCGGCAGGTTTTCAAGATAATCTTTCGCCCGTGCTGAAAAGTCGTCACGGAAAATCACGTCGTCCTCCAGGATAAGAATCGGCCAATCGCCTGCACTGAGCGACTTTTCAATAATCGCCAAATGTGATCGAAAACACCCCCACGGCCCGCCGCCCAGCTTCCACCACCACGGAAATCCCACCGCATTGCCCAGCACGGCGTTAAAATACTCCGGCCGGGCAAACGGCCAGCGAATCTCTTCCAGATGGCGTTCGAGCATTTCGCGGCGACGACGGCCTTCGTCGTTGTCCAGTGAAATAACGTAAACTTTTTTGAAAAAATCGTGCATGAGTGCTTTCCTTTTTACAGATATTTTCCGCCTTGGCGTGTGTGAAACTTTTCCTCAATGGATATGAAATCGAATGTCTCCGGACAAATGGCACACTGCGGAATTTCCTGCAAATGAAGAAATTGACGCATTTCCTCTTCCGTGCATGTATGCTCCAGGGGGATATATTTTGACAAAATGTCCGCATATTCCCCGGCTGCTTTTCCTTTGCGGGACGCGAGTAAAGCAAACGGAATGACTGGGCAGCGATACAGTTTGTTTTCGTGGATGGTCAGGCAATTGTTTTTGTGAACGCACGTATTCCAGGCGTGTTGCGGGTTGGAAATATACGGTTTCGGGGTGTGGGCATCCCCGGCGTGAATCTTATACCAGTTGTGAATGGAATTGACGACCTGGTAGTTGATCTCTTTCTCCGCCAGCATGGTTAAAATCTCCACCATTTTATTCACGTAAGCGTCATGGATAAAGTGCGTGGAGATTTCGATTTCGATGTGCTTTTCTTTCAGCAGCGTGAAAAAACGTTCCGGCATGGAGAGAAATAAAAAACCGTTGGTAATCAGGGCGATTTTTGAATTTTTCCAGATGGAAACAGCTTCGGAAATGATCTCTTCGCAATCCGAATGCAATAACGGCTCACCGCCGATGATGCGAATCTGTCCCGGGCGTAACACGCCGCTCCAGTCGCGAAATGAGCGGATGATTTCCTCTTTGGGAAATGTTTCGTTCAGGTGATTGGAAAAATGGGTGCAATGTCCGCACCCGAAATTGCATTGCAGCGTGATGTTATATTCCAGACGAGGGACGTGGATCATTTTACATCCTCCGTATTCCATCCATGACGCAAACAGATGCTTCGCATTTCCGCGTAACGCTGGTGTTCAAGCGTACCCAGCAGATGCCGGATATAAAGCCCCCAGCGTCCGTTCATTAAATGATAGTCCCGAAACAGCCGGCAAAACTCCGGAAAGGTGGAATACACATGCCAGAGTGCCGTCTGCTCCGGCGGCCACTGCCAGCGAAGGTGGGGATGGGTGTTGCTGGTGTTATCCCAAAATTCCAGAATTTCTTTTGTTTTCGGGTGGTTTTTTAATAGCACCACGCCGGAATTCGACAGGTCGGGATTATACCGCTGGGACTCATCGGCAATATCGGCGCTGGTGCATATCAGGTGGTGTGCCCGCAAGCGGCAGGTCAACTCGTCCAGAGGAATGTCATGGGAGTGAAAGTAAGCGTCGTCGTCCAAAAACAGCAGATAGTCACAATCCTGTAAATGTCGTAGCATCAACGGCACTTTTTCCCAGTGAATCATACGCTCAGGATTATTCGGCATGTCGTACTCGCACACATACGCGTATCCGTGTCGCTGACAGTATTTTTCATTGATCACACGGGAAAGATGCGGGTACTTTTTATTGCTTTGCAGATTCTGGAGAATTTTAATCTTCGGTTTCTCTCGGGAATTCAAGAGAGCAAAGGAGCCGAACAGGTCTTTATAGGTGCTGGAAACTTCCTGCAAGCCGAAGGCGTACTTGAGATGCCGCACATCCGTATCGACCACCGGGTCTTGAAGATCATGCCCCATGATAATGCCGTTGGATTTCACCTTCCGCATGGCCATCTTCAGCACGTCGAATTTCCACCCGGTATCGTGCGTGTGGTCGATATACACCCAGTCCAGCGAATGGTCGGCCACGTTGGAAAACGATTGCAGGATATCCCCTTTGATCAGTTCGACCGCCGTGTTATCGGCATATTTAGGCACTAAAACCGTTTCGTAATACTCCGCCATATTCGGGACGTCGATGGGGATCGTTTTTCCCGGCAGGAACTCCCACTGGGTGGCGTGCCCGAACGGAGGAAAGTCCGACAGAATATACATTTTCCGCGGCGAAACCTCGCTGAGTATCATGTCGGAAAAACGACATTGCAGTACCCCAAGATGCAGCCCCACGCTGCCTTTGGGTACGATGGAAAGCATTTCTTTGCGGGATGGGTAAAACGAAAATTCCATAGCGTTGCTCCTTATTCTGTGGGTATTCCGAGCTGTTTTGCGATGCAGTACGCATACTCGTATTTATGCGGGTTGGAACTCCCCATGAAGTGGCGAATAAAATGGCCCCGCGTCCCGGAATGCAGATAATACTCCCGGTTCATTCCGATTTCGACGGGATAGCTTGTTTTCATTTCCGTCAGAGCCGATTGCTCGAAATTCCATTTTTGTGCCCAGTGCGGATCGGATTCGGTCAGGTTGTTCCATCGCTGGAGCAGCTCCACCGTTTTCGGCGTGTTTCGGATGAACACACTTCCCGTATTGATTTCCTCAAAGATACGCCCCCGCTGGTTCGTCAAATAATCGTCCACCCCATAAATCAGCGTGTCGCTGGGAATATAATAGGTGATGGGTTCGATGCGTATCGCGTGATTCACAAAAACGGCATCCATATCGAGATAAAACAGGTAGTCGCAATCATGCAGGGCATGGAGCATCAAGGGGACTTTTTCCCAATGGGGGGCCCGCTCCTGTTTCCTCTGATGCGGCAGCATCTCGGATTGCCGGATATACGCGTAATGATTCGCCGCACAGTACGCCCGGTTGATTTTCTCCGATAGATGATACAGGGGATTGTCGCCGATACCGTGCTGGATCACCTTGATGACCATTTCCTTTTTCCCGAGTTGCAACGCCCAGCCCGAGGTGTTATCCCTGTCGCTGGCGGTAAAAGCGATGGGGTGGACATCCAGTGCTTCCAGCAGATACGCCACGCCTTCTTTGACAAAATCGTTATAGAAAAAACTCCCGAACACCACGGCATCCGGCTTTAATTTCGGCAGGATGCGTTCGTAAAAACGGGATACGTTAAAATCAAACGTGGAGGTGACGATTTCCAGGCGAAACGGACAATTGAAACAAACATAATCCAGCGATCGATCCGGAATATCGCTGTACGTTTCCTCGACTTGACTGATGGTGATGCCGTTTTTTCCTGCTGTGAGGGCGTTGTACATCGCGTCGAATGTATCGAAATACTGTATCATGTGATTTCCTTGATTAAAAAAAGACTGTGCTTCCAGTGAGGATTGATAGCGGTGATTTCCAATCGGTACGTTCCCGCCTCCAGGCGGATGGTTTTCGTCCGCTCGAACGCCCCGAAGAGCATTCCCAGCGGCTGGTCGTCGATCAGAAATCCGCAGCCCGCCGAAGGCGTCCACGGACTGCTGCCGTTCATGTAGCCCAGAAGGAGAACGGGACGATGAATCCGGATTTGGAGGCGGGCCGGGCAGTGAGCGGAAATGGCGGTGTAGTCGCTCAAGTCCGCTTCGACATTGAGCGTCGTGTAGCCCATTTCGCCGATACGCACCTTGTCGAAATCCACCTTGCCAGAAAGGAGGGTAAATAATTCATTCATTTCGCGGGTCTCGCTGATAAGGTTCCGTGAACGCCTTCACCCAATCGACGGGGGCGAAATTGCTGCCAATACTCGTGCCGGGTTCGGCGTGTTCGAAATGGTAATAAAACTTGTAATTTTCCTCAATCGCTCGGCGGACGGAATGCGTCCCCGTGCCGCACGAATCGTGGCAGACAACGTATTTCGCACAATCCTTGACCTTCCCCCGGATCACATCCACCCTGCGGTTCAACAGGTACGGGCCGTCGATAAACGCCAGGCCCCAGCGGTCGTTTTCGTAGGGCGTGGAAATATCCATCGCGTTGCAGATCATTTCCCGGTGTTCGTTGGGCGGAAGGATCAGCCGCATTTCCTGCAACCACGCATGATCCTCTTCGATCATCATGTACCGTCTGCGACCGTTGACGGAAAAGGAGTTCAGGATGATCGAACTGTTGTGGCCCACGCCGATTTCCAAAATCCCGCCCGAGCTGTACGTTAGAGCCGGAATCAGGAGGAAAATATGACTGCCCCACGTCGTGCGGGAGCGTTCTTTGCATTCAAACATGATACTTAATGTCCTTTGGTTTATATTTCGGTTCGGGTGAATGAACACGGGTAGGTGTTCGTGCCCTGCGTGGCGTAAAAGGAAACGTAATCGAGATAGGTTTCCTGGGTGTAGCTTCTTTGGGTGCCGTTGACCGCCGCGACGAATAGTTCATTGCCGCTGGCCAGTACCCCATAAATGGATACCGTGGCGTTGACGTTCGGCCAGCCGGAAATCACGTAACTCCACCGGACGCCTTCGGAAGACGAACTCGTCTCCCGCTCGAACATGTAATTCCAGTCGGATGCTTCGCAAGGGCTTCCTTCCAGCAGCGTATACTTCAGGCGGATCGACCGCTTCGTAATCTGCCCCAGATACACCTGCGACATCGGCCCCGTGACTTTCCCGGCAAAAACCTGCGTCCAGTCGCCGCTGCCTACGGAACTTTCCGCCTCGATGATGTAGTGATAGGTTCCTGTCGGCACGTTCGTCAGGTAAACCTGCCAGAAACCGCCATTCGGGAATTCCAGGGCGTGCGGCATTTCTAGCTTGCACGAACTGCTCGACGAGGAGGACGGACTACTGCTGGACGATGACGTCTTGCTACTGGACGAGGAGGACGAGGGACTGCTACTGGATGATGATGACTTGCTGCTGCTGGACGACGATTTGGACGAGGACGAGGACGACGACTTGCTGCTCGACGACGAAGAGGATGAGGAAGGGATGCTGGAGGATGACGACGAAGGGCTACTGCTGGACGATGATGATGGGCTGCTGGATGAAGCAGAAGATGGACTGCTTGATGTGGACGATGACGATTTACTACTGCTGGATGACGACTTGCTGCTCGGCGAGGATGAACCGCTACTTGACGAGAATTTACTACTACTCGACGAAGATGGACTGCTGCTTGATGAAGAAGACGATTTACTACTACTGCCGGAAGATGAGGATGAGGAGGATTTACTGCTCGACGACGATTTACTACTACTGGATGACGATGACGAGGATTTACTGCTTGATGATGACGGACTGCTGCTTGACGAAGAGGATGGGCTGCTGGAGGAGCTGCTCGACGAACTACTGCTGGATGATGAAGACGAGGAGCTGCTGCTGCACGACGATGAGGACGATGGGCTACTACTGCTGGAGGAAGACGATGATAACGAACTACTACTGGATGACGACGCGGACGACTCCGAACTACTCACGGAATCGGAACTACTGGACGATACGCCGCTGCTTTCCGATGAGGAATCACTGCTGCCGTATGAGGTTTCCGAACTGGAGGACGAATCGCTGCTTTCGGACGATGCAGAACTCCCGGACGATTCGCCGCTGCTGGAACTGCCGCAGGAATATGGGAATTCGGTGCAGGACAAATCGGACGGTTCACATTCCCCTACCGCAAAACCTTCGACGGCAATGGTCTGATAACATAGCCGCACGCCAGGCTGGGAGACGATGACACTGCCGCCCATAACCTCGCCGTGGCCGGAGAACGTATTGTCCTTTTCCCCTTCACGACTGCCGTCCGGATAAAGCAGATACTCATGCAGCGTCACCGAGCCTTCCGGCACGCCGGTGGCATAAATCTGGTAGGTACACTTCCCATCTTCAGACGCAATCAGCTCCAGCCGACACCCCAGCTCGGGCAGCTTGCCGCAGGAACTGCTGGAAGAGCCGCTTCCCGAAGAGCCTTCGGAGGAAGACGCGGATGCACTGGAGGCGGATGATTCCGACGCACTGCTGCCCGACGATCCGGAAGAACCCGAGGAACTGGAGGACGAACTGCACGAGCATTCGCAGCAGTCCAGACGATGCGTGATCGTGGAGATGTGACTGGTAATGTGTTCGATTTTCGAGGTGATTTCCTTGATCTGCTTCTCCAGGTCGTCG
>JAVBLI010000049.1:0-13222 GCA_031553595.1 Thermoguttaceae bacterium | reverse complement strand
CTGGCCGATTCTTCGCTTTCGGTGCTTGGCTGGGGCCTTGACCATTTCAACGACCTGCACGACGTGAACATTTCGCTGCAGTATCTTTCGAACGTTCCGGAACCGGCGACATGGGTGATGCTGCTTTTGGGGGCCGCCGGGTTGGTGGCGGTTCGGAGACGGAAAAGTAATTAACATTTGCGACACCCGATTTTGATTTTCTGAATCCTTCGCGCTGCGGACTGCGGTGCGAAGGTTTTTTTATGCTCTGTCGGTATTTATGCCTGAAATATCTAGCTTAAATAAGCACGGTATTTATAACAGCTTTATTTGATAAAATATTGAATTAAAAACAGCTTTTTTTGTAAAAATTGGGGGAAATTCATTGAACTCTACCGAAAAGGGGGTATAATTGGGATGTATCAGTTGAACAGGCATCATGTTTTGTCAATATACGTGACGACATTTCAGAAATTTTCAATTAAGCAAAGGATTCATGATGCTAAAACTACAAGCTTTTGCGCGGATGTTCGATGTGTTGAGGAGGATGGCAGCGCTGGCCGCTATCTCACTCGCTTCTATTTCCCTGTTCCCGCCCGCCGTCTCTGGCGCGACGTACACGTGGCTGGGCACAGGCAATCAGAGCAATTGGGTGGATCCCAATAACTGGGATCCCTATGGCGTCCCGACGAATGTAGATACGGTGAACATCTCGTATGGTGCACCGAGTAGCTGCCTGGTAACGACAGGGCAGAGCGTCTATGCTGGCCATATTAATATTTATGGTAATTCACCATCGACGCTGGTCAATATGAGCATCACCGGGCTTGGCGAATTAACGATCAACAGCGCCGACGTCGGCATGGGCGGCAATGCCGGGTTTAATCTAACAAACGACGCGACTCTCACTTCAAAGGGTGAGGTGCGACTTGGATTTACAGCGGCGACGAACGGCAACGTGGCAATGAACAACAACGCTTATTGGGACGCTTCGAAAATATCACTGGGTATGGCCAGTAGCAGCTATGCCCAGGTGTCGCTTAATACAAACTCATCGGTTCTCTCCCGAGGCGAGGTCATCCTGGGGGCGACAGACCTCGCCAACGGCTATGTCGCCATGTCAGGAACCAGCAAGTGGACAGCGCAGGCGCCGATCACCATTGGCGGAGGTAGAGTGGGGAGCGAGGGCGGCCTCCGGAGAAGCCGATTCTATGTCAATGGTTCAGCGACCCTCACCACCCAGGCCGAGACGGTGATTGGGCGGGGTGTGGGAAGTGTCGGGGACCTGGCGCTGACTGACAACACGAAGTGGACCGCGTCGCAACGAACAATCATCGGCGTGTCCGGCACCGGGGAGTTGAACCTTTCGGGCAATAGCGTCGTCACCACGCCTGAGGAAACGATCGCCGGGCAATTGGCCGGCGGTATCGGCAAACCGTCCGTTTTCGGCAATGCCACGTGGAATTCGGGGAATATCGTCCTCGGCCAGGGCGGGACGGGGACGCTCAATGCCTATGGCACCGGCAAGATATACACGACCGGCACGGTGCGTATGGGGACGGAAACCACTTCCACCAACACACTGGCCTATATTTACAACAACGCCCTGTGGACCATTTCCTCGGACCTAACCGTCGGCGAGCGGACCCAGCTGGCCACGATGCGTATCGGGAATGCAGGTAGAGTGACGACCGCCGGGCACACGCAGATAGCGCAATATGCCGGCAGTGGCGGCAGACTAACGGTCGGCTATACGGCCGCCAGCACCGCGCGGTGGGAAGCGACGAGCGTGGATGTCGGCGTGGAGGGAAACGGCCGGCTGGAAATTTACAACGGCGGGACGGTCACCACGTCGGCGGCCAGTGCCGTAGCGACAACGGCTGGCGGCAAAGGATACGTGGACATCCGCGACGCGAACTCGAACTGGACGGCTTCGGCGGACCTGGCCATCGGAACCGGCGGACGCGGACGCGTGTTCGTGCATGAAGCCGGAACGCTGGAGATGCTGACCAATAACGTCACCGTCGGCGGCGCGTCGGGCTGGGATGTCAACCGCGGCTGGCTGGACGTCGAGCGGGGCACCATCCACGCCAACACGCTGGTGGGGGCCGCGACGAAAACCGGGAAGTTCAATATTTTAGGCTCGGGCAGCACGATCCGTTTCGACAACGGCTACAACGCCGGGGAGAATGCCGGCACGTACTTTTACGTCGACTCGACGACGACGGGCACCTCCATCGTGAACGTCGACGCCGGCACGGTCAACCTCGGCGGCACGTCCTACGTCAACGCCTATGGCATGGCCCTGCAGAACCCCGGCGCAAAGTTTCAGATTTACTCGACCGCCGGCACCTATGCCGGTACGTTCGACGCCCCTGAAATCAAAGTCTACTCCGGCGGCCAGCCCGGCACCAGCGGCGTCGTGACCGTCGAATTCGACCTGGGCAACATCCCCACGTGGAACATCAACGAGCAGTCGTACTTCCAGGCCGATCCGGAACGGATTTACATGGGCTGGGCGAAACTCCAGGGGGATCCGCAAGGCGTCACGCCGCACATGTATTTCACGTATAACGGCGATACGATTTCCGACAGCACGTACGACGCGTTCGTGGCGTACCTCAACAACGGCTTGAGCGCCGCCGGTCTGAGCGTGGAGCTTTTTAACCGCGACACGAAAGGGGTGGAGTTCAGCATCCTCGGGAATCTGTTCGCCAATTCCTCCTCGCCGGTCATCGGCTGGGGGCTTGATCATTTCAACGATCTGTACGACTCGAACATTTCGCTGACGTCCCCCATACCAACGCCGGAGCCGGCGACGTGGGCGATGCTGCTGTTGGGTGTCGCCGTCGTGATGTTTCGTCAGAGCCGCAATCGTAAAGTTGCGAAATAAAAGGACATCACCCGTAGCCGCCCAGGCCGAAAAAGAGTTTTTTCTTCAGGAAGCGGTAGAACCACGAGTTTTCCGGGATTTCGTCGCCGGGCTGATGGTGGCTGGGCTTCGGCGTCGCGGCGGCCAGTTCGCTGATGCCGTCCGGCCGGCCGGTACAGTCGGTCACGTCGTGCTCGCGCAGAAACTCCGCCAGTTCCTGCGGGTACTCGAGAATCACGCAGCCCTGCGTCCGCCGGTTGACGAAATCCTGAAAGCCCCGCAGGTACGCGCTTTCGTTAATCGTCTTGAACAGATCGCCGTCGTTATCCATAATGTTTTCGCGGGCGAAGGAAATCGGCGGGCACGGCTCAATGCTCCCGCCGGGGCCGATATGAAAGCTCATGCCGCGGGCGGCCGGGCAGACGGCTTCGCCCTTCGCGTTCCAGTAGGTGTCGATGATGATGATGCCCTTGCGGCGTCGCAGTTCGAGAATCTTTTTTCTCAGCGTGAGAATGCCCTCGCCGCTGACGGCCAGCTCCGGGGACGGCTCGGCACCCGTCGGCCGAAAGATGTAATACCAGAGATACATCGCGCCCCAGCGCATGATTTCGTCGACGTACGCGTCGGTGGCCACGTCGGCCAGATTTTCAGCGGTGACGGTCGTGGCCACGCCGAAAAGAATGCCCTGGCGGTGGAGTTGCCGGGCGGCTTCCTTCACGGCCTCGTACACGCCCTCGCCCCGCCGGCGGTCGTTGCACGCCTGGGTGCCGTCGAGACTCAGAAGCACGGTCACGTTGCCGCACGCCCGCAGCCGTTTCGCCGCCGCTTCGTCGAGAAACACGCCATTCGTGATGACCTGAAAATAGCAGTCGCGGTTACGCTCCAAAATCTCCCACAGGTGCGGGTACATCAGCGGCTCACCACCCAGCAGCGTGTAATAATAGCACGCCTGCTTCTTCCCGGCATCGATCGCCGTCTGCACCTGCTCAACCGAAAGCTCCCGCGGCGCGGCGGCGTGCTGCGTTTCCTCAATGGACGTAATCCAGCACCCCCGGCAGCGCAGATTACACGCGTCCGTCAGCGCCAGCATCAGAAACGGCGGGAAAAGCTTATCTTCCTTCATGCGTTTTTCGTAAGCCGCCAGCGTTTTCATGCCTGGCATGACCCACAGCCGCCCGGCTTTCCACGCCAGCCGTGGGGAGACGTTGTAGAGGAAGCGGGTGGCGAGTCGGAATAACATGGGTTGCCCTTTGGGTTGGGAATGGATATGGGATGTAGGATGGGAGGGTGGGTTTTAGTGATAATCTTGTATTGTGGGCGGCCCGCTCGGCCGTAGAGCGAGGTGGCATCTGAAAAACGTCGCGTTTTGCGTGGAAAATCAGATGAGGAAAATGGAAGGGATTCTGCATCACGCCAGTTCCATCCCCCGCATCCCATATCCCATCCCCTGCGGCTTCAGCCGCGCTCATCCCACGTCGCCCAGCTCAAGCACGGCGCCGTAACGGCGGAGCATCTGCTGGCGCATGCGTTTGAGCTCCGCCGCGCTGAGGCCGGCGTCTTGCAGCAGAAGTTCCTCCGCCGCGGCGCGGGTTTCTTCCAGTACGGCCCGGTCGCGCTGCAGGTCGGCCACCTGAAACGGTGGTAGCCCATGCTGCTGCGTGCCGAAAATGTTGCCGGGGCCGCGAAATTCGAAATCGGCGTCGGCGAGTTTGAATCCGTCGGTGGTTTCGGTGAAAATCTTGAGCCGCTCGTCCACTTCTTCGGTTTCGTGCGTGGGGAAAACGCAGCAGTAGCCCGCGTGCTTGCCCCGGCTGATGCGGCCGCGAATCTGGTGGAGTTGGGCCAGTCCGAAACGCTCGGCGCTGATGATCGCCAGCAGCGTCGCATTTGGCACGTCCACCCCCACCTCGATCACGGACGTGGACACCAGCACCTGCGTCTCGCCCGTGCGAAAGTCGAGCATCGCAGCGTCTTTCTCGGCCCCGCTCATCCGGCCGTGAATCATGCCCACGCGGAACCCGGCCAGCGGCCCCTTCACCAGATGCTCGTACGTTGCGAGGAGATTCGCCACCGTTTTTTTCGTCTCGGGCTGATCGTCTTCCGGTTGCTCCTTCACAGCTTCTTCATCCAGAAACTCCGCGGCATTCTCCGCCGCCGCGCCGCCGTCCACCAGCGGCACGACCACGTACCCCTGCCGGCCCTCCCGCAGCTTCTCGCGGTAAAACTCCCACCACGATTCCTTCTGCGACTCCCCGGCGAGGTACGTATGCACCTTCTGCCGCCCGGGCGGAAGCTCGTGGATGCTGGTGATGTCCAGGTCGCCGAAAAGCGTCATGGCCACGCTCCGCGGGATGGGCGTGGCGGTCATGACCAGATAATGCGGCGACTCGCCCGCGCCGCGCAGCATGGCACGCTGCCGGACACCGAATTTATGTTGCTCATCAATTACCACCAAGCCGAGGTTCGCGAATTTCACGTCTTCCTGCAAAAGGGCCTGGGTGCCGACGATGATTTTCGCTTCGCCGGACGCGATTTTCGAGAGCATTTCCTGACGCACTGCGGGACGCAAGCCGCCGACGAGCTCCAGCGGCTGGATTTCGCTGTGGGCCAGCAGTTTCCGCAGGGTGCGTCCGTGCTGGCGCGCGAGGATTTCGGTGGGGGCCATGATCGCGGCCTGGAAGCCGTGCGCGACCGCTAAGAGCATCGCGTACACCGCCACGGTGGTCTTCCCGCAACCCACGTCACCCTGCAAAAGCCGGTTCATCGGCCGGCCCAGCGCCATGTCCTGCGTGATGTCCGAAATCGCCCGCAACTGCCCTTCCGTTAACAAATACGGAAAAAGCTGGCGGATACGCTGATCGATTTTATGCGTCACCTCCAGCACCGGCGCGCGGAAGTCCACCTGCTGCTGCCGCCGACGAATGCCCAGAGCCAGTTGCAGCAGGAACAGTTCCTGATAAATAAAACGCCTTTTCGCCGCCGTGAGTGTTTCTTCGCTTGACGGGTAATGAATCTCGCGAATCGCCTCCGCAATTCCCAGCAGATGGTGCTTCTGCCGAAATTCTTCCGGAAACGTTTCCTCCACCAGCGGGGCGAATTCCTCCACCACCTGCCGGGTGATCCGCCGCATTTCCCAGGCGTGCAGTCCTTCCGTCAGACGATAAACCGGCTGAAGCCCCAGCGACTGGGCGGCCGCCGCGATTTTCTCCAGCGGCGTGGCGTGCTCCGCGTCTTCCGGCGCCGGCGAATCCCCATCCGCCGTTCCCATCCGCCGCCCGGGCACCGTGTGCGCGTTAAGCTGCTCCACCTCCTCGGGCTGCAACTGCCGCAGCGTGGGGTGCGTGAACTGCCACCGCCGGGCCTTCATCCGCGGCTTGCCCGTCACCAGATAAATCTGCCCGGGGAAAATCATATTCTTGCGGAACGGCTGATTAAAAAACACCATCTCCGCCAGCCCGTGCGTGCCGTCCTCCAGGGCCACCGTAAAGAGCGTGCCCCGCGAAATGAACTTCACATTCACCCCCGCCACCCGCGCACAAATCGTCTGCAACTCATCCGTTTCGAGATGCGCGATGTCCGTAAAATTCGAGAAATCCTCATAATTCCGCGGAAACCAGAACAGCACATCCGCCGGCGTCCGCAGCCCGATCCGCGCCAGCACCTCCGCACGCCGCGTCCCCACCGCTTTCACATACGCAAGCGGCTTGCGAAGCTCGGTGAGGGGAGAGGGAGTGGCGTCCATGACGGTTCGCTGGGGATGGGATGTGGGATGTAGGGGATGGGTATTTGTGATAATTTTGCATTACGGCCGAAATGTTGGGGTGTCACGATGTTGACATCCATTCCCCACATCCTATATCCCATCCCCGAGCCGCAGGCTCACACCCGCTTCGCTTCGCCGCCGAACGGCTGGGGGATGGTGCAGATATTCAGCAGCGGGACGGTGGCGTTCATGATCAGCACCGCGAACATGACGCCTTCCGGGTAATTGCTGAACAGGCGGATGACCATGGTCAGGACGCCGACGCCGATGCCGAAAATCCAGTGCCCGGCCCGCGTCACCGGTGACGTGACCGGATCCGTGGCGATGAAAAACGCCCCGAAGATGACGGCACCGTTCAGGAGATACGCCAGGCCGTACACCCACGGCGTGTGCGTCAGCGAGGTTAGCGCCCCCATGACGAACACGGCCGCGCACATGCCCAGCGGGATACGCCACGAGGCCGTGCGGCGAATGACGAGGTACATACCGCCCGCCAAAAGCGCCAGCACACTCACCTCGCCCAGCGAGCCGTTCCGCTGCCCGGTGAGTGCGGCCAACAGCGATTTCTGCGAGAGCTGGGCGCTCATATCCCCGGCACTGGCGGCCACTGCCTTCAGCTGCACCATCGGCGTGGCCTGCGTCAAAACCGTCACTTCCGCCGCGTTTTCTTCCTGCGTTCCGTCCGTCTGCATGACGTACGCGCTGCTGCCCAGTGCCGCCGAGAAGCTCAGCATGACGAACGCCCGGCCGACCATCGCGGGGTTAAAGATGTTCCAGCCCAGGCCACCGAACGCGATTTTCCCCACGCCGACGGCGATCATCCCACCGAATACCGGCGCCTGCCACGGTGCACTCCACGGCAGCGAAAGCCCGAGAATGATCCCCGTGAGAATCGCCGACAAATCGCCCAGGTCCGCACGCCGGCCGCGCATCAACTGAAAGAGCCACTCGCACGCCAGGCACGCCAGCACGCACAGCCCCACCTGCTTCACCGCATGCCACTGGAACACCCACACCGCCACACACAGCGCCGGCACCAGCGCGATAATCACGTCCAGCATCATCCTCCGCGTGGAGGTATTCGGATGAGAAAGGTGAGGAGAACTCGCGATTTGTATATGTTCCATGGGCGGTGTAGGGTGTAGGGTGTAGCGTGTAGGGTGTAGGGTGTAGGGTGTAGGGGCCGCAAGTTACTGCGGCTCATTTTTCATTTCTTCGGCGCTGCCGCGATCTTTCCGATGCGGATCAGTTGCACGATCGGAATGCTGGCCGGGCAGTCGTACGCGCAGCAGCCGCACTCGACGCACGCCAGGGGGTGGAATTTCGCGAAAGCGTCCCACTGTTTTGCCCGCGCGAGCATGGCGAGTTTCGTGGGAATCAGGCCCATGGGGCACGCCGAGACACAACGTCCACAGCGGATGCAATTCGTGTGTTTCGCCTGCGAGATTTCGGCATTCGTCAGAATGGTGATGCCGCTGGTGCCTTTCGTGACGGGGATGTCCACGGTGCCGACCGCGAATCCCATCATGGGGCCGCCGGCGAGGATGCGCGAGGCGTTTTCCGTCAGCCCGCCGCAATAATCCACCAGCGCCCGCATGGAAACGCCCACCGGCGCCAGGACGTTTGCCCCGCGGGTGATTCCCTCTCCGGTGACCGTCACGGCCCGCATCACCAGCGGCTGCTTTCCCAGCACCGCATGCGCGATGGACACCGCCGTGCCCACGTTAATCACCGCCGCGCCCACACTTTTCGGCAGCGCCCCCACGGCCACCTTCCGCCTCAGCGCCGCCATGATGAGCTGCTTTTCGCCGCCCTGGGGGTATTTCGTTTTCATCACCGCGACCGAAACCCCGGCGAGCTTTTCCCGCGAAATGACGGCGTCAAGCGCCCGAATCGCTTCCGGCTTATTATCCTCCACACACAGCATCACACGGGTCGCACCGGCCGCTTTCGCCGCAAGCTGCGCCCCCCGCACCACCAGCTCCGGCGCCTCGAGCATCACGCGGTAATCCGCCGTCAAATACGGCTCACACTCACACCCGTTTACCAGCAGCGTGTCCACCGGGGCTTTTTCGTCCCGCATGAGCTTCACGTGCGTGGGGAACGCCGCGCCGCCCTGACCCACCAGCCCGGCACTGCGCACCGCCGAGATAATTTCTTCCGGCGTGTGCGCGTCCAGATTAAAATTTTCCGGGACCGCGAGGAATGCCTGCTTCACCCGCCGGGCGTATTCCGCCTGAATCGCCGCATCCTCCGCGTCCGGCATGTCCGCCTTCACTGCCGCGAATGTCTTTTCCTTGTCCACCTTCACCACCACCGCGGGCACATGGCGACCGTTGGCCAACGTGACCATGGCGATTTTCGTGACCGTCCCGGCATAAGGCGTAAAGACCGCCGCGGACACGAAAGCCCCGGCCTCCCCCACCATCTGCCCTGCCTCCACCACGTCCCGGTTCTTCACCACCGGCGTACACGGCGCACCGATATTCTGCGCCATGGGCAGGCGTACCTCGTCCGGCACCGGCAGCACTTCCAGCGCCGCGTGTTCCGCCAGTTCTTTTCCTTCACGCGGATGCACGCCGCGCGAAAATGTATGCGTTTTCATCAGGACAAATTTCTAAAAATAGAAGATCGGATATTAGTTTACAGGTATGCGAAAAGGAAGCCAAAACGTAAGGGAAACGCCCTGCGGGCTGGTGAATCACCGCCTGCGCGGCTGGTGAAACGCGACTTAAGTCGCTGATGAAAATCATATTTCATGCCGTAAAACTTGGCGTTAAGCTCCTTCACCAGTTGCGCAGTAACGATTCACCAGCCGTGACCACGGCGATTCATAAGGCACGAAGTGCCGATTCACTTTATTTTTGCGTCCACGATTTTCATGATCGCGATTCCCAGCACCAGGCCCGCCACCCCGCAGCCCAGCTCGGCCACGCCGTTTTCGGGCCATAATTTCCACGCCGCCACGGCGCCGGTCACCGCCAGCAGCAGCGGCAAAATGAACACCCCCAGGGACGTCAAAATCATCCGCCGGGGCGTAAACCCGCACTCCTCCTCCGTCAGTACCGGCTTTCCGCGGCTGGGGCAATTTTCCACGCCGCACGCGTCACACGTCGGGCCTGGTTTCCGCTGCTCCGTCACGGGTAAATCCTGGGAATCAGACGTTTTCATAAAAGTTTCCGGGAAACGAAAAAAATAAATCCCCATTATTTATTCAACCATCTCCTATTTTGCGGAAATTTCGCGGAACGTCAAGAGCATTTCTGCCAAAACGCGAGAAATATCGGAATATTTAATTCCTTTCCCATCCCGGAGGGATGAGATGTTTATAGAAAACCGACGAAAATCGAATTCCACCGCTGTGTCAGGAACGGAATGTGCATGGCGCTGATTTACTCGGGCGCATCTCGCCCCTTCCGGGGTAAAATCCATCTTCCGGTCCGCTTTCTATGAATATTTCGCTCCAACGGAGCAGGGAATGAGCAGAAGGCTGCAAGTCTCACCTCGGAGCCTTGCCCGTCTGTTGACGCTTAACGAAAATTTGGTATATTAGACCATTTAATATTATGCAACAAATGCACGGCTGTTTGATGCTCCCGGGCCGTGCCGAAATACTCATTTTTGAAAGGAAAATCAAATGGCCGACTTAATTACCCCCCGCGTGCTGAAAGGGTTCCGGGATTACCTGCCCGAGGCGATGATTCCTCGGCGAAAGCTGATCGAAACGGCGTCGCGCGTCTATCAGTCCTACGGATTCAGCCCGATCGACACCCCGGCGCTGGAATATTTGGACATTCTTCAGGGGAAGGGCAGCGACGAGACGGACAAACAATTGTACAAATTTAAGGATAACGGCGGCCGGGACGTCGGCATGCGTTTCGACCTGACCGTGCCGCTGGCCCGTTTCGTTTCGCAGCATATCCACGAGCTGGGCACGCCGTTCAAGCGTTTTCATATCGCGACGGTCTGGCGGGGTGAAAATACGCAGGCTGGGCGTTATCGCGAGTTTATGCAGTGCGATTTCGACACCATCGGCACCGAGCACGTCTCCGCGGACATCGAGTCGACACTGGTGATTTACGATTTGATGCGGGCCATCGGTTTCGAACGTTTTTCGATTCGCCTCAATAACCGCAAAATCCTCAGCGGCCTGCTCGAAAAACTGGATCTCGCCGAGAAAACCGTCCCCGTCCTGCGGGCGCTGGATAAAATAGCGAAAATAGGGTGCGAAAAAGTGCTGGCGGAAATGTGTACCATAGCGGAAACCACCGAGACGCAGGCGAAAGAAGTGCTCCGGCTGGCCACCTTGGAGGGCGGCAGCGCGGAGGTTTTGCGGCAATTGGAGCCCATCATCGCGGGCAGTGCGAAGGGCGAGGCGGGCTTGGCCGACCTGACAGCGATTCTCGCGGCGGCGGCTGCCGTGGGCGTGCGGCCGGAAAACCTGAAGCTGGACGTTTCGATCGCCCGCGGTTTAGACTATTATACTGGTACGATCTGGGAAACTTTCCTCGGCGACCTGCCGGCACTGGGCAGCGTCTGCTCCGGCGGCCGTTACGATAATCTCACGGGCATGTTTATGAAGCAGCCCGTACCGGGAATCGGCGCGTCGCTGGGCCTGGATCGCCTGCTGGCCGGGATGGAGCAGCTGGGTCTCCTGCCCGCGATCAAAACGCCCGCGCCGGTGTTCATTCCGTTTTTTGACGCCGATAAACTGGCGGTTTACCTGAAAATCGCGGCCGACCTGCGTGCGGCGGGCGTCGGCGTGGAGGTCTATCCGGAGCCGAAAAAGCTGGGCGTGCAGTTAAAATACGCCGATAAGAAGGGTTTCCGTTTCGCGATTCTTGCCGGCGAGGAGGAATTGGCCCGCGGCGTGTGTCAGGTGAAGAACCTCACGGAAAAGACGCAGTCCGACGTGCCGCTGGCGGAATTGGTGGCGTTTTTTCAGGAAATAGCATCCTGAAATATGAGTAAAAATGTAATTTGTTTCGTTAAACATGAATTTTTGGATATTTTAGCAAAATTATAGAAGAAAAGAAAATAGTATTGGAATTCAATAGAACGGAAGTTTAATTGGGTAAAGCTGGATGATTCGTTATCCTGTTCATCGGCCAAAATACCAATTTTTTCGCAAAATTGCACTTCTATGAAGGGTTTTCAGAATGCAAAATCTCCGTTTTCATGCACCTGTGTTCTATTTTTTGAGGAAAGCGGTGGCAGTGTTTGCCGTCCTTTTCCTTTTCCAGACGGCTGTATCTGCCGCGACGATCGACTGGATCAGACGTGACCCGACGAGTGCTGGGCGTTCCTGGAACGACGCTTCGAACTGGTCTTCCGCTACGGTTCCTACCAGTGCGGATACGGTAAACGTGATACCTACCGCGCCGCTTACCAATGAAGTGATAGCGTCTGTTCTTCAAAATCAGAATGGCTATGCCGGGCAGCTTAATATCAGCGAAGATTCCAATCATGAAGCGACCGTCGACGTGAAACAGTACGCGACGTTAACCGTTGGCTCCGTCAATGTGGGGCTATATGGCTACGGCAGGTTGGATGTGTATGGTATGATTGGAGGCACAAATAAGGGGACGCTGACGACAACGGGCGAAGTGAGATCGGATGGAATACGGGGCAGATACATCTGAATGCCGGCGATTGGAATGCTTCCGGCAAGATATATGCCGGGGTGACCAGTGGCGACTTAGACGATATCGCGGTATTCTCAGGCGGAACTTTGACCGCGACGAACGAAATCTTTCTGGGGTCTGCTGCCGGCAATACAGGCTACCTTCGCGTCACCGATGCATCCGTCATGACCGTGCAATCGAATCTTATCGTCGGTACCGCGCAAGGCTCGACGGGTAATACAAGGCTTCGCAATACAGGCCAACTCAGCACGACGGGCGCTACGGTCCTGGGAAGAGACGTTGGCAGTGTGGGTGACTTGAAAATGTACGACAATTCCCAGTTGACCACGAACACCCTAACGCTTGGCGAAACGGGGCAAGGCAGTGTCGGCCTTTTTAACTCTGCGATTATGACGACCAACGGCACCACTTTAGGGAAAAATAGCACTTCTACGGTTGACGCGGTTCGGGGCTTTGTTGAATTGTGGGAAACTTCCCAGTGGATTTCGAAGGATATCATCATTGGCGACCAGGGGTGGGGGCTTGTGACCGTCCGCGATTTCGCGAAGGTCACGACGACCGGTTCGGTCGTCGTGGGAAAAGACTCGGGCAATAACTATACGATGCTTGCTCTGGAAAATAGCGGACAGATGTCGATCCCCTCGACGCTGACCGTGGGGGAGCGAGGCAAGTATGGCCAATTGATTATGATTCAGAACGCCCAGCTCACGACCCAGGGGCATTCGGTGATCGGAAAAGAGGCCGGTGGTAGCGGTACGGCGTCCCTCCGCAATCCCTTCGCCGGTTTTACTACATCGTGGAATGCGCTGAGCATTGATGTCGGCGGAACGATGGACGCGAACATCTTTACGATCACGCTTGGCGGCGCGTCGAGCTGGGCGACGAACCGCGGCTGGCTGGATGTGGAGGCGGCGACGCTGCACGCGTACACCATTGCCGGCACGGGGACGAAGACGGGGAAAT
>JAVBLI010000012.1:0-166342 GCA_031553595.1 Thermoguttaceae bacterium | reverse complement strand
ACGGCCGCCCTTCTGCCTGAAATTGCAAGGTTTTTCAGCAATCTGCCGTCATTTTAAAGAAAACCTTGCAAATTGCAATCCCCAAAAACGCCGCCAAGCCCCTGTTTTTCCGGAAAATGAGAGGAATATCTGACTCGACTATTTAAAAACAGCAGCCGGGAGCACAGCGGAACGCAGTGACGCGCAGAGACCGGATAAAATAGTCGGATTTCTCTCCACTTCGATCCGGTCTCTGCGCTGGCGCTCCGCTTCCGGCTGCTGTTTTTCGGATGCTTAAGCCGTTTTGATCACCGGACATGCGTCGAACCACTCCTGGCCGAACGATTCCATCCAGGTGGTGGAGTCGGCGGGGCCCCACGTACCGATTTCGTACGGGTATGGCCGAGGCGTGGTGGTGTCATCCCAGACGGCCTGAATCGGGTCGATAATCCGCCATGCGCTTTCCACCTCGTCGCTGCGGGCGAAAAGACTGGCGTCGCCGTTGAGCGCATCGAGAATCAGCCGCTGATACGCTTCCGGCAATTCACCCTGAAAGCTGCTCGCGAAATCGAATTTCAGCTCCGTCTGCCGAATTTGCATGTCGGTGTCGGGGACTTTCGTCTGGAAGTGAATTTGGATTCCTTCCGCGGGTTGAATTTGGATCAGCAGGCGGTTGGCCGAGAAACAGGATTCGCAGTCGTTCGTGTGGTCGAAAAGCATGTGCGGCGGGCGGTGGAAGTGGATGACGATCTGCGTCGTCTGGCAGCTCATGCCCTTGCCGCTGCGGAGGTAGAAGGGGACACCGCTCCAGCGCCAGTTGTCGATCATCAGTCGCACGGCCCCGAAGGTCGCCACCCGGCTGTCGGGGGCCACGTTTGGCGTGGTGAGATATCCGTCATACTGCCCGCGGAGGGTGTTTTTCAGGATTTCCGCTGGTTCCTCCATGACGCGCACACTCCGCAGCACCTTCACCTTTTCGTCCCGCACGGCATTCGCTTCGAAACGGGCCGGCGGCTCCATCGCCACCAGTGTCAGCAGTTGTAGCAGGTGGTTCTGGAACATGTCGCGCAGCACGCCCGCATTTTCATAATAAGGGGCCCGGTAGCCCACCAGTGTTTCCTCCGTGGCCGTGATTTGGATGTTTGAGATGTGGTTGCGGTTCCACAGCGGCTCGAAAATCGCGTTTGCAAATCGCAGCACCATGAGATTCTGGGCCGTTTCCTTGCCGAGATAATGGTCGATTCGGAAAATCTGGTCTTCGCGGAAACGCCGATGCAGGGTTTCGTTCAAGGCGGCAGCCGTGGCAAGGTCGGTGCCGAAAGGCTTTTCGATGACCAGTCGCTGCGTTTGCACGGTAGGCGTGTTGGCAAGTTTTTCTGAAAGCGGGCCGTAAAGCACGGGGGATGTCGCAAAATAATACACCCGCAACGAGTTTTGTCGTTCTTCGAGCTCGGTAAGTTTTCTTTCCAATCTCCAGAAATCCTCGTCGTGGGTGGCGTTTCCTGGAAAGTAGTGCAGCATCGGCGCAAACGCATCCCAGATATCCTGGCGAAAGTCATTTTTCAGAAATTGCGGCATTTTTTCGCGCAGCTCGTCCCGCCAGGCGTCGTCGGAATACGGTGTCCGCGAAACGCCCACGATTTTCATTCCCGCCGGCAGCCGCTTTTTACGAAAGAGCTGATATACCGCCGGGATGAGTTTGCGGGAGGTAAGGTCGCCCGAGGCGCCGAAGATGATGAGGGTGTGCATAGGAATGCTAAATGCTGAATGCTAAATGAGGAAATGCTTAACGCCGAATGGCCGGCAGAACGCTTGCGTCATTCAGCATTAAGCACTTAGCATTTAGCATTATTCCGTGATTTCCTTCACGCGGATATTACGAAAATACAGTACGTCGCCATGGCCGAGGAAGCCGATGGCGCCGGATTTATTTTTCAGGCCCACATGGTCGCGGCCGTCGGCGGTTTCGGCGATGTCCCACACGTTGCCTTCGGTGATGACTTCGCCGTTGACGGTGACGCGGATGAGGCCGTCTTTGGCGTAAATTTCTTCGGTATTCCACTCGCCGGCGGGCTTCGTCACGCCGCGTTTGGCGGGAATGACGCCGTACACCGAGCCGTGGTACTGGTAGGGCTGGAGGTCTTTATACTGGTCGGCGTAGTCGTCCAGAATCTGGATTTCCATGCCGTGATACGCGGCGTCTTTGCCCACGTCGCAGCGGATGCCCACGCCGTTGTTGGCGCCGGGGGTGAGTTTGTACTCAAAGCGGAAAACGAAGTTGGCATAGTCTTTCGGCAGGTACACGTTGCCGCCGGGCTTGCAGGCCAGCAGGCCGTCCTCGGGGACGTAGCCCTTCGTGTCGCCGCGCCAGCCATCGATCGACTTGCCGTCGAACATCAGCTCGAAACCGGCGTCTTTCTCCTCTTGCGTCAACTCATTTTTCGCCTCGTCGGCAAATGTCGCCACCGCGGCGAACAGGCAGGTCAGCAGAACGGCGGGGATGGTAAAACGGGTCATGATTTTCTCCTTGGTTAGGGGGGGATTGGAATTAGGGATGAGGAATTTTATGCGTGCCCTTCGAACGTTTTTTTGTTTTTATAGTGTACGACGGCCATCCTGCCTGTACTCACAGCGAACCAAAAACCCAGGGTGAGGACGCCGAGCAAGACAAGCGGGCGATATGCGGAAAGGTATCCAACAAGCAAAAACGCGAGGCACAGCGCATATCCGAAAAGCGATACCCATATCGTCACCAGCCACCGCTTGACAGCCCAGTCCGAGTACCGGACGCCTTCGCCTATCGCCGCCCGGAGTTTTTCGTGGTTCCTGCGGCGAATCAGATAAAGCCGGCATGGCACGATGAATAACCACACGGCGAGGAGGAAGACGGCATTCAGGATATTGTAGTCTTTGTCGGCCCACAAACCATAGGTGGCACACCAAAATGCAACCGCCCCCGCCATGATCGTAATCCATGCCGTCGCCTGATACCGCTGCGCAGCCCAGCTCGAAACCTTTTCCTGTATTTCTTGTGTCATGGTTTTCTCCATGTTTTTGGGGATGGGGATATAGGAGGGACGTACCCTGACGCCAGTTACACCCTACACCTCTTCAGGCACAGCGTGAGGACGAGCACGGCGACGCCGATCAGCACGATGGTGCCGCCGGGCTTGAGGTTCGGGACGACGAAGGACAGCAGCAGGCCGGCGGTCATGAAAAACAGGGCGAACGCGACGGCCAGCAGCACGGTCTGGAAATAACTTTTCGCCCACTGCATCGCGCAGGCGACGGGGATGACGAGCATCGAGGAAACGATCAGCGCCCCGACCATCCGCGAGGCGACGGCGACGGTGACGGCCGTGAGGATGGTGAAAATGAAATTCACCCGCGCGACGGGGATGCCGGCCAGCCGCGCGCCGCGCTCGTCGAAGGCGATGTAAAACAGCTCGCGGTACAACAGCAAAAACGTTGTCAGCACGGCGACGCCGATGGCGACGATGATCCAAATGTCCTCACCGCCGAGGGTGATGATGCTGCCGAAAAGGAAATTATTGAAGTCGGCCATGTTCGGCACAAAGCCGGAGAGCACGCCTGCCAGGCCGATGGAGGTGGACATGACAATGGCAAGCGAAATGTCTTCGTACTGCGGAAATTGCTTGCGGATCCACTCGATGCTCAGCGCCCCGACGATGCACATGAGCATCGCGCCCAGCGTGGGGTTCCAGCCCAGCAGCAGGCCCATCGCGACGCCCGCCAGTGAGGAGTGCGCCAGCGTGTCGCCCATCATGGAAAGCCGTTTCAGCACGATGATCACGCCCACGCACGGGATGATCAGCGCCAGCAGCGCCCCGGCCAGCAGGGAGTAGGTATGGAACGGAAGCCACACGAAATCAGGCATGGTTGTCGCCCTCCGTGTGGCAGTGGCCCGCGGGGTGATCCACGGAACGGCAGTGCCGGCAGGGATGCTTGTGGCGGTGTTCCAGCTCGGACGCCAGTTGCTCGGGGTCCAGCTCCATGACGGAACCCTCCTCCAGGCACAGCACGCGGCCGAAATGCTCCGCCGCCTCGCGCAGGTCGTGCGTGATCATCAGGACGGTGATGTTTTTCTCGCGGTTAAGCGTTTCCAGAAGCTGGTAAAATTTGTGCGTCGAACGGTCGTCGATTCCACTGGCCGGCTCGTCCAGCAGCAGGATTTCCGGGTCGTTGACCAGCTCGCGGGCCAGCATGATCCGCTGACGCTGGCCGCCGGAAAGCGTACCGACGATTTGCTTCGCGTGGTCCTGCATCCGCACCATTTCCAGTGCCTGGGCAACTTTTTCGTAATGTTCCTTCCGCGGAAAGCGCCGCCAGCCTATGCGGCCGGTGAGATTCGCCATGATGACTTCCGTGGCGGTGGCCGGGAAATTTCCGCCCAGCGAAATGCTGTTCTGGGGGACGTACCCGATTTTCTGCCAGTGCTGGAAATGCCGGATGTCCTCGCCCATAATCCGCACACACCCAGCCTGCGGCGTCAGCTCGCCCAGCAGTAACCGCAGGAGTGTACTCTTCCCGGCTCCGTTGGCCCCGATGAGGCCGACGCAGTCGTTTTGGCGGATCGTTAAATTCACGCCCTCCAGGACGGGGTCGCCGCCGTAAGAGAACGTGAGGTTGTGGACTTCGATGATTGGCATGGGAAATGAGGAATTAGGAATGAGGAATAAGGAATTAAAAATGCAGGTTTGAGGTTCGCTTGCGTTATTCCTCATTCCTAATTCCTAATTCCTCATTTCATTAAACGGGCGATCGCCGCATAAATATTTCGGCCAGCCAGGCGATGACAGCGAAAAAAACGAGGAAAGGCCAGAACGGCAGGGTCTGGGCCACGTGAAGCTCGTCGGCGCCGGCGGCTTTCGCGAAAACAGCTTCCGGCTGCGGATTGACGCTTCCGCCGGTTTCGCGGGAAATGGTTTCCAGCGTTTCGCGGGCGGGTTTTTGCTGGTCGGGGCGGTATTCCTGCGTGAAATTGGCGACCGTCGACAGCCGGGCACGGTACGGATTCGCCGCGCCGCCGGTTTCTTCCAGCGCCAGGTCGTATCGTTTGCCGGGCTTCACTTTCACGCGTGAAACGAAAAGCCCCGGGGCCACGTTTTCCGGCGTGAATGTCCTCGCGACGACTTTCGTGACGGACACGTCTCCCTCCGGCGTTTCCATGACCGTCAGCGTGAACGCCACTTTTTCACGCTCAGCCGGCACGATGACGGAAACGTTCATCCACACGTCGTCGTACGCCACCTGGAGGCGGAATCCGTCGGCGTCATTCTTCCGAATGGCGTGGTTAATCAGGCGGGCCCAGAAGCGGTCGAAATCCGCCCAGCCGCTGCGCCACGTTTCCACCCAGTGCGACTGCATGTCGGAGGTGAACGCCACGACGCGGCCCTGGCCGACCTTCCACCACGCGAGGATGGGGTCGCTGGTGGGCGACTCGAAAATCACCCGGCAGTCGGCCTTCGCCCGCGTCTGGACGTATCCCAGCAGGGGCGGCACTTGCGTGAAGTCGAAATTCATGAAGCCGGGGATGGAGGAAATTTGCCGCACGGGCGTCTGCCCCTCGATGATTCCCAGCTTGGCGGCCTCGGCCGTCTCCCGCGCGAAGATTTGCGGCAGCGTGCTTGCTTCGGTACACACGTAAGACTTCCCGCCTCCGATTTGCGCGATGTCCGCCAGCAGATTCGGCTCGGCCTTACGGCCCAGCGCGACCGTAGAAATCGTGATGCCCGCCTCACGACACTGCCGCGCGATGCCCGCAAAATCGCCGGGGTTCGAGCTGCCGTCCGTCATTAAAATGATGTGTTTGCGGTCGGCGGAAATTTCTTTCAGGGCGAGGAACGCGTTCCTCATGGCGGGGGCCATGTTCGTGATGCCCGCGGCCTCCAGTTTATCCACCCTCGCGAACATGTCCGCTTTATTTTCCGGCGTCAACGGCCGTAGCGGTGCCACCCAGCCGGCGGTGTCTTCGTATGCCAGCACGCCCACCTGATCCTGCGGGCCCAGCACGTCCGCCGCCTTCTTGACCGCCTCGCGGGCCAGCGAAATCCGGCCTTCCTCCAGCATGGATTCGGAACGGTCCACGACCAGCGCCAGACCCAGCCCTTCCCGCCGCCGGCCTTCCTTATTCTCCACACACGTCACCGGCAGCAGCGCCTCCAGCGGCGTTTCGTGATATCCGCCGGACGTAAATGCCTGGTCGCCGCCGATGACCATCAGGCCGCCGCCGTCATGCGTGACGTACGTGTTCAGGGCCGTCATTCCGGCCTCCGGAATTGCGCCGGTGGGGATATTCGTCAGCATCACCAGGCCGTAAGGACGCAGCGCCTCGGCCGTCACGGGCATGGCTTCCGCCTCCCGCGTCTCCACGGTGATTAACTGTTTTTTAAGGGTCTCGCGAATCATCCGCCCGAAACCCGGCGTCCGCTCCAGGAGCAGAATCCGCTGCTGCGGAATGATTTGGGTTAGGGCGTCCGCGGTGTTATTCGCCGTGCTGACATCCTGGTCAGGCCGCTGGGGCGAAAGCTCCACCGTCCAGCGCACGGCCCGGGTTTCCGCGTCTTTTTCCGCGACTTGACGCTCGGCATCCGTGAGCGTAACCGCCGCCTGAAACCGCACGCCGCGCACACCGTCCGCCTCAAAGGTCACGGCCTGCGTCTCCACGGGCTGCCCGTCGCGCAAAAGCCGGATGTTCCCCTGTGTGACCTCTTTCGCGTCCGGCTTCACGCCCTGTGCTCGGATGAAAACGTCCACGCCCACCACCTGGCCCGCATACCCGGCACGCGGGGCACGGATGCGCTCGATCCACATTTCCTGCTTCCCGTCCCCCGGCAGCGTGGGCATAAACACCACATCCAGCGGCACGGCGTCCGCGACCTTCGCCGGCTCACCGCCCTGGGTGTACGTGCCGTCTGAAAAAAGCACCACCCGGGGCACATAATCCTCCGGCGCCAGCGCCGCCGCGGCCGTCAGCACGGACGCAAGATTCGTCGCCGTGGCGTCACACTCCCGCGCGTCCGGCGTGATGTTCCTCGCAAAATGGAGCGTCACGGCCTCATTTTTCCCCTTCTGCGCCACCGCCGTTTCCATGAAACGCCCCGGCTGGCCGGCATCCCCCACGCTGCCGCTGACGTCCACCGCGAAAACGACGTATTTCGTGAAATTCCGCCACGTGACGATCGGCCCTGCAAGCGCCAGCACCAGAAACAGCACCACCGCCGTCCGCAGCGCGAAAATCGCGCCGCTGCGCCACAGCGGATCGCCGGTGAGCTGTTTTTTCCAGTATAAAAACAGCGGAACCGCCGCCAGAATGAATACCAGACAGTAAGGTCGCGCGAGGAAAAATGTCATAATCTTACGATTCTCGGGACAGGACAACAAAAAATAACCCTATTTTAGTTTATCCGATAAAAAACGCGGTGTCAAGCATGTCATGAAAATGAGCCGCACGTGCAGCGCAACTTGCGGATGGGGGCTGCTGTTTTTGTCCAACGAAATTTCAAAAACGTATCATTCCGTCGACAGGGCCTGCTGGACGGCTTAGATTCTGTAAATCGGCGCGTGGCGGTAATAGACCTCCAGCGTCATGATGGAAACGGCCGTTTGCGCGAGGCGTCCGCCACCTTCCAGGCCGGTGATTTTGGCGTCTTTGTTATACCAACTGCCGAATTCGTGAGATTCTTTGTCGGATACCTGCGTTTCGGCGAGATGATCTTTCAGGGCGGCGTGCCATTTTTTCCAGAGCTTGTCGTCGTCGTAATGACATAGTGCCTGGGTGGCGAAATAGTTGAAGGCGAGATCGGTTTTGGACACGCCGGTCTCGCTGAGCCATTCGACGCCGGATTTTAGGGCGGGATTATCGTCGCGCAAGCCGTAATACATGCGGCACAGCAGCCCCGCGGCGGTGGCGGCGGCGTCCGGTTCGTCGTCGCCGGGGGCAAGCATGTAGCGGGCGCCGTCATCTTTCTGCACCGAATCGAGATATTTCATGGCGTTGGCAGCCGTTTCTTTGGGTACTTTCAGGTACGCCATGTAGCCGCTTTTCAGGGCCATGAGTTGCCAGGCGGTGATGACGGTATTACTTGGTTTTTCGGGCCCGTCGCCCCAGCCGCCGTCGGGGTTTTGGGATTTGGCGATGAAATCGATCGCCTTTTGGGCGGGGTCTTTCAGCGTTTGGTCACGTGTCATGCCGTACGCCTCCGCCACGCATAGCGTCGCCAGGGTGTGGGAGAGCGTGCCGGCTTCTTCTTCGCGGAAACTGCCGTCTTCTTTCTGGCGGCCGATGAGGAATTGCAGGCCTTTGTAAACCACTTTTTTGTATTTCGCATAGCCTTGTTTGTGAGTGATGCCGCAGCCGAGATAGGGAAGGATGCCCAGGGCGGTGGCGCCGTTGCTGTCGGTTTTGGCGGTACCCGGGTCGTTGCATTTTTCTTTGCATTCTGGAGCGCTGCGGTGGTCGAAATTCCACCCGCCGTTGGTGTCCTGATGCCTGGAAAGCCAGAGCAGACCGCGGGCGGCGGGTAATTCCGCGGGGTCGAATCTGTAATTACCGTCGATGACGCGTTTTTCAGGGGGTTCGTCTTCCGCGAAAAGGACGCCGGGGGCGAGGAAAACGGCCAGCAGGATGAGGGGGATGTGGTGTTTCATGGGATTTCCGGGGGTTGGAGGATGCGTTTGGGATGTGGGCGTAAAAACAGCAGCCGGGAGCCGAGCGTCAGCGCAGAGACCGGATGAAGTGGGAAAGCATCCGGCCATTTTATCCGGTCTCTGCGCGTCACTGCCGTTCCGCTTCGCTCCCGGCTGCTGTTTTACGGCTGCATCGATTTTGGAACGCCTCCGGACACTCACGGCCAATAAATCGTACACTCATTTTAACGGATTCGCCACGCAAAAGCAAGTCGCGGGGGATGGTGCTTGATAAAATGAGGAAAAAAGGTATAATAATATAATAGGCACTTTATACGGATTCTTCCCGCGACGGCGTGTGATTTCACGGCTGTCGCGGAAAGCGACGTGGAGGGTGCATTCCCACCTGGCGATCATGGAAATGCAGATAAATCATCTTTTCGGAACTCAGAAAGTACACGGGTAATCGCGTGGCATTAAGTTATTTGGGCAGATACCGCGTTTTGAACCGCGTTAATACGGGGGCGGATACGGAAATCTGGCAGGGCCGGGACGACCGCAACGAGTGTTTCGTGGCCATCAAAACCCTGACGGATAAGAAGGAAAAAGACAAAAAAGTCGCCGCGATGCTCAAGCAGGAGTTCATCGTCGGCGGGAAAATGAGCCACCCGAACGTGATCAAGATCCTCGATTTCGGGGATGAAGATGTGCCGCGGCCGTTTTTGGTGATGGAATGGTTTCCGTCGGGGAACCTGAAGAATCTCGTGCGAGAGGGCGTGGATACATATGCGTGGAAGCTGCCGGAAATGATGAAAAAGATGGCGGCCGGCATGGCGTACGTGAACGAGCAGGGCTGGGTGCACCGGGATATCAAGCCGGACAATTTCGTGATGAACGAGAAGGACGATCTGAAGCTGATCGACTTCGCGATTTCGGTGCGTGCGCAGGGCATGTTCGCGAAACTGCTGGGCAAAGGGAATGCCGTCCAGGGGACGCGGAGTTATATGTCGCCGGAGCAGATCCGCGGGCAGGCGCTGGATCAGCGGGCCGACATTTACAGCCTGGCGTGCACATTTTTCGAGATGCTCACGGGCCGCACGCCGTTTACGGGGACGAACTCGAACGAGCTGCTGCATAAACATTTGAACGCGGCGCCGCCAGCGGTGGATGTGTTTAATAAAAATGTGACGCCGGACTTTGCGAAACTTTTGTTGCAGGCGATGGCGAAGAAGCCGGGCGATCGGCCGAAAACCTCCGGGGACTTCCTGGCCAGCGTCAGCACGATCCGCGTTTTCAAACGTAACCCGGCCCCGCCCAGCGCGAAGGGCGAGTGAAACGCTGCTGGCGCAGCGGGTGAATCGCCCTTCGGACTGGTGAAGGGTGAAGATTATTTTGGACGGTTTACCAAAAATATTATTCACCAGTTGCGCAGCAACGATTCACCAGCCGTGACGACGGCGATTCACCAGGCACGCCGTGCCGATTCACCCCCTAATCCCCAACCCCTAACCCCAAATCCCTACATGGAACATCAACTTTCTTTCGAGCGCCCGATTTACGAACTGGAGTCGCGGCTGGAACAGATGGAAAAAACGTCGGAAAACACGCCGGACGTGCGGAACACGGTGGCGCGGATGCGGCGCGAGGTGGTGGAGCTGAAGCGGAACGTGTATCAGAATCTCAAGGCGTGGGAAACCGTGGAAGTCGCCCGGCATCCGAACCGCCCGCAGACCTGCGATTACCTGAATTTCGCTTTCGACGAATTCGTCGAGCTTCACGGCGATCATTTCTTCGGCGACGACCGCGCGATCCGCACCGGCTGGGCGAAGCTGGACGGCATGCGGGTGATGGTCGTGGGCCATCAGAAGGGGAAGGATCTCGACGAACGCAACGCGTGCTTTTTCGGCTGCGCCCACCCGGAGGGGTACCGGAAGGCGATTCTGAAAATGAAGCAGGCGGCGAAGTTCGGGCTGCCGATCGTCACGCTTATCGACACGCCCGGCGCGTGGCCCGGCGTGGGTGCGGAGGAACGCGGGCAGGCGTACATCATCGCGCAGGCCATGTATGAAATGTCCACACTGCGGACGCCCATTATCTGCGTGGTGATCGGGGAAGGCGGGTCGGGCGGGGCCGTGGGAATCGGCGTCGGCGACCGGATCGCCATGCTTGAGCACGCGTATTATTCCGTCATCAGCCCGGAAGGCTGCGCGGGCATTCTCTGGAAGAGCGGTGAGCATAAACAGAAAGCCGCCGAGGCGCTGCGGTTTACGTCGAAAGATTTAAAGCGTTTTGGCGTGATCGACGCGATTATTCCGGAGCCACTGGGTGGTGCGCACCGCGATCCGCGGCTGATGGCCGGGAATTTGAAGGCGTATTTGCGCACCACGCTGCGGGAGCTGAAAAAAACGCCTGTGGATGATCTGGTGGAGAAACGCTACGAAAAATTCCGGCGTTTCGGCGTTTTCTTTGACCCGGCCATGGCGGCGGAAGGGAATGAAAATGAAGCACAGTGAGCATTTATGTGCCCCGGAATGCGGAATCCCCCAGCAGTGCGGCATGAATGCGGCCGGCGGCGGTGAGCCGAAACGCAGCGGCGGGATGTTGGTGGGCATGCTGCTTTTTCTGATCGTGCTGGGCTTTTTTTCGCTTTACGTGAATATGTGCCGGCCCGTGTGGTGGGATCAGGTGCTGATTTCCGCCGGTCTAAAGAAACCGCTGGACGCGGACGAGGCGGTGGAATCCCCGGCGCCGACGCTCGCCGAGGCGCAGCGCGATAATGAAATCGCCCGGCAGCTGGAGCACATGCCCGGCGTCTTTCTTATGCGGGAAACCGGCACGCAGCTTGCCAATGCGCTGGAAATTTCGGATGTCGCATGCACGGAAGAATTGGCGTCTCTAGTGGGCGAACTGAAATTCCTGCGTTCTTTTACGCTCCAGCGCGCGACCTTCACGGCCCCGGAGTTCCTCGTGATGATGCGGAATAAAGAATGGCTGCAAAATTTCATCGTGAGTGATTCCGAAATTTCGCCCGAGATGGCGGAGGCCCTCCCCGGGCTGCTCCGCGTGCAGACTTTTTCCTTGACGGACGCGGCCCTGGACGAAAAATGCCTGGCGTATGTCCGTAAGATGCCGGAAGTGAGGATTCTGGACCTTTCCGGTTCGCCGCTGACGGCGAAAGGGCTGGGGCTTCTGGCGGACATGAAAACCGTCACCCACGTGGTGATGCAAAATTGCGATCTGGACGATTCCTGCCTGGAGATGCTCGGGAAAATGCCGAAAGTGAAGCGGCTGACGGTTCTTAAGGGGAATCAGATTACGTCGGAAACGCTGAAAAACTTCCGCGCGGCGTTCCCCCAGCGGAACGTGGACTGAGCACCCCGGAACTCACGGCTTTTCCAGCGGGATGACGTAAATGTTTTTATAACTCGCCTCGGAGGGCGGGCCGTCATGAATCTGGAGGCCGAAATGCCCCGCGGCGGGAATTTTTTTGTCGTCCTCCACGTAATCCACGGTTTTATAACCGTTTAAATAAAGCTGGATGTGCGGGCCGAAACACACGATTTCGTAACGGTTAAACTCGCCGGGTTTATATATTTTTTTGATGAGCTCCGGATTCGCGGTGACCAGCATTTTCGAGCGCCGGCTTTCGTCGTAAAGGCTGCCCCAGTACGTGCCGTCCGTGGTCATGTCCGCCTGATACCCGATCATTTCCGTGGAATTCTGCATCCGCACGGAACGGAACTGAACGCCGGCGTTTCCGCCTTCCCCGAGAATGCGCGCGTCGCAGCGGAAGTAAAAATCGCTGTATTTCGCTTCCGTCACCTTAAAACGGTTATGACGCAGCGGCTTCTCCAGACTCCCCCCGGTGATCGCGCCATGCTGAATGCGGAACGTTTCTTCCTCGCCCTCCCAGCCGGTGAACGTTTCGCCGTCAAAAAATCGCATTTCCGGGTGCGTTTCCAGCAAGGGATCCAGCATTTCGTGAATCTGCCGCTTTTCCTCATCCCGCCCGGCCACCGCCAGTGCCGCGCGGCACATGACGATTTTCTCCAGCGCCGCGTACTCCGCCCGGCCAATCAGCCCCACGTACCCCTGCAGGGCCCGCACGCGGTATTTTTCGTCGGGGTGCTGCGCCGCGAGGATGTAAAGGACGGTGTCTGCGTCTCGGCCGGGCCAGTCCGCGAGCAGTTTCACCGCCTCTTCCATTTCCGCCTCCGATTTCCCGTTCAGGGCGGTTTCCCCGAGCTGCGTGGCCGCGCCGGGTCCGCCGAGTTCCGCGAAAAATGCGAGTGCCGCCGACTTTTCTTCCGCAGGGGCGTCCTGATAAAATTTCATCAGCACGGCCAGCACGTCCGATTTTTGGCGCGTCTGATGGCAGAGCATTCCCACGGCGGTCTTCAGGGCGCTGCGCCGCGCGGCATTTTCCGCCCCCACTGCTTTTCCATAAAGTGTAAGCATTTCCCGCACGGCCGGCGCCTGGGCGTCTATTAACGCAGGGTACGTGGTGATGGCCCGCACCTGTACGCTTTCCTCCGGGTCACTCATGACCGCCTTCACCGCGTCCGCCAGAGCCGTGATTTTCATGTGAGAGATGATGTCCAGGGCCGCAATTCGTGCCTCGGGGTCTTTATCCATGAGCGTTTTCTTCAGGGCGGCCGTCACCGTTTCCGGCTCCAACGCAGCCAGCGTTTCCGCGGCCTGGCCCGTGCCGGTAAAGATCAGCGCCGTCAGTTCCAGCTCAGGCGATTCATTTGCGCGGACAGGAATGGGAGTGAAAAAGGGCGTCAGCAGAAGCGGAACCAGGATGAAAAGAGAGAGGGGGAAGGTTTTCATGGCGGGATCCTTGCGGATGGGGGGCGGTTCATACCGGAATGCGCGGCGTTCTCGTCCGGGAGCGCACGCCGCATGAATTTAATATAACATTTGCGCCAGTCAGTGTCAAGCGCGGGGGATTTTTTGCGTTAAAAAACAGTAGAGCACATCTAAAAACAATTCAGCCACAAGAACAGCAGCCGGGAGCGAAGCGGAACGCAGTGACGCGAAGAGACCGAATAGAATCGCCGGATTTTTTTCCACTTCAATCCGGTCTCTACGCTAACGCTCCGCTCCCGGCTGCTGTTCTTGTGAGTAAATTAATTTAATGGATGCTTAAAAATTCCATACGAAATCGGCGAAAATCGGCGTGAATTGACACGCGCGCCGCGGGGTGTTATATTTAAACGTACCTCCCGCATGCTGCGGGTTTTCCGTTTTTGATTCCCCATCCCATTTTTCAGGAGCGTTTTTCATGAAATGTCCATTTTTTGCGGTTTTTCCATTATTTTTTGCATTCATGGCGGGTTTTTCATGGCAGGCGGTCCAGGCCGCGCCGCCGGCGGATGACGGAAGTCCGTACGCGGTGTGTGCGCACCTGCAGGGGGGGGATGAGCACGGACAGATGCCGGATAATCTGCGGGTGATGAAGGCGGCGGGCATCCGCTGGGTGCGTGCGGATTTTTCCTGGAGCGGTGTGCAGCATGAAGACGGCGGGGAGTTCCGTTTCGAGCATCTGGACCGCGTGGTGGACGCCGTGGAGAAAGAGGGCATGGCGGTGCTTCCGATTCTGAATTATAACGTGGGGTGGGCCACGCCGGCGTACCTGCATCTGGATAAGTGGTGCGCGTATGTGGAGGCGATGGTGACGCGATACAAGGATCGCATCCTGTACTGGGAGGTGTGGAATGAGCCGAATCTGGACGGTTTTTGGGGCGAAAAGGCGAATCCCGCGCATTACGCCGTGCTGCTGGAGGCCACGTATAAAACCATCAAGAAAATTGACCCGCAGCTCCAGGTGGTGTATGGCGGGGTGGCGGGCACGCCCATGGAATTTATTATCGGGACGCTGGAAGCCGGCGCGGCCGATTATTTTGACGTCTTTAATGTGCACCCGTACAGTCAGGGGCTGACGAGCATGGCCCGGACGCAGAAGTTTTATGAAATCATGTCCCACGTGGAAGGGGTGGTGAAGGCGTATAAGCCGCAGGGGTGCCCGATCTGGATTACGGAGATGGGGTGGGCCACGCCGCCGGCGGAATGGCAGATTCATCTGGGCGTGATAAAAGCCGCCATGAAAACGCTGGCCCCGGACGCGAGAAACTGGAAAATCGCCATCCTCCGCGACGAAAATTATCCGGCGTCCACGTACTGGAGCACGGACGCGTTCCTGCGGCGGATTCCGGAAGGTGCCCAGGCGGTGTTCATTAAGCTGGATGATTTGAAAAAGTTGGATACGAAGAAATATGACGCCCTGCTGCTGCCGCCGGGGGAAATGTGCCTCGTGCCGTTCTGGGATGAGCTGACGGCTTACGTCAAGGACGGCGGGACGCTGTTTTTGTTCGGCGGAGTGCCGCTTTATTATCGGGCTGAGATGCGGGACGGGAAGCTGGAAATGCGGCGGGTGTGGCGCGAGGCGTCTGATGAATACCGAAACGCGCTGCGTATTTCGTGGGAAGCGTGGTGGCATGGCGAAGAAGGGAAAATTCCGCATGACGCCGGGCTGGTGGTGCCGGAGAATATGAAGGACGCGTTCGCCGGGCTGAAGGTGCAGGGCCGGGGGGAGCGGTTTTTGACGGGAAAACTGCTTAAAGACGGTGACCGTTTCATTCCCGTGCTGAACGTGGAGCGGGGCGATTATCGGGGCGCGGCCGCCGCGATTTACGATTTTAACAGTGACATGAAAGGCGCGGTGGTGGTCAGTACCATGCACTGCCAGGATGTGTCGGCCACGGAAGAGGACCAGGCCGTATTTCTCCCACAGGCGTATCTGATGGCATTCGAGGCGGGTGTCTCGCGGTTCTTCTGGTACGAGTTCCATTCCATGGAGCAGGACGAGATGGATAAAGAGCACCATTTCGGAATCGTGCACTGCGACCTGAAACCGAAACCGGCGTATCAGGCGTACAAAACGCTGGTGAAGGCGCGCCCGGCGGGGTCGGTGCAGATGAAAATAGACCTCTCATCCCTGTCTTCCGTTTATACCCCGGCAGATAATTTCTGGAGCAAGGATGGCGAATACTGTGTGATCGAATGGACGCGCCCGGACGGGAAACCGGCCATGGCCTTCTGGGCTCCGGCGGGGGAACGGGAAATTGATTTCCAATTCGCGCGGCCGGCGGATATTTACGATTACCTCGGAAATCCGGTGGAGATGAAAGGCCACCGGCTGAAGATCGGCCCGGGCGTGATTTATGTGATTTTTCAGTGAGGATTTAGCGCATGAAACAGCAGCCGGGAGCGGAGCGTTAGCGCAGAGACCGGATAGCAGCGGGGACTTGGATTCCACTTCCATCCGGTCTCTGCGCGTCACTTCGTTTCGCTCCGCTCCCGGCTACTGTTTCTTGCGGCTCTGTTCTTTTCGCGTCCCAATTTCACAAAAAATCTCACGTTTTCGCCGGCACCCGGTGGACATGTGGCGGCGGCGTGTTATTATAATGGTATTTCACCCCCCGTTTTTTCACGAAAAAGGACGCCCATGCACCTGCCACCCCTGATTCAGGACCTCGGTCTGATTCTCATGGCGGCGGCCGTCATGACGCTGATTTTTAAGAAGCTGAACCAGCCGGTAGTGCTTGGGTATCTGCTGGCCGGGTTTCTGGTGAGCAAGCATTTTCCGTATCTCCCACTGCATATCCAGGATGATGCAAACATTCAGACGTGGTCGGAAATCGGTGTGATTTTCATGCTTTTCGGGCTTGGGCTGGAGTTCAGCTTCAAGAAGCTCTTTCAGATGGGCAAAACGGTTTCGATCACCGGGGTTTTCGAAATCAGTTTCATGCTCGTCACCGGGTACGTCGTGGGGCAGATGCTGGGATGGAACTGGCGGGACAGTCTTTTTCTGGGGGCCATGCTTTCCATGTCCTCGACGACGATCATCGTGAAGGTGCTCGGCGAGTTGGGCCTGAAAACGAAAAGCTTCGCGTCGATCGTCTTCGGCGTGCTGGTCGTGGAAGACCTCCTGGCGGTGCTCTTGATGGTGATTCTCGGGGCGGTGTCGGTGGGGCATGTTTCGGGCCAGGCACTGATGATGTCCTCGCTTTCGTTGGTGTTTTTCCTGATTTTGTGGTTCCTGCTGGGCATTTTTCTCGTGCCGGCTTTTCTGCGGTTTTTCCGGAATATTTTGACGGACGAAATCCTGCTGGTGGTGTCGGCCGGGCTGTGTTTCATGATGGTGATCGTGGCGGTGAAGGCCGGGTTCTCGGCGGCGCTGGGGGCGTTTGTGATGGGCTCGATTCTCGCGGAAACGTCGAAAGGCACACGTATCGAGCGCCTGATTCTCCCGGTGAAAGACCTGTTCTCGGCCGTATTTTTCGTCTCCGTGGGCATGATGATTAATCCGGCGGTGGTCGGGGAGTATTTTGGGATTATTCTGCT
The DNA here is from genome assembly GCA_031553595.1 of Thermoguttaceae bacterium. Classification (GTDB taxonomy): domain Bacteria; phylum Planctomycetota; class Planctomycetia; order Pirellulales; family Thermoguttaceae; genus RGIG3701. Next base: position 149,305 of record JAVBLI010000012.1, on the reverse strand, counting down.
GATCGCGGGAGTGACGATTCTCGGGAAGTTTTTCGGGATGACGCTGGGGGCCCTGATTTCCGGCTGTAATGTGAAGAATGCCGCGCAGGCGGGCATGAGCATGGCGCAGATCGGCGAGTTTTCGTTTATTATCGCGGGGCTGGGGATGTCGCTGGGCGTGATCAGCGATTTTTTGTATCCCGTCGCGGTGGCGGTGTCGGCGGTGACCACGATGACGTCGCCGTTTTTGATTAAAAATTCGGACCGGGTGTCGAACTGGCTGGTGGCCCGAATTCCTTCCCGGGTGCGGGCGGGGCTGACGCGGTATGAGGCGGCGATGACCGAGCCTTCGGCGAAAGAAAGTGTCATGTCGCTCATCTGGCGGGTTTACGGTGTGAAGGTGCTCTTGAACTCGGTGGTGGTAGTCGCGATTACGCTGGCGGTGCATTACGTTTCGGCGCAATTTCTGGGGATGACGTTTGTGCCTGGAAAGGCCACGTGGGAGAATCTCGGGGCCTGCGCGGTGACGCTGGTGCTGGCGGGGCCGTTTTTGTGGGCCGTTTTCTGGCGGCGGCCCGTCAGGCCCGGGCGTTATGACGCGGAAACCCTCTCCCGGCTTCAGCAGTTGCAGCTGGGCATGTCGATCGTCCGTTTTGCCGCCGGGTGTTTGCTGGTGGGGCTTTTGATCAGCAGTTTCACGACCATCCACGCGCTGTCGGGCACGATTCTCATTTCGCTTTTGGCGCTGAGCCTGTTCCTGTTCAGCCACCGGTTTGAGCCGGTGTATCAGAAAATCGAGTCACGGTTTCTCTCGAATCTTTCGGAGAAAGAGCGTGCGGCACTGGAAGCCAGGCTGAAGCATTTCGAGTTGGCGCCGTGGGACGTTTCGCTGACGGAGTATGTGCTTTCGCAGGACTCGCCGCTGGTGCTGAAAACGCTGGTGGAGTCGGGCTTGAAACGCGATTTCGGGGTGACGGTCGCGATGATCGAGCGCGGCGCGCTGCGCATGATTCCGCCCCGGCCGGAGGATGTGCTTTTGCCGTTCGATAAGGTTTATCTGCTGGGCACGGAAACGCAGTTGGCGGAGGCGCAGAAGCGGATCGAGTGGCATCCGGAGTCAGCGGAGGAGCCGGGAAATGAGCGGTTCGGGCTGGTGCCGATTCAGCTTGGCGAGGAGCATCCGTTTGCAGGGAAGCGGATTCGGGAGTGCGGACTGCGGGAAAGCGTGAACGGCCTGATCGTCGGCATCGAGCGCAATAAACAGCGGCACCTGAACCCGGAGCCGTCGATGATCCTCCTGCCGGGGGACGTGGTCTGGCTGATGGGAGACCGGACGCTGTTGAATGGCGAATTTGGAATTAGGAATTAGGAATGAATGTGGCGGGAATTGTTCATGCCGCTTGAAGCCTGTTCCCAGCACGAAAAAATTTTCATTAAAAACGATTGTCAAACATTCAGATAGAAAGGCATAAACATGACATTTTCAGGACGCTTGACGGCGGGGATTCTGGCGAAACAGGCGCCGGTGCTGGTGGGGATCGATCCGCGGTTTGATTCCATTCCGGAGAAATTTCGCCAGGGCGTTTCGGCGGATGACTTGCCGGCCGTGGCGGAGGTTTATCGGCGGTTTTCGTTCGCGCTTTTGGACGTGGTTGCGCCGCTGGTGGCGTGTGTGAAGCCGCAGATGGCGTTCTTTGAGGCGGTTGGGCCGTGGGGAATGACGGCGCTGGCGGACGTGATTCATTACGCGCGAAAGCTCGGCCTGGTCGTCGTTCTGGACGGGAAGCGGAATGACATCGGCAGCACCGCGGAGGGGTACGCGGCGGCGTATCTCGGCGAAAAATCGGCGTGGGGGGCGGATTCGCTGACCGTCAGCCCGTATCTCGGCGAGGACAGCCTGGTGCCGTTTATTGACGTGGCCGAGAAGAATGACGCGGGCGTGTTCGTGCTGGTGAAGACCTCGAATCCCGGCGGCGGCATGCTGCAGGACCTTCGCGTAAACGGTGAAAATACCACAATTTACGAAAAAGTCGCGGCCCTGGTCGAAGAAAAATCGGCGGCCTTCGCGGCGGCCCACGGCGAGCGTTACGGCGCCACCGGCGCAGTGGTCGGGGCCACGTATCCGGAACAGTTGGCGGAATTACGCGAGAAAATGCCCCACGCGTGGCTGCTGGTGCCGGGCTTCGGGGCCCAGGGCGGCACCGCGAAAGACATCGCCCCCGCCTTCGACGAAAACGGACTCGGCGCCATCATCAACAACTCCCGCGGCATCATCTTCGCTCACCTCCGAAAAGATTACGCCGGGCGATTCACGGCCGACACCTGGGAAGCGGCGGTCGAAGCGGCGACGCGCGAGATGATTGATCAGCTGCGCTGAGGTGAAGTGTATGGAAAACAGCAGCCGGGAGCGGAGAGTTAACGTAGAGACGGGATAGGAGTGGCGGAATCGGTTTCCACTTCAATCCGGTCTCTGCGCTTCACTTCGTTCCGCTTCGCTCCCGGCTGTTGTTACTCATCCCTCATCCCCTTCGCTTCCGTCGGGCACGAACCGGTAGCCGGCATTGCGGTAGGTCAGAAAGTGCACGGGCTCGGAGGGGTCGCGCTCGAAGATTTTCCGCAGCCGGAGGATGAATTGGTCGGGGGCGCGGGTGTTGAGAAAGCCACGCATGCCCCAGACTTTTTCGAGCAACTCTTCTTTCGGGATGAGGCGGTCGCGGTTGCGTACGAAATACTCCAGCACGCGAATCTCCATGTGCGTCAGCCGCACAGTCTTGCCGGCTACCGTCGCGTCGAAGGTTTCGAAATTCACGTGGGCGTCACCGAAATCGAAGGTTTTCAGCGGCGTTTCGTCCTCGGCGGACGCTGCGTTCTGTTGCGACGGCGTATCCGGTTTCGCCTGCCGCAGGAGCGCTTCCTGGCGGCGGTACATCGCGATGAGGTTCTTCACCCGGGCGAGAAATTCGTCAAGCTCGAAGGGCTTCGTGAGGTACTGATTCGCGCCGACGTCGAATCCCCGCGTACGATCTTCGGAGAGGGTGCGGGCCGAGAGGATCATGACGGGCGTGAGGTTGTTGCGTTTGCGGAGCGTTTCGCAGACGGTGTAGCCGCTCATGCCGGGGAGCATGAGGTCCAGGACGATGAGGTCGAAGCGGTCCGGGCGGTCGACGAGCAGCTCGAGGGCCGAGGGGCCGTCGTCGACGGTTGTCACGGCATACCCCTCCTGCTCCAGGGCGTAGCGAATGCCGGTGGCCAAGTGGAGTTCGTCCTCCACGACAAGGATGGCGTCTTTGGATTTTTCGGGCATGGTAAAACTCGTTTGAGGAAAATTAGGAATGAGGAATTAGGAGTGAGGAATGGTTTTATGAATGGGCAGAGTGTATGCTTGCACTATTCTTAATTCCTCATTCCTTATTTTCCCCGGCGGGGAGCGTGAGGTAAAAGCTGCTGCCGCCGGATTTGTTGTTGCGCACGCGGATGCCGCCGCCGAGGATGCCGACGTAAAGGCGGACGATGTAAAGGCCGAGGCCGGTGCCGACTTTTTTACGCTCCAGCTCGTTTCCCATACGGTAAAAGGGGCGGAAAATCTTCTTCCGCATGCCGCGAGGGATGCCCTGGCCATTATCCGAAATGCGGGCCGCCAGCCGACCTCGGAAATTCCACCGCACATCCACCGTTACCTCCGGCGGCGTCCCTCCGTACTTAATCCCGTTCTCGATCAGATTCCGGAAAATCATCTCCAGCGGAATCCGCGCGTACGTAATCATCTGCGAGGGACACCGCAGCGTGACGCACGTTTCCGGGGCATGATGATACCGGCACGCGCCGGAAATACACTTTTCCAGCATCTGCCGCAAGTCGAAGGTCTCCTGCTGCATGTCGTAAAACTGGCGGTTTTCGATCTGCCCGACGCGCAAAACCTGGTTGATCAGCGCCTCCAGCCGCTCGGTGTCCTCCATCATGGAATCATAAAATTTCTGCCGTTCGGTGGGCGAAACCTCGTATTTCGTGAGCGTCTGGAGATAGAGCTTGATGGAGGCCAGCGGCGATTTCAACTCGTGCGTCACGCTGTCGATGAAATTCGACTGCATCCGCGTGAGCTTGATCACCTTGATGGAAAACACGAGGTACGTGATCGTCCCGGCAAGAATCAGCGAAAGGCAAAACGTGCCCAGGATGAAAAACATCCAAAAAAGACGAGAAAGCGAGGAATTGTCCCCCGCAGCCATTACCGTCGCAATCACGCCGCCGACGATCACGAGGATCACCAGGACGATCATGATGACCGCCAGCGTAATCGGCAGGCCAAGCGAGGAGCGACGGGAAGAGGGCATGTTTGTGGATGGGGGTTTGTGGATGGGGGTTTGTGAATGGGGGTTTGTGAATGGGGGATGGAAAAACGTGAAATATGCCACACAATTCACCATCCACCAACCACAAATCCCACTTTTCAGCATACCACGGAGGCCGAGAGGCGTCAAGATGCGTTAAAAATGAAAAAAAACCAGGTAATTTGGCAAAAAAAGGCCCGGCATACTGGTTTTTTCTTCGCATTTCGGATATTTTATAAGGAATAGGTGGAAAAATATCGGCCGAGGACACCCGCCGGATTTACGCCGGACGAGGATTTTTTGTGCGGCCGTTCCAGATATAAATCGCCAGGGAATCAAAAGGGAGGAATACGGATGAGGAATATCAAAGCGCCGTCCTTGGTTTCTCTCATGCTGCTGCTGGCAGTCGTTCCCGTTATGATGTCCTGCGATCCGCCCCGGGATGGGAAAGCGGACGGGGAGGCGGTTGGGGAAGAAGCCGGGCGGCTTTACTTCACCGCGAAGCTGCTGGACGGGGCGCCGCTGGACATGCACACGATGGAAGGGAAAGTTGTGCTGGTGGATTTCTGGGCCACGTGGTGCGGGCCGTGTGTGGCGGAGATGCCGAATATGATGAAAATGTACAGAAAGTACCACGAAAGGGGATTCGAAATCGTGGGCATTTCGCTGGATGATGACCGGGAAACGCCGGCGGCTTTCCTCAAGGAAAAAAAGATCCCGTGGCTGTGCGTGCACGACGAAGACACGGAAATGAACGGGAAAACTATGGCCGAGTACTGTAATGTCCGCGGGATTCCGCACATGATTCTGCTGGATCGTCAGGGCAACATCCTTTCCACCAACGCGCGTGGGAAACGGCTGGAAACGCTGCTTAAAGTGCAGTTTGACGGGAAATAAAAGCGTTTACGAAAATGAACCGGATATAAAGGAGAAAAAAATGTCGCGATTCGGAATTATTTGTGCGGGCCTGATGCTGAGCCTGGCGGCCGTGGCGTTTTGCGGCCTGAGTGATGCGGATGAAGCAGGGGATACCCTCGGCAAAAAAGCGGCGTCGGCGGATGCTCAGGAAGCGAAACCCGAGGCACCGAAACCTCCGGTTTTCCCGGAAGACGGCACGCCCGAGCAGTATCTGGCGTTTATGGATGCCGTGAAGAAATACCGTCCGGCTGTGAAGTCGTGGTCCGAGGCCCGCGAGGCGATGAAGCCGTTTCATGAGGATGCGGTGAAGGCGGCGGATAAGGTCATGGCGGCGGAGGGTGTGTCGGACGAGATATACGAAAAGGCGGTACTGGGGAAAGTCGCTGCGCTGACGGCCCTGGCTCAGGATGATTTCGCCGCGTCCGAAGCGCTGCTGGCCATGCCGGAAGAGGTGCGGAAGTCCGGGCGCGAGGCGCTGGCCACCAAACTTGACGAGGACATGCTCCTGATGCAGCTTCACATCGCGGCTGTGCAGGGCAAGGAGCCGCTGCTGAAAATCCTGGATAAGGTGGACGCTATGCTCGAGCGTAAAGGCACGAAGCTGGACATCACGGACATGATGGTTATGTCGCGGGCCGGGATGGTCGCCCAAGGGGTTTTGGGGCCGGAAAAGGCGATGGAACTGTATGAAAAATACATCGAAAAAGCGTCCGCGGCGGACAACGAAAATCTGGTGCGCCAGGTCAGTGGGCTGAAAAACTCGCTGCGGGCGCTGAAACTCCCCGGCACGGAGCTGAATTTCACCGCGAAGCTGCTGGACGGCACGGAATTCGACGCCGCCTCGCTGAAGGGGAAAGTCGTGCTCGTGGACTTCTGGGCCACGTGGTGCGGCCCGTGCGTGGCCGAGATTCCGAATGTGAAAAAAGCGTATGCGGCTTACCACGCCAAAGGATTCGAAGTCGTGGGCATTTCGCTGGACCACGACATGGATAAATTAACGAAATTCCTTGAGGAAAAAGAGATTCCGTGGCTCGGCGTCCACAACGACACGACGCTGATGGACGGGATGAAAATGACCGATTACTGCGGCGTCACCGGCATCCCGACGATGATCCTGCTGGACAAAGACGGCAAGATCCTTTCCATCAGCGCCCGCGGCGCGGCCCTGGAAAAGCTCCTGAAAGAGCAGCTCGGCGAGCCGGAAGTGGCGACGGAATGAAGCTCGTGTGTATCGGTGCCGAATATCATACATGAAATGTAAAATAAGGCGAAAAAACGGATTTCCCGCGGCATGCCGTGGCGTAAAATCCGAAATTGTCCTGTTTTTTATTAACCTTACCTGAAGCATTATGGAGAAAAAAATGAAACGTTTTGGAATGATTTGCGCTGCGGCGCTGCTGAGCCTGGGGATGGTATGCTGCGGGCAGTCGGCCTGTTTCGCGCAGGATGCCGACGATGAAGACGCCGTGGAGGTGGAGATGATCGAGATGGACGAAATGGACGTCGACGAAGACGCGCCCGAGCCGTCCGACGATTTCGTGGTGCCGGAAAAAGGCACGCCGGACGAGTATCGCGCGTTCATCGAGACGGTGATGAAGACGCCGCCGAAGACGCAGCCGGCTTCGGAAGAAGATTTTGTGAAAATGCTGACGGCGCGTTTCGGCGTCTGTGCGCAGGCCGCCGAGAAAATCATGGCGGATCCCAGCGCGACGGATCAGCAGTATATGGAGGCTGTGGAGATTCGTCTGACGATGGCTAGCATCGCCGCCCGTCAGTCGGAAGACACGAAAGCGATCCTCGCGGCGGTCGAGTCCATGCTTGCCGAGGCGAAAAAAGCGAAGCGTGAGGCGGCGGTCGCCCAGCTGACGATGATGGTGCAGATGGTGAAACTCCAGGCCGCGGCGTCCGAAGGCAAAGAAGCCGTCCAGAAGGAGCTGACCGCGCTGATGGCGATCATGGATGCGAAAGAAAAACTCGAAGCGCAAGACCTGCAGATGATCATGTCGGCCGCCCGCCTGGCGGAGAACATGGTGGACGAAGCGATGGCGCTGGAAATTTACAAAAAATACACCGAAAAGGCGAAAGCGGCGATGCCGGAAGCGGGTCGGGCGTTCGAGCAGGCCGTGCGCCGTCTGGGGCTGCTGGGCAACGAAATGCAGATCGCTGGCAAATCGCTGGAAGGCAAAGATGTGGACGTCAAAAACCTCAAGGGCAAAGTCGTCCTGATCGACTTCTGGGCCACGTGGTGCGGCCCGTGCGTGGGCGAAGTCCCGAACATGCTCGAAATGTATAAGAAGTACCACGAACAGGGCTTCGAAATCATCGGCATCTCGCTGGACGACAAAGATGATCTGGATGGCCTGAAAGCGTTCCTTAAGCAGCGCAAGATTAAGTGGGACATCCTCCTCGACGCCGACACCGACCTGGAAGGCGAGACCCTCTCCGACTTTTATGGCGTGCAGGGCATCCCCGCGATGTACCTCATCGGCAAAGACGGCAAAGTCATTTCCATGAACGCCCGCGGCGAGAAGCTGAAGGAGCTGCTGGAAGTGCAGTTTCCGGAAAAATAAGTGAACCGCCGGTTTTTTGAATAAACGCGGTTATCAGACTGATGTATCCTCAAGAACAGCAGCCGGGAGCGCAGCGGAACGTAGTGACGCGCAGAGACCGGATAGAATCGCTGGGGTTTTTTCCCACTTCGATCCGATCTCTGCGTTAACGCTCTGCTCCCGGCTGCTGTTCTAGTCCAAAGTCACGCAGAAAATGCACTAAAACCGGCATAAACCGCCTGAATTTCCGTGAAAAATCAAAGAAATGTGGACTGCGAGGGATATTTTTTATGGAAGTTGTAAAAATAGCGGGGAAAAGAGTTGACATTCGATGCGGTTCGCGTCATAATGAATACTATATATTAGAGTAAATGCGGAAACCACGCAATTTACTGACGCGGCCGCTGATTTCGGACCGCGCGGCCGGGGAGAAACTTTAAACCCTTCATTCATTTGGGGAATTTTGCATGGCAGGTCAATTTCTGAGTGTCGAGGAAGTCGCACAATTACTGAAGCTCACCAATGCCGAGGTGGTGCAGTTGTCCAGCAGTGGAAAGATCCACGGTTATCGGGACGGTGCCACGTGGAAGTACAAAAAAGAGGCGATCGAGGATTACCTTAAAAAGCAGCGTGCGGACAAGAAGAAGGCGGAGGCAGGCGACGACAATTACGGTTTCGGCGCGATGGGCGACAGCGATATCGGCATGACGGTGGACTCGGCTTCCGGCATTTCCCTGGAAAACGATGATGACGAGATGGAAGATGCCGTCCCGGCTTCGGATTCCTTCCTCAGCTCCGACGAAGGTTCGCTGCTGGGTTCTTCGGACATTAACCTGACGCTGGACGGCGATGCTTCGCTGGACGATTCGTCGTTGGATCTCGGCATGGCCAGCGACGCGGACCTGGTGCTTGGCGAGGACGACGGCGTCGGGCAGGGCAGCGGCCTCTCGCTGGGCGAAGGCAGCGGCATTTCGCTCATGAGCCCCAACGACAGCGGCATTTCGCTGGAGGGCGACGAAGGCGACGTGCTCGAGTTGGGCGACGACGACGTGCTGGCCATGAGTTCCAACATTTCCGGGCTCGGTCTGGGCGACGACGATAATTTCTCCCTGACTCCCAGCGACGAATTTATGGATGACGAGGACGACAGCGGCTCGCAGGTCATCGTCCTGGATCAGTCGGGCATCGACGGCTCGATGGGCGAGGGTTTCGGCGAAGACGGCGGCGGTGGCGGCGACATGTTTGCCGAGGAGCTGGCCGGGGCGGCCGACGAAATGGGTGTGCTTCCCCAGCAGCAAATTATTTACAGCGACGCCGGGCTGCCGGAAAAGCCGTACTCGGTGTGGAACATTGTCGGGCTGGTGTTCTGTTGCCTGACGCTGACCATGTCGCTGATGTTTTCCATCGACCTCGTGCGGAACATGTGGAGCTGGAATCAGCCCACGACGCTGGACAGTGCCATGATGGACTGGATCCTGAATCTTATCGGGGGCAAATAGCCGCTGGCGGTTCGTCGCCCCGACCCCAACGAACGCGGAGTGCTGTCCGGCAGCGCTCCGTTTCTGCGTATAAACCCATAAGGGATATGGGGGATGGGATGTAGGATATGGGGAATTTTACAAACATTCTTCATTCTTCACTCCTCCCACATCCCATATCCCATCCCCCACATCCTACACTCCAGGCCCCATGCTTTTCCACAACTTTTTTAAGGCGCTGCGGGCGAATTTCCAGCCACAGCTTTTTTCGGTTCTGCGGGAGGGATACACCCTGCGGCAATTTCTCCACGATTTGCTCGCGGGGACGATCGTCGGCATCGTAGCGCTGCCGCTGGCGATGGCATTCGGCATCGCGTCGGGGGTGACGGCCGAGCAGGGGCTTTATACGGCGATCGTGGCGGGCTTGCTGATCGCGGTCTTCAGCGGTTGCCGGACGCAGATCGGCGGGCCCACGGGCGCGTTCATCGTCATCGTGTATGGCGTCGTTCAGTCGCTGGGCCTGCAGGGGCTGCTGCTGGCGACGATCCTGGCCGGCGTGATGCTCATGCTCCTGGGGCTCTGCGGGCTGGGCTCGCTGATCAAATACATTCCGTATCCGCTGACGCTGGGCTTCACGGCCGGGATCGCGGTGGTGATCGCCATGTCGCAGGTGCCGCAGCTTTTCGGCTTCGTGCTGGGCGAGGATACCGTCCCGGCGGACTTCATTCCCAAAATTATTTTCTTCATCGAGCATTCCAGCACGGTGAATCTCTGGTCGCTGGCCCTGGCGCTGACGTCGATCGCGGTGATCATTGCCATGCCGTATCTGACGCGCCGCATTCCCGGGTCGCTGGTGGCGATCATCCTCTGCACGCTGATCGTTCAGGTGTTCCAACTTCCGGTGGACACCATCGGCCAGACGCTGGGCCATGCACCGAAATCGCTGGATGTCGGGTTTCCGAAATTCCTCGTCCCGGTCTCGGATTGGGCGACGGTGATGCCGAATTTGACGAAAATTTTCAGCGCCGCCGTGGCGATTACGCTTCTGGGGGCCATCGAGTCGCTCTTGTCCGCGACGGGCGCCGACGGGATGACGGGCACACGCCACCGTCCGAATACGGAGCTGGTCGCGCAGGGGATCGCGAACGTCGTCACGCCGTTTTTCGGTGGTATCCCGGCCACTGGCGCCATCGCGCGGACGGCCACGAACATCCGTAACGGCGGCCGCACGCCTGTGGCCGGGATCATCCACGCCGTGGTGCTTCTGGGCATCGTGCTGTGCTTCGGGAAGTATGCCGCGATGATTCCGCTGGCGTCGCTGGCCGGCATCCTCATCATGGTGTCGGTGAACATGAGCGAGTACCGCCTGTTCGCGAAAATGGTCTGCTGCGCCCCGAAAAGCGACACGGCCGTGATGCTCATCACGTTTTTTCTGACGGTATTCCTCGACCTGACGATCGCGATTCCGGTCGGGCTGATCCTCGCGTCCTTCCTGTTCATGCGGCGGATGGAAACGGTCTTCAACACCGACCCGGCCAACCACCGCCTGACGATGTTCGAAGACGATCCGAACGAAGACCCCGCGTGCCTCCAGCTTTTCGACGTGCCGGACGGGGTGCTGGTGTATGAGATCAGCGGGCCGCTGTTTTTCGGTGCCGCGGGGAAATTTCAGGAGGCCACGGAAGGGAAATCCTGCCACGTCATCATTTTGCGGATGCGGAACGTCCCGATCATGGACGCGACGGGCGTGAACGTGCTGGAAGAATTATTGCGGCGGACGGAAAAAGACCACACCACCGTGCTCTTCGTCGGCATTCGCCCCCAGCCGCACTCCGTCATGCGGAAATACGGCCTGCTGGAACACATCCCCGCGAGGAATATGCACGAAACGATCATCGAATCGCTGCACCACGCCGCGGAAATCGTGCAGCGGCAGATGCGGGAGCAGAAACAGAAAACGGCGGAGACGCAAGGGTAGGATGTAGGATGTAGGATGTAGGATGTAGGATTTTGCGTTACGCCTGTTTCGAACAGGCTCCCACTTCACTTGCGTCAATTATCAATTATCAATTCCCCCATATCCTATATCCTACACCCCACATCCTACGCTTGCGGCTTCACGTCCACAGCGAGCGGTCCAGCACGCGGTAATTGATCGCCTCGGTGATGTGGGGGACTTCGATATTTACGGAGCCGGCAAGGTCGGCGATGGTTCGTGCGATGCGGAGCACTTTGTCGTGAGCACGGGCCGAGAGGCCCAGGTCGTTCATTGCGGCCCGCAGCAGTTGCGTGCCCGTGCGGTCGAGCTGACAGTGCTTGCGGATCTGACGCGACGCCATCTGAGCGTTATAATGATGCCCCGGTGCTGGGTGAATGCGGGCGACGTTTTTCACCTCCGCTTCCGGCGTCTGTAAATCTTCGCCGAACCGCCGCGCCTGAATTTCCCGGGCCGCCACAACCTGCGCGCGGATTTCGTCGCTGGCCGTCCCCGGCTTCAGGCTGGAAAGCTCTTCGAACGGCACGGCCGGCACCTCGATGTGAATGTCGATGCGATCCAACAGCGGGCCGCTGATTTTCGACATATACCGCTCCACCATCGGCACCGAGCACGAGCACGGGCGGCGCGGGTCGCCCCGGTATCCGCACGGGCAGGGATTCATGGCCGCCACGAGCATGAAATCGCTGGGGAACGTCGACGAACACAGCGCCCGGGAAATCGTGATGTGCCGGTCTTCCAGCGGCTGCCGCAAAACTTCAAGCGTCCGGCGGGAAAACTCGGGTAGCTCGTCCAGAAACAGCACGCCATTATGGGCCAGCGAGATTTCGCCCGGCGTGGGAGTCGCCCCGCCGCCGACCATCCCCGCGTCACTGATCGTGTGGTGCGGCGCGCGAAACGGCCGAACCGCCATCAGCGGATTCTCCCGGCTGATCATCCCCAGCGAGCTGTAAATCCGCGTGGTTTCGACCGACTCGTGCGTCAGAAACGGCGGCAGCACGGACGGCATCCGCTTGGCGAGCATGGTTTTCCCGGAACCGGGCGGGCCGATCATGAGAATATTATGCGCCCCGGCGGCGGCGATCGTCAGCGCCCGCTTGGCCATCTCCTGCCCGCGGACGTCCGAAAAATCAGAGGCGTAATGCGAGAGCCGGGCGTAAATTTCGTCGATGCACGACGGAGCCGGGTCGATGTCCATGTCGCCCAGCAAAAACGCGACTGTCTGCGCCAACGAATGCGCGGGAATGACGTCAATATCCTCCACGACAGCGGCCTCCGGGGCATTCTCGGCAGGTAAGATCAGCCCCAGCGGCTTTTTTCGGCCCCTGCCAGCCTTCGCACACGCAATCGCCATCGACAGCGCCCCGCGCACCGGCCGCAACGTGCCGTCCAGCGCCAATTCGCCGACCATCGCATACTGCGCCAGCCGCTCCATCTTCAGTCGGCCCGTCAACGCAAGAAAACCCACCGCGAAAGGCAGGTCGAACGAAGACGCCTGTTTCGGAAGCTCCGCCGGCGCGAGATTAATCAGAATACGGTTCCCCGGCGGCGGAAACCCGGAATTCTCCATGGCCCGCTTCACCCGCTGGACACTCTCCCGCACCACCAGCGCAGGCAGCCCCACCAGCGTTGTCTCCGATTCTCCCGGCGAGACATCCATCTCCACCTCGATCGGAACCGCGTCAATCCCTAAAAGCGTAAACGTGTGTAATTTAACCAGCATGCAATTTTATCTCACCCCGGGAGTCCCAGAATCTCGCCTGAAAATCATCCTTATATGATACCCTTTTCCAGGCGGAATTTCAACGGGTTTGATAAAATTTTGCTCAAAAAATATCGCCGCGCACCAAAGATCGGCACGCGGCGTATCGGAGGGTTTACGACGCCCAACTCTCCGAGGCTTCCGGGAAAACCGTGAAGTACTCGTGCCGCTCCCGCGACTTGTGGCAACACCACGACGAAACCTCGTCCCGCCAACGCAGATAATGCGACGAACGCTTGTGATCCACCATCCCATCCACGTCGGTATACACTTCACTGAGCATAAAACGGTTTGGGTCGTCCGTGTGCTGAAAAACATCGTAACGCAGGTTGCCAGGTTCCGAAAGCGTTCTCTGGGCCATTCTGACAGTTGCCAGGATGAACATTTCCCGAAAATGGGGGTTAACTTCGATTCGAATACACGCAGCGTACATAATTCACCTCATCTAATAATAGTAATTCAAAAACAATGCTACCGATTATATTTTTTCCGCACCATGGTAGGACCGCACGACGTTTTCAATCAGCGATTCGGCCCTGGCAGCGCGATATTTCATCATTCCATGTTTCGGCGGCCAGGTGATTCGATTAAAAAACACGAAATGAACTTACCCGCCAAAAAGGGAATGTGGATTTAAATTGATTAGAAAAGCAAGTTGACAATCAATTTAATTTGATATACTAATCTTACGCAGCTCAATGGATTTTGTTATTCTAATTTTGTCAGTTTTTACTGTATAAACAGAAAAAAAGGTGCGTAAGAAAAATGAAAAGTTTATTGGCGACGTAAGTTTATACTTTACCTTGAATTATCGAAAAGTAACGTATAACGCATGAAATTCAAACATACATGCTAGATCTGAACACTACCTACTTTCGGAAGAAAATTGACACAGCATAAAGAAAAAAAAAGGGAGATTGTGCCAATTTTGATAGCAAAAAAGGGCAATAAAAAAGATATATGGACGCAATTCTGTGGTTAAAGAATAATGGAAATATAATTGTCTAAATAAGATTTATGAACTTGCAGTATTTGTTTTTCTGCCGCGATTATCTTCGTATTTTATATAATTTGAAATCACTGAAAATATCGCAACAAAAACATTTTTTTTGCGTTTTTTCATGAATTTTTTTATTTCAGCGATTCAGAGTGTTTTTTTCGCGTGTTTCTGCGAATTGTCGGAATGAAAACAAAAAGAAAATCACAGGGATGCTGCAGTTGCGGGGTGGTTCGACAATTTCCCTTTCCGCGGAATTTTCGAAAAATGCTACAAAATCTGTCAGCGGATGAAATGTTCCATCAGCTGATACCCTTCCGGCAAGAATACGGACGCATTTTGCGCAGCGGTTTCATCGTAACGCGTGGCGGCATCCAGCGTAATGCCCGTCCCGCACATGGCCCACGGCACATCCGCGTGCGTGTGTGTTTTCAGCCGTACCGGCGTGGGGTGGTCCGGCGTAATGAGAATTCTGTACTCGCCGTGCTTCTTCAGCGCCGCGTGCAGAGGCCCCACGATTTTCGCGTCCATCATTTCCAGCACCCGCACTTTCGTCGCCGCATCCCCGTCATGCCCCGCTTCATCCGGGCCTTCCACATGCACGCAAATCAGGTCCACACGCTCCAGCGCCGTGATCGCCGCTTCCGCTTTTCCGTCATAATTCGTGTCTGCGAATCCTGTGGCGCCGGGGACGCGAATGGCCTCCCAGCCGAGGAGTTTTCCCAGTCCGAAAAGCAGATTCACGGCCGAGATCATCGCGCCGCGGACGCCGAAACGCTCCTGGAAGGTGCGAAAACTCGGCCGCATGCCTTCTCCCCAGGTCCAGATGTCCGTGGCTGGTAACTGCCTGTTTTTCACACGCCGGCGATTTACCGGGTGGTCGGCGAGGATTTTATGCGCATCCGTCATCAGGCGGGTCATTTCCGCGCAGCCCGCCCCCTGCGGCGCGGCACCGAAGATACTATCATCTGTGTAATCATGCGGCGCGCAGGTTTTCGTGGAGTTTCGCATGAACGGCGCGGGGTTTTTCCAGACGATTAAATTCCGGTAACTGACGCCGGCATAAAACCGCAGAGCGGCGGAGCCGAGCTTTTCCTGGAGCGTTTCCATCAGCTCCGTGGCTTCCGGCGTGGTGATGTGCCCGGCGTTAAAGCTTTTCATGACGCCATTTTGGATGGTCACCAGATTACAGCGGATGGCCCAGTCGCCGTCCGCCAGCGGGATCTCGTCCGCCGCGGCTTCCAGTGGCGCACGCCCCGTGTAAAATTCCTGCGGATTATACCCCAGCACGGACATGGTCGCCACGTCCGACCCGGCCGGCAGCGAAAGCGGTGTGTTATTCGAACGCCCGAGAATCCCGGCGGCCACCACCGCATCCATATTCGGGAGATTCGCGGCCTCCAGTGCCGTTTTATTTCCTAAAGCCGGAATCGGCTCGTCCGCGCAGCCGTCCGGGAGAATGATCGCGTACTTCATGGAATCAGGAATGAGAAATGAGGAATTAAGGATGAGGAATAAACCGCATTTTAACGGCTTTCTCCCGGATCAGGCCGGCTGTTTCCAGCGTTTCCAGCGCCGAGAGCAGGGCTTTTTGCGTGGTTTCACGCGTGATCAGCGCAAAAATCGCCGCTGCGCCGTTTTCGGGATACGGGAGCGTCACGTCCACCGAAATGCCGGAGGCTTCCAGGCTGCGGAGAATTTCCGCTTCCGCGTTTTCTTTGGCAGGAGTCAGCCGCAGGTAATACGCCCCACGAATCGCCGCCGGGTCCGCCATTTTCACGCAGGCGGTGTTTTTTTCATTCCATAAATCCAGCGCGCCGAAGGTAATCGCCGCCCGGCCCAGCACCGTATCCATTACGTCCGCCACCACGGCACTGGCGGTGGGCATTTCCCCCGCGCCACGCCCGTACAGGAACACCTGCCCCAGGGCGTCTCCCTGCACACTAACGGCATTAAACGCGTCATCCACCCCGGCCAGCGGAGTCCCGAGCTTCACCCACGTGGGCGAGACCATGATTTCCACCTCCCCGGCGGGCGTTTTCCTGGCCGTGGCGATCAGGCGGATGGTGTACCCGCGCGATTTCGCGAGCTGAAAGTCCACGCCCGAGACCGTCGTGATGCCTTCCCGCGCCACCTGCTGCCAGTCGGCCTGCACCCCGAACGCGATCTGCGAAAGAATCACGATTTTCTGCGTGGCGTCTTTCCCCTGCACATCCATGTCCGGATTCGCCTCGGCATACCCCAATTTCTGGGCCTCTGCCAGCGCGTCCGCATAATCGCTGCCCTTTTTTTCCATGCTGGATAAAATAAAGTTGCACGTGCCGTTCAAAATCGCCTGAATGCCCTGAATTTCATTCGCCGCGAGGCTTTCGGAAACCGCTTTAATCACCGGAATCCCTCCGGCCACCGCCGCCTCAAACGCCACGGAACAGTTATTTTTTCGGGCCGCGTCAAAAATTTCGTTCCCGCAAGTCGCCAGCAGGGCCTTATTCGCCGTGACGATATTCTTCCCCGCGGCCAGCATTTTCAGCATGATTTCGCGCTCGATGCCCGTTCCGCCGATGAGTTGCACGACGATGGAAATTTCGGGGTCATCTAGAATCGCGTGAATGTCATCCGTCAGCACCCCGTCCGGCACGTCCACCGTCCGCTTCCGGGTAACGTCCGCGTCCACGATTTTCACCAGCCGGACTTCCTGCCCGCACCGGTGGCTGATCCGCTCTTGCTGCTCCAGTAAAAGCCGCGCGACGCCCGTTCCGACGGTTCCGAACCCCACCAGACCGACTTTTGTGCATTTCATAAGTTTACCTGCTTTCCTGAGAGCGTGGTTGACGCGAGGATATAAATTCAGACGACTATTTTAACGGATTTCCTGTTTTTCGTCAAGGGCAAGCGGTGTGGTTACCGCCCGATACAAAAACAGCAGCCGGAGAAGCCGTGCGGCAATTTTCCGCCCCCGCGACTTGTCTTTTCGTAGAAACGATATATAATGGTGTGCGTGTGTTTTTATTCTTAACCAGGCAGGGTGCCGCGAGCATCCTGCTACAAGAGACAAAAGGAGTGTATCATGGTCAGTGAAGGTGGGCAAAAAGAAGAAGCGATTGAAGTGATGGGCGTCGTTCGCGAGGCCGTTCGCGGAGCGTTCCGTGTGCAGTTGGAAAACAGCGAGCACATCGTGCTGTGCCGTCTGGGCGGCAAGATGCGGAAAAATTACATCCGCGTCGTCCCCGGCGACCGCGTGACCGTGGAAGTCAGCCCGTACGACTTTTCCAAAGGCCGAATCATTCACCGGGAAAGGTGAGCAGGTGAATGCGTGAATCGGTGAACAGGTGAGGAAGCAGTCACGCCTGCTCACCTGCTCACTTGTTCACCTACCCACGTCCGTCCCCATCCCGAAAGCCGTAACCCAATCTATCCCATAACCATCCGCGAACGGAGCGAATCATGAAACGCACGATGTTTGAAAAAATCTGGGACCGCCATGTGGTTCATACCGAGGCGGGCAAGCAGACGATTCTGTATATCGACCTGCAACTGGTGCATGAAGTGACCAGCGCCCAGGCGTTCGAGGGGCTGCGGCTGGCGGGGCGGAAGGTGCGGCGGGCGGACAAAACGTTCGCGGTGGCGGATCATAACGTGCCGACGACGGATCGCTCGCTGCCGATTCTGGACGAGGTGGCGAAAAAGCAGATCGACACCCTGCGGCAGAACGCGGCCGATTTCGGCGTCACGTATTTCGATCTCGACGACCCGCGGCAGGGCGTGTGCCATGTCATGGGGCCGGAGCAGGGCCTGACGCGCCCGGGCATGACCATCGTCTGCGGCGACAGCCACACCGCTACACACGGCGCGTTCGGCGCACTCGCGTTCGGCATCGGCACCAGCGAAGTCGAGCACGTCCTGGCCACGCAGACGCTCTTGCAGTACAAGGCGAAAACGATGGAAATCCGCGTGAATGGGCAACTCGCGCCGGGCGTCACCGCGAAGGACATGATCCTCTACATCATCGGCAAGCTCGGCACCAGCGGCGGCACGGGGTACTGCATCGAGTACACCGGCGAGGCCGTGCGTGGTTTGAGTATGGAAGGCCGGATGACGTTGTGTAATATGTCGATCGAGGCGGGGGCGCGGGCCGGGATGGTGGCGCCGGACGAAACGACGTTCGCGTATCTCAAAGGCCGGCCGTACGCGCCACAGGGGGCCGCTTTCGACGAGGCTGTGGCGGATTGGAAACAACTGCCCACGGACGACGGCGCGGTGTTCGACCGGGTGGAAATCTTTAACGCGGCGGACATCAAGCCGCAGGTGACATGGGGCACGAACCCAGGGCAGGTGATCGCGGTGGATGAATGCGTGCCCATGCCGAGTGACTTTTCCGACGAAACCGAGCGCAAGTCCTGCGAGTCGGCCTTGGCGTACATGGGCTTCCAGGGCGGCGAGCCGATTACGTCCATTCCGCTGGATTACGTGTTTATCGGCTCGTGCACGAACGGCCGAATCGAAGACCTGCGGCAGGCTGCTGCGGCGATCAAGGGCCGGAAAGTGGCGGCGGGCGTGACGGCGATCGTCGTGCCGGGCACCGGGCTGGTCAAAGCGCAGGCGGAAGCGGAAGGGCTGGACAAAATCTTCACGGCGGCGGGATTCGAATGGCGAGAAGCCGGGTGCAGCATGTGCCTGGCGATGAACCCGGATCGACTCGAACCCGGGCAGCGCTGCGCGGCGACCAGCAACCGCAATTTCGAAGGCCGGCAGGGCAAAGGCGGACGCACGCACCTCGTGTCTCCCGCAATGGCCGCTGCGGCTGCTGTGAACGGGCATTTCATGGATGTAAGGAAGGGCTAAAACGCGGCCAAGAAACAACAGCCCGAAGCGTATGCGAGGGATACGCTGCTGATAATCACTGCCATTACGTACCGTGCGTCATAGCAAATCAACTGGTAGCCCCTCACTCACGCTTCGGGCTGCTGTTTTAAACTGGAGGTTCCCACCCATGCAACTCCGCCTCATGCAGCCCGGCGACTGGGATGAAGTCGCACGCCTGATTCACGCGTCTTTGAATGCGTGGTACATGAAAAACCGCGGCTATAATCTCGTTAACGGGTCGTGGGATACGATGCGAATTTTTCCGCGTGTTTACGAGGCGCTGGACCCGGGGTGTTGCATTCTTGCGGTGGACGAGAGCGGCACGGTGCCACGGATTGCCGGGTCTTGTTTCTTTCACCCCCGGCCCACACATTACGCCCTGGGCATTATGAACACCCACCCGGATTATTTTGGCAAAAAAGCCGCGTCGCGGATGCTGGATTATATCGTCGGCGAGGCCCGCCGGGAGTCGAAGCCCGTGCGGCTGGTGTCCAGCTCCATGAATCTCGAGTCGTTCTCGACGTACAACAAGCGCGGGTTCGTGCCCGTGACGTTTTATCAGGACATGATCTTCCCCGTGCCGGCGGAGGGAGTGCCCGTGCCGCTGCTGGCGGGGACGAACATTCGCGCGGCGGAGATGGCGGACGTGCCGCGGCTCGTGGCGCTGGAGATGGAACTTTCGGGCATCCACCGCGAAAAAGATTTTCGCTTCTTCGTCGAAAACGCGGACGGCATCTGGAGCCTCAGCGTGCTGGAAGATGCGGCGGGAGAAATCGCCGGCTTCATGGCGTCGGTGAATGACCCGGGCAGTAACATGCTCGGGCCCGGCCTGGCTCGCACGGAAGAACAGATCATGACGCTGGCGTGCCACGAATTAAACCATCACCGCGGGCGCCGCCCTGTGATGCTCGTGCCGGCAGCGTGCCGAAACTTCACGCAGATGATGTATTCCTTCGGCGCGAAGAATTGCGAGTTGCATTTTTCCCAGATTCTGCCCCACGGACAAAAACCGACCCCGTCCGCAGGCATCGCCATCGCGACGTTCATGCCCGAGACGGGGTGAGTGTTTTTTCATTGAAAATGAAACGCCGTCATCACACCGCGGCACGCTTCTTTCTCAGGATGCCCACGCCCAGCACGCCCAGCAGCAGCATCGCCCACGTCGTCGGCTCGGGCACACTATACCCGTTGAGTATAAAGTTGATTCCCGCTCCCTCGGTGGCAGTCCACTCCCAGTTGATGTCCGGGATCGTCGGCAGCAGGAGATTAACATTCTCGACTCCGGTGGCCGTCGTGTTTCCGAAGAGGGAGAAATTTTCGCCGACATACTGGAACGGGTCCGCGGTCAGGAGGTGAATCGTCGTCGGGCTGGTGAAATCGATGGTTCCATACAGGCCGGCCCAGAAGGTATCCGTGGACGGGTCGGCAACCGAATCCAGATCGAAATAAAGATCGACGCCGCCGATGGAAAGGTTTCCGGTTCCGGAAACTTCGCCAGCATACACCGCCTGATTAGCGCCGCTTCGGGTCAGCGCGAGATTCCTGCCATTGAGATCGATATTATTCGAAATCGTCCGCTTGCCCGCGGTGGTGTCGAATTGAATCGTCGGGGTGGAGGAGTTGTTCATCGTGATTTTTTCAGTGCCGAACGCGGAATCGCTGGCGGCCACCAGCGTCAACGCGCCAGCGCCGTAAACCGAGGTGCCGCCCGTGTAGGTGTTGTTCCCATTGAAGATAATCGACTGGGCGGAACCCCCTCCCTCTCCGCGGTTGAGGAACAGGGTGCCGTCGCCGGAGATGTTGCCGTTGAGCGTCACCGTTATCGCATTGGTCATCCGTAGCGAGCCGCCGGAGAAGCCTTGCCCCAGATCATTGGAATTGAGCAACTCGATATCGTTGGCAAGCGTCTTGCTGTTTTCCAGCATGAGCGTGGCATAGTTGTTTGCCGCGTCCGTCTTGTCCTGATTGTCGAATGTGATCGTTCCGGAGCCGAGTGTCGACGCCGTGCCATTCAGACGCAGGACGCCTTCCTGGATGAGGGTGCCGCCGGTGTGTGTCTGCGCCCCATTGATAATCTGCCGCGAAGTGCCTGTTTTGACAACTTTAATATTGCCGGTAATCGTTCCGGAATAGGAAGCTTCGCCGGAGATGTTGTTGAGGGTTAATAGTGCTGTCGTCGTACTGTCGTTTTTAATCGTACCACCGGTGCCAGTCAGGGAGGTGGCCGTCATGTTGCCGCCGTCCAGATTGATCGTTCCGCTGTTGGTGACAAGCGTCGCGGTCAGGTTGGCGTCGGTTCCGCCGAAGTTGATCGTGCCTCCCGTGTTTGTCAGCGCGCCGATCGACTGCGTTGTATTATTGAGCTTCAGCAGGGAGCCGGTCGTCAGCAGCGAAACGTCTCTGCCGGCGGGCAGGGCGCCGCTGATGTTCGTGGTCAGGGTGGCGTTTTTATCGCCGGTTTCATACAGGTTTGAACCGATTCGGGTGCCGCCCTCGTAGGTGTTGACGGCGTTTAAAATCGCGCCGCCCGCGTTGTCGCCGGAAACACCGAACCAGCCGGGGCCGGAAATGACGCTGTTGATGGTCGTCGTGTACTGATTGCCGTTTCCAGTACGCACGGTTCCGCCGTTTTCGGTGACGTAGATGCCCTGATATTTATCGATGATAATGTTTCCACTCGAGTTCTGAATCGTTCCCTGGTCGAGGATGATCGAATTGGCGACGAAGGTTTCGGGGACTTTGCCCAGGAACGACTGGCGAGTCGTGGGGTTCATTTCCGCGTTGCCGTCGGGGTCGGGGCGTACGATCGTTTCTTTCACCCAGATGCCGCCTTCGAAATTCTGGGTTTTGTTCAGGCGAATCTGTCCACCGGTGCCCCAAAGGCCCAGACGCATGTTCGCATTGTCCATAATACCGGTATGTGCGGTGAACGTACTTGTTCCCACATTCGTGAAGAACAGCGTTCCCACCTGGCTGGCGTTCGAGTTGACGAACTTGAAGCCGGCCGTGGCGGCGGAGGTGTCATATGTTTTCGCGGCGAGGATGCCGCCGTTGAGGTCGATGGAGGTGCCCATACCGGCTCCGACGGTGACGGTGTCGGTCACGCGTTGCATGGCGGTGGTGTTCCCGAATTCCAACTTGCCGCCGTTGAGCGCGAGGTTGTTGGCGACGGTAGCCGCACTGTCGGATTTGTTCAGTTGCAGCGTGCCGGCGTTGAGGGTGATGTTGGTGTTGGCGGCCGCGACCGCGCCGCCGAGGATTTGTTTGCCCGTGGCATCCCCGCCGATGTTGAGTTTCAGCACGTCGGTTCCGCTGACGCCGGCGAGCGTGCCGGTGAAGTTGTAGGTTTGGCCCGCTTCCAGGGTCGCGTCGATCGTGCCGCCGGTGACGACGCCGTTGCCCGCCAGACCGCCCGTGACGGCCAGCGTGCGAGCGCCGAGGTTCAGCGAGCCGCCAGTGAACCGGAACGCGCCGCCGGTGGAAACGGTAGTCCCGACGTTGCTGCCGATGGTGAGCGTTCCGCCGGAAAGGGTGACGTTATTGCCGATTTTGCCGTCCGTAAACGTGGCGTTGAGCGCCAGGCTGCCGCCGGAGACGGTGAGGTTCGTGTTGGAAAAATCCTGCGTTCCGCCGATGGTCTGGACGCCGGCGCCGCCGTCGACGGTCAGGGAGGCGAGGGCCAGCGAACCGGTATAGGTGGCGTCGGCAGCCGGGGTGATACGCATTTGCCCGTTGCCGGTAATCGCGCCGGCACCGGACAGCCCGCCGTTGGAGATGGATTTTCCGTTGATGTTCGCGGTGCCGCCGGTGTTGACGGTCATCAAGCCGGTAATTTGCTGCTCGCCAGTCGCGGCGGAGGCGATCTGGAACGTTCCGCCGTTGTTGACCGTCAGCGTGGTCGCGGCTGTAACGGCAGCGGTTTTGGCGAATTCCAGCGTGCCGGAATTGACGGTGAAGTTTACGGTGTTGGCGATGGCGGTCGCGCCGCCGAAGCTTTGCGTGCCGGCGCCGCCGATGTTCAGCGTGATGCCGCCGGTGTAGCCGATCAGCGCCCCGGTGAGGGTGTAGGACTGTCCGCTGGCGGCGTTAATATTTAACGTCGCGGCCGAGGTGTCGCCGAGAATTTGGCCGACGCCGTGCACACCAGCGACGGTGTTTTCGGTTCCGCTGCCGAGAATGAGCTGGCTGTTGGCCGCGTTGGTGCTGACAGAGGTTCTGCCGATTTCCACCACCGTCGTGGAGGGCAGCACGTTGCTGGCCCCCAGCTTCAGGCGGGCGTAGCCGTCGGTTACGTCCTGCCCTTTCATCGTGCCGATGCCGGTGACGCCGGTGTAATCGTTGCCGCTGTAGGTCAGGATGGCCGCTTTGGAGTCGTTGGCATTATTCGGGGCGCCTTGCCCGTCGGTGGCGATAATCAAATCGGCGGTGCCGGTGATTTTGCCGGAAACGGTGACTTTGCTGCTGGCCCGGAAGCCGCCCCAGTTGACGAGCGTGAGGGTCTGGCTGACATTCAGGCTATCGGTTCCGCTCATAATGACGGCATTGTTGAGCGTGATCGCCCCGGTACCAAGGCCGTTTGCCTGGTTCGTACGCAACGTGCCGCCGGTGAAGGAGATTCCCCGGAGAAATTATTGCCATCGCCGGTCAGAGAGAGGCGGCAAGCATTGCTTGTACCGTTGGGAAAAGTAGCTTCCAGACGCGTCGTTCCGGTGATGTTGCCTTGGAGTTCTCGCTGGTTGGTCGATCCAGTATAAAAAATCGTTCCGACACTGTCGTAAGCCGTGTCATTCGTAACGTCATTTAAATACACATCGGCCATGCCATTCGTCGTGCCGCCCAACAGGCATAGTGAAACGACGAATCCTACCGTGAGAACACGCCGCATGAACGAAAAACACGTCAGGAAAGATGTTTTCATGGGAAAAGTCTCTTTTTTTGTTAGAGAATACCTGAGAATCATACAATATTAACCATTAGTATCTATGATAATCACGACTTCGCGGCGTGTCAA
This sequence comes from Thermoguttaceae bacterium, assembly GCA_031553595.1. Classification (GTDB taxonomy): domain Bacteria; phylum Planctomycetota; class Planctomycetia; order Pirellulales; family Thermoguttaceae; genus RGIG3701. Next base: position 125,424 of record JAVBLI010000012.1, on the reverse strand, counting down.
GCCTTTTGTGCAAAAAATGAAAAAAATGAACAAATTTTAGGTAATGTGTGCAACAATAGAGTGCAAGATTTATATAATCAGCGCCAGCAGGCGTTCGAAGTCGGTTTCGCGCACGCCGGGCAGCGTGAGGCACCGCGGGTGGAGAAAAAGGCGAACGCGTTTGACGATGTCGTCGAATTGCTCCACGGCTAGGGCACGCACGACGGGCGAAACACGGGAAAATGGGAAGTATGTGCCGTTTTTGGCGTAAAAAATATCCACGACGAACTCCACTTCCCGCTCCATCGGTGGGGCGTCGAGGATAACCTCGTGGGGGTGGATTTTTTGTCCGGTTTCCGAAGAAAGGGCTTCGGCGAAACGCACGGCCAGGCGGACGAGATCGGCGTATGGCCGGCGGGTGTAACGGCGATAAACCTCCGGGTGCTCGAAGACGCTGTACTGGCCGACTTGTTTGTAGAGCGTGCGTTTTTGCCCGAAAAGCCCGGCCCAGAGTGTACGTGCGGCATGCGGGCGGATCGCGCGGCGGAGCGTACGGACGGCGTGCGCCTCGGTGGAAACCGTGAGCTTCCGGTAAAACGAGGCGGCTTCTTCCGGTGAAAGATGGCGGCGAATCTCGAAATACAGCCGCTGAAACATGGCCGTGGCGCTGCGGACGGCGTGGTGCCAATAAACTTCGCTGAACATGACGTACCGCGCGAAAACCATTAGCTCGGCGGCGGTTTTTCCCTTGCTGGAGATGGCCAGGGCGTCTCCGGCGGCGTTCAGACAGAGGCTGCCCAAGAGGCGTTCCTGATCGAAATTTCGCCCGTACGGCACGCCGGCGTGGAGGCTGTCGCGGTACAGATAATCCATTTTGTCGATATCCACCGGGCCGGACATCATGCTGGCCAGGAGCTTTAACGCAGGCGTTTTGCCGGTTTTTTCGAGAATCGCCAGGACGTCCGCGGGGGCCGCACGCCAGTCTTCCCGAATTGCGCGCGAAATCCCGGAATCCACGTTTTCCAGATGCTCCCGCAGCCCGGCCTCATGCGGTACGACTTCCGGCAGCCGCATGTCTTCCACAGGGTGACAAAACGGGAAATGCCCCAAATCATGTAGCAGAGCGGCCAGCAGGAACGTCTCGGCCATGTCCCGGGAAATGATCTCCGCGAAACGCCGGTCATGGCCCATCCGCTTTACCAGCAGCACCGCCAGCCGGTACACGCCCAGAGAATGCTCGAAACGCGAGTGTACCGCCCCGGGGTACACCTGCGCCACCAGCCCAAGCTGCGAAACATGCCTCAGACGCTGAAACTCCGCCGTGTCCAAAATCCGGCGCACCCGCGGCGTCAGTGGCACGTCCAGCTCGGACGGAATACGAATAATGTTCTGACGCATGTCCAGCGCCGTGATTTCGGGAAGCGTGTGCATGGGGAATGCTAAATGCTAAAGGCTAAAGGCTAAATGAATACATTTTACGGGATGCGGACGGGAATGGCAAGAGAGTGAGGGGGTGAAAATATTAAGAAGATTATTGGCCCACATCCGCTCCGTAGGAACGAAATGTTTATTGAAAGTGGGCGATTATAAAGCCCCTGACGGAGCGGTGGAATTCGGTGTGGGAACGTTATCTATAAACATTCCATCCATCCGGGATGTGGAAAAAGGGCTCCTTATAATTTGGGGAATTTTTTGAAAAAATACGCCGCGTGACTATATTTTTAGGACGAAATCTGGTAAAATAAAGGTAAAGTCTTTAACGATTTAACAAAAAAAGACGATTTTTCTAAAAAAGAGGTGCTCTCATGAAAAAAGTCCGAATTATATGTGGTTTTTGTGCGGTTTCCCTGGTGGGAGTGACGTTTGCGGTGGCGGATGAAGCGGCGGCGCGGCGGGTGCCAGCGGCGAATGCGGATGTGACCCTGCTGAGGGAACTGGAAAAACGCCCGGAGGTGAAAGTGCCGGACGCGGTGCCGGGGGAGGATGTTACCCTGCCGACGATGAATTACGCACAGCCGAGTCTGCCCGCGCCCGGAACGCCGCGGACAGTGAAAAAAGAGGCTCCGAAAAGCAGTCCGCACCGGGTGGAGAAGCCGGGCGTGACGGACACACCTGCGGCGGCAGTGCCGGGTGCCGGAGTAACACGTACGGGGACGCCACCGGCGGCAGTCGCAGCACCGGGTGCGGGCGCAACACGTGCCGTGACGCCACCCGCGGCGGTGACTGCACCGGGTACTGGCGCGACTCGCACGGGAACGGCACCGGCGGTAACTGCGCCGGGAGCGGGGGGAACACGCTCGGCAGCACCGGGTGCGGGAACCGTGGATGCGCGGACGCCCACGGGGCTTTCGGATTACGACGATCTGGGGGATGATGACCCGCTGAGCGGCTTTTCCGGTGGTTTGCCGCCGATGACGGTGCCGGGCGGCGCGATGCCTGCGGTGGATGATCTGGATGACGAAATTCTTCCGCATGGCCTGCCGGCGGTGACGGATGACGGGCTGGGGGGCCCGGGCGGGGTGCTTTCTCCGGGCGCGACGCGTGTAGACACGCCGTTTGGCGCGGAAGCTCCGGGTGGAGTGCGTGCGCCCGCGTTTTCGGATGAAAGGGCTTCCGTGCCGGACAGACTCCCGGCGGCGGATGCGAAAACGCCGGCGACGAAAACGCCGGAAGAGCTGGCGGCGCAGTCGGCGGTGGCCCGGGAGCTGCTTTCGCGGCTGACGGCCGTGCCCGCTTCCACGCTGGAAAACGTGGAGCAGATTTCGCTGGAGGAATTTCTCGGGCGGATTTCCGGCGGCGATGATGCGCTGCGTGCGGCGGTGCGGGCGTACTGGGAGGCGGCGGACAGTGCCGGGGCGTATGCGTACTGGAAAAATCAGGTGGATTTTCTGAATAAACAGGCTTCCGGCGCACGCGGGGTATCGGCTGACATGCGCGCGGCGCAGAGTGCGGCGCAGACGGCCATGAATGACGCGCTGGCCACGTTGCGGGCGAACGCCGTGCGGCTGGGTGAAATGGCGGGGTATTCGCGAGAAATCTGGCCGGCCGACATGCCGCACGCCGGGGCGTATAATACGCAGTATGAGAAAATGGCGGAGCAGGGGGACGGTTCGCCGCGGCTGGAAATGCTGAACCGGATCGTGGATTTGCGCTGGCAGCAGTGGAATGCCGCCGGGGCCGCTTATCGCGCGGCGGAGTATGTGCGGCAGGAGGTGGCGAAAACCGGTGTGCCGGGCGAAATTTTGCAGGCGTCCTGGGCCGTCGAGCAGCGGCGGGAGATGCTTTTTAAGTCGCTCATTCAGTATAATATGGACATCCTGGATTACGTGCTGGCGGTCAGCGGAAAACGCGGTTCCGCGCTTGCGCCGCTGCTTGTGGTGGCGAAAAAACCGGAAGCGGCTTCCCCGGATACCGCGCCGGCGTTTGCGCCGGAAGGTGGAAGGGAAACGCCGCGTGCGGACAGTGGGCGTCCTGCGGCGCCGCCGGAAAGTGTGCTGGCGCCGGGTAGCGCCGTGCGTCCGGGTGCCGGAGTGGTGACGCCGCCGCGTTTACCGACCGAGAACGGTACGCTGCCTGCGGATGATTACCTCCCGGCGGACGAAATGGATGATCCGGGATTTTCGGGGGATATGTATCTGATGCCGGGAGCGGGGATGCCGCCGCTGGAGGAAACGCCTCCGCATGGCAGGAGTTTTGAGCGGATCGGTGGGGAGACGGGTAGTGATGCGTCGTTGCCGTCCGTGGCGCCGGATCCGGTGGTGCCTGGCGGTCGGCCGCGTTCTTCGCTGAAGCCGGTACTGCCGGCGGAGGGTGCGTCAGCGAAAACCGGTGAGATTCCGTATACATCCGCGAAAATTCCGCTCTCGGCGTCCCTGGAATCGCTGAATTCCGGGAAAACGCCGCCCGGGAAGGCGCTTTCGCTGGAGGATGTGTTCCGGCGGGTGAGTGTGTCGCAGCGGGAGCAGGCCGCGAAAGATTATTGGCGGTATTCGGTGCTGCAGGCGCAGCTGGTGGTGCTTAATTATCAGGCGGATATTTTGGCGTCGCTGGGGCGCGATCAGTTGCAGAATCCCACCACCGCGGCGGACACGCTTTCCGGGCTGCGGTTGACGGCGGCTGTGGAAACGCTGAATGCCCAGCGGCTGGGGCTGGAGGCAGACGCGTTCCGGGTGCTGATGCGGCTGGATCGTGCGGGGGCGCTGGCGCCAGGGCAGCGGACGGCGCTGCCGATGGCCGTTTCGCGTCCGAATACCGGGAAATACGATTTACGGCTGGACACGCTGGCGCCCGGCTCGGCCTATCATGACCGCGCGCTGCAGTTGGCCCGGCATCTGGAATTTTGCGTCGCGCTGTGTGCGGAGGCCGATAAAAAGCTCGAAGATCTTGGCCAGTTGGTTCCGCCCGGTGCGGATGACGGCCTGCCGCCGACCGTCGCGCAGAAAGATTTCCCCGCCTTCTTCACGGCCCTGGAAAACGCACGTACCGCCACGGGGAATTACTTGCGGCTGGTTTATACCCTGAACTCCGCCCTGGTTTCCGGCACGTTCATGAACGCCTCCGTCGCGCAGTTGCCGGCCACGGAATTAAGCCGTCGGCTGTGTGGGAATGGGAAATAAAACGCTGGCTGCAAGAACAGCAGCCGTAAGCGCAGAGACCTGATTGAAGTGGAAAAAATTCCGACGATTCAATCCGGTATCTGCGCGTCACTACGTTCCGCTGCGCTCCCGGCTGCTGTTCTTGTGGCTGCATCCGCATCCACGTGAATGTCTTTCACCTTTTCCGTCCCAAGGACGCTCTCCAGGGCGAGAGACCGGAGCCGGTAGGTGGTGTCGCCGGTTCGTTCGTAGAGAAACGGGCGTCCCCAGCCATCTTTGGTCTTTTTGTCCCACCCGGTGTTGTCGTACATTCGCGTACAGAGCGTCCCTTTCACCTCCGCCAGGGTTTCGGGCAATTTGCCGTGCCGTTGGTAAAATTTCCGGATGCCATCCTGCACGTTTTCCATGTGGATGGACGTCGTCACCATGGCTTTTGCGGACAGATTTGGTGCTGAATAAGCCATACTCATTCGTGGCGACAGGCATCCCGCCATGGCCAGAAGCAGCGCCAGTAGCGGTAAAAGCAGGACGAGGTGTGGCTTCTTCATTTACTCCCCGGCTTCGATTCGGTGACGTCGATATTCGCGTGGATGTCTTTCGCCTCGTCCTCTCCGCCGGGGGCGCGGTCGCAGCCGAAAGAGGTAAGCCGGTAGGTGGTGGCGCCGGTTTGTTCATAAAGGATCGGCGAACCCCACCCGTCTTTGATTACCTCATCCCATTTGGCACGTTTCCGGCCTGGCTTCCAGGCGTCGTAGAGTTTTTTCACGTCCGCCAGCGTGGCAGGCAGGCGATGGTGCTTTTGATAAAACTCGCGAACGCCCTCCTGCACGTTTTCCAGGTTGACTGCCGTCGCCAGCATGGCGGTTGCGTTCGGATTTACCGTTATGTTCATCTGGATGCGCGGCATGAAACAGCCCGTGACTGCCGGCAACAGCGCAAGCGGCAATAAAAACAAAACGAGGTGGGATTTCTTCATGTTTTCGGCCCAGAGAGATTTTTTCCGTCTGCGACAAAACGTGTGACGGACGTATAACAAAAAATCGCGTTTCGGGCAAGAGCATTTCTGCACCGTTTCAATTCGGGTATGAAAAAATCCCGCTTGGCCGCGCGGCGAAACGGGATTTGCGGGATGGTAAATTTTTTGGTGGTTCACTCCGGTCGCTCACGCGGTCGGCGGTTGTTTCTTGCGGCTTGCATCCCTATTCACAAACCACAATCCACAAACCACTATTCCCCGTGGTACTCTTGCAACGACTTCACCGCTTCTTTGTTCGTGCGCTCCGCCTCGATTCCGTTGACGGCGGCTTCCGCGGCGGCGATGGTCGTGACGTAAGGAATTTTCATGCGGATGGCGGTCATGCGGATCAGCGAGTCGTCGATTTGGCTCGATTTGCCGATCGGCGTGTTGATCACCAGATGCACCTCGCCGTTGATCATCGCGTCTTCGACGTTCGGCCGGCCTTCATGCTTCTTGAGTACGATTTCGGACGGAATGCCCACGGACTGGAAGAAAAGGTGCGTGCCCTCGGTGGCGAGAATCTTGAACCCGAGCAGGGCGAATTTCGCGGCGGCCCGCTGGATCGCGGGGCGGTCATTGGCGTTGACCGTAATCAGCACCGTACCCTCGTGTGGCAGCGGCGAATTGGCGGCCTCCTGCGATTTGAAAAACGCCAGCCCGTACGAATCGCTGATGCCCAGCACCTCGCCGGTGGAACGCATTTCCGGGCCCAGAAGCGGGTCGACTTCCGGGAACATGTTGAACGGGAAGACCGCCTCTTTCACGCCGTAATGCGTCAGCGGTTTTTTCGTGAGCTTCATGTCCGCCAGCTTTTTGCCCAGGATGACGTTCGTCGCGAGGCCCGCCATCTGGATGTCGCACACCTTCGAGACCAGCGGCACCGTCCGCGACGCCCGGGGGTTCGCCTCGAGGATATACACCGTGTCGTTGGCGATGGCGTACTGGATGTTCATCAGGCCGACGACGCCCATCTCGACCGCGATCCGCTTCGTGTACTCCTCGATCGTGTGCACATGCTTGGGCGCGATGCTGTTCGGCGGAATCACGCAGGCGGAGTCGCCGGAATGCACGCCGGCCAGTTCGATGTGCTCCATGACGGAGGGCACGAAGGCGTCGCGGCCGTCGGAAATCGCATCCGCCTCGGCCTCGATCGCGTTCTCGAGGAAGCGGTCGATCAGAATCGGCCGCTCGGGGGTCACGTCCACCGCGTTCTCCACGTACCGCTTGAGCGTCAATTCGTCGAACACCACCTCCATCGCGCGGCCGCCCAACACATAAGACGGACGCACCATCACCGGGTATCCAATCCGCGCGGCGATGTCCCGTGCCTGCTCGAAGGTGCTGGCCATGCCGGCTTCCGGCTGCGGAATTTGCAGCTTCATCATGATCTGCCGGAACTGGTCGCGGTCTTCGGCCAGGTCGATCACCTCGGGCGACGTGCCGAGAATTTTGACGCCGTGGGCTTCGAGCTCCGCCGCGATGTTCAGCGGGGTCTGGCCGCCGAATTGCACCAGCACGCCCTCGGGCTGCTCATGCTCGTAAATGCTCAGCACATCCTCGACCGTCAGCGGCTCGAAATACAGCCTGTCGGACGTGTCGTAATCGGTCGAAACCGTTTCCGGGTTACAGTTGACCATGATCGTGTCGATGCCCGCGGCCCGCAGCGCGAACGCGGTGTGCACGCAGCAGTAGTCGAACTCGATGCCCTGGCCGATGCGGTTGGGGCCGCCGCCGAGCACCATGATTTTGCGTTTGCCGGTGTCGGCCGCGACGCCTTTGCCTGCCGGAATGTTGTAGCTGGAATAATAGTAGCACGCGTCTTCCACGCCGCTGACGGGCACGGCATCCCACTGCTCTTTCACGCCCAGCGCCGTCCGCTGATTGCGAATGTCGGCCGCCGTTAGGCCCAGAATCTGCGCCAGGTACAAATCCGCGAACCCGTCTTTCTTCGCGCGGGTGAGCAATTCGTCGGGCAGCCGCTTGCCGCGGTATGTCAGGATTTCCTCCTCCAGCTCGACCAGCTCTTTCATCTGCTCGAGGAAGTACGCTTTGATCATCGTTTTCTGCTGCAACTGCTCGATGGTCGCGCCTTTGCGGAGGGCCTCGTACAGGAGAAAATAGCGCTCGCTGTTGGGGTGGTTGAGCTTGATCAGCAGGTCTTCAAGCGAACGGCTGTTGAAATTCTTCGCGAAACCCAGCCCCTGCCGGCCGCTTTCCAGCGAGCGAATCGCTTTCTGGAACGCCTCTTTGAAGGTTTTGCCGATGCTCATGACTTCGCCGACGGCGCGCATCTGCGTGCCGAGCTTGTCTTCGACGCCCTTGAATTTTTCGAAGGCCCAGCGGGCGAATTTCACGACGACATAGTCGCCCGAGGGCGTGTATTTGTCGAGCGTTCCCTCGCGCCAGTAGGGCAACTCGTCGAGGGTGATGCCGGTGGCCAACATCGCGGAAACCAGGGCGATCGGGAAGCCGGTGGCTTTGGAGGCAAGCGCGGAACTGCGGGACGTGCGCGGGTTGATCTCGATCACCACCACGCGCCCGGTCTTCGGGTCGTGGGCGAATTGGACGTTCGTGCCGCCGATGACTTCGATGGCGTTGACGATTTTATAGGAGTATTCCTGGAGCCGCCGCTGGAGCTCGGGCGCGATGGTGAGCATCGGGGCCGTGCAGAAGGAATCGCCGGTGTGAACGCCGACGGGGTCGACGTTTTCGATGAAGCACACGGTGATCATTTTGCCGTTGGCGTCGCGGACGACTTCCAGCTCGAGCTCCTCCCAGCCGAGGATGCACTCCTCGATGAGCACCTGGTGGACCATGCTGGCCGCCAGGCCGCGGGAGGCGATTTTGCGGAGTTCTTCCTGATTATACACGATTCCGCCGCCGGTGCCGCCCATGGTATAGGCGGGGCGGACGACGACGGGGTAACTCAACTGCTCGGCAATCGCTTCGCACTCGCTCAGCGTGTGGGCGATGGCGCTTGCGGCGGTTTCGATGCCCAGGGCGGCCATGGTATCTTTGAAAGCCTGACGGTCTTCGCCGCGCTCGATGGCGTCGAGCTGGACGCCGATGACTTTGATCTGATATTTTTCAAGGATACCGGCTTTGGCCAGTTCACAGGCGAGGTTGAGGGCGGATTGCCCGCCGAGATTCGGCAAGAGAGCGTCCGGGCGTTCTTTGGCGATGATTCGCTCCAGGGATTTTACGGTTAACGGCTCGATGTACGTCGCGTCGGCCATGGCCGGGTCGGTCATGATGGTTGCGGGGTTGGAGTTCACCAGCACGATTTTGTAGCCCAGCGACCGTAGGGCTTTACAGGCTTGTGTGCCGGAATAATCGAATTCGCACGCCTGGCCGATGATGATCGGGCCCGAGCCGATGATCAGTACCTTTTTAATATCATTCCGTTGCGCCATGCCGGTTCTCTCCTCCCGGTTAAAGAAAAAGGGGTTGTCCTATAGTTATCTCACTTATGTATCTATTACACCATGCCGGGACTATATTATAGCGATTCCTGTCGGGCGTGCAAGTGGCGGGGGTGGAAGTGGGGCGAATTTTTTGAATTTTGGATGGTTTTGCGATTGCGGCGGGCCGGAATTGCCCTTGAGAGGAGCGGTTTTTTGTGATAAAATGCCGGGATTGCAGGTCACTGGCGGGGAAACGATCGAAATAACGGAGGTGAACGCGTGCCCGAAATGACGATTGCCATTCCGGTTTATAATATCGAAAAATATCTTCGGCCATGCCTTGAATCGTGTATGAAGCAAACTCTGCGGAATGTTCAGATTTTGTGCGTGGACCACGGCAGCACGGATGGGTCGCGGGCGATTCTTGAGGAATTCGCGGCCGGGGACAGCCGGGTAGAGATCGTCGATTGCCCGAATACCGGCGGCGGCCCCGGGCAGGCCCGTAACGCGGCGTTTGCGCATATCCGTGGGAGATATACGTATTTCGCCGATTCCGACGACTGGCTGGACGCGGCGTTGTGTGAAAAAACGTGCCGCCATTTGGACGCCACGGGGGCGGATGTCGTGTGGATTGATCATTATGACGTGACGCCATCAGGGAAAATACTCCTGGCCAGGCGGGGCGGAAAGAAGCCGCGCGCCAGCGGCGCGGACGCCATGGCGTATGTCAATAACCGCGTCACCCCGTGGTCGCGCGTCATCCGGACGGCGTTTGTCGACGAACATCAGTTACGTTTCTGCGAAGGAAATCTCTCCGAAGACGTTTATTTTCACTGGATCATGCTGGCTCATAATCCGCGGGTGGAGTCGATCGGCGAGAAGCTATATTATTATCGGAAATTAAAGACGTCGATCTCCGGCCGCCACGGCGAGTACATGGCACGTCTGCCGGAAGTGTTCGTCCGGATTCGTGATTACTTCGAAATGCGCGGTTTGTTTGAAAAAAACAAGAAGGTGTGGCTGGAGAAAAAATTGGAAGCCGTTCAGGTGTCGTTTTTTTCCGTCACGAAAGCATTTCGGCCGTTGGCCAAGCAGGTTGCGGTGGCGTCGTTTCGGGATGATGAGTGGGGCATGCTGGATGATGCGAATCTCGTCGCCCGACGGAAAACCCGTTTGATCCGCGATTTGAAAAATGGGAAAAATTGCATGGGCCGACTGTTTTTGAAATGGCTTGACAGCCATGTGACGAAACCGATCGAGCATGGCGCGAAAAATCTCATGCGTTTGATCGGGAAAGACTGAATCTTTGTCCGGCATGTCGCTTCGCGCTGCATTTTGCCTCGCACGGAGGCACGGAGACACAAAGATGTTTTCGCCGCGACATGCCGCACACTGACAGCAAAAAAACAGCAGCCGGGAATGGAGCGAAACGCAGTGACTCGGAATGACTGGATCGAAGTGAGAAAATGTTCGGCGGTGCTTGTCCGGTCATTCCGCTGCGCTGCATTCCCGGCTGCTGTTTTGGGAAAACGACCCGCTGGCTTTTCGTGCGTTCTTGTCATTTCACGAGGATCGGGTATAATGAATGTTTTCCATGGCGGAAAATCAGAAACCTTGTCTGGAAACGAGTCGTTCGATGAAGAAATGGGCGTTATGTCTTTGGGTTGCGGCGGCGCTGGTGCCGTTTTGTGCGGGGTGTCGGCCGGCGGAGTGGCCGTCGGACGGGAAGCTGCGGGTGGTGGCGACGTTTTATCCGATTTACGATTTTACGAAAAAAATTGCCGGGGACGCGGCGGAGGTGCACGTGCTGATTCCGCCGGGAACGGAGGCGCATGGGTGGGAGCCGTCGGCGGCGGATATGCTGACGCTCCAGCGGGCGGACGTCCTGTTTTGTAACGGGCTGGGCATGGAGCCGTGGCTGGAAAAAGTGCGGCGGGCGCTGCGGAAAGAGGACTTGCGGTGCGTGGCGCTTTCGGATGGCGTGCCGGTGTTGGCGGGGCAGGGCTGCGGCCATGAGCACTGCACGCATTCGCACGGCAGTGACCCGCACGTGTGGCTGGCGCCGCTGAACGCCCGGAAGATGATGGAGAACGTGAAGGACACGCTGGTCGCGGCGGATCCGCCAAACGCGGCGGTGTATGAGGCGAATTATGCCCGCATGGCGGCGGAGTGCGAAGCGCTTGAGGCGGAGTTTCAGGACGGGCTAAAAGAGGTGAAGGAACGGGAAATCGTGGTTTCGCACCAGGCGTTCGGGTACCTCTGCGCGGCATATGGCCTGACCCAGATCGCCGTGGAGGGGCTCTCGCCGAATTCGGACCCCGCGCCCACCCGCATGGCGGAAATCATTCGCGAAGTGAAGGAAAAAAACATCCGCGTCATCTTTTTTGGGACGCTGACGGATCCGAAAGTGATTCGTGAAATCGCCCGCACCACCGGCGCTGCCACCGATGTGCTGAACCCGTATGAAGGCCTGACCCGGAAGGAGATGGAAGCCGGGGAGGAGTATTTCCGGGTGATGCGGCGGAACCTCGCGGCGCTAGAGAAAGCGCTGAAATAGGGTGTCGGGCAGTTGTCAAATTGACGTATCCACAAAAAACAGCAGCCGGGAGCGGAGCGTTAGCGCAGAGACCGGATAGAAGTGGGGGAAATCCCGGCTACTCTATCCGGTCTCTGCGCGTCACTGCGTTCCGCTTCGCTCCCGGCTGTTGTTTTTGTGGCCAGACGGATTTTTCAGAATTTCATTCAGTGCCCGGCTGTGGGTCATGCAGAGAATGTGGCCGGCACGGGGGATGAGGAAATCGGGCGTGAAATTGCGGCAGGGCAGGATGCGGTCGCGCTGGCCGTGAATCTGAATGACGACGCCGGGCGGGGCGGGGATGCCGGAAGCGTCGGCGGGGTCGTAGGCCCAGTTCATGAGCATTTTCACGAAATAAAACTGCACTTGGCCGTCGCACTCCCAGAGCTGCCGCAGGAGGGATTGGCGGGTCTTCCCAAGAAACAGCCGCGCGAACGGCAGCAGGCACGCGACGAAAAATTTGATCGTGAGAATGAACAGACGCCCCAGTGGCGGCGCGTATTTGAAGAGCAGGTAAAGCGGATAATATCGGCGGGCGAACTGCGATTTTTCTTTGGAGGAAGACAGCACAACACACGTTTGCGCCCCGATTTCTTCGGCGAAATACGGGGCCAAGACGCCGCCGAAAGAAAGCCCAACGACCATGCACGGCGTGTCGCCCGGCGACTGATCCGCCACGCTGCGCGCGAGGCGTTTTGCGTACGTTCGAACGTTATCCTCCGGCGTGGGGGGAATCCACAGGGGCACTTCCGCTTCCGGAAATTCCGCCAGCTGGGCTTCAAAAATCCGCCGATCCGCCCCCAGCCCGGGAAGAAAAATCATCCGCATTTATTCATCTTCCATTTCCAGCGGCGCGTCATCCATGTTCTCCGCCGCGGCGCCGAGCGTGGTCTCCACGGTCTGAGCCGCCGGCCCGGCCGCCTGAGTCCCTGTTTCCGCCGCCGCTGTTTGCTTTAAAAGCGAAAGGTATTTTTCATTCTTTTTCGCATCCTTGAACAGCTCCTCATAAAGCACCTCCGGCGGCATGCGAAGAAAGGTCTTGCGGTTCTTCAGGACGCCCTGCGGTGAGACGAGGTACGTTTCGTTGCCGCGATTCATGTAAAGCGTCAGCGTGGCCGCCCATTCCCCGTCCGTGGCATGCGGATCCGGCGTGCAGGCGTCGAGCATCAGCGCGATGCGAATCGCGTCGTCCCGGGAAAACGTCACCAGTGGCTGCTGTGTGGCCATGTCGAAATACAGACCCGACTGCGGCTGATCGAAACGCAGCTCCGCCGAAAGCGGTTCGCGATCCACCAGCGAAGGCTGCGGCTTCATCATCTCGGCCACGGTAAAAATAATCCCTCCCACCACCGCGATGATAATGATCGCCGTGAAGATGGATTTCGGGTTTTCCTGACTTTTTGTGTTACGCTGACTGGGCATGGGAGCAGTTTTTTGAGTGAAGTTTTTGGGATGGGGAAAAGTGAAAGAGTGAACAAGTGAGCGAGTGAAAGAGTGCTGGCATATGGCGACGGCCCTCTTCACTTGCCCACTTGTTCACTCGCTCACTCGTTCACTTTTTTTGATACACGCGGACGTAATCGATTTCGTAGCGGATGGGGAAAATGTCGTCGTCGATTCCCTGCTGGCCGCCCCAGCCGCCGCCGATGGCCAGGTTCAGCAGCAGATAATGCGGCTTGTCGAACGGCCAGGCGTCGTCGCCGGATTTTTCGTTTTCGTAGGTGAAGTACACCGTGTCGTCCACATAAAATTTCATGACGTCGCTGTCCCACTCCACGGCATACACGTAAAACTTCGTCTCCGGCGAGTCGGGCTTCATGTTCGCGCCTTTGCCGGTGCCGATGGAATGGTTGTATTTCTTGACGTGGATGTTCGCGTGAACGGTGCCGGGTATGTAGCCGACGTATTCCAGGATGTCGATTTCGCCGCATGCGGGCCAGCCGACCTGATTAATGGATTCGCCCAGCATCCAGGCGGCGGGCCAGGTGCCGCGGCCGGCGGGGACTTTCGCGCGGACTTCCACCCGCCCGTGCGACCATGCCGCTTTGTCCTGCGTGTTAATGCTGGCGGCGGTGTAATCGGCTTTCTGGCCGTTCTCTTCCCACGCCTCTTTGCGGCCCTCGATGATCAGCAGGCCGTTCTCCTGGCGGATGTTTTCCAGACGCTCTTTGGTGTAAAACTGCTTTTCGCCGTTGCGGACGAAGCCGTACTCGTACCCCCATTTTTCGGGGTCGGGCAGACCGGTGCCGTTAAATTCGTCGTTCCAGACCAACTTCAGGACGCTTTTTCCGTCCATGGCGGTTTTCGTTTTCGGCGGTTTGGCGTCCTCGGCATGAACGGCGGCGACGGCCCAGCAGAGACAGAGGGCGAAAGTAAACAGGTGATTCATGGGTTTTCCTTTAAATATGGGGGGGATGCATTTTTCGTCTGTTTAGACGCAAGAACAGCAGCCGGGAGCGGAGCGCAGTGACGCGCAGAGACAGGATAAAATGGTAATATATGTTCCCACTTCTATCGGGTCTCTTCGCTAACGGCTGTTGTTCACTCGCTTACCCCATTATGCCGCGCTTTCGTTCGGGTTTCAAGCCTTGGTGGGAGAAAAAAAAGAGGAAAAAGGTGTAACTTTTGTTTTCTTTGGGCAAAAAATGGAGTATATTAAAGAACATAGAGGCTGAAAACGAAACGTATCCTGCACGAAGATAAAGTTGAAAATGCTGATGAGACGCACGGACCGCGAACTGATTGCCGCCACGCTGGAAGGGAGGCGTGAGGATTTTGAGGAGGTGGTGCGCCGTCACGAAGATTCGCTTTACCGGTATTTTCTTCGCAGGCATTTGCCCGAGGATGCGCTGGATGTGGTGCAGGATACGTTTTTGCAGGCGTGGAAGAGCCTGGGGAATTATGATCCGCAGTGGGAGTTTTCGACGTGGCTGTTTACGATCGGGTATCGGTGCAGCGCGGGATTTTATCGGCGGAAAAAGCGGGATTTGATGCACGGCGCGAGCCGGGACGGCGATTTGCTGGGGCAGGTACAGGCGCGGGAGCGTGCGGCGGATGAAAATCATGCGCTGCCGGCCGGGCGTGCGGCGGAGAATATCTGGGAGCTGGCCGCGGAGGTGCTCCCGGAGCCGCAAATGACGGCGCTGTGGATGTTTTATGTGGAAGATAAATCGGTTCGGGAAATCGCCCGGATTATGCAGCGTACGGAAGTCGGCGTGAAAACGCTCCTGTTTCGCGGCCGGCGGAAGCTGAAACGGTATTTTTAATTGGATAATTGACAATTGATAATTGATAATTATTATTGCGTGGTGAAATCATGGTGAAAGATGCGGATATTAAAGAACGTTTAGCGCGGGATGCCGGGCGGCTGAATGCGGCGGTGCCGGAAGCGCGGCATCAGCGGATTCTGGCGGCGCTGGCGGAGGCGGAAATGCCGAAACGCGGTGCGGTGGCTCCTGAAAAAGAGCTTCGTGCCGTGCGGCTCCCCGTCCGGCGTGCGTGGGTGCGTGCGGCGGCGGCTGTGGCGGCGTGCGTGTTGCTGATGGCCGTGGCGATTTCCCATTATTCCACGTACTTTCAGACGGAAGAAACGCCGCTGAAATCCCCGCCCGTGGTGCCGGTGGTGGTCGTGCGGGATGAGGTTCCGGAAGAGCCGCTGCCGCTGATTCGACCTGCGTCGGTAGTGAGTTTCGTTTCGTATCCTTATCCCGTGCGGATGCAGCCCCCGCGGGAGGCTCGGGTGGTGCGTATGACGGATGCCGTGGACGCGGAGGAGGGTGCCGTGGAGCTGGCGAAACTCATTCCGTGCCAGGATACGGTGACCGTGCTGGTGGACATTTTCCGCCCGGCGAGCTGGACCCGGGAAGAGACGACCACGCGCCAATATTAATATGAATGCTTGACTGTAAACCGAAAATGATGGGAATTTGCGATTTTTCGCGTTTTGTCATTTTCTTTTTTGAACCCCCTGTTGGAAGGAGTGATTTTATGAAAAAAATGTTGATTTGCGGCCTGCTGGCCCTGGTGTGTGCGTGGACGGCGACAGTCGCGCGGGCGGAGACCGTGGTGGCGGTCGGATCCATGAAAAGCGCGGAAACGCTGCTGACGAAGCTTGACGACGTGGCTGCGGTCACGGAACGGGACGATTTTAAAGCGTTCCTCGGCGTGGCGAAATTCTTTGCGTCGGCCGACGGCCCCGTGGGCGTGATCCTGGATACGGGACGCCCGGCCGGAATCGTTGCGTACCTCAAAGACGGTGCGTGCGAAGGCGAATGCAAGGGCTGCCCGGTGGCCGCGGTGGTGGCGCTGCCCATCCGCGACTGGGATAAATTGGGAAGCTTCCTGAAGTCGAAAGACGTGCAGCTGGAAGACCTCGGCGACAATCAGTGGAAACTGACGGCCACGGGCGGAAAAGTCTTTTTCGGCAAAAAAGCCGACGGCTGGCTCCTGGCCTCCGACAAAAAAGAAAGCTTCCCGAATGACGTGGATTTCGAGAAATTCATCATCGAAAACACGGAACGCGTGGACGTGGGCTTCACGATTTTCGCGGGGAACGTGCCGGACAAGTTTAAAGAGCTGGCGGTGCAGAAAGCCGGCGAGTGTATCAAGAAGTGTGCGAAAAAACACCTCCACGGCAAAGCGCCGTCCGAGGCAGCAGTGGCGGCGTTCGGAAAACTCATGGGCGGCCTAGAGTGCGGCCTGAAAGACCTGAACACCATCACGTACGGCCATTTCTGGGATATGGACGCCGATGAATACTCCCTGCGACTGACCGTCACGGGCAAAGAAGGCACGAAACTGGCCCAGAAACTCGCCGGAATCGGCGCGCCGCGGAAGACGAATTTCGCCGGTTTCCGCTGCCCGGAAGCCACGCTGACGCTGGCCGGCAGTGGGATCATTAAGCCCCTGTCCGACGAACTGCTCAAAGAACACCAGGCGTGCATCGCCGAGAAGGTGGAGAAGAAAATCCGCAAAAAGGCCGAGAAAAAAGGCTTTGACGCCGACGGCGCCGTGGCTTTCTTTAAAGAAAACCAGAAGCTGATTTATGATGTGATCGTCTCCGGGGACGTCGATTTCGCGGCGTTCCTGAATCTCGAGCAGGATAATCTCGTTTTCGCCAAGGCCCGTTATGTGCCGGACGGTTACGCGTGGGAAGCCCAGCTCAAGAAAGTTGTGGCGTTCGTGAAGGAAAAGAAAGCCGATAAAGCGGCGAAATGCGTCCTGAAGTCCGGCTCGGCCGAGTGTGGCGAGTATCATGCGTACTGGGCGGAATTCAAACTGCCCGAGAAGCTCCAGGGTGCCGAGCGCGACGCGGTGGTCAAGGCGCTGGGCGGCGAGGCGATCCCGGCGGCGATGGTCTTCGCGCCGAAAGCCGTGTATTTCGCGGCTGGCAAGAATGCCGGCGAAGTGCTGAAAAAGTGTATCGAGGCGTCTGCGGAGCCGAAAGAGATGAGCACGTATTATGCGCATCTGGATCTGGCCGACCTGCTGAAAGGCGCGGCGGCGTGCCCCGTGCATTTCCCGAATAAGGCGCAGGTCGAGAAAGCCGCCCGGCGGATGGGCGATCTGGAGAAAGCCCTGATCATCCTTGAGCCCGCGGCGGTGGAAAATGGTGTGCAGTTCCGTCTGCGTGCTACGACGCCCGTTTTCAAGATGATGAACGCGTTCTAATTTTACGTTACTTTTGTAGCGAAAATTGAGAAAAAATGAAAACCGCTTCGGATATTCGGGGCGGTTTTTTTCTTGAAAAAACTGTTTTTTTGTTTTTTCGGGAATTTTTTCTTAAACCCCGTTTATTTTGGTTGACTTCCCTCGCCGGTTCCGTTAGAATAAATCATATAACCATTATGAATGGATATTTCTCAGTCGAAATGATTCATTTTTTGGCGTCAACGCTTTTCCGGGGGTGGACTATGAAAACTTTTCGCGCGTTCTCGTTATTTCTTGTGGCCGTCATGCTCTGCGGCGCTGCGTGGGGGCAGGTTTTAACCTTGCCGGACGGTACGCAATTAAATGACTATTATCAGGTTTACGGCCTGGATCTCAACAACGTGATGGGCGGTGACCTCGACGCATGGGGGGCGACGCCGTACACGGTCGATAATTCATCCCGGAAATTCGGCCCGATTGAGTCGATCGCGTATGTTTACCAGTTGAATAATAGTACAAACAACAACTGGGTATTCGCTTCGATGGACGCGTTCACGTCCAACCCCGCAAAAATGGGCCTGCCAACCAAGGCCAGCGGTGCTGTGTTTCAGGAGTATGTTTCGAATCTCAATGTCCGGTGGAACGCGCCCGGGTTCAATCTTTATGGGGCGAACACCGGCAATACCACCTTTACCCAAGGAAACATCGAGTTTTGGCCCACGAACTATGAGACCGGAAATGACAAAAATATTCCCGGTGCCTCCAACGATTCGTTTGACCATGGTGATAAAAATTCATGGAACCAGAATTACGGTTCGATGCAAATCCATGCGCTTGGAAACAGCACCTATTCCGGTGCGCAGACAGTTTTGGCGTTCAATCGTTGGGGTGGTGCCACCGGCAACAATCCCGCCGATTACGATGTCGGTATCGGTAGCCGTACGACGGATTATCCTGACTGGACGTTTGCCCGAAACAGCGGCGATTATTCCACTAAGCAGCTCGACGTTTATGTCAAGCGGGTGAGCATGGCCGAGGGGCTTTTCGAGAATCCGACGGTTGCCGCGGAAATCCAGAATATGAATCTGGTTTACAAGATGGATATTCCGACCACGAAAGCTGCCGGGGGCATGACCGCGGCGGATTATACATATAACAATGCCGCTGCGGTGGCGACGGAGCTTAAAGGCTTCCCGCTGAAAGTCGGATATTACATGGAGCTGACGAGGTCTGACGCGTACATGACGGCGAACCCGACGGCGCAACGGACCGACTACGTATACGTCTCCATGGACGGCCTGACGAACGACGTCTCCAAAACCGGCTTGCCTTTTAACGATGCGTACTACCACCAAAAAACCGTGCAAAACATGACCGTGCAGTCCAATGTTGCCGGCGTCGTTAATGGCACGGGCATCAAGACCGGCAACGTGGAAATGTGGTCTGGCAATTACACGGAGGGGAACGCGATGAATGTGCCTAATGCCAGCGGTTCTACCTATGACTTCGGCGACAGTAGAGGCGCCGGCAACGGATACAGCTGTTTCCAGGTGCATAATTACGGCGAAAAGCAAACCGTTTTCGCGCTGAACCACTGGGGTGTTGCAAATCATGCCGGCTCGAGTGCGATGGATATCGGGATTGGCAATAACCCGACGGGGAACCCCGACTGGACGTTCAATATCGAGCAGGGAGCGAATGCCAACATTAATCAGTACGCCGACCGCAAGCTTTACGTCATGGCCTCCGCAGCGTACGCGCCTGGCATGGCCAACGTCGCCAACGGCAGTGATTTCACGATGGTGCGTGGCTGGCAGATCAACTCCGCCGCCAACGCCAATATGCATAACGGCACCAGCTATTTTATCGACAACGCGCAGCAAATGATGAACGGCGGCGTTCTGTTCGACCGCGTGGGCTATTATATGGAATACGTCAACCCCAGCAATCCGGAAGACTTGTATTACGCGTTTGTTTCAATGGACGCCTTCCAGCTTTCCGGCAATTCGCAGGTCACCGGCATGGCCAAAGGCGACTGGATGCAGAACCTTACCAAGCTCGGTGTGCCGGACGCAACGGCTGGCACGATTTATCAGCAATATGTGAAAAACCTGGAAATCACGACGAATCTTCCCAGCTCGGAAGGGACGCTGACGCTGGGTACGGAAACCTCCGGCCAACGCTCCGGAACGGCGAAAACAGGATTCCTGGAATTCTGGCCGTCAAACTACGGACAGGGGCAAGCTACCGGTTTTAGTCATGGCAATGGAGGCATTTTCGACACGAACGATTCCGGTTATGATCTTGGCGCCGGCCATGGCTCGATGCAGATTCATAATCTCGACACCAACCAAACCGTCATTGCGATGAACGGCTTCGGCCAGGCCAAGAAGTTTGGCATTGGATCACAGCCGGGTGGTGGGGATTCGGACTGGACGCATGACGCCGGCAAGGCCGGCTACGAAATCGCGAACATGTATATGTTCGTGCGCGAGTCGGATGCCGTCATGGCGACGATGGACGCTGCCAGCGGATATGCGATGTATCAGCGTGGCACCAACGGCAATGCAACCGTGGACATTTCCGGCGCTTTCCTGACAAGAGAAGGTACGGACATCGCGAAAATACAGTTTTCGCTCGACGGCGGCCAAACTTGGTCGGGCTTTTCGAACCTGCAACTGGATAAGACCGCCGGCACGTTCAGCGGCGATGTGGTTCTGGGAACCGGTTGGCATAGCGTGGACCTCCGCGCGCTGGACGCTGGCGGTTCGGTGCTGACTTCCATCTCGTTGGGAGATAAAATCGGTGTGGGTGAAATTTTCATCACCGCCGGACAGTCGAACTCTGCCAACCATGGAGACGCGCTATTGCAGACAAAAAGTGGAAATGTGTTGGCGATGGATCCTTCGACAGGACAGTGGAATATCGCCAACGACCCGCAGCCTTACGCCACAGCCGGTTGGAATCAGGGTTCCACTTGGCCGTCTTTCGGAGACACGCTTTCCGACATGTTATCAAAACAAGAAAATCAGACTGTCCCTGTTGGTATCGTTTCCGTTGGTGTTGGTGGTACGACGATTGATCAGTGGAATACCGGCCTCGACCAGCGGCTTCTATTGGCGATCCAGGCGTTGGACAGTGAATTTGCAGGCATCCTTTGGCACCAGGGGGAGTCGGATTTCTGGACGGACGGCAACACGTATAAAAGTGGGCTGGAAAAGTTGATCCAAACCAGTCGTGATGCCGTGAAGCGGAACCAAGACGGCGTTTGGACTATGGCTGAAGGTCTGCCGGGCGAGTGGGACGTACCCTGGCTTATCGCGCTGGTCTCGGCGCTGGGTGACGGCAGCACGAGTAAGGCCATTACAGATGCGCAACGTGCCATCATCGAAGATGATTTGTTCGCGTTTCTCGGCCCGGATTCCGACTGGGTGAAAAATATTGAAAATCCACTGGGTTCCGGCTTTTATCCATACCGTGGAATAAATGGAAACGATATCCATTTCAGCGAGCTAGGGCAGGAGTATATGGGATTATTGTGGGCGCTGTCGGCATACGACATGATCCAGGCGCGGAATTCGCTTGGTACGCCGGAGCCGGCGACGTGGGCGATGATGATGCTCGGAATCGCGGGGCTGGCGGTGCTGGCGCGACGGAAGCGAAAGACGGCGGCGTAAGTCGCGATGATAGAAAAAAAGAAGCTCGTCCTTGAGGCGAGCTTTTTTTATAGGCGGTAAGGGGAGGCAGGGTTTATTGCTTCGGGAGAAAGTCGCCGGTCGAGGCGCCCATGGAAACGTAAAAGGCCATGAGGGTGTCCATGGAAATGTTGGCCGGCAGGACGTCTTCGGTGGGGACCAGCAGGACGGCGCCGCCGAAAGGCACGGGGGCGGTGGGGATGACGACGATCCGGTACGCCCGGCCTTCCACCATAAACTCATCCGCCACGGGCATCAGGGCCAGGAACATCGTGCCGCCGAACCGGCAATAAACGGGGCTCATATTCTTCATCGCGTCGTCGCCACCGCCGCTTTTCATGAGGTCGGTGAACTGGCGGGTGGTGCCGTAAATCTGGCCGATGATGGGGATTTTCTTAATTTGATTATCGATGCACGCGGTCCAGAGGTGTTTCAGGGCGGTTTCCATGAGGATGCCGACGACGAAAATGACGCCCAGAACGAGCAGCCAGCCGATCAGATACGTGCCTCCGATGTTTTCCAGGGCTTTTCCCACAGCGGTGTGCGGGCCGAAATAGGTGTTCAGGAATCCGGTGAGCCAGGCCACCAGCGCCACCGTGACCACCAGCGGCAGGAGGGTGATGGTGCCGGTAACGAAAACGCGGAGAATAAGACGGAGCGGTTTCATGGTAATGGTGAATTGTTAATGGTGAATGAGCCGCATGTGGAACGCAGCGTAACTTGCGGGAGGGGGGAAGTATGTGTGATTAAGTATACATGATAATGAATGGCGTCGCAACGGTTTTCGTTAAGATGCGTTCATTTTTGCGGAAATTTTTCATAAGTGAGGCCGTTTTATTGCGTTTTTGTGGGTTTCGTGTTATGATGAGCGTGTTATCTGGCATTTTATAAGCATTTGGACGCATTTTTTTGAATAAAAGAGGATTTTCATGGCACGCGACTCCCAGCTTTCGCTTTTTGACGACGAAAATGAAAACGAAAATGAAAATTTCCCGGGGGCTCCGGCGAAAGAGATGAACCCGGACGCGCCGCGGACCCCGGCCGGGAAACGGGTTTTCGTGGTGGACGCGTATGGGCTGGTGTACCAGGTCTTTCATGCGCTGCCGGAAATGCAGGGCCGGAAGGGCGAGTCGGTTAATGCGGTTTTCGGATTCATGCGGGACGTGTTTTTCCTGCTGGAGCACCTGAATCCGGACTTTCTGTTCTGTGCTTTTGATGTCCATGCCCCCACGTTTCGGCATAAGGCGTACGCGGAGTATAAAATTCAGCGGGAGGCGATGCCGGAGGATTTGCGCATGCAGATTCCGCGGATTAAGGAGCTGCTGGAGGTGATGCGGATTCCGATTCTCCAGCGGGCGGGTTTTGAGGCGGATGACATTCTCGCGACGGTCGCCACGCAGACGGCGGCGGAGGGCGGCGACTGTTTTCTGGTCACCAGCGACAAAGATTGTCGCCAGTTACTGGCTCCTCATGTGCAGATTTACAGCCTGCGGCGCGGGAAGTACCTGGATGAGGCGTTTTTGCTGGAGGACTGGGGGATTACGCCCGCGCAGGTGGTGGATTTTCAGTCGCTGGTGGGGGACGCTTCCGATAATATTCCGGGAATTGCGAAGATCGGGCCGAAAAGTGCCCGGGAGATGATTCAGCGTTTCGGGAGTGTGGAGGAGATTCTGAAGCCGGAAAACATCACGGCGTATTTTGGCGAAAAGCCGTCCGTGCGAAAGCAGAATCTGTTGGACGGGGCTGAGACGCTGCGGATGTCGCGCGAACTGGTGACGCTGCGGCGGGATGTGCCGATTCCGGTGAACTGGCATCTGGGGCACGTCTCGCAGTTCGATTTTCTCGCGGCTCGCCCGATTTTCCGTGATTACGCGTTTAACTCCATGGCGGCGAAAATTCTGAAGTTGAATGAGATGTACGGCCCAGAAGGCGCGTGCGCGGAGCATCCGCACGGAGAGAACGCGGCGGCATCCGCTTCTACTTCTGGCGCGAAGCATGCGGAAACACGGCCGCTGGCGGAAACGGAAGACACGATGGAAGACACGCGGCAAGACACGGCGGAAGACTGGCCCGAAATCCCGGCTTTTTCCGGCCGTTTTTCACCGAAAATGCTGGCCGGGGAGCGTCCGAACGTGTGTATTCTGCCCCCGGCGCTTTTTGAAGAAGAAAAAGCGCCAGCGCATACCCATTTTGCGAAAATGCTGGAGCCGTTCTGCGTGGCGGCGGAAGATCCCGCGGTGGTGAAAGTGGGGTATGACCTGAAACGCGTCTGGAAAACGTTCCGGGCTCACGGGGTGAAGCTGACCGGGCCGCTTTTTGACACGATGATCGCGGCATACATGCTCATTCCCGGTGAGAAGGGAATCACGCTGCGGGAGCTGGCGGAGGAGTTTCCGGAAGCGGCGCCCCAGGGTGGGGATGGAGAATGGGGGACGGGGGATGGTGAGAATGCGGAATTAGGAATGAGGAATGAGGAATGGGGAGAGAATGCTGAATGTGAAGCGCAGCGGGGGATTTTTGATGATGAGCAGGGGGATGCGGAGGACGGAGCAGGGGATGAGGCGGAAAATGCCGGCAGAAAAAAAACGGTGAAGAAAACCGCGAAAAAGGGGGCGAAAAAAGAGACGCCGCCGCACCCCACCACACACGCGGCGTATCAGATGGCGCTGCTGGAAAATCTGTACCCGGTGCTCATGCGCCGGCTGGCGGAAAACCGGCTGGACGCGGTGTGTTATGCGGTGGAGTTTCCGCTGATTCCGGTGCTGGCGGAGATGGAGTACACCGGGATTTACGTGGATCGCACGCGGCTGGAGAAGCTGCATACGCGTTTTGCGGCGAAAGAGGGGGAATTGCGCGAGGAACTCATGCGGCTGGCATTCCCGGAATCGGAAACGGATGCAGAAGCAGGTGCGGATGCGGAAAGCGGTGAGGAAACCCGCGCAGGAACTGGTACGGATGTGGCTGGCGAGCTTTCTCCACAGACGCTGAACCTGAATTCGCCCATCCAGCTCCAGAAGATTCTTTTTGAAAAGCTCGGCCTGCCAGTCATTCGGAAGACGAAAACGGGGTTCAGCACGGACGCGCAAACGCTGGAGGAGCTGGCGGCGATGAACCTGCATCCGTTCCCCGAGAAGCTGCTGGAGTACCGGCAGGTGAGTAAGCTCATGAACACGTACGTGGATGCGCTGCCGGAGCTGATAAATCCGAAAACGGGGCGGATTCACACCACCTTTAATCAGGCGGTGACGGCCACCGGGCGGCTGAGCTCCAGTGAGCCGAACCTCCAGAATATTCCGGTTCGCATGCCGGAAGGGCGGGAAATTCGCGGGGCGTTCATGCCGCACCCGGCGGGCTGGAAATTCATCTCGGCGGATTACAGCCAGATCGAGCTGCGGGTGCTGGCCCATTACTGTAAGGACGAAAACCTCTGTGCGGCGTTCCACCGGGATGAGGACATTCATACTCAGGTGGCTGCCCAAATTTTTAGCACCACGGCGGAACATGTCACGCCCAGCATGCGGCGGGTGGCGAAAAGCGTGAATTTCGGCGTCATTTATGGCCAGTCCGCTTTCGGGCTCTCGAAACAGCTCGGCATTCCACAGGATGAGGCCCAGCATTTTATCACCACGTATTTCGCGAAATACCCCACGATTCCGGGGTTTCTGGACGGCGTGCTGGATGACGCCCTGAAAAGCGGGCACGTGTCCACGATTCTCGGACGCCACCGCCGGATTTCGGGTATTCGGCCTCATGCCGCGCGGAAAGGGCAGCTGAATCTCGCGGAACGCATGGCGGTGAACGCCGTCATTCAGGGCTCCGCGGCGGACATCATTAAACTGGCCATGCTCGCGGTGGATGAACGGCTGAAAGCGGAAAAATACGCGGCCCGGCTGCTGTTACAGATTCATGACGAGCTGCTTTTGGAATGCCCCGCGGCGGAAACGGCGGACATCACCGCGCTGGTGGAGACGGAGATGTCCGGCGTCTGGCATCTGGACGTGCCGCTGAAAGTCAGCGCGATGGTCGAGGATGACTGGGGCGCGAAGGAGTGACGGAATCAAAAAAACAGCAGCCGGGAGGGGAGCGTTATCGCAGAGACCGGATTAGAATCGCCGAATGTTTCTCCATTTCTAATCCAGTCTCTGCGCTTCACTGCGTTTCGCTTCGCTCCCGGCTGCTGTTTTGATGGATACTGTAAAAAATGGTCGTCGGATCACGCGTCTTGACAGCCGCAGGTTTTCGTGTAAAATTTACGGATTCCGGGCAGTGTATTTATAATAATAATGGTGTGGAGTAAGCGGTGAATAAAACGCAAAACGCGGCGATTTGGGACGCGATGAAAAAATCGGTGGTTATTTTTGACGGCGCCATGGGCACGGAGCTTTATCGTCGTCACATTTTCACGAATCGGTGTTTTGAGGAGCTGAACCTGACGGCGCCGGCCCTCATTCAAGACATTCACCGCAGTTATCTGGAGGCCCGGGCGGAGGTGCTGACCACGAATACGTTCGGCGCGAATCCGCTGGCGCTGGAAAAATACGGGCTGCTGGAAAAGACGGACGCGATTCTTGAGGCTGGCGTGCGGCTGGCGTGCGAGGTACGGGACGAGTACCGCGCGAAAGCGGGGAATGAGGAGAAGCCCGTGTGGATCGCGGGGGATGTGGGCCCGGTGGGTGCGGAGATTCGCGGCGCGGTGACAGACGCGGAGGTGGTGCAGGCGGCGCTTGCGCAGATTCGCGTGCTGTGGCGCGCGGGGGTGGATTTTCTGCTTTTTGAGACGCAGCCGAATATTCGGGCGCTGGAGACGTGCGTCGAGGCGGTGCGGCTTTTGGATGCGGAGACCGGTGTGCGGGTGCCGTTCATGCTTTCCTTCACGGTCGTGCGGGATACGGAAACGGTGCAGGGGGAGTCGGCGGTGGACGTGATTCGGCATTTTCGGGGGGCGGAGCCGGCGCCGTTTGCGTGGGGGCTGAATTGCGGGCTGGGGCCGGACGGGATGCTGGAGCCGGTCGAGCAGGCGCTGGCGGTGCTGGGCGAGACGCCGCTGGTGGTGCAGCCGAATGCCGGGATGCCGAAAATGGTGGAGAACCGGAATTTTTACATGTCTTCGCCGGAATATTACACGACGTACGCCATGCGGTATGTGACGCTGGGGGTGCGTGCGGTGGGCGGGTGCTGCGGGATTCACGCGGAGCATATCGCGGAGATGGCGAAATCGGTGAAGCCGCTGGCGGGGGCGCGGCTGGGGGCGGTGACCCTGAAACCGGCGAAGAAGGAAGTGGAGCTGCTGCCGGAAACGCCGCTGGAGGAGCGTTCGCGCTTTGCGTGGCGGCTGGCGCAGAAGCGGTGGGTGACGAGTGTGGAACTCGTGCCGCCGCGGGGGTATGATTTGGGGCCGACCGTCGAGCGCTGCAAAAAACTGCATCGCCACGGAATCGACTGCGTGAATATTCCGGACGGGCCGCGGGCCAGCAGCCGGATTTCGTCGCTGATTATGGCGGATCGCATCCAGAAGGAGGCGCAGATTGAGGTCATCCTGCACGTCTGCTGCCGGGATCGGAACCTGATCGGGCTTCAGGCGGACATGCTCGCCGCGGCGGCGTGTGACATCCGGAACCTGCTTTACATTACCGGCGATCCGCCGAAACTCGGGGAATATCCGGACGCATCCGGCGTGTTCGACACGGATTCCATCGGGGCGGTGATGATCCAGAAACGCCTGAATCGGGGTGTGGACATGGGCGGTCAGTCGATTTTCGCAGGGACGAATGCCGTGATCGGGGTGGGGCTGGATCCCACGGCGCTGGATGTGGAGAGGGAAATTGACCGGTTTTTCAAGAAAGTGGAAGCCGGGGCGGATTTCGCGATTACACAGCCGGTTTTTGATCCGGAATCGCTGCTGAGAATTCTGGATCGCGTGAAGGCGTGCGGTGTGCCGGTGATCGCGGGCATCTGGCCGCTGGCGAGTTTCCGGAACGCGACTTTTTTGCAGAATGAGGTGCCGGGTGTGGAAATTCCGGCGGAGATCATGCGGCGGATGGAGCGTGCGGAGACGAAAGAGGCTCAGTTGGCGGAGGGCGTGCAAATCGCGTGCGAGTCGATTCAGGCCATTCGCGAAAATGTCGCCGGGGTGCAGGTCAGCGCGCCGTTCGGGAACGTGGACGCGGTGCTGAAAGTGCTGGAAGGGTTCAAAAGTTAATGCGAAATGCGTAATGCTTAATTGAGGTGGATTTAAATTTCGTTTGGCGTGGATGATTCATGAATGTTCGCCGTTTTCCAGTCGGGCCGTTTACGTATGAGGTGGGGTGTGAGCTTGCGCCGGCGCGGGAGGCTGTGGAGTTTTTGTATGCGGATTATCCACAGTTGGCGGCGGATGCGTGGGTGGATTTTCGTGTGCGTGTGGCGGCGGATGGGCGCTTCGCGTGGCTGAGGCGGAACCCGAAGTATAAAATTTTGCTGGATGCTTTTGTGCCGTTCCCACCGTTTCGCCGGGAGCAGACCGCGGCGATGATGGAGTGGGGCATGAACTGGTGCATCTGGCTGAACGTTTCGCACCTGATCATTTTTCACGCGGCCATGCTCGCCTCGGGCGCGAACGGGCTGATCATGGCGGCGGACTCCGGGGACGGGAAAAGCACGCTGGCGGCGGGGCTGGCCCTGAGTGGATGGCGGCTTTTGTCGGATGAGCTGACGCTGCTGGATCCGGAGGATACGGAGCTGGTGGAGCCGCGGGCGGGGGAGACGGATGGCGCGGCCACGGCGTTTACGGGGGAAGTCGGGCGGCAGGGTGGGCGGTATGAAGTGGCGAAAATGGTGCCGCTGACCCGGCCGATCTGCGTGAAGAATGAGTCTATCCGCGTGATTCGGGAGCTGTTTCCGGATGCACTGATGACCCGGCCGTGCGCGGACACGGTGAAGGGGGAGGTGGCGCATATTCGTCCGCCGACGGATGCGGTGCGTCTGGCGCGGCAGCGGGTTTTACCCCGGTGGGTGGTCTTTCCGAAATACGTGCCGGGGAAGAAGGCGGTCTGGACGCCGTGGGAGAAAGCGGAAGCGTTCATCCAGCTCGGGCAGCACGGGCGGGCGTACAGCGTGCTGGGCGGACGGGGTTTTGAAACGCTGGCGGGAGTGATTTCCCACTGCGACTGCTGGCGTTTTGAGTACGGTTCGCTGGAGGACGCCATCCGCGAATTCCAGCGGCTGGAGACGGGAGCACTGCCATGCTGATTCGCTTTTTCCGTGACCCGGCCTGCTGCCGAGATTTTACATACGAAGCATGGCGCCGCCTCTTTTTGGATGCGAAAAACAGTAAACTTTTGGCGCGCGTGGCGTGGGTCTTGCGCGAAAATACCCTGGAAGAATACGTTCCGGCGGAGGGGCGGTGGATGCTTTACTCGGCGTGGCTGTGGTTTCAGCGTAGCCAGCGTCAGCTTTTCTGGGAGCTGGACCGCATTCATCACGCGGTGATTCCGGGCGAAACGCTTCCGGATGCGGCTTATGCGGACGCGCCGGTGATCCTCCTGAAGGGGGCGGCGTACGCGGCCGCGGGGCTGCCGTGGAGTGAAGGCCGGACGAGTGTGGATGTGGACGTGCTGGTGTCTCGCGAAAATCTGGAGGAAATGGAGCGCCGCCTGTTTTATCGCGGATGGCTCACCTCCGTGAAGTCGACGTATGACGAGCATTTTTACCGCCAGTGGATGCATGAAATTCCGCCGCTGTACCATCTGGACCGGAAGACCACGCTGGATGTGCACCATAATATCCTGCCCATCACGGGGCGGATCAAAGTGGACGCGGCCCTGCTGTGGGAGGCGTCCGTACCGCTTATGGATGCGGTAAACCCGGCGGCTCGGCATTTTCGCGTGCTCTCTCCGCCGGACATGGTGCTTCATAGCGCCGCGCACCTGTTTCAGGACGGCGAGTTGGATAACGCGTTTCGGGATGTGGTGGACTTGGACGCCATGCTGCGGTATTATCTTTCCGAGGCGGGGTTCATGGACCGGCTTTTCGCCCGCGCGGAACAGTTAAAAATGCAGCGGCCGCTGTTTTATGCCCTGCGGTATGCGCACCGGATGCTCGGCACGCCGCTGCCGCGGGAGACGCTGCGCGCGTCGCGGAAGATGGGCGGCTTCTTTTTCACCACCGCCGCGATGGATTTTATGGTGCCGCGCGCGATGATGCCGGAGCAGGGGGACGGCCTGAATCCCGGCGTCCGCCTGAGCCGAGGCGTGCTTTATGTCCGCTCGCATTTTTTGCGTATGCCGCTGGGAATGCTGATTCCGCATCTTCGCCAGAAATCGAAAATGCGGAAAGAGGAGAGAAAAAAGGAAAAAGACGCGTTCAAATAACGGGCACCGGCGATTTACTTCTTCGCCGCCGGTCACTCCATTGCCAGGATCATGCCGGACTGCGGATCCACGGCCGTGCCGTGCGTGCGGCGGGCGAGGTTTTCCATTAAAAAAAGCAGCGCGCCCGGGTCATAAAAGCTCATCTCATCCTCATCCGGGAATTCCTCTGCCAGGCGGATTTCCCCGGTGGGCTTCTCGAAATAAATCAGCTCGTAACAGGACGGCAGCTGCATGATTTTCTGCCACTGCTGACGTTCTTCGTTGTCCAGGATCGCGCGGATGCTTTCATAAAATGCCCGGGACTGCTCCAGGACGGTCCGCCCTTCACGGTACTGAAGCTCCACTGCGGAGTCTGTCTCCGGCGAGAGAAACAGCAGACTTTTCAGCTGGCCGTCCGGGGCGGTTTTCGCTTTTTCCACCTCCAGGAACGAAAATTCCGCCTCCGCGACCAGGGATTTCTTCTCCGCTTCGGTCAGCGGCGGGTGCTGTCGCCCGTCAAAAAGCACGAAAAGCGTCTCTCGCCACTCATATTCCGGATTCTCGAAAAGCGTTTTCATAAAAATGCCTGTAAATGGTATCTCGATTAGTTATGGTTTACCCGGCTCCTCGGCGGGGACAGACGGGAATCGCTGGAGCGCGTCAAAAAATGCCTGAATGTTTTCCAGCGGGGTGCCGGGCGGAATGTCGCACCCGGAGGAGAGCACGAAATGGGGAAATTCGCGCGTCGCGTCCAGCAGGGAAACGGCCGCTCGAAAAACGTCTTCCGGCGCTGCCATGAGGAATACGCCGGTCGGGTCGATATTTCCCATGACGGGGACGGTCGGGGGAGTTTGTTTCAGGATCTTCGTAATGTCCACCGCGTTTCCCACATGCAGCGCAGACGCCCCGGTGGAAAGCATTTCGTTCACCATCTTTTCCGTTTTGCCGCAATTATGCAGGATAAAGACGAAATGCTCATCCTGCACGACGTCGACCACCCGCTGGATGTAGTGATACGAAAACGCCTCCGCCATTTGGGGGGAAATGAGCCCCGCCGCCGGCTCGGCCATCAGCAGTCCGCCGCACCCGGCCGCCTTAAACGCCTTCGCGTACGCCACCAGAAATTGCGTCGTTTTCTCCAGCAGGAGATGAACCGTTTCGGGCTCCGTGACCGTCAGGAGCATGAGATGGTTCATGGGCAGCAGACGCCCGGCGAGGGAGAACGGGCCGATTAATCCTCCGAGCGTGGGGCGATCACTGATATTTTCACTGCATAAGCGGGCAGCCCGCAGGCATTCCGCCGTTCGCGCGGTACCGACTTCCGGGATGTTCAGCCGCTGAATGCTCTGTAAATCCTCGAGAATGGCGGCGGCGATATTCGGGTTTTCATCTTCACTGAAAATGATTGGGGCGCCGAATGCTTCCGCCTCGACGGAAAGGTCCATCATGGTCATGGCCGCGGCCATCGGAAAGCGGGTCGTCAGTGCCTGAATCACCCGAAATTGCATTTCGCCACAGCGGAACACCGTGTCGGCTTTTTCGCCGATGAGCTTCATGCCCGGACTGGTAAGCACGGGTAAAGCGTGGGGTGTTTTCCGTCGGCTCAGCCCATGAAGCCATTCTTTCATGTTTATCATGTGCGTGGCTTTTCGTTTTGATGGAAAGTTTACTTGATACTTAGGGAGCCTCTCCGCCGACGGTGATGACGTCACACCCCGGCAGGGCTTCTTTCAGGGTTTTGATGCCGTCTTCGGTGACGGCCGTGCGGTTCACGTGAAGCGTGGCGAGTTTCTTGAACGTCGCCAGTATTGGTACCACAGCGTCCGTGATGCGCGTGCCGCCCAAATGCAGGAAGGTGAGTTTTTCCGTCAGTGGCGCGAGTTTCGCCACATCCGCGTCCGCCACCGGAACGTTATCCAGGTTCAGCTTTTCCAGCCACGGCATTTTCGCGAAGGTTTCCGTCACGCTGCCGTCCACGTTCACGTCATTATAAATGTTCACGTCCGTGAGGTTTTTCAGTTGGGCGAAATGGGCCGCGCCGGCGGCGGTGATCTGCGTGTTACTGAGGTCCACGGCCTGGAGTTTCGGCATCTCGGCCAGGATCACAGTCGCCACGTCCGTGATTTTCGTGCCTGCCAGGCGGATGCGCGTGAAGGCTGTGTTTTTCTCCAGCGCCATCACGCCGTCATCCGTCACCGCCGTCTCGGCGAGGAAAAGCTGTTGGAGCTTCGGGAGTTTCGCGATCT
This sequence comes from Thermoguttaceae bacterium, assembly GCA_031553595.1. Classification (GTDB taxonomy): domain Bacteria; phylum Planctomycetota; class Planctomycetia; order Pirellulales; family Thermoguttaceae; genus RGIG3701. The sequence continues at coordinate 93,936 of JAVBLI010000012.1, read as the reverse complement.
GGTTCATCAGCGTGGCATCCGTGACAGCGGTCTTATCCAGCGCCAGACTGGTCAGGGCCTGAAACTCGCCCAGCCGCGTGAGCGTGGCGTCTGTCACCTGCGGCCCGGAAAGTTTCAGGTCGCGCAAAAACGGCATTTCCGGCAGCGTTTCGCCCGTGATTTCCGTGTTTCGGGCGTCCAGCGCGATGACCCGGCCCTCCGTATCCCGCCGGACTTTCGCCCCGGCTTCCTCGAGTGCCGCGGTGTCTTGGGCAGAGAGGGGGGAGATTGCGGAAAGGAAGAGGATGAACATAACGCACATGTGATATTTTTTCATGATGAATGGCTTTCTTTTCAGTTCATGGTTAATGGAAGTGGGTGCCTCATCTTAGGGGAAAAATATTTTTGAAAAATTGTTTTCCCCCTCTCGGCTGCGCCGATTCACCCCTTTTCAAAAAACTTTTAATATTTTATTTTTGTTTTCAGCTCCATGATCGCCGCCGCGACTTTCTCTCGCTGGTGATAAATGTTCCGCGGGTTCAGCGAAAATCGCGTGACGCTTACTGTAATTTCTTTCGGCACTTCCAGCAGCTTCTCATACGCCGCGCGTTTCTCCGCTGGGAGTGTGGTGTTCTCCGCCAGCAGTTCGCGCAAGAGGTACAGCATTTCGTAATCTTCCACGCCCTCGCGCAGCATTTCCAGGCGGATGGACGCCACGGGTACGTCAAAATTCGGCTCGGCACTTGGCGTCTGGCATGACAGCGGCGGGTATATGAACCGGCCGTCTCCGTTCCCCCAGAAATTCCGCGTGCCCGGCGGCAATGCCCCGTCAGACACGTAACTCATGGTGTCCTCATACGGATTCTGCGGCGCCTGCCCGTCTGGAAACGCCGTCTCTGAAGTCCAGTAATTCGTGTCCCAGATGAGCACGCCGGTGATGCCACGCTGCCAGGTCTGCCAGAGCCACGTCCGCAGTTCCAGCGGCGGATGATCGATAAACTCGGTGCAGTACGGGTTTTTCGGCCAGCAGCAAATGTACCACCAGAAAATCTCGCCCTTTTCCTGACAGTGTGCCGCCAGGGCCGCGTCATAAGTCGGGGACACCGGGCACCAGATGTCGATTTTCCCCAGCCCGTTTTCCGTCAGCACCCTCTCGGACGGCTCTTCCGTGAGCATGGTGCGAAGTTTCGGCGCGTATTTCTTGAGCCGCTCCATGCCCGCTTTCACGAATGCGTGATCCTTCTCTTCCGGCTCGTCAAACCAGTAAACATACGCCCGGTCGAGCCAGCCGTTCTCTTCCAGAAACGCCTCCACCTGCCCGGCCATGCTCGAAAACATGGCGTGATACTCCGGCGTGTCATCCAAAAACTCCAGAATCTTGCCGCGGTACTGGCCCTGAAACGTCCCGCCGCCCATGCCGGGGAGCTGGATCATGATGCCGGTGAAGTGGTATTTTTCCATGGCCGCCTTCACCGCCGGGCTGAAACGCGAGAAGTCTACCTCTGCCCGTGAATTCTCCGGATTTTCGGCGTCCGGAATGAACTTCACCTGAAACGCGTCCAGCGGGGCGGGCGTGTATGGACTAATGCGGTACCGGCCCAGCAACTGAAAATACGCGTCCAGCACCCGCCGTTTATCCTCTTCCGTCTTCACACCGTGATACTGAAACGCGCGGCTTGCGTTAAACCCGAACGCCGTCTCCAGGTGATTTTTCTCCGGAAGATTAAAGCCCCACACGCGGACGGTGAGCGGGATTTTCAGTGTTTCTTCCGGCGTGGGATTTTCAAGTACCCAGGGTTCCCCGTGTGATTTTGACGCCCGATCTGAGCGATTATAAGTAATCGTTACCACGGACGTATATTCCCCCGCGGGCGTGTCCGCCGGGACGTAAACCGTCAGCCACAGCGGCGCGTTTTCACAGCTGCTTACCTGCATGGGGAACTCCAGCGGCGTCAGTGCATCCGGCATGAAATCCCGCACACATGTGTTATCCGTGGGCGTTTCGATAAAATGATAATACTCGCCGCGGACGGTAACGTTCTTCGACAGAATCTCGTGCCCGCCGGATGAACGCAGATTCTCCACCGCCACGGCCTGGAGATACATGGTATCTTTGGGTGTCAGCACAATTTGCGCCGATTCATAATCATTTCCCGCCGCGGAAAGAATCACCTCGTAATTCTCCACCGGAATTTCTTTTCCCGGTTCCGGCCTCTGTGGCGCGACCCGGTCTTGCGGGATTTTGTGATCCGCCTCACACCACCACACGGCGCACTTAGCCGTCGAAAGACGCTGCATCAAATACCCGTAATCCGTGCGGTAAAATGCGTTAATCGTCTGGTCGCACGCCACGATGAGCGAATAATGTTTGCCGGAACGCATCTTGACGTCAAGAGTTTTCATGAACAGCTCTGCGTTTTCTGAGTCTCCGGAGGCCACCGGCAATTCTTTGTCCGCATACCGTAATTTAATCGCAATTTCAGGGCCGGGAAAGTCCAGACTTCCGCCGCGAATTTCCCAGAACCACGACTGGCCGAAATCCGAATGGTCATGGGGGGCGAAACCACCGCCCATGTATGAAAAGTGTGTGCCGACGCCTTTTCCCACGAATTCCACCGCATTCACCTGAATATTCGCCGGGTCGCTGGCCCGAAGACGGAAATAAACCGGGTTCGTCGAATGAATCCGTACGCCTCCCTGGCGCCAGGCTGAATCATCCTCCGCCTCTTCCCGGGGCGGGGCGAGCGTTTCCACCGTGTATATCCCGGGCTGCACGGCCGAGACATCCTCGCCCTGGAGATTTTTCAGTGGCAGCGGCGTCCAGTTTTTGCCGTCTTCCGAAAACTCCGCGAAAAGCTCGCCAGCGGTGTGATAATTGACGTTAAAGCAGAACTTCCAGTCGCCCAGTGCGTTACCGTCCGGCGTATTCCATGGCACGGTGAATTTATAAATCACGCTGGATTTTCCGGAAAAGCACCAACGGTCGGTATTAAAATGAGCCGTGGCGGTTTCCACGCACCGGCCGTAACCGTTTCCGCCCAGCGCCGAGCGGAAAGCGTATGCCGTGGGATCTTGAAACCGCGTTTCTTCCTGGGAAAGCCCGTTTTCCGGAAACATTACCACCACGGGGTACATCTCCAGTTCCGCGAATTGCAGCGTGCCGCGGATCATCCACTGGCCCAGCCGCAAGGCACCTCGCGGGAAATGTTTCGGCAGCAGCACGGTGTAAGAGACCGTCTGCCACTCATCCGTCACCGGCACATCCCGATTCGCGAATTCCGGCCCGGTCATCGCGCCGCCTTCTCCCGCCGTTCTCCGCACCTTAAACCGCACCATGGCCAGGCGTTTTTCATCTTCCCCGAGAAGCCTCCGCATCATCTCGCCGGCTAAAATACTCCGCTCCGCAATTTTTTTGCACACCGCGTCAAACGGAAAATCGCCGTACGTCCACGCGCTGGAATACGTGCCGTCCCCAGTGATTTCCAGCACCGCACCGCTGACGCCCTCCACGCTTTCCAGCCGCCGCCCCTCATGCCCGCTGAGTTTCCACACCGCCTCATCCGAAAAATCGAATCGGCAGCACCCCAGCCCATCCGGCTCATTCCCCCACGCCGCGCCGGCCGTCAGCAGGACGAAAACACTCAGCAAAATGGCAAAACGTTTCATGGCGATTCCTTTCGTGGGGGCAGGGGGGATGTTGGATGTGGGGTGCGGTGTCATCCGAAACCGCTCGTGCACCCGCTCAATTGTTCACTCTTTCACTTTTTTGCACCGTTCGCACCGCGACGAAAACCATCCACAGAATCACCACCACGCCCACGGCGAAGGTGCCCAGAAACAGCATCATGGGGGAGGATTCCACTCGCACGGGCTGCTGCGTGACGTCCAGGTATCCGTAAAGTTCATACATTTGCAGCGTCTGCCGCGCGATGGCGTTTCCGGTCAGCGAGGCGATTTGCGCGAGGAAGGGCAGGATGCCGAGAAAGGCGTTTTTCGTCCACGCGAAGAGGCACACCACCAGCGCCGCCGCCGCGGGGCCGCAAGCCGCCCACGCCGTCACGGAGTACACGTTCTCACTGAACATGGCCTCCCGCGCATCCACCGGCCACGAGCCGTACACGTAATGCGAGGCAGCCAGCATAAACACCACGGCCCCGAAAATCGCGCACGAGCACGCGAACGTCGCCGCCCACGCGCGGTACTCGTCCGTCACCGGCAGCGGGGAATTCGGCTTACGGAACACGTTCACATCCACCAGCGTCCAGGCCCCGACCGTGCCGAAAGCCAGCCCGAACATCAGCGCCCACCGCGACCACAGCGACGGATGCCCCAGCGCCGAACCCAGCCCCAGCGTCGCGCCGGCCAAGTCATTACTCCCGCCCAGCCACACGCTGTCCCACATCTCCGGCGCCGCCACGAGCGTCAGCCCGTTCACGAAAATGAACCCGATCACGATGAATGCCAGCGCCGACGCCCATCCGATGAACGTTTTCCAGCCGGGGATACGCTCCCGGTCCTTCCGCACGGCATACGTATAAATATACACGCCGTAATACGCGGGAATCAGCAGCCAGATGATGGCCAGCCAGCTCCAGCCCATGAAAATGGTGGCCGGGTAAAACGCCCGCGGGTACAGAAGCTGAATGAACAGCAGCGGCACGATCCCGAAATTCACGCCGAACGTGATGATCAGGGGCATTTGCCGCATCATCCGCGCGGACCATTTTTTGCCCTGCGCACACCCCTTCCAACCCAGCACCATGGCCAGCGGCAGCGCCACCAGCCACAGATGCATCATCAGCATGTGCAGCACAAAACCCAGCACCTTAAAAAACAGGATAAACCACAGCGGCGCCGGAAGCGGCGGTAAATTGGAGACGTCAAGAGGAGGCATGATGTGATTAGGGGTTAGGGGAAATGAGGAATTAGGAATGAGGAATGGAGTGAGCGCGTGAGAGGGGACGTGACCTTACGCCAGCCACTCTTTCACTCGCTCACTCTTTCACTTGTTCACTCCGCCCAGCGAAGCGAAGCGGGTACGCCGCCGCGATTTTTTCGAGGTAATCGGCCAGCAGCTCGGCTTCCTCGTCCGTGCCGCACCACGGGGGCATGTTATAAATCATTCCGTTGAGGTTTTTTATGAGCTGCACTTTCTCTTCCCGGGTCTGGGAACTGGCCAGCAGCGTGACGCCCGAGTACCCGTACCGCTCCGCGTGACAGTCGTTACAGTGGTGCATGAAAATCACACGCCCCACGTCCGCCCGGTCATCCGGCATGATTTTATCCAGCTGCAACTCGCCGTTTTCGCCGATAATATACGGATACTTTACATACATGAAATGCCGGGTCCAGCGGCCGCTCTGCAACAGCCCGTTCTGTTTCAGCAGGTGGGCTTCATGGGCCAGCACCTGATTTCCCAGCACCACATCATACACCACGTACGGCTTCCGGATGCCCTCGCGCACGAACTCGCCGCAGCCCATGGCCGCCAGCGCCATGCCGAACATGGCCACGCCGGTGATGGGGGTCAGCCACCGCGGCTTCCAGATCATCAGCCCCAGCATCAGCAGCATCATCGCCCCGGCCGCCGCGCCCAGACCGCAGAAAATATTAAGCGCTGCCGCACGGAAAAGGGACATTTTCGCCGATTCCGGTAGCTCCGTATACCCCCACACCACGCCGATCGCCACCAGCACCGAACCGAAAATGATGAACTGGCCCAGACGCTCCACGATCACTCGGCGCAGGCGGTCTTTATCCTCTTTCAGCACGATTGCCGCGTGCAGCGTGACGTACACCCCGGCCAGCACCAGCGCGGCGCCCGAGCGCGCGATGGTCTGCGGGATGAACTGCGGATTCAGGAACGCGGCCCAGAAATTTGCCTCGCCCGTCCCCCAGAGTGTGGACAGCAGCCATTTTTCGCCCGGACAGAGCATGAACGCCGTGATGCCCGTGATGAGCACCAGGCTGATCCACGCCGCGATGGCGTAAATCCGCCCCACCATCAGGTGCGGCCCGCGTTTCATCCGCCCCCAGAGATACAGGAAAATGAACGCCGCCACGAGCTCCACGACGAAGAAAACCCACTCAGTGGCCCACCCGAAAACAAACGTCCGGATCAGCATTTCCGTCGCCAGCGGAGACGCCAGGCCGATGGTCCACCAGATGCCCACGCCCGTGATCGCGCCCAGCACGACCGTCAAGAGCACGAAGAATTTCGCGTGCGAATGCAGGTACGCCACGTAATCCTCGTCCTTCTGCTGATACGCGTACCCCAGCTCCCACGCCAGGAAAATCCCGCCTCCCACCGCGTAATGCGAAATCAGCACATGCAGCGTGGCGATCAGCCCGATCAGCATGGGCGACGTAATCACCGGCACATACCACCAGATGTATTCCATGTTTTTTTCCTTTAATATTTATGGCCTGAAACGCAAAGCCTAAAATTTATATTTTTTGTCCATCCTCACGACGGTATCCAGATTTTTTTGACGAGAATGATTTCCGCTCCCGCCGGAAGCCAGAGCTCGACCGGCGATTTGGTGTAAAAAAACAGCCCTTTATAATTTGTCAGGTAAGTGTAACTGGTCGAAAACCAGCCACCCTCGGCATGAACCACCAGGGGATGCTCGCCCTGCGCTGCCATTCGGCTGACGATTTGCTCGAACCCCTCTGGGGCGATCTCGACGATTGATCCGCACGCCCGCACGGCGTTACGGATCCTCTGCTGATGTGCAGCTGCCGCTGCCGTAGCGCCGTTCGCTCCTGCTTGACTCATGCGTATGTTCCTGCGGTTAATTCCGAATTTCGTTTTATTCCACAGAGCACTTGAAAAGCAAGTGCCCTTTCCTTATTTATAAACCCGAAACGCTGTAAAATCAAGGGTTTAGAGCGGGATTTTCGCACTTCTTGCAATTTTTCGCGGGAGAAAGTAAAATAATGGGGCGGTACGCAGCCGTAATCGACTGATTACGGTAAATGTTCATCCGTCTCTCAATAAAGGGGTAAAAATGAAAAACCTGCCTGTTTTTGTTGTTTTACTGATGTTCCTGGCCATTTCGTCTCCCGGCGTGCTGGATGCCGACGAAAACGGCATTCGCATCATGACGTTTAACATCCGCATGAGCCACGGAGACCGGGGGACGCCGAACGACTGGCTGCTGCGGCGCGATGCGGTGGTGGAGCTCATGAAACGCGGTGGTTATGATTTCGTCGGCCTGCAGGAGGCCGTTATCACGCCCGAGGAGGCGTATGATCAGGTGAAATTCATCCGCGAAAAGCTCCCGGAGTACGGCATTTTTTACCGCTCCCGGGAGAAATCGGAGGAAAGTGGGGAGGCCACGCCGATTCTGTACCGGCGGGACCGCTGGGAGATGGATGCGGCGGAGCACGGCGTGTTCTGGCACAGCGAGACACCGGATGTGCCCGGAAGTAAGAGCTGGGAAACGGCGTGTCCGCGCGTGGCCACGTGGGGGCGTTTCTGGGAGTTAAAGAAAGATGCCGGCGCTGAAGAGCGTGTCCGCACCGGGCGGAGTGTGTATTTTTTGAACACGCACCTGGATCACGTCAGCGGCCTGGCACGCGAAAATGCGGCGGCGCAAATCACGGCGTTTCTGGCGGAACGGAAAGACGCGCGGGCCCCGGTTTTCGTCGCGGGGGATTTTAATGCCGGGGAAGAAAGCACGGTGGTGCGGTTCCTGAAGGGCGAGGAAATCCACGTGGCAGGTGAGCCGCGCGTGACGCCGGTGAAAATGGCGGACACGTTCCGCGTGCTGCATCCGGAGGAGACGGACGTGGGGACGTTTAACAGTTTCCGGAAGCCGGGGGCGGGGAAAATCGATTATATTTTCGCGCTGCCGGGGACGAAAATGCTCGCCGCGGAGATTCTGCGGGACACGTACGGTGATGGGAAGTACCCGTCCGACCATTTCCCAGTGACGGCGGTGTGCGAGCTGGAGTAAAAAAAGCAGCGGCCGGGAACGGCGCAAAATGCTGGGTTCACGGCTGCTGCTTTATGGTTTCCATCAGGGGCGATTAATACCGCGGGCCTCTTACCGGCGGCGGAGCATTCCGGTGCGGCGGTGGTGGCGGCGGAGCGTCACGGCGCGGCGGCGGTGGCGGAGCAGCATGATGGTGATGATGCGCCGGCGGCGGCGGTGGCGGGGCGTAATACCCTGGATACGAATAATAATACGGTCGCGCGGGAATCACCACGGGCGGCGGGGCCATCACCACGGGAGCTGGCGCGACGATCACCGGCGGCGGCGGGGGCGCGACCACCACGGGCGGATGATAATACTGCGGGCCGATACTGAAAAATCCGTAATCCGTGCCCACACTGATACTGACCCCCGTCCGGGCGGACGCCTGCTGCACCGGTACGAAAAGCACGCACACCACGGCCGCGAGCATCATTGCCGCGGGGATGATCATTTTCGTCTTTTTTAACATGACACACACTCCTTAAGTATTCACGAGAGTTCCGCGCCGAAACGGCTTACCGCCGCCAGGCACGCGAATAATAACACACCCTTTTTACACCATTTTTACCCGGAAGGAAAGATGAAAATCGCGATTCCACCAGGGTTTTTCAAAAAAATCGCGGATTCATCTCTCCTGTTACCCTAATGACGCGGCGGGATTTCGGAAAATGCGCGTTTTTAATTTTTTTCTCCCAATTTTTCGCTTTTTCCATGAAATCAGCGAGAACGCGGAAGGATGGGTAAAATAAACCGTGAAAACGGGACACTGAATACGTGGAAATGAAAACGTTTTTTACCGCATACCCGCATGAACTCGGCTGAATGGAGGATTTATGAGCCAGCTCCCGGAAACGCCTGCTACTCCCGTGGCCGAGACGCCGCAGCGCACGCCGTGGTACGCGGAAATGACGCGTTATCACTGGATGGTCGTCATTCTCTGCACCTGCGGCTGGACTTTCGACTGTTTTGATCAGCAACTTTTCGCCATTTCGCGCGTCCCGGCGGTGGCGGAACTGCTGGGTGTGCTGGAAAGGGACCCGGAAGTTGGGCGCTGGGGCGGCTGGGCCACGAGTCTGATGCTCATCGGCTGGGCCACTGGCGGCATCCTTTTCGGCATCTGGGCGGATAAATTCGGCCGGGTGAAAGTCATGTGCGTGACGCTGGCGCTTTACGCGCTGTTCACAGGTTTTTGTGGCATGGCCCAGACGCTGGAGCAGTTTCTGGTGTTCCGCTTTCTGGTTGGACTGGGGGTGGGAGGCCAGTTCGCTGTCTGTGCCACGATCATCGCGGAATCCCTGACGAATCGCGCCCGGCCGTACGCCCTGGGCGCCATGCAGGCGTTCTCGGCGTGCGGGAATATCGCGGCCGCGGGGGTAACTTTTTTCATTGGGCAGCTCGTCCTGGCGGGGATGCTTCCGTGGAGTACGTGGCGGTGGGCGTTTTTGGTCGGCCTGCTGCCCGTGCTGCTGGTGTACCTCGACTGGAAGTACCTGAAAGAGCCGGAAGTGTGGCGGCAGTCGAAAAATACGGAAGCCTCCACGGGCCATAAAACCGGCTCCATCCGGGAGCTTTTCGGGGATCACGCGATCCGTTACCGCGTGGTGATGGGCATGCTTTTCGCCACCGTGGGCGTAATCGGATTCTGGGGAATCATGACGTTCGCGATCGACTTGAACCGTGCGGTGTTTGAGCCGCGGATGCAGGCGGCGGCGATGATTGAACTGAATATCGCGCTCACGCCGGAGGATGAGGCGTACATCGCGCAGCGGGATCATATCATTTCCGGGAAGCTGAATGCGGAGATAAAAGATAAAAAAGCGGCCGTCGCGGCCCTCGAAAAAACCGTCCCCCCCGAGACGCGGGAGAAAGTCGCGAGGTATCAGAAATTGGTGCAGACGAAAGTGGATAACATCGCGGGCCTGACCACGCTGCTGACGAACATCGGCGGGTTTCTCGGCGTGTTCTCCTTCACGCTCATCACCACGCGCATCGGCCGGCGGAAAACGTTTACGCTTTTTCTCATCGCCGCCATGCTCAGCATTCTCGCGGTGTTCCTGCTGGTGGATTCGCTCCCGCGGCTGTGCGTTTTCGTGCCGGTGATGGGGTTTTCCATGTCCTCGCTGATGGGCGGGTACACGATTTACTTCCCGGAGTTGTTCCCCACGCGGCTGCGGTCGACGGCCGTCTCGTTCTGTTATAATGCGGGCCGCTATTTGGCGGCGCTGGGCCCCGGTGTGTTCGGCATTCTGACCGCGACCTTTTATAACCCCGCAGACCCGGCCCACCAGTTCCGCATGGCCGGGGCGTTCATGAGCCCGATTTTCCTCGTCGGCATCCTCCTCATCTGGCTGCTGCCGGAAACGCACGGAAAACCGCTGCCGGAATAAAGCGGCAGAGCCGCGAGTGAACAAGTGAAGAGGGAGTGTGTTTGACGCCAGCCACTCTTTCACTCGAAGCGCATCGTCGCCCAGCGGGCGGGCTGGAGGATGGCTTCGCTGGGAAGGTCGTTGACGAGGTTCGTGTCCTGATTGCTCCAGTAGACACGCGCGACGTTCTCGGTGCCCACGTCGTTGGAGAGGATGAAGCCCACATCACCGCGGAGGGTTTTGCCTTTTTCGGGCTTCATGCCCAGGGCGGCCCACGGGATGGAAAGCTCCACGCTCCAGTTGTCGCCGCCGGTGTGCACGCGGAGGTCGGCGTCGTCCAGCACCTTGACACGGGCCATTTCTCGCGTCATGACGGGGGATTTGTAGGAAACTTTCTCGGAGCCGTCGGCGGCCGTGTCCACTTCCCGCATCAGGACGGCCACGGGGTTGTCGCCGAATTTGGCCACCAGAATTCGCAGGTCGCCGTCCGCCGCGTTGTCAGCTTCGTTGGCGGTCGGGCTAAGCTGGATGTCCACGCAGTCGCCGGTTTTGAAAAGCCGGGAGACGTCGTTGCCGGTGTTCTTCCACGGAGACGGATCGTTGTGGACTTCGAATCGCGCGTACAGGCGGTCGTCGTCGTAGGCCAGTCGCACGCGCGTCCAGGCGGGTTGGCCGGCTTTGCGAACCTGGATTTCAGGGATTTCGTCCCAGCCGTCCGCGGGTTTGCGCTTGATGGCGTATTCCAGTTTCTTCGCGGCCTCCTGCTTCCGCGCGACATCCTCGGCCTCCGCTTTACGGCACATTTCGGGCGTAAGCGCCAGTTGCGGCGCGGCGAAACGCTGCATCGTCTCGAAACCCCGCAGGCGGGTCACCATGACGGCTTCCCGCGCCATGCCGTTAGTCATGCGGATGACGCCGTCGGATTGCCTGCCCAACCATCCGTTGAACGGCTCGCCACCGTTGGAGAACATCTCGATCGGCATCGCGGCCATCTCGTCTTCCGTGGCGGGCAGGCTCATGCCGGGCAGGCGGCCGTCGAGACACATGGCGGTGATGTAAAGGCCGTCGGTGGTCATGTAAAAGTCCTGGCCGAGATTGCCCCGCATGCCGAAAAAGGCCTTTTCGGGCTGGCTGCCGTCGACGATTCCCATGATTTGCAGCGTGCCGATTAAAAGGCCGGGCTTAGGCATCGTCGCGCGGTGCGAACCGTGCACGAAATGGTATGGCGTGGGGTACGTCCACAGCTCGCGGCCCGTGCTTCTGCTGAAGCCCGCCAGACGGCCGTCGTTGTCCCAGGAAAGCGAAATCGCGGTGTCCTGGCCCTCCACCGGAATGGCCTCGCCGCCGGAGACGGTGAAGCCCACGTTCCGCATGCTGGCGGGGCCGTAAATTGGGGCGCCTTCGGGCGTGAAGCCGGTGGGTCTGTATTCGCAGACGGTTTTTTCTTCACGGTCGACGGTATAAAGCGTGAGATTCGTGGTGTCCATCCGCGTGCCCCAGGAGTCCTGCAGGGGGATGCCGGGACGGCCGCCGCGCTCGGGGGTGCCGGGCTGGGCGGTTTTGATGATTTCGCATTCGTCGAATTGCACTTTGCCATCGCGGTTGCGGTCGTTCCAGAACATGCCGTCGTAGAGGTTGTATTCGGCGAAATCGCCTGCGGGGGGCGTTTCCACGTTGCCGTGGTGGGCGTAGGTGCCGCTGACGCCGCCGACGGTGCCGATCATGGTCACGGGTCGCCAGTCGTCGCCTGATTCCCGCATGAAAATGACGTAGCCGGGACGGTAATTGCCGCCCAGCGGGGCGAACATGTATTCGTGGCGGGTGCCGCTTGCGTCGCTGTAAAAGACGCTTTGGTCTGGCAGGTCGCCGGGATTGACGGCGAAGGATTCGCCTTTTTCGCGGTCGGGGCACCAGAGAATGGCGTTGAGTTTCCAGCCGCGGGAGTCGGGGTCGAAGAGGAATTCCATCGGGCCGAGATAGCCGCGCGCGGGGTCTTGCTCGTGGAGGAAGCCGCCGGCGCCGGCGTAGCCGGTGTTGCCGATGTAGTCGCGGACGAGCGTGCCGTCTTGGGGCGACCATACGGAAACGCGGCGCGGGAATTCCCAGCACTCCACGGCCCAGACGTCGCCCCGGGCGTCGGTGGCCAGCGACGAAACATTCTTCACGGCGTCGGGCAGGAACGTGCCGCGGATGGGGCGTCCGCCTTTGCGCGCGGCGGTGCCGAGGAGTTTGCCATCGGCGTCATACGCTTTGATTTGCTGGTCGGGGCCGGTGTCCATGACCCAGAGTGTGCCGGCGGGGTCGTAGGTGACGGGTCCCGCCGTGGCGAGCGTTTCGAAAGTCGGCGTGTGCACGCTTCCGTCGGAGGGCATGAAAATTGCCAGCTTGCCGCCGGTGCTGATGGCGAGTTTCTTGCCGTCGGGCGAAAACGCCAGGCCGGGGAACGGGCTGTCTTTCGCGGCTTTGTGGAAGAGGGCTTCCTGGAGGTGCATCGTGCGGATGAGCTCGCCGGAGTCGGCCTCGATGAGGGCCATGTACCCGCCGGAAAAGAGGATGGCGAGTTCCACATTGGTGGCGGCCATGGCGATAATCCGGCCGCGGGTTTCCTTGTCCTGAATGGGCGTGTCGGCGAGGATTTCCTGCACGGGGAGCTCCACCGGCCTCGCGGCGCCGTTACGGATGAAGGGCGCGAATTGGCCGGTCGTGCCTTCCATTCGCAGGAGGGCTTCCTCGGTAGTGTGCCAGGAATTCGGGACGGCGAAAAGGTGTTTCGTGTTGGCGGCCAGGGCGGAGACGCCGCGTTTTTCACCCCATCGCTTGCGGCCTTCGGGGGCCACGCCGAGGATGCCGGAACCGCCTTCCGCGAAACCCCAGGCGAGGATCATCCAGTCACCGCAGCGGGCGGCGAATTGCGGCGGGCTGTGGTCGGCACCCCACGCACCGGAACCGTCTGCGGTGGCCCAGGGCGGCGTGCCGGGGTTGTAATACGTGCGCTGGAAATCGGCGCCCAGCGGGCCGTGTGCCAGGCCGCGGATTTTGTATTCGCCCGGCGGCACGAGTTTTCCGGAATCATCCAGGCCGTCCCACGGCACCTCGACCGTCCCGGCGGGGGCGTCTTTGACGGCATATTCCTGCGGGTCGAGATCCCCCGCGAGATTCCGCACACGGCGTCCGTCGGCGTCTTCCACCACGAGCGTGAAGCCGGCGATTTTTTCGAGATTTTCGTTTCCGCCGGGCAGCGTCGCACGCACGGGAATGCAGCCCGTGAGACGGTCGGAGTCGGGGATGTAACGCCGTGGCGCGATTTTCCCCTCGGCCAGCAGACGGACTTCGCCCCAGAGACGCCGGCCGGTCCAGAAAAACTCACGTGAGGTTTCGCCCTGCGCCATGTTGTCGGCGTAGCGGTGAATGGGCCATGTGTCGCCGGTGGCGGGGCCCCAGAGAAATTCCATCCCCATTTTGAACACGTCTCCCGCGGCGGCGGCGTGCGCCTTGCGGTACACCACGCTCCACGGAATCCGCATTTCCTGGATGAATCCGTCGCCGGCGGGAAGTTTTTTGTAGGCGAGCTGGATGCCGCCGCCCAGGTCGGTGGCGTCGGGCTTGCCGATCAAAAGCCGCTGGTCCAGCCCCTTCGTGTCGCTGGTCTCGTCCTTCCAGTAAGAGTACTGAAAGACGGCCCGCCGCGTGGGGGTGTGGTACCAGGTGTCCATCCAGCTCGTCTGGCCGCCGGCGCAGACGCGGAGCTGGATGGCGTCGGAAATCCAGCCCTTGTCGGGGTCGAAATCCGGGTTGATGGTGCTGAACATCGGCGTCGGGTCTTTCCAGAGAAAGGCCAGGTAAAGATTGTCGCGGTCCCACATCGCGGCGGTCTTCACCGAGAAACGGTCGCGGACCAGCGTGTCGGCGAAAGACCAGACTTGGCCCGAGAGATCCCAGTCGGCCAGGTCGCCGTCGATCGTCACCGGCCCCGACGCGGGCACGGCGAAGATGCCCTCGTTTTGCGATTGCCGCCCGATCATATTCTCAGCGGAAAACGCGGACGCGGCGGCCAGTAGTGTGAAAAGGACGCAGATGTTTTTGGCTAAAGCGGGCATCGGAAACTCCGGGGGAATTAGGAATAAAGAAATAAAAAAATAAAGGAATGAGGAATGAGAAATATTTGAAGGACGCTTGCGCCATTTCTCATTTCTTTATTTCTCATTCCTCATTTTTTTAAGTTCGTTGTGATAAAACGTTTGCTTTGTATTCGCGCACGATGGGGAACCACTCGCTGCGGGGCGGGACGTCGTTGCGGAGGCAGAATTCGTCCCAGATGTCGCCCAGAGGACACATTTTCAGCTCTTCCTGCTCGACCATCAGACGGGTGAAATCGCCGGCGTTTTGCAGCTCGGCCATCGCCGCGTGCGGCTGCAAGAGCGCGAAAAGCAGGGCCTTCTGCATGTTCCGCATCCCCACCACCCAGGCGCTGATGCGGTTGATGCTGGCATCGAAAAAGTCCATCCCGATAATGACGCGGCCCAGAGCGTCGGCCCCGACGATCTCCCCGGCGATGGCCTGCAATTCGTTCTCGTAAAGCACCACGTGGTCGCTGTCCCAGCGGACGGGGCGGCTGACATGCAGGGCCAGGCGGTCGAAAAACAGCAGCATCGAGGAAATTTTGTCGGAAACGGTTTCCGTGGGATGGAAATGCCCGGAATCCAGCAGGCACAGGACGTCGCGGCGGTTGGCGTAGTTGAGGTAGAACTCGTGCGAGCCGACGGTGTAGGACTCAAGACCCAGGCCGAAAACCTTGGACTCCACGCTGTCGACGATGCAGGCCGGGTCGAGTTTTTCGCTGAACAGTTCGTCGAGCGAATCCTTCAGGCGGGCCCGCGGGCCGAGCCGGTCGGAGGGGATGTTTTTGTAGCCGTCCGGAATCCAGACGTTGTTGAGGCTCGGCATGCCCAACTCGCGGCCGAAATATTCCGTGATCCGGCGGCACGCTTTTCCGTGCTCCACCCAGAAACGGCGGATGCCGGCATCGGGGTGCGAAAGCGTTAAACTGTCGGCGGCCTTCGGGTGCGAGAAAAACGTGGGGTTGAAGTCCAGGCCGAGATTCCGGTCACGGGCGAATTCCACCCATGCCGCGAAATGCTCGGGCCCCAGGGCGTCACGGTCGACTTTCCGGTCGGTGACGGCGTAGCACGCGTGGACGTTCACCTTGTGGTCGCCGGGAATGAGGCTCAAGGCGGTGTCGATGTCGGCGAAAAGTTCCCGGGGATTGCGGGCCTTGCCGGGATAATTGCCCGTGGCGGCGATTCCGCCGTCGAGACTGCCGGAGTTTTCGAAACCGGACACGTCGTCGCCCTGCCAGCAGTGCATGGAAATACGGACTTTCTGCAGGGCCTCCAGGGCCGCCTCGGCATCCACGCCGATCTCGGCATACATGGTTTTCGCGGTTTCAAAACGGGACATGGGATTCTCCTTTTTCTATAAACATTTCGCTCCTCCGGTGCCGGGAAGGGTCTCCCTGCATCTTCCATTATATTCCCCCTTGTGGGTGGAAACAAGGCACGCCGGGGGAAGGCTGGCATTTATTTTCGCCCCCGGGTATAATAGGGGGGTGGTTTGGGGTTAGTGGATTGTGGTTTGAAAAGGAGATGAATCATGGTGTTGAAAATCGGACTTTTTGGAATCGGGCTGGACACGTACTGGGGGCAGTTCGAGGGGCTGCGGCAGCGGCTGGTGGGATATCAGACGGAAATTGCCGAGCAGCTGGCGGCGATGGAGGGCGTGGCGGTGGTGGATGCCGGGATGGTGGACACGCCGGAGTTGGCGGTGCAGGCCGCGCGGCGCTTTCGGGAAGAAGGCGTGGGGCTGGTGTTTCTTTATGTGTCCACGTACGCGCTGTCATCGACGGTGCTGCCCGTGGTGCGGGATGCGGGGGTGCCGGTGGTGGTGCTGAATTTGCAGCCGGTGCGGGCGATCGATTACGCCCAGTTTAACGCCCTGAATGATCGCACGCGGATGACGGGCCATTGGCTGGCGCATTGCCAGGCGTGTAGTGTGCCGGAGATCGCGAACGTCTTTTTGCGCAGCGGCATTCCGTTTCGGCAGGTGACGGGTACGTTGCGCGACGATTCGGTGGCGTGGGGACGCATCGCGGACTGGGTGGCGGCGGCGCGGGTGGCCGAGACCATGCGGAATTGCCGCGTGGGCCTCTTGGGCCATTATTATAATGGAATGCTGGACATTTACAGCGATTTGACGAAATTCTCCTCGCAGATGGGCACGCACTTCGAAATCCTGGAGACGCAGCAACTCGAGGCGCTGCGGCGGGACGTGACGGAAGTGGAAATTCAGGCGAAAATCGCGGAAATGGAAACGCATTTTGATATTCAGCCCGGATGCAGCCCGGCGGAAATCGCGCGGGCGGCACGGACGTCGGCGGCGCTGGATCGGATGGTGAACGAAAACCGCCTGGACGCGCTGGCGTATTTCTTCAGCGGCGCGGGAGATGAAACGTACGTCGACCTGATCGGCTCGGTGATCGTCGGGAATTCGCTCTTGACGGCCCGGCACGTCCCCGTCGCGGGGGAATATGAAGTGAAGAATGTGCACGCGATGAAAATTCTGGACGCCCTGGGCGCCGGCGGCTCGTTCACCGAGTTTTACGCCATGGATTTTGACGCGGACGTCATCCTCATGGGGCATGACGGGCCCGGCCACACGGCCATCGCCCAAAGCCGGACGAAACTCCGGCCGCTGGAGGTGTATCACGGGAAAGTGGGCAGCGGCCTGAGCGTGGAGATGTCGGTGCAGCATGGGCCGGTGACGCTGTTGGCGGTGGTGGACGCTCCGGACGGCGACTTGCGGCTGCTCGTCGCGGAAGGGGAATCGGTGCCCGGGCCCATCCTCGAAATCGGAAACACCAACAGCCGGTACCGTTTCCCGCTGGGGGCGCGCGATTTCATGGACGCGTGGTGTCAGCACGGCCCGGCCCACCACTGCGCCGTCGGCGTCGGGCACGTGGCGGACAGGCTGAAAAAAGTGGCCTCGCTGATGGGGCTGAAATGTGTGTGTGTGGAATGAGCCGATAGAACCATTATCAAATGGATATATCCGCAAGAACAGCAGCCGGAAATGGAGCGTTAGCGCAGAGGTCGGATAGAAATGGGAAAAATCCCGTGATTCTATCCGGTCATTCCGCTTCGCTCCCTTCCCGGCTGTTGTTCATCGGAATGGCGAAACCATTCCCCCATTTCACCCGAAATGCAACAAAAAAAGGACGTCATGTTGCCATGTCGTCCTTCGAATATCGCAGTCTCGCAAGGAGGCTGTCAGTCATTAGGGCAGTGTAATTGTCGGGGAGACCGACGAGCCCTGCCAACTAAGGTTCTGGGTTACCCCATCCACAACTTTCGTTGCGGTAATTTGGGTGATGGTAACCGTGCCGGAACCCTTGCCATCATACATAGCTGCAAGCAGTGAGTCGTAAAAATCTCCAAAACCGGACAATACGCCATTTCCGGCTGCATTTACGGAGAACGAGATGGTAGCCTCAGCATCGTATCCATATTTTCCGTATTTGTTCAGAGGCGTCGAGAGATATTTCGAATTTTCAGTGGTGCTGAGGGTAGTCGAAACAGAAGCGGAATCGGAAGCTCTGACCCACACGTTAGGATATAATTCAACAAGTCCACTGCCGGAACCGGCAATTTTGAAGGAGACTGACACGTTGCTGCATTCGCTCAGATTCACGCCGCAATTGAAAATAAGGCTTGCAGAGAGGCTGCCCTGTTGGCCGATTTTGTCGATAGTGATTACCGGCTTGTCCATTTTTTCATTGGTTTTAGCGGTGGCGGCAGCACTGGGTGTGCCTACGCTGAATTTCGTATCGCCGTTGGCGAAAACAACAACGGTATAAGAGGTGTTTGCCTTCAGACCGGTGATGGAAGTGCTCGTTTTGCCGCCGGTGACCTTGACGGTTTTCACGGCTTTACCGGCCGAGTCCGTCACCTGCACAGTGTAAGATGCTGCGTTGGTCGCAGAATCTTTGCCTGTGACGGCATTCCAAGTTACGTCAATTTTGTCATAGCTGGTAGCCGTAGCCGTGACATTGGTAACTTTGTTATAGCTTGTCAGCGCGGTTTTGGGTTTAATTGTGGTGGCTTTTCCGGAAGCCGCCTCGTTGGCGCCGGCCGTGACAACGACGGTATACGTCGTGTTGTCGTTGAGGTTGCCGATGTAGAAGGTCGCCGTTTTGCCGTCGGCGGAAGGCGTTACGGCGCTAACGGGAATTACCACGGTGGTAGTGGTGGTGCCGGCTGTGACTACGGCGGTAATCTTCTGGTCAGTGCGTTCGCCCATCGCCGTGCTGAGGGCTTTCCAGTTCGTGATCTGGATGTCCATGCCATCCTCGTACGCCTTGGCAAGCTTCAGCGTGACGGCGGGCAGGGAAGCGTAGGTCTTAACGGTTGCGGCTGCCGAGATCCCCGTCGCCTTGCTGGCGATATAATTACCATTCGCCGCGTTGGTGGTGACGGCAATCGTGCATTCGGTCTTCGCCGGCATGCCCGTGATGATGTACTTTCCATCGCCATTGGCGTCGACGCTCGCTTTTTTGGTGGCCGTGACGGTCACGGATTTATTGTTGGCGTTCGTGTAGGTGTACTGGATCGTATAGGTCGTGGCCAGATCGACACCCTTCCAGGTGACAGTCGCGGAACTGGCTTCGGTTCCCTGGGTCAGGCTGGCGGCTACGGTGGTCGCCTGATCCATCGTCGTTTTCGCGGTGGCGGCGGTGACGGCCGTGGAGAATGCGGAGGCGGTATTGTCATTGGCGTCGACCATATTCACCTGGAGCGTCTGCTTCAGATTTCGCGTCAGCCCGCTGATGGTGATGGTCTGGGCCGTGAGATCGGCACTGAGCGTGAAATTATTTGTGCCGTCTGAAAGCGTGTAAACGCCGGCCGACTCCGTGACAGTATACGTGGTTGTCGTTTTGGCATTATTGAATTTCGCCTTGAACGTCAGGGATGTAAGGTCGAAACCGGTGGCAAGCGTGTTCAGTTTCAGCGTGATTGCTCCGTCCGTGGCGTCGGCCTTGATGTTCGTCAGCTTGGGGGTGGCCAGAATGAAGGTGTATTCGCTGCCAATGGGGGCATCAGCATCTAGGTAGTTGGAACTTGTGACTCTGCCAGCAAAAACTTCGACTTCGTATTCGTAACCCACTCTTCCGGCGAAGGAGTAGGTATAGTCAGCGGTCTTCGTGGCCGTCACCGTTTTGAATACGGCAGGTTTTTCGTTGAGTTCGCTGTCATAGGCTGTCGTTACGATGGTGTATACCGTTCCTTTCGTCGCGGGGAAGGAAACGGTAACCTTCGTTCCCACGGCGCTGACGCTCACGTCGGAAGCTCCTGCCTCTTCCGCGCCGAGGGTGACGATGTTATTGCTCTGAACTCCGAAGCTGGCCATCGCGACCGGTGCTTCGTAATTGACCACGGGGGCAGCCGACCCGGCATAGGTGCCGACGCTGGCCATGGTGTCTTCCAGACCCAGCGGGGAGACGCTTAGCATCTGGCGCGCTTCCAGGTTTTCCAAACGCAGGGTGCGGTTCCGCAGATGTTTTTTGTTTTCCGAATTTGAACGCTTACTCATGATAGAATCTCCGATATCATAAACCAATAAAGCAATCCCGATGACATGTTGTACCAGGTGATTAGTTCAGAGTATAATTTCAGACATTTTGGAAAAACAAGATACTGGACGTGATAAAAGTGGAAAAAAACAAAAAATAATGTATCGAAAAGTAGATTTATTAGTTTTTTACCATACATATCAATAACGCACTTGTGAATAGGTAAAATGAGACAAATAAAGCGAGTGTTCCGCCGGGAGCATGGGGGATTCTCAAGTCACAAAATGTTGTGGAAAAGAGAAGGGGAAGATGTGGATGAATGGATAAAAAGTCCATCTGAGCATACACAGGGAGGATGACCGTCATCTCCCCCCTCTCGTATTTTTGGGTTTTGTTGTTAGAATATTATAATAGTATGCGCGCCGTTTGTCACGCGGCGGCGAAGAATGTTGTGAGGGGAAAGGAGAGTCAAATCATGTCGGAACGAAAATGTCATCGGGACACGCAGGCGATTCATGCCGGGCATGTGGTGGATTCGGATACGAATTCGCGGTCGGTGCCGCTGTATATGAGTAGTGCGTATACGTTTAACTCGCCGGAGCACGCGGCGGCGCTGTTCGAGCTGTCGCAGCCGGGAAATATTTACACGCGGCTGATGAATCCCACGACGGACGTGCTGGAGAAGCGCATGGCGGCGATGGACGGCGGCGCGGCGGCGTTGGCCCTGGCCAGCGGGCAGGCGGCGATTTTCCTCACGCTCATGAACCTCACGAAATGCGGCCAAAACTTCGTTACCTCCCCCGCGGTGTACGGCGGAACGTCGTCGCTGTTTAATAACACGCTCTCCCGGCTGGGCATCGAGGTGCGCTGGATGGAGATGGACTCGCCCGAAAAAATCGCCGCGGCCATCGACGAAAACACCCGCTTCGTGTACTGCGAAAGTATCGGGAATCCGAAGAACGAAGTGCTCGACTTCCGGATGATCGCGGACGTCGCCCACAAGCATGGCTTGCCGCTGGTGCTGGATAATACGGTCGCGCCGTACGGGTTCCTGCCCTTCGAGCACGGCGCGGACATCATCGTGTACTCGCTGACGAAATACATCTGCGGCCACGGCACGAGCATGGGCGGCATGATCGTCGACTCCGGCCGCTTCGACTGGACGGGCAAAAAATACGGCACGCCCGGCAAGTTCCCCGAATTCACCGGCCCGGACCCCGCGTATCACGGCCTGGTGTTTTACGATAATTTCGGCGGAGACAGCGTGAAAGACGCGGACGGCACAGTCATTAACCCGGCGTTCGTCGCGCGGGCACGCTGCTGCCTGCTGAGGGACTGGGGGCCGGTGATTTCGCCGTTTAATTCGTGGCTGATTTTGCAGGGGCTGGAAACGCTGCCGCTGCGCTGGCCGAGGATTTGTGAGACGACGCAAAAGATCGCGGAATGGCTCGAGGCGCAGCCGGAGGTGGCGTGGGTGAATTACCCGGGCCTGAAATCCAGCCCGAGTTACGCGAATTGCAAGAAATATATGGACGGCGCGGGCGGCATCATCGGCTTCGGCATCCGCGGCGGGCTGGAAGCCGGGAAGAAAGTCATCCGGGCCGTGAAACTCTTCAGCCACGTGACGAATATCGGAGACGTGCACTCCCTGATCGCCCACCCGGCGTCGACCACGCATCAGCAGTTGTCGGATGAGGAAAAAATCGCGTCGGGCGTCACGCCGGACTTCGTGCGGCTGGCCATCGGACTGGAAAACGCGGATGACCTGATCGCGGATCTTGCGCAGGCGATCCGGGCGTAAGCGCGGACAAAAAGCAGCAGCCGGGAGCGGAGCGTAACGCAGAGACCGGGTCGAAGTGGGAAATTATCTTCTATTTCGACCCGGTCTCTGCGTTACGCTACATTCCCGGCTACTATTTTCTTGTATGTTCGTTGTTATCGCAATCTTACGATTGCGGCTCTGCCATTTTTCTTCGCCGTGCCACTACCCGCCAGCCGGCCAGCAGGCCCATCGCCATTAGCATCCACGTGGAGGGCTCCGGCGTAGCCTGGGCGTCGTTAAACCCGATACCGTAAAAGCCGGGCGACAAACCATCCAGCCCGAGCTCGAAGGTGAGCAGGCCGTTGAGGAAAACGTCCGCGTTGCCGAGGGTGGAATAGTTGGTGCCGTCGGCGGAAAAGAGCAGGTTCCATTCTGTGATACCATCGATGCCCGCGCCGGTATACATCGCATCGACGGCGTTGAACGCCAGTATCAGCGCGTCGGTTCCCGTGAGAGGATTTGCGACGTCAATGTACCACAGCTTGTCCCAACGCGCGAAGAGCGAATCGCCATCCAGTCCGCTGACCGTAATCGGAACCGTACCGAAAGAATCGTCGCGGTCGGCGGTGACCATGATCACTGTGTTGTCGGTCAGCGCCGGAGCCAGCGTGCCGAATAAATCGAATGCGCTGTTTCCGCCTGCGCTAATCGTTGCGATGCCGAATCCGCCGGCGCCGCTATTGTGAATGTCCCAATGATCCGTCTTGGCGAGGAAAAACTGCTGTTTGCTGAACCCGCCGGTGTTGTAAGTGGCGGGGGATGCGCCGCCCGAAGACATCGATAAGCCGTATTTGGCACCCAGATAGGTTTGCACGATGTTGACTTCCGCGGCACTGAGGCGGTCGGCAAAGGCAAGTACTTCCACGATGTTGCCCTGGTAGTCGCGGGTTTCGCCGTTTACCGTGAAGTACGCTCCCAGCGTAATATTGTTGCCGCTTAAATTCAGGACGCCGGCGACGGCCGTTAATACATTGAACGTATTCAAGGGACCCTGGGCCTGATTGCCGTTATAGGCATAATAGCCAAAGAGGGAGGTGTCATTGCTTGTCGTGCCGCGCGCGTAATCGGCTTCGTTGCCATCAAACAATTGCCATTGCGCATTGTCGATGGAAGTTCCGGCCATGCGGATGCCGAAGTCGGAGGGCTGTCCGAAGATGCCGGCCAAGTTCGTGAAGTAGTCATCCGCTTTGTTGACGATGAACACCGTGTTGGCGGTTTTGGCGTCGTTGATTTGCAGCGCGGAGGTCGGGCCGAAATGGACGGAATCGAAGTTTTTTGTGCCAACGGTAAGTATGGATTCCGTCGGCGCGTTGAGATTCCGGCCGGCAAGCCCACCATCCGTGGGCGTTTGGAACGCCAGGGCTGTGCCGTTGGCGAGTTTACGGCCGTCGGTGTCGGCCCATGCGGTAATGTTGCCGCTGACGTCGGTCGTGATGGAATTTCTGTCGGCGGCATCTAAATGAAACGTCGCGTTGGTGAAAATCCCTGAAACACCGGAAGTGTTGACATCGGCGGCGGAAGTTTTGATGTAGGCCCCCTTGGCCGCGTAGCCGAAAAGCTCCAATTCGCCGATCTGGGAGTTGGCGCCCGCCGTCGCCGAAATCGAAAGGCGGTAGTAGGAATAGGCACCAGGATTGGTGAACGTATCCGCGGCGTCGATGGTTTTGCCCAGCGCATTCAGGCGAGTCTGGACAGCGGTCTGCTGAGCGGCGTTCAGGCCCGAGGCGGCGAGCGTGTCGCTGGAGAAGGAAGAAAACAATTTCACCTGCACGTTTTCCGTGAAGGTGTTGGTACCGGAAGGTTCGTAGGTGTAAACCGGAACCCAGTCTGTGCCGTTGTTGGACGCTTCCATGACCCATTGCGTGGGATTTCGATTATACTCGACCGTATCGTTGGCCGAGGAAAGCGTGAAATGCGTTAATGTAAACGCGGTCGGAAATTGAAGCATGACATAAGACGGGGTACTGTCGTCAAACCATTTGTTGTTTCCGCCGCCGAGGGTGTTGTCGAACAGTCCACAGGGGCCCTCGCCCGTATAGAACGTCTTGTTGCCACTGGCGTAACCGATCCAGGTAGCGTGCGTGAAGGCGGCCGGGGAAGGATTTCCCGACTCATTCAGATTCCCTGGGTCGGTGACGTCGTACCCCAGCAGCGAGCCGGTGTCGATGCCTAAAAGGGTGATCGCCTGCACCGGGACAGCGACCGCGGCGAAAAATACAGCGGCGAGACAGAAGATGATGGCGTTTCGATAATAGCGGGTCATGAGACACCTCTTGGCCTGGGGCCGAACTGGGATTTACCCGAAAATGTTTGACTATATGGCAGTTAATATTTGATTGTTTTATTTTCTTCGCCGCACCAGCATCCGGCATCCGGCCAGCAGGCCCAGCGCCATCAGCACCCATGCGGACGGCTCTGGCACACCAGCGGTGCCTTGCAGGCCGAGTGAAAAATAACCGGAATCCGCGCCGCTTAAGGAAAGCATAAATTCCAGCATTCCTTCGGTGAACGTGCCGACATTCCCCAGGACGGAATACGTGCCGTTGTCGTCGGAAAAGAGCAGACTCCATTCGGTTTCACCATCGATTCCCCGCCCGGTGTACATCGCGTCGGCAGCGTTGAAGGCCCACATGAATTCCGTGGTGCCGTTGAGGCCCGTCGCGTCGATGTACCAGCTTTTTTCCCAGATGTCGAACGACTGGCCGGCGTCGGTTATGATTTCGGAAAGCCCGAAAGCCGTGTCGAGATTGGAGGCGACGGTAAGCGTTTCGCCGTTTTGCAGCGGGGTGCCGAAAATATCGAACGCGGCATCCGAGCCCGGCAGGGTGGCCAGGCCGAATCCGCCGGCGCCGTTGTTGCGGACGTCCCAGTTATCGGTCTTGGCCAGATAGAAGAAATCTTTGCCGTATCCCGTTCCACCGGTTTCGAAAACGGAGCCGGGGGCCATCGCCAGGCCGTACTTGCTACCCAGATAGGTCTGCACGACTTTTGTTTCCAGGTCGTTGAGCGTGTAGGAGAACGCGACCACCTCGGCGATATCGCCGTTAAAATAGCGGTTCTCACCGAAATAATTGCCGATCCAGATGTTGTTGTTGAGGCTCTTGCTCGAGCCTTTGACGGCCGTCAGCAGGTTCAGGTCGGTGAGATAATATCCCGTCTGGCTGGCATTTTTATTAGACGGGTTCATGATGTTTCCATTATAATTATAGAATTCGTTTCGAGCGACGAAATCGTTTTCGCGATCGTTATCTTCAACCAGCCAATAGGCATCGCCGGCGCTATCCCCATTCATACGGATACCGATTTCAGTTGGCGTTGTGTTCCCCGTGCCGATCAGACCGCCGTAAGCATTGTATTGACTGGCGTCCACCTGGCTGACGATGAACAGCATTTGCGTGTCCATCGGACTGGAACCGCCGAGCAGCATCCGGGAGTTGATGAATTTCAGAGCGGGCAGACCATTGGCCGTAGTAAGCGTAGGCTGCTGGCCTTCGTCCGTCTGAGTGAAAGATAACGGCTTGCCGTTGACGTCGGCCCATGTCGCCACCTTGTCACCGGAATTGCCCGTAACCGTCGCGGCATCCATGTGATACGCCGAGGTGGGGAACAGACCGCCGTTGGTGTCAGCCTTCGTTTTCACGGTGGAATACCCGAAAAGCTCCAGTTCGCCGAGCTGGGCGGATGCATCGCCGCCGGCCGGATTGGAAGCGTTGAATCGATAATAGGCATAAGCCGCCGGAGCAACGTAGTCCACCGAGTCGATCGTGTAGCCGCTGACCGTGGCCTGTTGGGCTTGCGTCAGCCCGCTGGAAGCCAGGGTGCTGTTGGTGAATGAGGTGAAAAGAATCGTCTGGTTGACATCCGTGAATGGTTTGGCTCTATCGGCGGCGGTGGGGTACGTGGTGGTGTCGGAGTGGTCGACCCCGTAAATCGTGTGCCAGTTGACGCCGTCGTTGGAACCCTGCACCGACCAGATGCTCGGTGTCCGGGCCTCAAGGCTGTCGTTTCCGGAGGAAAGTGTGAAATGTGTCAGGGTAAACGCGGACGGGAATTGCAACGTGATGGTGGCCGCCTGCGTGGCGGCATACCATTTGTTATCGGTTCTCCCCACCGAATTGCTGAACATCGCCGCGGCACCTTCTTTTTTATAGAAATTATTTGTGCTGACGGTAGCGGAAAGCCACTTCGCGGCATCGAATTCCGCTGGAACCATGGGGTCGGCGAGGTCATTGGTCAGCCGAATACTGTTCGTCGGGTCGACAACCGTCCCGCCGATGAGATAGCCGGTGCCGGAATACTGGTCAGAAGTGGATGGCGATCCTAAAACCACGGCCGCGTGCGCTGACGCCGTGAAGACCACGAAAAGAAGGACGATAACCCCGCATAAAACAAGTTGACGATAAAATCCGGTCATGCGAAACTCCCCACGGCTGACAGCCAGTTTGCGCCGAATTCTTTTTGGTTGAAAAAATCCGGCTGATGACGATGGAATAGAATGTATTGTTATTATAACCAGCGCAGATTGCCGTGTCAAGATTTTTTTGGAGAAAATTATGCGCTTTTGAAAAATGTTTTTCTATTAGAATGGTTATTCATCGGGTGGATTCAAGAAACAGCAGCCGGGAATGGAGCGGAACGTAGTGACGCGGAATGACCGGATGGAAGCGGGGAAAATTCCGGCGATTTGATCCGGCCGTTCCGCTAGCGCACATCCAAA
Source organism: Thermoguttaceae bacterium (assembly GCA_031553595.1). Taxonomy (GTDB): domain Bacteria; phylum Planctomycetota; class Planctomycetia; order Pirellulales; family Thermoguttaceae; genus RGIG3701. The sequence goes on along the minus strand of JAVBLI010000012.1, from coordinate 67,448 downwards.
ATCAGTATAAACACGAAATGGCAGAGCCGTAATCGTAAGATTGCGGAAAGGGTTTTCTCTCTGGAAAAAACTTCACTGATTTTCAGCGTCTCTCCCGCAATCTTACGATTGCGGCTCTGCGGCTGCTGTTTTTGCGGCTGTATCAATCCGTTAATCCAGCCAGTCGCGGGCGGCGATCCGCTGGGGCGTATAAACCTCGGTGACGTAGCTGATGTCTTTGCTGACCAGCGATTCGACTTCAAGCTTGAAGCCGTTTTTGATCATCTGCGCGATTTCCTTTTGCCAAGCTTTTTTGTGGGCAAACCACGGATACTCGGCGATTTGCTTCGCCCGCTTGCGGTCGTTGTCGTTCAGCGCGATTTGCACGCTGGACGACAGGCCGCAACGCTCGTAGTCGATGGAACGCAGGCCGAGATATTTGGCTTCGGGGATGGCCATCCGCTTCGACTCGAACGCGAGGTTGATCGAGCCCTGCTTGATGACGCTGTAAATGTAGTACCCCCACGGGTCGTTGTCCAGCAGGCAGAAAACGGGGAGCTGGAGTTCGTTGTGCAGTCGGTACAGCAATCGGCGAACGCCGCGCGGGGGTTGGCCGTTGCCGTGGGTGAGGATGCAGTTGTGCTTTTTCCAGAATTTGTCCTCGTTGAAACGCTGCCAGACGGTGCCTTTTTCGACGTGCAGGATGAATTTGGCGTTACACTTTTTGAACTGAATCACTTCCGGCTCGACGATCGACGGAATGCCGTACCCGCCGGAACCCATGCGTGAGCAGTCGATTTCGTCGCCTTTGTCCACCAGTGTGATTTCGCCGACCATGTCGCCGCGCTTTTCGGCGAAAAGATGAAGCTCCTCCCGCAGCGACTGGAGAATGACCTCCAGATCCTCGATAATCGGGTTGCTTTCGTCCTGATCGGTGAAGGTTTCTTCTTTCGTGCCGGGAATCGTGTGCTTGGCGGCGTAATAAAGGCTTCGCAGACTGGAGGTTTTGCCCTGGCGGATGATGCGGTTGGCGCCGCTGGCCAGGAGGATGGTCTGCATGAAACTGCGGGCCTGGGAAAGATTAAAAAGCGTCCGCGAGGTGGATTTCTTGCCCATTTCGAGGATTTTTTTCCGCTCGTTAAACGTCACGTTGGAAAGCGACCGCGACGGAATTTCGATGTTCGGATCCCGCATCTTCGAAACGGACTTCACCACCGACTGGGACAGCCCGGTGATGGCGTCGACCGTCCGGCGGTCTTTCTCATTGAGCGGAACGTCCGGCGCGGGAGCCTCTGAAAACGCGGCGGAAGTGTTTTTCGTTTTTCGCTTGGCCATATGAAAACCCCTTGGGGGATGGTGAAACGCCGCGGCGCGGCTGGTGAATCGGCACGCGACGTGCCCGGTGAATCGCCCGGAGGCGGATGAAAAGATTTTTTATTTTACCGGGAAACCGGCGAATGTAAAGCCCCGCAGTGAGAGAAAATCGGCCGGTGCGGGTGGAAGATCTCCCCCGGAAAGAGAAAAAAGTCGCGGTTTTATCGTTTTTAAGTTATTTCCGTTTCTCGTTGTTCGCGGCGCGGGGCTGGTTCCGCCGCTGGGCTTCGTTTTTAATGATTTGCCGCAGCAGTTCGTTCCGCAGACGGGTGCGTTCGTCGGTGCTCGGAAGAGTGACGTTCGTGGCTTCCATGATTTTTCTCGCGTCAGAAAAGAAGAAAAGGCTGATTTTTAAAAACGCACATTCCCCACGCGGCCTTCCGCATGGAAAAGATGTGCTTCCACAGGCTTTCCCAGTATCGTCCGAGGAAGGGAGAGGGTTTGATGTCATTTTTATGTAAATCCCCTATTTTCAGGGTTTTTCTGGCCCTCGGCCAGTGCGTGCCGTTTTTCCCTCAGGGTTTTCGCGTTTTGTGGAAATTGCCTTTTCGGAAAATCTTTTTTTACAGGACGGGAATGTTACTTTTGCGAAAACGTTTTCGCGGGATGTTACGTATACAGAGCGGATATCGCGGCGGTAGTCGTGATTTTTTTGCGCGATGCGAGGCGAGGTTTTTCCCGGACAGGCAGGGCGGTTAGGCCTCCCTCGGACGGCGATCGCCGTAAATTCGCGGTTTTCAGCGACAATCGCCATGTTTCTCGGCCATTTGTCCCAGCGTCGACCTAGTGTCGGCGGAGATGAGAACACGACAAAACAAAATTGCAAGCGAAATTTGAAAAACTTTGACGGATTAGGCAAAATTTTTCTCCCTGCGAGGATAGATATCAGTTTTGTTTCGGTCGTGCCGAAGATAAATGGTATAAATGATGTAATTGTCGAAGGTGGGATCGCGGCTGGGTGTGCGTATGATTTTGATTCGGTGAGGAATCTTTGGGCTCACCAATTTTATTGATTGCGATGCGAAATAATCAATATTTGAAAAGAAATCAGTAATTTGTCACTTATTTTGAAGAAAATTTGTTTTTTTTGCGAAAAACCCGTCCCTATATTTTGACTAAGCTGTGTTTTTGTTGTAAGTTAAGGTAGTGAGGTTGTGTAATCGTTATATTCTGCCTGTTTTCCAATTAACTTCTCTTTTTTTGTGGAATAACGGCGAGTAATTCATTTTATTTAGAATATCGGTGCTAATTTTATGGATTATCCATTTTATGAAGACGACGTATATCTCCGTGACACCGCGGCCTCCGATTACCTTGACGGGTCAGACGGCGAGTTGGACATGGATTCCATGGAGCTTTCCGAGGGCGAGGCGGAGGAGCTGGAGCAGTTCCAAAAATCGCTCGTGGGCGAGTCCAAGGATGAAACGGACGATCCTGTCTATATTTATTTAATGCAGATGGGCGAATTTCCGATGCTCTCGCCGGCGGATGAGGTCAAAATCGCGCACGAAATTGAAGCAACGCGCCGCGCGTACCGCCGCCATCTACTTACGTCGGATTTTGTTTTGCAGGGTGTGTTACGGCTGATCGACGAAGTGGTTCGGGGCTCTCGCCGCCTGGACCGCACGGTGGACGTCTCGGTGACGAACGCGTCGGGCAAATCCCGCCTGAAGAAAATCATCGGGGAAAACTTTCTCACGCTGCAAAAGATCTTCGAGAGCAACACGAAAGCGTTCCGCCAGGTCATGAACAGGAGTCTGGAAGCCGACCAGCGGCATCAGCTCTGGAAAACGCTCAAGCGCAAACGCCGCAAGGTGGCGTGTCTGGTTCGGGAGATGGAATTCCGAACGTTCCTGGTGCGGAAAATGATGGAGGATTTGCAGGACATTTCCCAGCGAATGACGCTTTTGCACGAGCAGATAAAACGCTATCAGGACGATCCGCAGCTGGCGGATTCCGTCGCGCGGATGCGGCGGGAGCTGCGGCGGGAGATGTGCCTGACGCACGAAAGTCCGCAGACGCTGCGCCGGTATGTGGAAAAAGCCCAGCGGCTTCAGGCCGATTACGAACACGCGAAGCGGAAGCTTTCCGCCGGGAATTTGCGGCTGGTGGTTTCCATCGCGAAGAATTACCGCAATCGCGGCGTCTCGTTCATCGATCTCATCCAGGAAGGAAATACCGGCCTGATGCGTGCGGTGGACAAATTCCAGTACCGCCGGGGTTATAAATTTTCGACGTATGCCACGTGGTGGATCCGCCAGGCGATTACGCGGGCGATCGTCAATCAGGGGCGCACGATCCGCGTGCCGCTGCATGTGGTCGAGACCATGCGGAAAGTCCGGGAAGCGAAACAGACGCTCTTCCAGCAGATCGAGCGCGAGCCGACGGTCGAGGAGATGGCCAGCGAGGTGGGCATCCGTTATCAGGACGCGTCGACGATCATGCGGATGAACAGCCCGATGATTTCGCTCGACCAGCCGGTCAGTGGCCGGGATTATTCGGTGTACGGCGAGTTCCTGGAGGACAGCCGGGAGGAAAATCCGCTGGAAGAAATGCAGCGGGACTCGCTCCGCGACCGCATTAACGACATTCTTTACGAGCTTTCGTACCGGGAGCGGGAAATCATCCGCCTGCGTTACGGCCTGGCGAATGGCCATCCGTGCACGCTAGAGGAGGTGGGGCGGTTCTTCTCCGTCACCCGCGAACGCGTCCGGCAAATTGAGGCGAAAGCCATCCGGAAATTGCAGCACCCCGTGCGTTCCCAGAAATTATACAGCTTCATCGAGCGCCGCCAGCCCGAAATGCTGGAAGGCCTGGCCGCGGAGGATTCGTCGCAGACGGTGGGGTGAGCAGTAAGAAACAGCAGCCGGGAGCGGAGCGTCAGTGCAGAGACCGGATTAGAACTGGAACCAACTCACCAGTTCTAATCCGGTCTCTGCGCTGACGGCTGCTGTTTTAAAGGATCTTACTTCTTCCACACTTGCCGCAGGAGCCAGACCAGGACGCCTTTTTGGGCGTGCATCCGGTTCCCGGCTTCCTGAAAAACCAGACTCTGGGGCGACTCGATTACCTCGTCCGTCACTTCCTGGCCGCGTTTGGCCGGCAGGCAGTGCATGAAGTACGCGTCCGGGCAGTGGGCCATCAGCTCGGCGTTCACCTGGTACGGCGCGAACGCCTTCAGCCGCTTCTTTTCCTCTTTTTCCTGGCCCATGCTCACCCACACGTCCGTCAGCACGGCTGTGGCGCCCTTCACCGCCGCCACTGGGTCCTGCGTGATTTCCAGCTCCAGCTCGGGCAGGTCGCGCGCCAGCATTTCTTTCACTTCCGGCGGAAAATCGTACTTTTTCGGCACGGCCACGGCCATCCGCACACCGAGTTTTCCGCAGATCGCGGCGGTGCTCAGGGCCACGTTATTCGCGTCGCCGATCCACGCCAGCTTCTTGCCGCGGACGTCGCCCACCATTTCCCGCAGCGTGAAAATGTCGGCCAGGGCCTGGCACGGGTGCGAAAAATCGGTCAGGCCATTAATGACGGGCACGTCGGCGTACCCCGCAAATTCCAGCACATCCGCATGCCGCTTGGCGCGGATCATCACCACGTCCACCATTTCGCTCATGACGCGGGCGAAATCCTTGATGGGCTCACGCTGGCCGAAGCCGATTTCGTCGGCGAGAAAGAGGGCCGTGCCGCCGAGGTGCGTCATGGCGGTCTCGAAACTGATGCGCGTCCGCAGCGACTGCTTCTGGAAGACCATGGCCAGCGTCGCGCCGCGGAAGAGCGGTTCCCGCACGCCGCGCATGAATTTTTCCTTCAAATCACGCCCGATTTCCAGAATTTCCTCGATTTCCGCCGTGGTCATGTCTTCCAGCGAGATGAAATGCTTCATTTTGGGATTCCTTCAGTGTTCCATTTTACTAGCCCCAAGCGTCAGCGCGGGGCACTGTGAGGTGGGAGGTTTTCTTGCAGTTTGTGTTCTGAAATCGCCATGAAATGCGGAGTTTCATCGTTCAGAACCCTACCTGCAAGCGCGGGTTCATTCCGCATGGTGCCCGGCGTTTACGCTTGGGGCTAGTAAATCGTTTACAGCTTCTTAATCACGTCGCAAATGATGTCCGCGCCCTCGTTCACCTGCGCTTCGGTGAGCGTCATGGCGGGCAGCAGGCGGATGACCGTGCCGTGGGTGCAGTTGATCAACAGGTTCCGCTCGAGGCACTTCTGCACGACTTCCGTGCCCTCCACGTTGAGCTCGATTCCGATCATGACGCCCTTTCCACGGACGTCTTTCACCAGATCGCACTGCGATTTCAGTTCGTTGAAGCGGGCGAGGAACAGGGACTCGATTTTTTTCGCGTTTTCCAGCAGATTTTCGTTTTCGATCATCTCCAGGGTGGCGATTCCGGCGGCGGCGGCGACGGGGTTTCCGCCGAAGGTGGCGGCATGCATCCCGGGCCGTAAATAGGGGGCGTACTCCTCTTTCGCCATTAACGCCCCGGCCGCCAGCCCGCCGCACAGCGCCTTGGCCAGCGTCATCAAATCCGGCACGACGCCAGTGTTCTGGTAGGCGAACCAGTCGCCGGTACGCCCGCAGCCGGTCTGCACTTCGTCGAAATGCAGCAGCAGGCCGTTCTGGTCGCAGAGCTCGCGGAGGCCTTTCAGGAATTCCGCATCCGGGACGTTCACCCCGCCCTCGCCCTGGATGGGTTCGAGCATGATGCCCACGGTTTCGTCGTCGATGAGCGCTTTGACGGCTTCCAGGTCGTTATAGGGCGCGTAGGTGAAGCCGGCGAGCATCGGGCCGAGGCCTTCGTGGTATTTCGGCTGGGCCGTCGCGGAGACGGAGCCCATGGTTCGGCCGTGGAAACTCCCCTCGAACGTGATGATTTTGTAGCGTTTCTGGGCCGCGCCGTAAAGCCGCATGAGCTTAATCGCGGCTTCATTCGCCTCGGTGCCGGAATTGCAGAAGAAGGATTTCCCACCGAACGCCCGCTCGGAGAGCATTTTCGCCCAGATTCCCTGCAGCGGCATGTACCACGAATTCGGGGCGTGGATCAGTTGGCCCACCTGCGTCCGCACCGCCTCGACCACGTACGGCGGGCAGTGGCCGAGCATGTTACAGCCCCAGCCGGGGAAAAAGTCGAGGTAACGGTTCCCTTTATCGTCCCAGATATACGAATCTTCGCCGCGCACCAGCACGACCGGATAGCGTTTATAATTTGCGATGACGTATTTGTCGAAAATTTCAAACGTGTTCATGGGAAGATACCTGTTTTAAAATAGTTTATCACCGCCGCTGCCGATTTTCCTTGAGAATTAAAGTTTATCGGCAAAAACGGTGTGTTTCTGGAAAAAAAGTTACCGTTCCATTATAATGGATTTACGCGTTTTGGCAAGCCGCACTGGGGCGGGGTGGGCGGCCAATCATGACAGTAGCAAAACAACAGCCGGGAATGTAGCGCAGCGTAATGACAGGATAAGAAGTGGGAAGAGGTACAGCGATTCTTATCCGGTCATTACGCTGTGCTCCATTCCCGGCTCCTGTTTCTTGTTATCCTCTCCCCGCCGCCTCCGTCCCCCTGTCATCGGGGAGAAAAATGGTTATAATAATATAATGGTCAAAATGTAATTTTACCCGGGCTGTGCGCCCCTAAGTTTTAACCCTTTTTTTCGAATTTTACGAAAATATATGACGCTTTCTAATCCCGCTGCGGAGACCTTCCGCCTGACTGATGAAAAAATTCTGGTTTTTGATTTCGGTTCCCAGTACGCCCAGCTCATCGCGCGGCGTATCCGTGAACAGAACGTGTACTGCGAAATCGTGCGGCATGACCTGCCGGCCTCGCGCGTGAAAGAACTCGCCCCGCGCGGGATTATCCTTTCCGGCGGGCCTTTTAGCGTGTATGGAAAAAATGCCCCGCAGTGTGACCCGGCCATTTTCGACCTGGGCATCCCCATCCTCGGTATCTGTTACGGCGTTCATCACATGACGCAGTCTTTTGGCGGGAAGGTTCAGCAGACCGATTCGCGCGAATACGGCCATGCGATGATCGAAATCATGACGGATGACGTACTCTTTAACGGCGTGAACCGAAAAACGCGGGTGTGGATGAGCCACGGCGACCAGATCGGCACGCTGCCGGCGGACTTTTTCATCGTCGCGAAGACGGAAACATGCCCTGCGGCGGCGATTCGCCACAAGGAAAAGCCGATTTTCGGCGTCCAGTTCCACCCGGAAGTGACGCACACGGATGAGGGAACCGTCATTCTCGGTAACTTCCTGAAGAAAATCTGCGGCTGCACGGGCTCCTGGACGCTCAAGGATTTCGCGCGCCTGATGCAGGAACGTATTCGGAAGCAGGTCGGCAAGGATCGCGTGATTTGCGCGCTCTCCGGCGGCGTGGATTCCGCGGTCGTGGCGGCACTTCTGGCCGGGGCCATCGGCGACCAGCTTTCCTGTATTCACGTCGATCACGGCCTGCTGCGGAAAAATGAGTCCGAAAGCGTGGTCCGCGAGTTCACCGAGCATTTCAAAATCGACCTGCACGTGATAAACGCTCAGGAGCTGTTCCTGACGAAACTCGCGGGCGTCACCGAGCCGCAGCAGAAGCGGAAGATCATCGGACACACGTTCATCGACTGTTTCGCCGAGGCGGCTAAGAGCATTCAGGACGCGAAATTCCTCGCCCAGGGCACGCTGTATCCGGACGTGATCGAAAGCGGCGGCTCGCCCGATTGCCCGGCCGCGACGATTAAGCTTCATCATAACGTCGGCGGCCTGCCCGAAGACCTGAGTTTCGAGCTCATCGAGCCGCTACGCGACCTGTTCAAGGACGAAGCGCGCCGGCTGGGCACACAGCTCGGGCTGCCGGACGAAATCGTGTGGCGGCATCCGTTCCCCGGCCCGGGCCTGGCCGTGCGGTGTCTGGGCGAGGTGACGGCCGAGAAACTCGCGGTGCTCAAAGAAGCGGACGCGATCGTCGTGGAAGAACTCCGGGCGGCCGACCTGTATCGCAAGACGTCCCAGACCTTCGCGGTGCTGCTGCCCGTCAAAAGCGTGGGCGTCATGGGCGACGCGCGGACCTACGAGAACGCCCTGGCCATCCGTTCCGTGAACACCGAAGACTTCATGACGGCCGACTGGTCCCGCCTGCCGTACGACCTGCTTGCCCGGATGTCCACCCGCATCATCAACGAAGTCAAAGGCATCAACCGCGTGGTTTACGACATCAGCAGCAAACCGCCGGCGACGATCGAGTGGGAATAGCAGCGTCGGACGCTGCACCCCACGCCGTGCTTCCGCACGAATGAAGTGACTCGTGCCGCATTGCCAGCACTTGAACATCAGCCTGTGTTTTAAAAAATAAATAAGGTATAAAAGTTTTTTGAAATGGGTGTGAATCGGCGCAGCCGAGAGGGGGAAAACAATTTTTCAATAATGTTTTCCCCTTTCTGGAGGCGGTTTAATCTTTGCTTGAAGGATAGGATATAATCATATGTTGAATCGTCGAAACTTTTTGAAATCCGGCCTGATTCTCGGCGCCTCGGCGGCGGCGATGGGGCAGGGTGCGGGGGTGTTTGCGGAGGACGGCGGTGCGGCGCAGCCGGATACGTATACTGTCAGCGCGAAGTCGATTGTTCGGCAGGAGCCGGCGCGGGTGATTACGGTGCCGGACGTGGAGGGTTTCAAGGTGCTTAAGGGCGATTTTCATATCCACACCGTGTTTTCGGACGGGCAGGTCATGCCGCGAGACCGGGTGTGCGAGGCGGTGCATAATGGGCTGGACGTGATTGCGATTACGGACCATTTCGAATACCGGCCGCACTTCGGTGCCAAGGGGCGTTGGCCGATGCAGCCGGAGCTCAACGACAATTATAATTTGTGGTATGAAATCGCGAAACCGGAGGCGGAGAAGCGTGGGCTGCTGCTGGTGCGTGGCGGCGAGATGACGAAAAGCACGATGCCGCCGGGGCATTTTAATACGCTGTTTACGGAAGATAACAACCCGATCGCGGCGGCCGCGGCCGACTGGCGGCAGATGCTGCGCATCGCGGCGGATCAGGGAGCGTTCCTCCTGTGGAATCATCCCGGCTGGGCGGCCCCGAACAGCGGCGGCCTGCCGAAAGGCGCTCCCCTGCGTTTTTTTCCCGAGCATGAGGAGGCGTTTAAAAACGGCCTGATGCACGGCGTGGAGGTTTTTAACGGCGACGAGTATTACCCTGTGGTTTCCGACTGGTGCAACGATCGCGACCTGGCCATCATCGCCAACAGCGATATTCACGACAGCGAACTGAACACTTACGGCTACCAGAATCCGCAGCGGCCGATAACCCTGGTGCTGGCCAAGGAGCGGACGCTGGCCAGTGTGCGGGAGGCGTTTTTCGCGCGGCGGACGGTGGCGTGGGCTGCCGGGATGCTGTGGGGCCGTGCCCCGTGGCTGCCGGCGCTGTTCCGTGCGTGTGTCAACGTAAAACCGGTGACGCCCGGCGAGTTGGAACTGACGAATAACAGCTCGCTGCCCATCACGGTAAAAGTCGGCGAGCAGGCACGCGAACTTTCCACTGGCACGGCTGAACGCATTCCCTGCCAGCCGCAGTGTAAAGCCCTGACCGTCACGAACTGGCTGATCGGCATGAACCGCCCGCTGGAGGTGGCGGTGGAAGGGTGAGAGAAGGTAAACGGAATTCGCCCCGGAGGGGTATAGCATAACAGCCCAAGGCAACGCCCTGGGAAAGATATGGTGCTTCCCAAAGAATCTGTCCGGCGGCCATAAGGCGCCCTTTCAGGGCAGAGGAGAGAGTTGTTTGCTCGCGTTCCCGGAGGGGGCGGCTGCGCCTTCCCTCAGACTATTATGCATTGCCCCGCCGGGGCGAAGAATTGAAAAGAAAAACCGCATGTCAGAAAATTCCGAAAACAAGATATTCGAAAAATCCTTCTCGGAGCTTGAAGAAATCGTGCTTCGGCTGGAGAACGGGCGGGCGACGCTGGACGAGTCGCTGGCGCTTTATGAGCGGGGCGTGGGCCTTTTGAAGGAGTGCCACGAACTGCTGGAGGGCGCGCGGCGGAAGATTGAAATTTTAACGGGCGTGGATGAAAACGGCGTGCCGATCACTCGCGCGGTGGATGATACGGACATTTCTCTGGATGAAAAAGCGAAAACGCGAGGGCGAAGAACATGATGACTGAATGGAAGCAGTTGGAGCGGGGCTGGCAGGAAATCCTGGAGGCCGAGACACAGGGTGGGGATGTGCAGGCGGCGTTCCTGCGATGGATGGCGAACGTCCCCACGGCGGTGGACAAGGCGCTGCGGGCGGTGTATCAAATTTCGGATGACGTACCGTCGCGGCTGAAAAACGCCATGCAGTACAGTGCGCTGGCGCCGGGGAAGCGTTTCCGTCCCATGCTCGTTTACATCGCGGCCATGATCTGCAACCGGAAATTCACATTCCAGGAACTGATGCGGCGCGCGTCGCTGGTGGCGTGTGCCGTGGAGATGGTGCATGCGTACTCGCTGATTCATGACGACCTGCCGGCGATGGATAACGATGCGCTGCGGCGCGGCCGGGCGACGTGCCATATCGCGTTCGACGAGGGGACGGCGATTCTGGCCGGTGATGCGCTTTTAACGCTGGCGTTCGCGGTGCTGACGCGTTTTCCGGATCCGGGGAAAGCGGGGTATTTCGTGCGTTTCCTGGCCGCGGCGGCGGGGCAGCGCGGGATGGTCGGCGGCCAGATGGATGACATGCAGCCCGGGACGGACGTGCCGCGGGTGTGCCTGCTGACCATGCTGTGCACCGGCGATTTCGACCTGTATGAGGAGGCGTTTTCGCGTGACAGGGAGGGCTTGGCCAGTGCTCGGGAATACGCGCACAAGCTGCGGACGGCGGAAAAAACACGGAAAATCGCTCCGCCGCGGACGGAGGACGACCGGCGTGCGCAACTGCTGGAGTCCATGCAGAACCGGAAAACCGGCGCGCTGATCGCGGCGTCCCTGCTGATGGGGGCTCTCGCGGCGGACGCCACCGCCGAGCAGGGCATGCGGCTTACCCGCTTCGGGCAGCATCTGGGCCTGGCGTTTCAGGTCACCGACGACATGCTGGACGTCAGCGGTTCGGTGGAAGTCATGGGCAAGAAAGTGCAGAAAGACACGGAAGCCGGGAAGATCACCTGGCCGGGCGTGCTGGGTATGGATCGCTGTCGGGCGCTGGTGGAAACGCTTTCCCGCCGCGCGGCGGATGAAGTAAACGCCCCCTGTTTCGGCGGCCATGAACGCGTGCTGAAGTGCCTGATGGAATTTATGAAAACGAGAGAGAAGTAGATATGGCTACAATACAAATTCGTGTGGATGATCGCACCAAAGCGGCCGCGGATTCTCTCTTTGCGTCTCTGGGGTTGGATACGTCGACGGCGGTGAGGATGTTTATCGCAGCCGCTCTGGAAAACGACGGTATTCCCTTCGAGGTAAAACGCGCAGACAAGAAGAAGCCGAACGCCGAACTCCACGAGGCAATGGAAGATGCCCGTATGGACCGTAATTTGCAGGGTCCGTATTCGTCGGCAGACGAAGCGGTGCGATCCATGTTGGAGGAGTGATCGTGCTTTCGATCATTTATACCAATAAAATGAAACGCGACGTGAAGCGGATGTGCAAGCGTGGCAAAGATCCCTCAAAATTGACCGCCGCGCTTACGTTGCTGGCTTCGCGGCAACAGATGCCGGAAAGATACCGGGATCATCCGCTGAAAGGCGAGATGCAGGGGTATCGCGAATGCCATATCGAGCCGGATTGGCTGCTTGTTTATGCGATTTTTGAGGATCGGTTGGTTCTCCTGGCCGCAGGCGCTGGAACGCACTCCGACCTGTTCGATGAATAGAATTCCTTACCCTTACCCCTCATTCACAAACCCCCATCCGCGAACCACACCCCCCACCCAAGATGAACCCCATACTCCCGAATATACTTTCCCCCGAAGACCTGCAAGGGCTGTCGCTGGCCGAGCTGGAACAGGTGGCGGCGGAGATCCGTGAAGCGATCTGTGAAGTCATGGAGCAGCGCAGCGCGCATTTCGCGTCGAATCTGGGCGTGGTCGAGCTGACGCTGGCGCTGCACACGGTATTCGACTTTACGTATGACCGCCTGGTGTGGGACGTGGGGCACCAGTGTTATCCGCATAAACTGGTAACGGGGCGGTATGCGGCGTTTTCGGGGATTCGCACGCGGGGCGGGCTGATGGGATATCCGAATCCGGCAGAGAGTGCGTATGATCTGTTCATGACGGGGCATGCCGGGTGCAGCGTTTCGTCGGCCCTGGGGCTGAAATGTGGGGATGATATTCTTGACGCGGTTCGGGATGCGAAGAGCGGCGGCGATCCGCTGGACTCCCCGGCGCTGATTGCGCAGTCGGCGGCAGCGCAGCGCAAGGATCGGCACGCGGTGGCGGTGATCGGGGATGGGTCGTTCGCGAACGGCGTGGTTTTTGAGGGGTTAAATCACCTCGGCGGGCTGCAAAAAAACATGACCGTCATCCTGAATGATAATAAAATGTCCATCTGTCCGCGGGTGGGCGGTTTCGGGAGATATCTGGACACGCTGCGGATGCACCCGATTTATTCAGAGCTGAAAGAGGGCGTGAAGCATGGCGTGGACCTGCTGCCGCTGGTGGGTAAGCCGCTGCGGAAGGTGCTGCATTTCATGAAGGACGCGGTGAAGGCGGGGCTTTTGGGCGGGATGTTTTTCGAGGAGCTGGGCATCAATTATCTTGGCCCCGTGGATGGGCATGACATTCGGGCGCTGCAAAAGGCGCTTCAGATTGCGAGGACGAATGAGTGCCCCACGCTGCTGCACGTTTTCACGCGGAAGGGTTACGGGTATCAGCCGGCGGAGGAAGACCCGGCCAGTTATCACGCGCCGCCGCCGCTGAAACAGAGTAAGCGGGCGGAAAAGCTGGAGACGAAAGGGCTGAAACAGACGCCGCTGGAGATTTCGGCGAAAGTTCCCGCAGAGGCGGTGGAAACGCCGGACTGTACGTATACGGAGGTGGCCAGTCGGGCGGTGCTGGAACTGATGCGGCGGCACGAGAACGTGGTGGTGATCACGGCGGCCATGTGTCAGGGAAACATGCTGGAGCGGGTGCGGGAGGAGTTTCCGCAGCGGTTTTTTGACGTGGGCATCAGTGAATCGCACGCGGTGGTGCTGGCGGCGGGGATGGCGAAATCGGGTTTAAGGCCGATCGTGGATATTTACAGCACGTTCATGCAGCGGGCATACGATCATCTGTTTCATGAGATTTCGCTGCAAAATCTGCCGGTGACGCTTCTGATGGATCGCGCGGGGCTGGTGGGGCCGGACGGGCCGACGCACCACGGAACGTATGACCTGGCGTACGTGCGGCCGCTACCGAATATCATTACCGCGGCGCCGGCGGATATTTTTGATTTGCGGGAAATGCTGCGTTACGCAGTGACGGAGGCGGACTCGGCGGTGGCCATCCGGTATCCGAAAACGAAAGCCGTGGAGCTGGACGCAGAGGCCCGGCGGGTGCCGATTTCCGGGATGAAGGCGGAAGTGGTGCTCCGCGGGAAAACGAATGGTGGGCTGGTGCTGGCCTGTGGTGTGCAGGTGGCAGACGCGCTGGCGGTGGCGGCGGAGACGCAGACGGATGGCGTGCCGGATTTCACGGTGGTGAACGCGCGGTTTGTGAAGCCGCTGGATACGGAGACGATTCTTCCGCTGATCCAGCGCGCAGCGTGGGTGGTTACGGTGGAGGAAGGGTGCCGGGACGGCGGTTTCGGAAGTGCCGTACTGGAGGCGGTGACGGATGCGGGTATTTCGCTGCCGGCTTTTTCCCGCCTGGGCATAAACGGCTTTATCCAGCACGCCACCCGGGCGGAACAGTTAGCGGAAGTTGGGCTGGATGTGGCGGGCATCGCGCGGGAAGTGCGCCGGATGCAGGAGGCGACGGCGGTGGAGCAGGGCGGTGAGCCAGTGACGCTCAAGATGCGGAGCCGATGAGGCCCTTGGGGGCGGTAAAACGCCGCACGGGCGGCTTGTAAAACGGCACTGCGTGTCTGGTGAATCGCCTTTTGGGCTGGTGGAGAATAAAGGTCGAGTGATGAAAATTTTTCTTCTGGGATACGGAAAGCGTCATGGTGTGCGGGAGACCGTCGCGCGGCTGCGGCCGGAGATTGCGCGCCTGGCGGAAATCGTCGTGGAAGACCTCAGCGGAAAGATGGATTTAAGCGAGTATGACGCGGACGCAGCGCTGGTGTTCGGCGGAGACGGTTCTATCCTGCGGGCCGTGCGGCAGATGGGCACGCGGCAGATTCCAGTGCTGGCGATTAACCTCGGCCGACTGGGATTCATGGCGGACGTGTCCCCGGATGAGCTGCTTCCACTGCTGAAAAAATTGGCGGCCCAGATCGCGCGGATGGGGGATGCGTGGAAACTCGGCGCGGACATGAAGCATCATGCGGGTGCGGAACAGGATGCGGACGCCTTTACCATTTCCCGGCATCTGCTGCTGCACTGCGAAGTCCGCCCCGCGAAACCACGCGGCCCGGCCGGGGAGGAAACGTTTTCGCAGTTGGCGATGAACGAGGTGGCGGTTTTAAGCGGGGCGCCGTTCACGATTTTGGAGCTGAAAGTGTATGCGGACGCGGAGCTGGTGACGACTTACACGTGTGACGGGCTGATTCTCAGCACACCCATCGGGTCCACGGCCCACAGCCTTTCGGCGGGCGGGCCCATCTTGCGGCAAGATCTGGAGGCGGTGGTCATTTCGCCCATTTCGCCGCACACGCTGACGCACCGCCCCGTGGTGGACAGCGCCCGGCGGGTGTACCGTTTCGAGTTGGCCCGCGCCCGCTCGCACGCCTCCGTGGTCGTGGACGGCAGCGTTCTGTGCCGCCTGGAAGCTGGGGATGTGCTGACGGTGCGCGAGTCGGATGTGCGGTACGTGCGGATTAACGTGCCGGGGTACTCGTATTACTCCACGCTGCGGGAAAAGCTCGGCTGGAGCGGACAGATGAAATTCGAAAACGGCGGACGATAACGAAAAATATCACGGAGGAATTTTTATGAAGCGGATGAAGTGCCGATTTTGGGGGATTGCGTGCGTGCTGCTGGCGGTGATGTTCGGCGTGCTGGCGGGGTGTGACAAGCCGCCGAGAGAGCATTATTTGGAAAATGATGTGCAGTATTATTCTGCGAAAGATCCCGGTGATACGCAGCCGCAAAGCGAGGCCAACGAAAGTGCCGAAGCGGCGCCGGGGGCTGAAAATTCAGCGGTTAGCAGTGCGGCAAAAGCGAACGTCGTTGCGGACGTGAACGTTCTGAAAGACGGAAAGTACCTGCTGCGGTACGTCTGGCGGAAGGGTGATATTCTGGCGTGGGAGGTGACGCACCGGAATCGCACGGTGACGACGCTCGCGAAACTCACGGAATCGGTGGACGCGTCCTGCCGGTCGGAGAAGGTGTGGGAAGTGATAGATGTGGATGAAAACGGCGTGGGGACGTTTACGAATGCGGTGCCGTGGGCTGTCATGCGAGAAAAGCGGGATGACGGCGCGATGCGGACGTATGACAGCCAGCAGGATATGTTCGCGCCGGAGGGTTTCGAGGCGGTGCCGGAATCGCTGGGGGTGGAGCTGGCGAAAATCACGCTCGACGCGCGCGGACGGCAGGTGGATCGTGAGGATTTTCGCTCCACGACCATCATTCAGCAGGCGAATCAGGCGTACACGGTGATTCCGTTTCCGGAAGAGCCGGTGGCGGTGGGCGGCTCGTGGGATTTCAAGTATCCGCTGTATGTGCCGCTGGGGGATGGGAATTTGACGCGGGTAGAGATGATGCAGAAATACACGCTCCGGCAGGTGAACGGGGATGTCGCGACGATCGCTTACGGCACGAAGGTTCTCTCGCCTGTGCAGGATCCGGGAATCATGGCCCAGTTGATCGACCGTCTGTATGACGGGACGTACCAGTTTAACCTGAAGGCCGGGCACGCGCAGAGCATCGCGCAAAAGGTGGATCAGAGCGTGATCGGGTTTCGCGGTGTGGGCAGCCAGGTGAAGATGCTGATCGAGTTTAACGAAAAATTCCTGGCCGAGGCGACGAAAAACGTGAGTATCCCGGCGGCGGGAAATAAAGCGGCTGGGCCACGGACGGTAACGGTGCCGCAAACGCCGGAGGGGGAGCAGGGAACTTCGCTGCAGGAAGTGCCACTGCCGCCGGGCGTGCTGGAAAATTTGAATTGAGGAGGAAACCGCATGAAAATCGGTATTTATGGCGGAACGTTCGATCCGGTGCATTACGGACACCTGCTGCTGGCGGAGTCGGCCCGGCAGCAGGTGGGGCTGGACGAGGTGGTTTTTGTGCCTGCGGGGAGGCCGCCGCATAAGTATTTCTGGAATCTGGCGGACGCCTCCCACCGCGTGCGGATGCTGGAGCTGGCGACGGCCGAGAACCCGTTTTTTCGTGTGGACCGGTTCGAGATCGACTCCGTGGAAACCAGTTACACCATCCACACGGTGGAATATTTTCAGCAGCGTTATCCAGGCGCCGAGCTTTTCCTGCTGCTGGGGGAGGATGTGTTGCGGGATTTCATTCACTGGCGCCAGCCGCAGCGGATCTGTGAAAAGGTGACGCCGGTGGTGATCGGGCGCTGCGGGGTGGAGGTGGAAGATCTGGCGTTTCTGGAGCCGGTACTCTCGGCAGGGAGTGTGGCGGCGATCGAAAAATGCCGCGTCCGCATGATTCCGGTCGGATACAGTAGCAGCGAAATCCGTGAGATGATCGCGGCGGGGAAGAGTGTGATGTATCAGACGCCGCTGAGTGTGGTGAAGTATATGCGCGAACACGGGCTGTATGCCGGCTGAAATTTCCAATAAATGGTAAGCAGAAACAGCAGCCGGGAACGTAGCGAAGCGCAGTGACCGGATAGAAGTGGGGAAACGCTCAGCGGTGCTTATCCGGTCATTCCACTTCGCTGCATTCCCGGCTGTTGTTTTCAGCCGAAGTCGCATTTTCAATTGACCATCAGCCGGAACTGCCGGGCGGTGGCGCCGAGATGGGTGATTTGGATTTCCCAGTGATGCCGCGGAAGGGCGCCGGCCACACGGTCGGCCCACTCTACGAAACTGACGCCGGCTGAGTCGAAATATTCTTCCGGGCCGAGCTCCGCAAATTCGTCTTCGTCGCGGAGCCGATAGGCGTCGAAATGGAAAATCGGCATACGTCCCTGGCGGTATTCCTGGATGAGCACGAATGTCGGGCTGGTGACGTCTTCTTTCGGCACGCCCAGCGCGGCGGCCACAGCCTCGACCAGCCGCGTTTTGCCGGCCCCCAGCGTTCCGTTGAGCGCGACGACCGTCCCCGGACGCAGCGCCGCCGCCAGAATTCGCCCGATTTCGTCCGTCTGGGTCAGGTCGTGCGCCTCGAACGCCGCCTCGAATCCCGGTTCGCACGCATGTTTCGCCAACTTGTCGGCCAATTCGCTAAGCGGAACGTTCATGTGTGAAGATGGAGGGAAAGCAGGTGATTACAGTTGGCCATGGTCGACGTAAACCATGTCGTCGATGTTTCCCAAGCATGCCAGAACTTTGTCGTCCATGAGGTATGCCAGGGGTCTGGCCGAGCCGTCGCAGAAAACCGAGTTAAAGGAAATGGCGTGGGTGGAACCGAAATTGTAGGTGCAGTCCAGCCCCGTGCGATCCTGACGGGAGAAACGGCCGGAGTCGGCGGCGTATTGCGTGTTCTGGTCGCCGTCGGAATAGATCCGCGAAACCCATCGGGTGTTGTCGAAGTCGTGGCCCTGGAATGTGTGCCCGTCGTCGCTGTTGATTTTGCCGATGCAGTCGTACATGTCGCGCTGGAGATATTTTTCGGCGATGAAAATGGTGTTGGACATGCCGTCTTTGATGTCGGCGGTCGTTACCTCGTAATGCAGTCGGCCGACGCCCGAGCTGTCGCTGGCGTTCTGGCAAACAAAGCCGCAAGAAGGATAATTCGTCAGGCATTCGGAGCCGGGGCCGGTGGTGTCGCAGGTGGAGCCTCTGCCGCCGCCGTTGATGGCGTAATCGAGTTTCGCGCATTCCTCGCCTTCGACCGTGCCGTTATTGCAGGCCCTTTCGTGCATGTAGTACGTTCGGGGAGCGCGGCGGGATGGGCAGTAATACGACTTCACCGGCGTGCGAAGCGCTTCGCCCAGCGCTTTTTTCTTCGCGTCGTTCAGCGGATTGGTGTCGGTGGAGGCACCTTTCATGTATAAAGTCATCATGTCCAGGTGGGGCAGCAGGCCGTAAGCCCACCCGCCGGGCTGGGTTTTGCCGCCGCCGCGGTCGGGGTCGCCGGTCCAGGCGTAGCCCCAGCCGTTGGTCACCATGCATTGATGCTGCTGCTCGTAGGCGGCGCCAGCGAGCCCGAACTGGTGCAGGTTGTTGCTGCACACCGCCCGCCGGGCAGCTTCCCGGGCCGCGTTGACCGCCGGAAGCAGTAACGACATCAGTAAACTGACGATCACGATGACCACCAGCATTTCGACCAACGTAAAACCGGAACGGGATTGATTTCGCATCGTTTTTCCCCAAAAAAAGTTTTTAACCCAAACGGTTTGAAAATACCAAAATTCCCTGGATGGCGGACGGCCGCTTACTCCACATCGCCCATATTCAGCGGGATGTGATCGTTGATGGAACCCAGGCAGGCCATGATCTGGTCGTCGATGGTGTAGGAAATTTGCCTCGTGCCGCCGTCGCAAGTCACGGCATTAAAGGAGCTGAAATGGCAAGAGCCGAAATTGTGCTGGAAGTCAGCTCCGTCGCGATCCTGCAGGGGCAGGCGGGCGCCGATGACTTGCCGCTGCCAGACCTTGGGATTCGACGGATCCGGGGCGGAAATATAGGACGTCCACCGTGTGGTTTCATAATCCTGTCCCTGGAAAACCGTGCCATCTTCCTGGCCTCCCGCGTTGCTGGTTTCATAACACATGGGGGAAACATATTTTTCCCCGGCCAGCAGGGTATTCGAAAGGCCGTCTTTGACTTCGTCGGCAGTAACGGTGCGGTGCGGGCCGCTGATGCCGGTCGAGGCCCCTACCGTTTGGCAGGCAAAACCGCCGTCGGTTTGCGACTCGCGTCCGCCGGTGGGCGCGATGCCGCAGTTCGGATAATTCGTTTCGCAATCGGAGCCTGGGCCACCGCCGGTACAGAGGTTGTTGCCGCCGCCATTGATGGCATAATCGGATTTACCGCACACGCCGCCGACGCGACCGGCGTTGTTTGCACCGGCACCCTCTTCCGTTTTGGGGTATGCCAGCGGCGCCCGCCGGGAAGGGCAATAAAAGCCTTCCACCGGAATGGCTTGCATTTCCTTCAGGGCTTTTTTCTTGTCTTCGCCGCTTTTGTTTAGCCCCTTGGAGTACAGCGCCATCTGATCCAGATAGGGGAGCAGGCCGAACGCCCAGCCGCCGGGTTGCGGCTTGCCCGCCGCGCGGTTCGGGTCGCCCGTCCATTGCCAGCCCCAGCCGTTGGAGACGAAAAATCGGTTGTTATTCTCGTAGGTCGCGGACGCCAGGCCGATCTGGTACAGATGATTTTTACACTTTGCCCGCCGGGCCGCCTCCCGCGCCTGGTTCACCGCAGGCAGCAGCAGGGACATAAGAACACCGATGATCGCGATGACCACCAGAAGCTCGATGAGCGTGAAACCGGCGGAATTCCGGGAATTTTTCATTTTGGCCCCCAAAACCTTATGAAAAAGGGTGAAGTAAACATATCAATCCAGTATTATACGCTATTTATATTGTATCGGCTCCCCCATTTCTCGTCAAGAATGGTTTTTAACAAAAAACGGGAGTTTTGGCCAAAATGGCGTGTTTGCGAGCGAAAACGGCCATGATAGGTGCCCGGAATCGCAAAAACACGCCATGGTTCTCACGCGATCCGCAAACCGCCATCCACAAATCGCTACTTCGACTCTTCCAGCGGGAAGGTGAATGTTTTCGTTTCATCTTTACGCAGGACGGTTAATGTGACGGAATCCCCGGCGTATAACGGAAACAGCCGGTCACGCAGGTCGGCCACGCGCGGAACGGGCACGCCGTTAAAGGTAAGGATTTTGTCCTCCATCTCCAGCCCGGCCTTCGCGGCAGCGGAATCCGGCTGCACCATCTTAATCACCGGCGCGGCGAAGATCGGCACCTCCTCCGAAAACCCCACGCCCATCGGGGCCGCCAACTTCAAGTCATTTTTTTGCATCCGCGGCAATAATTCGTAAATCGTCTCCAGCGGAACCGCAAAACCGATTCCGGAATCGTACAGATCCATGCCCGCGAAGGCTTCCTGGGCCGGCGTCAACTGCTGCGGCGCACCAGGCTCTGCACCCGGCACTGGAATTTCCGGCGTGCCTTTCGGCGCTTCCTTGTCCCCCTCCGGCGGACGGTCCGGAATGCCCGGCTGACGCTGCCGCGGGCGATTCTGCGGATTTCCACTGCTCATGTCCATGGGAAACGGCGTAATGATCCCCATCACCCGGCCATGAATGTCGAAAAGCGGCCCGCCGTAATTATTCGGGGACACCACCGCGTCCGTCTGGATGGCCTTCCCCCAGATGCGGTTCACGGCGCTGAGCACCCCGGCCGTGACGCTGGGCTCCTCTGTATCCAGTACGCGACCCAGCGTTAAAGTGTGCTGGCCCGGATGAAAAGAATTCCGCGGCGCCACCTCCGGCACCGTAAGCGGCGCGGCATGCTCCGGCAGATCCACCTTCAGCAGCGTAAGCTTCCGATTCCGGTCTGTCATGACGATTTTCGCCGCGTGCCGGGAACCGTCGGCCAGTAGCACGAACACGGCGTCCGGCTGATGCGCCAGTCCGAAAGAACTGGTGATGATCCAGCCGTCCGGCGCAAGCACTACGCCCGTGGTCTCCGGGACGGTGAAAATCCTGCCCACACGTTCGTCGCCGCCGATGGTCTCGATCCGCACCACAGACGGCGAAACTTTTTTCACCGCCGCCAGAAATGCCGCCTGCTCGGCGTCCGCGGAATAAGTGACGGTGGTGGCTAAAATGAAAAGCAATGTGAATGGGATGATGTGATATCGCATGATTTTTATTATTTTTGTGTTATGAAAGGTAAATTTTGTGTTGCGCTGCGCGTGGTAGCCGAAATGCATGGCGTTTAAAACAGCAGCCGGGAGCGGAGCGTTAGCGCAGAGACCGGATAGGAATCGCCGAATCGGTCTCCACTGCGATCTGGTCTCTGCGCTTCACTGCGTTCCGCTCCGCTCCCGGCTGCTGTTTCCTGCGGACGAAATACGAATGAAGGATTTTTTTACCTCGCCTTCTGCACCGTGAACTCCACCATCTCCGTGCCGCGCATGACCGAAATCTTCACCAGGTCTTCATGATCCACGTACTCCAGCTCTGTCCGTACGGCTTTACAGGACTGCACGAGCTTCCCCGCCACGAACACGATTAAATCGTCCGGCTTCATGCCTGCGAGGGCGGCCGGCGACTCCGGATCCACCCAGTCCACGTACGGCGGTGTGCGGTAAACCACATCAGGAATGAGCGTGACGCCCAGCTCTCGGAGCGTGATTGCGCGGACGGGTTTATTCGCCTCATCCTCCCCGGCAGTGTTCCGGGCCACGTACTTTCCCTGGATGATTTCATGCACTGTGGCCGTCATGCATTCCACCGGCAGCGCGAAACACAGGAACGTCCCCGTCCGCGCGTGCTTCAATTCTTTTCCGAGCATACCCAGCAGGACGCCGCTTTCCGTGATCAGGGCGCCGCCCGCCGCGCCGGGGTTATTCGTGATGGCGTCCAGCACATACACCGGGCCCTTATACCGGCTGGCGTACGCCTTCCGCCGCGCGTCGAGCGTCACCACTGCGCTGATCACGCCGTGCTGCACCGAAACGGGCTCATCTCCCACCGCCACGTCAAATAAATTACTCAGCGCGAGGATTTTCTCGCCGCTGCGGGGTTTTAGCGCACGGAGAATTTCCGCGTCCGTTTTCGCCTCCGCGGCAAGCTGAAAAAACGGCGTGCCTTCCCGGGCGATTTTCAGCACTGCCAGGTCCAGCACCGGATCCGCCCCCACCAGCGCCGCGGTATGTTTCGAGCCGTCATCCAGCACGCACAGCAGGTCTTCCGTGTCCAGCACGTAACTGAAAACCGTCAGCACGTGGCCTTTATCCGAAATGAAAAACCCGGACTGATACCCTTCCATTTCGCTGAACCCGCCGGCTCCGTAAATCTTCACCATTTTCGGCTGTGTTTCCCCGAGCGTCGCGTGAATGTCCGCGCGGCACACGGGCGTGTGAAAAAGCGCCGCGGCCAGAAGGATGAGCGTTATTAAAAAATGCCTCATTTCGTGAGTCCTTTAAATTTTCTTTAATGAATATCCAGCTTTTCCAAGATAAACTCTTCCATCACGTTCTCGCCGCACACGATTTCCAGTCGCCCGGGCAGGAAACGCCCCTGGTGATCCGTTTTATAATTGCGGAAGCGGAACTCCCAGCAGTCGCCCTCATACGGCGTGGTGATTTCCATCATGACCAGACGCACGGGCTCCGTTTTTTCCTCGCCATCATTTTCATTTCGGCTGAAGAAAAACCGCACGTCCAGTCCGCCGTAATGCCCGGCCAGCACGTCATAAAGCGGGTACGCGTCCACTGGCAGGGCGGCGTATTCCGCGTTCTCGAAATACGGAAGCGGCGAGCATCCCCAGTAATGTAACGTGCCGAATTCCTGCGGCCCGTGCGACAAAAATCGCTGCCACAGCGACATGCCTGGCAGCACGAATTCACTGTCCGCCGGCGTGGGCGGGATGGTGAAGTCTTCTGTGATATTCCATTTCACCTCCGCCGTGGGGAGTTTCAGCACACACTGTCCGTCCCGCCACGTCCACGAAAATCGGCTTCCGGAAAGCAGCGTCCCCTCCAGCGCCCACGCCTGCCGCGGCGTGCCGTATTTATCCTCCTCCGCCAGGGTGCTGGCCGCCGTGAACGCATCCCACACGCGTGTCCGTTCCATGCGATTAAAATAATAATTTTCCCACCCGTGACGCTCCTCCAGAAACGCCTTCACCCGCGCCGGCGGCTCCGGCTTCTTGCGGGCCATCATTTCCAGAATCTTCCGCTGTTTTTCCTGCTTTTCTTTCTCCGTATCAGCGGACGGCGCGTCCCCTTCCGCGGGCGGTGCGTCTTTCTCACTCTCTGCGTCCGCTTCTTTTTCCGCATCCGCTGACGGCGCATCCTCCTCCGTATCCTCCGGCGCCGGCGGCCGTTCTCCACGCTTTCGTGGCGGTGCATTTTTTTCTTCCGGCGGGGACATCAGTTTCAGCAGCTCCGCTTCCGAGTGCACGCCCGGCAGCCGCACCAGCGCCGTTACTTCTTTCCTCGCCTCCGCCGTGCCGCTGGCTTTTCTCGCGAACGTAATGGACGTCACCCAGCCTTTCGGGAACGTGCCCAGCATGTTTTTAAAATCGTTCGGCGTGCGGATGCGCCGGCCGCCGAAGTGCGTAATGGTATTCGACTCGCGCAGCCCGCGGCGGTATACGTCCGTGTCATCCAGGATGCGGTCCACCACGGCCCGGCCCACATCATCCGCCGTCACCGTCGCGCCCAGCGTGGCGTGATCCACGATTCGCCCCGCGTGCAGGTGCCCCATGAACCGCTTAATCTGGTTAATCGAAATCGCGTATCCCACGCCCACGTTCACTCGGCCTCGCTTCTCGAAAGAGCCGCGTCCGTTAATGCCCACCAGCATCCCCGCGGCGTCAAAAAGCGGCCCTCCCGAGTTCCCCGGATTAATGGCCGCGTCAATCTGAATGCAGTCGGCGTACTCCAGCAGCGTGCCCGCCGGGAACTGATAACGGTGGTTTCCGGAAACCATTCCGCACGTCACCGTGGGCGAAAAATCGGTCGCGAAACCGAAAGGATTTCCCAGCACGTAAGCCAGGTCGCCCTGCCGCAGTGTGTCACTGTCACCCAGCGCGACCGTCGGGAAATGAAAATCCGGCTCCCCTTCCGGCGGCAGCATTTTAATCAGCGCCACGTCTCCCACGGGGTCAATCCCCACCGTCACGGCGTCATACACTTTCCCGCCCGCCAGGCCGCACTTCAGCCACTTATTCCCTGACACCACGTGGAAATTCGTCAGCGCGTATCCGTCTTCCGTCACCAGTACGCCGGATCCGCCGCCGGCGCCGTCCGGAGAAAAAATCGCCACCACTGCCGGCGAGATTTTCTCGATCACCGCCACACGCTGGGCCTCCGCCTTCAGCACGTCCTCCGCCACGTCCTGCGAAAAAGCCGCCGCCGTCCAAAACACGCTTAATAATAAAATGGTGTATTTTTTCATGATGATAAAAAATAAAAGGGCTACTATTTCCCAAAATGCATCAGCGGCAGCATCTGCGACAGCACCAAAATGATCGCAAAACCGCCGCATCCGACGATCATGTGCAGGACGGTGACCGACTTCAGCGTGTCCGTTTCGCTCAGGCCCGCCATACGGCTGGTCATCCAGAACCCGCTGTCATTCATCCACGACGTAACCAGCGAGCCGCAACTGATGGTCAGGCCGAGGTACGCCAGGTTAAAGCCCAACGCCTCCGTGGTCAGGCCCATCGCGCCGATGATCGACGAGGCGGTGAGCATGGCCGTGGTGCTGGAACCCAGCGAAAGTTTCAGCACCGAGGCGACGCAAAACGCGGCCAACAGTACCGATACCCCCGCGACGCCCGATTCGCTGCGGAACACGCTTTCGATCGCCCCGCCGATGCCCGCCAGCTGCAGCATCGCGCCGAACGCCCCGCCCGCGGCCGTGATCAAAATAATCAGCCCCGCGTCCAGCAGCGCTGCCTCCACATCCTTCCGCATTTCCAACGCCGTGGCGATTTTCTGCCGGTAATACACGAACATCGCCAGCGCCGCCGCCAGCATCATCGCGATTTCTTTCCCGCCGACGATCTTCACGGCCGTCGCCCACGCGGGCAGCGTCCCCGCTGGAAATGCTTTATACGCCATGCTCACGTACGACCCCGCCGCGATGAGCACGATCGGCAGCAGCACCGGCAGCAGTGCCCACCGCAGCGGCGGCAGTCGCGTTTCATCCGGCTGTGCGTTCTCTGCCTCCGCTTCACCCGCCGGGAGATGAATTTCCGGATGCGGCATGTACCACTCAATCAAATACGCCGCCCCGATCCCGACCGGGAAAAGAAACACGCCCACCAGCAGGCCGACGAGCATCATCTGGCCGATTTCGATGCCCAGATTCGTCGCGATCGCCAGCGGCCCGGGCGTCGGCGGAACCATCGTGTGCGTGATCATCGCGCCGGCACAAATCGCCATCAGGCACAAAATATAATTCTTCCCCACCCGCCGGTAAAACGAGCGGGCCAGCGGAATCAGCAGGAAAAAAACCGTGTCGTAAAACACAGGCACCGACAGCACGAAGCCGCTGCCGCCCAGGGCCAGCGGAAACCGTTTCTCGCCCAGCACGCGGCAAAACGAGACGACGATTTTCTCCGCCGCGCCGCTGCGCATCATGCACACGCCGATAATCGCGGCCATGGCGATCACGATCCCGATCTTCCCCACCGAGTCGCCCAGCGCCATTCCGACGCGTTCACCCTTCACCGCCCAATCGCCGCCGGCCAGCAGACTCACCACCAGCGCCGCGCAGATCAGCGCCAAAAACGCGTTCGCCCGCAGCACGAGCACCATCACCACCACTACCGTCACGCCGATGATCAGGATCAGCACCGGATGCAGCGTCCCGCTTTCTTTTTCTTTCGGGGCGTCCGGCCGTTTCGTCTGCACATACTCCAGCCACTGCTGCATCATGCGGTCACCGACCGTCGGTGACGCCATGCTTGCGTACTCCGCGGCGGTCTTCCCCCAATAAAAACCGAGCCATCCCTGCGCCACGGATTTTGAACCGTCGATGAAGCGATCCATCTCCTCCACGCTGCACTTCAGCGGAAACATTTCCGCGACCACCAGCGGCTTTCCGACCGCGTAAACATTCAGGGCCGTCAGCGCCTTTTCGACTTGCCCCGCCTCCGGGTAAAAATGCACACTGGCGAAATCCAGATTTTCGCCGACCGTCGGGTCATAAAACAGCGGCTTCGCGTCCGGCCAAACGATGGCCCACGGAATGACGCCGACCGTGATCAGGTGCCGCGTGTCTTCACTACGGATGGCCGTCACCAAATGATCCACCCACGCTTTCGCGATTCCCTGCGCCGTCCGTCCGTCCGGTGTGCGGGTGATGTTCTGCACATAAAAAAAGTCGCCCAGCCCCTCCGGCGCGAGCCAATCCTCCCGCGCCTCGCCCGGCACCACCGGCTCATTCATCAAATCATAACAAAACACCGCGGGACTCGCCGCACACACCCGCGCGACGTGTTTCCAGAACACCGCCTGCGCCGCCCATCGGCCATCTTCATCCAACGCATCATACCATGCCGGGATGTTCGCTTTCTTATAACACGCCAGCCCCGTGACGTAAAGATACAGCCCGCGCGACTCCGCCACGTGAATCAATTTCGCCAACTTCGCAAGCGCCTCGGTGTTCGCCTGCGTGGGAGAATCCATGAAGCGCCCGATCTGGAGATGAATCCGCACGACGTTCAGCCCCAGGGCCTTCATTTCGTCGAAATCCGCGACGACCGTGTCCCACTCCGCGATCCAATAATCGTCCAGTAGCCGCATCTGCGCGTCATGATCGTAATTCGCACCCCAAAACAGCACCGGCTTGCCCGACTGCTTCCCCACAAAATGCGTTTTATCGGCACTGACCTCCACCCAGTCCATCGCGCAGGCCGCGGAACAGACGGACAACAGACATCCGCCGATGAGCAGGATAATCCAGCAAATGATGGTCGGTTTTTTTTGTCGAAATGTTTGCGGATTCGCCATCCCCCATCCCCTATATCCCATCCCCTATTCTCCTCTGCTGCATTACTTCACGACCTTCGCGTCCGCGAAATCCACGTGGTCGGACATGTCCATGTCTTTTCCGTAATCGACGAAAAGCGTCAGGCGGCGGTATGCGGAAATGTCCAGGTCCACGGCCTGCGGCGCGGTGGTGCCGTCCATGTCCTCGTGGAAAATTTCCGTGCCGTCTCCGCGAATCGTGACGGTGACGTTTCCGTTGGGCCGCACTTCGTCGTCGATGCCGATGACCGCCTGGAAGCGCGAATATTTATCCGGCAGACGGAACGTCATCTCCGTGCGGCTGGTCATGGCGATTCCCCGCGCGTACGTCTTGCCGTCAAGCGAAAGCGGGTTCCCGTTCACGCTGGCGTTCATCCGCGGCATGAAATACGCCTCGCGCGAGACGGAAAGCCCCGGCAGCGAAACATACGGCGTCCACTGGACCGCCTCCGCCTTCAGCGACGAAAGGTAAACCATCCGCCCGTCCGAAAAATCCAGCTCGGCCAACTGTTCCGCCGGTAGTGAAAACGCCAGGCCCAGCGGCGTCTCCCACGCGAGCTTTTCGTCTTCCGTGAGGTGGAGTTTTACGGCCGTCCAGCGATTTCCGTCCACGTCCGTCAGCACGCCCGGCGTACCCGTCACGGCCGGCAGCGCGAAACCGGGCTTCTTGGCCGGGAGGAATCCGAAAACGCGGTCGCGCCGCACGTTCACCGCGTCTCCGCCCATTTCAAAACGCACGGCCTCCGCCGTCATGCCCAGCACCTGCCCGCGATAATACGAAAGCTTGCCCTCCCGTTCCACCACGAGCACATCCTCCGGCGAGTCCATGGCCAGGGCGTCCTCCCAGACCTTCCGCATGTCGGCGTCCGTCCTCTTCCCGGGCACATCCTCCAGCAGATCATTCCGCAGCAGCACGTACCGCACGGCGGAATCATTTACCGGGAACGCGCCGCCCCACGCGGTCTCCGTCTGATACACACCACCGGCGAGTGTCAGCGTTTTCGCCGTGAAAAGCGATCCGTCTCGCGTGGCGATAAAAATCGGCTGTGGCGCCGCCATCGCCTTCACGGGCGGCGCTTCACCGCCCGGCGTTTCCGGCTTTTCCTCCGCGGTCGGCTCCACACGCTTTACAGCCGGGAAGGAAATCGTGTTCACCGTCTCCAGTGGAATCACCGTGGCATGCTCGTCATACCCGCCGTCCACCAGCGGCATCCGCACCGCCACCGCGTTCTCCCGAATTTCCACAAGCCGCCCTTCGCGCGATGGCCCGGCACTCTCCTGCACCGTCACCGTCACCGCATGTGTCATTCCCGCTGTAAACCCAAGCATTACGCACGCCGCGATAAAAGAAAATTTCTTCATCATCATTCACCGTTTACAATTTATCATTTCGCATTAATTCTCGCTGTCCGCCATGCGCCGGAAGTACTGCTCGATCGCGTCGCGGTAATGGGGGGGGAAGTCCTTTCCGATCTGCTGCAGGGATTCCTCGCGTTCTTTGGGCGGGAGGTTTCCCCAGCCGCTTTTGGTGCCGATACTTTTGCGGTCGACTTGGCCGGGGCCCGTGCCGCCCATGATCTGGGCCTGCTCGGCGGGCTTCTGCGGACGCAGTGTACCCCCGTTCTGAGACTGGCTTTTCTTCTTCCGGCACTCTTCCTCCAGCTTTTCGATGATGTCATCCAGCGACTCGATCACGCCGCGCTCCACTTCCTGGACTTTTTCGCCCGCCCGGCCGAAATCCAGTCGCCGACGAATGTCTTCCATCCGCCGCGCGATGTGATCCAGCCCGGCATCCTCCAGCGCCAGCATGTCCTGGAGCATGATCCGCACGAGACTGGCGTACCGCCGCGGAATGTTCATGTCCAGCACTTCCGCCGCGCCGGTGGGCTCCGCCGCTACTTCTTCACCGCCGGGGGAGTCCGGATTCAGGTCGGCGTCCGGCAGCGAATGCTGGAGCTTCTCCAGATCCTTCACGCAGCCTTCCCGGGCCAGCAACTGATGATGCGCGACGCTGCGGTAAAAGAGCATGGCGGCCGGGTCGATCACGTCTTCCGGCTCGAGCCCCGCCAGCACCAGGTCCGCCTCATCATAAAACGCACCCCGCACCAGCGAAACGCCGAAATACAGCCGCACCTGATCGGCCAGCAGCCGCGTGAGCTGCTCTGGGGCGTCCGGCTGGGCCTCATCCCTGGCCACCCGCGGGAAGAGACGCTCCTCATACTTCACCGCCGGGGCTTTCTTTTCCTTCTCTTTCTCCTTTTTCGCGTCTTTCGCTTCCTTTTTATCTTCAGGGGCTTTTTCCGCATCCGCCGCCGGCTCCACGGGATTTTCCGGCTCCGCCACTTTCGTCAACTCCTTCCCCAGGAGCCACGGCTCCAGATGCGGCGCGAACGGAATTTCCCGCTGACGGCACATTTTATAAATCGCATCCACGGGGGGGGACTTCTCGGCCAGCAGCGCCACGGTGGCGATTAAAATCTCCTCCCGCGTGGTATTTTCCACCAACGCGTCCCAGGTCGCGAGCGTCTTTTGAGCGTCTTCCGGCGCGCCGCGGGTCATGAGCCAGCCGTGCAGCGCCGCACGCAGTTCCGGTCGGGTTAAATACCGTAACGGAATGGAGGATTCATCCAGGGCAGGTGTTTCGGCAGACACCGCCACAGGAGATTCCGCCGCCGGCGCCGTCACCGCCGTGAAAAAACACACCGTGCAAAAAATCATAAAGGAAAAGAGCGTTTTTTTCATGTGATTCACTTCCATAAACATTGCGCTCCTACGGAGCGGCAGAATTCAATTAGCATACGCTTTCTATAATCATCCCGTCCCTCCGGGACGATTTCATTCACCATTAATCATCCACAAACCACAAATCCCATTTAATCGTTCTTCCCCGTGGCGATATCCCGCGTGATCTGCCGGATGGCGGCCTGCTGCCGGGAAAGATCTTTCAGCATTTCCATCAGATCCGGCTTCTCGGCACTCTCGCCGGTGATGAGTTTCCCGATCCGCTGGGTGCGATTATTGATGCGCAACTGCGTGGAGCGGATCATCTTGATTTCCGTCAGCAGATCAATCAGCGCCGGATCCTGATCCGCCATGGACTGCTGCTGCATTTCCATCTTTTTTTCTTCGTCATCCAGGTCTTTCAGAGCTTTTTCCACGGCGGCGATCATTTCCTCCAGGGCCGCGAGGATGTCTTCCTCCACGGACTGGGTCAGGGGGCTAACGTCTCCCTTTCCGAGTAAAAGCGTCACCCGCTGCATGTCATCCCGCGCCTGAGAAAGCACGCCGGGCAGGGCGACTGCCGTGCCGTCTTCTCGCAGCAGTAAAAGCGTTTTGTCGGCTTCCAGCACGATATCCGACTCGCGCCGGCTCAGCCGGGTGGACTCCACGGTATGGTCGTGCGTGCGGTCATTCTCCGGGATTTTCGCCAGGCGCAGGGTGTCCTCATATACGGTACGCTGCATCTGCTGCATTTTCTTTAAACGCGTCTCCAGCAGCGTGAGATACCGTTTTGCCTCCTCTTCACGAATCTGGCGGAGAATCTCCTCCAGCTCCGCTTTCGCCTCTTCCAGCTCGCGGATGGCCTTTTCCTGCTCATTCACGGCCCCTTCCTTTTCCGCCTTTTCCAGCTTTTTCTGGGCCTCCTCCATGCGTTTTTGGGCCTCACGGAGCCTGTCCTGCGGGGTTTTGGGCCGTTCGCTGTCTTCTTTATTTTTATCAGAATCGCCAGATTCTCCCGATTCGCCGCCGCTTTCGCCCGATTCGCCGGACTCACCACTTTTGCCGGATTTCCCCGATTTTCCTGACTCGCCCGACTTACCCTCCGCATTCTCGCCGGCTTTATTTTCCCCAGCTTCATTCTGACCGTTTTCGCCTTTTGGATTCTCGCCACCCGGCGTTTTTTCTCCTCCCGGGGCGTCCGGCGATTTTCCCTCTCCGGCGTTCGCGTCCGGCGATTCTTTTTCGCCGCTTTTACCGTTTTCGTTTTCTTTTCCCGCCTCGCCGTTTTTCTTCTCGCCGGATGCGCCGTCATCATCTTTTCCGGGATTCAGCGGGGAATTCGCGTCCTGATTTTCCGCGTCCATTTTCCTGGCCAGCTCACCCGTTTTTCGCGCGATTTCATGCTGCTCGCCCGTGAGTTTTTGCACATCCGCCGCGTTCTCCGTTCGGCCCTGCAAACTCCGCTCCTCCCGGATGAGCTGATTCACCTCTTTCAGGTACGTCCGCAGCCGTTCCTTTTCATCCTTGATTTTCTGCCCGCGGCTTTCATTTTCCAGCAGCACCAGCAGCGATTTCAGATCCTCATACAACTCGCGCTGATTATCCTGCGCGCGGGCGATCGCGTTTTCGGTGAGCAGTTCCGTCACGGCATCAAAACGCATCCGCACCATCTTCTCCCGGCTCTGCGTGATGACACGGGCCAGCAGTGCGCCGCGATCCGGATCTGTCACGGACATCAGCTCCGACATTCGCAGCAGGATTTCATCAAAACGCTGGTAATTTTCCGCCACGCGTTTCTGATCCGCCACGAGCATTTCGGGCGTGAGTTTCGCCGGGGTGTTTTCCGCCGGCGCCACATTTTCAGTTGCCGGCGGTGCATTCTCCACCGCGTTTTCCTGTGAAAAAACGTTAAGTTTTGCGCAAAAAATGAAAAGCACGCAAAACAGTAAAATTCTTAAATTGGATATTTTCATATCATTCACCATTTCATTCCGCATTCCGCATTTCATATTTCACATTAAAGCTCCAGGTCTTTCAGGCCTTCCCGGTGATACTTTTTCGTATCTTCATTCACTTCTTCCTGGCCGCGGATGACGTCCCGCAGGATTTCGATCATTTCGGAAAAGTCCTGCATTTCCGCCATTTTTGCCAGCACGGCTTCCATGGCGAGGATGGTCGCGTCCATCTCCCGCAGCGCCTGCGTGTGCAGCGATTTTGCCTCCGGCACCTGATTCGCGTCGATCGCCCGGCGGAGCTTCACGAGCGTCACTTCCAGCTTCTGAAAATCTTCATTCGCGATTTTCCGCAGCGGGCTCATCACGCCGTCCCGCAGCCGTTCCAGCCACGTGGGCGTGTCAATCCGGTTATTCACCATCTGCTGGCAAATGTTCTCCACGCCTTCCGCCACGCCGAGGATTTCATGCAGATTCTTGCGGTCATTCTGGACGACCCGCTCCACACGGTAACTCATCAGGGCCTGCTGATGCTCCGGCGATTCCGTTTTCACTTCCTCCGTTTCCGCTTGATTTTTCCAGTCCGCGATCACAATCCGCTGCAGCGAGTCGCGCGAGTCGAGCACCTCCTGATACACGGCTTCATAAAGCTGCCGGAGCGTGATTTCACGTGCCTCCAGCAGAAGCCGCAGGCGTTCCGGCGTGACCACATCCAGGATCACGGGCTGCGAGCGCCCCAGACGCGCGGGATTCCGCCCGGCATCCGCCGCACGGGGCGCCGGCGCAAAATCCGCGTCCAGATCATAACGGTCCTCGGCCACGACCGAAATCTGGAAGCGGTCCTTCAGCTTCAACTTAAACGGCTCCACCTCCAGCACCGCCGGCGGCGTGCCGTCCAGCGTAATCTCCGTGGGGCTGGTCGCGTAATCATGAATGGTCTGGTACGCTGGCGTGGCGCCCGTGTAATCCAGCACCATTCCTTCCGGCTCCTCCGCCGCCACTTCCGCTTCCGGCCCGTCAGGAATCCGCTCCACCCGGAAGTCGAACGCCACGCTCACCACGCCGTGATCGTCCGTAATCTTCCCTTTCACCGGAATTTTCGCGTTCACGGTGATGGCCGTCCCGATTCCGTAAGGCTGCACCGCGACGTGCGGCAACTGGTCATCCTCCCGCGTCAGCGCCACGCGCGTGGCGGAGCGGGACGTCAGCCCATCCTGATCTTTCAGCGTGAAGTGGAATACCGTGTCCTGCGTGAACCGCCCGATATTCCACGCCAGACGCGTGGCATCCGCGGGGCTCATGGCCAGCGTCTGAGGCTCCGACTTTTCGCCGTCCACCGTCCGCACCACCTCCACCGCCTCCAGCGGCTTATTCGCCGCCGCGTGAATCGTGACATCCGCACCCACCGGAACGCTCATCACCCCCGAAATCGGCACCGTCCGCGGCGTGAGATGCATGTAAGCCGGGTACGCGATTTCCAGCGTCATATTCCCCAGCACCGGGCTGTCCACGACCTCCACTTTCAGGTCGCGCAGGTGCGCGTCTCCCGCGTAAATATCCAGCGTCATCGGCACCAGCACGCTGCGGTATGTATGACTGAAATCCGTCATTTCCGCCGCTTCCACCAGCGAACTTCCTTCCCGCACCATGGCCACGCGGTTCTTCATGCCCTCCTCATTCCGCGAGTAAAGCGTGACCGTCCGCAACTCGCGCGGCGCCGCATCCGGGGCATCATAAATCGACTTCCGGTACCCGGCCCGCAGCCGAATCTCCAGATCCGACCCGCGCGCGATGCGGATTTTGCCGTCCTTAAACCCTTCCAGCTCGAGAATCGTGTGCCGCGGGTACATTTCATCCGAAAAGCGGAAAATGCGCTGGACGTACGTTCCCGCCGTCTCCGGCGCGTTCACGAAAAACACGGCCACGGACGCCGCCGCCACCGCCGCAAGTGCCCCGGCCTGCATCAGCGGCGCAAGTCGAAACACCTGCGAAACGCGGAGCGTGGGAATGGCTGCCAGCAGCTCCTCCAGTGTTTTACGCATCATCTCTCGCTTCAGGGCGGCTTCCGAAAAATCCGCGTCCAGATCAGCCGTGGCGGAGTCCGCCAGCACGTCCGCATCTTCGCCCGATTCAAGCACCGTCAGCAGCGTGTCATTCAGCTGCGGAAACCGGCGTTCAAGAATAATCGCCATGCTCCGGTCACCCAGCGGCGTGAACACATACCGCAGCAGCACGCGCCACGCGTCTGCCGTCATCACACTCACCGCCAGCACCCACGTCACCACCCGCGCGACCGCCGGCGGCTCCAAAAACCGGTCCACCGCCAGCGAAATCCAGAACAGTACGCCCAGATGAAACGCCAGCACCGCCAGCCCCTCCGCCCAGACATACCGCCGGATGCGCCCCCGCAGCGAGTCCAGCAGCAGCGTGATTTCTTTCGGAAGTGGAAGCGGGTTTTTGTGTGGTGCCATGAATGGATATGGGATGTGGAGGATGGGATATGGTCAGTTACTTTCGCACGGTGTTAAAAAACGCCGCTTTCGCCTCGCCGGCTTTCGGACAGCCGAATTCCTGGACGATGAACATGAACACGCGGTCGCGATTCACGTCCACCATGGAGTCCGTGCCGCACATGCCGCCGTGACCGAAAAAGTCGCCGCCGGAGACGGAGCCCAGGCCGTAACTGTCGGGTAAGTCGCCTGTCTGTTTTTTCGCGATCTCCCGCACACTTTCAGGTTTCAGCAGCCGTTTTCCCGCGAATTCGCCTTCACCCAACAGCATCTGATAAAACTTCACCAGGTCCTGCGGGGTGGAGTACAGGCCGCCGGCCGCCGCGGGGTAACGCCGTACGCGGTCTTCCAGCGGGTACGTCATTTGCGGCGTGTTCATGGGCAGCAGCTTTTTCTGCTCGCCGTCCCAGCGGTACACCAGCGCGTGCCGCTTCAGCTGTTCTTCGCTGGGCCAAAACGTGGTGTCCTTCATTTCCAGCGGATCCAGAATTCGTCGCTGCAAAAATTCCTCGAACGGCATGCCCGACATCCGTTGCACCGCCGCGGCCGCGATTTCGATGCCCATGTTCGAGTACGCGTATTTCGTGCCCGGCTGCGTATCCAGCGGCGTCATGGCACAGGCCACCACCATCTGATCCAGAGGCATGCAGTCGATGGTTCCGAAACGCGAGTGAATCGGCGTGATCCACGCCATCCCGGCCGTGTGGCTCAGCAGGTGCCGCAGGGTGATCGGCTTATTCGGCGCCACCAGCACCGTCTTTTCCGCATCACTTTCGGCCCGCACCCGCAGCGCCGCCAGTTCCGGCAGGTACGCCGTGATCGGCTCATCCAGCGAAAGCTTTCCCTCCTCGACGAGCATCATGACCGCCACGCCGGTGAAGGGTTTCGTCTGGGACGCGATCCAGAAAAACGTGTCCGTGGCCATGGGGACGCCCGTCTCTGCATTCGCCATTCCCACGGCGTCCATCTGGATGACTTTTTCGCGGTCAGCCACCACCGTGACCATGCCCGGCACCTCGCCTCCGTCCACGAACGGCTGCAGAGCTTCCTTCACGGGGAATTCCTCCGCCCAAACGCCCGCGACGCAGGCCGTTATAATCGAAAATACACACGCGATGATTTTTTTCATGGGGTTTCCTTTTTAATGAACCATTTATGCCAATTTCAATAATCGCCGCAGCAGCCATTCCGCACACAGGGCGGTGACGGCCGCGATCATGAGCCATTTCAGCAGTTCGCGCTGCCGGGCGGGATCCACGGCGGCGGCCAGCGTGATCGTCCGCGTGCGGTCACGGATGAGTTCCGGCAACTGTTTCACCGCGTCCTCCGTGGAGGTAAACGCCGTCCCGCCGGTGGCGGCGGCAAGTCGCTCCAAGAGCAGGCGGTTCTGCTGCGGATTCTCGCGTTCCAGGTCCGGCAGCGTGACTTCCACTCTCCGGCTGAGTCGCTCCTCCACGCCTTCCAGCGGGATTTCCAGCCGCACGATTCCCTCCGCCATCACAGTGAGGTTCCCGGTGTAAAGTCCCGGCTGTTCCGGATTCCCGCCGTGAAGCGTGACCATCTGCACGCGTCCGTCCGGCATGAACGCCTCCAGCACGGCCGTGGGGGCCGAGAGCGGATTCATCTGGCCGTCCATCAGCTGCGCCCGAATTTCCACCGAGTCGCCCAGTGTGTACCGGTCGCGCGCCACCATCAGCCGTCCGCGATTCGACTGCTGCATCATGCGGCCCTGGGCCACGAAACGGATCATCTGGGTGTAAATGCGGGTGAAGTATTCCGGATTTTTATTCCGTAGCCGCCACATTTCGCCCGTGCCCAGGTACAGCACGCGCCCGGCCCCGAAAAACTGCGAGGAAATGAGCACCGGGAGGTTATCTCCCTCGCGCTTCGAGGGATCCGAAAACCATGCCAGCACGGTGGCACCGGATTTTGGGCCTTTCGTGGGGAAATATCCGTAAACGCCGGGGAACTCGGCCCACGCCCGCTGACTGTCCGTGGCGGAATCCTCCAACTTCAGAAAATTCGCCTCCATCCCCTCACGCGTAAAGTCCACCGGCCAGGGGTCACGCGCCGTGAACGTATCCCGCCGGGTAGTGGAGAAACGCTTGATAAACTCCACGGGGTAAATCGCGCGGATTTTTGTCATGGCCGGGTCTTCGATCCACCCGCCGACCGTCTCGCCCATGTACACCGCGCCGGCGATTAAAATGATTCCGCCGCCCTGGCGAGAAATCCAGTCGTCTAGCAGCGCCACCTGGGCGCCGGTTAAATCCTTCCAGTTCGGGTCCACGGCGATCACCGCGTCATACTGGAACATCTCCTCCCGCGTGATGGGGAAGCCGTCCAGAATTTTCGCGGCCTCCTGCGAAATCCCGGGCAGCGCACTCTGGAGGTACACGTCCACCTCCATGCTCTTATCCCGGAAAAGCGTGGGCATGAGGAACTGATACTCGCGCGTGGGCCCACCGGCCAGCATCAGGACTTTCGTCTTGCGGTCCACCACTTCCACATCCGCGTCGCGCTGATTATCATCCAGCATCTGCTCTTTCGGCCGGGGCTGGGCACGCAGCGTATACGTGAACTTTCCCAGCTCCGAGGGCGTGATTTCGAAACGCACGGGCATCACCTTTCCGTCATCCGAAAGCAGCACTTCTTTCGTCTCCAGCAGGGTGCCGTAATTCGGCGCCCCGGCATCCGGCTGCGCGGTTCCGGCTGGCCTCGCGAAAAGGTCCACCTTCACGCTGTGAAGCCCTTTTTCAGACACACCGCCGGCGGCCGAGAGCCCGTAACCCTGCACCAGCGCCGTAATCGAAAACGGATCACCCGGCTGCACCCGCACGGGCGCTTCCAGATCATAAATCCGCACGTTCTCCATGGGCTGCGTGGAGCCGAAACCCACGGTGTAAATCGGGATGCGGGCGTCTTTCGCGGTCTGCACGGCGGCATCCAGATCGCTGCCCGCGTTCAGCACGCCGTCTGAAAACACCACCACGCCGGCCAGCGGGGCCGCGCGATTTCCCTGAATCCACCCGCGCACGGCGTCCGCCAGCCGAGTCTCCATTCCGCGGGCTTCCAGCGCCACGGTCAGGTCGGGCAGGGCGTTTTCGGCGCCGGTCACGTTTTCATCTTCATCCGGCGCCATGCCGCTTTTTGATGCGGTTTCCGTATCTGCCGCGGAATGCCCCGCGTCTTGCACGGCCTCCACTTTTTTCAGCGTCACCACCCGGTGCGTGGCCGAGTCGAACCCCGCGAGAATCACGTCATGCTTTTTCCGCAGGTCCGCTACAAGCGGCGTTTTCGTGAGCGTTTCGATCACGGTTTTTTGCCGCGAAATGATGAAATCACTGGCGCCGCTTTCCGCCGCCGCCAGCGCACGCCCATCCGTCGGTGCCGTGTTCGGCAGCCCCATACTCAGGCTGGTGTCCACCATCAGCACGACCTGCGAATTTTGCTGCACTTCGCGCTCGGCCCGCCATTCGGGTTTCAGGAAAATCAGGAACAGGGCCGCAAATGCCGCCACACGCAGGGCCGTCAGCGTCCACCGCCACCCGGGTGCCAACTCTGCCGCGTCATACCGGTAAATGCGGTACGCCACGTACACCAGCACTGTCAGCACCGCCGCCGGCAGCAGCCAGTCCGCGTTATCCTGAATGCGCCCCCACTGAAAATATTCCGTCGTCGCCGCGAAAATCATTTCGCACCTCCGATCCGACTGGTACCGCTGTGTTTCCGTGTAATTTCTGTCCCTCCGTGTAAGCTGCCGGCCGGAATGTGATAACTCGCGCTGGCCGCGAGGAGCATTTCGAGGATGAGCCATATTATTAATACGTATAAAATCAGGTCGGAAATGTTCATGCCGCCGCCGTCCGTGTCCGAAAGGTAAAACTCGGCCGCGCGGTAAAACACGTACGGCACGCCTTTCATGCTCTCGGCCAGCGTCTCGCTGGTGACGCGGTGCGTGTCTCCCTCGCGCGGGTCTACATTCACCGCCAGCGGCTGCGTTTCCGCCTTATTCCCCCGAGGCACGAGCTTTGCGGTGTAAATCCCGCCCGTTTCCGTCCGCGGCCCCGGCGCCCAAAACATGCCGTCCGGCTGCGGCACGCCGTTCACCACGCCCAGATTCTCCCCGGTGGGAGAAATGAACTGCGCTTCCGGCTGATAATCCTCCGGGTTAAACATCATCGCCAGCGGCTCACCCACGGTCAGCGAATTCACGTCTTTCCGGGACGCAAGCCGTGCCTGGAGCTGGAGCATCGCGACCACGTAACTCGGATTCCCACGGGCCCAGTTATTCCATTCTGGCCCAGCCGTGGTCAGGAACACCACCACGCGCCCGTCCCCGTACCGCCGCTCGAGCACCAGCGGATCATTATTCCGCAGGGACGCGATGACCTGCGTGTCCTGATAATCCCGCCGCACGTCATCCGTCTGCACGGGTTTTTCGCCCCCGGCCGCCGCACCCGGTGCACCATCCGCCGCCGCCGCGCCGGGCGTGTTTTTCGCCGTTCCCAGATCATCCTGTGGAATGAGCTGTTCCAGCGATTCATCCTCCAGCGCATAATAGCGAGAAACGTTCACGGTGCTTAAAAGCCCGCTGTCGCGCCCGGCGAAAATGCGGAAAATCGAGTGATTCGAAACCCGCAGATCCGGCACTTTCTCCAGCGTATCCAGCCGCAGCTCGGCCTGCTGGCGGAGCTTGACGGGGAAGAAGCCGGTACCGTCACGGTACCACGTAAGCGCCGCCGCGGGTTCCGTTTTCGGGCCGACAAAAACCGCCACGCCGCCGCCATTCTTAATGTACTCCTCCAGTGAATGCAGCGCCTGCGGGTCCAGCGTCCCCACATTCAGCAGGTAAATCGCATGATATCCGGCCAGCGGATTCGTGCTTAAAAACCGCGGTAGCTCGAGCCTGGGCACCACGCCCGTGTTCACGTTCCCGCCCGGGGCCAGCGCCAGCATCAGGGCTTTTCCGTCGGCCGCCGCCGCGTCCCCGTCAATCACCAGCACCGACTCGTTCGCCGGAAAATCCACCACGCACGCACGCGCATTATCCGCCATGATCGCGTCCGTGTCCAGCTTCACACGGATGGCGTGCATCCCCGGCGACGCGAAATTCACGAGGAACGGCTCGCGCACCGTCTCGCCCGGTGGAATCTCGTGAATCGTCACCGCCAGCAGTGACTGGGAGCCAGCGGAATTCGCAGCCGGTTTTTTCTCCGCGTCTTTTTCATCCGCCGCGCTTTCCGTTACTGTGGGCGAAATTCCCGCGCGCCCCGCCGCCGTTTCCGGATGCACGACCACGTTTTTCGCCGCCGCGGTGCCAAAATTCGTCACCTCCACGTACATCACCAGCGGCACGCCCGCCACCCGCGTGCCCTCCGCCGGGTACAGCGCCGTCACCGCGAGATTCGGATGCTCCGCATCAGCACAGTCCACCAGCCTCAACGAAACATCCGATTTTTCCAGCTCCGTCAGCAGTTTTTTCAGATCCGCGTTTTCGTGCCACTGCCGTTTCCGAAAATCGGTCACGAGGTACACGATTCGTTTTTCGTCAGCCGCGCGGGGGACTAACTGCTCCACGGCCTCCAAGGCCGTCATCGGGGCGTCCGCGAAATCACTGGCCGAAAGCGGATCCAGCACCGCCTGCAAACGTTCCTTGAAATTCCCATCCACCGGCTCACTGTGCATGTCCGGCACGAGCTTCGCCAGCGACTGCGGCTGAGCCGTTTCCTCCGGATTCTGGGCGTCCTCCGTTTTTTCCTGACGCACCGGCTCATCATCCGCCCGGGCCTGCGAAAACCGCAGCAGCGTGAAGTTCTGCGCCAGCGGCTGACGGGCCGATTCTTCGGCGAGTTTCAGAACCACTTCTTTCGCCGACTCGAACGCGCTTTTGTCGTCCAGGCGGTCCATCATCGAGAAACTGTCGTCCAAGAGCACGATGTGATGCGTTTTTCCGCCGCCCGCCAAAAGTCCGCCGAGTTTATTTTTCAGTACCGGCTGCGCCACCGCCAGCACGATCATCGCCACCGCCAGCATCCGCATCAACAACAGCAGCAGTTCCTTCATCCGCACCCACGTCCGGTGCCGCCGAAACCCGGCCAGCAGAAACTCCATCGCACCCCAGCGGATACGCCGGTGACGGAGTAAATTGATCAGGTGGATCAATAACGGAACAGCGATCAGCGGCAAGCCCCAAAGGAGCAGGGGGTGTAGGAACATAATGCGAAATGCTTAATGCGAAATGCGTAATGAGGGGAATTGGCTGGACAATGATGACTTCATATTATCCATTGGGTCATAACTCGTCGAATGTGTAAAATTTTAGGCCAAGTGCTTGGGCACGTTTCAGGAGTTCTTCGAGCGTCGCCTCGTTGGTTTCGTATGTGCTGGGGTTTTTATCGACGATGCCATGACTGTAAAGCAGGAGGATTTCGCCGTTTTTCTTCGCACGCTCAAGCGCCGGCTGAACGTATTTCTCGACATCATCCGGCGTGGCATGGTCGAGCCGCACGCCGTAAATCAGGAACTGATCGCGGACTTTCGCCACGGGAGTAAATACACTGTTATTCTCCACGAACGGTCGCTCGCACAGCCCGCCGCCGGTGCGGACATGCAGAAAAATCGGCTTCAGCGCCTCGTCGGTCGCGTCGTTCCGCCGGCTTTCCGGATACGCGAATGTGCGTTGCGGGTAGCCCAGCTCTTCGAGTTTTTTATTGGCCGGGAGAATTTCCTCGGCGAGGTACGCATCCTTGCCCTTCTCGGTGATGAGGTCGCTGCCGCGGACATGCCGCCAGCCATGGCACGCCATCTCGCAGCCGATGTCGCTCAATTTTTTCATGCACTGCTGCTGCCACTCGCCGATCGTGTCCGGCTTGTGCAGGAAAAACGTCGCCTTCGCCCCATATTTCTCAAAAAGCGGCACCCGCTTCGCCCACGAGTCCAGATTATGCGAGTCGTCGAACGTCAGCACAATCCCCGGCTCGGTCAACACGGGCCGGTTTTTTTCTTCTGCGAGGGTTATTGTCGCGAAGCATGCGAGGAATATAATGGAAAGGATTTTGTTCATGGGTTGGTCTTTCGCGAGTGGAGTTTACTTTTGTGAGTTATCTACAGGGCGGCTAACTTGCTTTGGCACATCGTCACGTATGATAAAGCTAAGGATGGCCCGCGACTTAAACGGAGGAACCTGCTTAAGGATGTCGTCAAACACGGCCCGCAGCGAATGGCGAAGTGCTTTGCACTGCTCTTCGCTCAAATCCACACAGGTTTTGACGCCGCTGGAATCCATAAATATAAGCGTATACACGGCCGGCCAAACCTGCATCATCACCTTTTGCGTTGGTTCCGGCTTGGCTGGCTGACCGGGTGCGGGAGGGAGTTCCCCTTCGGCGGGGACCAACCGTGGTTCTCTTTCTCGCGGTGTTTCACTTTTCGTGGATGCAATTCGCGAAAACACATCCCCTAAATTTACGGAAACCTCCGCCTTTCCTGTTTTGGGTGGTTTTTCAGCTTCCCACTTCGGGAAGCCGGATTCCACAGCCCACGCGATCTCCGTGCCGGTTGACCGCAGCACAATAAATTCCGCAGAATTCTGCATGATGATCAGGGTGGCAGGCTCCGGCGCATCCACTTGAGGTTCATCCGCAAAACACGGCATCACGAAACTGGCGAGGAATAAAATGGAAAGGATTTTTTTCATGGTTTTTGCCTTTCTTACACATTCTTAATCGTCTGCCGTCTCGACAGCACTACTTTCGAAAGCGTTTTGTCGAACGGGTCGCTGGTGCGGACAAGCACGTAGTCGACGCTCTGCTGGACGCAGCCTCGGCGGACTTCGTCGAGGTATTTTTCCAGCTCCTCCATGTACCCGGCCCGCAGCGCCCGCGGGTTGCAGCGGAGGAATTCCGGCGTCTCGAGCCCCTCGAAACGTGATGGCCCCTGGAACGGAAAGTCCAGCTCGTCGTCGTCCAGGATGTGGAATACGACTACGTCGTGCTTGCGGCTGCGGAGCGTCTTTAAGCCCTTCCACAGCCCCTCGCGCGGCAACAGCAGGTCCGAAAACAGGATCATCATCCCCCGGTTCGGGAACGTCTCGGCCACCGTCCGCAGCACGGGCTCGAGGTCCGTCTTCTCGCGCGGCGCGTCGATGTCCAGCGACTGAATCAGCGCGTTCAAGTGATTCTGCCGCGTTCGCTGTGGGACCGTCCGCCGGATGGCATCGTCGAAGCGCACGCCGCCCACGCTGTCGCCCTGCTTGAGTAACAGATACGCCAGGCTCACCGCCAGCGTCGCCGCATACTCGTACTTGCTCATCCCCGGCCCGGCTTGCTTCCGGCTCTTCTCCGTCGCGCCGAGCGTTTCGTACCGCATACTCTCGGACGAGTCCACTAGCAGCGTTGCCCGCAGGTTCGTGTCCTCGGCATACTGCTTCACATAAAACTTGTCCTGCTTGCCCCAGATTTTCCAGTCGATGTTGCGGATTTCATCGCCGGGGATGTACTGGCGGTGCTGGAGGAACTCGGCCGAGCTGCCGAAAAAGGGGCTGCGGTGCATGCCGGCCAGGTAGCCTTCCATGACATACCGGGCCCGCAACTCGAGCTGGCGGATTCGCTTCAGGGCGGAGGGATCGAAAAATCGGGACATGGCGTTTGAATGCGTAATGGGAATGGTGAAGGGTTATTCGGGTGCGGCGATTTTGCGGAGGAGGGCGCGCTTTGCCTCGGTGTCGGCCCAGTCCAGCGGCGTTTGATCGTTGGCGTCTGTGGCGTGGATGTCCGCGCCGTTTTCCAGCAGGACGTTCAAGGCGTCGGCATTTGGGTTGTGCTTTGCGGCCCAGTGCAGCGGCGTTTCGTCCTGGTCATTTTTCGCGTTGACCCCAGCCCCCTGTTGGAGCAGGTAAACCAGGACGTCGACGTTTTGGTTGCACGCGGCGTTGTGCAGCGGCGTTTCGTCCCAGTAGTGGCTCACGTTGACAGGCACGCCGTGCTCGAGGAAAAACCGGACGTCGCCCACCGTGCCACGGGAAGCGGCGCTGAAAATGTCGCGGAAATCGGGCCGATTTTTGGCCCCCGCTTCGCGGAGCACGGTCTTCACCTCATCGGTTGCGGCAAGGTCAAGCGGTGTTTGGTTATCGCTGGTGAGCAGCGTTTTGACGTTCGCCCCGTTGTCGACGAGGGTTTTTACGACATCGGCGCCGCAGCGGCGGAGGATCGCCAGGTGCAGCGGCGTGTAAGCGCTGATGCCGGTGGTGATTGCGTTGACGTTTGCTCCATGCGCGATCAGGATTTTTAGCGCTGCGGCGTCGGCGCCGTTGCGTATCGCGAAATGCATCGGCGTGGCATTATTCTTGTTTTTCGCGTTGACGTCCGCCCCGTGCGCGAGCAGAAGTTCCAGGACGCGGATGTCGGTTTTGTTGTTGGCCGCGAGGTGCAGCGGCGTATCGCGGTCACAATCTTTCGCGTTGACGTTTGCCCCGTGTTCGAGCAGGATTTCGATGAAATCGTCGCGGTTCGCCCGCTGTACGGCAAGGTGCAGCGGCGTCTTTCCACGATGGTCGGACGCGTGGATATCGGCCCCGTGTTCAAGCAGGTATTTCACCGCTTCGGCACGGGCATTGCTGTCGATCGCGATGTGCAGCGGGGTTCGCCCGCCGTCGGTTTTGGCGTTGATGCAGAGCCCTTGTTCATGCATGAATTTCAGGACTTCGACGTTGGGATTTTT
Organism: Thermoguttaceae bacterium; assembly: GCA_031553595.1. Classification (GTDB taxonomy): domain Bacteria; phylum Planctomycetota; class Planctomycetia; order Pirellulales; family Thermoguttaceae; genus RGIG3701. Next base: position 23,250 of record JAVBLI010000012.1, on the reverse strand, counting down.
CGCCGCCGCGTGCAGCACTGTCCGGCCGTTGTTGGCTTTGGCGCGAATGTCGACGCCGTGGTCGATCAGGAATCGCAGGGCGTCCAGTCTGGAATTTTCTTCCGCAGCGAGGTGCAGCAGCGTGTTGCCGGCGGCGTCTTTCGCACGGACGTCGATTCCTTCCTCGATATTTTCACGAATTTTGGCGACACTGCCCAGCGTCGCGGCGGTGAAAATATTGGTGCCAGGTTGCCTCCTGCCGCCGGCGGCGCGGAGCAACGCTGTTTTTTCGTCCTTGTCAGGTTTGCGGACATCGTTCAGCGGCATCCTCCCGAATACATCCATCGCGTTGACTTCCGCCCCCTGTTCGAGCAGGTATTTCACGACTTCGGCGCCGGCGTACCGCGTCGCGAAATGCAGCGGCGTCGTCGAGGAATTTTCCGCCCTGGCATGGATATCCGCGCCGTGCTCGACAAGGTATTTCACGGTTTCCGGTCGAGTGTTCTTTCGCAGCAGCAAGTGCAGCGGCGTGTAATCGCTGCCGGCCTTCGCGTTGACGTCGGCCCCCTGTTCGACCAGGTAGCGGATCACGTCGAGGTCGGCCTTGCCGAATGCCGCCTCGTGTAACGGTGTAAAGCGGTGCGTCGGGCCTTTCGTGCTGCGCGTGTCGACTTCCACGCCCTGTTCGATGAAATGCCGAACGTCGTCGACGGTGCCCCGCCTCGCGGCCGTGAAAATTTCCGGAAACGCCGGTTCCGGAGAGTCCGCCGCCCATGCCGCCGCGCACAGCGCCCACACCCCGACCGTCACCGCAAAGCACATCGGCGCGATGCGGGAGCGTGTTCGCTTCAGGGCGGAGGGATCAAAAAATCGGGACATGGGGTACAATGGTTAATGATTGGCATCCGTCGGCAGGTTACGCTTGAGCACGTCAATGAGTTTTTCCGGGGCAAGCCACTGATGCCTGTCCTGTTTTTCTTCCTCCAACAGGGATTCGACGGACACGGATTCAAGCAACTTCCCTTCAGCGTTAAGGATGCATAGCGTGGGCTCTTTCAACGCCGCCGGGTTGAATCCCTTATTCATCAACATGATCGCTTCCGCCTTATTTCGCTGGGTGATGCTTCCAGCATCGGCGGCCAGGAAGTGGAAGTGCGTGGAAATGGGGCGTACATGCGGATCATCGTAAAAAATTTCGTTGACCCAATGCCACGACAATTGGCTGAAACCCAGGAAAACGACCACGATGTTGCGATGATTTTCTTTGGCCAGCCGTTGGACTTCCGGAAGCCGGACGGCGAGATTTTCATTCCCATGCGAGCCGCACCAGGTTATTTGCCACATATCGTGCCCTGTCAAAAAATACTTGTCCCTCGCGACGGAAATATCCGGCAGGGTGTTTTTCGGGGTTGCGCCAGCCTGGAAGCTGCCGACGACCGCTTGGTAAAGCTCTTTACGATTTTCCGGTAATTGTAGCCCATCCGGTGTTTTTCTCTGCAGCAGAACACGGTACTCGGCATGATGAATTAAGCCCGTCGCGTGGAATCGGCCGTCGGCGTCCGTCTTCACGATGATCGCCAGCGGTGAGTATTTACTGTCGATTTTCTCGGATTCGCCGTCGCGACACAGCCACGTGAAACTGATGTTAGGCACAATCTTTACTTCATACTCCGCCAGCGGCGAGCCGTCCTCGGCAGTGACCAGCCGGCCGGAGACTTCCTGCGGCGGCGCGACCGTGACCACGACTTCCGGTATCCGTCCGTTCGCTTTCATGAATCCGTATAATTGTCGCCGTTCGTCCAAGACCAAATATCCCTGATGGGGCTGTTGGTTGTCATAGGAAAACTCGCCGTTTGCGTCGGTTTTTTTCATGGAAGTCAGGTTTTCCTGCGAATCGGCATTAAAATCCAGCGATGTGTCGTACCTCGCCCGCCCGACGAGCATATCCGACATCGGCTTGCCGGAAAGGTCGTGCACCACGCCGTGCACATCATGCATGGGGAATTCGTGGTCGATGACGATTTCGCCCTCGTCGCCGGTTGGGATGTCCTCGGCACTTCGCCCCCACAGATGTCTATACGAAAAACTCAAATCGAAATATCCCGGCAGGACATCGAAACGATACACGCCGTTTTCGTCGGTGAAGCAAGTCTTCTGTAATATGGGGGGCGTGCGTATCAACACACCGGAGTGATACGCGGCATACGCAAATTTCCCCTCGCACCAATTCAAACGCACTACCACCCCCGCCAGCGGGCTTTTGCCTTTCTGGAGGTGGTCGATTTGCACAGTGCCGCGGATGACGACCGTGGGTTCGATATTGTCGTAAGCGGAAGCAGGCGTTATTGGAATGGGAAAAAATGTTTCGTCAGGGTCGAGCAGGGGCGGATCGGCCGGCGCGAAACCCAGCTTCCGCATCGTCGTCGGCATCCCGGCGGCGAGTGCTTCAAAGTTTTCCACATCGACACGGATTTTCGCATCCGCCGCGTTTTCGTGGGCCACGTCTTTCACGCCGTCGCCGGCCACCGCCACGGTGCATAACGCCAGCACGACAGTCATCGCCGCGAAAAATCGGCGTTGCACGCGCGGCATGGAAAGTCGGATTCGCTTCAGGGCGGAGGAATCGAAAAATCGGGACATGGGGTTTTAATGCGTAATGCCTGTGTTATCTAAGTTGATGCAGGATGCTTTTTCCGGGCTTGCCGCCGGCGTCGAGGAGGAGGTTTTTTTTCTCAACCGTTCGCGCGAGGTCAAAGGGCGTTTGCCCCAGGACATTTACCGCGTTGACATCCGCCCACTGCGTGATCAGGTATTCCACCACCTTCACGTCGGGGTTCGACATGAGCGCGAAGTGCAGCGGCGTCCAGTCGCCGACACCTTTAATGTCGACAAACATTCCCTGTTCGACGAAATAGCGCACGTCGTCGACTTTTCCATCCTTCGCGGCATCCAAAATATTTTCAAACGATGATTTGGCAGCAGGCTTCGGCTCCGTTTCGCAACCTGTCGTAACGGTAAGCGAAAGCAGCGCCAGCGTCAGTGTAGAACGGGTGAATCCGAATATTTTTCGTTTCATGCTTGGGGTGTGAAAAAATTATAGTGTCAAATGTTAAACGCCTGCGACTTACTTGCATCATTAACCATTAAGCATTCGCTTGAACCTCGGGTGGTTGGTGAGTTCGTCCTCGCGAGTGGGCGTCTCGGCCAGGAGTTGGGTGATGACCTGATCGGGGGTGATGCCGTCGCTTTCGGCGGGGAAGCTCAAAAGGATGCGGTGCCGCAGGACGGGGGCGGCGAGTGCCGTGATGTCTTCGACGGTGACGTGCGAACGGGCGGCCATCAGCGCTCGCGCCTTTGCACCGAGGATGAGGAACTGTACCGCACGCGGCCCGGCACCCCACGAAAGCTGTTCGCGCACAAACTCCGGCACGTTTTCCTCGCCGACACGCGTCTGACGCACCAGCGCCAGCGTGAAGTGGATGAGATGATCCGAAATCGGCACCTCGCGCACGGCTCGCTGAATCTCGAGAATGTCGGCGGCCGACAGTACCGGCTTGATGTTGTCGGACATGATGGTCGTCGTGCGGCGGGCGATTTCGAATTCGTCCTGGAACGACGGGTACTTCACGAAAATCTTGAACATGAAGCGGTCCTGCTGGGCCTCGGGCAGTGGGTACGTGCCTTCCTGCTCGATGGGGTTCTGGGTGGCGAGCACGAAGAACGGGTCGGGCAGCTTGTGCCGCACGGTGCCGACGGAGACTTGCCGCTCCTGCATGGCTTCCAAAAGCGCGGCTTGCGTCTTCGGCGGCGTACGGTTGATTTCGTCCGCCAGCACGACGTTCGCGAACAGCGGCCCCTCGATGAACCTGTAATTCCTCGCGCCCGTTGAGCGGTCTTCCTCGATGATGTCCGTGCCCGTGATGTCGCCCGGCATCAAGTCCGGCGTGAACTGAATCCGGCTGAACGAAAGATCCAGTGCCCGGCTGAGCGTGCTGATCAAAAGCGTTTTCGCCAGCCCCGGCACACCCTCCAAAATGGCGTGCGCCCGGCAGAAAAGCGTGATCAGCAGCTCGTCGATGACTGCTTCCTGGCCGACGATGACCTGGGAGAGCTGTTCGTATATTTTTTCGCGTGCGTCGCGGAGTTTGTTGATGGAGTCCATGGCTTAAAGTTGGGTACGGGGTTGAAATTGATAAAAAGTGAACGAGTGAACGAGTGAGCGAGTGAACGAGTGAACAAGTGAGCGAGTGAGGGGCAGAGGAGGCAGCATACAGCACGCCAGTCACTCTTTCACTTGTTCACTCATTCACTCTGATTTATCTTTGATAAATCGGAAGCGTGCCGCGGTCGAGCTGGAGGATCAGGAGGTTGTTGGAGGTGGTGTAGACGCCGCCGACGTAGTTTTGGGACCAGCTGCCGTCGGAGCTCATGTCGCGGAGGATGCGTTCGGCGATGCCCGCCTTGTACTTCTGCCACTGCTCCTCGCCCTGGCGGTATTTGACCTGGGCGTAATAGAAGTGGGCGTAATGCCAGAATCCCATGGCGCCGGATTCGTCGTTGCCGAGCTGGGCGTCACAGAATTTGAGCATCTTGGGGACGTATTTGTCGTCGTACTCGCCGGAGTTGTAGAGGCACGCGATCGCGGCGGCGGTGATGGCGGGCCGGCCGGGGCCTCCGTGGGTGTTGTATTGGACGCCGCCGTCGGGGGTGGTGCAGCGGTGGATGTATGAGATGGCCTTGTCGATCGCCTCCTTGGGGACGGGAATGCCGGCGTTGCGGCAGCCGCGCAGACCCTGCACCTGGGTGATGGTGGTGGAGCCTTCGTCGTAATCGCCACCGTCTTTGGCGCTGACGTATCCCCAGCCGCCGGCTTTGGTCTGGGCACGGCAGGTGAACTCCACGGCTTTGGTCAGGACGGTGACGAGCTGCTGGCGGCGGTCGATATCCTCTTCCTCGCCGAGAATCTGGGACAGGGCGAGCATGGCGTAGCCGTGGCCGTAGGTGTAGCGCTGGTCGCTGGAGGAGCCGATCAGGCCGTTGGGACGGGATTGCGCGATGAGAAAATCCACGCCGCGGCGGATGGCGGGCGCGTATTTCCCCTGGGTGGTCGTGGAGCCCTCGGCGGTGAGCGCCGTGATGGCAAGCGCCGTCATGGCGGTAGGGTATTCACCTCCGTTGGCGGTCCATCGGCCGGAACGCGACTGCTGGGAGACGAGCCAGTCGAGACCGCGCGTGATGGCGGCTTCGATTTCGGCTTCTTTCGGCGGGGCCGCGTGAAGGAAAAGGGGGATGCAGGCCGTGAAAATACTGAAAATCATCGCGGCGGGAGTGAAACGCTTCATCGGTCGTCTCCGGTTCGAGTACGTTCTGTTATAACCAGTCGTCGGTGTAAATCGCATTGTCTTCGTCTTCGTCTTCCGAGGTTTTCTTGAGTTTTTCACGCATTTTGTTGATCCGGTCTTCGTACTGCGCGACCTGTTCCTTCAGCTCCTTGATTTTTTCGGCGGTCATGGGGGCCGGGGGGGGAAGGTTGTCGCCAGGCTGGCCGGGCTTTTTCAGGACGGGATCCAGCACCGGGTCGAGCTGCGGCTCCTCGGCCGTGGAGGGATTCTCCTTCGCGATTTGCTCCTGCTTGGCGAGTTCCGCCTCCGCGCGGAGGATGTTTTCACGCAGGGTTACCGCGTGGGCTTCCATTTCCTTGAGCGTTTGGCGCTCGTTACGGACGGAACCGTCGGCGTCGGGCCGTTCGCGGGTGGGGAGGAAATCGCCCCAGGGCGCGTCGGTGCATGCCAGCTCGAGCTTCATGTTGTTGCTGAAGTCGAAGGTTACGGTGTTCGTTTTCGGGTCGCCGACGACTTTAAACATCGGGGTGCTGATCGCGCTTAACTCGCCGTCGTAAAGCATGCGGCCGCTGCGTTTGTCGAAAACTTTGATCACCGTGGTAGCGCTTCGCTGACGCTTCGTGTGCCCGAAACACACCACGGGCAGTTTGGCGGGCAGATCGGGCAGGTAAAAAGAGCGGGCCATGAAAATCGGCTCGTCCCAGACCGACTTGCCCTTCGCGTCGAGATGCATCAGCATCCCGTGGCGGCACTGGCGGCTGGCCATCCAGCCGAGCTGCTGGATATAGATCGTCTTCTCGCGGCGGAGCATTTCTTTACGCATTTTCTCCTGCTCGGCTTTCTGCTTTTCTTCCAGTTCTTTGCGTTTTTTCTCAGCGACCGCCTTTTTTTCCTCCTCGGTTTTCGGCGCGGCGTCTTCGTCCTTCTTGTCGGCGTCGTCCGCCTTTTCCTCTTTTTCCTCAACTTCCTCTTTCGGCCTTTCATTCGCCTTGCAGGAAAACAGCACGAGGTATCCGCCGTCGCCGTCGGGATAAAAATTCACGGACTCCACGCGGTCAGGCGCCGGGTATCGCTTGTCAGGGGTGGTGGATTCAGGCGAAACTTTCGGCAGCAGCGGCTCGGTGGTGAAAATCTCGTCGCCGGTACGGATGTCGCGGACGTGCATCCGGAAGTCGGGAGAGAGAAGCACGAGTTTTTCCTTCTCGAGCACGGCATTGCTCCAGGTGGCCACTTCGCGGTGGTCGGAGAGGACGAGAATCCAGTCGAAACGCTCGGTTATGGGGTCGTACAGGCCGATATGCCGGCCCATGTTGTGGAAAAGTTTGGAATCCAGCTGGGTCGTATTATGGATGTAGTGTTGCAGATTTGGGAATTGGCGGCTGGGAAGCTCCCGGCCGGTGGTGATGTCGAAAACCTGGATCTGCTGGGGGGCGTCGCCGGGCTTCGCGAGTTCGCGGAACATTTCCAGGGCCTGTCGCCGGGCTTTTTGCTCGGGCGTTTGCGCGGCGCTTTCCGCAGGCGGATTGTAAATCTCGGCCAGCGTGACGTTTTTGATGAGGTAACGCTCGGGAGGCGTGGCGTTTTCCGGGGATTTTTCGGCGTCGGCACTCTCGGCAGGCTTAATTTCACTTTCCGGCTGCGGAACGTTCACCGGCACGGCGGCGCCGCCGATAACCAGGTTGCCGCCGTTAATGACGACATTTCCCTGGATGATGACGTTTCCATTAATATTAATGACCGGATTCGCGCCGCCGGCCAATTCGTCCGGCTTTACGGGCGTGCCGCTGGCCATGACGTAAAGATGGCGGGAGTCGCCCATGGCCCAGGTGATGCTCGTCTGAGACCCGGCGGCGCCGGTGAGCATCCGCTCCCAGAGCACCTCGCCGGTGAAGATGTCCAGGCAGTAAATCCGGTTCGCCTGGGTGAAGCACAGCCCGACTTCATTCACGCCGCGCAAAACGGAGGCGGAGGAGGCCGTTATGTTGGAATATCGGTTCCGCTCGCGCGACAAGGACGAAATGCCCATGTTTTCCAGGCGGCGGATGATGGGGATAATCGCCGGATCCTTCACGTCCAACTGCTGGCGGGGCGGCGACCATCGCCACACGACGCGCGGCGGCGCGGTGAGGAAGTCCACGGCGAAAACGTCGCCCGTGGCGGTTCCGAGGAAGAGCAGATGGCCGCTGGTTAAGGCGTCCGTATTATTCATCATCAGGTCGGCGCCGGAAACACGCAGCGCGCGGTTTCCACCGGCGTAGATGGTGGGCATGTCGTTCGCCGTGTTCGGCGCCCAGCGCTGCTGCCCCCACGCATCTTCGATTACCAGTATCCGGCCCTGGGCCACGGTCTGGAAACTGGCCGTCATGCCCTGGAACGGCAGAGAAGGCGTGTTGGCGATGGTAATGGCTTGTTGCTGGTAAAAAGCGGCGGAGGTCGCGCGATTCTGCGGCTCACCGGCTGTTTCCCGGCCCGGCGTGCTGACATCCATCCGGCCCACGGCCCACGGCTGCTGCTCCTTTAAAGCCTCGTGAATCGGATGTTCCGCGGGCAGAGACGCCAGCCACTGGGGGGGCGTTTTCCCCTGAAAACACGGAACGGCAGGGAAACGCTTCAGGACGTATTTATAATAAACCGCGGCGGAAAGCGGACGCGGCGCAGCGGCGAACAGCTCCACGATTCTCGCCCAATTCGCGGCTTCTGCATTCCCGGAGAGCCCCGTGTTCTGCTGGAGAAGGGAAAATTCGGCCTGCGAAAACAGCTCCTTTTTCGTTAAAAGCGAAATAAACTGCTCGCGCACGGGCAGCACCTCCGGACGAAAACGGAACTGGCGGATGAACGTGTGAAGCCGGGAAAGCTTCTGGCTGGCCTCCACATCCGCGGGAAAAGCCGGATTTCCACCGGTCAGCAGCGGAGCGGCCGTTTCGTCTTTCGCTTCTTCCCCGGCACGCTTCTTCCCCGGCAGCCCCGGCGCGGCATCCGGAACGGGAATCGGCTTCACCCCCGGCAGCGGCACGGCTTTTACCTGCACCTGGACTTCCACCGGCGCAGCGGCGGGATCCGCCACGGGGACTGCCACCGGAGCGCCCACGGAATTTGCCACCGGCGCAGCGGCGGGTTCCGCCACGGGATTCGCCATGATCGGCGCCCCGGCGGAGGCGGTTTTCGAGGCAGCAGACTGTATTTCCACCACCGGTTGCGCTTCTGCAAGCTCCGTTCCCGAAACCGTAACGGAAGAGGTGACGGAAGTCGCACGCGTTACGCTGTTTTCCGATTTTTCGCTTTCCGGCGCGGCATTTTCAGATTTCTCCGCCGCCGGGGTTACCGGCTGGCTCAGCCGCTGGGCTTCCGCAGCCACGAGCGTGCTCAGGGCCGTCAGCGCCTGCTGATCATTTTTCGCTTCCGCTTTTTTTTGAATTTCGGTCATCTGTGTGCTGACCCACTGATCCGGATTTTCAGACCACATGGGGTCTTCCATAAACAGCACACCATCCCCGTCCGTCCGGACAGCAGCACCCAGACGCAAGTCGCCCAGCAGCCGCCCGCACTCCCGCACGGCTTCCGTCAGCCGCCCGGTTTTTTCCAGGCCGAGAACCACGAAACACTGGAATTCCAGCTTTTTCTCGGGTGTGGACAGCAGTTTCAGGATTTCTTCGTGATTCGAGTCGAAATTATTAAAATTCTCCCGCACGCCTTCCATCAGGGCACGCAGCAGGAGGTTTTTCGCCTGAAAATCGCCGGATTTCACGGCTTCGCGCAGCAGGGCCACGGCGTTCTGGATGTCCCCCTGATCCCAGCGGTGAACGGCGTCCAGAATCAGCGCGTCCGGATGCCGGGCATCCTGGGCGTAAAGCCGTTTCAGCTCCGCGTCCAGCGTCTGAATCTGCTGATAAGCGTCCAGATGATCCGCGCGCTGGGAAAGGATGCGGTCATTCGCCGGGATGAGATTCCCGGGGATGTTCCCCTCCCGCGAGGAAACCGTCTCCACCACACTCAGCGTGGGCAGATCAATTTTCGCGACTTTCCCTTCCTGAAGCGGAAGATAATAAAAGCGGTCGTTACGGTACCCCATGCCGGAAACTTTCCCCAGGGAAAGCCGCTGGGCCACGGGCTGAATAGTTTCGTCCCGCTGCTCGGCGAACCGCGGTTCAGCCGTCATCTGCACCAGCCGGCCGTTCACCACCACCATTCCCCGTCCGGGCACGGCAGGCACGAAAACGTCATCATCGTCATCAAAACCTTCGTCGTCATCCCCTTCCTCGTCTGCCGGTTTCGGGTCTTCCGGCGTCTCTTTTTTCTCGACTTTCACCGGCGCAAGCTCCACGGCGTTCATGCCGGCGGTGGTGGCCAGATACGCCCGGCCCTGATAAACCCCCGCGATATAAAGCGCTCCACTGGAGGGCAATTTCCAGACCAGCTCGCCGTCCACAAGCCGGATGCAGTACACGTAATTCTGGTCCACGGGCAGGTAAAGCACGTTTCCGTCCGCGATCACCACGCTGGTGTCAATCGTCCCGGACACGTTTCCCTGATACGAATACATGCGGTAATTGTTTCGGCCCATCGACTCCGCGTACGCATGCGCCCAGAGCACGGCGTGTGTGGCGATATCCACGGCCACCAGCGCGTTATTCGGCGTGGGACACACCAGAATGCCCTCCGAATAAGACGGCGAAAGCGTGGGCAGATAAGGAGAAACCGAGATTTCCGGCGCCATGCACACCACCAGCGACCACAGCGTGCGCCCCGTTTCCTGATCCAGCGCCAGCATCACGATTTCGTTTTTCTGCTGCGCCAAAACGTATAATTCCTTGCCGATGGGCGTGGGCGGCCCGAGGAACATGGTGTTCGCCTCCGCCAGCTTCCACCGCTGGGTGCTGCCGCCGACATGCCACACGAGCTTCCCGGTCTGGATGTCATACGCGCAGAGGCGATTCGGGAAGGCCGGCCCGGACGCTTCACTGCCGTCATCCATCCGCCGCCCGCCGAATCCCCCGCGGACGAGGTTTATGTTTCCGGAATAATTATCCAGATTCTGGGCATTTATGATGTCTTCCACGCAATAAACGTATTTTCCGTTACTGGCCAGCGAGCCGTATGCGCCGGAATTCCAGATCCGCGAATTGAGAATACCGGCCATCATTTCATATTTCTGGGAAGCGGCATTCTGGCCGGAGTTTCCCGAGGATTCCGCGCGGGTGATGGCGTTTTCCAGCCGGGCCATGGTGTCCGCATAATCCCCGGTGGGCACGTCCCACAGCCGCTTCCCGGAAAGCAGATTCACCGCCGTGAGATTCCACGCCGTGCGCATCAGCACCGTTTCCCCCACCACCAGCGGAAAAAGCTGCGGAATGTCCGGCTGCCCGGACTCCGTGCGGTTACGCCGAAGCAGTTCCACCAGCGCCCACGCCTCCGGATTATCCGTGGTGGGCACTCGCCACCGCAGCGTGAGGATGGAGCTGCCCGCCTCACTGGTGGCGTTCCGCTGCAAGTCGCCCCGCATGACCGACCACTGACGCATCCCGCGCGGCACGAAAACCTCCAGCACCGGAAGCTGTTTTTGCAGCCACGCGGAGAGTTCTTCCGTGGCCGGTCGCTGGGAGAGGGATTTCCCGCCGATGGTCAGTTTTTCCAGTTCCGCCGATTTCTCCAGCCGTGAAAGCGACTCGAAAAGAATGTCCGCCCGCTCTTTCATCCCCGCCGCGTTCCAACTGACGGCCAGAAGCAGCGTCAGCACCGGGTCAAACTTTTTGCGTGCCTCCGGAATGTCATAAAGCTTCTGGAAACTCAGGGCCGCGGAGATGGCGTGATTATGGTCCAGATGGTCCAGCCCCAGCAGAAACGCCGCTTCATAACCGGCTTCCGTGTGAAAATATTTCCTCGCCACCATCCCGAGCTGATCCCGCTTTCCGGACGCCACGGCGGCTTGCAGCGCCTGGCGGGCCGTGGGCCCCGCCTGAAGTTCATAAATCTGACGCCCCCGCGCGGGCATTTTCATTAAAAGCTGCTGCGCCTCACTCTTCAGGCTGCGATAAACGCTTCCGCCCGTCTTCTCCTGGAAATAATAATCTTCCGGCATGTCCAGAATCGCGCTGATAAGCTGCACCGCATCCGCGTAACGCTCCAGATCCACCAGCTTCCGCGCATCATTAATATCTTTCAGGGCCATGCGGTCCACGGGCGGGAAGATGCCGATGTGCGAATCCTTTTCCTCGGCTTCATCATCCATGTCATCAGGCAGGACGATTACTGCCAGCGCGGCGCTTTCCGGAACACCGCCGGCAGGCATTCCCGCCATTTCAAAAAACGCTCCGCCGAAAAAAAACGCGCAGAATACCACTGGAACCGCCCAGCCCGCGGCGATAAGATTTTTTCTCATTAAATGTGACATAAAACAGCGTACTCCCGGACGAAAAGCGTTTTCCCGATCACAGCCACGAATATTACATTCATATAATATTAGTATGACGGTATGTATTATTACATCATACTATTTTTATACGGATGAATCAAGTAAACAGGATAAAGAAGCGGAAGTTTATTGGTTATTTTTCCATCTTTGACAACTGTCGATATTCTTTATTTTACACGTGTCAAAAATGAATGTCAAGAGAGACGGAGGAGAAAATGAAATGAGAAATGAGAAATAAAAAAATGAGAAATGATTGAAGTACGGTTGCGCAATTTCTCATTTCTTTATTTTACTCGATCCACATGACGCTGGGGTACTCGCGGTGAATGGCGTAACGGTATGTGACGTCCGGGTGGCCGACGACCATTCCGCCCGCGATTTTATGGTCTTCCGGAATGGCCAGCGCCCGCGCGATGCGGGGTTCCGAGTCGGCGGCGCGGGTGACGTATCCGGTGTAAAAAGTGCCCAGACGCAGGGCGACGGCCGCCAGCGTGGCGTTTTGCAGGGCCAGTTGGGCGTCCGGGTCCGCGAATCGGCCGTCTTTCGGGTCATAATGGGCCACCAGCAGGGCCGGGGCGCCATGGAGAATCATGTCCCGTTTTCTGGCGGTCTCCAAAAAACCCTCCATCACCGGCAGCATGCCCATGTACGCCGCTGCCTCACTGCCAGGACAGCACGTGGCCAAGATTTTCGCCGGCAGCGAATGGAGCTGTTTACACGAATTTTCCATAAATCCCACGGTCAGGCCGATGATTTCGTCCAGCACCCGGCGGTCCGTCACCACCGTCCAGTGCGTGCCCCGGCGGTTCCGCGCACTGGGGGCGATCTGCCCCGTTTCCACGATTTTCGCCAGCATTTCCCTGTCCACGGGCTGATTCGTGAACGCCCGCACTGAGCGCCGCCGGGCCACCACCGCCTGAAAATGCGCCCACGAAGGTTCTTCCAGCTCCGGCAGCGGCGAAATGACATTCACGCCACCGGCCACCGTCTGCGCGACGGGGGCTTCTGCATACGCCTCCAGATGGCGAAAACTGCCGTGTTTTACCGCGTCTTTTGGGCACACTGCCACGCAGTGCCCGCAGAGCACGCACGCCTGAAGGTTTTTCACACCGGGCACCGTTTCCAGCGGCGTTTTCAGGGGAAATGCTTCCGTTTCCGCCTTAAAAATCCCCGCCGGGCACACCCGCACGCACTGCCCGCAGCGGATGCAGGCGTCCGGTAAAATCGAGATGGAAAAGTTCGCGGCCATGGTGATCTCCTGTTAAAATGAATTTTTTTCGCTGTCCGCATCACAGCCCGAAAACCTCTTTCGCGACGGGGAAAACGTCCGTATTATCCAAGTAATGTCCGGTGAACTGGAATAATTCCCCGGCTTTTTTGTCGACTCCCTTCACCATATAAAGGAAGCTGTCCGCGTTTTTTCCCCGGAAATAGAACGGCACCAGCAGATTCGTGTGATCCATCGAAAAGTATTTCGCTTCCGCCAGATTTCCTTTTCCGGCGAGGATGGGCCGCTGGAAAAGGGTGGCGGGCTTATCGGCGGTCGGGCCCCAAATGCCGCCGCAATCATGGTCCGCGGTGACGATCAGCAGCGTTTCGTCCCACGAGGAATTTTTCTCCACCCACGCACATACCGCCACCACGGCTTCATTAAATTCCGCCATTTCTTCCACGGAACGCTCGAGATTATTCGCGTGATTGCACCAGTCCACGGCCCCGCCCTCAATCATCAGGTAAAAGCCTTTTTTGTTTCGGTTCAGGATATTCAGCCCGGCCAGGGACGCCTCCGTCAGCGTGGGGGACGTCTCCAGACGCGGGACGTTTTTATCGCGCTGCTGCTGAAAGGTTTCGGTGACGGGGGCCAGGCCCAGCAGTTTTTCAGGAACGTCTTCATTCCGGGCCAGACGCTGAAAATCTTCGCGCGTTTCGATGAATTTCATGCCACGGGGCAGGGCGCCGGCACGGATTCGCTTCCACATTTCTTCGTCCGGGCCGTACTTGCAGTATTTATTTTTTTCACCGCGGGGCTTTCCGTTATGGTCGAATTCGGGGTGGCCGCCACCGATCAGGACGTCCAGATTTCCGTCATCAAGCATCCCGACAAGTAATTTATGGCCCTCCGCACGGTCGGAACCGTGGCCGACCACGCCGCCGGGAGTGGCGTGCGAGACGCCGACGGACGTTACCGCGCCGCTGGCGAAACCGTTCTGGTGGGCCAGCTCGGCGATTGACAGCAGGTTATTTTTATCCGCGTCCTGCCCGATTCGCCCGTTTTTGGTCTTTCGCCCGGTGTGCAGGGAAGTGGAGGCGGCCGCGGAGTCGGTGGCCTCATCTTTTTGGTTTTCGAAAGCTTTCCACATTTTCGCCGGCTCGTAATCGCCCTTGATTGAGTAGGTGGAACAGCCCAGCAGCGTCCAGGCGTCACCGTTATAAATCATGCCGCGCGGGCTGCCGGTCATGTAATCGGAGGTGATGTCGAAGGACGAGAACCCGGCCCCGTCCGCGATCATTAAAATGACGTTCCGTTTTTTGCCGTCATCCACGTTACTCCCGGCGTCCGCGGCGTGAGCGGCGCTGGTCGGGCCGACTGCGGAGGGGGAGCATGAAATGGAAGACGCGCACGTGAAGGCGGCGCCGGCGGCCAGGCCGCTTTTCAGGAAATTACGGCGGGTAACGTTTCGAACAGGCTTTTGACGGGATTTATCGGACATGAAAATGCTCCTTTTGATTTCGGGGATTATGTATATGTCAATAATGCGGCGGACGTTCTTCTTCCAGGGTACGCGGCGCGGCGTCCCGGGGCGCATTCTGGAGGCGCTGGATCTCTCGCCGCATCGATTCGAAACGGAATTCCATCCGTGAAAGCCGGGCCTGGAGGTCGCAGACCACTTCGTTGAGCGTTTCGTTGAGACGCTCGCAGAATGCCAGACGTTCTTCCAGCAGGACGCGGTGTTTATCAGGGACGGGTGTGGGGGTGGTCATGAGGGATATCGATTTTTTGTAGCTTTTATGAATTTTTTTGAATGGTAAACCAAAAGCCGCTTCCATGGAAGAAACATTTTTGAAAAATTGTTTCTCCCCGTTCGCGCCGCCGGTCGCACCGGCCAAAAAACGTTTAATATTTTTGTGTTTTTTCTTTTACGTTCCTCAGCTCGTTTTCGCTCGCCACAAAAAATCATAAAGCGGCTTCATTCGCTCGAAATGCCTGATTAAATCCGTCAGAATCTTCCGCGAATAAAGCGTTTCGTCCGGTTTCGATTCATGGGTGAGGAAAAACGATTTCGCCTGGTAATACGACTGAAAATGCGCGGGATGCGGGTTTTCCACGGTGCGTTTATAATAGTCTCCGCTGACTCGGAAATGATTTTTCCGGAAGAAGGAAATCGCGGCCTGGAAGTCGTCGGGGCAGTGATCCACGAATTTTCGGAATTTCATCATCGTCGCGGGAATGGCCTGGTAAAACCCCAGACCGTACTGGTATCCGGTGCGAGAAATTTCCATGAAAAACACAGGCGAATCCTTCCAGTCCTCCATCCGGCGGTGGAAGCTGAACCACATCGCCCCGCGGTAGGGCAGCTTGTTGGCCGAGAACCGGATGTCCCGGTAAATCCGCGAGACCACCCGGTACGGTTCGGTGACGAAATTCGGGTCGATCGCCTCCATCGTCGGCGTCAGCTCCATCACCAGCGTCTTCAGCGGCTCATACAAAAACTCCGTATATTCCGACTTATGCTCTTGGAACCACTCACGGTTATTATTTTCCATGAGGTCCTGCAAAAACGTGATCGCGCGGGGCGAAAACCCAGTGAATTTTATCGGAGAAGGGTTCGGCTTGACTTTCATTTTTTTCCACCTCACGTAAAGTCCCGTTTCGCGATTTCGGCCATCCAGCGAATCGGGCCGCCGTATTTTTCGGGGAAGCCCAGTCCGGTGACCGCCGCCATATCCACTTCGTCCGGGCCGCTGACGACTTCATCCCGCACTATCCGCGCGGCCTCCATCGCCATGGACGTCATCAGACGCCCCGCGATTTCCCACCCGGCGTACTGCGCGTAATACTGTTTTTCGGGCTGGCGCCAAAGCGCAAAAACGGCGTCCATTTCGTCGTTAAACGCCGGCGGCGCGTCTTCCATGCCGAACTCCTCGCCGGTGTCCCAGGCATAAAAACCCCGGCCGGTCTTGCGCCCGAGCAGCTTTTTCTTCATCATGGAAACGATGATCGGAGACGGCGTGACCTGATTCGGATACGCCTCGAAAAGCACGCGTCCACTGTGAAAAACGGTGTCCAGGCCGATCTCGTCCATGATCCGCAGCGGGCCCCAGGTCATGCCGAACTTCGTCGCCGCGGCCTCCAGACGCTCCATACTCACGCCGCCTATCAGCAGGTTCAACGCTTCATTGAGATACGGCTGCAAAAGCCGATTAATGACGAAACCCGGGCAGTCGGCCACGCATAGCGGCGTTTTTTCGATGTAAAGCGCGTAGTCGCACACCCGCTGCAAGACGCCTTCGTCCGTTTGCGTCGACGCAATCACCTCGACCAGCTCCCGGTAACGCACGGGGTGCAGGAAATGCATGCCGGCAAATCGCCGAGGATGGTTCAGGCCGGCCGCAAGCCGCTCGATGGGAATCGTCGACGTGTTCGTCACTAGGAACGCGTCCTCGGGCAGCAGGGCCTCGAGCTTTTCGTAAAGCGATTTCTTGTCGTCTTCTTTTTCGATGATGCACTCGATGACAAGGTTGCATTTTTTCAGGCCGTCGAACGGGATGGTTTTCACGAGGGACGCCAGGTTCTCGCGTTTAACCTCGTGCTGAATGGTGTCCAACTCCTTCCACACCCGCTGCGGCACGGTTTCCAGCATGCCTTCGTCGGCGTCATAAATGCGCACAGGGATACCGCACCGCGCGTTGGCGGCCGCGATCGAAACGCCCATCAGCCCGGCCCCCACAATTCCCACCGTGGAAATCTGCGGCAGCGTCTGTGTATGATGAAAATACGGATATTGCTTTATGTCAGGCATAAAAATTATGCTTAAAAATATGAAAAATTTCGCCAAAAACTTACGAATTTCCTTTTTCCGGCACGCCGAGGTACGCCCGGAGGTGCTCCACGCCCAGTCGCTGGAGGGTGCGTCCGATGCGCTCCCGCGCGACGTGATGTTCGCGGTAATACGCCAGCACGTGTTCGATCATGGCGTACGCTTCTTCGGTGGTGAGGTTTTCGCAAACCAGTTGGGCCAGCCGGGGCACCGCGCCGCCGTTGCCACCGACGTAAAGCCGCCAGCCTTTGGCCGTGCCCACCAGGCCGATATCCTTGATCGCGGTCTCGGCACACTGATTCGGGCATCCGCTGACGCCCATCTTCATCTTCCCTGGCGTCACCGTGTGGTGATACCGGCGATCCAGCTCCAGGCCCACGCCGAGACTGTCCTGCTGGCCACGCTTGCAGAAGGTGGTACCCGGACAGGCCTTCACGCTCCGCACGCAGATGCCCGTGGTCGCCCCCGGCTCCATTCCCAGCGCCGTCCAAATCGCCGGTACATCCTCCTCCCGCACCCCCACCAGCGCAATCCGCGCGGCACTGGTAATTTTCACCGCTTGGACGCCGAAACACTCCGCCACGTCCGCCAGCTTCCGCAGAATCTCCGGCGTCACCATCCCGCAAGGTACGTGCGGCGCTACCGCGTACGTCTCTCGGTCGCGTTGAATGATTACGCCTTGGTCGCCGTCTTGAAGCATGGGAGGGAAAGGTGTAGGGTGTGGGGTGTAGGGTGTGGGTAAGAAGTGAAATCCTTACACCTTACACCCTTCACTTCTAAAGGTGAAAAACCGCGGCGCGGTGGACTTCGGCACTGTTGAAACACTCGATCGCCTCCTCCACGGGAAGGATCCGGAACTCGATTCCGCGGCGGATGAGGTACTCGATACTCTTTTTGGAGAGCGAAACCTCCGAGGCGTGCTTGGTGGCCAGCACCAGCAGTTGGACGGGGCCTTCGCACGCCAACTCGATATCCTTGCGCCGGAAGCCGTGGGGTTCTTTCTTGGGGAGCTTGCCCCGGGAGCAGACTTTTCCGTTGGCGAGGATATAAAAATCGTTGTGGAACACGTCGTCGTTCACGCAGACGTCGCCCTCCAGATCCAGGCGGAGGATGGGGTACACGGGCATGATCTGCGTTTCGTGCGTCAGCGGCAGGTCGTGATGGGCCATGCGCGCCAGGGCCACGGCTCCCAGGGCCACCGCGTCGTCGCCCAGCGAGGAAAGCACCACCCGGCGGTTGCTGGGGGAAGCCGGGAGTTTGTCGTTTTCCAGCACTTTTTCGATGATCGGCATGATGAACTGATGACACGCTTCCATGACGCCGCCGCCCAGAACGATGACCTCCGGGTCGAGCATGTGCCGCACGGTGAGGCATGCGTAGGCCAGCACCTCGGCATTATAATGGATGATCGCCGAGACTACGGCGTCGCCGCGTTTGAGGGCTTTGCTGAGTGTGCCGGAACGAATGAGGCTCAGGTCGCCGCCGGTGAGTTCGGTGACGACGGACTTCGCGCCGTTTGCCAGGGCGGAGCGGATTTCGCGTTCGATGGCCGTGCGGCTGGCGAGGGATTCCAGACAGCCGTAATTGCCGCACCCACACATCACCGGCGGCTCCGGCCCGAACGGCCCCGGCGTATATGGCGCCAAAGACGGCGGCGTGATCTCCACCGTGTCGCCCGTCGGCGGCGTCACTTTCGTTTTCACGGGCTTCACGCCGGGCAGATGCCGCATGGCTTTCGGCACTTCCGGCCCACTCTTTTTCCCGTGCAGGGGCAGGTTGTCCTGCGCGAAAACCGGCAGACGCGATTTCCATGACTCGGCGGGCACCTGCACGACCATGTGGCCGATTTCCCCCGCCGCATGGCCCGCACCGATCCAGAGCTTCCCGTTTATGACCGCGCCGCTGCCCACGCCGGTGCCAACGAAGATGCCGATGACGCTTTTCGCATGCCGCGCGGAGCCGAGCCACGCTTCGCCCAGCGTGCCAAGATTTCCGTCATTGCCTAAGATGACGGGGATGCCGAGTCGCTGGCCGAGGATATTCCCGAGGTCCATGCCCGAAAGATTCATGTTCGGCGTGACGACCACATGGCCCGTCTCCGTTTCGACCACGCCGGGAATGGCGACTCCGACGGCCGCGAGGTCTTCCATGACCATGCCCTCCGCCTCCAGCAGCGCACGCACGGAACGCTCGATTTCGTTGACCGTCTCCTCCGGCGGACAGTCCCGCGGCGTGATGCCCTTCCAGCGCGCGAAAACCCGCCCTGAGGCCCCGATCAGGCAGGACTGAATCTTCGTCCCCCCCACATCGATTCCCACATAAAGCGGCTCTTTCGCCAGATCCGGCTTGTGTGAGGTCGTTTTCACTTCCGGATTCATGTTTTTTTCTTCCATGGATGACGTCATGTCGGCTCCTGCGTTCGAGTTACGTTATTTCGCGTGATTCCGTGCTTTCCAGAGCGGTAGTTAAATGGATATGTTCGCAAAAACAGCAGCCTGGAATGCAGCATTAGCGCAATGACCGGATAGAACCGCCGGATTTTTTTCCACTTCTTATCCGGTCATTTCGCTTCGCTCCATTCCCGGCTGCTGTTTCTTGGATACATAAACATGATAACCGCTTTGATAAGTGGCAGCGGCGTCGGCGCGCACTTTCTCCACACTTACTATTATACCTGAGCAGAAATCGTACGTGAAGAGGCGCGAACGCGTTTTTTGGAAAAAAAGCAGAGATTTCTGAAAAAAAGGGGTTACAAGCGCAATGAGCCGCACGTGAAGCGCAGCGCAACTTGCGGAACGGGGCGCGGCTCGTGAAAATGCAGGTTCAGATGGTTGAAACAGCGGAATATCCCGCTGCCATGCGGTCCGCACGTTACACTGCGCTCCACTTGCGGCTCATCTTCATTCCCCTAGATAATAGGACGGCACGGGAGCTTGCGCGTATCCTTGGGAGCGGTTTATCACGTCCGTGCGGTATTTCGGGTCGGCCAGGAGGGTAGCGCGGCGGTCGGCGGCGGGGGTTTCGGTGGTGTAAATTCGCAGCTCGCCGGGCATGGCGGTGACGATTTCCTCGCGCCAGTCGCCGTAAAGATCCGCGATCATCATCACCCGGCCTTCCAGCACGTCCGAAATTTCCGGGCCGTTATATTTCTTCACCCGGAAACGCGGCGCATCCGGCGGCGTGCCTCGCAGCCACGTGAAGGTTTCCCGCAGTTTGTCGGCATCCCACCATATCCAGTCGCGCGTGCCGGGGACTTCTTGCGCCGTGCCGTCAAGCGTTCCGGCGGCGTCGAGCATGTACCGGTCGCGCGAGCCGCCTTTGGAGTCTTCGCTGGCGAAACATTCCAGACCGGGCTTTGTCGGGTCCAGGTCTGCGGCCATCGCGCCGCCGACGTGTTTCGTGGGGCGGTTCAGATTCCAGATTTGACGTCCGGTTTTGGCGTCTACCATGCACACGCCACGGGTTTCATGCGGCACTTCCACGCCGAAAAGCACCAGCATGCCGGGCAGACGCGGGTCGATGACGGTGAGGATGGCGGAGTCCGGGTGCCCCAGGCCGGCACTCCAGAGGAGCGTGCCATCATCATCCAGCATGGCTGAGCCGATCAGGATTTCGTCGCGCCCGTCGCCGTCCACATCCGCGACCTGCGAATTATGGGCGCCCTGGCCGCGAATGACGGGGTTTTCTTCGTCGCCGTCCCACTGCCAGACGGGGTTCAGGGCGGCGTCCTTAAACTGCCACGCGTGGGCGAGCATGGCTTTATACGTGCCCCGAAGCGCGATGATGCAGGGCGTTTTGCCGTCCAGCCGCGCGACGGTGAGCTGATTCCGGTTTTGGCGGTTATAATCGCCCAGGCGGGGTGTGCGTGCCGGCCAGTCAGCCTCCGCCAGCTTCTCGCCTGTCATGCCGTCCAGCACCACCAGAAGCTCCAGGCCTTCTAGCACCCGCCCGTTTTCATCCCGCTTCACCTCCTCAGGCGCGGCCTTCAGGGCCACCTCCGCACGCCCGTCTCCGTCAAAATCATACACAATAAACGGCGAATACCACACCCCCGGCTCGATTCCCGGCCCGAGATCATGCCGCCAGAGGAACGTGCCGTCAGCGAGGTACGCGTCCAATTTATACGTGGTGCCGTCCGTGCACGGCTGGCCGCCGGGGTCAATTCCCGTGTTCGGGTGCAGGATGACAAAATCCCAGCGACCGTCGCCGTTTAAATCCCCCACCGCCACGCGCTGCGGCGAAATGCCGTCCTTAAGCGGAATGCGGTGAAGCACGGGCGCCATGCCGGCGGGTGGAGCGTTTACCGTGACGGTGACCGCCGCGCCGGATATTTTTTGGGTGGTGAGAATTTCATACCGGTAAGTTTTTCCCGCCTCCACGGTGGTGTCCAGAAAGTCCGTGGTCTGCGTAATCGTGAGGGCTAAATGCGTTCTTTCGCCGGGATTCCCGCGTTCATCATGTTCCGCGCGAAAGAGATGAAACGCTTCTTCCGGCGTGTCTGACGGGAGCAGCCGCCAGCTTAAATAAACCTGATTCTCCCGCGGCACGGCGATGAACCCGCGATGAAAAACCTCCTCGATTCGCGCCTCCGCCCCCAACTCCACTTTCGGCTTTCCGGCATGATTCGGCTTCAGCACCTCCCAGTTATAAAACAGCTCCCGCGGGTCGGCGGCGGATGCGGACGCGGCGAAAAACAGCAGAAGAAGGAGAGGGAGGAATGTTTTCATGGGAAGGATTATTAAATGAAGAGGTGATAAAACGGAGTGCGTGAAAAAACAGCAGCCGGAAGCGGAGCGGGACGCAGTGACGCGCAGAGACCGGATGGAAGTGGCAAGTCGGTCTGTGGTGCTGATCCGGTCTCTGCGCTAAAGCTCCGCTCCCAGCTGCTGTTTCTTGCGCTGTGTAAAATAAATGGCCGGGGTAAATTAAAACGTCACCCGGCACGCGTCCGAATTTTCATCCTGCACGCCGCGGGGCATGTCAATTCGCGGACGACTTTTCAGGGATTCCCGAACGGCGTCAAACGTGCGGAGGATTTTCTGGTAATCCGGGTCGTGCGTGTCCTGGAAAATGATCTCGGCACACTTCTGCGTGCCGCCGGCGGTGCGGGCCAGCGGGGCCAGCAGGAAGGGGTTCCGTTCCGGCTGCGTGATGCGCGTCCACGTGCGGCGCGGCACGGCGGAGGGCGTCATTTCATGCGGAAAAAGCGTCTGATTCTGTGTGCGGTGCGTCCACTGAATACGCGGCGCATTCCCGTTTTCATGACACCCGGCACACCGCCGCTGGCCCACATCCAGCAGCACCGCGTCCAGCGTTTCCGGGTAAATCCGCCGGTTTCCCAGCGCCGCCAGATGAGACGTTTCACTCGTGGCGTAATACGGAACGTTCAGGTCAATCCACGCGAAAACGGCCTGTTTTTCGGCTTCCGTGAGGGAAAATCGTAGCGTTTTTTCTGGCGTGTTACCTGAACTTTCGCCGCCGGCACCCGGCCGGCAGTGGCCGCTGCGGACGATTTCCGCCAGCCGGCTGCGGTAAGAACCCCAGCGTTTCGGCGCGATCTGGAGGATGTTCTGCTCATCCCCGTTATAAGTCGGAATCCAGGAGACGTACGGGCTGCCCTCCCGGTTCTGATTTTCGGAAGCCAGCACGTCATACGAGACGTTAAAATACTCCGTGAAATCGTCGGAAAGATCCACACCCGCCGGGGTGTCCTTGGCGTTATGGCATTTCACGCAGTGGCGGTCCCAGACGGGCTGCACGGTACGGACGTAATCGAAACCCGGCGAGAACGCCGCTTTTTCCAGGCTTTCCCCATCATTTTCCTCACTTTTCACCCACACGGGCAGCCGCGGCATCACCGGCGCGGACACCGCGGCCAGCGGAAACGTTTCCTCCTGCGGCGGGGCGGAAAGCCGGTCTTCATGACAGCCCACGCACGTCTGGCGCTCGCCGGGCATGAGGTGTGTGAAACTCCGCATCCGCTGAATCGCGCGGCCTTCCGCATCCAGCGCGATGAAGTAAATCGGGCCGGTGGACGGGCTCTTTTCCGGACGGGCGGCTTCCGGAATTTCGCCGTCATACCCCGTCGCATCGCGCGTCGCGCCGTTCCCCACGCAAAAATACGCGGAACCGTCCACATGTACCGGCACATCCCCCAGGATCATCTTCCCGGCGTACGTCGCGCCGCATGAAATCACGGGGAACTGGAATCCGAAAGCCCGCTGGGAGGCGTCAATTCTCACGGTTTTTTGCATTTCCCGCACGATTCGGATGGCCGCCACGTCCCCCGGCTTCACGTCCGGCGAAAGCCCCGCGTACACGTTTTTCAGCAGAATCGTGCTGAACGGCTCCTCCCCCTGCGGCGTTTTTTACTCCAGCACACATCCCAGCACCGGCGGCTGCGGACGCAGAAGCACCGGCGGCGCACACAGCCCCGGACCCCCGGCTTACGGTGCCGGAAGCACATACGCCAGCAGGAAAG
>JAVBLI010000044.1:0-48358 GCA_031553595.1 Thermoguttaceae bacterium | reverse complement strand
GCGGCGCAAATTTTCCTGCCGCTGCTGGAGTTCTTCGAACATGGCCCGCACCTGCCGCTCCTTTTCCGTCCACCCGGCGGCCATGGCGATTTCCGCTTCTCCGTGGAATGTCGGCTGCGAATACCGTGGCGTCTCCGCCCGGCGCGAACTCTCCACGCGGTGCGGGATCTCCATCCGGGAAATCGTTTCGGCGCTGCGCGTCTGGGTGCTCACCAGTTTCGCCTGCTGACGGGCCACGGCGATAATTTCGTCCGCCTGACGGTGCGCTTCCTGGAGAATCCGGCGGGACTGCTCGAGCGTGTTTTCCGACGTTTCCTCGATCCGCCCTTTTATTTCCTGCGCGTGATTCTGCGCCTGCATTTCCGCCTTTTTCAGGATGTTTTCCGAGCGTCGATGCACCTCCTCCAGGAAAGACTCGGCCTGGGCGCGGGCGTCCTGCATGATTTTTTCCGCTTCCCGGCGCGACGCGTCCACTTTTTCCGCCGCCAGGAGTTTCGCATCCTCGGCCGCAATTTCCGCATCCTTCTGGAGCTGTTTCACTTCATAAAGCCGGGCGTCATACTTCGCGTCCAGCTCCTCGGCATACTCCTGAATCTTCTGCTGGAACATCTCGTGCATGGCATCCTTGGCGGTGAGAAATTCCTGCTCGTGCGTCTCCCGCTCCCGCGTAAAATCCCGCTGTCGACGTTCTAAATCTTCATCCATCTGCACGAGAATCCC
Organism: Thermoguttaceae bacterium; assembly: GCA_031553595.1. Lineage (GTDB taxonomy): Bacteria > Planctomycetota > Planctomycetia > Pirellulales > Thermoguttaceae > RGIG3701. The sequence goes on along the minus strand of JAVBLI010000044.1, from coordinate 47,638 downwards.
TTCCCGCGTATCCAGATCCTCCGCCTGCTGACGGATCTGCTGCTCGGCGTCATCCAGGATTTTTTTCGCCTTATCCCGCTGTTTCTGGAGATAATCCTTCACGGCGGCCAACTGCTGATGCGCCTGCCCTTCAAATTCCGCACGCTCCTGCATGAGGTCTTCCTTGGCCTTCTCCGCCTCCTCAATTTTCGACTGATACTCGGTCAAATACCGCTTCTGATCCGCCGAAACCTTCCGCTCCAGCTCGCCCACCACGCGGGCACGGACGTCCAGCTGCTGCTGGGAGTGTTCCAGTTCCTGGCGGCGCTGCTGATAATTCCGCTCGGCCTCATTCAGCCGGGTCATCCGGTCTTCCAAGAGCGTGGTCTGCTCCGCGATCAGCTGGGCTTTTTCCTGAAGTTCCGTTTTTTGGGACTGAATCTGAAGCCGCAGGGTGCGATTATCGTTTTCGATTTGCGCCACCCGCGCGTTCAGCTCCGCCTCACGATGATCGACTTCCGACTGCCGCTGGCGGACATGCGCGACCATCTGGGCCGCCTGCTGCTGTAATTCGTCCCCGATTCGCATGGTTGGATCCGTCATTTTCATCTTGGAAATCCCCTCGGAAGTTAATTTGGGCGATTTAACCCATCTTTTTTTCGAATTTTCCACCGCTGCGGGCAGAAATTATGACACTACATTCGGAATTATCGTCAAAATTTACCCAGTCTCTTTAACCGGAATGCGAGAAGATGTTAAAATTTAACGAATTTTGAATAAAAAATTCGAAAAACGGGCTTTTTTTGGAAAAGCGGCAAGCGGGGAGATGGGCAGCTACTTTTTTGATAACTGTTCTGTCGTTTCATTGAACAAGAACAGCAGCCGGGAGCGGAGCGTTAGCGCAGAGACCGGATAGAAGTGGGGAAAATCCCGGCAATTCGTTCCGGTCTCTGCGCGTCACTGCGTTCCGCTGCGCTCCCGGCTGCTGTTCTTGTGAACTCATGAACCCGGTAACCACGCGCTAATCGCCGCTGCGGCTGCCGGAAAGAATAACAGCACAAGAAAGACGGTTAACGTTCCGTGCCGTAAAAGAAACATGCTGACGGCCCCCGGGGTGCGGTGCGGGCGGTAAAAAATCATGAAAATGAGGGCAAAAACCCAGTACGCGAGTGCCGAAATGCAGAACAGGCGAAACATCCCGCCGCCGTCCAGAATCAGAGCCGTGAGCAGCCCGCCGAAAAATTGCGCGATAAAAACCCGGCGTATCTGTCGCATCAGCTGCGAATAAACCTCACGCGGCGATTTCTGTTCATTATCGGGCGGGACCGGTTCCGGCGACTGATACGGATTTTCATTCATGGACGGGATCTGAGTGGGATGGAAACGTGAGGCCACTTTATATATAATAATGTATCCGTCCCCGGCGGCCATGTCAAGCATTATTCATACAGAAAGCGGCGAAATCAGCATTTTTGATTTTATTAGAAAAATCTCTGCAAATTGTGCTTGCCGAAACGGAAAAATTGCCGTATACTGAGTGGACTTATGCGGGAAAATAGGGGCGTTTTTTTGTCCGAAAACATTAAGTCCCGCCTCTTTTGTGTAAATTTCAGGCCCACCTCACAGGAAACCCCGTTTTGTCATTCGGATTCTCGCTGGATATTAAGGAGCAGATTCGCCAGGCCACGGACATCGTCCAGCTTGCGGGCGAGTATGTCCGGCTGACGCCAAAAGGGCGGGGGTTCGTGGGGCTGTGCCCGTGGCATGATGATTCTTCGCCGAGCCTCCAGATTAACCCGGATCGCCAGACGTACCGCTGCTGGGTGTGTAATGTGGGCGGGGACGTGTTTTCTTTTGTGATGAAGGCCCAGAACGTGAGTTTCCCGGAGGCGCTGGAGTTTCTGGCGGAGCGTGCGGGGATTCCGCTGCCGGAAAAGAAGCCGCGGGGGTACGGGAATTTTTACACCTCCGGCCAGCGTGCGGGGCAAACGTCGGCGGACGACGCCGGTGGAGGAACGAATGCCGTGGATGGGGGGCATGCGGGTGACGCGAGCTCCGGGCGGATGGAAATTTCGAAAAAAACGCTCACCGCCGCGTCCGCGTGGGCGGAGGAGCAGTATCACCGGTATTTAATGGAGGGGCAGTCGCCGGAAGCGGAAATTGCGCGGGCGTATTTTTCTGACCGCGAGATTTTGGAGGAAAGCCTACGGAAGTTTAAACTCGGTTTCGCGCCGCCGCAGTGGAACTGGCTGGAAGGGAAACTCACCGGGAAAAACGCGTCCCGGCTTCCGGTCCTGGAGGCCGCCGGCGTGATGGGCCGCTCGGAGAAAGGCACGTATTACGAGCGTTTTCGTGGGCGGGTGACGTTCCCGATTCATGACGCGATGAAGCGTTCCGTGGGGATGGGCGCCCGCGTGATTCCCGGGGTGCAGACGGGGAATGAAGCCGCGAAGTACGTGAACACGCCGGAAACGCCGCTGTTTTCGAAACGCAAGATGCTTTACGCCCTGGACCTGGCCATGGAAACCATGCGGAAGTCGCGCCGCGTGTTGGTCACGGAGGGGTACATGGACACGATCGTCGCCCACCAGTACGGCTTCACGGACACCGTCGCAGTACTGGGCACGGCCGTGGGAATGGATCACATCCGAGTGCTGAAGCGCCACGCGGACACAATTTACCTGATTCTGGACGGAGACGCGGCCGGGCAGCGGCGGACGCTGGAGGTGCTGGGGCTTTTCGTCGCCGAAAACGTGGATGTGCGGATTCTCACGCTGCCGGAAGGGATGGACCCGGCGGATTTTTTGCAGAAAAACGGCGCGGACGCTTTCGAGGAAACGCTCCGCACCGAGACCGTGGACGCGCTGGAGCACGCGTATAACGTTTACACGCGGGACGTAGACGCCCGGAGCGTGAACGCGATGGAAATCGCCATGGAAAACATCCTGAAGCTGATGGCCGAGAGTGTGCGGTACACGCAAAAAATCGCCGCGGAGCCGACGTTCCGGGAGCATAAACTGCTGCAAAATCTGGCGTTTCTGCTGCGTGTGCCTGAAAATATTCTTCGCACCCGGCTGAACGAGCTGCGGGCGGAAATCCGGCGTCAGGGAAATCGCGGGCCGTATTATCCGGACGGTGGCGTGATGCCCGGTGGCGTGCCTGCGGGAATAACACCCGGCGGGATGCCGCAAAATACGGGGCATGTGCCGTCTTTCGTGCCGGAAAAACCGCAGATGAAAACGCCGTCGCGCGCTGCGGACACGGACGCCCTCGACCATTTTTCGCATGACGAAGAAGATGCGCCGCCAGCGGATGTCCTGGACTTTAGCGAATTTTCGGAAAAAAAAGAAAATTTTGAAGAAATTTCCGCGTCCCCCTCTTTTCCTCCGACGCAGCAGCCGTTACAATCTGATTTAAGCATTAAGGAAGATGCGGTTATCTCCGAATCACAGCAGGAAGCTCAGGAAGATTTCTTCTCGGCTTTTGAACACGTTCCTCAGGGAACGCCGGACCCGGCCAGCGGCGAGTTTTTTTTACAGAACGCCGACAGCGTGGACTGGGCCATTTACGGAAAAATGGATGCGTATCAGCAAGAATTGTTGGAACTGCTGATTCACGCACCCGTATTTCTTCCCGCCGTGCGACGTGCATTTCCCACCGAGCAGTTTACGTATGTGCCTGCGCGGGAACTCCTCACGCGGATGTGTGAAATGGAAGATGACGGAATCGCGCCCACGTATGAACGGCTGCTGATGGTTTTCGAATCCGAAAAAATCCAGAGCTGGTTGGTCACCCTGGAGGAAAACGCCGCCCTGAAATACTCCCGAAAGTCGGAGTCGGAGGTGGAGGCGATTTTCGCCGAACTGGTGAAGGGTTACGAGCGTTTTCAGCTCACGAGCCGGAAATTGGTGAACACCAGCGCGTTCCGTATCCCGGACCTGGACGGCGAGCAGCGCATGTCGATGCTTGAGGAGCTTCTTCGCGAGGCCCGTAAGAAAAAATTGTAAAAAAGAAAAAAAGAGTAAAAGTTTTTTGGAATGAGGGTGAATTTACGCAACGAAGAGTGGGAAAACAATTTTCCAAAAATGTTTTCTCTCTGAAAAAGCCACCATCTTTTGATAACTTTTCACGATCAATTCAAATCACCTTTCATCGGAAACGAAACCCTTTCCACCCACTTTCAGGCGGCCACAAAAAATCCTACATGGAGCCGGAAGCCGTGTTTCCCGCAAACACAGGCGGTTCAATGTGAAAGTGTTCCGTTCCCGTTAAAACCCACCTCGGCCGAAACGTTAAACGCCAAGTGACAGATAAAGACAAACAGAGTCGTCCTGCGTTACCTACCTTTCACTGCCGAATAACCGCTTCTTTCGTATCACCACGGAATAAGCATTTACTGTCGCCTCATGATTCATGGCGTTCCGCCCGGCTGAGTCGCCGGAACGCACACGTCCGTTTACGAGCGTGTCAAATCCCGCTGCATGAAGATGAGGCATTTCCCCGTGTGATTCTGCTGTTTTCAGCGTTACTGACCTGATTTTCAGATCCTGAAAAGCGGCGGCGTCACTTCACAAGTATCATGGAAGATGCGAAGGAGGAGCCTGTGAATTTATTCGACAAGAAACTGCGATCACTGGAAGTGAAGGGCAAGAAACAGGGATTTTTGACATTCGAGGAAATTACCCGCCACTTTACCGGCATGGATCTCAACCGTGAGCAGCAGTCGGAAGTGATCGCACATCTTGAAAAGAATGGAATCGACTTTCTGGAAAAAGGTCCCGAGCAGGAATCGTATGAATCCGCTCTGGACGTTCTGCAAGACGACGATTTCGCCGCCGATTTCGAGCTTTCCGCAACCGGTTCGATCGCCGTCGGCGAAGAAGAGATGACCGATCCTGGCATGGAGCTGAATTTCTCCCTGCCGGAACTGTCGGAGCCCGCACCCAGGGACGGGGCGGATCCGGTTCAGATGTATCTCTCCCAGATGGCCAGCATTCCGCTTCTTTCCCGCGAAGAAGAGACCGTTTTGGCGAAAAATATCGAGCGTACGCGCCGCCGTTTTCGCCGTGTCATCCTGAACTGTTACGCCGTGATGCGGAGCACGGTAAACACCCTGAAAAAAGTCCACCGCGGCATTCTGCCTTTCGACCGGACGATCAAAGTTTCTCTCACCGAGCAGCTCACCAAAGAGCAAATCCTGGCCCGCATGCCGGAAAATCTCGCCACGCTCGACACCCTGCTGGATCGCAGCCGGGAAGACTTCCGCACTATGATCAGCGGCAGTGCTTCCACGGAATGCAAGCAGGCCGCGCGAAGCCGGTTTATCCGTGCCCGCCAGAAGATGCTCACGCTCGTCGAGGAGCTCAGCCTCCGGACCCGACGGATTCACGCCATGATGACGCAAGTCGAAAATCTCGCGAAACGCATGATGGAAATTCGCAACACGCTGCGCCACCAGCGCGAGTCGCTCTCGGCCAGCCGCCTTCATCAGTTGCGTCGCGAGCTGTTCAACCTTATGATGATCACCCACGAAAGTCCGGAAGGGCTCACTCGCCGGGTGAAAGTCATGCGGCAGCTTTACTCCGAGTATGAGGCCGCCAAACGCGAGTTGTCCTGCGGCAACCTGCGGCTGGTCGTGTCCGTGGCGAAGCGCTACCGCAATCGCGGCCTGGGCTTCCTCGACCTCATCCAGGAGGGGAACATGGGCCTCATGCGGGCCGTGGACAAATACGAGTACCGTCGCGGATTCAAGTTCTCGACGTACGCCACGTGGTGGATCCGTCAGGCCATCACGCGGGCCATCGCCGAGCAGGCCCGGACGATTCGCATCCCCGTGCACATGATCGACCTCATGGCGAAAATGCGGCACTCCAACACCCGACTCCAGCAGGAGCTCGGACGCGAGCCCTCCCCCGAAGAAGCGGCCATGGCGGCCAACATCTCCGACGAGGATTACGCGAAAGTCATGCGAATCGCCCGCAACCCGGTCAGTCTCGACTGTCCCGTGGGCGACAACAACGAGAACTGTTTCCGCGAATTCGTGGAGGATTGCGACGTGGATCAGCCCCAGCGCTGCGCCTCGAACGAAATGCTCCGCGGTAAACTGGAAGCCCTCTTGCAGACCCTCACCCCCCGCGAGCGCGACATTATCAGCCTCCGGTTCGGCCTGCAAAACGGCTACTCCTACACGCTGGAAGAAGTGGGCCGCATTTTCCGCGTTACCCGTGAGCGTGTGCGTCAAATTGAAGCCAAAGCCATGAAAAAACTCCAGCACCCCATGCGCAGCGATCAGCTGATCGGCTTCCTCGAAAAGGTGGCGTGATGGGAATTTGAGGTTCGTGGTTTGTGGATTATGAAACGGGCGGTTTTCTTCGGAAAGTCGTCCGTTTTCGTTTGTCAGGGCACAAGAACAACAGCCGGGAGCGCAGCGGAACGCAGTGCCGCGCAGAGACCGGATAGAATCGCCGAGATTCTTTCCACTTCGATCCGGTCTCTGCACTAACGCTCCGCTCCCGGCTGCTGTTTCCTGGGGAAACGACATGGTTATTGCGCAGGTGAGTATGCTTCCGCACTTTTACACTGCCAGCCATGCTGCCGCCACCGCGGTGGGGCTATTTTTTTTCTGTTGACTGAACCCAGACGCCGAAAACCATAACTCCGACGAACCAGCAGGCGATGTTTATGCCCGCGGTGAAAAGATATTTGCCTCCCGGGGCGGTAAACCAGGAAAAAATGGCGGGGGGCAGTACGCAAACAATCAGTATCACGAAGATGTTTCCTAGAAGGCCGAGTTCCTCAGGCTTCGGGGGCGGGAAATGCGGCAGGGCGTTATCTTCGTGAGCCGAAATTTCATTTTCCTGCAATGACGGCTCCGCGTGTGTCGCCTCATTCACCATCGGCAGCGGCGGCGGAGAAACGGGCAGCGGCAGGGAAACGGCCGTCAGCGAAGAAGCCGGCAGCGGCGGCACGGCGACCACGGACACCGGCGCTGTAACGGTCGGCGTCACCGGCGGCGGCGACGCTTTCAGGGCCTTTACCAGCTCGCGGATGAAGCGGGTACATGACGAGAAGCGCTCGCCGGACTTCTTGGACAGCGACTTCTGCAACACGGCGTTCGTGCCGGCCGAGAGGTGCGGAATCGGCTGGGGAACGTCCCGCAAAACAGTCGTCCGCAGCGTGGCGGCGTCGCGCGACGAAAACGGCAGGTGCCCTGCAAGCATCTGGTAAACGGTCACGGCCAGCGCGTACTGATCAGTGGCCGGTGTGAGCGGTTTCCCCTGCCACTGCTCGGGCGACATGTACGGCCGCGTGCCGGAAGCGGAGGTGGCCTGGTAATCCTCGAGCTGATAGATCTCCAGCCGCGCGGCAAGATCGAAATCGATTAAAAGCACCCGCGGCTTCTTCCCGTCCGGCCGGTGAATAAAAATGTTGGACGGCTTCACGTCGCGGTGCAGAATGCCGTTTTCGTGAGAATAATCCAGTGCCTGGGCCACGGGGGCCAAAAGCCGCACGACTTCCTCGGGCTTCATGCCCTGTTTATCGGGGTCGGCCCGGCGGACATACTCTTTCAGCGACTGCCCCTCGAGCCACTGCATGACGAGATAATAGCCGAATTGCCGGTGATGCTTTAGGACGTACAGCGGGCAGATGTACTGATGATGCAGGTCGTGCACGCGGGTGAACGCCTCCTTCACGTTCCGCATCGCGGCGTCGAAATGCATGACGTCTTCCGGGATGAATTTCAGGGCGACATACCGGCCGGTGACGATTTCCCTCGCTTTCCACACCACGCCCATACCGCCCCGGCCCGCCTGCTCGACAAGCTGATACTCGTTATCCAGCACCATCGCATCCGCCAGCGCCGGACGTGCTTCGCCTCCGCCGCGGGAAGGTTCGAAAATGGTTTCGTCGTCGTATGGCATCATGGCAGTTTTTCGAAAATTTTCCTTCAGGTGTAAAAATACACGTGTACGAAAAGGTTCATTCTTCGGTATTCCCCTCCATTCCCCACGGCGTTCTATCCTCGGGGAATGGAACCGGCTCACTGGAACGCTGCACCGGCTCACTGGAACGCCACACCGGTGTGGGAGCATACTGCCCGGGCGACGATTGCTCCTGAAGATACCTCATTGTTCCTTTGAAGCATGACAGAATAATGAAAACCAGGAAAACACAGAGACATCCCGTGCGCCATCCTCCGCCCATCTTTACTCCAGCCTTACGAAACGCGGCGAGTTTGGCGGGATCTTTCGTCAGCATCCATGGCGGTTGATTTTCCGGGCCGCCTTTGAGATACGGATCGGCGCCACGCTGCAAAAGAAAGCGTATCACTATCGCGTTCGAGTTCTTCACCGCCGCCGCGTGCAGGGGCGTGATTCCATGCCGGTTCGGAATCTGGATATCCGCGCCTCGCTGAACGAGCATCTCCAGCGGGGGCAGATGCGGATTAAAACCGGCGGCGATATAAACCGGCGTGCGCCCGGAAGTATCTGCCGCGTTGACATCCGCCCCCTGGTCAAGCAGCGCTTGCACCACATCCCCCGTCGCCGTGGTAGCCGCGGCCAGGTGCAGCAGCGTCATTCCGGAAGATTGAAACGCCTGTGCCTGACAGTCGAAAACCCCGCGCACCAGGGAAGGGTCGCGCGCGACTTCCGCCAGCACGTTTTGCCAGCTTCCCGCCACCGCGGCATGGATGATCGTTTCCGGGAGCTGTCGCGAAGTGTAATAATTTGACACGGATTTATCCTCAGGTTATTTCTTCGTAATTTCCGCTTTGAGCGTGCCGGAATTTTTCTCGAGCATCATGGGGGCGTCATTCACGCGGAGCATGAGCGTGCCGGAAAATTCGGCGGTCAGAGTGCCGTTAAGGCCCACGGCCACGGGAGCGAAAAAGCTGGTCGCGGGGCGTGTTCGCATGAAGTCCGGCGTGACATTTTTCGGACAGACGGCGGCCAGGAGCATGCCGCGCGGGTGGCCCATGACGTAACGGATGGAGACGCCGCCGGGCTCGCAGGGCCATGATTTTTCGGCGGAATTTTTGTCGCCCGCGTTTCCCAGTTCGTATCGCCCCGCGCCACGGATGCGCAGCACGTCGCCGACTTTCACTTCCACGCCGGTGTCCTGCCAGCCTTTATCGGCCTCGAGCGTTACCACCGTTTTCCCACCGGATGCCAGCGGTGTGCCTGCGTGCCCGTCAAAAATCATCGGCGCCAGCGCGTAATCGTACTTCAGAGAGGCCGTGTACATGAGCCAGTGGCACTCGACGGCGGGGAGTTTGTCGCCCAGCGCTTCGAGCAGAGCGTCCGTAATCTGGGCGGACGCCCCAGGGAAGGTGTCCAGCGTCTGGCCGATTTTTTCCAGCGCGCCTTGCGTGTCCGGATGATGCGTCAGGAACCACATCATGGCCCAGCTCCAGATGTATACCTCGTTATTCGGGAAGTCGCGGTAAGTCATTCCCAGCACCTCGCGGAAGGTGCGTCCACGCCCCGCCGCCACACGGTCGCGCAACTCACGCACCCGCGCACAGTACGGCACGGCCTCCCGGTTCGGCGGCATGAACCCCAGGGTTATCGGCCGCGCGGCGTAATCGTGCATGCCGAAATACTCCGCGTAGCCTTCCGTCATCCACAGCGGGCCTGTATTTCCCAGCGTGGTGAGCATGAAACAGTGCGTCATTTCGTGCAGCAGCAGGTGCTGGCGGTAATAGTCGCTGGGCTGGTCGAAAAGCCAGCAGTCGTAATTGAAGGCGAAACCGTCTTTGAATGGCGGCAGCACCCGCGGCAAATAGCCGGCGTTAATGAACGGGATGTTATCTTTCATCAGGAACGCGGTCAGCGTCCAGTGGTCGTCCTCGGGCAGGCCGAAATATTCGCATAACTGGGGGTACGCGGCGTCCACGGCCGGGGGCATTGCGCGGAGGGCGGGTGTCAGCTCCATGTCCGTCACCAGGGTCAGACGCTTGGAACGCAGGACGGACAGGCCGTGGGCTTTCGCATGGGCGTCGTCCACGTGAATCCTTGGGTATTTCCGGTACGCCTGCGAAAGTGTGTCGCCCTGTTCTTCCATGATGCCGGCCCCGAATTCGCGTTTCTTGAAGGGCGTGCCCGGGTCGGACTCCATGAGCTTTTCCCACGTCTGCTCGGTGTTTTCTCCGCCGCTTTCGCCGGTGGACGCCATGGGCGTATCCGCCTCACCGGCCGGGGTGAAGCGGTTTTTCAGGGGCGGTAAGTCCTCTTCCGTATCCGAACGTCGCGCGCGGGAAACCAGCCGGGGAGGCGATTTCGGCGCGTCGTCGGTGGCTTTTGTTTTTTCCTTGGCCGGCACTGATGAAGACGCCTCGGCGGCAGGTTTCGCGGAGGGCTCCCGCTTCTTGTTTTTCGGTTTTTCCCCGCCGGTGTCACAGCCCGCCAGCAGGAGCACAGCGACGACGATTAAAAAAAACGTGTTTTTCATGACGATATTTGTTATTTTTGTGTTTCATTAACCCGAGATTCAATAAATATTATAACACATTATGTACATCGCCGCTATGGACGCTAAAAAAAACTTCACGCAAAAAATGCCGCCGTGTGAAATAAATGGAGGCGGGAGAGTGCGTGCGGAGGGCGGGGCATTCACTCCGTTCCCGCGTGTGATATAATACGCAGGAGCTTATTTTTTGATAAACCATTTTTTGAAAATGACGCGTCATGCCCGATTTTGCACTGAGAAACGCTTCCGAAATCCCGGATTTCCCCCAGCTGGCCCATGCTTTCATGCGGCTGGGCTGGGCGGAGTTCATCCTGAATGACCCCGTGGCGGTGGAGGTGTGGCGGGAGTTCTTTCCGCGTTTTACGCCTTACGCGTTCGCGCTGTGGCACACGAAAACGGACACGCCGGCGGCGGTGGGGCTGACGGTTCCGCTGGCGTGGGACGCGACGGAGGAACATTTGCCGGAAGAAGGCTGGCACTGGATGCTGCGGCAGTCGGCGGAGGATGCCGGGGCAGGGCGTGCGGCGCGGACGCTCAGTGCCGTGGCGGCGGTCGTGCACCCTGATTTTCGCGGTTTCGGCCTGGCCTCCCGTCTCGTGCGGCAAATGAAAACGCTCGCGGCGGCGCATCACCTGAAACGTGTTATTGCGCCGCTGCGCCCGTCCCAGAAATCGCGTTATCCGCTGACGCCCATCAGCCGGTACGTGGCGTGGCAGCGGGTGGATGGTACGCCGTTTGACGCGTGGGTGCGGGTGCACACGGCACTGGGGGCGCGGATCGTGAAGCCCTGCGGCAGGTCCATCATTATTAGCGCGGACATTCCGGAGTGGGAAAAATGGACCGGCATGACGTTTCCAGACTCAGGCCCGTACATCATCCCGCACGGGGACGCGCCGCTGGAGGTGAACCGCGAGGAAAATCGGGCCGAGTACGTCGCGCCGGGCATCTGGGTGGTGCATGAAGTGAGGTGAAACAGCAGCCGGGAGCGGAGCGTTAGCGCAAAGACCGGATAGAAGTGGGAAAACATTCTGCCATTCTATCCGGTCTCTGCGCGTCTCTGCGTTCCGCTCCGCTCCCGACTGCTGTTCTTATGGCGGCATTCATTCTGAATCTGTGATGAAGATGCCTTAATTTTCATGAAAAACGCCATCCAGCGAAATCACCGCGGTGGCGGTTTTTTCGGTGAAATCGCGGTCATGCTCCACGAATAACAGCGTGGCGCCACCGGTGATGAGCAGCTCCTGAATCTGCATCCGCGAAAAAATGTCCACGTAATTCAGCGGCTCATCCCACACATACACATGCGCCCGCTGGCAGAGGCTTCGGGCCAGGAGCGTTTTCTTTTTCTGCCCGGCACTGAAATCCCGCATGTCCGTCTGAAACTGATCGCGCGAAAAATCCAGTTTTCGCAGGATGGCCTTAAACAGGCTCTCGTCCACGCCACACGCGGCGGCGTAATCGGATAAATTGCCGGCTAGGAAGGACGTGTCCTGAGAGACGTAAGAGATTTTCAGGCCGCTGGCGGTGTGCAAGGCTCCGCGAAATGCCAGATTTTCGCCGGTGATGAGCTTCAGCAGCGTGCTTTTCCCGGTGCCGTTTCCGCCCTGAATGGCGAGTCGCTCTCTGCGGCGGAGTGTGAAATGCACGTGTTCGCACGCCGATTTTTCGCCGTAATAAACGGCCAGGTCTTCCACACGCACCAGCTCTTGCGAGTGATGCTCCAGCGGATGGATGCGTAAATCCTCGGCGGATTCCACGTTTTTCAGCAGCCGGGACTTATCCTCTGCGGCGTTTTCCCGCCGGGCGTCCAGAGATTTCGCCCGCTGCATCATTTTCGCGGACTTCCGGCCCATGAACCCCCGGTCCGGCGGCAGATTATCCTGCGGCCCCGCCTTTTTTTCCTTAAACTTCTTCCGTTCCGTCCCCTCCGACCACTCGGCCGTGCGCTTCGCAGCGTTCCGCAGCCGGCCGATTTCCCTCTGGAGTTTCTCGTTTTCCGCCGTCTCGGCCGCGTCCTGTCGGCATTTATTTTCATACCACGACGAAAAATCACCCCGCTGAATCTCGAGATTCGTGCGGTTTATGGCCAGGATGTGATCCACGCTCATGTCCAGAAACGCCCGGTCATGCGAAACGAGAATGAAGCCCTTTTTCGTCTGGAGATAACGCCCCACGCACTGCCGCGCGCGGATGTCCAGATGATTCGTGGGCTCATCAATTAACAAAAAACGGTTTTCCCGCAGAAAAAGTCCGGCCAGCAGCACTTTCGTCCGCTCGCCGTGAGAGAGGGTGTGGAACGGCCTCGCGAAAACATCCTCCGCCACCTCCAGCCGCGAAAGCTCCCGCTGGATTTTCCAAAACTCCGCTTCCGGCGCGATTTCGGCCAGAATTTCCTGCGTGGGCCGGGATTCGTCCGCCACGGGGAAAGGAAAATAATCGCACGGGACAGGTTTCTGAATCGTGCCGTGAAAGGGATACACGCCCATCAGCAGATTCAGGAACGTCGTTTTGCCCCGGCCGTTACGCCCCGTAAATCCCAGCTTCCAGTCCGTGTCGAGCTGAAAAGAAACGTCGTTGAAAAGCGTTTCCGGGCTGCCGTCGTGCGCGAAAGTTAAATGAGAAATCGTGATTTGTGCCATAATGCGTGGTCTCCTGAAAAAGAAAAAGCCGCAGGAACGCACTTCCCACGGCTTCAAAATTTCCAGACACGCGGCACTCGCCGACGGCCGTATTTTTTGTGAAGCGAAAACGGAAGCGATTTTCCCGCATTCCCACAGCCCGGCGCATTATTTCGCGCACCGCCGCCACGGGGATAAGTTTTACATAAGAAAAAATCTTACATCAGCAGGAAAATTAGCCGCGCATTCTCGTCTCCACGGGTTAAATATAATGGATCAGTGATTCAGTATACAAAAAAAGCGGAAAAAGTCAAGCCGGATTCTGAGTACCGTTTCAGAATTTTGTTGGGCAAGAAACAGCAGCCCCACCACTCACGGCGCGGGCACTTCCTCCAGAATTTCGCGGACCATCCGCTCCGCGTCCGTCCGGCGGTTACTGCGGTAATGGCCTTTCGTCAGGATACGGTGGGCCAGCACCGGCACGGCGAGCATTTTCACATCATCCGGCACGACATAATCCCGCCCATACGTCAGGGCCAGCGCCCGGGCCGCCCGGCTCAGCGCAATCGCCCCACGCGTGCTGACACCCACCAGGCACGCCTCGGCCGCACGGGTGGCTTCCGCGATTTCCAGAATGTACGCCAGAATCGCCTCATCCACAGTCATGGCTTGCACCCGCTGCCGAAGCGCGAGCACATCCTCCACTGCCAGCACGCTTTCCAGTGTTTCCACGGGCTCCCCGGCCTGATGTTCAGCCAGAATCTGCATCTCGGCCGCGCGGTCAGGGTACCCGATGGAAATCCGCATCAGAAAGCGGTCCAACTGACTTTCCGGCAGCGGATACGTCCCCTCGAATTCCAGCGGATTTTGCGTCGCGATGACCATGAACGGAGCGGGCAGCGGGCGGGTTTCACCGTCACACGTAACCTGTTTTTCGCCCATGGCCTCCAACATCGCGCTCTGGGTGCGGGGCGTGGTGCGGTTTACTTCGTCGGCCAGCACGATGTTCGCGAAAATGGGCCCCGGCAAAAATGTAAACGGCTCATCCCCCTCCGCCGCGGGGTGAAACGTCCGAAAAACGCTGCTGCCCGTGATGTCCGCCGGCAGCAGGTCGGGCGTAAACTGAATCCGCCGGAATGTGCCCCGGATGCTTTTCGCCAGCGCCTGCGCCAGGAGCGTTTTCCCCACCCCCGGCACATCCTCCAGCAGCACATGCTCCCCCGCCAGCAGCGCCGTCACACAAAAACGCACCACTTCCGGCTTGCCCAAAAAAACCCGCTCGATATTCTGCGTCAGCCGCGTCAGTTCTGAAATCATCGGTCCCTTTCAGGGAGGTGTAAGGTGAAGAGTGTGTATGAAGTTCGCTTGCGCCACCCTTCACTATTATATATAACATCCCCGCCGCGTGCAACACCCGCCCAGCGTCCCCCCATGCCGAAATTCATGTTTTCTGTTAAAATAAAGAAAATTCACCATTCACCATCCCCCATTCCCCATCCCCGAAAATGGAAAAAGAAACCCTCGACCGTGCCAAAAATATCCGTGTTCGATTAACGCAGCTCCGCGACTCGCTGGATCATGCGGGAAAGACTGCGCGGGTGCAGGAGTTCGACCGCCGGATGGTGGAGGAGCCGGATTTTTGGAGTAATCCCGAGAAGGCGAACGCCGTGGTGGCCGAGCTGAAAGCGATCAAGTCGGTGCTCAAGCCGCTGGATGACGCGTGGTCGGCCCTGGAAGATCTGGAGGCCATGATCGAAATGGCGGCCGAGGACGCGTCTTTCGAGGAGGAAATTCCCGCGCTGTTGGAATCGCTGGAGAAGGAACTGGAAACGCTGGAGCTTTACACGCTTTTGAGCGGCCCGTGCGACAAATCGGACGCCATGCTGACGATTAACGCCCGGGACGGCGGCACGGACGCGAACGACTGGGCCGAGATGTTGCTGCGGATGTATATTAACTGGGCCGAGTCGCGCGGGTATAAGGTGGAGATTCTGGACCGGCTGGATAACGAAGAAGCCGGCATCAACCACGCGACCATCGCCATCCGCGGCCCGCTGGCTTACGGATACCTGAAAGGCGAGACCGGCATGCACCGCCTGGTGCGCATCAGCCCGTTTAACTCGGAAGGAAAACGCCAGACGAGTTTCGCGGCCGTGGACGTTTCCCCGGACGTGGACGACTCCGTGGAAATCGAGCTCCGTGACCAGGACATCCGCGAAGACGTGTTCCGCGCAAGCGGCGCCGGCGGCCAGCATGTGAATAAAACCTCCAGCGCCATTCGCCTCACGCACCTCCCAACGAATATCGTCGTGCAGTGTCAGAATGAGCGGAGTCAGCACCAGAACCGCGCGATGGCCCTGAAAATGCTCCGTGCCCGGCTGGCGCGCATCCAGGAGGAAAAACGCGAGCAGGAGCAGGCCGATAAGTATGATAATAAGGCGAAAACCGGGTTCGGCTCGCAAATCCGCAACTATTTTCTGCATCCCGACCAGCGGGTGAAGGACGCCCGGACGGGGTATTACATGGGCAGTTTTCACGCTGTGCTGGACGGAAATATTCAGGGGTTTCTGGATGCGTATTTGCGGTGGTATGTGAAGGGCGAGCAGGCCGGGGACGTGGATAATTAAAATAAAAAAATGAGTAAAAGTTTTTTGAATGAGGGGTGAATTCGCGCAGCGAAGAGGGGAGAAACAATTTTTCAAAAATGTTTCTCCCTTAAAGAAGCGAATTCGGTTCACTTCACGAAAACCATCTCAGTCACGCGAGGGACGTAAAAACTTTCTTTTTTGTTAAAATCTTTCTTTTGAGCTCTTGAAATCTCACTCCGCATCCGGTAAAATTGACGGAAAGCGAGAGATTTTTCTGCGATTCCGCACCCGGTTTCGCGTTTCTTTACTTATAGGAGTACCCCATGCGAAATACTACATTTTTCTTGAAGGCGGCTTTATGCTTCATGCTGGCGATGACGCTGTCCTGCACAGCGGCGTATGCCCAGAGTGAAAAACCGGCAGCGGCGAAAAAAACGTCCGCGCCAAAAACCTCCGCGGAAACCCCGGCCAAGGCGCCCGTCAAAAAAGCGTCTTCCGCTGCGAAATCCGCAGAGCCGGCGGATAAATCGGTGGCCGAAACGCCGTTTCCTGTCACGGACGCCATGACCGCGGAGGCCCGGCGGCTGGAAAAACTCATCGCGCCGTGGATCACGGATACCACCGTGGGCCTTTTCCACGTCGACACCCGGAAGCTCAAGCTGCGGGAAACGTATGACGAAATTTATCAGACCGCGAAGAAACAGCTCCCCCGGACGCTCGCCCAGCCCGACCTGGCGCCTCTGTTCGCGCAGGCGGAGGCGGTGCTGAATCTCACGGAAGCGGAGTTCGCGAAGCTGGAAAAAGCCGGCGGACGCGATGTTTTCGTGCTCGTGGATATGAGTCTCATGACGCAGACGCCCGTGCTGGTGGTGATGCCCGTGGACACGGCGAAGAAGGCGGAGGTGAAGGCCGTCATGAACCTGCTGAAGGATGCCCCATGGTTGCCCGCGGAGGCAAAAGAGGTGCTGCTGCCGCAAGTGGCGGTGGAGCTGGTGGGTGACTGCGTGGTATGTGCCGCGACGATGGAGCTTTTTCAGCCCACGGGCGAGGAAACGGAGGGCATTCCGAAAAATTTCCTGAAGAAAATCCATGAAAACATGACGCCTGCCAAGCGCCCGCTGCTGACGGAAGGGCTGGCGATGACGGCCGACAGTGCCGTGAAGGGCGTTTTTCTCTCGAATCAGCCGCTGGAGCTGCTGTTCGCCACGATGATGAAGGCGATGAAAGATAGCATGCCGCCGGAACTACTGCCCGTGCCGTTGCCGCCGACGAAAACGCTCGTCGAGGGCGTGCAGCTGGCGGCGGTGGAGTTGGACGTCCGCACCGGATTTTTCGGCGTCCACCTTCTCTCGAAAGACGCGCAATCGGCCGAGAAACTTTACGCGCTGCAAAAGCGTTATGCGAAATTTTTCCTCGACGATTACGCGAAGAAGGAAGAGCCGCCGAAAGCCATGCAGCTTATCATGGCGGATCTCGTGGACGTGTATTTCGAGTTCCTTGCGCCCCGGCGTGACGGACGCCACATTTATTGGACGACGAAAATCCTGGAAGAAAACGCGGCCACCCTGCCCGAAATCAAAACAACCGCCATTTACAGCACGCTCCTGGCCCTGCTGCTGCCCGCAGTGAACCAGGCGCGCGAAGCGGCACGGCGGTTGCAAAGCATGAATAATACGCATCAACTGGCGATGGCGATGCTTCACCACGAAGCGATGCATGCAAAATTTCCCCCGGCGTATACCATGGATAAAAAAGGAAAGCCGCTTCACAGTTGGCGCGTGCTGATCCTGCCTTATATGGAGGAAAACTTGCTGTATGAGGATATCCGCCTGGATGAGCCGTGGGACAGTGAGTGGAACCGCCAGTTTCACGACAAAATGCCGAGGGTGTATGCGGATTCTCGCGTGCCGCAGAAGCCGGGCATGACGACATATGCCGTGGTGGTGGGCGAAAACACCATGTTTCCGCCGGGAGGGAAAGGAATCTCTATGACGCAGTGTACGGATGGTACGTCAAACACTGTGATGATCGTGGAACGTACGCCGGTGTGCTGGATGGACCCCGCGGGCGATGTGAAATATGAGGAGGCGATCAAAGGCTTTAACGTTTCCCCAAACGGGCTGGTGGCCAGAAACGGCCAGATGTCCGGCGCAATGTGCGACGGTTCCGTACGCCGTATTTCCATCACGGTGGATCCGGAAGTCCTGGAGCTGCTTCTCCAGCGGAATGACAAGGAAATCCTGCCAGCCGACTGGGATGAGTAAATGTCGGCCGACGCGGTATGCAAAAATTCTATAATCGAAAATTTATCAGGAGAATTATTCCATGAAATACACATTACCCAAATTTGCGCTGGCGGCACTGTTCGTGCTGCTGTTCACGTTCCCGGCTGTCGCGCAGGAAGAAGTTACGAAGAAAAAAGCCCCCGCGGAAGCGACGCGGCTGGAGGCCCTCATCGCGCCGTGGGTGGGTGAAAGCACCGTGGGTGTCATTCACGTGGACCTGAAAAAACTGTGTCTGAAAGAAATGTATGAGGAAACCTTCGCCCTCTGGAAGCGTTTCCTGAAGCGGACCATGACCGAGGAAAACGAGATTCTGGACTTCTTCCGGACGGCGGAGGGGTACGTGGATTCCGTGGAGGCGGAGTTCGCGAAGATTCAGGCTGCCGGCGGTGGAGATGTGTTCATTCTCGTGGACATGAAGCTTGGGCTTGGGCCACAGACGCCGCTGGTGGTGATTCCGGTGGACGCGAAGAAGGCGGCTGCCGTGAAGGCGGTGATGAACATCCCGAAAAGTGCGAACTGGCTGCCGGAGGATGTTCGCGCGGAGTTCGGCAAGAACGTGCGTGTGCGTCAGGAGGGGAATTACATCCTGGCGGTGCTCACGCCGGATGATGCCACGGAAACGGAAATTCGAGATGAAATCCTGAAAAACGCGAGAAAAGCGATCGTCGCCGCCGAGCGTCCGGAGCTGCTGGCCGGGTTGAAAGTGACGGCGAAGATGCCCGTGAAGGCGATTTTCATGCCGAATGACGAAATCCGTCAAATGGTGGCTGCCGAGATGGAGAGAATGAAGGAAGATGCACCGGAAGGGTTTCCGTTGCCCAGTGCGAAATCGCTCTCGCGGATGATCCGTATGATCGCCGGCGGCGCGGATTTTTATAAGGATAAATTCAGCGTGCATGTGATGTCCGCGGACGAAAAAGCCGCGGAGGAGTTTCTGGCCCTGACGAAAAAATTACAGCAGTTCGCCGTCAAGGAGATCCAGAAAGAGGCGGACGACCCGATTCAGGGCGCGTTCCAGGCGGATTTGGTGGACACGTATTACAAGATTTTTTCACCGAAACGTGACGGCGCGATGCTTTCGTGGGATAAAGACGTGATGATGGAGGAGTTCGGCGGGGAAATTCCGAATCTGAAAGCTGCGGCGGTTTCCGGCTTTCTGGCAGGGTTGGTGCTGCCGGCAGTGCAGTCGGCCCGGGCTGTCGCGCGGCGGGTCGTCATGCAGAATAAAATGAAGGATGTCATGCTGGCCATCCACAGCTACGAAGCGGTTCACGGTTCTTTCCCCCCCGCGTATACCGTGGACAAAAAAGGAAAGCCGCTGCACAGTTGGCGTGTGCTGATCCTGCCGTTCCTGGAGCAGGGGGCACTTTATGATAAAATCCGCTTGGATGAGCCGTGGGACAGCGAGTGGAACAGCCAGTTCCATGAAGCGTGCGGCGTCCTGTTTTCGAATCCAGCGGCAGGCGCCGAGCCGGGCATGGCGACCATTGCCGTGGTCGTGGGCGAAGAAACCATGTTCCCGCCGGGCGGAAAAACCGCGAGCCTTGCGGACTGCAAAGACGGCCTGAGTAACACCCTCGCGCTGGTGGAACGCGCCTGCGTGTGCTGGATGGACCCGCTGGGCGACGTGACGTTCGAGGACGCGTGCGAGGGAATAAACGCCGGCGGTGAAAACGGCATGGTCACTTTCGGCGAAGATTACCAGATGCCTGCCGCGATGTGTGACGGCTGTGTACGCCAGCTGAGCGAATATCTTTCGGTGGAAACTCTGAAAGCCCTGCTGACGAAAGCCGGCGGCGAGAGGGTGTCACAGGATTTTTAGCGTGATTTTTGCTCGAATGCAAGAACAGCAGCCGGGAGCGGAGCGGAACGCAGTGACGCGCAGAGACCGGATGGAAGGTGGGAAAATTGACTGCCATTCCATCCAGTCTCTGCGCTTCACTGACGTTCCGCTCCGCTTCCGGCTGCTGTTTTTTTGTCAAACCGCGCAAACTTTTCCGTTTTTGACGATTTTCTAAACTTTTCCGATTATAACGCCGATAAACTTTAAAAGATGAAGTTATTTTATCGGGGTTATATTCCGTACATCCATAAAGGGACATGGAAATGAAGAAAATCGTGAAAATCGTGACCATCGCAGTGTTTGCCGCCAGCGTGGCGAGTGTGGCTTCTGCCCAGTATTATTACGGCTCGCAAGGGTACGGATATCCTTCGCAGATGGCCCCGGCAGGACAGGCGGTGGTGGCCCCGACTCCGATTTATGCACATCAGGGCGGATATTATGGCATGTCCACGGCCAGCGACTGCCAAGGCGGCGGATGTGGCGGCGGCGGTTATGTCGGCGGCGGGTACGTGGGTGGCGGATGTGCCACGGGCGGATGCGCCACCGGTTCCTGCGGCGTTTCGTACGGCGGTGGCGGCGACTGTGCCCCGTGCGGCGGCGGGTGCCCCCTGCTGAACATCTGGAACGGCCGGGATTACTGGTACGGTCCCGGGTGCAGCGAGCGCGTGATCGACGAATGGCGAAAAACCTGGGCGGCGTGTCCCCAGTGTAATATTTATGGTGAAAACTTGAATGCCGGGCCGAATTCTCTCGGAACGGGATACCGTGGCTGCGTGCTGGTGAATCACGCGAATCCGCAGCCCATGCCGGTGCAGATGATGGTGTCCGGGAATCAATCGTTCCAGGGAATGCCGATGAATCAGACGTACCCCACCATGCAGGCGTACCCCGGCGGCCAGTCCATGACGCCCACGTACCAGGCTCCCGCGAAACCCGGCTGTTCCAGTTGCGGCGGCGGAATGACCGTCACGGCGAACTCCCCCGCGGCTCCGGCGACTTACGTCCCCCAGATGCAGAACGTTTCTTACCGGATTCAGCCTTCCCAGCCCCAGGCAGCGTACCCCGCTCAGCCTGCCGTGCAGATGGTGCCGGTGCAGACCATGCCTATGCAGGCGGTTCCCATGCAGACCGTTCCGGTTCAGACGCAGCCCGTCATGATTCAGCAGATGCCCACGGGCGGGAATATGATCCCGGTTATGGTCGCCCCCCCGGCGCAACAGCCGGCGGTTACTCCGTCTGGCGGGGCGTCCCGGCGGGTGAATCGCCACACATCCTATTATCCCCCGTCTGCGGGGGCGCAGGAGAACGGCGGAGCGTTTCAGCCGACTGCGGGCCAGGGTCAGCAGGCGGTTTTCGCCGTAAATCAGGCCCCGGCCTCCGTTCCCGGTTATATCCGTGCCCAGCAGAATGCGAAAACGCAGCTCGGCATGCCCACCATGGCTCAGCCCGCCAGTGCTGCGGAAACCCGCTCCGCTTACAAAAATCGCCCGGTTACGCCTGAAGCGTCCCCCGCCGGATTCCAGAGCACGCCCGTGAATGCCATGCCGGTGAATGCTGTGGCATCCGCGCCGGTGCAGGGCGGCTGGGTGGCGGCTCCCCAGGCAGGCCAGTATTTCGCAGCTCAGCCCGGCCAGGTTCAGCTGATGCCGATTTCCCAGCCCACGCAAGTCGTGCAGATGCCGCCGGCGCAAATCATGCCCGTCCAGCAGTCCGCACAAATGCGGCCCATGTATACTCAGCCCGTGTATGCGCAGCCGGCGCCGCAAGCGCCGGTGATGATGCTCATTCCGGTCTCGGCCAGCCAGTCCGTGCTTACCCCGTCCGGCGCATCATCCGGCAGTGGAATGCCGGTTACGAATACGGAAATCCTTCCCGCGCCGGCACCTCGCCAGATGGCTGGAACGCTCCCCCAGACGCAGATGGTCATGCCTGAAAACGGCATGATGATGGCGTCCGGGCCGGGGATGGAAAACGGCGTGATCATGGAAAACGACATGATGATGCAGCAGATGGGCGGAATGCCCTGCGACGCGTCCTGTGAAATGCCGTGCGACCCGATGTGCGGTCCGCCATGCCGGGAATTCACACAACCGTGCCTGCTGCCCGGCGTGCTGAAAGCGTTAGGATGCATGTTTTCCAGGAAACCGGCGTGTAATAACATGATTCCCGCGGGGAACGCCCAGCTGAACACCATGCCCAGTTACTCCCGTACTGTCAGCGGCGCCGCCGAAATGCAGACCGCTTATGCCCCCGGCAACTGTAATCGCGGCCTGTTTACTTCCATGGCCGACGGTGCTCCGTTTAACGGATTATTCACCATGCGCCACGGGTGCATGGGCGCGTGCGGCGGGCAGTGTGGCGGAATGTGCGGCGACTGTGGTGAGATGGCCCCGGATCTGGATAATGATGCGGATTTGCGGCAGATGGGCCTGGATAATGTGGCCTCCACCTCCTCGCCCGCTGTGAATCGCACCTCCGGAAGTCATTTAGCGCCGCGGACCACCCGTTTTTCCGGACGGACGGACGCGCTGCTGACACAATCCACGCAGCGGCTGACCCTGGATGACGGCACAGAAGTCATTCTGGAGCATGACCAGACTCGCGCGAAGCGGCTGGCGGAACAGGAGAACGCCGCCGCAGCGCCCGTCCGGCAGGTTTCGCATGCGGCCATGGCTGCGGAAAACAGCGTGCCCGGTGAACTGGCCGAGGACGCAGCGGAAATGGTGGGCGTGCCGATGAACGCCGCTGACACGAGCGAATATCCGATCGTCGCGGCCGAGCAGCCGCAGATTTATCTCGCGCCGGGTGAGGTGCTCGTGTCCCAGCAGGATTTTCTACTGACGCCGCCCGAGAATTCCCCCGATTTTCAGGTGGAACCGCAGCGGGAAATGAAGCCGGCCCGGATGCAGCCGCGCGTGGTGAAGCCGGCTGACAAGTCGAATGTCACCACCGTTTCGTACGAGGAAGAAATTCAGGCGGCGAGCAGGCCGACCCTGAAACCCCTGAGCCAAAACGCGATGAATCCGAAATCCGGACAGATGTTAAAAGCCGCCACGCCGATCAGCCGGTGAGCTGATTTTGGCGGAAAATTCAGAATGCGAAGAAAAAGCATCTCGAAAAAGTCCGCAGAAAACGGGAAATACACGAAAATCGCTCTCGACTTGCGGGGTTATCGCGGTTATAATGGGAAAAGTGTGGAAAATAATCTTTCGCTTTTGCCGACATACCCGGCGGTGTGTTTCCAGGCAGAGCTGAAAAAATTATGACTATTTTATTGCATTTATTGTTAAATACGGAAAGGTTATCCTATGTCAAGTGACGAAACCAGAGGTCAGAACGCCCACGAGGAAGCTCCGCAGCAGCGCGTCGTCCAGATTAATGACGAGAAGGCGATCGCCTGTTACGCGAATTTTTGTCGCGTTTCCGGCGCCCCGGAAGAGCTGATTATCGATTTCGGTCTGAATCCGCAGCCGGTGGGCATCCCCACGACGCCGATTAATATTTCGCAGCGCATCGTGATGAATTACTTCACGGCCAAGCGCATGCTCCACGCCCTGCAGATGACGCTCCAGCGCCATGAAGCCACCTTCGGCGTGATCGAAGTGGATCTCCAGCGCCGCGTCCGCCCGGCCGTCATGCAGCAGCAGGTTCCGCCCACGGCTCCCGCCGGCGAATAATCTGAAAGGAAAAACAACAGCCCGAAGCGTAAGCGAGGGATAGCGCTGCCGAAAGAGATGCCATACTTTTCGGTCGCGTTATCCCTTGCTCACGCTTCGGGTTGCTGATTTTAAACCATTTTTTTCGCCATGGAAACAGCTTTCAAGATATACTCCAGCCCGGACTGGAGCGTCGAGAGCACGGCGATCCAGATGGAGGCGACCAGTGTCCAGTACAGCCACTGCGGTGCGCCGGCGTCCGTTACCGCGAAGTGCAAAAACAGCAGGGCCGCCCCGGCCGCCACGCACTGGAAGACCATTTTAATCTTTCCGGACCAGTTCGCGGAGAAGTTTCCGCCGTGCTGCTCGATGAACCCGCGAATCGCCGTCACCAGCATCTCCCGGCCCATGATCACCACGGCCATCCACGGCTGAATCGCCCACGGCGTCTCCTGCATTCTCGGCACGGCGGCCAGCATGATGAACGTGCCGCAGATGAGAATCTTATCCGCGAACGGGTCCAGCATGCGGCCAAGCTGCGTCACCTGGTTGAATTTGCGGGCCCACCAGCCGTCGATTTTGTCCGTCAGCGCCGTGATCACGAACACCCAGAACCCCGCCATGTACCATGCCTGCGCAATACACACGAACACGCCCGCGGAGAGGATCAGCCGCAGCATGGACAGCACATTCGGGACGTTCCACACCTGGGACTTCGAGTTTTCAGACATGAGGTACCTCCGGGATTATGGGGGATGGGGAATAGGGCGTGGGGGATGGGGAAGCACCGTCAACTTTCGTCGGGCGATTCTTCGTCCTTTTTCTTTTTCGGCCTGCCGGGCTTCTTCTTTTTCGCCTCCGCTTTTTTGGCGGCATCCAGCTCCCGGAGCATGATTTCATGCAGGAGATGCTTCACGCGGGCGTTCATCGTTTCGTCGATCAGCACCACGCGGTCTTCCGCGCAAACGTTCAGCGCGTCTTCCTTTTTCAGGTCCAGCACTTCCTTATCCCTCCCGGGTTCCGTGATGTTCAGCCGCGACAGGATATCCTGGAGGCGGTTAAAGGCCGCGATCCACTCGCCCACGGTGAACATGGGGCTGAGCATGGTCGTCTGCAGGGCCTCCATCGTCTGGAGCTTTTCGCGCACATCGTGATGCGTCAGCGTCACACGCGGCGTGTAATCCTTCAGATCCAGCATTTCGTCGTCTTCTTCCGATTTATTCCGGTAACGGTGCACCTCCTCCTCCACCTCCTCCAGCCACCGCGGTGGCTCGAAGCCCGTGCCTGTCGGGTTATCGACGAAGGTCTGCACATGCCGGAGGAATTTCCGGAAAGACGGCGTGTCTCCCCCCTGGCTGGAACGCGCCTCGGTAATGGAAGGCTCCATTAACGCCTGCAGCGTGTTAATGGTCATCCCGGCCACGAAGCGCTCCTCGAGCCGGTCTTTGACGCTTTTAATCGAAACACCGTACTCTTTTTGCAGGGCGGCGTAATCGATTAGCAGCTTGTCGGCGAGCTGAATGTGGCTGCGCATCATGGACGTCAGCCCAGCCTCGGCGATCTCCGAAAACTGATTCCGCACCATGACGGCATGCACAGTCATGATGGGGTACATTTCCCACGCCGCGCGGTCGTATTTCGCTCGCAGACGCAGGAAATCCAGCAGCACGTAAAGATTTTCACCTTTATCCGACTGCGTGGTCGTGGTGTTATAATCGATAAACTCGCCGTAGCGCTCCAGGAGCGTTTCGAGAATGACTTCCAGGTGATTTTCCGCCGCGTCCATGTCGATTCGCCCGGCATTCAGGTCTTCCGCCAGCGACGCGCCCATTTCCGGCGTTTCGTCCTCTTCCATCAGCGAAAGGATCCAGTTCCGCACACCCTGGTGGTGAATGGCCTGGAGATTTCCGTAAGAAAGCACGGTCGGCGCGAAAAGATCGTTCCCGTACGTCTGGATGAAATCTTTCAGGTCTTCCCATTCCGCGTCGTTGCTGATGGAGTCCAGAGACGAAATGCGAATGCCGCGGCTGTGGGTGTGCCAATTTTTCGTCAGCAGGTCGACCAGCTTGCCGATATTATGAAAGAGCGTCCTGGCGTCCCATTTTCCGGAGTCCGCCATGCGCGCGTCCATTTCTTGCGCGTCGGGCAGCAGGGAATACGCCAGCGTTTCGGGCAGCATCGCGCCGTCCATGATTCCGTCTTCCGCGGCACTGAGCAGGATGGCCCGCACAATACTCCGCGCGCCGATCTGGAACAGATGGTCATACCGTGTGATGGATCGCATGCCGGCGGGGTGCTGACGTTCCATCTGTTGGGCCAGGGCCAGCAACTGAAGCGCCTCGGTGAGCAGGCCCTGCAGCGGGAGGTTATAAAGCAGCCGTTCGAGCACCGTCAGCACGCTGCGCGTCCGCACGATGCGCCCCGGGTCGCCCCCGCGGGAAAGCGGCCGATACAAAAGCGGCTCGTCCAGCAGCAGCTTCATCGTGTGCTCCCAGATCATGGGCACCTTCCACGCCTCGCCACAGAGCAGCGCCTGCATGACGCACTGCGTGGCGGTCTCCCAGGTGTCCGGAACGGTCACCCGATTTTGCGTGTCCGCGATGGCCATCAGCCGTTTCGCGTCCAGCAATTCGCTGGAGGTGGCGATGATCCGTTCCAGCAGCGAATCCTTCAGCGAACGCTGCTTCTCGAACTCCATCAGCGAACTTTGCGTTGGCAGGGGCTCCTCGATTTCGAAGGCCTCGACCTGGGCCAGAAGCGTTTCCAGCCCGGCGTAAATCGCGTCGGCCTGCTGCGCCCACGCCTGGAGCGATTCGCTGCGCTGCGGGTATTTGTCCGCAAACGGAACCGAAAACACGGCCGCCATTTTCCACAGCCGGGCGTGCGTGATGAAAAATTGCAGCCGGTCCGAAACCCGCTCCATTTCGGAAGTCAGGGGAAAGTCTTTCATGCTGTCCCGCTGCTCGCCGAACTCCATCATTTCCGCGTCGACGCCGTCGTCGGTGGTGTCTTTATACGTGACGTTTTCCCAGGCCGCGCCGAGAATGTCGGACAGGTCGGCGTCTTCCTCGCGGTACGCTGAATCGTCGGAATCTTCGGCGTCCTCGGAATCGCCGAACTCCGGCGGCGCTTCGAAGGGCATTTCGTCGCCGAATAACGCCGCGAGATCCAGATCGTCGTCGTCATCATCATCGTCCTGAGGATACGGAGGATTGTCGCCGTCGAACCAGCCGATTTCCTCCAGCACGGAATCCAGCGGGGTGTGCGGCGCGTCGGGATCGAAATGCGGAAGCGGAAAGTCGTCGACGATTGGCCGGGGCGGCTTGGGCGGACGCGGCTTGGCCGACGATTTCACTTCCAGTTGCGGGACGGAGTTGTAAATGTCGGCGTTGGCGTCGACGTAATCGATGAATTTTTTCGCCATTTCCCAGCCGTCCTGGAGGTTGTCGCCGCGGCGGCAGATGAGCCGCTGCTCGACGGAGGGCGGATACCATAAATCCTCCATCCACCGCAGCGCCAGCGGATGGAAAGAGTAGTCGCCGTCCTCCAGCGGGATGAGCTCGGACTGGGAAAGCCAGGTGATCAGCAGGGCCATCGCGGCGACCAAATCGTGCTGGTCCAGCAGCGCTTCGATCAGCAGGACGTATGCCTTGGCCGACGAAAAATCCGCGGCAATCGGACGCCAGAACCCGATATCGCCCGTCGCCGTACCGCCTTCATGCCACGTTTCGAGGGCCGCGACCACTTTTTGCGTGGATTCCCAGGTTTCCTGGCCGGAAAACCCGTTCGTCTCAAGGATGGCGTCGCTGCCGAACTGATCCCACCAGTCGGCCAGCTTCAGCATTCGGGCGCTGAGCACCGCCTTGATGTCCGTCATTCCCAAGGCAGCGGATTCCTTCAAAATTCGCGAGTAAAGCGAAAAAATGGAACTCATTCGCGCGTTGAATTCGTCCACCCGGTGATCCACGGTACTGTCCTCGATGGACTGCGAGAGGGGGAATTGGCCGCTGAATCCTAGAATGCACCACGGATCCATCATCGCGCCGCAGCGGACGCCCTCACAGAGAATCCGCTCAATCCGATAAAGCATGGACACCGATTCCCGCACCCGTTTGCGATCCAGATGCAGGTGCGCCAGGGTCAGCAGGCATTCTGCCTCGCAGCGCATCCGCACGCTGGGGACGTGGACACTGGCGAGCATATCGCTGGCCGGGCGCGTGTAGCCCATCCAGGCGTAAAGCCGGGCGAGCTGCACATTCTGATACTGCTCGGCACGGATGCGCGCCAGGGAGGTGTTAAAAAATTGGCGGGCCTGCGCGAACGGCTGATGCAGCTCGATCGCCTCCTGACGCAGCCGCTCGCCGTGTTTCCCGGTGATTTTTCGCATCAGTTGCTGATAAAACTGGTCCCGCATCTGGGCCACCTGGGGCAGCATCGTGGCGAAGGTGACGGAAGAATCGTGCGCGCCGGGCCCCCACCCCGTCACCATGGATCCCATGAGCATCGTGCCCGCCAGCACCGCGGACGCC
Source organism: Thermoguttaceae bacterium (assembly GCA_031553595.1). Classification (GTDB taxonomy): domain Bacteria; phylum Planctomycetota; class Planctomycetia; order Pirellulales; family Thermoguttaceae; genus RGIG3701. Next base: position 19,670 of record JAVBLI010000044.1, on the reverse strand, counting down.
TCGAGCATCAGCTCTTCGCGCGGAACGCCTAATTCTTCCGCCATCCCGATGCGCGAAAGGATGGCGTTCACGGTGGCTTCGATCAGCACGAAACGCCGGAAATAGCCCTTATTCGTGACTTCCTGCATGTCCCAGCCGCCGAAATGATAATTCAGTCGGCGATTGACGGGGTGCTCGAAATCCAGCGCCCGCGGGTCGATCGTCAGCTCCTCCAGCATCTCGGGATCCAGAGAGGCCGTGCGGAGCAGGTCGGGATGCGTTTCCAGAATGATCTTCATCGCCCCGGCTACCATTTCCTCATACGGCCCGCGCTGAGTGCCAGCATCCTTGAGGTAAATCGGCAGCGCCCGCACCCACTCGTGATCGTAAGGCTGCATTTTCTGGTGCGTCCGCAGCACGGGCACGGGACGGTATCCGACGAAATCATCGAACTCGTCCAGGGTTGTCAAAAACGCCTCCGCCACCTCCCGGCCATACGGCGTCATCGCCTCGGACTCCAGAAACGCGTCGCGCGAGGAGATGTCGAACAGAAAGGCGTCGGTCTCGGGGATGTTCTTCAAAAAATCGGCCTCGGCCCGCAAATCGCCCTCCACCGCCACCTGCGGCGCGCGATTCTCCGGCGTCATCTCCTGGAAAAACAGAGGCTCAGCCGCCGATGTTTCTCGATCCCCGACCTGCTCCCGGTCCAACTGAATGACGTCATACGTTTTCAGCTCCAGAACCAATTCGAAAAGCATGGCCGTGAAGAAGGCCTGGAAAAGTGCCTCGTCGGGCTGATGGAAAAGAATGTTCCGGTGCCATTTCCGGTATTTGGGGAAGAAATGCCGAAAAACGAAAAGCATGGCTTTGCGGGCCTGTGCGTCTTTCGCAAACACCTCGGAATCGTGGCTGAGCCGATCCAGCCCCTCGAACAGCACCGCCTGCACCCGCCTCCACGCAGGGCGCACATCGCCTTCCGCGGCATTTTTCTGGTAATAGGCAAAAACGTTATTCAGTGCCTGAAAAAACGGAACGCTCCGCTCGCCGTTCGAAAAGTTTAAATGCCCGAGAATCAGTTCCACATCCGCGCGCAGCGATTCCGGCAGAGATAAATCGGTCATGCGTGTCACTCCAGTCTGTTTTCGCAAAAATACACTAATATTATTATATGCGTATGATACCTTCTTTTGTCGAAACAGAAAAGGGGTGGAAAGGAATTGATAATTGATAATTGGCGCAGGCGAGCTGCTGACCGGGAAATTTACACTGCGCAGCAAATTATCAATTATCAATTAGAGACCGCTCCCGCGGGTTTTACCTCCGAAAACCGCATGTTCTCCCAGATGGGCGTTTCGAGCTTTGGCAGCTTTTCGATTTCCTCGCGTGTTTTTTCATCCGGCGGCAGGCCCCACGCCTCATAAAAGGGCGTTAAGTCATATCCGGAAGCCTCGGACGAAATGCGGATGAAGGTCTGCACTTTTTCCTCGTTCTTTTGGGTGGGCAGCTCTGTCTCGCGGTACATGCGGTGCAGGCGAGGGTAAAATTCGTCGCCGAAGGCCAGGCGTAATTGCCAGAACATGCAGAGTTTGAGGAAAACGTCTCCGATTTCGTGGTAATTCCGCTGGGGCTGGGCGAAATACGCCGCCAGTTGCTGGTGATATTCCGGCGTGTCGATCCGCGCATTTTGGCCCAGGGACGTCTGCATCTCCAGCGAGTAAATGTTGACGGTCACTTCTGTCAAGTTCTGGAACTTGTACCCCGGCACCTGGTGCGTGTGGCCGATTTCGTGCCAGGGGCCCCAGCCGTCCTCGCGGAAATCGTGGTTATTGAGCACCGGCTTCATGGAGTCGAACTTGTAAGCCGTGCGGTAACTGGTGGCGTACATGTACATGTGGTCCACCTCCAGCAGGTGCTGCAGATTTTGGGGGCGGCGGTGCGGCGGCGCGGCGTTTTCGTCCCAGCCCATGAGTTTAGCGTACGTGTCCATGAGGTGATTATACGACTCGCACAGCGCTTGCGGGGCGTCCACAAGTTTTTTCGCGTTTTCGGCGGAGGCGGTGATGAGGCACCGGCCGGTCATGATTTCCGCCATGCCGTACGGATTCGGCTTTTCCAGCATCCGTGGCCATTCCTCCGGCACGGTTTTTCCGTATTCGAAATACGGCATCTCGGCGGCCCCCACGACAATCGCCGTCGGCACGGACTGCTGCTGGGGCGCTTCATACGAATTTTCCAGATAGAGAATCCCGTCCGTCGGGGCGATGAAAAAATTCCACCCGGCCGTCAGCGGCAAGTGCGTTTGCTTTTCCCATTTATACGTGCGAAAGTCGCCGACGACCAGCCCCGGCGCGATGTTAGCCGTTTTGACAAACACCGCGAAAGGCTGATTTTGCAGCACATAACGCCCCGTGGGCTGTAAATAAGACCACGGCATTCCGCCCTTCCGCCACGCGACTTCCGTGTCCGGCGCCGGCTTTTGCACCACACCCACGGTTTTCATCGCCAGCGTTTCGGAGGCATTCAGCACGGCCTCCCCCAGCCTCGCCTCGGCACGGACGTCCGCCCGCGCGGATTCTTTCAGCTCCCGGAATGCGCGGGTCATTTCCTCCCGCTGCGTTTCGGAAAATTCCGGAAAATCGCTGCCGCCGAGAAACATTTTCGCGATTTTCCCCGCCTCCGGGTCTTCGCGGTACAGCTCGAACTCCGCGGCACTGCCGAAACCTTCCACCCCCTGCGTGACCTCCAGCCGCAGCGCCCGCGTCTCCACGGGCGTCAGCGCAATCGCCTGCATCCCGCCGCCGCCGGAAAGCCGGCCTTCCTGAATCTTCCGCCATCCTTCCGGCTCCATCACTGAAACGCTGTACGCCAGAATCGTGCCGTTCCAGCCGTCCTTGCGGGGATAATAATGCATCCTCGCGACGGCCTGCGGCTTCTCGAATTCGATTTCCACATAATACGGATACGCGTTCGGGGCGTTCCAGCGTGTGTGCCACGCGGTGTCCCGATTTCCGTCGAAGGCCTTTTCGATTTCCCCGCCCGGCTGGAAGCTGTTCGTCTTCACGGTGAACTCCGTCGTCGGAATCCGCAGCGTCTGGCGATTCGCCTCCGCATCCTGAGCCGCCAGCGCGTCCGGCGGCGTTTCCTGCGAAAAACCGACTCCGGGGCATAAACCCATAAACAGCCATGCCAAAAATAAAGTGGGGAGAAATGATTTCATGATGGCCTCCAAATGTGTCAATGAAAAACAAGAACAGCAGCCGGGAGCGTAGCGGTACGCAGTGACGCGCAGAGACCGGATGAAGTGGTCGAAAGTTTTCCCACTCCTATCCGGTCGCTGCGCTAACGCTTCACTCCCGGCTGCTGTTTCCTGACTCACTCGAAAATAGATGTTCAGTCCACTTTCGGCTTCGCGAAACCTTCCCGGTTTTCGCGCGAGAAGAAGGAGGCGGCCAGGTCGTCGCCGACGATTTGCTCGGCTTTCGGGTCCCACTTCACTTCTTTCTTAAGCCGGGCGGCGATTGCCGACAGGTGGCAGCAGTGCATGGCCTGCACGTGCGTCGCGACGTCCGAAACCGGCGTGCCGCCTTCACGGATGCAGCGGATGAAGTTTTCCTTATGGCCTTCCCACCGCCCGCCGTTATAAAGCCCCTCGAAATCCGTTTCCGAGAACGTGTCCGGCGCCAGTTCCTCGAACACCTTGCCTTTGATCCGTCCGCGGTTGACGTGCATCTTGCCTTTCGTGCCTTCGAAGAGGATGCCGTTGCCGTCGGGGCTGTGGCTGACGACGTGCATCGTCATGTCGTTTTCGAATTTGCACACGATGTCGAAGCGGTTGCTGGTATTATAGCGGTTATCGACCGTCGCGTACCCGTCTACGTATTCCACCGGATGTTCCGAGTCGGTGCCGTCGAAGGAAATCGGGCCGGTGCCTTTTTCCTGCATGTTCAGGGCCCACAGGGCGCAGTCGATATGGTGCGCGCCCCAGTCGGTGAACTTCCCGCCGGAGTATTCGTACCACCACCGGAAATCGTAATGGCAACGGGTCTGGCCCATCGAGCCGTCGCCGCCGTTGGGATCGTAACGCTGCGCAAGCAGGTCGGTGTAGGGCGCCGGGCCCAGCCACAGGTTCCAGTCCAGGCATTCCGGAACGTCCAGTTTCGGAATTTCGCCGGAGGTGGGCGAGTCGCCGATATCGCACACCACATTCTTGATGTCGCCCAACATGCCGGCCCGCACCATAAGCGTCGCCAGCGCGAATTCGTTCCGCTGCGAACGCTGCTGCGTCCCCACCTGGAACACCTTCCCGTACTTCTCGCACGCCTTGCGGATGAGAATATTCTCCTCCAGCGTCAGCGTCAGCGGCTTCTGGCAGAACACGTGCTTCCCGGCCTGCAGCGCCTCGATCGCGATCTTCACATGCCAGTGGTCCGGTGTGACCACCGACACCACGTCGATGTCGTCCCGCTCCAGCACCCGCTGATATTCCTTATACGTGTCCGGTTTCTGGTCGCCGAACATGTTCAGGGTGTTTTCCAAGCCGTAACGGGAGTCGACGTCGCAGATGGCAGCGATGTCGCACAGGTGACGGAAGCCGCTCAAGTCGCCCCGGCCCATGCTCCCCACGCCGATGCAGCCCATTCGCAGCCGGTCGCTGGGGGCGTCGAAGGCGTAAAGATTGGACGGCGCGAATACGCTGGGGGCCACGGTGCACGCCGCCGCCAGCGCGGAAGCGGACTTCAGAAAGTCGCGGCGGGAAGGATTTTTAGCCATACAGTTTCCTTTCATGTTCTCAGGTGAGGGAAATCGTCATACTCCGGAAAAACGCTCCCGGAATGACCGTCTCTCCATTTTACCCCCTCGCAGACGGAATTACAAGAAATCGGGGCCCGTTTTTTGCGTCTTTTTAAGAATTTTTCATCGGGATGGGAGAAAATTATATCGCCGCAAGAAACAGCAGCCAGAAACGCAGTGACCGGACAGAAATAGGCAAAATTCAGCCATTCTGTCCGGTCACTCTCGCTGTACTTCGTTCCCGGCTGTTGTGTATTTACGTATTTCCTCGTATTTTACGCTCAGTCGAAAATGCCGCTTCCGAAACCGTCTTTGGCGGACGGATCCTCTGCGGGCGCACTGGGTGCTTGCGGCGCGGTCGACTCTTTCCCTTGCTCCGGACGCGGCGCGGCCTGCTGGCGCGAATCCACTTCCGAAGCGTCGAAATCCATATCGTAATCGTCGTATCGCGACACATATCCCGGCGTCTGCGCCCGAACCTTTTCCTCCTCGAACGCCCGGATCACTTCCCGCTGGATCATCTCCCGGCAGGACGAATTGATCGGGTGCGCGATGTCGGCGTAAAGTTTTGCACGACCGTCCTCGTCCCGGGAAGGTTCCTGCTCGCGCAGATGATTGCCACACTGGTTACAGTAGGCGGCACGAATATGGTTCTTATAACGGCATACCGGGCAGTGCGACGTCAACTTTCGACTGGGCATGGCGACAAACGGGCCGTTCGTGCCGTCGATAATCTTCAGGTCGCGGATGACGAAACAATCGTCGAACGTAATGGAGCAAAAAGCCTTAAGCCGTTCCGATTGATCTTCCATGAGCTTGATGCGAACTTCAGTTATATGCATCGATGATCTCCTTGGTTAGTAAAAAAATAATATATAAATTTAGGATCTCTGTTGTCAACGCCCTCACGTTGTTTTCACCACAAAAACCCGGCCCACACCACTCCCCTCAAGTGATGCGGCGGTCTTTCGCGCGTGCGCCTTGTCACGACACAGACCAAAAAAGGCACTTCCACTGCCCGTCATGGAAAACCCAACACACGGATCCTCCAACGACCGGAAACAGCTTTCGATTCGGGAAATCCAAGGGCTAATCGTTCGCGCCGCCGGCAGCAAACGATTGAAGAACTGACGGGCTATCGCCGGTAAATCATCCACTTGCCACGCGGCCAGCAACTTCGCGATACGCTCCGCCGCTTCCCCGGAAGGTACCGTTTTCCCCGTCTCCGTTTCCCGCGGAATACACGCCCGATAAACATCCGGCGTGGAGAGTCCCACAGGAGGATAAAGGACCACCAGGTACAAGGTGGGTAATTCATTGCCTCGAGGCACTTCGTCCACCCTTTCCCCCAGCCCCCGGCAAATAACCGGCGACCGTCGGAGAAAAAGCGGCACGTCGCACCCGAATCGGCTTCCCAACGTGATCAGTGCGTCTTGCGAAAGCCCGAGATTCCATAAATCATTTAGCAGGGTTAAAGTTGCGGCCGCATCGCTGGAACCGCCGCCGAGCCCCGCCTGACTGGGAATCCGTTTCGTCAAAACGATATCCGCCGAGGGAAGGTTATGTATTTTTTCCGCCGCCACATGCTGCAACGCCCGCGCGGCCTGAATGACGAGATTACGCTCGTCCACGGGGATGACCGTATCGGTAAACATCTCCCGCATCGTCCGTCTGGACGGGATATGCACCATGAATCGCAACGAACCGTCTTGCGACGCGAAAGCCATCGGCACGATGTTTCCGCTTTTCGCGTTCCCATGCAAATTCACCGTCGCCGCTGACTGCGAAATTTCCGCCGCCGCTACCTCGCTCGCCTTCATCGGCGCTCGCCGGCGCACCATCAGCGAATCCGCAAGCGAAATCCCGGTAACGAAACTTTCGATTTCATGATAGCCGGTGTCGAGCCTGCGGTGAACCTCGAAAAAAAGGTTCAGTTTCGCGCGGGCCGGCCCCGATAAAATTTCCGGATTCACGGTAAGTCGCTCCTGCTGCGTTGCGTGGGTGTCTGTGTGCCGTTATGTTCCCCGGGCACTGCCGGGAGGATATCGCTTGCGGTACATAAGTCGTTATTTTAATTGTATAAACTTAAAAACTGCGCGTCAACCCCGCCGCGCCCTATCACGAGCTATTTTCTTCATGATTGGGGATTGTAATTTTCTCAAAATCATGGATACTTGTATTTAAAGTACGTGCTTGCGGAGCAAATCGGTTTAAAAAATAACTGCTATTTCAGTAAAAAATCCGCTGTATACGAATATTGCGTTAAAAACGCATAAAAACAGATTAAAAATACAGAAAAACCATTCCAGCTAAATTTTGATGGAGAAAAAAATGCAAAAAAAAGATAAAAATCCTGTTTCACTTCCCACCTGGCAGCAGCTCGGGCGGCTTGCGGCGGACTTTCAGGGCGAAAAGAACCATCTTCGGGCGCTTTTTCAAGCGGATCCCGGCCGGGCCCAGCGCATGACGCTTGACGCGTGCGGGCTGCATGTGGACTATTCGAAAAACCGCGTGGACGCCGCCGTGATGCGGGCGCTTTTCGCGCTGGCCGAGGAGGCGGGTGTGAGTAAGGCGACGGAAAAAATGTTCGCCGGCGAAAAGATTAACATCACCGAAGACCGCGCAGTGTTGCACGTGGCGCTGCGAAATCGCAGTAACACACCGATTTATGTCGACGGCGTAAACGTCATGCCGGAAGTGAACGCGGTGCTGGAAAAAATGGCGGCGTTCAGTGAAAAAGTGCGTGCCGGCGCGTGGCAGGGTTTTTCGGGCAAGCCGATCAAAAATATCGTGAATATCGGCATCGGCGGCTCCGATCTCGGCCCCGTCATGGCCTACGAGGCACTGAAGCCGTATGCCGACCGCGACCTGTGCGTGCGTTTCGTTTCGAACATCGACGGCACGCACTTGGCCGAGGCGGTCCGCGATCTCGACCCGGAAGAAACGCTGTTTATCGTGGCCAGCAAAACGTTCACGACGCTGGAAACGATGACCAACGCACACTCCGCCCGGCGGTGGACGCTGGCGTATTACGCGAATCTCGACACGCCGCGGAAAGCCGCCGACGCCGAAATCGTCGCCCGGCATTTCGTCGCCCTCTCGACCAACGCGGAAAAAGTCGCCGAGTTCGGCATCAACACCGACAACATGTTCGCGTTCTGGGACTGGGTCGGTGGCCGCTACAGCCTCCCGTCGGCGATCGGGCTGCCGTTGATGATCGCCATCGGTGCGGAAAATTTCATCCGGTTGCTGGAGGGTTACCACGCCATGGACGTGCACTTCCGCGACACGCCGCTGGAGGAGAACCTGCCCGTGATTCTCGCGCTTCTGGGCATCTGGTACAACAACTTTTTCGGCGCCGCCAGCCACGCGATCCTGCCGTACGACCAGTACCTCAGCCGATTTGCGGCTTATTTCCAGCAGGGCGACATGGAGTCGAACGGCAAGTCCGTCACGCTCGACGGCCAGCGTGTCACGTGGCAGACGGGTCCCGTCATCTGGGGCGAGCCGGGCACCAACGGCCAGCACGCGTTTTATCAGCTCCTGCACCAGGGCACGAAACTCGTGCCGGCGGATTTCCTCGCCTTCGCGCGTTCCCATAATCCCATCGGCCAGCCGCTGAAAGAACACCATTTCAAGCTCATCGCGAACGTTTTCGCCCAGACCGAGGCACTGGCGTTCGGGAAAACGGAAGCCGAGGTGCGTGCGGAAGGCGTGAAGGAATCGCTCGTGCCGCACAAGGTTTTCGAAGGCAACCGCCCCACGAACACGATCATGGCGGAAGAGCTTACGCCCGAGACGCTGGGCGCGCTGATCGCGATGTACGAGCACAAAATCTTCGTGCAGGGCGTGATCTGGAACATCAACAGTTTCGACCAGTGGGGCGTGGAGCTCGGGAAAGTGCTGGCCAACCGCATTCTGCCGGAACTGACCGCCGACAGCGACGCGGCGCTGGAGCACGACAGCTCGACCAACGCGCTGATTCGCTGGTTCCGCCAGCGGTGTTAGATGATTGGCGGGGACGTGAAAACAACAGCCGGGAGCGGAGCGTTAGCACAGAGACCGGATCGAAGTGGAGAAAAATTCGCCATTTCGATCCGGTCTCTGCGCGTCACTACGTTCCGCTCCGCTCCCGGCTGCTGTTTTCGACGTTACCATCTTTTCACTTCAATTCCAGAACCGGTATTTGCCCGCCTGCACCGTCGCGCACAGCGTGGACTTCCATCTGAAACGGAAAAGTTTTGCGCGAAAGCGTCTGGCGATGAGCCAGCAGCGCGACGATTTCGTCCATGATTTTCACGGATTTTTCGGGGAGCTCGTCCTGGAGCCAGCGGTTTTGGGTGTCGCGCACCTGCTTTTCCGTGACGGCGGCGATGTTCTCGAGCATGTCGCGCGCGTCCTGCGCGTATTTTTCCATATTCTTCTCCGCCGGCGCCGCGGAAAGGCTTTCGCGCAGCGTTTCCAGCAGGCGATCAAGTTCCGCGCGGCATGCGGGGATGAATTTTTGCGAAAACGCCTCTGCATTTTCCGTCGGTGTAATTTCCACCGTCAGCTCTGCCGGTGAAATGCGCAGCGCACAGCGAATTTCGTAAACCCGCTGCATTTCGGGCGCGGGCCGCAGGGGGTATGTCAGCGTCATTTTCATGGGCGTCATGGCCGATAATTCCGTGGCGTCCGCGTTATTTTTCATGGCGGCGTCTTCCGTAAACGCCACGACAGTCGTGTCCGAAATATCTGTCAGCACGCACGTCACCCGTAATTTCGCGGCTTCATCCCGTAAGGCCAGGGCCGCGGATAAACAGGGGCACGTAAAACGAAACGCGCTGGTTTCGTCCGCCGCGAGCTCCGGCTTTTCGCCCCCCGTGCTTTTCATTTCCGGGAACAGCGAAAAAATCGCTTTCCGCTGGTTCAGCCCCGGCCCGGCTTTTGTCTGCACCTGAACCCCCGTAAGATATAGCGGATACGCGTTCTGGCTGTGCCTGAAAAGTTGAAGCCCCGCCTCCGTCCAGGAAAGCGAATCCCCCCGAAACGCCAACGAGCGTTCATTTTCATGCCGTAAAAGCCAGCGTTTATTCTGGTATTCATAAATAAAACTGTAATTTTTCGCATACGTTACCGGCGTCAGCTCCATCAGATCGCGGTACGGCCATAACTCCCGAAAAAACCGCTGCGTGGCTTCCGAAAGCTCGAAATACTCCATGTTTCCATACGCCGCCACGCGGGGCATTTCGGCGACCAACTTTCCCGCGGCCTCATACCGCTGGCGCGTCTGCCGACCTTCTTCCGTGTCCGGGATGATCAGCTCCCGCGTTTCTTTCACACCGGCGCGCGACGTGCTTCCCTCATCTGCCCCGCGAAGCGCAAAAAGACGCTGGGCGTCATCCTCTGAAAACTCGTCCGTGACGTCCGCCGTCTGCGGGTTCTGCACCGGCGGGTTTTCCTGCACGGGCTCCACACGCCCGGTTATCGCGTTATAACACCACCTGAAAACCGGAATCCCGTGCGATTCGCAGTAAAAAACGCCTCCGCCCGCCAGCAGACACGTCATCATCAGCAGCCCCAGCAGCATGGCACGCGTCTTCCGCCGGGCACGTTTCGATTTCGGCCGCTTTTCAGAGGTATGCGGGGAATTCGCTGCTTTTTCCGCGTTTTCCTCATGTTTCGGCAGCTCCGGCGGCTTCTCATTTTCCGCAGGCTTCAGCCCTTCCGGTACGGTCGGCGGGAACACAGGCAGGGACGGTGGCGTCACTGGTGGAGACGGTGGCGTGACGGGCGGCATGACCGGAAACACTGGCCGCGCCGCGGGGAGCTCAGGCGGTGTGACCGGAAGTGTGAGCGGCGGTAACACGGGCGAAGACGGTGGTGTTACGGAAAAAGACGGCGGTGTTACCGGCAGCGGTGGGGCTTCCGGCAGGGCCGATTCGGGCAGAATTTCCAGCATTTCGCCCGGCGGCCGGCCCGCCGTTCCGATTACCGGCATCTCCACTCCCAGACTCAGGGAAGCCGTCTCCAGCGTGTTCACCACGGGCATCTTCCCCGCAAGTTTCGGGGCCTTCTCCGGAGACGGAATCCTCGCGCCGTCTTTTTCGTATAAAGAAAGGACATTCTCCGCCAGCGCCGGCGGGGTTTCTGTTAGTGCCGGCGTGCGTTCCGCCAGGGAAAGCCGCACATCCTCCATCCGCTGAGGCACGGGAGGGGGAATCACCGGGTGCGGGACGCTTTCCGCCGGTTCCGTCTCCGGGATTTCTTCCGGCACACCCGGCTCATCATCTGCCAGACGCGGCGCGTTACTCTCCCGGAGCGGCTCATCATCCGCCGGCGTGAAAAGATCATCCGTCACGGAGATGTCCGCTCCCTCCATGAAATCTCCCGCTTCCTGGGCGCCTTCCGCCGTGAAATCCCCCCCCGCGGCGTTTTTGTCCCCAGCGTCCGTGCCCCGTTTTTTCCGGCGTGCCTGCCACTCTCCATAAGCGCGGCGGATGGCGGACGCCTCCTTTAACGGCAGTTCCGGCGGCGGCTGACACCCAAGAAAATCCGTAATCGTAATCCAGTCGGCCCGCCCCTGCATGTCCAGCACGTCACACATCCGCGCAAGATGCGGATGCTGGCGGCAAAAAAGAAGAAACGCCTTTCCGTCTTTTCGCCCGAGCAGCGAGTGGGCGTGAAGCACGAGCCGCGAAATTTCCTCACACTGGTCGCGATATTCCCCCGCCAGCGCCCGAAGATGCTCCTGCGAAAGACTCATGAACCGCGCCCGAGCGTGCTGGATACGGTGAATTAAATCTTGAATATCCTTCATACATGCATGTTTTTTCGCGGGGATGCGGGAATAAAAAGTACACCTCCGGCGCCGGCACGCCGTTTTCACTCCGCGCCCGGCTTCAAATATTCCTCGCGCGGCTTGCGCAGCAGATATTTATGCGGCGACATGTGAATAAAATGGCAGTCCTTACAGTGCTGCATCCAGTTTTCCTCTACCTGCGTGTTCGCGTGCTGCTTCGTGATCAAATCCGTTTCATGACAGTGAAAACACGCTTTATCCGGCGGGTTCAACTCCCCCACACGCACATTTTTATCCTCCCGCTGACACTCGTGGCACTCCATGCACGGATTCGGTCCGGGCTTCATGTTATGCATCCGGTTTACCTTCCAGTCTTTTGGCCCCACGTGATCCATTTCGTTCTGGCCGAAAGCCAGCCGGCACTTTTCCTCGCCGATTTCCAGGTTCACCATCCCGATTTCCAGCCCAAGCATGGTCGCGTGCACATCCCCGACGAAACGCTCATTCCATTTTTTCGTGACGCCGTTCACTTTCAGCTCCGCCGGCTCCCCCTTCATGATCATCCACACCCGGCTGACCACCACCACCGAATCCGGATGCGGCGCGACGATCAGCCGTCCGCTGGGAAGCCGAAACGGCTCGGCACGGAACCCTTCCGCCTCCGCAGCGGCGGCACATGCCGGGGAAAAAGCGAAAAATAAGGCACACAAAATAATGGGAAAAATAACGGAAGCGTTCCGTAAGGCGGGGGAAAACATTTTTTGTATTCTCGTTTAATGGAAGGAGGGCGAAAGCCGGAAAGGACGCGTTTCATGGGGTGGTTCAGTTTCATAAATACCATCATGTATTTTACCTTTTTTTACGCTGAAATGCAAGAACACACCGCATCGTAAGCGGAATATTTCGTGGAAGCCGGGAATAATTCGCCGACGACCATCCTGTTCTCTTGTATTTTTGTTATCTTGGCCTTATAATCAGAAGTATCTGAAGCGGCGGCCAGCCATTCCCTGGGTACCGCTTCACGGATGATTCATGACGTTTTATTTTTTCCGAAAGGTGTTTTATTATGTCTGATACGTGCAAAAATCTCCAGGACGTGCTGCATTTCCGTTTCGCGTGCAAAAGTTTTGACCCGGGCCGCAAAATCCCGGACGCCGATTTCCAGTGCATCCTGGAGGCGGCCCGCCTGGCACCCAGTTCTTTTGGTTTCGAGCCCTGGAAATTCCTCGTTATTCAGAACTCGACTGTCCGGGAAGCCATGCTCCCCATCTGCTGGGGCGCCCAGACGCAACTGCCCACGGCCAGCCATTTCGTGGTGGTGCTCGCGCGGCAGCCCGCCGCGGTGGCCCCGCATTCCGAGTACCTCCAGAAAACCATCATGCAGGACACCATGCACCTGCCGCCGGATATTCAGGAGGTGTTTACGTCGCATTTCGACAAATTTCTGCGCGACGATTTTCAGTTGACGGGGAATGAGCGTGCGTGTTTCGAATGGGCCGCCCGGCAGAGTTACATCGCGCTGGCTCACATGCTCATCACCGCCGCGACCATGGGAATCGACTCGTGCGGAATGGAGGGATTTAACAAGGAAAATCTGGAAAAATTGCTGGCCGAGAAGGGCATTTTAGATCGCGCGACATACGGCGTGGCATGCATGGCGGCATTCGGTTACCGCCTGGAGCCGCCCAAATATCCTAAAACCCGCCGTCCGCTGGATCAGGTGGTGGAGTGGGTAAAATAATCGGCGGATGTGGGGCGTGGCGGACGCGAAGTGTTCTCCGAAAAATAGCCCTCGGCGGACGGTCTGGAAAGCGCACCCGTTCCCCGTGTAAAAATCCCCCCGCCCCGCTTGCCAAAAGAAGAGAATGCGGGTATAATTGACTGTGTATATTAGTGTATGAATTATTCCATGACGCGCGACGGCGGCTTTTCATGTCCCGGGGTGTGTTCAGGCCATGAAAATAATGGGGACGCACCATGTCCAGTGAAGATATTTCCTCCGCTGAGAATGAAAATTCGGAATCCGGCCAGGAACTGACTGCGCAGAGCCCCGTTATTTCCGAGGCGAAACGGCGGCGCCTGCAGCAGCTTTTCGATCACGGTTCGCTCCAGTTTAACCAGTCGAATTTCGATTATGCCTCCGAGCTTCTCCGCCAGTGTGTGATCGGGGATCCGGGGAATGTGATTTACGTTCAGCGGTATCTGGAAAATTTAAAGAAAAAATATAATAATAACCGCAAGGGAAATCCCATGGCATTTCTCAGCGGGCGCGGGCCGAAAGGCGCAACGAAAAAGGCGTTTCAGAAGGGTGCGTGGCAGGAAACGATCAAAGCCGGCGTGGAAGCGCTGGCGTGGAATCCGTGGGATCCGGACGTGCTGGTGAACATGGCCACCGCCACCGGGAATCTCGGTTTTTCCGACGCGCCGCTGGCTTACCTGAAAGTCGCCCTGGAAGGAAACCCGAAAGACCCCGGCATCAACAAAATTTGTGCCCAGGCGCTGGAGGGGCTCGGCCGGATTACGGAAGCGTATCAGTGCTGGCGGCGGATCAGTGAAGTGCGGCCCGGCGATGATGAAGCCGAGCGCCATATGGCCCGTCTTTCCGTCGCGAGAACGATTAACGAAAGCGGTTTCAGCGGGGGGGGAACGCCGACCGGCGGCAAGAAAGTCGTTTCGAAAACGGAGTCCGGCGCCAGTGTGGAGATGACGCACGAGCAGTTTTTGGAGAAAAAGATCCGCGAAAAGCCGAAATCGCCGGATGCGTACCTTGAGCTGGGCGATATTTACACGCAGAACGAAAATTTCGAAAAAGCCGCGGCCATCCTGAAAAAGGGTTTCGAGTCCTGTGGCGACGTGAACGGCCTGCAGGAGCGTCTGGAAGACGTGGAAATGCGGCTCATGCGCCAAAAGCTGACGAAAGTGGAGAAAAAAGAAGGCCGGCACAACGACACTTGGAAAACGCTGCGTGCGGAGATGAACACGAAGGAGCTGGAAATCTGGCAGGCCCGCTGTCAGCGGTATCCGAATAACCTGTCCTTTAAATATGACCTCGGGCTGCGGTACCAGATGCAGAAGATGTTCCAGGAGGCGATTCAGCAGTTCCAGCAGGCGAAAAAGGAGCCGCGGCGTCAGGGCGTGTGCTGTCTGGCACTGGGACAGTGTTTTCAGGAAATCAAGCAGTACCGTCTCGCGCTTTCTAATTACGAGGAAGCCATTACGGTGATTCCGGACCGGGACGCGGACAATAAAAAGAAGGCGTATTATCTGGCCGGGAAATTGGCCATGGGCCTGAAAAATTACGCGGAGGCCGAAAAGTTTCTCGCGCGTCTGGCCGACCTGGATTTCAGTTACCGGGATGTGTCCGAGCTGCTGGCGAAACTGGATAACGCGAGAAAAAAAGACTCGTAAAGAAACCATTTTGTGAGTTTTCACCCAAAAAAACGGATTAAGGCGGCGCCGCAAAGCACGGCCTGTGGAGGCGGGGTCAATCGCCCGGCCGCGTGCGTTTTTTGAAGTGGAACTCGAATTTTTTATCATCATTTTATTACAGGAGCGATTCGACGAATTATGCCGAACATTAAAAGTGCCAAAAAAAGACTGCGTCAGAGTGAGAAACGCCGCGTGGCGAATTTAGCGATCAAGCGTGAAGTGCGCCGTTACTGCCGTACGGTGCGCCGTGCGTGCGAAGTGAAAGACATCCCGGCGGCGGAAGCTGCGTTCATCCTCGCGGTGAAGCATCTTGACCAGGCCGCGTCCAAGAATGTCCTCCACAAGAACACCGCTTCCCGGCTGAAGTCGCGTCTGTCTGCGCGGGTGAAGGCTGCGAAAACAGCCTGATGCTGGCGTTTTGTCGGCGTCCATAATTCGTCGATTGCGCAAGTTTAGAACGCACGCACGTTCCGGTGTTTCCGGGTGTGCGTGTTTTTTTTATGGGAAAGAAATTTTATTTTGGAGAATGAATTCACGTGAAGAATCCGCAGACGGCGATTTACGCCGGGTCTTTTGACCCGATTACGCTGGGGCATCTGGACATCATGCAGCGGGCGAGTCGCATTTTCGACCGTCTCGTGGTGGGAATCGGGATTAACCTGGAAAAGCAGTACATGTTCACGCACGAGGAGCGCATGGAGCACATCCGGCTGGCCACGGCGCACCTGCCGAACATCGAGGTGCGGACGTTTCGCGGGCTGGCCGTGGAATTCGTCCGTGAATGCGGTGCGAACATCATGATCCGCGGCGTACGCCCCATCACCGACATCCCTGCCGAGCTGACCATGATGATGGCGAATCGCCGCCTGGCCCCGGACGTGGAAACGCTCTTCATGATCGCGGACGGCGAGTTGGCCCACGTTTCCAGCTCCCTGATCAAGCAGATCGCGAACCTCGCCACGGACGAGGAATTCCGCATGTTTCTGCCCGAAGCGATCATCCAGATCGTCCGCCAGCGAATCGAGGAGCAGCGGGAGAAAAATTAATCGCTGCGGGGTTTTTCCGGCGATCATTATTCATCTATTCGGAGAATGCTGCAATTTCCATAATAATTCGAATGCTTTTTGAACGACGCCAATACGTCTTCGACGTGCTTCATTCGTGCTTCGAGACTTCCCCGGAGAGTGATATACGGGATGTTTCGCTCGTTCAGGTCGGCAACGATTCGCTTATGAAAAACCGCTCGCTTCTGCTCGCCGCTTCGATCCCAGATGTCGTCGTAGGGGATATCGTCGTCGCAGAGAAAGAATAGATCGTAGCGTTGGGCGTTTTCACGGGCCAGTTGCGTCAACAGCGCGAGGGCGTGCCCGTGGTAGTCTAGCGCGAACATGTACGTGGTAATCGCGTTCGTATCCACAAAAAGATATTTATCGGCCTGGAGGATTGCCTCGTCTTCCTGCGCGATGTGCCCGACTGCGATTTCGTCGAACGCTTCCAGACGAATTCGCCGATCAATTTGATGCGCCGCCCAATAATCTCGGCCATACTCACTAGCGAAGCACGTGTGATGACGTTTGGCAAGTGCTTCCGTAATCGTCGACTTCCCCGTCGACATGGCGCCCAGAAACACCACCTTCGTGATCAAATCCCGGTAAACCACGTCGCTGATAAGCCGGCGGTTTTGAAACGGATTTTCCCGTATTTGCGTTGCCGAAATCGGCACCATTTGGCGATGATCATCGACACGTCGGTCAATTGCTCCAAGCGCCCTGCTCATGTGTCCGCCGTAATACTCACTGGAGTAGAAATGCGTGACTGGCTTTCCGCCGAGCAGGCCCAGTACATAATTTTCTTCTTTGATTTCGTATTCCCTCTGGTGGGAATATCCTTGCGGGCCGTCCCACGCTTCGATCACGGTGACCGACGGATACAGCGTTTTAATCCATCGCGCCCGCATATGTAGCGGCACCTCGATCACGTCGGTGTCGTAAATGATGACGGTCAGCTCGTCGACTTCCTTCAATGCGGTTTCGATCAGGAATTGATGTCCCGCGTGCAGGGGGGCGAATTTTCCCAGGGTCAGTCCGGTTTTCATGCGACTACCGCCATTCTTTTCGCCGCCCCGACGCTCCATGTGTAATACCCGTAGACCGAGTTGACCAGGTACGCGCTCCACATAACGACCATGATCGTCCCCTTGGGGCTTCCGCCGCGAAGACGAATCGTCCACATGAGCATCGTAAAAACATTCAGAGCCATATACAAAACCCACTGTTCCCGATATCGCAGAATCATCAGCAGCGTGGCGACGATCGACAGAACATTCGTCGTCGCGTCGATATAGGGTGTGTTCTGGCCCGCGATCAGCGATAGAAGATAGCCGAACCCCGCGATCCCCACGGCACACCCCGCGAAGATGGCAAGCGCCGGCGTGATTTTGAGTTTCCGCATTTCGACGCATTGGCCCGAAATGTGTTTTTTCCACATGAAGTAGCCAACGATATTCATGGGAACGAAGAAGAAGAGATTCAGGCCCATTTCGCCGAACAAGCCGTTCGTGTAGGCAAGGTAGGCGTAGCCGAAGGTGTTGTACATCCCGAAAATGTACGTCCAGATGTTCCCCTTCGCGGCCAATACGACACACAGCACGCCGGTGAGGAATACGCTGAAATTGAAAATCGATTCCTTCGATAGGGCCGACACTGCAACGGCGATTCCCGAAAACAGTGCCAGCCAGGCGATCTCATACCATTTCCAATTTTTCATTTTGATTTTGAAAATCCGGATCTACTTCTGAAGTTTCTTTTTCAGGGCCGCGATGAAATCGGGCGAGGTGCCGCAGCAGCCGCCGAGGAAGCCGGCGCCGGCGGCGATCAGCGCGGGGGCGAAGTCCGTGAACTGTTCCGGTGTCTGGGTGTAAACGGTCTGGCCGTCCGCGACCGTCGGCAGTCCGCGATTCGCTTTAATCCAGACTTTTTGGCCGGACGCTTTAAAAAGGCGTTCGCAAATCGGGACGAAACCCTCGATTCCCTTGCCGCAGTTGGAGCCGATAATGTCGGCGCCGGCGGCCAAAAGCGACTCCGCGGCTTGTTCGGGCGTGGTGCCCATCATCGTGCGGTCGCCGTCTTTTCCCGAGTCGAACACCATGCACGCCACCACGGGCAGGCCGGTGGTTTTCGCGGCCCGCACGGCAACCGCCGCCTCTTCCGGATCCGACATGGTTTCCACCACGATTCCGTCCACGCCGCCCTCCGCCATGCTCTGGGCCTGGGTGGCGAACGCCGCGTAAAGTTCATCGGGCGTGACCTCCCCCATCATAAGAATGATGCCGCTGGGGCCCATGGAGGCGAAAACTTTCGTCGCCGTGCCCGCCGCCGCGGCTTTCGAGAGCTTCACGCCCTCCCGGTTCATGTCGGCTGCGCGATCTTCCAGGCCGCTTTTCTTCAGCGTGTAATAATTCGCGCCGAACGTATTCGTGAGGATGATTTCACTGCCGGCGTCCACATACGCCCGGGCCACCTCCATCACCTTTTCCGGCTGCGTCAAATTCCACTCGTCCGGAGCCGCCCCCAGCGGAAGTCCGCGGAGCTGAAACTGCGTGCCCCACGCGCCGTCCGTAATCGTCACGCCCGCGGCGAGTAAATCTTCGATTAATCTGTGCATGATGGTTTTCCTTTCAATGATAAGGGGATGGGATATAGGATGTGGGATATGGGGGAGTATTTTTCCTCCACATCCTACACCCCACATCCCATCCCCGTGGTTCTTTTATTCCGCATCAAACGGCGCGTCGGTCGCCGGGGCCTTTTTCACGGCTTTTTTGGCCGTGGTCTTTTTCGCAGCCGCTTTTTTTGCGGTGGCCTTTTTTGTCGTCTTTTTCGCGGCGGCTTTCTTTACGGTCTTTTTCGCGGCGGTCTTCTTCGGCGCTGCCTTCTTTCGCGTCACCCGTTTCCGCACCACGGGGCCTTTCGCCGCACGCACGGCCAGCAGCTCCAGCGCCACCTCCATCGTTACCTCCGACGGATCCACCGTCCGCGGCAGCGAGGCATTCGTCTTGCCATCCGTCACATAAGGTCCGAAACGCCCGGACATGAGTGTCACGGTGTTCCCTGTCACGGGCGAGACATCATACGTGGCCAGCGGCTCTTTGCTTTTCGCCGGCGCGGCAACCGTCCGTCCCCGGCCCGCTTTCGGCTGCGACAGAAGATAAAGCGCCTGCTCGAGCGTCACGTCAATCGGCGAAAGATCATCCGGCAGCGAGCGCGTCTCCTCGCCGCACTTGATGTACGGTCCGTAACGCCCGTTAGACGCCACCACATCCTCGCCGTTATCCGGATGTTTGCCCAGGTTTTTGGGCAGGGCCAGTAGTTTCAGGGCGGTCTCCAGATTCACGCCTTCCGGCTCCATACCCTTCAGGAGAGACACGTTCACGGGCTTCTCGGCATCATCCGTCGTGCCGCACTGAATGTACGGGCCGAAACGCCCCACCTTCACGAAAATCGGCTTGTTGGTGGCGGGGTCGAATCCCAGCGGTTCCTCACCCTGCTGCGCGCGGTCAAGCATTTCCAGCCCTTTTGCCACGGTCAGCTCGTCCGGCGCGATGCCGTCCGGCTGGCTGAGGCGCCGGGGGCCCTGCTCACGATACGGTCCGTAACGCCCCCCGCGCACCTAAAGCGACTCGCCCCCATTT
>JAVBLI010000019.1:0-11967 GCA_031553595.1 Thermoguttaceae bacterium | reverse complement strand
ATCGCTTCGCCCAACGCGGCATCGATTTCATTTCGCCCTACCGTGAAAACCGCGTCAACCGCCCTCACGAAGACCGCCGCAAACTCCGCCGCTACCGCCGCCGCTGGAAAGTCGAACGCTCGAATTCGTGGCTGAAAAACTTTCGTCGCGTCACCACCCGCTACGACCGCAGCATCGTCGCCTACCGCGGATTCGTCCGCATCGCCTGCATTTGTATCACCTTAATGAGGTTTTGAACGGCGTTCTACAAGAAAATCCACCATTCATTGTTTTCAAACGATCATTCCATGCTCAGATAAAAAACGCCTGCCCCACGCCAAGCCATTACGAATAGAAAGAAAGATTTTTAGAAAAAATCAAAGAGTAAAAAATCGTCACGCGATATTATAATGGTCTCCCTCATCACTTCCCCAGCGGGCCATATTCCGTCGCCATCACCACTTTATTCAACGATGCAATCGGCAAAACGTTCGCTCAGCCCCCACAATGCCCACACGTCGAACTCCTCTTCCCTCACCGGTCAAATAAAAACAACGATTGAGGACAGGGTGGACATAAGTTGCTCTATTCTTTTAGGTAATTGCATAAAATTTGGACCTGGTTTATAATAGTATTATGAACTTAAAGTCCTATGAAAAGCTGGTAAAAAGCGAATCGTCGGCGGAAAAATATGTGTTGGGATTTTGCCTTAAAAACCAACAACGGTTTTGTCCGTTTTGTCGATCGCGGAAATTTTGGAAATTGGCTGACGGAAGGCGGCGATGTCAGCGGTGCCGGAAGGCGTTTCACGACCTGACGCGGCGGTGGTGGAACGAGGTGGCGTTGCCGATGGACGATTGGCTGCGGATGGTGAAAATGTTCGATCTGGAGTTGTCGGCTCGCAAAACCGCCGGGCAGCTGACGTTGCCGTACTATAAAATTCACAAGGCGTTTATGGTGTTGCGACATGCGATTTTGTGTGCGGCCGATGACGTGGACGAAATTTTGATGTCCGGCGAGATCGAACTCGACGAAAGTTATTTCGGCGGCAAACGCAAAGGCAAACGTGGTCGCGGCGCGGCGGGCAAGGTTCCGGTGTTCGGCATTTTAACGCGCGACGGCCGGGCGTATGTCCAGGTCGTCCCCAACGTTACGCGGAGGACGCTTGAAGGCATCACACTGAAAAAAGTCCGACGCGGAAGCATCGTATATACTGATAAATACAGGACTTACGACTCGCTGATGTATTGCGGCTACAAACATTTGCGGGTCGATCACTCGAAGGAATTCGGTCGTGGCAAGGTTCATATCAACGGAATGGAAGGGTTTTGGAGCTGGGCGAAAGAGCGACTTTTCAAACACCACGGCATTTCGGCGAAGTGGTTTCCGTTGTATTTAAAGGAGCTTGAGTTTCGCTACAATCACCGCGACGACGCCCTGTTCGAACTGCTCGTGCGACGCATGTCGGCAATCATCCCGACGCTGCCCGACGACTCGCCGGCTTCAGGCTCCCAACGCCAGTGACGCCTCCGCGCCTGACGCCTTTGCTTCCGCTTCAATGTTTCGGCTGTGGTCCAAAATGGTTTACCCGGCGCTGCACATTCGTTCCGCTTCGCGTCAACTATTTCCTCCCTCCGCCGCTTCCATTTCCGCGAAGCGACGGCGACCGACGGGAGGCTGACCAAACTTCATTTCATCGTTTTTATTGATTAAAATCAACAATAATTCGGTCTAAAATTTTTGCTTCCTCAGGCAATAGCGTACTTCGCGGCTTGCGATTCCTCAGGCAGGATGGAACATCTCATCCCGCTTTTTTATTATCTCGCACAAAGGCACGGAGACACAAAGAAATGTCACAAGATAACGACCTTTCCACCGCAGCACGGTCAATTTAATAAAAAATATTGCCATGTCAAAATGCGGCAGCTGTCGGTGACGATTCTTCGTGGCTTTGTGTCTTTGTGCTGGATAAAACAGCGGATGACCACGCGCCAGGCGGAATTTTTCTCTCTGTTTCCATTTTTTTACCGAAAACTGTGCGGATACACCTGAAAAATCCGAAAACTTTTTCAACCAGCTTGACACCCCGGCGCCGGTGATTTAAAATAGTGTTGGATAAAAGCCAAAATCATATCACCTACCTTTCCGTATTTAGCCTAAATTCTAACGGAGCCCGCCCATGTCTTTTTTTGATCGTTTGCGCAGCGTTTTTCTCTCGATTATCTTTGTTCTGTTCCTGACGTCGCCGGGCTTGGCCGACAATACAAAGGACGTTTCGAATCCCGACATGGCCCGCGCGGTCTGGATGTGGACCGACCTGTCGGCCATCACCATGGGCGGCACCGAATCCTATTACCGCTTCAAATTCCGGCCCGAGCAGCCCATCAAAGAAGCGACGATGCTCATCACCGCCGACAACGGGTACGAGCTTTACATCAACAATAAAATGATCGCCGAGGAGGCGAGTACATCGGTGGACGAGTGGGGCAGCGTCGAGCGGTTCCGCATCGAAACGTTCCTCGTCCCCCGCGCGGCGAACTGCATCGCGATCAAGGCGGAGTGTCTGGGCGGGTCGGCCGGGCTAATCGTCGGCATCAAAATCGTGTTCGAAAATGGCGAAATCCTCGAAAAATACTCCGGCGACACGTGGCTCAGCACCGAGGAGCCGAAAGAGAACTGGTGGGAGCCCGACCACGACGACTCGCTGTGGCAGGCGTCCGTCGCGTTGGCCCCTTTCGGTGGCGGCCCGTGGGGCGAGCGGATGGTCGTTTCCAAAACCATCACCGACCCCGCCACGCTGCGCGTCCAACGTGCCACCGGTGCCAACTGGATGCGGCGTGCCGACAGTTTCGCCAGGCCCGACGCCGATTTCGCGTGGCCGGCCGGAATCGTTTATCTCCAGGGCCGGGCGCCGGATAATTCGCATCCTGCCGCGACGACGAACTTCCGAATCGGCGAGACGCACGCCTTTTGGGAGAACGACGTCCCTGCCCCGTCCATCAGCGGCAACCGGATGTTCACGCGTGTACCCGCCTCGCCCGACGGCACGTCGCGGATGATTCTCGACGCCGGCACGGGGTGGATCGGCTCGCCGTGCTGCTCCTACGACGGCAAGACGATTTACTTTTCAATGGCCCCGGAAGGCGACACCTTTTATCATCTGTACCGCATCAACGCCGACGGCACGGGCCTCACGCAGCTCACCTCCGGCAAGTGGCACGACACCGACCCGTGTGTGCTGCCCGACGACTCGCTGGTCTTCACCTCCAGCCGCACCGCCACCCGCGATGAGTACCACGCCAACACCGCCCGCTCCCTTTTCCGCCTGAATTTGCAGGACGGCACCATCCGCCCGATGACGTTTCATGTCACGGCCGACGCCGACGCGCACGTCATGGCCGACGGGCGCATCGCGTTCATCCGGCATGATAATTTCCTCGAGCGGGCGAAGGTCGAAACACACGTGCACTGTGTGCGTCCGGACGGCACGGCAGGCGAAATTTTGATCGGCCCCGACCGCGGCGCCGTGGGTTACGACCTGGCCACTGCCGCCGAGCACGACGCGGCATGGCTGCGGAATTACGGTTTCGGCTGTCCGTCTCCGCTGCCCAACGGGCGTCTGGCGGCGCTGTCCCATGCCGGGCCTGTCATCACGAAAATGCAAAACGCGACCGAAACAGCTCAGGCCGACGACGAAGAAACGGCCAACGCGCCGCAGCTTAAATCGGCGGTGCAGAAGTCGGTGCCCACGACCATCGAGCCCATGCCGTGCCAGGTAAGTCTGATCGACATTTCGCCCACGGCGGACAACCGCATCCTCGCTACGACGGCCCGCAACGCGCTGGCGGTCGTGAATCCGGAAACGGGAAAAAGCTACAAAATCCTGCAATCGGCCGAGCCCGTGCACAGCGTGAATTTCCTGGGCTCGAAGCCCGAGCCGCGGCTCTGGCCCGATTCCGTCGACGAGTACCTCTCGCCCACCGCCTGCGACTCGAAGGGCTATCTGTATTGCGGCAACGTCTTCCACACGAAGCAGACCAATGCCGAGTGGGCGCGGGTGCGTGCGGTGCGGATTTATATGGGCAAGCCGCTGGCGTTGCGAAGTGCCCGCCACCAGTACGGCCACATCGGCTCCGTGGGCGTCGATCTGGGTACGTTCCCGATCATGCCCGACGGCTCGTTTAACGTCGAGGTGCCAGCCGATGTGCCGCTGGCGATCCAGGCGGTAGACGCCGAGGGCCGCGCGGTGGTCAACGAATTGAGTTGGATTTACACCCGCCCGGGCGAATTCCGCTCGTGTGTCGGGTGCCACGCGGACCGCAACGCGACGCCACTTTTCGGGCTCACGCCGTCGCGTCACCGCCGGGCCGTCGACCTGACCATCGGAATCGACTCGCCGCAATTCCGCGCTAACAACGGGGCCAACGGCGGCGTCCTCAACCTTCAGCTCGAACGCATGCGGGACACGATCGCGATCAATCTGCACCCCGAGGCACGCGTGCTTGATAGCGTGAAATCCGGCGACGCGAAAACACGTCCCGTCGTGCGGCATCTGGTCACCGAGCTGCAAACCGCAAAAGAGCCGGGGCGCCGCTATGCCGCCATTCAGCGGCTGGGAATCATCCGCCCCAACGACATCGCACCGGTGCTGTGCGATGTCATGCGGAACGACCCGTGCGACGAAGTGCGGATGCTGGCCGCCATGACCCTGCCCTGCTCGGCCGCGCCGCAGTCCGTGCCCGCGCTGCTGGAGGCGTTGGCCGATCCGTTCGAGCAGGTCGCGCACGCCGCCCATGTGACGCTCGAGCACATGACAGGGCACATCGAGACGGCCGACCAGAAGCCCGTCAAGGACATTCCGCCCGCCGCCCGCCGCGCGTACTGGGACGCCTGGTTCCTCGCGCACACGCCCGAGCAGATCGAGGCGATGAACGCCGCCGTGCTTGCCGGGCCGTTCGCCTGGCAGGACAGCGACGCGTCGATCCGGTTCCGCAAAGCGGTCGACGCGCTGGCGCATTACGGGCGTTCGGACGCCGTGAAAGCGGCTCTGCGTGCGGTGCTAGCTAAGGAGGCGGGGATGGACACGCTTTCGAAAATCGCGGTCATTCGTACCCTGGGCACCCTCCGCGACGAGGCCGCCGTGCCGCTGATGGCAGAGATTCTTGTCGACTGCTGCCAGAAGAAAAACCCGCCAGCACGCGGCAGCCACGAATTCGGCTGGACGGCCATGCCCGACCACATTGGCGGCGCCGCGGCTGAAGCGCTGGGCCGCATCGGCACGCCCGCGGCCGTCGAGGGATTGACGCGTGGGTTCCAGACGCTCGAGGAATTCTGGTTTTACACCTTCCGCACCGCCGACCACGACTGGCTCATGGGCAGTGTTTCATCGATCATCCACTACCGGATTCTGGAGTCGCTGGAGGCCGTCGGCACGTCCGAAACGCAAGCGGCACTGGCTGCGATGGCCGACCGGATTATCCTCAGCGTCCCGATCGACTCCGACCGTGGCATCCTGCTGGACAACGACGACTACGAGCGGCTCGTCGGGCGCGTCCTGGCCGGGTCGCCACTGGTCGACGATTATATCGAGGCGTGCCTGGCGGTGCTGGAAGGCAAAACCGCCGACGCGACGAAGATGCAGGCCGTTTCCGCGTCGCCGCCGGCCGTTTCGACGGGGGTGCTGGAGCCGACGTCCAGGGCCGCGCAGATTCTTGCCGTGCTCGTGCATGAGAAAACTACCGACGCGCACCGCCAAAGAATCCGCGCTGCGTTCACCGATTTCCAGCAGCGTGACCCGTCGCGCGAGCGTTCCTGGACGTGCTACATGCTGGCCCGCGCCATGGGGCGACTCGGCGACAAAGAATCCATGCCGCTGCTGCTCTCGGCCCTGACCGACGAGAAAAAAGAGTTCGAATTCGGCTCTGCCGCCGCCCCGAACATTTTCCTCAACGAGGCGATGACGCCGGTGCACCGCGCGTCGGCCGCCGCGGCGCTGGGCATGATCGGCGACCCCGCGGCACTATCCGCGCTTTTGGCCGTGACCGAGGATTTCGATAACATGATGGACGTCCGGGACGCCGCCGCGGGTGCGATCATCGAAATCGGCCGCCGCCTCACCCCGGCTCAGCGGGCCGAGATGCCCAAAACGTTCGTCCAGCGGCTGAAAATCCTGTCGCAGACGTACCCGGAAATGTACCCCGGCAAGACGCTTTCCCGGGCATATAAAACGTGGTCGGCAACGCGGTAACTGCCGACAACACCGACGGATATGGGATGTGGGACATGGGGGATAGTGATTCAAAAAAACAGGGGCGCATCGGACGCCGAATCCCTTCCCATATCCTACATTCCATCCCCATATCCACAGCTGCGGTCGCCGCCGCTACGGCTGCAAAACCTCCTCGGCCTGGCGCCGAATGTCGGGGTTTTCGGTCACGGCGACGATCTTCCGCATGACCTCCGCCACCGCGTCCGGCTGCTGCGTCGCCAGCGCCTTACCCACTTGCAGCGCCGAAACCGCGGCCTGCTGCGCAAACGTCGGCTGATCGAGAAACTCCGATAATTTCGCCAGCGCCGCCGGCGTCGTAATCCGGCCCAACGCGTCAACCAGCAGCACTTTCTCTTCATCGCGCTGGGACAGTGCCAGCGCCTCCATGCACATATGAAAGCGGTGATCGTTCGAGGTATCCATCTGCCGCACGATGCGGATGTATCCACGCAGCGCCCGCGTCTTGAACTTGTTGTCGGCCTGCGAATTCATCACCGCCAGCAGCACGGGCGCGGCATCCGTGTCGGGCCACTCGCCCAGCACGCGCGTCGCCGTGTCCTGAATGGCGTCGGCCGGGTCTGCCACCGCATGCTGCACGGCGTCGATCGCGACTTTCCCACCCAGTGCCCCGAAAAGCTCCAGCAGCGCACAGCGGGACGCCAGCGGCGCATCCGCGTAAGCCGCAGCCAGTTTGGCCGCCACCGCGTCGGGATCCACCGAACGGTTGCACACCAGCCGCAGCGAACCCTTGACCGCTTCCAGCTCCGTCGGCGAAGCGGGATTCAGCAGATGCGCGACCAGCAGCTCGACGTTCTCGCCCGAGACGGTGTTCCCCAGGGCCGTGATGGCCGCGAGGCGAACTTCGTCGTCGGCATCCATCAGCAGCGGCAGCAGCACGGGCGTCGCAGCGGCGATCTTCCGGTCCCGGCACACCCCGATCAGCGGGATGCACGCTTTCCCCCGGGCGGTCTCCAGGCACGCAATGATTTTTTGCTCCAACTCGGGCGTTTCCATGCGTGTCAGCGCGTCGGCAGCGGCGGCCGCAGCGGCGGGATTCTCACCGGTGGCGGTCGTCAGCAGAAACATAACCGCTTCCTCATCCGGCATCCCGGCCAGCGCCCGAATCGCCGCCGTTTGCGCCGGAAACTCCGCGTTCTTCGCCATTTCCAGCACGGCCAGCCGCGCGGCGGCAGCCCCCCGGCAGTCGAGCAATTCCAGCAGCAGCGTCTGACGGTCGGCATTCGCTTTCGTCAGCACCGTCAATAAAGTGGGTGTCGCGTCCGGGGACTTCAAATCCCGCGCGGCGGTCAGCGCCGCCAGAAACACGCCGTCATCTTCGTCGGCGAAAAGCCGTTCAAGTTCCGCGCAAGCATCCGCACCGGGCGTCAGCAGCAGGCCGCGAATGGCGCCGCTGCGGGCGGTGACGGGCAATTGCCGCTGGGCCAGGATGGACTGATAAACACGGGTGGCACAAGCGGCGTCCTCTCGCTGGGCACACGCCAGCAGGCCGTCAATCAGCAGAACTTTTTGCGAATCATCCGCTTCTGCAAACCGCTTTTCGAGCGTCGCCAGTGCGTCCGCCGTACCGATAGTGCCAATCGCAACTGCCGTGGCTCGCACGACTTGCGCATCATCATGCATCAGATACGGTGTTAAATGCGCAACGGCCGCAGGGTCGCGCCGTTGGCCGAGCGTGCCGACGAGTCCCAGTAGGGTGCCTTCTTTCGCGTCCGTCAGCGCTTCGCAAAGCGCCTGGGTGGCTTCCGGGCCGGGAATCTGTAAAAGCGCGATGCGGGCCGGGTGTGAAAGCGTTTCGTCCCGCAGGACAGCCGCCAGGGCCGGCACACACGCCGACGTCCCCGTCTGCGCCGCCTGCTTACACGCGAGCGTTTTCGCATACAGGGAGGCGTTCGCGTCCTGCAAAATCGCCGCCAGATTCGCTGCCTCGTCTTGCGCCCACGCGCCCGACGCCATGAACACCATCGCCGTAAATATTAATAGTAATCGTTGCATAACGGTTTTTCCTTTCATGATCGTGCCCCTTCCTTTCAAATCACCCATGGTTGACGCAGCGCTCGGCTTCGCAGGCGGTTGGCTTCGTCGTCGCCGATGAATTCATACTTCGCGGCATCCCATTTCAGCGGGCGGTTAAGCCAGTACGCGATGTTGCCCAGGATCGGGTCGATGGTCGAGTGGCTGCCGATTTCGATGTCGCACGCCGGGCGTTTACGCAGGCGGCAGCAGTCGAGCCACTCGCGGACGTGGCTACGATGCCCCTCAAACCGGCTGGGGCGATCTTTGGCGATCTCGGCCGGGCAGCATTTCAGGTATCCCTGCCGGCCAACGTGAATCCACCCGTTTTCCCCGACAAACACGGCCCCGAACGCCTGCACGCTGGTGATGGGATCAAATCCCGCGGGGATGTCATGGTAGCGCGGGTCGAGCCGGCCGTGAACGATTTGCAGCGTCACGTCGCCGGGATATTTGAAGGTGATGAAAGGGCACTCGGCGTGGGGCGGGATGATTTCCTGCGGGCCGGAGGTGTCGAGGCCCAGGCCCCAGTGGACGACGTCGAACGCGTGCGAGCTGCCGCTGGCGATGCCGCCCAGGCCGAGGTCTTTACAGAACGACCACGGCACGACGTTCAGCGGATTGCCCAGAAAATGCAGCCGATGGTTGAACGGCCGCCAAGGCGCTGGCCCCAGCCAGAGGTCCCAGTCCAGCGTCGGCGGCGTCGGCTCCACGGGCAGCTCGACTTCAAACGCCGGGTCGTGATGCACTGTATAAACCCGGCTGATTCTGCCCAGGGCCCCTTCGCGGACAAGCCTGCACGCGAATTCGAAATTCTCCCAGTTCCGCTGCTGATATCCGACCTGACAAATGACGCCGTGACGCCGAACGGTCTCGATTTCCAGCAGGGCCTCGTGCACGGTGTACGCGTTGGGCTTCTCGACATAAATATCTTTCCCCGCGCGGGCGGCCATGATCACCGCCGGGCCGTGCCACTGCTCGCCCAGGGCCATGACCAAGCCGTCGATGTCGGGGCGGTCGAGCATTTCGTGAAAGCCGCGATAGGCGTCGCAGCCGTTGAATTCGCCGCTTTCCGCGCGGGCGGCGTAATGTTTTTCGACGGAATCGCGGGCCGTGTCGCGCCGCCACTGGTCGGGATCGCTGACGGCCAGCACCTGCACATCATCGTGCCACATCGTAGCGGCTAGATGCCCACGGTTCATGCAGCCGATGCCGCAAAAGCCCAGCGTAATGCGGTTACTCGGCGAAACGCTGCGGTCCAGGCCCAGCGCCGAGCCGGGAACCAGCCACGGCGCCGCCGCGGCCCCTAAAAGCGACGACCGCAAAAAACGCCGCCGTGAAATGAAAGATGGGTTGTTCATAAAAACCTCGTCAGGTGGGAAAGGGTGGTGGGAATGGGAATGGCTATTTCTCCGAGACGATCGCCTTCACCGTCTCGTTAAAAAATTCGATACATTGTCGGCACTCGTCCATGTTGTCGTCGAAGTTTTTCGAGTACTCGACGTCGACGTCCAGCGGGCGGACGCCCAGCTTGTGGAGTTCCTCGAAAAACGCCCGCGTTTTGCCAGCGCCACGGCCCCACAGCACGTCGGCGCCCTCGGGCGAGAGCGCGTCGAGGTCGTGTACCTGGACGACCAGCAGGCGATTTTTCAGGATGCGTGCCGCGTCCAACGGATCGACACCCGCGCGCATCCAGTAGCCCATATCGCCGCAAACGCCGATTCGCGGGCCGAATTTTTCGCACTGCGCCAGCACTTTTTCCGGGTGCCAGTACGCCGGCGAGCTTTGCGGGTCGTGATTGTGCAGGGCCACGTTGATGCCGTATTCGTCGCAGAAACGCGAGATCGCCAGCAGGCTTTCCGGCTTCGGCTCCGAAAGAAACGTCTCGATTCCGAGCTTGTCGGCAAACGCGAACACCCGCCGGCAACCGTCGTCGTCGCCCGGAATTTCCTGGTAATAATACGAAACCATTCGGATGCCCGCCGCCTTGAGTTTCGCATTCACGGCCGCGATTTCCTCGTCGGTGAGTTGGGCGGGGTCGAAGAATTTGTCGATGCCGCCGCCGACTTTCTGGAAACTCAGCCCACCGCAGTAGCGCAGCCCCAGCGCCGCGGTTTTGTCGATGGTCTCGAAGAGCGTGAACTTGTGGAAGGTGTAGGCCGGCATGACGAGCCGCCACCCGGCCTGCTCGTGCATGCGAATCGTGGCGTCGACCTTCGCCGACGGAAGCGTCGGGGCGTCCAGGTCGCCCAGCACGAACTGCGTCGCGGCGAGGTAAAATCGCAGCATCATCGGGTCCTGAAAAATTTCCGGACTGTGCCCGAACGTGCTGTAAAAACAGCGACCCTGCCCATACCGCTTCACCCATGCCAGCGCGTAATCCTCGTCCGCACGCTCCTTCTTGCCCGTGTGCGGCGGACGGTCGAGCTCCGTTTTTTCGCAGTCGATACTCAGCAGCACCCGCTGATTTTCACGTGAATACGGATCGCCGACGCGGAAAAATTCGTCCTGATACGCGAACCCGTCTTTCGGAAAACACTGCGTCAGTGGATGGCCCGGCTCTTCGACCTTCACGAAAATCGCCTCGTCCATTTCACGGTGATTCGCGCCGCGGCCGCCGATCATTTCGCCGAACACCGGCCAGTCGTCCGTGCCGGCTTTCGGGCCACTCCAGTTCAAAAACGCCGCCGTCGTGCCGTGGACCCCCATCAGGCCGCCGCCGTGCCGCACGAACGTTTCCACATTCTGCCGCAACTGCGGATCGGAAAAAACGTTGCCCACGTTATTGTTAAAGAAAATCGCGTCGTACTTCGCCAGCGAATCGGCTTGGAAAACCTGCGGATCGTGCGACACGACCGCCTCGAACGCCCCCGTCCGGTGCCCCATGAGCGTGAACGCGACGTTCGCATACGGAATCGAACCGTGGCCACCATAATCGGCATTCGCGTCGAAAATCAGCAGCTTCCGCGGCTTGGCCGGTTTCACCACCGCCTCCGTCGGGACGGCCTGCGCGATCGCCGCACGCGCTTCCGCCGTCACGACACTCTCCGGCACCACCTTCAGCACCGGCGCATCCGAAGCGAATGCCGTCGCCGCCCCAACAACAAAAAATAGCGCAAACGCGAAATAGATTCGGTATAAACGGGACATAATCACGATTCCTTCTCCCACGACTGTTTTCGCAGCGACCGCGGGTTAACGGGGCCAAGTTGACGCATGAGCCGTCATATGATTCCAGCGGCACCACAGCAGGAAATATTTAGACGGGCATAGGATCAATTATAACACCCGGGCCACAGGTTTACAACTCCCTTTCGAGATTCATTCTCCGGGGGGCACTGAAGTCACTGTGGCATTTAAATAGCAGAAGCGGCAGCGTAAGATTGCGGCAAGAACAGTTATCAAATTAATGCATTCAAGAAACAATAGCCCGAAGCGTGAGCGAGGGATAAGAATCGCTTAAAGATTCGCAATTTCCCGGTGCCGCCATGGTTTATCCGGTCGCTTACGCTCCCGGCTGTTGTTCTTGTGAATACATAATTTGGTAGATCCACAAGACCAGCCGCCGGGTGCGGGGGGGAGTGACGCGAAGAGACCGGATAGAATGGTGGGAGTTTTCCCGTTTCTATCCGGTCTCTGTGCTGTGCTTCATTCCCGGCTGTTGTTTTTGGGGTGCTGGCTATTTTTCC
>JAVBLI010000035.1:0-13630 GCA_031553595.1 Thermoguttaceae bacterium | reverse complement strand
CCAACATGAATTTTAAAGTGGCGGGGGTATATGCATCCGCGCCCGAACGCCGAACATCCGGCTCTGCAGTCTGAAAATCTCCACATCGGGCAGGAGCATCATCAGCAGGTGCGTGTTTTCATCGTTTCGGTAAACCGGGAGAATGAAAACCTCCCGCCGGGCCGCCGTGGCGAGAACATCCATCAGCGGCGCGTGATACTCCAGCCACTGGGCCATTTCCGGAAACTCGGCCGCAGTCCACGGACGCGAAAAACGCTCGCCGTAATAATTCTCGAACACCGTTTGCGGCTCCATGCCATCCTCCTCGGCCAGCTTTTTCAGCAGGTCGTCCGGCAGGGGGAATTCGGCCGCCGACTCCGGAACCGTGTACAGCGGCGCTTCGGCGGCTTCTTCCCCGGCAGGCATGTTTTCCGCATTCTCCCCGGCATCCTCCGCCTCTTGCGCGACTTCCGTTTTCGGCTGCGGGAACTCCGCTTCCCACTGCCGCAACTTCCGCTGCACGACCACGTCGCTGGGCGGCATGCTGCGCGGCAGTCCCGCATACGGCTGTAGCGCGTCCGGGTCCAGGTTCAGCTTTTCGCAGTACGCACGCCAGGAGGCTTGCATTTTGGGACTCTCATTGAAGCTCGCGAGAATTTCGTCCATGGTTTGCGGCGTGCTGTTGCTGCGCCAGGTTTCCCAGAGGAGCATGGCGGGGCCCATGAAACGTACCACATCCCGCAGCGCGTTGTCCTCCCGGGCGGCGATGAAATCGGGGTAAATCAGCTCGTACGCGCGGACGTAATCCACCCGCAGCCCGTCGGGCATCATGGGAATGTCCACGCCTTCCGGCAATTTTTCCAGGGCCGTGTTATCGCGCGTGAATACCCGCTGCGTGGTGCCGATGCATGTCGCGTAAATGAAATACAGCCAGAACAGCAGAAAAATAACCAGGATCGCGATGATGATTTTCATGCGTGGCGACAGTTTGCTTTGTGCTTTCATGGGATTCTCCGTTGCGATTAGAGGATCATTCAAAATTATTTATCACAAGGACAGCCGCCGGGAATGGAGCGTTAGCGGAATGACCGGATCGAAGTGGGGAAACGCGCGGTGGTGCTTATCCAGTCTCTTCGTGTCACTGCGTTCCGCTGCTGTTCTTGCGAGTCATTAATTTGATAGGCGTCTTAGGGTTTGTATGGAAAGTACGCCACCTGCCAAACGCCGCCGTAGTGGCACGCCAGGACGCGGAGAGTTTTTCCGGATTTCACGTCCCAGACGCGGACGGTGCTGTCCTTGGCGGAGGAGAACAGCCGTTTGCCGTCGGGGGAGAAAAGCACGTTCATGCCGAAATCGCCATGGCCGGTGAGGCTGGCGGTGATTTTTCCGGTGATGGCGTCGACGAGGTGGATGACGCCGTCGTAGCCGATCGTGGCGATGGTCCGATTGTCGGGGGCGAAGGAACTCGTGCGTTGCCCCTTGAAAAGTTGCATGGAATGCAGTAAATTCAGTCCGGAGATGCTCCAGACGCACACTTTGCCGTCCTCGTCGCCGGTTGCCATGAAGGTTCCGTCCTCAGAAATGGCGAGGTCGCACAATTGCGCGTTATGTGCTTTGAGTGTGGTGATCAGTTCGCAGGATTTGCCGTTGCGGACGTAAACTCCAGAATCGGTGCCGATGGAAATCAGACGTTCTGCGTCGGGCGACCAGATCGCGCGGAAGGCGCTGCCCTTGAAATCGCGGAGGATGCTCGTTTCATGCAGCGTGGCGACGTCCCAGATGCGGATGCTTCCGTCCATCCCGGCGGTGGCGAAACGTTTGCCGTCCGGCGAGAATTCCACGCCGTCGACGCGGCCGAGATGGCCGTAAAGGGTATAGGCTTCGTGGCCGGTGTGGGTGTCCCAGACGTGAACGGTGTGGTCGTGGCTCGCGGCGAACAGGTATTTTCCGTCGGGCGAAAATTGGGCTCGGCGGACGATATCGGTCGCGCCGCTGAGGATATTCAGCAGGCCGCCGGTCTGGGGATCCCAGAGTTTGACGGTGCCGTCTTCGCTGCACGAGGCGAGCACTTCGTCGGGCATTTGGCTGATGGGGCGGACGCGGTCGTCGTTGGTGCGCCGCTCGACGGGCAAATCGCTGATGTACTCGCTGGTGCCGTCCTCGTAAAAGACTTGTGGCACGAGCACGTCGGCGTGGTCGTCCGAGGGGTTGCCTTCGTGCGAAACATAAAAGATGAATTCCCGCACGGCCGGCATGGGGATGGTGACGGCACATGAATTCGCTCCGCCGTGAATTTCCGGCGATTCGAAAAGCAATTGTCCGTCGGCCCAGAAAATAAACCGCACGCGCCCTTTGCCTTCGCAGGAATCGTCGAGGCCGAGCATGGCGGTGAACTTGACGGCGGGCTTGGGCAGGACGACGCGAATGCAGCACGGCGCGTGGCAGTAAAGGCCCTTGGCGTATTTTCGGCCGCTGAGCGAAAGCAGCTGTTTCCGGCCCGCGTCGCGGTAATTCACGCCGATGATGTCGTGTCGGTGGATGACGTCCAGGCACGGACGGGACGGCTCTTTAGGGGCGTAAACGACGGTCGAACGGGGGTAGACGGGGATGGTCGCCTGGGTGTAATTCGCGGGGACGGTCATCAGCGGCACGTCGGGATCGACACCGGTTTGCGGTGTTTTAGAGTCGGAATTGTCGTCTTCGCCGGATTCGGTCGTGGCGTCGGGTTTTGTTGAATCGGTTTTGCGGGGTTGGCGTTTTTCGTTGGTCGTGGAGGTGGAGGGCGGCGTTTTCTTTTCGGCCGGGGCTTTTTTTTGTGCCGGTTTGGGCTTGGGAGCCGTGGCGGTATTTTGCGGATCTTCGGACGGGCTGTTGGACATGAGGATCAGCAGCAGGCCGATCAGTACCACGCCGGCGATCACGACCACGATCAGGGAGGATGCCGTTTTTTTGTGGGCCGGCTTGCGGATCGCGTCGGAACGGGACGCAGCCGGAAACACACCAGGCCGGATCGTCTCGCCGACGGGGGTGGGGGTGGATGCCGGGGAGATGGACATTACCGGCTTGACAGGCGTTTCTTTCGACGTTATCGCGACCGCCACCGGCGCGACCGCCGCCCCCGCGGTCTGCCTGGCGTGCAGTTCTCGGTCGTACAGCGCCTTCTGCTTCCGGTTGAGCAGGCACACTCGCGCGGCCGCCAGCTCGTTGAGCAGCTTCTGGGAAAGATCGGCATATTTGCCCATCTGAAACGTCCGCAGATACATCATGCGGCTGTCCGACGCGGATGCGATCACCTCGGGGTCGGACTCGAAAAGCGTGAGCCCCAGCAGGGTGTAATGATTCGGCGGCATCTGCGATTCGGGAATGCCCAGCCATTTGAAATACGGATTGAAGTCGTCGGATGGTTGTGACATAGGTATGAAGAATGAGGGATGAGGCGTAGTGGAAGTTATTTCGGATACAGGTCGAGGTTTTCGATCAGGGCGGTGTGGCCGTGGATGAGCTGGACGCACTCGCCGGATTCGACGTCCCAGACGCGAATGGCGTTGTCGTTATAGCCGGCGGCGATGATTTGGGTGCCGTCGGCGGTGAAACGCAGGCCGCGGACGTTGCCGCCGGGGCCTCGCATCATGTGGATGACACTATAGGAGCTGAGGTCCCAGAGATAAATCGCGGAATCCCAGCATCCGCAGGCGACGGTTTTTCCGTCGGGGGAAAACTGGAGGATTTCGATGGCTTCTTTGTGGCCGGAAAGGGTTTTCAATGGCTTGCCGGTGGGGACTTCCCAGAGGTAGAGTTTTCGGGCGTGCCCGGCGGTGGCTAACGTGTTTCCGTCCGGAGAAAATTGGACGGCGGCGCTGCTATTCTCCTGCGGTAATTTCGCCAGGATCTCGCCGGTTTTGAAATCCAAGAGCGCGGAATAGGCGCCGCTGCCGGCGAATGCCAGGTATTTGTTGTCCGGCGAAATACTGATGCGGAACCCCCATTCCACCGCGATGGGATATTTCCGCAGGGTGTCGTTCTGGAAATCCCAGATGAGGAGGACATCTTTGCAAAAAACGGCGAGGACATTCTTTCCGTCGGTGGTCCACGCCGGGCCGCGGAAACCGTTGTAGTCTAATAACGGGTTGCATATTTCTTTTCCTGCTTCGACATCCCACACATGCAGCGAGGCGTCGACTCCGGCCGTGGCCAGAAACTTGCCGTCCGGGGAAAGACTCAGGTGCATCGGCGTGTGGCCATGCGCGGTCAGCGTTCGCAGTTGCCGGCCTGTCTGTTTGTCCCAGATTTTGATGGTTGTGTCGAGGCGGCTGCAAGTGGCGATGTATTCTTTCGGCAGCGGGCCCGGCGCTTGAATGTTCTCGGCGGGGGACTGTATGAAATACAGCATGTCGCTGACGGTCTGGGCCGTGCCGTCGGCATACTGCACCCGCGGCGTGCCCCACAGGGCGTGGTCAGATTTGTCACTCCCCAGATCGGAAACGGCGAGGACGAATTCTTTCGCGTTGTCCAGCGGAACGGAAATGGCCTGGCCGGTCGTTTGACGGGTGATCGGCTTGGAAAGAAACCGCAGCTCGCCGTTGACGAATACCATGAATTGCGCCAGCCCCTTTTCCTCGCAGTCACGGTGCAGCCCCATGGTGGCCGTGAACTCCGTGGCGGGCTTTGGTAGACGGATGTGCAGCTCGCTGGGAGCGTGGGCGTAAATCGCCTTGGAGAATTTCTTGTCCCGGATGTAAATATTATCTCCCGGCTCGCGGTCTCTCGGCGAACGATAATGATTCAGGAGGAAATCATACCCCAGGACGGCGATGCCGACTCCTTCCCGCGGCTGAACTTCCTGCGGCAGCGAGAATCCCTTCACCGGCGGATCCGCGGCGTGCGACGAAACGCAGCACAGCAAAAACACGGCCGCGGCTAATAATATCATCGGATGAGATAAGGTTTTCATAAGCGTTTCTCTTTGGACGGCAAAGTTTATTGCATACGTTTTTAAATCTGTTTCGAGAGAGAAACATACACCTATATTTTAACCGTTTTACACCAATTTATCAAGGCGTTTCCACGGGAAAACCGTGTTCCTGCTTCTTTTTCGCTCGAAACAGGGGTATAATCGGAAATGGGACGTTAAAATCGATTTTTTTTCATTTTCCTTATGATCAGGAGTGCCAGGCCATGTTTCAGCCGCTGGGGCGTGTTGTTGCCGCTGTCGTTATTTTGTTTGTGTATTTTACGTGTCCGTCGGCGTTGCATGCGGGGCAGTGGACGCTGGGTGAGCGTTATTATGTTTGGGCGCGGCAGCCGGAATGCGTTACGGAATCCGTGATGGCCGAGGACGGCAAAAACGTCATCCGCGTGGAGCACACGGGCGATAAGGACTGGTCGCTTTCCGGGGGGCAGCGGGTGGAGGTGGAGCCGGGCGACGTGCTGCGGCTCTGTGGGCGTGTGAAGTCCCAAGGGCCGGGCGCGGTGTCGATTTCCGTCATTACCCGCGACGCGGCGGGCGAAACCCTCAACTGGACGTACGCGTCCCGGCAGATTCGCGATCAGCAGCGGTGGACGGATTTGCAGGCGGAGTTCGTCGTGCCCCGGGGGGTGGCGACCGTCGAGCCGCGGGTGGTGGGCACGCAGCAGGCCACGGCGTGGATCGACGGTATGTCGCTGACGAAAATCGGTGCGTACGCTCTGGCGGACGATGACGCCGCGCCGGCGACGCTGGAAAATCGGTTCCTGAAGGTGGAGCTGGACGTGACCCAGGGCGTTTTCCATGTGACGGACAAGCGGACGGGCCGGGTGTGGTCGCCGAATGTGCCGGGCATGCAGGGTTTTTGGGCCACACCGACCGACAAGGCGGATATCTTCGTGATGATGAATCTCGAGAGCATGGAGAGTTTCGTCGTGTCGATGATGCTGGACGCGAACGCGCCGGAGCTGATCGTGAGTGTTACGGGCGACGGCCCCATGCAGCGGGAAATCATGTATCCGCCGGCGTTCGTTTCGCAGCCCGGCGACCGCCTGATCGTGCCCGTGAACGAGGGCGTGGGCTACCCCGTCGAGATGCGGGACATCCGCGTCGGCCGCCTGATCGCGTACGGCGGGCACGGCGTCTGCATGGCCTTCTGGGGGCAAGTCGACGACGCCACCGGCGCCGGCATGATGGGCATTCTCGAAACCCCCGACGACGCGGCGATCGAAATCGCGCCCCGTAAATATGCCGCCGACGGACGTGAATTGCTTGAGGTGGGCCCAGTGTGGGAACCCTCGATGCACGCGTTCCGCTATCCCCGTCGGGTGCGTTACGTCTTTTTCGACCACGGCGGGCACGTCGCCGCCTGCAAGCGTTACCGGCAGTACGCGAAAAAGATCGGCCTCTTCAAACCCTTCTCAGAAAAAGTGAAGACGAACCCGAACATCGACATCCTGCTCGGCGCCGCGAACATCTGGTGCTGGGACTGGAACTGGAACGCCAACCACGAGGACTGGCGGGGCACGAAAGTCGCGCTGGTGCGGGAGATGCGTGAACTGGGTTTCGACCGGATTCTCTGGAGCGGCGGCGGCTCGGCCGAGGAAATCGCCCAGATGAATGAGATCCCGCGCGTGCTCACCAGCCGATATGACATTTATCAGGACATCATGGACCCCGCGAATTTCGAAAAAGTCGATTACGTGCATGGCGACTGGACGACGGAGGCCTGGCCGCACGACGTTAACTGGACGGCGGCGGACGGGACGTGGCGACGCGGCTGGGAGGTCGACCCGAAAGATAAAACGCAGCCCCGCATGGCGTGTGCCGTTATTTGCGACGCGAAAGCCGTGCCGTATGCCCGGAAGCGCATTTCCGAAGAGCTGAAAACCAAACCCTTCACGGCCCGCTTCATCGACACGACCGTCGCGGCTCCGTGGTTCGAGTGCTATCACCCCGACCATCCGATGACGCGCACCGACAGCCGAAAGCATAAAATGGAGCTGCTGAAATTGATCGGCGAACTCGGCCTGATCTGCGGCAGCGAAACCGGCCACGACGCCTCCGTGCCGTACTGCGATTACTTCGAGGGCATGCTCAGTTTGGGCCCCTACCGCATCGACGAAGCCGGCCGCGACATGATCCGCCTGATCGACGACGTGCCGCCGCAGATCGAAAACTTTCAGGTCAACCCCGCCGTGCGCCTGCCGCTGTGGGAGCTGGTGTACCACGACTGCGTCGTCGCGCACTGGTACTGGGGCGACTACAACAACAAATTGCCCGCCGTCTGGCGCCAACGCGACCTGTTCAACGCCCTTTACGGCACGCCGCCGATGTACATGTTCACGCGGAAAGACTGGGACGCGAACAAGGTTCGATTCCTGGAAAGTTACCACACGGCCACCCCCTCAAGCCGCGCGACGGCGTACGCCGAGATGGCCGACCACCGGATTCTCTCCGGCGACCGCATGGTGCAACAGACCATGTTCTCCAACGGTGTGACCGTCACCGTCAATTTCGGCGACGCCCCCTTCACGCTCCCCGACGGCGCCGTCATCGCCCCACTCGGCTGGAAGATGGAAACCGCCGACTAGAGCGCATCCAAAATTGATGCAGCCACAAGAACAGCAGCCGGGAGCGCAGCGGAACGCAGTGACGCGAAGAGACCGGATAGAACCGTCAGATTTTTTTCCACTTCAATCCGGTTTCTGCGCTAACGCTCCGCTCCCGGCTGCTGTTTCCTACCGTTTATATTGATTCTGGATGTGCTCTAAGCTGGGGCGCCGGCGGAACCGCCACGGTCAACGTCACCGGGGCGACGGCCTCTCTGGAATCCGCGTCCATGTATGTCGCCTACGACGGAACCGGCACGCTGAACATCACGCAAGGCGCGCGCGTTTCGCTGCAAGGCAACACAGACCTTGGCTCCTCGGGTGGCCTGGGAACGATTCACTTCAACGGTGCCACATCCGCGATGACAACCGGTGCGCTGCGCATCGGCGGCAAGGGCGAAGGCGTGATCGACCTCACCGAATCCGGACGGCTTACCGTTCAAACGGCCACCATGCTGGGCTATAACGGCGGCAGGGGGACACGGTGAATCTCCGCGGTGCCGAGTCGTTCATGGACGCCGCGGCGATGACGGTGGGTGATGTCGGCGTGGGCGTCATGAATATTTCCAATCACGGAACGCTCACCGCCACGGACATGATCATCGGCGGCACCGCCACCGGCACCGGAACGGTCAACATCCGAAACGCCACGATGCGCGTCGACTCCCTTTCCGGGAGCCTCGGCACCGGCACCTTCAATATCCGCGGCTCGAAGGCGACGATCACGTCAAATGCCATGAACCTCTCGACGGGGAATCTGTCCATTAACACGTACGTGGATTCCGGCCGCGCTTCCACGATTTACGTCAACAACGCCCTCTCCGACCCGGTCGCGCTGGGCGGAACGCATCACGTTGCGCCGGACTGGGGATTCAGCATCATCAATACCGACCATTTCAATATCATCGAGGCGAATTCCTTTACGGGTGCCGTCATGCTGACGCCCCAGAGCCAGTTCACGGCCGCGATCGTTCCGGGGCAGGTGCGAACCCAGGCCGTGCAGGTGACTTTCGACGATAGTCACCCGGACATGCATCATTGGGACACTTATCTGGAAAAGTATCTTTTCGAAGAAGGCGGTTCGTACGAGGGCTGGCTGAAAATGCTGAACCCCGGCGAGAATTACGTGGGGGTGATCGCGACGTTTGCCGATTACAGTAACCCGCGAGGCGGCTTGAACCTTACGCCCGAAGTCAGCGGGATGTTGGTGGATTACCTGAATCAGTCCATGGGCGACAGCGGCGTTATCTGGCAGATGTATCAACAGAACAGTTTTGCCGTCAACGGCAATTTCTTCGGTGGAGTCGGCTATTCCTATTTCGGCTGGGATCTCAACGATTTCAACACGCAGCACGGCACGGACATCCGGCTGATGAGCCTCGAAGCGCCGGAGCCGGCGGCGTGGGCGATGATGCTGGCCGGGTGTGTGGAAGTTCTGCTTTTGGGCCGTAGCCGACGGGCGAAAAAATAATCGGCGTTATACTCCCATGCGTAACAAACTGGCGTTTCCCAAAAACAGCAGCCGGGAATGAAGCGCAGCGGAATGACCGGATAAGCACCGCCGCGTGTTTTCCAACTTCTATCCGGTCATTGCGCGTCACTGCGTTCCGCTTCATTCCCGGCTGCTGTTTTCATGCAAAACAAACCGGTTTGTGACGCGTGGGAGTATAGAGCCGAAAATAAAACGCGTGCTGAAAAAATTCCGGCACGCGTATTTTATTTGGATAAATCACTCGCCGCGTGTGCGGAAGGGGCCGCCTGGGTGCAGGGCTGGAGGCTCATTCTGGAACGGCTCGCCGCG
Source organism: Thermoguttaceae bacterium (assembly GCA_031553595.1). Classification (GTDB taxonomy): domain Bacteria; phylum Planctomycetota; class Planctomycetia; order Pirellulales; family Thermoguttaceae; genus RGIG3701. Next base: position 4,275 of record JAVBLI010000035.1, on the reverse strand, counting down.
GAGTTCCTGCCAGATTTTGAGTTGCTCGGGCGTGAGGATGGCTTCCATCTCCTTCTGCATTTCGGCGTTATTTCGGGAAAAGGGGCGGGGGCCCAGGTCGGGTGGCCTGTTTCCGTCCGGGGGGAGCATGAAGTCCGGCGGCGGGCCGGGACGCTGACCGCGGTTCATGTGCCAGCCGAGTTCCGTGGGGTCGCCGGGTGGGCCGTTCCCGAAAGGCCCGTTTTCTCGCGGGCCGTCTCCCGGTGGGCCGAAATCACGCGGGCCATGATCGGGCGGTCCGGTGGCGAGCAGTTGCCGGCGCATCATGCGTTCCCCGTCCAGTGAGTGAAGCACCAGCAGCTCCTGCACCTTCTTCTGTTGCGCTTCCGTCAGGGCGAGCTGCCGCGCGATCTGCGGGTCTGTAAACGTGTCCGGCCGCGCCTGCATGCCGATCTGAATCAGCCGCTGAAATTGCTCGGGGGTGAGGATTTTCTGGACTTCCGTGACGCCGCCACGCATTTTTTTGACCATCATCGCCAGACGTTCATCGGGGGGCATGCTGCGGGTTTCGCGGAACAGCTCTTCGCCGCCGGTGCGCATTTCCTCACCGAGTTTCATGACTTGCTCCCGCTGCTGAACGGTCAGCATCAGCTCGCTCTGGACAGGCCGCATGTTTAAGAGATAAATCGGCGGCATCCCCTCCAGCTCCGTCATACTCTGCATGAACTGCTGGATATAATCGCTCATGGCGGTCAGCTGCAACTGCGTTTCGGCGTCCAGCTCGTCATTCGTGAGGAAGTCCTGATAAAGCCCCAGGGCGGTGTAAAGGAGTTTTTGCCGCGTCTGCCGCATGGCGGGAGAGCAGTCGTCACCGAGATCTTCCCGCGCGATGTTTATCAGCGTGTCCGCCGCTTTACGGGCCTGCGCGAAACGGGCACGCGCTTCTGTCAGCGCCGCGTGCGTTTCCTGCTGGGATGCCACCAGCACATGGCGGTTCATCAGCAGCGCGAACACCATGACGGCCATCATCGCCACCGCCGTGCGGATGATGGACGGGTGACGCCGGAGCCATTTCCGCGTGATTTCCACCATCCCCGGCCGTTTCGCCCGAATCGGCATGTCCTCCAGGAAACGCTGGAGATCCGCCGCCAGCTCGCCCGCCGTCTCATAGCGCTCCTGTGGCGTTTTCGAGATGCACTTCAGGAGAATCGTCTCCAGATCCTGCGGAATGTGGGCGTCATACTCCCGCGGCGGACGAGGCTCTTCATGCGAGATGCGCTGCAAAAGCCGGACCTGATTTTTCTCGGGGAAAATGGGATGCAGTGTCAGCAGTTCATAAAACGTGGCGCCCAGCGAGTACACGTCCACACGGTGATCCGCCAGTCGATTCTGGCCCTGCGCCTGCTCCGGACTCATGTACCGTGGCGTACCGAAAATCTCGCCGGTCTGCGTGAGTTGGACATTCGACTGAATGTGGGCCAGGCCGAAATCCGTGATCCAGAGCTTCCCGTACGTGTCCACCAGGAGGTTCGCGGGCTTAATGTCCCGGTGAATCACGCCGCACTGGTGGGCGTAATCCAGCGCCTCCGCGGCCTGACGCATGTACTGCGCGACCGTGCGGTAAAAACTGCGGCGGTTATCGGAATACAGCCGGCTCACCTGCGTGATGAGATCCCCGCCGCGCTGCGTGCTGGGCACGGGCGTGTAATCCCGCGTTTCGTCCGGCGTCTCCCCCGGTACGACTTTCGACGCGTCTTTCGGCTGCGATTTATCCCGCGTCTGCGGTGTGTTCCGATTTAAAAAACGTGACGGCGGGTCTTTCACCGTGGCGGCGGAGTTTTCCTCACCCGGCTCATGGATCCCGCTGTGCTGTCGGAGGTCCTGGATGATGACGCCCAGGTGCTGGCCGTTTATGAGACGCATGGCGTAAAAGTGGACACCGCGCTCGCAGCCCACGGCGTAAATCGGCACGATTCCCGGATGCTCGAGATGCGCCGCCGCGGCCGCTTCATTCTGAAAACGCTGGAGCTGGCGCGGATCCACCGTGGACGCGAAAGGCAGAATCTTCAGCGCCACACGCCGGCCCAGCGAGCACTGACGCGCCTCATACACCACGCCCATTCCGCCCCTGCCAATTTCCCGCAGCAACTGAAAATCGCCCAGCGGCTGAGGGAGCGCCATTTTCTCAGAAGACTCCGCATCCGCATGCATGGCCGCCGCACCGCCGCGCGACCGCCCGCCGCGGGTTTCCAGATCATGCAGCAGCGAAAGTCCGGGAATAACGGAAGCGGTTCCGGAAAGGGAGCCGTCTGGTGTTTCCGCCACGCCCCGCATGATCGCCAGCCCCTCCAGGCATTCCCACACCTGATCCGCCATCTCGGGATACTCTTCCCGAATGGTGGCGCGATCCGGAAAATTGCCGTCCGGAAAGCGGGCCGTGTATTCGTCCAGAATGCGGAAAAGCATCTCATCCTGCGTTTCCTGGACGCCTGTCGGCGGCGTTTTCGCGGCCACGTTTCCGGATTTATCCGTTCCATTTTTATTTTCGGCATTCATTCCATCAGCCCCCGTAATTGTGCCAGAGCCCGGACCCAGATTTTTTGCACGCTGTCCACCGTCCGGTCCATCCGCTGGGCGATTTCCGGGAAGGTGAGGTTTTCCATGTGCCGCAATTCGAGTACTCCGCGGTAATGTTCCGGGAGCTGTTCCATCGCGCCCAGCAGCAGCGTTTCCTGTTCCTGGCGGCGGATTTTCAGGCTGGGCGTGCTGGTGGTGCTGATGAGGTGATCCCAGAAAATGGAGGACTGATCCACCCGGGCGTGCAGGTTCCGCTCCAGACGGACATCCCGGCGGCGTGTGCCCAGATAATGGCGGACAGAGGAGGCGAGTTTCGTGATGAGAATCTGCCGCAGCCACGCCGTGAACTGGCCTTCCTGCTGGCCACGGAAATTCGGGAACGCCTGAAACGCCTCCATGCACGTCTCCTGCACGATATCCGCAGCGTCCACTTTCCCGGAAAGCCGCGCGTCGAGCTGCATTTTCGCGAGAAACGTCAGGTAATTGCGATAATTTTCCAGTAATTGGCCCAGGGCGTCCGTGTCACCGGCACGGGCCTGTAGCAGCAGGGCGGCGGAAGTGGAAATGGTTTCGTCGGTCATGTGCATGTCAAGTTAAAACGCGACTGGTGGATACCCTGATATTATACCCACGTTCCGGGAAAAATAAAAGAGAATGGAACCCCGGACGACAAAACGCGCGAAAAAACCGCTTGATGCCGTTTCCGGTCTTCCATTCCCGAGGGTGTACGAGACGCGCGGATTCCGTTTCCCGGAGCGATTCTTCCTCCGCGCGCCGATAATGGATACTTATTCCACCGGGGCTTCTTTTTCCAGACGCTGGGCCTTTTCACCCTTTTTCTTTTCGGGTTTCGCGGCTTTTTCGCCGTCTTTACGTGGGGCTTTCTCCTTTTTTGCTTCCGGGCGGTCGCCTTTTTCCTCGCCGGGTTTCATGTCGGGACGTGGGCCCCGGGGGCCTTCACCGCGAAATCCCGGGGGCGGACCCTGCGGACGGTCACCTTCCTCGCCGGGTTTCATGTCGGGACGCGGGCCCCGGGGGCCTTCACCACGAAATCCAGGGGGCGGGCCCTGCGGACGCTCGCCCGGCTTGAATCCCGGCGGCATGGGCATGGGAAACTTTTCGCCACACTTCGGACACACGCATTCCGGCGCTTTGAATTCACCGGGCGGAGGCGGGGGCGGACCGGGTGCATCCGCGTCCGCGGGGGCCGGCGGTGGCGGGGGAGGAGCCGGTGCGCCTTCATCGGCGAAAGCGTAAGCCACGCAGCCGGTCAGCATGACCGCGGAGGCGAGGGTGAGTAATTTTTTGGCCAGGCTTTTCATCTTCGGGTTCCTTGTGAATGAAGTGAAGTTTTTTGTGTTTCGCACGGAAGTGCGTTCCTCATAAGGTAAAAGCGGCGGACGGAGAGAGAAAACGCCGCGGAAAAAAGGTTTTTTTGGAAAAAAGTCGGGGCGCAAAAAAACTCGCACAGGCACACTCCCGGAGCGTTGTGTAACCTGTGCGAGCCGTAAAATGATTTGAAAAGAACCCGCAGGGGGGACTCCCGGAGCGTCATCCACCCCGTGCGGGCCTTATAATTCATACATTTTTATTTTTCTTCGGGGGGAGCGGGCGGGCCATGACGATGAAAGTCGGGCCGCGGGCCGCGTGGGCCTTCGCCTTCTTTGAATTCGGGGCGCGGGCCACGGGGGCCTTCACCGCGGAAACCCGGGGGCGGGC
>JAVBLI010000017.1:0-27840 GCA_031553595.1 Thermoguttaceae bacterium | reverse complement strand
CCACAGCCCGAAGCGTAAGCGAGGGATAATGAGTCGCGGAAACACCAAAACATGGAGGACATCACTCACGTGCATGTGTTTTACTTCCGCTTTTTGTATACAAAACCTCGGTGCAGCAATGTCCCGAGGTTTTTTTTATGGAATGAGGCTCCACAGGGACCGTAGCGTCACTTACGGACGACACGACGGTGGGCGACATTACATTTCTTCCCCCCCGTTTTCTAACCCCGTTGACCCGTAAGTTTTTTTCATTAAAATAGATGAAGGAAACATTTAAATGTGGAAATATTAAAGCAGGAGATAAAAATGCGAATTTCTCGAATCATAACGGTGTGTGTGCTGCTGATGACATCCCTTTCAGTGAATGCGGCGTGGGGGCAGTCGCCGCCGGAGGTGTATCGGAAGCCGCTGGGGGTGGTGGTGCGAGAAATGGAGGCGAGGTGGGGCGTGGAAATCCGGTATGCAGACTTTTTGCTGAAAGAGTTGGCGGTGGAGTTCGCGGACTGGAAAATGAATTTTGAGATGGACTCGGCCATGCGGTACGCGTTCGCGCCGCTGGGTCTGGAGGCGGAGAAGACCGGGGAGGGGCAGTTTTATTTGCGGTGGCAGCCGGACCGGTTCAAGTATTATGAGCTTCCGGAGGCGGAGGGCAAGCGGCGGCTCGACCGGCTGGCGGAGACGTACGCCACGCGGGATGTGTGGGAGACCCGCCGCGCGTCGATCCGTGAGCACATCCTGAAAACGCTGGGCCTGGACGGTTTATCGCGCGACGTGCCGCCGAAAGCGCTCACCGCCGGGCGGCGTGTTTATGATGGATACGCGGCGGAGAATGTGGCCGTGGAGACCGCGCCGGGCGTGTTTTTGTGCGGGACGGTATACATGCCGCTGCGTGCGGAAGGGAAATCGCCGGGGATGCTGTGCCCGCATGGCCATTTCACGGCGGAGGGTGAAAACCCGCTGGCCGAAGGCTGGGGGCGTTATCGGCAGGAGCAGCAGGTGCGTTGCGCGATGCTGGCGAAAATGGGCGTGACGGTGTTCAGTTACGACATGGTGGCGTGGGGCGAGTCTTCTTTGCAGGTGCCGTATGCCGAGCACCGGGATGCGCTGGCGATTGCGCTACAGACGTGGAATTCGCTGCGGGCGGTGGATTACATGCTGGCCCGCGGGGATGTGGATCCGCAGCGGTTGGGTGTCACCGGGGCGTCCGGCGGCGCGACGCAGGCGTTCCTGCTGGCGGCCCTGGAAGAACGGATTTCGCTGTGCGTGCCGGTGGTGATGGTGTCCTGCCATTATTGCGGCGGGTGTGCGTGCGAGTCGGGGCTGCCGATTCATCTCACGCCGGGTGTGAGCACGAATAACGCGGAAATCGCCGCCGTGTGTGCGCCGCGGCCGCAACTGGTGATCTCGGACGGGAAGGACTGGACGCGGAATACGCCTGCGGTGGAATTCCCCTTCCTCCGCGCGAAGTACGCGCTTTACGGTGGTGAAGAAAATGTGAAGTGTGTGCATTTTTCGGAGGAGGGGCATGATTACGGCCGGTCGAAGCGTGAGGCAATGTATGCGTTCACGGCGGAGCATTTTCGGCTGGATGATGCGGCGGTGAAGGGTGCGGACGGCGTGTATGATGAGTCGGGCGTGACGGTGGAGCCGGCGGAGAAAATGTGGGTTTTCGGCGCACAGCATGCGCTGCCGGAACATGCGGCGCGGGGACTCGAAAAGGTGCGGGCGGCGTTTCTGAGCCTGAAAAAAGCGGAACCGTCGCGCGCGAGTATCCCTGTGGAAGCGGGAAATCCCATGCCGGAGCAGGGCGGAGAGGCGTTTTCGCAGCCGTACCGGGCGCTGGAGGATTACGTGCCGCAGGACGTTCACGGCTGGCAGTGTTACGTGGTTCGCGATTTGCGCGAGGATCCGGCACTCTACGAAAAAACCATGAAACTGCTGGAAGTCCGGCTTTATGAAATCACGCTGAACATCCCGCCGGCGGTGCTCGAGAAGCTGCGGGCGGTGAAAATCTGGGTGGATAAAGAAGATCCGGTGAATCCGCGGGCGTGTTATCACGTCAGCCCCGGATGGCTGCGGGCGAATGCCGTGCTGGTGGAGAAGGCGAAAGGCGTGGCGATTACGAATGCTGTGGGGTTTTTGAATGATGCCCGGTGGCAGCCGATGATGGTACTGCACGAGTTGGCACACGCGTACCACGACCAGTTTTTGCCCGACGGTTACGCGAACGTGGAAATCCGTGAGGCGTATGAAGCCGCGCGAGATGCGGGAATTTATGAAAACCAGTTGCGCAACAGCGGGCACCGCGAGCGGTGTTACGCCATGACGGACCCGCAGGAATATTTCGCGGAACTGACGGAATGCTTCTTCGGCGAGAACGATTATTTTCCATTCGTGCGCGTGGAGCTGAAAGCGCACGACCCGCGTGGGTATGAGGTGATTCGGAAAATGTGGGAAATGCCGTGGTGACGTGATGGCACATCCGTTTTTGAAAGGAAGACGCGTCACTCCAGCGTAATGACCGTGGCGTTATATGTGTTTTGGATACGTTTTCCGGGCGGGACGGTTAAGAAACGCTCATCGTCCCAGTTTCCGTAAAGCAGGTCGCGCAGAAGGGTTAAGTCGCCCTCCACGGCATCAAAATACCAGTCCTTTTCTTCCGCCTCCTCGCGGACGAGCGTCTCGAAAAGCTGCTCTGGGCCCAGCCCCATGCGGATGAACGTCAGTTGTGAATAATGCCGGCCCATATTCATGAGCTGCTGGCGCAAAAACGCCGCGTTTTCCTTGCCGTATTTCGCCTCCCACACCTCCGGCGGCTCGCCCAGCCCGGCCGACTGCTGAAAAGAATCCGGCGCGAACTGCGTGAGGTCACTGCCTCGCTCGATCCATCCGCCGGTTTTATAATATGTGCCCGGGTGCGAGTAAAAATACTCCGCGAAACGCGGATGGCTTCCGAAAAACAGCGCGATACAGTCGTTCGCGCGCGGCACGACCATCGTGGTGCGATCCGTCTGTAACCCGATGATGGCGTTATTACACAGGGCGTACCCCAGGAGAATCGCGTCATACGCACCGGCATCCTCGCCGCACTCCGCGGCGGTGATACGTTCCTGAAGCCGGGCGCGGATGTCTCCGCCGGGTAAGTCGTGCAGGCCGCGCGGAAGGAATTCCACATCCACCCGGTGCGGACTTTTGGCCGCCAGGTAAGAGCACTCGCGGAACAGGATTTCGCAGGCAATTAATTTAAATCGCATGGCCGGGGCTCCTTATGCTGCATTTCCTTCTTCCACGTTTTCTTATTCTGCTTCCAGAATTTCCAGCATCTCCGTTTCCGTAAACACGCCTGTCGCCACGAGTTGCGCGGCCTGAGAGGAAATGCTCTCCCCGAACAAGAGCGGGTCATCCGTGGAAAGAGAGAGCTTCACACCCGCATCATAAAGCACGCGCAGCGGATGCGGCGACTGCGAAAAATCCACCGCGTCCAGCATGACGTTACTCGCCGGCGCGACGTTCAGACGCGTGCCGCGCGCCGCCAGCCAGCGGGCCACCTCGCGCGATTCGCCGGCATGAATCCCGTGCTGCACCTCTTCCGGGTTCAGCGTTTCCACGGTCTGACGCACGGTTTCCGCGGAAGAAAACTCGCCCACATGCACTTTCCGTTTCAGCCCGTGCTCGGCGGCGGTGATGAAAAATTTCTGAAACTCCGTATCCCGCGAAGTGTCCTCCACATCATAAAGATCCAGGCCGGTGATGCGAAAAAGCGGCGAGTCAAAAAGCGGCTTCACTTCCAGAAAACGCAGCAGCCAGTCATACTGACGCCCAGGATCTTCTGAGCGATCCGCGCCAAGATCCAGGCAAAGAATCATTTCCGGCGCGACTTGCCGGTGCACTTTCCGCAGCACGGTGAGAAACGCTTCCGCGTCCAGCGAAAAGAATTCGGGAAACGTGAGATTTACGCTGGTTTCCAGTCGCGCGACGTGATCTTCCGCCGCCGTCTCCAGCGCGGCCTGTACCGCCAGCTCCAGAAAACGCTCCTGTTTTATGAGGGGAAAATATTCCTGGCGGATCCATGCCGTCATGCGTCCGATGGCCGCCGCGGAGGTAGTTTTTCCGCCGTTTCGGCACACTTCCGGCCGGAAGTCAGCGAAATCCGTCAGGTGGACGCCGAAAAGCTCCTCCATCCGCTGCCGCGTACCGCCGAGGAAAAGATGGTGATGCCGCTCCACTTTTCGCAGCGAGCGAAAGGCGGAGAGCAGTTCATGAAAAGCACTCATCCGTTTACGTGTTTCATCACGCCTCCGTACCGCCTCCGGAATTATTTCGTTCCGGCGATTTTTTTCTTTGCGTTTTTATTCCGAAAAATGATCATCGCCAGCGGCGGTAGCGTCACGCGCAGCGTAAACGGCCGGCCCTGACATTCCCAAGGCTCCGCGAAGAGCCCTTCTCCCGGATTCTTGCCCTCATTAATGACGCCGCTGCCGTTATAACACTTTTTGTCGGTGTTAAAAATTTCCTCATACTCCCCCGCTTCCGGCACGCCGATCCAGAAATCGTTCCGCACGGCAGGGGTGAAATTACAGGCCACGACAAGATAATCGCCCGGATCTTTGCCGCGCCGCAGATACGTCAGCGTGCTCATCTCGCGATTCGAACAGTCGATCCACTCGAAACCTTCCTGCGAATGATCCAACTCATGCAGCGCCGTGTTTTCGCGGTACACACGATTCAGACCCGCCACGCATTCTTTCAGGCCCTGATGCTCTTCAAACTGCAGCAGCTCCCACTGCAACTCAGTGGCGTAATTCCATTCGTTCCACTGCCCGATGTCCCCGCCCATAAACAGCAGTTTCTTTCCCGGGTGCGTCCACATGTATCCGTAAAGCAACCGGAGATTCGCGAATTTTTTCCATAAATCGCCCGGCATCCGCCCCAGCATGGAGCCTTTACAGTGCACCACTTCATCATGCGAAAATGGCAGCACAAAATTTTCCGAAAACGAGTACATCTGGCTGAACGTCAGCTCATCCTGATGATACTTCCGGTAAATCGGGTCCCGCCGCATGTATCCCAGCGAGTCGTGCATCCAACCCATGTTCCATTTAAAACAGAAGCCCAGCCCACCGGTATATCCCGGCAACGTGACGCCCGCCCAAGTGGTGGATTCCTCCGCGACTGTAATGAAGCCCGGGTAATACGTCTGCACCTGCTCATTCATTTCACGCAGGAAGTCGATCGCCTGGACGTTTTCGCGTCCGCCGTATTTATTCGGGAGCCAGTCCCCTTTCTCGCGTCCGTAATCCAGATAAAGCATGGACGCCACCGCATCCACGCGCAGCCCGTCAATATGAAATTTATCCGCCCAGTAAATCGCGTTACTGATCAGGAAGTTCCGCACTTCGTTTCGGCCGTAATTAAAAATATACGTGTTCCACTCCCGGTGCTCGCCGCTGCGCGGGTCCGCGTGCTCATAAAGCGCGGTGCCGTCAAAGCGCGCCAGCCCTTTTTCATCTTTCGGGAAATGCGCCGGCACCCAGTCCAGGAGCACGCCGATTCCGTTCTGGTGAAAGGTGTCCACGAAATACATGAAATCTTCCGGGGTACCGTACCGGGCCGTGGGGGCGTAATAACCCGTCACCTGGTATCCCCAGCTCATAGTCAGCGGGTGTTCCGCCACGGGCAGGATTTCGATGTGCGTGTACCCCATTTCTTTGACGTACTTGACCAGCTCGTCCGCGATTTCCCGATAATTCAGCCAGGAATCCTCACCGCCGCCTTTCGGTTTTCTCCAACTGCCTAAATGCACTTCGTAAATGGAAATCGGGCTGTGCTGCCAGTCGTATTTCGCCCGCGCCTCCACCCACTGGGCGTCGCCCCACGCGTAACGGTCCAGATCCACCACACGGCAGGCCGTCTTCGGGGGGCACTCCCGTCCGAACGCGAACGGGTCGCATTTTTCCGTCACCGTTCCACGGTGCTCGACATAATACTGATAATAATCCCCCGCCTTGGCGTCCTCGATGAAAATCTCCCAGAAACCATTTTCCTGGTGCTTTTTCATGGGATTTTTCAGCGTGTCCCACCCGTTAAAGTCGCCCGCGACGGTCACTTTTTCCGCGTTCGGCGCCCAGACCGCGAAATTCACGCCCGGCTTGCCGTTACGCTGAATAATCTGAGCGCCCAGCTTTTTATAAGCTTCCCAGAGTCTTCCTTCCCCCAGCAGTTGCAGATCGTAATTCGTCAGAAGCGGTTCCACCGCTTTTTTTCCAGCCTTTTTGGATGTGTCTTTCACGGGATTCTCTCCCTTTTCGCTGTTGGTCATGGCTTCTTCCTTTTGTTACCGCTGTCCAAAAAAAGAGGGACGCGACGGGAAAAGTGAATTCGGCAGGCCGTGCATTGCACTTTTGCCCTCATTTATTATAATGGGAATTTGTCTTTCGGGGTGTGATTGCGTGAAATCCGCGTTTCTCGCTCTTGCCGGGAAATATGGTTGCAAAATCCCACAAAATTAACCATTACTGGATAACTCCACCAAGAATTATACCATATTTATGGTTAATGTGTGCGGATTGGCGTAATTTTTCCGGAAAAAAGACATTTTAACCCATTCCCCTTCTCATTTTAACGTGAAATTTCCTATGATTACTTGCGCGATGATTTCCCTCGGCTGTCCGAAAAACCTTGTGGACAGTGAGCAGATGCTTGGCCTGCTGGAGCGGCTTTCCATGAAGGTCATCCCGGAGGTGGAACAGGCGAATGTGGTGATTATTAATACGTGCGGTTTTCTGTCAGCTTCCCGGGAAGAATCATTGGCAAATATCCGCGCGATGGAAATTTTACGTACGGATAAAAATCACCCCATGAAGGCGCTGATCGTCACCGGGTGTCTGGTTTCGCGTGACCGGGAAATGCTGGCGGAGGCGTGTCCGGGGGTGGATGCGTTTCTGGACGTTTTTTCACGGGAGGAAATTGGACGAATTGTGCAAAATATCCTGGATGAAGGTGGTGGAAATGCGGCGAATACGGAAAATGAAAAGCATGACCTGCCGTTATTTCTCGGGGAGCCGGGGGGGGTGGCGCGGGATGAGCACCGGCATGCGCTCTTGCCGCCGCATGTGGCATACTTGAAAATCGCGGAGGGGTGTAACCGGCGATGTTCTTTTTGTACGATTCCATTAATTCGTGGGCCGTACGTCAGTAAGCCGCCGGCGGAGGTGCTGGCCGAGGCGGCTCGCCTGGCGGACTCCGGGGTGAAGGAGCTGATCATCATCGCGCAGGACACCACGTGTTATGGCCGGGACTTGCGAAACGCGGACGGCACGCCCGCCGGCGCCACGCTTTCGTTGCTGCTGGCGCAAATTGCAGAAATCCCCGGCATTCGCTGGATTCGCGTGATGTACCTGTACCCGCAGAATTTTGGGGACGATTTGATCGAAACCTTTGCCACCGTGCCGAAAATTCTGCCGTATATTGACATTCCGTTGCAGCATATTAATGACAGCGTCCTGACGAGCATGCGTCGCGCGACGACCCGGGCGGCGACGGTCGAGCTGCTGGAAAAACTGTACGCCCGCATTCCGAATCTTGCCGTCCGCACGGCGTTCATCGTCGGTTACCCCGGCGAGACGCAGGCCGAGTTTGACGAGCTGCTGGCTTTCATCCGGAAGCGGAAATTTCAGCGGATGGGCGTTTTTCAGTACTCCGCTGAGGAGGGGACGCCGGCGGGCGAGATGCCGTACCAGGTGCCGGAAAAGACGGCCCGCAAGCGACTCGAGGCGGTCATGAAGGCCCAGCAGGCGATTTCCGCGGCGTGGCTACGTGGCCTGCGTGGGCGGAAAATGGAGATAATTCTGGACGTTTCGGCCGAGACCGCCACTCCGGTGGGCGCGGGGACGTGGATTGGTCGTTCGATTTATGACGCTCCGGAAATCGACGGCTGCGTGTACGTCCGCGGCGAGAATCTTCATGCCGGGGACATCGTTTTGTGCGAAATCGTGGACAGCGACGAATACGACCTCGTCGCCGTGGCGGCGGAAAATGAAAAATAAAGAAATGAGAAATAAAGAAATGAGGGGGATGTGGCAAAAGACGCTATTTCAGAAAGAATGTAACATTACGCCAGTCATTTCTTTATTTCTTTATTTCTCATTTCCATCCCCCCTTGCGTTTTCGGCGGCAGCGATTATAATTTTGAAAATGGATAAGCGAGCCGGTTTTGGTGATTATTCATTTCGTTGCACCCTTGGCACAATTGGATAGCGCATCGGTCTACGGAACCGAAGGTTACACGTTCGAACCGTGTAGGGTGTAGTGCCCAAAGCCCGTTATGATGCGGGCTTTTTTTTATGTACTTTGCCAATCGTTTCCCCTTTTTTTGTCAAAATCTCATGATCGACATCGTCCGCCAGGAAATCATTACCGCGTCGAAGATTATCGTCGTGAAGGTCGGCTCGCATGTGCTGACGGATAAAAAGGGGCGGCTGAATCCCGAGCGGATCGAGTCGCTGGCGACGCAGTTGACGAAGATTCATCGCAAGGGGCATCACGTCGTGCTGGTCAGTTCCGGCGCGGTGGCGTCGGGCGTGGGGCGAATGGAGCTGCCGGGCAGGCCGACGGATTTGGCCCACTTGCAGGCGGCGGCGGCCATCGGCCAATGCGCCCTCATTCAGGCTTACGATTACCACTTCCAGAAGTGCGGCGTCTACGCTTCCCAGATCCTGCTGACCGCGGATGACATGGACCACCGGACGAAATATCTCAACATCCGCAACACGATTCACGCACTGCTGGAGTACCGCGCGATTCCGATTATTAACGAAAATGACACGCTGAGTGTGGCCGAGCTGCAAACGACTTTCGGCGACAACGACCATCTGGCGGCGCTGGTAACGAACCTCATCGGCTCGCCGCTTCTGATTCTGCTGTCCGACATCGACGGCTTTTATAACGGCGACCCGAAAGACCCGGCCAGCCGCGTCATTCCGACCGTCGATAAGCTGGACGCGGACATTCAGGGATTCGTCCGCGACTCGCTTGGCGGGCTGAGTAAAGGCGGGATGGCCAGCAAGCTGCGGGTGGCCCACCAGATCACCAGCAGCGGCGGAAGCGTTATCCTCGCGAATGGCAGCGATCCGGAAATCCTGGATAAAATCATGGACTTCGGGCGTTTGGGGACGCTGTTCTTACCGCAGGGAGTGGGAATCGCCGCGCGGAAGCAGTGGATCGGATACGCGGCCCAGCCCCGCGGCACGATCATCGTCGACGAAGGTGCCCGCACGGCCGTCGAGAAAAACGGCAAAAGCCTGCTGCCCATCGGCGTCCGCCGGGTGGTGGGGGAGTTCGAACGCGGCGACGTGGTCTCGCTGCGCGACCTGAACGAAACGGAATTCGCCCGCGGCCTGACGAATTACTCCTCCGAAGAATTATGGCGCATCCGCGGCCTGAAAACCTCCGAAATCGCCGCGTCGATGGGCGAAAAAAGCCAGTACGAGGAAGTCGTGCACCGCGATAACCTACGTGTGACGACGATGGGGTGATGTTCAGTCGCTGAGCATTTTAGGGATTATTTCGACAAGAAACAGCAGCCGGAAACGAAGCGGAACGTCAGTGACGCGCAGTGACCGGATAGAATCGCCGGAGTTTTTCCCGCTTTTATCCGGCCATTTCGCTTCGCTGCATTCCCGGCTGCTGTTTCTTGTCCAACGAATTTTTGAAACTGCTCTAACCAGGGAGGAAAACATGGAGTGTAAAAAAGCCGAGAACATTCGCAAGTGCTGCAAGTGTTCGTACACGAGCTGTTCGCGCCGGGGCGTCTGCTGCGACTGCGTGGCGTATCATCTGGCGAAACGTCAGGTGCCGGGCTGTTTTTTTCCGGAAGATGCTGAGCGGACGTATGACCGGAGTTTCGAGCATTTCGCGCGGCTGGTGACGGAAAAGAAATGCTGAAAAATGAAAAAATGGCAAATACGTTAAGCCAAAATGAGATTCTTCATTTCTTACAGACCACGGACCCGTCGGAGCTGGCTGAGCTCTGGCGGCGTGCGGACGAGGTGCGCCACGCGAGTGTGGGGGAGGCCGTGCATCTGCGGGGGCTGATCGAAATCTCGAATTACTGCCAGGCGAATTGCGCGTACTGCGGTATTCGGGCTGGCAATGCGCGGGTGGTGCGGTACCGGATGGAGATTCCGGAGATCGTCGCGCGGGTGAAACTTGCGGAAAAGCTGGGTTATGGCACGGTGGTGCTTCAGTCGGGCGAGGCGCCGGCGCGGATGCCGGGAACGTGGGTGACGGAGCTGGTGCGGGAAATCCGGCGGAACGCGCCGCTGGCCATCACGCTGAGTCTCGGCGAGCGCCCGGATACCGATTACGCGGCGTGGAAGGAAGCCGGCGCGAACCGGTTTTTGCTGCGTTTCGAGACGAGTAACCCCGAGGTTTTCGTGAGGATTCATCCCGGGCATCCGGGGCTGGAAACCCGGCTGGACGCGCTGCGGCGGCTGCGTGAACTGGGTTACGAACTGGGCAGCGGCGTCATGATCGGCATCCCCGGCGAAACGTGGCGGGATGTGGCCGCGGATCTCGAAATGTTCCGCACGCTGGACCTGGACATGATCGGCGTGGGTCCGTTTTTACCGCATGCGGACACGCCGCTGGGGAAAGAATTTTTGGATGCGCAGGCCGCCGGTGCGCCGCTGACCGAAGTACCGAACGACGAACTGACCACGCTCAAAATGGTGGCGCTGACGCGTCTCGTGCGTCCGTACGCCAACATTCCCAGCACGACGGCCCTGGCGACGATCGACGTCACGCAGGGTTACGAACTCGGTCTCTCGCGCGGCGCGAACATCATCATGCCGAATCTTACGCCGGCGAATTATCGCGAACTTTACGCCATTTACCCCGCCAAAACCCGCACCGCCGACGCCGCCGAGTCTTTCGACGCGAAGCTCAAGGCCCGCATTCTCGCCCTAGGCCGTACGGTGGGGGCAGGGCCAGGAAATTCAGTGAATTTCACGAGAAAATCATGAGAAAATCATGCGGATGGCTGCCGGGTTCAGCGAACGTCCAGCGACACAGTCTCCGAAAATTTTCGCGATGCGCTCCGTTTTCGCATGATGACCATAGGCACTCCGCCCAAAAGAAGCATCACCCATGTTGCGGGCTCGGGCGTGGCTACCCCCTGTTCGCCTTCGTCCCACCCGGTGATAAAGATCGTCGATTTGATATAGTCCAGCCGGACACTCGTGCCGTAAAAATCGTTGAAACCGAGCAAGTCCCAGGAAACGATTCCGTCGGGAAGCTGGTTCATGAAACCCGGTGAGAGCCAGAACTCGAAATACGTGTCGTTTTTGTACGAGTAGGAATTGCGGGCCGTTGTTAACCAGGGCATATTCGAATCGGAAATATAATTTAAGAGTTGGGCACACCAGTCGGAATTTGTAGCACGTTCATCCACAAAAACCGCATGATATAGCATCACTGATCTGGATTTATACGGTGGTGGCTCCTCCGCATACTCCAGGCCGGTAATTCTCACTCCACCTTGGTATGGATAGAGGGGATCGGTGGATTGATACCAATATGTTGCAAATACTTGATTATACACCGGATCCTGCCAGTTCAAAACCGTATAATCCGTGAGGGTTATGCTGCCTGCCTCATCAGCCCGCGTTTCGGGCGGCAAAATGCATAAAATGAAAAAAATAGCAGGCAAAATGCTGAGTAACGATCTATTTATGGGGCACATATCAGTTGTCCTAATGAAAAAATACAAAAAATTAAAATAATGTATACTTTTGTATTAAAAAATACTTATAGTTCCTATTTTCTGTAACTATACATTAAAATTAGGTATTGTCAAGCATTTTTGGGTAATTTTTACAGCTTTTTCAGTTAAATTTGAATAAGATATGATTGTTTTTTACTGAAAAGGCAGGGAAAATTCAGAGAAAATAGGTGTACTCATGGGGATGGATTTGGTCGAACTGGTGATGGACATCGAAGACCGTTACGACATCGCGATTCACCCGGCGGATTTTGGGGAAACTCCCCCGACGTTCGGCGACCTGGTCGATCTGGTTTGCCGGAAAATAAATGAATCGCGGAATGCCCCGCTGGAAGCAATGGACGAGGAATTTGTGTTGGCGGCACTGCTGACGCAACTGCGGACGCTGGTGCCGGAAAGCGTGGACGTGAATTCCAAAACCCCGATGAAGGTTTTCGCCCCGGCCCTGAAACGGGATGAGAACGACGTGTGGGGGCGCCTCCGGGAACGTTTTCCGGAACTGCA
The DNA here is from genome assembly GCA_031553595.1 of Thermoguttaceae bacterium. Taxonomy (GTDB): domain Bacteria; phylum Planctomycetota; class Planctomycetia; order Pirellulales; family Thermoguttaceae; genus RGIG3701. The sequence goes on along the minus strand of JAVBLI010000017.1, from coordinate 15,557 downwards.
TGGCTGGCGAGAATACTGTCGTGCGGGAGTCGGTTGCGGGTGTGTTACATCACTCGTGCTGATGGCGATTTGGTTTGCGGTGTATCGTTATTATATCATCACAAATTATTTCCCCACACCCAGTGTTTCCTTCCTTGCCGGCCTGTGTCTGGGCGCGGCGACGGCATTGTTCTGGTGGCTGTTCTTCTCAGAGGCTCTGAACCGTGGAAAAAATCTCGGCGAGCTTGCCCGGATGATTGTCGAAAAACGGCGAAACCGCCTGCGAAGCAAGGAATTACCCAAGAGTGATATCGAAAACGAGTTGCGTAGTCTCATTTGCGACTCGTTCGGTCTGAAACCGGAAAACGTTCACCGGGAAAGCCTGCTCACCAAAGATCTGGGACTTAGTTAACACGCATTATCCGGTGATAATCGGTCTTTGAAAATTTTCCCGGGGAAACTTGTCAAAAACCAGCTGCGTATGTATAATACAGGGTTATGGGCGGTTTGGGGGGCACCTCTGGAGCGAACGCTGAATTTATGCAACATTTTTACGGTATCATCATTGCGATCCTGATCTTGACGGCGGCGCCCTGCGCCTGTGCGGAGGAAGATGCATTCGCTCCCGCTGCGGTTCGTGCGGTCATGGACGCCCAGCAGAGGAAAATCGTCAATTATTTTTACGAAGACGCCCACCAGCCCAGCGGCATGGCCTTCAACAACTCGCACCACCGCGACGTGCTGGCCACCGGCGCGACCGGATTCGGCGTCATGACGCTCATCATTGGCGTCGAGCGAGGGTGGATCGACCGTGCCGGCGCGGCTACGCATGTCCTGAAAATCGCCCGTTTCATGAAGTCGGCCAAGCGTTACGCCGGTGCCTGGTCGCACTGGTATCACCCGGACGGCACGCCGGCGCGATTCGGGAATCAGACCGCGGCCGGGGAAATCGTCGAGACCGCGTTCCTGCTGGCTGGCCTGATGACGGCTGCTGAATATTTCGACGCCGATAATGCCGTGGAGAAGGAAATCCGCGACACGACCCGCTTTTTCTGGGAGACCGTCGAGTGGAATCATTTCGTCCGCGACGGCAAGCTTTACTGGATTTGGCACGCCGACCGGGACGAGTACGAGCTGCCGCTGGTGGGCTGGAACGAAACGCTGCTGGTATACGTGCTGGCGATGGCGGCTCCGGAGGCCCACCGCGTGCCCGAGTCGGTGTACCGCGACTGTTGGCTGGGGTACAAATACGCCCATCCCGGCCGGGAAACTTACGGCTATCCGCTTCCGCTGGGCACGGCAGCTGACGGCGGCCCGCTGTTTTTGTCGCAGTACTCCTTTCTCGTGCTCGACCCGCAGCGGATGCAGGACGCGTACGCCTTTTACTGGACGCAGTGCCTAGGCCACACGATGATCGACCGCCATTACTGCGTGTATGAAGCCCCGGCGGAATTCCAATACTCCGCCACCGACTGGGGCCTGACGGCATGCGGCGGCTGCGGCGAACACCCGGAATACAAAGCCCGCAGCCCGCACAACGACGACGGCGTCCTGGCCCCGACCGCCGCCATCAGCGCATTCCCCTTCACGCCGTTTTATTCCGCGCAGGTGCTGCTGAACCTCACGAAAAACTATCCGGAGCTCGATGGCCCGTATGGACTCGGCATTTCCTACATCCCCCGAGACCACCGCGTCAACCCGGTGTATCTCGCGATGGAGCACGCCCCGATGGCGATCATGATGGAAAATTACCGCACGGGCCTGTTCTGGAAACGCATGATGCACAACGAGCACATTCGCGACGGCTTGCGGCGGGCGGGCATGAAAGCCGAGCCGGAACTGCCGCCGGGGTTTTCCCTCACGATGCCCGAAACCGTTACCCAAACCTGCGACCTCATGCGGCATCCCGACCGCCTGCGCTACGAAATCGATTTCGTCACTCGCACAGCCGGCCCGGGCGAACTGTGCCTGAGGGACGCCGAAAACGCAACCGTTTACCGCGCCGCAATCGACCTCGCGTCCGGGGTGAACGTCCTGCGTTTCGATGACCTCGCCATTACGCGTAACGTCCGCTACTTACTGACGGTCACCGACGCCGCGAAGAAAACCTATTCGATCCCTGTCAACCTGAGGTGAAAACACAAAGCGTGAGCATCAGGTGTTTTTTTAATGAAGAAAGTTAGGAGGTATACCATGTCGATGTTATTTGACCACACGTTATTAAGCCGCACAGCGACGGATTTTGTCGACGACGCGCGGATCGACGAACTCATGGCGGGGCTCAAGCACGATGAAGGCCGATTCCGCGAAATTCTGGCGAAGAGCATCAATAAGGAAGCGCTGACGCCCGCGGAGACGGCGGTGCTCTTGGCGGCCGATTCGCCGGAAAGTATCGCGCAAATTTTCGAAACGGCTCACCAACTCAAACGCGACGTTTACGGCAACCGGATCGTCATCTTCGCGCCGCTGTACGTGGGCAGCTACTGCCATAACGACTGCCTGTACTGCGCGTTTCGCCGTTCGAATCCCGAGTGCGACCGCATGACGCTTTCCGACGCGCAGCTCGAAAACGAAATCCGTCAGATGCTGCGGCAAGGTCATAAGCGGACGATTGCGGTTTTCGGCGAACACCAGAAATACAGTCCGGAGTTTATCGCCGACTGCGTGCGGAAGATTTATGCCGTGCATGAGGGAAACGCGAGCATCCGGCGGGTGAATATCAACGCGGCGCCGATGGATCACGCGGGCTTCAAAATCATCCACGACGCGGGCATCGGCACGTACCAGATTTTCCAGGAGACGTACCACAAGCCGACGTATGCGAAAGTGCACCCGGCGGGCACCGAGAAGGGCGACTTCATGTGGCGGCTGGACAGCCTCAGCCGTGCGTATGAAGCCGGTGCGGACGATGTGGGCCTGGGCGCGCTGTTCGGACTTTACGACTGGCGATACGAAGTCCTCGGCCTGGTGGCCCACTCCAACCACCTCATGAACGCCTACGGCTGCGGGCCCCATACCATCAGCTTCCCTCGCATCCGCCCCGCAAGCGGAATCGACATGTCCTTCAAATACGACGTGACCGACGAGGACTTCAAGCGTCTGGTGGCTATTTTGCGACTGAGCGTGCCGTACACCGGGCTCATCTGCACCGCGCGGGAGAACGCCGCCGTACGCCGCGCGGTCATGGATTTCGGCGTCTCGCAGATCGACGCGGGCAGCCGAATCGAGCTGGGCGGCTATTCCGAACTCGGCGACGAGCAGGTCTCGCGAAAGGAGCAATTCGAGCTGGGCGACATGCGGAGCCTGGATGAAATCATCCGCGAGCTGCTGGACGACGACTTCATCCCCAGCTTCTGCACGGCGTGTTACCGCAAAGGCCGGACGGGGCAGCAGTTCATGGAATTTGCCATTCCCGGCTTCATCCAGAAGCTCTGCACGCCCAACGCGCTGACGACGCTGGAGGAATACCTCACGGACTACGCCTCGCCCGCCACCCGCGCCGCTGGCGAAACGGCGATCATCCGTCAACTGGCGAACATCCCGGACGGCCCGCAAAAAACCGAGCTTATCTCGCGCATCGAACGCATTCGCGACACGGATGAGCGAGATCTGTATTTCTAAATTTGCGACATTTTCACATTACGCCCTATTATTTCCGCTCCGACAGCGTTAAAATAATAGGGTGTAACCATGCGCTGGCTGCGATGCGATAAAAAGTCAACAAAACGGAGAACACCATGAAAAAATTTGCCTGGGCTACCCTGTTTTTGATTCTTGGAATAACCATCGTGATTTACATGTGTCCGGAATTGCCGTATTCACTGTGGCGTGCTTTCGACAACCACCGGACGCTGGTGAATCAGGAAGGGCCATTCTGGAAGCGCTGGGAAAAGGCACGTGAAAATGACCGTTGGCAGAAAGAAAGGGAGGAAAGCCGTCAGCAGGGAATGCAGAAGGTGGAGACGATCAAGGAGGAACTCAAAAGGCTCGGCGACCACCCTTGGGCAGGCGAGTATACCACCGGAGCCGGGCTGAGTGTCAGGGATGTGACCATTGCTCCCGAATCCGGATTCGTTTTTCACGACTACGGCGATGTTTACGATTTCTGGTATTTGGGTAATTGCACTTTCGAGAACGGGCGGATTAAACTGAATTATACCGGAGAAAAACATGCCAACTTGCCGAATGCCTATGTCCCTGTCCGGTGGGGAGAGCGGTGCTATCTGATCAGGACGTATCCTGACTTGCACGTGGATTGCATGAAGTTTTTTTGTGAGGATGTTATACGCGGATATGAACCCCGATACCACAATTCAGGGACCACCCTTCTTCGCAAAGGCGACTGGAAAAAACCGGTTGAGGGGCTGCCGGAACTGCCGGCGGGATTCGAACAATACGCTACCACCTTGCGTGAACACATGATCGACGCCAAAATTCTGGCAACTGGCGAGGTGAAAACGGTGACCGGTGAACGCGGCGACCTCATCTGCCGTATCTCCGTGATGATCGACAAGGGTAAAGATGCCGGCGTCATCCCCAGTCAAAAATACGTCAGCGGCAATTTAATTCAGTATGGCCGTTTACAATTTACCAAAGTCGGCGAAAAGCATGCGGAGGGAACATTCGAGTTTTTTCGATACCTCAAAGACGAAGACAATGCTGGGCGTGAAAGCACACGCATCGTGCCCGGGCGCCGGGTGCTAATGGCAAAGGATCACTCCGAAGAAAGGGTGCATGCGATACAAGAAACGGTGGAAAAGTTGAAGAAAAATAACGCCGATGCCAAAGAAACGAAAGATGAAAATATCGAAATCTTGCGGAGTATGTCTGACAGTGAAGTATCCATGGAAAAGTGAGGGATGCCATGCGAAGAATCGTTGGATGGTTGATTGTTGTGATGATGCTTGCGCTGGTGCTGTATGTTTTTCTTGCGCCTGCCTCACGCGACATGCGGTCAGATGTTCGGGCGCAGCGCAAGGCGGTGGCGGCCGAGCTGGAAACGCTGAAGGATCACCCGTGGGCTGGCAAGTATTACGCCGGTTTCGCGCGAGGGATGTATCTCGAGCTGGATGTCGCGCCGCAGGCGGGTTTCGCGTATACGTGGGACACTTGCACAAATCTGCAATCTGAGAATTATGGCGACGTGTCCTGGAATGACGGCTGGCTTCACCTCCAGTGTAAACTGGATGCGGAGAAAAAGCGGTATGAGATCCCCGCGACGGAATTCGTGCTGGTTCGCTGGGGGCAGCGGCATTACCTGATTTCGCTGGACGCGATGGGCGATTTCATCTCAAGAATTATCGGAGGCAACGAACCGAGGAGTGTGCCGCGCTCGCGGGGCGGTTATATTTTTCTCCGCGATGGAGACTGGGAGAAACCGGCGGAGGGGCTGCCGGAGCTGCCGGAAGATTATTTAGCGGTGCTGCGCGAAATGATGCCGCCGCAAGACGGGGTGTCTCACGGCGGCGATGATGCTGCGCCGGTTTCGGAAAATGATACCACCGGCGAATGACATAAGGGCCCGAATCAGTACACAGGATTCACTGGGGCGGGTGCCGGCTGTGTGATGTTCACCGGATGCGATTCGCCCATAACGGTCGGGACGCCGCTGATCTGGTGCGAAGAGCCGTACTGGCGGGTGTAGCCGGCGGTGACGGGTTCCACATTCGGCGGCCCCCCCAGCCCCGCGCCGGTGTCATGGTATTCAACCAGGCCGCGTTTTTGGTAATCGTAAAAATCGGTCGGCGAATCGAAGAGGTCATTTTCGGTTTCGGTGTACGACATGAGCATGCGATTCGCGTCTTTATGGGAAGGATCCAGGCGGGTCGCGTGCCGCAGCGACTCCTGCGCTTCCTCATTTTTGCCCTGCATGGCAAAGATCGTGGACATGTTATAATACGCGTCGGCTTCCGTCCCCGCGAGGCGGAAATACTGGAACGCTTTCGGATAATTTTCTTTGCTGCCGTAAACCAGCGCGAGGTTATTCAGGTACTTGGAGCCCGCGGGCCGCAGTTCCACGGCCTTCTCGATCCACTCGATCGCCTCATCGTATTTCTGCTGCCGGAACATGCAATATCCCAGGCTGTTATACGGTTCGGGCTGCGTTTCGTCCAGCGCGATGGCCTGCCTGTAATAACCCTCGGCTTCCGGATACATCTTCAGCTCTTCCGAAATGATGCCCATCTGGCAGTACGGCAGCGGATTTTTCTGGATGCCGGGGTTTTTGTCGTAAATCTCGAGTATCTTCAGGTAATGCCCGCGCGCCTCGTGGTAACGGCGTGAGCCCATCGCGCGGTTTCCGTCCGCCAGCAGGACGGTGATGTCTTTTTCCTGTTCCTCATACTTGGATTTTTTCGAGGCGAACAGGCCTTTCGAACCGCCCCCTGAGTTTCCGGAACTTTTGCATCCGGCACAGCAGGCCATCAGCATCAGGCCCGCCATCAGCAGCACGGCGCCGCAGGGCCAATAAATGGAATGATATTTTTTCAGCGTCATGGTTTCCCCCCTATTTCGCCTGTAAATAAATGAATTTTATAATAATTTCCGGGTTTCGTTTAACGTCCCGTGGTAAGCATGTTAATTAATGTCAGGCCGCCGTCCGCGGCCGTGGCATTACGCGAAATTTCCAGACCGGGGTAAGCCGTGCGGAATTTGACGAAAGCGTCCTGGATCATACTCACGGCCAGGCCCATCTCCACCGCCTGCGGGACACTCCCTTTCAGGAAGAAACGGTCTTTGAGCTGGATGAGCGAAATGTCGCAGCCCGGGATGCGGCGGCGCAATTCGTTTTCCATTGCCTGCCCCCACTGCGCGCGAAGCACGGTCTGCGGCGCGCCGTTATGAACCGTAACGGAGACGGTCACGGGACGGATTTCCGGATCCGCAAAAATCAGCTGCACACGGCTGCCCCCGGTGGCTTTTCCTACCACGGCGATCTGCTTCGCGGAAACCGCTACGGTGTCACATACCTGCCGATTTTCCACGAGAATGTTTGAAACCGGATTTTCCAGATTCAGAACCATTCCGTCACACAGCGCGATCTGCATTTCCACCACCCGGGGCGGTTTCTGGGCGGGAGTATGCTCGCGAGGATACCCGGCGTCTGCCTCGGCTTCCTCCACAGCCACGGGAACGGATCCCGCATTCCCCGGATGCTGCGATTTTTCTTTGCGCTGCGTGTTTATCCTCGCATACCCCGGATTTTCCGCTTCCGGTGACTCCATTTCCACTGCCTGGGTTTCAGCCGGACGCTCCTTTTTCGAAGACGCTGTCGCTTCCTGCGGACGCGCGTCGGAAGCCGCCGTTTTTTTCTTGCCGGAAATTTTCACAAAACCCGCGGCTTCATCCCCTGCCGATTTTTGCGGGGATGTACTGGACGCAGGCGGTGCGTTTAAGGGCGGATGGATACTCAAAAATGCATCGGCCACGTCCTCTTCGGCCGCCTGATTTTTCACTGCCTGGTTTTCTGAGAGCGGCTGCGCTGTTTTTAAAATGTCCACGGGCGTGGGGGATATGTTTCCCGTTTTCACAGGAAGCGTCACGGCCGTTCCATACCGGGGCGAGAGACCTTCCGGCCGGGCCTGCAGCACGCGCACACGCTTTCCGCCGAGCATAACGTACTCTTCTTCACGCGGTTTTTCATTTTCATTTCCAGTCAAGTTTCCATTTTCCATGACGGCTTCCTCGGCCGGTGGCGGCGATAAAATCGCGAGCGTCTCCCGCGTTTCCAAATGCTGCTCCATCCGTGACGCCATCCGTTTTTCCGTTCGTGCTTCCACTTTCCTGGAAATCTCACGGGATGCGATTTTCGCTTCCACGGCCGGGGAAGATTCCGCGATGACCCGGTCCACCAGATGCTGAACCGTCATCTCCGTCGCGCGATGAACCACATCCTCCAGCATCTCTTTCGGGATCCGTTCCGCGGTTCGCCGCGAAATATCCTCCATCATCTGCTCCACGGTCAGCGTGGCCGAGTTCTGGATGAGCGTTTCCAGCTGTTCCAGCCGCTGCGACTGACGCGCGACTTCCTCCGGTGAACGCCCCGGGGGCAGGATTTCCGTCGAAATAATATTCCGGGGCGCATCCGCTGTGGTAACGAAAGTCGGTGAGGCCGGCGAGGTGGGCTGCGGAACGTCTTTTACGTTATTCGGATCCATTTTTTCGGAGTCTGGAGTGCTGGCCGCTACCACCTGGGTGGGAAGCAGATTCGGCGTTTCACCCTCCGCGGAGGAAAGGGCGGGTTTTTCTTGCGTCACGGCTGCTTCACCGGATGCCGTGTCCTCTTTCAGTGATAAAACGGCCTCATCCGGACGTAAAAAATCAAGCGTTTTCGGTAATTCCAGGATTTCGCTCGGGGATGTCTGCGCGCCGGATTCTGTCGTGTGACTCCGCTGATGCGCATCACCCTGCTGGCCGGCAGACGCGGTGAGTAAATTCTCTGGGGGAAGGATGTCCGGAATGTCAAAAGAAACCAGGCGAATTTCCCAGTTCCGTTTCGCGGCGGCAGGCCCACGCGTACTTCGCACGCCGGGAATTTCTCTGCTGGCGGCGCATAATCGGGAAGTGTCTCCGCGCCCGGCCACTGTCGCCAACGCATTCCCTGTCATTTCGTGAATCAGGTACTGCCAGGCATAATGCCCGCCGTTTCCGCCTTCAGCGAGCGTGTTTTCACAGCCAGTAAATGTTTCCGTTCCGCCGACCCGGATCGCGCCCTTTTCTGTGGAACACCGAAATACTCCATTCTGTAAATGTGAAAACAGCTTGTCCAGGGATTCCTTTTCCTGAAACCGGAAAATCCGCTCCGGCTTTATTTCCTCCATCCTTTCTGAGGAAACCGGCTCAGAAAACGCCTTCACCCGGAACTGCATTCCGGAAATCTCATTTCCCGGCCGGGAAGCGGGCACTTCTCCCGGCGCCTCGGTCTGCGTTTTCGTCTGGGAAACATGCTTTTTCATTTCAGCAGGCGGAGCAGGCGTGAATGGAGGCGGCGTATTTGCGCCCGCCGGGAGCGTGACCGGAAGCAGCGCGGGAATGTCCTCCATGGTTACATGTCTCTGCACATTTTCCTCCGGCGCCGCGTTTTCCACCACCTCGACTGTTTTCCGAATCTCGGTGGGTGTCTTTTTCTCTCTCTCCGCAGCAGGAATAATCGGCTCTCCTTCCGAAAAAGTAATCGTAAACGCCATTTTTTCCGCCTGGCGGGGCGGCGTTTTCTGCGAAGAAAAATCATGCTCGCGGATGGAAATCACCTGCATCTCCCCCAGGCTCATGTCCGGCGACTCTTTTTCCGGATTTTGCGGAACTTTTTCGGAATCATTCCGATCCGCGTTTTGCACGGCATTCCCAGGAGCGTTTCCCGTGATACCGCCGAATGTTATCGTTTCCGGAGAGATGGAGACTTTTTTCTGCGGAACTTCCACCGGTTCATGTTGTTCTTTTTGCGCGGGCCGCTGTTCTTCAGACGGTACGTTTTCGCGGATCAGAATTCCCCCCGGGGCGTAATATTCACGGATCATGTATCCGCCCACGCCGGGGTACATGCGTGTTTGCGGTGTTTCCTGAGCGGGGGCCTCCGTCCGTGGCGTTTCTTCCTGTGTGGCGCGCGGCGTTTCCTGAGCGGATGGAACGGCGGGGCTCGGAGCCTCCCGGGTGAGAGGAATGTTCCGCGAAACCGCATCCTCCTGTGAAGCGGCGGGAGCTGGCGCAGGAGAAGAATCGCCGGGGATGCGATCCGCCGAGGCGGACTGGAAAAAGTCGGAGACCGCCGGTTGCCGATTTTGCGGCACTGCGTGTTCCGGCTGCGGGACAGATTCCGAATCTTCCATTTCCATGAAATAATCAGAAATACGTGCGGGAGTTTCTTCCGCCAGCAGCAGGCATGGCGGTGCCAGCACCCCGGCCGCGAGGATTCCGGAGATCACCGCTTCACGCACAAAAACTGCACATTTTCCGAAACACACACGCCGGGAGGATAAATGATGGGCTTTTTTTGTTATTTTTTTCATTGTCGTTTTCCAACACACGAGAAAAAATGGAAAAGATTTTAGACAGTATCTTTTTTATCGGCTTTTTTGATTGTAGCGATTAAGAAAAATGGCGAAACTTTTCCAGCTGCTTTCTTTCTGTGCCATTATTTTGAGATGCTCCATGTTATTTATTCAAAATTTATCAAATAAAAAAATGGATGAGTGGTTTTTGATGGAAATACAGGTGAAATTTCGGACAAGAAATGCTTTTAAATAGAAAATGGAGAGAATGCACTGGGAAAATGGCGTTTTTATGAAAAAAAACGTTTATTGGAATTTATTCGTTTTTACTTTTTTGGTATACATAATAATATTATGGTAAATGATCAAAATAGTTCCAGTTGAAGAGGGCGTTTTATGTCCGAATATTCCATGAAAAGAAAAAAGCAGAGATACTCTCCCATTTTTTGTGTGAAGCCCGCGGATGTGCCGGCGAGTCAGATTTACGTGCGAATGCGTTTTGTCATTCAGTGGGGCATTTTCATTCTGTTAACGATTTTTGCACACACTGTGGCGGCTGATGAAAATCAGGTGTCCGGAGTGCGAGCGGGGTTTTCGCAGAAATTTTCCTCCCCGGCCGTTATTCGTCTGGTCGCGCCGGAAGTGGTGAAAGAAGAGACCGCGCGCGCACTAAAAACATTTTCTCCGCAAAATACCCCCACGCAGCGTGGGCGGAAAATAAGCACGCCGCATTTCACGCTTTACACGGACATGACGGCGGAAGATGGAGCCCGGATCGCGACGGAACTGGAAGCACTCTGGGTGGAAGCGTCTCTGGTGGCGGAAATGTGGCGGCGTCCGGCTGATGCAAAAATCATTCCCGCCGATCACCGTGAAGGGAATCGCGGCGCATCCGGCGGCGTCTCCTCTTTTCGTGAGAATGTTTTCCCTGAAAATCAAAAAATTCCGGTGTATTTTACTCCCCCTCTTATGGGTGGGAATCAAAAATCGCAAAATTCATGCCGATTTTCCGCGGACTCCGGCGTGGCGCGCCTGGACATTTCCCCCTCCCTGCTGGCGACTCCGGTGGCGCATGGGCCGGCGCTGCGGCAGGCGGTTTTTCAGAGTGTTTTGATGGCCGGTGGCGAGCATCATTATTTTCCGCAGTGGATTCAGACGGGGCTGGCTTCCATTTTTTCCGGCCAGCCGTTGCCCGCCAGCGTGGACACCTGGCAGACGCTTTCCGCACCCGGCGGAGGTGTTTCCATGGTGGACGCTTTACGAGAAAGCCGTCTGGACATGGACGCGTTTTCATTCACGGCCCATTTATGGACCCGTTATTATCTCACGGCGGATGACGGCGGGAATGCCCCGGATTTTTTGAAGCTGCTGAATACGATTTACGCGGCGCAATCTCCGATTTTTGAAACTGTCCGGCAGAAAGCCCTGGCCGGGGAGATGCTGGTGTCTGTGGAGCTGCAAAACAGGTCTCGGGCGGAAGTCGCGGACAGCGTGCGGGGGTTCATGAACGGTGTGTCCGCGAAAGACCGTGAGGGTATGTTTTCGCAGAAAGAATGGCTGAAAGACCCGCATGTGGGCACGGTGGAAGTGGTCTGGCCACGGAATGTGGATATTTTAGGGAATGTCCCGGACGCGGCGCCGCAGGAGGTACCGCTGCCGGAAGCGTTTAAGTCGATTTACGGAGAAATGGGCGTTATCCTGAAGCTGGCGGCGAAAGCTCGCGCGGAAGTTGCCCGCCAAGAAATGTCGCCGGACACCCGGGCGCAGATGCAACCGCGGGTGCAGGCGGATGGCGGGGCGGATGAACCGTTTTCGCCGGCCATTTTTCGGTATGCGGAAGGCGCATCTCCCGGCGGGATGCGTATACATGATAATGATAAAATGGCCGCCGGAAAAGGAAAAACGTCAAAAATCCCCGAAAACGACCGTCGTCGACTGGAGCGGGTTTATGAGACCATCATCAGCGGGAAGGACGCGATTTCCTGTACCCTGGATGCGGATGGGACGCTCCTGTTTCCGTCGCGCGACGAGAAGCGGCTGAAGGAGCTCTTTCATCCGCAGGACCGGGCGTACCTTCTGCAGTATTATGATGGAGATCTGGTGCTTTCTGTGACGATGAAAAGCGGAGACGTATTTCATGTGGTGTTACAGGAGGCGGAGCAAAAAGGCGGGCATGCGACGGTGGAGATTTTGGGATATCAGCCGCCCGCCCCGGCAAAAAATGCTGAGAAATCGCAGGCGTCCGGGAAATCGTCGGAATAAGCGGGATTTTCTGGAGAAAAAACGAGAAACGTGGGGAAATAATGGAGTTTTCCATGCAATTTCAGGTTCTGGCTCATCCATTTCAACTGCATTCGCAGCGGCACCGTGGCGGTGAATGGCGTGAAGGGGTGATTTTTCGGTGTTTTCTCCTGGCGGTTTTCTGCTGCCTGCCGATTTGCGCTGCAGGAATGGACGTGCGAGAGGGGAAGGAGCCCGGGAAGGCGTATGGGCCGCTGCCGTCTGCGGATTATGAACCGTGGGCGTACTTGGCGTACGTTTCGATCATCGACCATGAATGGCTGGACGAAATGAAACGGGAGCATGCGGGGCGTCTGGCTGCGGAAGAGGCGGCGGTGAAAGAAGCGGAAAAAGGCGCGGGCGAAAAAACGGAAAACGCGGCAGCGGTGATGGCGGAGCAGGCCGAGGAGCCGGATTTCTTCGCACGCATTTATGCACCGGAGATTTCAGTGTCTGTCACGCCGGAAAATGTGCCGGAAACCACTCCGGGAAACACACCGGAAATGGTGCTGCACCCCCCACTGGAAGAGCGTGCCGGGCCGATTTCTGAAGATGTGACGCAGGCGGAGAAGGCCGCCGCGGAGGATGCGCCGTTTTCGTTTCTGGAGAATGACCCGCCGATGGAGCATCCGGATGTGCCGTCCCACGCGTCCCCGGTGTCCGAGGATGATCAGCTGTCACAGCCGTTTTCGGAAACAGCGCAGGCGTTTACGGAAACCGTACCGGTACTTGAAACGGACACCCCCGTGCGGACGGACACTCCACAGGCGGCAAAAAATGAGGATGCGGCGAGCACCGCGACGGTGGACACAGCGGCGGCTGAAACGCGCCTGACGGATATTTTTACGGAGGGGGGAGCCCAGGTGTCGGACGAAACCCCCGCGGGAGGCAGCGAAAATAACACGGTGGAAAGTAAAACTTCGGCGGCGGAAACGGAAACATTCGCGGAATCGCACGCCCTGCAGGAAACACTTTCCTCGCCGGAAATGCGGTCGGCCGTGAAGCCGGAAATCGTTCCCCTGACGGAAGCAGAGAAAATTCTCTCCTCGAGGCTGCGGCGGACGCTGGACATTTACCGCATGATCAGCATGGCCACGGACGAAAATCGGCCGTCGGACATTATGATGTTCGCCATTCCTTTCGGGTGTAAGGTGGCCGTTTATGATGGGTGCCGGGAGGCGGAGGAGTATATAAACGCGATCGGCGCGCTGTGCTGGAATTATCCCATGCGGGAACAGTTGACGTTTAACCCCGCCGGGGATCGCCTGCTACCGAATCTCGGTTACGGCGTTCAGCGATACCAGGGGCAGTTGCTGGCCACTTTCGCACTCTCACGCGTCTCGGCCAATTACACTTTCCCGGCCCACTCCTCCCAGACGGACATTTTCCTTGCCAGGACTGCGACTTCCGCCGAAAAGCTTCCCCGCCGGTCATTCACCGTCATGGATCTGGTAGAGTATGAGCAGAAACGCTGTCGGCAGGGCACGGAACTTTCGTACGCGCTGGCCGGGCTTTCGTATTATCTTCCGCCGGATGCGGTGTGGAAAGACGCGGACGGAAATCGCTGGTCGCTGGAAAAACTGCTTTATCACGAGCTGAACCGGCCCACGAATCTCGGTACCGCGGACATCACGAATCAGCTTTTCGGCATCAGCTGCGCGCTGCGCTGCCGTCAGCAGCGGGTGAAGATGGAAACATCCGCCGTTTATCTCGCGGCGGCGAAATACCTCGAGGATTTTCGGGAGTTCGCGCTGGTTCACCAGAATGAATGGCACTGCTGGCACCCGCGTTTTTTTGAGCGGAAAGGCATTTCGCGGCAGCGGGACGAGCTATTTTTCGCCTCGGCCCACATTCTCCGCTGGCTGGTGATGGAAACGCCGCAGGAGGCGCTTTCGGATCCGCGCATCCAGAGTGCGGTGGATATTTTGGAGCGATTCGCTTTCGATCATCTTACCCGGTGGGATCCGTGCGTGGCGTCCGCGAAAGAGCTGGAGGGCGTCATGGCGGCCCTGCATGCGATGACGCTTTATCAGCGCCGGTATTTGGAACCGCGGAAAACATCAGCGGAAGCCTCTGCGAAACCTGCCGCGGCGTCCTCCCCGGATTGACGTGGCAGGGGAAAACGTTAAAATAGGAAACACTGGATGAATGGCCGAGCGGTCTAAGGCGACGGTCTTGAAAACCGTTGACGTGCAAGCGTCCGGGGGTTCGAATCCCTCTTCATCCGTTCCCGGCCCTGTGAATTTCGCGGGGCTTTTTTGTGCGCAGATGGAAGGCGGAAATCGCTGCCGGTGAGCCCCGCAGGCGGCATGGGCGCTTTTTGCTCTTCCCTAAAATCCGCTTTTCAGGTAAAATAGCGAGTGTATTTCGTTTACGTAATCGGGATTTTTATCATTCCTCAGTACAGCAGGGAGGTTATTTGTGTTTGTGGCAGCTACGACCGCCTGTTTCCGCGATTTACCGCTGGATCAGGCACTGGAGAAACTCGCGGATCTGGAGTATACGAACGTCGAATTAATGTTCCATGAGTCGGAAAACCATTTGAAGCCGTCCCAGATCGCGGACCAGTTGTATGACACTGCGCAGTCGCTGAAAAACATGTATCGGCTGATTCCCGCCGCGGTCAGCGTAGAGATTCTTAGCGAGGATGACAACGAGTATCTCCGCCAGTTTTTGGCGTGCTGCAAGCTGGCCAAGTCGATGAAGGTGGTGAACATGACGCTACGGGCGTCGCAGTGGGGTTCGCCGTTTAATTCGGAGGTGGAGCGGCTGGGCCAGTGCGTGGAAATCGCCGGCGACCGCGGCATTACCGTGGGCCTGCTGACGGAAAAAGGCCGGCTGACGGAGGATGTGGAGACGGCCCGCGCCCTGTGCAAGAATGTCCCCGGCCTGCAAATCACCCTGGACCCAAGCCATTATATTTTTGGATACGAAACGCCGAAAAATTATGAACCGCTGCTGGAGCTGGTCAGCCACGTCCGCCTGCGGGACACGCGTCCAGAGAAATTTCAGGTGTGTGTCGGGCAGGGCGAAATCGAGTATGGCCGACTCATTACGCAGTTGCAGCACCGCGGCTATAATCGCGGACTGAGCGTCGATATTTTTCCGTCCGATGATATCGACTTGGTCGTCGAATTGCGAAAAATGCGGCTGCTGCTGGAAAGTTTGATGCTTTAGATCATTTCCCTAATTAATCTATTCTTTTTCTTTCTAAATGTCGATAAATAATATAGGCGAGTCAGTGTGCCGTCGATGGGTAATAGACATGGGCGATGGAGAGAAAAATGAGGGCGATTCCGGAGGAAATGCGGC
>JAVBLI010000029.1:0-41683 GCA_031553595.1 Thermoguttaceae bacterium | reverse complement strand
TCCGCCATCATCCGCACCGCCTGCTGCCGCACCTGATGCGAATACCGCACCCGACACTTTTTCTTCTCTGCCATAAATTCCTCCTCGTTTTTTCATTCATTATAACGAAAGTTAATATGTCCGAAAAGACTGGGATAGGGCGGACGATTCGATTGTAAACTCTGAAGTATAATAACTTCCACTCCAGAGTGATTGTTTGATTTTTTCATGAGTAGATGCAGGTATAAGCGGCTCAAATTGGTATGCATACCTCGAACCGCCAAGGGCCATCGCAAGGGGAAGGGAACTGCCAATACGAGAGATAGGAATATAGCGATTTTCAAATCCGCCTTCAATTCCCCCTTTAGATAATTTCTCAAGAATGCCATCAAATAGTAACAAACCTTCGCATTCCGGATATAACAAAAGGCCTGTTTGCTCTAAAAATTTCTTTCTGATGCTGGAATCAAGTTCCTTTCGATACGAGGAATCATTTCGGATGATGTGTGCATGGTGGGAAAAGTCCAATGGTGAGGTTTTATCATAACTTGGGTGATCTCTATCCAAAAACACTCCCAACAACTCTGCTGCAAAGGCAAAATCGGAATTTGGATGCCTGCTCCATTCTTCAAATTGGTTCACCAATATCGTATAATTCTTATATCGTTCTTGGTCTTTTGCGTCACCTGTTTTATCTGCTTTTTCTTTCAACTCCTTCTGGGTTTCCAATATTTTCGCAATGGCAGAGTTATAGGAAGGATTATGCGCCATTGGCCTGATCCCCTTCGCCTGTTGCCATTCCTCCCTCTCCCGGTTGCCGTCTCTCGGGGGAGTGTCCTCATTGCGGATGGTGTTGCTGCCTGAAGATTCGGGATGAATACCATCGGTCCGACGGCTGATGTCCGTCTCTGGTCGGTCTTCCACGTTGGCAATCGGTCGCGGCATCGTCGTCGGCACACCCCGCCCCGTCTCCACCTTCCGCTGCCCCAGCCCCCAAATGGCCTGCATCACCGACATCGTCTTATCCGCATCCTCGCCCGCCTGCGTGTACGCACTTTCCGCGTTATCCATCGCCTGCGAATAGCTATCCATCGCCTGACCACGCCCCTCGCCATACGCCGACTGCAACTCCGACTGCAATCCCTCGTGCGCTAGGCGAAGCTGTGTCGTCTCGTAAAGATACACAGCGTCCAGTGACAACTTCAAGGCCTCATAAGCGATGAAAGGATTGGCGTCGGTCATCGCAGCAGAAGTTAAATCGTCCAGAACGTCTTCGTTTTCGGCCAGCAACGCGAACAACGCATCTGTCGGGCTATTGTAATTATGACGCAACGCGTCAATATTGTCAAGGAAGGTGTCCCGTAGTCCCCTCCAGGCCATGTTGACGGTATTCCATTGCCAAACCATACTTTGCATCCATGGACTGTTTCCCGTCGCCACCATCAGCGGAGTCGTTAGCATCGAAAGCGTCGGCGTCTCGAAAAATGCATCGGCATATGTCGTAAACGCATCTTTCGCCGCATTATCCCATACCGCCCACAGCGCGTCGTACCTCGCTTCATATCGACCGGCAACCACCCCATCCACCTTTTTTTGTGGCGAACGCCGAATCGACCTGCCGCCCGTATGTGTCGTCCGCTTGCGTATACGCATCGCTCTCCGCCTTCGCAGCACTACGTATCGCAGACTTGTAGAACGCCGTTCAAAACCTCATTAAGGTGATACAAATGCACGCGATGCGGACGAAACCGTGGTAGGCGACGATGCTGCGGTCGCAGCGGACGGTGACGCGACGGTAGTTTTTCAGCCAGGCGTTGGAGCGTTCGACTTTCCAGCGGCGGCGGTAGCGGCGAAGTTTGCGGCGGTCTTCGTGAGGGCGGTTGTCGCGGTAGGGCGAAATGAAATCGATGCCGCGTTGGGCGAAGCGATCACGAAGTCCATCGTCGTCGTAACCCTTGTCCGCGACGACCGCAGCATCGTCGTCTACCGCGGTTTCGTCCGCATCGCGTGCATTTGTATCACCTTAATGAGGTTTTGAACGGCGTTCTACACTTTTTCAGCAGCAATTGCGTGTGGTCCTGACAGAGCCACGATCTGCATGATTTTTCACTGGGCAGCAACAGTAGCAACACGATACGTGGCGTGCGTGACTTCCTACGACAGGCATCGTACTGGGGACGTGTCAGCCGCAGCGGGAATCGTTCCTTCTTAGCTGGATAGGCGGTCGAAGTGGCTTTCAATTGGAAATGGATGGTCAACTCGTCAAGGCTGCCGTTGGGAAACGACTCATACCAGACAGCAGTCACATCAATGCCCATATTGTCAGCCAGCCGTGTAGGGTGAAGAATGCTTCCTCGGGCATGGCTGACCACGGCGAGAAAATATGCGAGGCTTAATTCGGATTTAATATCATTTAGTGTGACAGGCATGGCGAGTTGTGTTTCAGCTTTAGGAGTTTTTCACAGTGACACTATACACAATATTATTCATTATGAACACTGTGAAAAAAACTCAAGATACCGAGAGAAAAATTGTAATAATTTTCATGAATTATTCACTCAATAATCTTTCGTGAAGAAAAAAGTGTTTGGTAATGGACATTATTTCCTACCGCTTAGGTTAGCATTTACCACCCACCACGCTTCGCGTTCCTTTGCGGCCGTATCCGCGGCGGATTCCGCTTTGTGCTCGTAAATCTCCATCGTCGAGGGCGACTGATGGCCGGCGATCAGGTCCGCCACTTCACGGCCATATTTCTTCGAATTTTCGGTTACCGCCGCGTGCCGCGGCTGGTACGGCGTCCAGTCGGGAAGGATCACGCCGGCTTCCCGACGGCGGGCACGCGGCCGCTGGGAGGGCTGGACGCGTGTTTTCCGGGTCTCGGCCTGCCGCTGCCAGTGTTTCCGCATGGCCTCGCGCGGCGAAAACACGTATTCATCCGCCCCTTTGCCCTCGCACCGCCGACGCAAAATCTCCGTTTCCACCTCACTGAAAGCGAAAAAACGCTTGACACCCGTGTAGCCGGTCTTGTGCAGCTTCGTGGCCACCCGCCAGCACCTTCCGCTGCGATCGAGATCGCCCACCCGCAGGTCGCAGACCTCGCCCAGCCGCATGCATGCTCGCCCCCCGCTGGATCCGCACCATGTCCGCCACCGTCGGCGTCATGTACGACAGCGTCGCTCGCACCGCCATATCGGGCACATCCAGGCGATCCTCCGTTTCGTGCAAATCCTCCTCGCCTTCGCGCAGTGCCGGCACGGTATCGATCTTGGCCAGCACGGCGGGGCTCACCATGTCATACGAAATCCCCCACTTGATAATCGACTGCAGGGTTTTCATCAGACGATTCACATATGCCCTGCCCCACGGCCTCGGTCGGCCAGAAGATTTTTCGGCATCCGCCGGCGGACACGGCGACAACGTCACCAGATGCTGCCGCACCACCCGATACGTCCGCGCCGTGAAATCCTTCACCCGTAGATCGGGATAAAGACCATACACGATCCGGATGATACGTTTGTGCAGGTGGAGCTGCTTAAAATGCATCCGCCGCTGGGCATCGAGAAGAAAGGTGCGGAATAACTCCGCCAGCGAGGTATCCTCGGGCTGCGGTTCGGCCGCCGCCGGGCCTCCGGTATAAAACTGCGCACACAGCTGCCGGTATACAGCCTCGGCCTCCCGCGTTCCCCAGACCCCCAGATGGACATCCTTACGGACGCCCTCCCGGGTAACATAACAACGCACATAGATTTTCCCATTTTTTTTCTTTAGCCGCGTCATGGGGGAAACGTGGTCGCAATTGATATTCATGGCTTCTCCATCTCCAAAACCTTGAGGGAATTCCCTCAAAACTACCGAAGATTTTCACCAGAATTAAGCCGTCAAATATCAATCAAACTCTATAAATTACGGCATTTGCCGTTAAGCGGGAGACGGGACTCGAACCCGCGACGTTCAGCTTGGGAAGCTGACATTCTGCCACTGAATTACTCCCGCAACCAGAACGAAACGCATATAAAACGCACCGTTCCGGAAGCGTTTTGGAAAACTACTTTTTCTTGCCTTTCGCGGGCGCTTCGTCTTCCTTCTTTTCCTTCTTTTTCTTCTTCATCGAAAGCTTGTACACACGGACTTTCGAAAGACCCAGCGGGCCCTCGTCTTCCGTCCAGCGATCCGCTTCCTTGAGCTTCTCAATGCGTTCCGCACGCGTCAACACGCTCCGCGTCCGCATCAGCGCGGCACGCACTTTCAAACTTTTATCAATTGTCATTTTTTTACTCCATTCCACGTGACATGTTCATGGTACAAAATTACACCTTTAAGACGACCATTATAAACATGTTTTCCACTTTCACAAGGGGGATACCGGCGTTTCGGCGGATTTTTTCGGTCGTGCCGCCGCTATTTTGGTGATGGAGGATAGGGCATGGGGGATGGGGTAAATTAGGAATGAGGAATTTCGCAAACGAGCTTCTTACATTCCTAATTCATCATCATTCCTAATTCTGCGTGGCAAGCCAGCGCTCGGCGTCAATCGCCGCCATGGCGCCGGTGCCGGCGGAGGTGACGGCCTGGCGGTATACGGAGTCAGCACAGTCGCCCGCCGCGAAAATGCCTTCCACACTGGTAAATGTCCGCCCTGGGCATGTCCATTTTACGCATTTTGCCTCATCAAGTTCCAAGGTGCCTTCCAGAAAGGCCGTATTCGGGGTGTGGCCCACCGCGACGAACATGCCCGCCACGTCCAACGTCCGGCTTTCGCCGCCGTTGGTGCTCTTGAGTCGCACTCCGGTCACGCCGGAATCGTCGCCAAGGACTTCCTCGACCACGGAGTGGAGCACGGGCGTGATTTTCAGGTTCTCGCCGAGCTTCTGGATCATGATTTTCGACGCACGATATTCTCCTCGGCGGTGTACGAGAAACACCTCGCTGGCGAATTTGGCCAGGTACATGGCTTCTTCCAGGGCGGAGTCGCCGCCACCGATGACGGCCACGGGGTGGTTGCGGAAGCGGGGCAGCGAGCCGTCACAGACTGCGCAGGCGCTGACGCCCCGGTTTTTGAAGCGTTCTTCGGATTCCAGCCCCAACCAGTTCGCCTTTGCGCCGGTGGCCACGATGACCGCCTGGGCCTCATAAACCTGCCCATCGGTGGCGGAAACGCGGAACACGCCGTCGGTTTGCCGTGCGGAAACGTCGATTTTCACGGCATCTTCCGTCACGACTTCCACGCCGAAATTAATAGCCTGCTGCCGCATGAGCTCGACGAGTTCGGGCCCCGAAACCCCCGCTTTCTGGTGCTCAGCCATGTACAAAAAACGCTCCTGGTCGATCGCGCTTTTCAGATACACGGACAGATCGCCGTACGGAAAACCGGGGTAATTCTCGATCTCCGACGTGAGCATCAATTGCCCCATGGGGAGCGTCTGATTTTCCATGTTTTTTTCGGACAGTGCCCCTTCGAACAGAAGCGGTTTGAGCTCCGCACGGGCGGCGTAAATCGCAGCGCTCCAGCCTGCCGGGCCGCTGCCGATGATGATGATGCGCATGATTGGGGTTGGGGGTTAGTGGTTTGGGAGGGGATTTATGGGTATGGGTAAGTAAGGAGGGGTTCGCACTACATCAGCACGCCCCCCAAATCCCAAACCCCTAACCCCTAATAATCATATCCAGCGTTTCGTTGTGGAATTCCGGCGAGCCGCCTTCTTCGACGGTCAGCCAGCCGTTGTAGTTGAGGTCGTCGATGAGCTGGCGAACCGCAGGCCAGTCGATGCTGGCTTCGCGGGCGTTGACCCAGCTGCCATCCTGGCCGTTTTCGTTGAGTTTAAAGCCTTTGACGTGCATTTTCGCGATTTCGCCTTCCTTGAAGGCCTTGAGCCATTCGGTCGTCGGGGCGTATTTGACATGGTTGCCCAAATCCATGTAGAACCGCACCCACGGGCTGTCGAACTTCCGCACCAGGGCGGCGGCGATGGCCGGCTGCACCCAGAGATTGTTCCACACGTTCTCCAGCGCGATCACCACGCCGGTTTTCTCGGCGTCCGAAATAAGCTTCGTGACCGCCTCGAGTGTCACTTTCGTCGCGTAATTATGGCCTTCGATGTACTTCGCGTACGGCATATTTTCTTCGTCGCCGCCCGCGACAACCTTCGAAATCATCATCGTGTCAGGGTCGAATTCGATCTGAAATTCCCACGGGTGGGGCACCTTCCCCGCCATCGCACCGGGCAGCGTACACGGCACCAGCAGCACTGCGTCAGCCCCGTAACCCTTCGCGCTTTCCAGCGCCAGCCGCACACTGTCCATGTCGGCTTCCAGCTTGTCGGGGTGGTTGAAATTCGTCCAGCCGCGCATGACGGAGTGGATTTTCATCTCCAGCTTCTCGGCGACAGCCCTCGCCTGGGCCGCTTTTTCCTCACCCACCGCCCAGTCCGTGGCCTCCGCGCCCTGGATGCCCGCGGCTTTCCACGTCTGGAGCGTTTCCTCGGTGGGATAACCGGTAATCAGGGCCTTATAGAGCGTCGTCTTCCATATTTTTTCCTCCGCCGCAGCCGCCGCCGAAACGTTCGCGCCGAGGGCACCGATGGCCGCCATCGCGCCGGTGGTTTTCAAAAAATCGCGTCGATTCATGCTTTTCTCCTGTTTTTTAAGGTTTTTCGCTGACGAAAGTTGACGATTACCCCCATCGTAAACGATTCTCCACGATTTTTCAAGCGTTCCGGCCGCATTCACGAGAAATTTTCCCGAAAGATTGACACGGGAGGGGGGATTTTGTAAAATTATATAGTGACAAATAAAAAAATGAGAAATGACGCAAGCGTTTTTCAAACATTTCTTATTCTTTTATTCCTAATTTCTTATTTTCCATCCCCCGGCCCCTATTCAAAGGAGAATCTCATGAAACGAATCGCAATGCTCGTCGTCGTTTTGTCGCTGGGTATGTTCGCCGCCGGTGTTTTTGCCGAAGACGCTGCGAAGGAAGAGGCCGCGAAGCCGGCCGAGACACCCAAAATCCAGATCGCCATCCTGCTGGACACCAGTAACAGCATGGACGGCCTGATCGACCAGACGAAAAACCAGTTGTGGGAAATCGTTAACGATTTTCTTAAAGTCAAGCAGCTCGGCGTCTCGCCCGAACTGGAGGTCGCGCTGTATCAGTATGGCAACGACGGTCTCGACCCCAAAACCGACTACATCCAGCAGATGACGCCCTTCACGACGGACCTCGATCTGGTCTCCGAAAAACTTTTCGGCCTGAAAACCAACGGTGGCCTGGAATACTGCGGCGCCGTTATCAACCGGGCCGTGCAGGAGCTGAAATGGTCCGACCGCCGGGACGATCTGCGGCTGATTTTCATCGCGGGCAACGAGCCGTTCGACCAGGAGCCGGGGAAGAATGCCCGGGTTCAGAACCGCGCGCAGGTGCAGCAGGTTCAGAAAAAATTCTCCTCCAGCAAGACGGCTGCGGCGTCCCAGCAGGAGCAAGCACAGGCCACCGGCGCGGCATCCTACGTCGATGCGTGCAAAGGAGCCGCGAATAAGCACATTATCGTCAACACCATTCATTGCGGCGGCGAGGAAGAAGGCCGGCGGACGCACTGGGAAGACGGCGCGCTGCTAACCGACGGAAAATACCTCGTGATCGACCAGAATCAGGCCGTCGTCAGCATTCCCGCCCCGCAGGACAAGCGGCTGGCCGAGCTTAACAGCGAACTGAACACGACGTACATCCCTTTCGGCCAACACGGCAAAGCGGGCGCCGCGAATCAAGTGGCGCAGGATGCGAACAACACGATGAATTTTTCGGCGCGGGTGCTGTCGAAATCGGGCAAATTTTATCGCAACGACAGTTGGGACCTCGTCGATGCCGCGGCGGAAGACAATTTCGACCTGAGTAAAATCGAGACGAAAGACCTCCCGGAAGCGATGCAGAAAATGACGTCGGAAGAGAAAAAAACGTATATCGCCAAACACGCGGAGAAACGCCAGGCGATCCAGAAGGAAATCGGCGAGCTGTCCAAAGCCCGCGCCGCGTTCATTGCCGAGGAGCGGAGCAAGATGACGGAAGATGATGAATCTTTCGGCGCCGTGTCGCTGGGGATCATGCGCGAGCAGGCCGAAAAGGCGAAGTTTAAGTATGAAGAATAACATGTAGGCGTAGGGATTTCACCCTGCACCCTACACCCTACACCTTTAACAGGAGAACGATAACATGACCTACATTTCCCGCCGTAATTTTCTTCGCGTCTCCGCCCTGGGCGGCGTGGCGCTGACGGTATCTCCGTATGTTCTGGCCGAAGGTGCCAAAGGGGCGAACGACAAAATCACCGTCGCGGTGGTGGGCGTGCGTGGCCGGGGCGGTAATCACATCGACGGCTACTGCGGCATCAAGGACTGCGTCATCACGTATATCGTGGATGTGGACGACGCCGTGGGTGTGAAGCGGTGCGACGAACTCGAGAAGCGGCAGGGCACGCGGCCGAAGCTGGTCAAAGACCTGCGGGACGCCCTGAAAGACCCGGCGCTGGACGTGGTGAGCATCGCGTCGCCGAACCACTGGCATTCGCTCCAGGCGATTTGGGCGATTCAGGCGGGGAAGGATGTGTATGCCGAGAAGCCTGTCTGCCACAATCTTTTCGAGGGCCGATCGCTGGTCGAGGCGGTGAAGAAGTATGGCCGAATCTGCCAGGTGGGGACGCAGTGCCGTTCGAACGCCGGCATTCGCGACGCCATGAAATTCATCCACGAAGGCGGCATCGGCGACGTGAATTTCGCTCGCGGGTTATGTTACAAACGCCGCAAGTCGATCGGGGCGCTGGGCGATTATCCGATTCCGGACGGCGTGGACTTCAATCTCTGGAGCGGCCCAGCCGTCTACACCGACCCGAAAGTCACGCGGCCGCAATTCCATTACGACTGGCACTGGCAGCGGCTCTACGGCAACGGCGACTCCGGCAATCAGGGCCCGCACCAGACCGACATCGCCCGCTGGGGCCTGGGCCTGATGCGCCACCCGAATAAAGTCACCACTTACGGCGGACGCCTGGGCTACCAGGCCGAGCGCAAAGACCCCGCGTACGTCGACGCCGGCGACACTCCGAACACGGAAGTCTCGATTTTCGACTACGGCGACAAGACGATCGTCTTCGAAACCCGCGGCCTGGAAACCCCCGCCCTGGACGGTGCCGGCATCGGCGTCATTTTCTACGGCTCGGAAGGCAAACTCGTGCAGGTCAGCTACAGCCAATGCATCGCGTATGACAAATCCGGCAACGTGATGAAAGAGTTCAACGGCGGCAACGACGCCAACCACTACAACAATTTCATCGGCTGTGTGAAAAGCCGCAAGGCGGAAGACCTACACGCCCCGGCGCTGGACGGCTTCCTCTCCGCCGGCATGGCCATCCTCGGCAACGCGAGCTATTACGTCGGCGAGAAGAATTTCCAGTCCGCCGACGCGATTAACAAGGCCCTGCAGAACGTCGACCAGCGGGACGACAACGCCGCGACGCTCGTCCGCACGGTGGAGCATCTGAAAGCCAACGGCGTCGATCTCGATAAATACCCGCTCTCGCTGGGCCCCGAACTCGTGTTCGACTCCGAAACCGAACAGTTCACCAACTGCGACCCCGCCAACGCCTGGCTCACCCGCCAGTGGCGCGAAGGATTCGAGTGCCCCGCGGCAAAGGAAGTGTAGAGTGAACAAGTGAGCGAGTGATCGAGTGACGCAAGCATGGTGTGAAATCTGATGATGTGGAGACGATAGAGTTCTTCCATCAGGAGGTACGCCGCCCCACGCCAGCACTTGTTCACTCGCTCACTCATTCACTCGTTCACTTTTTCTCAAACATGAAAATTTCAACACAACCATCATCTCAACCAGCGCGAAAGAGGTTTGAAGTGGGAAAAATCGGAATCGGTCTGAATCTGGAGGCGATACGCACCAGCCATAAGAGTTTTGAATGGGGTGTGGCATTCGCTGCCGAGCTGGGATACGAGTATATCGAGCCCATGGTGCACTGGGGTCGAGAGCTCTTGTCCGAGGCGCGGTATTTTCACAGCGTTTCGATGCTCGACGACCCGCTGCGGGTGCGCGACGCGGTGGAAAAGCACGGCCTGAAGCTCTCGGCCCTCTCGAGCCACTCACAGCTTTCGAAGCCGGAAATCGCGGTGGAATATCTCAAGCAGGCGGCCCGTTTCGCTAAGGAATGCGGCGCCCCGGTCATCAACACGCACGAGGGGCACAAGCAGCCCTGGACGACGGAGGCGGAGGATTTCGTGCTCATCCGTTATTCGATCATGGAGGCGGTGAAGGTGGCCGCGCCGCGGGGGATTAAGCTGGGGCTGGAGATGCACCAGACGTATTCGCTCGTGCCGGCCAAGTACGACGCGATTCTGAATCTCGTGGACTCGCCGATGGTCGGGGCCAATTTCGACACCGGCAATGCGTACCTCGGCGGCGTCGACCCCATCACGTGGCTGGACCGCATCAAACACCGCCTCGTGCACATGCACGCGAAGGACATTTCCATCGAGCAGTCCGACGCCGAGCGCGGCAAAGTCATGGGCACCGCGGTCGGCTGCGCGTGCGGCGACGGCGTGATCGACTGGGCCGCCGTGGTCGCCGTTCTTCGCCCATTACCGCAAGACATCGTGCTCTCTGTCGAATGCGGCACGCTCGACCAGGCCGCGCGAAGTATCGAGCATCTACGAAAAGTGGTGGGCGGGTGATATTTCATGGTTTGATCCTGTTTAGTGCAGTTACCGAATTAATGTATTCACAAGAACAGCAGCCGGGAGTGGAGCGGAACGCAGTGACGCGCAGAGACCGGATAGAATCGCCGGGTTTTCCACTTCAATCCGGTCTCTGCGCTGGCGCTACGCTCCCGGCTGTTGTTTTTTATGGCCACTGTTACTCTTCCACCACCCGGATCGGCTTCAGCTTCCACTTTGGGTTCTGCCCCAGAAACCGGCAGGGGTTGTTGTAAAACAGTTCCGTCGCGGCCTGTTGCGAATTCCCACGTCGGCGGAATTCGAGAATGCATTCCTGCAGCGTGAACGGGTCGCTTGGGCCCCAGTCGGCTGAGGAGTTGATCATCATGCGTTCGAAACCGTACATCTCGAGCATGTCGCACGCCCGCGTGGCGGTGCATTTCGTGATGGGGTAAAGGGTGAAACCGCTCCAGAAGCCGCGGTCGCGCACCGCTTTGATCGTGTGTTCCTCCACGTGGTCGATCCACACTTTATCCGGGTTCACGGGCATCTGGTCCAGAATCTCCAGAATCCGCTGCGTGCCATGCGCTTTGTCGTGCAGGTGCGGCGTGTGAATCAGCAGCAGTTGGTCGTATCGGATTGCCAGCTCGACCTGCTCCTGGAAAATGTCGCACTCGTTCTGGCTCGACAGATGCAGGCCCGTCTCGCCCACGCCCAGCACGTTCGGCTTCTTGAAAAACTCCGGCATGTACTCCAGCACCACGCGGCTCAACTCCGGGTTCTCGGCCTCCTTCGGATTCACCGCCACCCACGCGAAATGCTGGATGCCGTACTGCGCGGCCCGGGTCGGCTCGAACTCCGTAATCTGGCGGAAATAGTCGATGAACGTTTCCGGATACTTTCGGTCGAAGCCCGCCCAGAACGCCGGCTCCGCGACGGCCACCACGCCCGACATGGCCATCCGCTCGTAATCCTGCGCCGTGCGCGCAATCGCGTGATAATGCGGCTGAATGATAAACATATTTTCCCTCAATTAAGTGAAACACTTGAAAATGTAATGGATGAACTGATAAGGCGCCCCGAGGATGGGGTGTGTTGGCATGTCACTGACCAGCCAGTAATAAATCACTCCGAAAAAAATGCATTGCGCGGCAAATGTAATCAATAATCCCGGTTGGCGAAGAACCAGTGACTGAAACACCGTTAACAGAACCGCCAATAAATATGCACCGAAAAACAGGCAGAGAAAAGACTCCATCACCTGAGCAGAGGATCCCCCGTATAACATCATGCCTGCCAGTAACGGCGGAAATATCAGACATAGAATATTCCACCAAAACGCAACCCTCGCCAACCCGCCACGGCGTTGCTCTTGGGGTAACGCACATCCCCCGCTAATACCACACAGTGAAATCATCAACATGACCAGAATGAGTCCAGGCCAGATAAACCAGCCTTTTCGGGTGGCAATCGCTATAACAAAGAAAAAAATCAGCATCCATGGCGAGATCAATGCCAACGCTAGCCAAAATAATTGGCGTCTTTTTTTCATTTTTTCAGACATAGGCGTTTCCGTTATTCCTTCCGCATTTTGCCGAAAATCTCCAGCATCCGCTCGGCGCGATTCGGCATGTTGGTATACTCCGACAAAAGGAGAATCGCCTCTTTGATCAACTCCACGCGCGGGTCGCCGGTGTCGGCCCACTCGGGGTGCGCGATAGCCGCACGGTCGAGCCGGTCGAGCGTCGCCGCCACTTCCAGCAACTCGTGCCGGGCGTTGAGGTAATACTGGTTCATCACTTGCGGCGGGGTCAGGATCACCGCCTCCATGTTTGTTTCGTTCGCGTTCATCGTTAAATCTCCGTATTTGTATTTTATCGTCCGCGAGAACAGCAGCCGGGAGCGAAGCGTTAGCGCAGAGACCGGATTGAAGTAGGAAAACACTTGCCCCTGCTATCCGGTCTCTGCGCGTCACTGCGTTCCGCTTTGCTCCCGGCTGCTGTTTCTTGAGTACATTAAATTGATAATTGCCCGGTAAAATGCGCGTCAGCCCAGGATTTCCCGCAACCGGCCCAGCAGTATGCCGATTTCTTCGTCCGTGCCCACGCTGATGCGGAGGCCCTCGCCGGGACACCACTGGTCGTAAACCATGTATCGCACGAAAATGTTCTCGGCCTTCAGCGTTTCATAGATCGGTTTCAGCGGCCGGCCTTCCCACGTGCACCACACGAAATTCGCGCAGGACGGCGTGACCGTGAAGCCGAGTTTTTGCAGCTCGGCCTCCATCATCGCGCGGGTTTTAAGGATTTTGGCTCGCGTGTCGTCGAACCACGTTCGGTCCTGCATCGCGGCGGTGGCCACGGCGATGGAAAGGGCGTCGCAATTGTAGGAATCCTTGACTTTCACCATTTCCTCGATCAAATCGGGGTGGGCGACCAAAAAGCCGAAACGCACGCCGGCCAGGGCGTACGACTTGCTGAACGTCCGCAGCACGATCAGCTTCGGGTGCTTTTCCACAAGATCCACGCAGTTGAACGGCGCGAAATCGGCATACGCCTCGTCCACCACCAGCGGGCACGGCAGCGATTCGCTGAGACGGACGATCGCCTCGCGCGAGATCATCGTCCCGGACGGGCTGTTCGGGTTCGGCAGGTACACCAGCTTCAGTCCGGGGATGTTTTCCGCGAATTGCGGCGGCAGTTGCCAGTCTTCCGTAAATTGCACCTCCTCGCTATCGGCGCCTTGCAACTGGGCCAGCGATTTGTAGAGGATGTAACTGGGGTACGGCAGCCGCAGCGTCTCGCCCTCGCCGACGAAAGTCCGCGTGAGGATGGTCAGCAGATCGTCGGAGCCGTTGCCGGCCATAATCCACTCCGGCGGCACCCCCAGCACTTCGCCGGCCGCGTGGCGAAAGCGATTCGCCATCGGATCCGGATAACGGTTCAGGGTGGTCAGGGCCGCGCGACACGCATCGAAAATATGCTCCGACGGCGGATACGGACACTCGTTCGTGTTCAGTTTGATAAACTGCCCGCGCTGCGGCTGCTCGCCCGGCACATAACCGGGCATCTGCTGGATATTCGGACGGATGGAACGTTTCATGATGGGGTTGGTGGATTGGGGTTTGTGGATTGGGGATGCGTTCGCTTGCGATCATTAAGCATTTCGCATTAACCATCGATCAGGGCCTGGATGACTGTCGCGGCGGCATCTTCGCCGAAATGCTGGGACACGAGGGAAAGGATTTCCGCTGTCTCCTGCTGTGATTCGGGCATCTCTTTCAGCAGCACCAGGTAATTCACATAAAATTCGTAGGAAACCACCCCATCGGCCTTCGCCTCCCGAAAGAGCTCCAGCGCCCGCGGCGGATCTGACTCCAAAAAAAAGATGCCGTAACAATATTTCGTCAGAAGCGGATCCGGCACCAGCTTTCGGCCCAGCGAGTCGACGATTTTCAGGTATCCCGCCTCGTCCCGGCGAATCATCGTCACATCCAGCAGCGTCATCTCATGCACATTCGACGCGGGATACAACTCCTGGAAACGATCCGCCAATTTCGCTATTTTCTCAAGTGTTTCTGGATTTTCGAAATCTTCTGCCATCGCGATCCTGGTCAGCACCATGCTGTACATCGCATCGATTTGAATGGATTTCCACTGATCCAGCGAATAAACTTCGTACGTCCGCACAGCCTGCTTGTTCTCGCCTTGGAGCATCGCCTCGCTCATCCGTTGCAGCCCGGTGCGTTTGTTCTTGAGTTTCTCCACCTCATCCTTCGAAAAAAGCTGCTGAAAAGCAGAGATCGGCATCGCGTTTTCCACATCCAGCATGACAGACCCCGCGAACATACCGCCGAAGGTGTCGTTCACCGTCGGAAGGAATACATCCTCGGCAACAATTTCGCCGTCCGCCGTTTTGCCGGCATAAAAAACATAATAGATAAACCCCGCATCCAGCGTGACACGCACCACCAGGCGGCTGCGATTCGCGTCATGCCGACAGCCGACGTACGTCATCGAGTTGATGTTGTTTTTTTCCATCCCCTTCGTCGCCTGCGTAATCATGGCCGGCACCTGTTTCAGGAGCTTTTTTTGCTCCAGCATGTTTAATTTCTGGTACAGAGGATGTTTTTTCAGCAGGGCCGTCATTCTGTCCTCGGTGAGGAAGTCGGTAACGATCCGCCGGGGGGTCTCGCCGAATTCGGTCGCCAGACGCTCGCCCAATTCCCAGGCTTCGTCGTCCGAAAGCGGCGTTTTCAGGCGGCTTTCCAGCGCCAAAACGTTTCCGCCCCCCGCCGCCTCGCCGTCCGACGACGTTTTTTTCGCGCAGCCGGCCAGGCACGCCAGCGCGAGCATGAAGGTGCAGATAAATAGCCGCATAAGAGAGTCTTTCTTCGTTGGTGATTTATTCTGACGCAAAAACAACAGCCGGGAGCGGAGCGTTAGCGCAGAGACCGGAGCGAAGTGGGAAAAATCCCGGCGATTCTATCCGGTCTCTTCGCGTCACTCCGTTCCGCTGCGCTCCCGGCTGCTGTTTCTTGTCCGATGTATTTTCGAAACGTCACTAAAAACCTCATTTTATCATACGCAAGCCGGAATGGCAATGGAGATTGGCCCGTCGAATCGGCGTAAAGACACCATTAATATTTACGCTTTTTCGCCACGGAACGCGGCTTTCGTTCCTATTTTACCCTGTTTTAGCTGAAAATAATCCTTTTTTTGAGAAATATTCCAAAAAATCCGTCCTTCACGGTTGACTTCCGGCGGGGTTATCCCGCATAATAGAGGAATCCATGGAAGAATCCCCGGACAGTGGAAGTCTTCCCGTGTTTTCCTGCCTGAACGGATTCATTCTGAATCAGCAGTGTAAATGTAACATTCTTTCTGTATTTCCTCAAAGGAGAAGAATATGACGACGAATCGACGTAATTTCCTGAAGACCAGCGGCCTGGTGGCCGGTTTGGCAGCGGTGGGCAGCCTGGGCGTGGCGCGTACGGCGCATGCCAACGGCGGCGAAGTGCTCCGCGCGGTGCTTGTGGGCTGCGGTGGCCGTGGCTGCGGTGCGGCGCATGACTTCCTGAAGAACGAAAACACGAAAATCGTCGCGGTCGCCGACGCTTTCGAAGATCGTGCCAGCGGCGCGAAGGGCCAGTTCGATGTGGCCGACGACTGCTGTTTCTGGGGTTTCGACGCCTACCGTAAGGCGATCGCCGTGGACTGCGATTATGTGATCCTGGCGTCCCCCCCCGGATTCCGTCCGATTCATTACAAGGCGGCAGTCGAAGCCGGGAAGCATGTGTTCATGGAAAAGCCCTGCTGCGTCGACGCGCCCGGCTTCCGCATGCTCATGGAAGCGAACAAAATCGCGGATCAGAAAAGCCTGAAAGTCGGCGTCGGCCTCCAGCGCCACCACGAGAAGAGCTACATTAACGGCATCAACGAGCTGGCCGAGGGCAAGCACGGTGAATTCGTCGTCAGCCGCGTTTACTGGAACGGCGGCGGCGTCTGGGTCCGCAACCGTCAGGACGCCTGGACCGAGATGGAATTCCAGATGCGCAACTGGTATTATTTCAACTGGCTTTGCGGCGACAACATCTGCGAGCAGCACGTGCACAACCTAGACGTGGGCAACTGGGTTAAGACGGCCATGTCGGGCAAAAACATGTTCGAGGAATACTGCCACCCGGTGCGCTGCAACGCGATGGGCGGCCGGGAAGTCCGTAAGGGCAGCCCGAATTACGGCGAAATTTTCGACCACCATTTCGTGGAATTCGAATACGAAGATGGCACGCGCATGATGAGCCAGTGCCGTCATCAGCCGAACACGTGGAGCCCGGTGTATGAGAACATCCACACGACGACGTCTCTCGGCGGCCGTGGCGTCACCGGCGACGGCCGTGGCGGACGCAATCCCTACGAGCAGGAGCACACCGACCTGATCGCCGCGATCAAAAACGGCGACCGCTTCAACGAAGGTTACCTCGGCGCGTACAGCTCGATGACGGCCGTCATGGGCCGCATGGCCAGCTACAGCGGCGAAGTGATCGACTGGAACGACGCGGTGGAAAAGGGCCCTGCCGACATGATTTACGAGGGCCACGACCAATTGACCATGGCCAGCGACACCCCTGTCAAGCCCGGCGACGACGGCCAGTACAAAATTGCCGTCCCCGGCCAGTGGAAGCCGTGGTAAGCCAGTGATTTTGGGCAGACGTTCATGAAACGTCCATAAAACGCCAGCGCAGCAGTGGAATTTTCTTCCGCCGCTGCGTTTTTTTGTCATTTTTCGGTGATTTTACACTTGCCTCACCGAGGCATTTCGGATACGATGAAGGGGTGCGGAGCCCGCTGTAACGGCATTTCCGCATTTCGCCCCATTACGCCCACAAAAGAGGAATATCCTATGAAACACGTCAATACATATATTACAGCCCTAGCCGCCGCGACCATGCTATGCCTGCTCGGCCTGAACGTTCACGCCGAGGATACGGCCGCCAACGACGCCACGCCGACGGAAGTTACCATTCCCGAAAACGGCACCGCCGATGAGTATTTCGCCCTCATGGACAAACTCCAGAAGTCGCTGCCCGACACCGAATCAGTGGAGGAACTGATTCAAGCCGTGCCCGTGCAACTGAAGCAGATCAAGCAGCTTTCCGAGATCCTGCTGGAGCGTACGGACGCCACCGCCGAGCAGTACGGCCAGGCCGCCCGCATCCGCATCATGTCGCTGCTGCAAGGCGCGAAGCGGGGCGAGACGGACGTACTTGAAAAAATTCTGGCCTTCGCGGATCAGGCCGAAAAGGCCGGGCAAGACGAGGTGGCCGAGGGCATCCGCGCCGAGCAGCCCCGCATCCAACTCGTCATCGCCGCGATGACAGGCGAAGACGCGTTCCTGCCGGAAGTCGAAAAGCTGGCAGCAAAAATCGAGGCCGCCGGCAAACAACTGGATATGGATGCGTACGCGCAAGCACTGACCGCATGCCATTTCGCCGAGACGATTCTCGGAAAAACGAACATCGACGCGGCCATGAAGACCAACGCCGATTTCGCTCAGGCGTATGACAAGGCAGGGTTTCCGGAAATCGCCGATATCTTCCAGTCGCACGTGCGGCGTCTGGAGCTGGTGGGCAAAGAAATGAAACTTACCGGAAAAACCCTCGACGGCAAAGATTTCGATCTCGCGACGCTGAAGGGCAAAACCGTCTTCCTGTATTTCTCGCCCGACGAAGAAATCGTCGAAACGGAAGGGCTGCTGAAGCTGCGGAAACTGGAAGAATTGGCCGGGCCGAAAGGCCTCCAGGTCGTGGGCATCATGCTCAGCGACAACCTGGACGGGATGCATAAAATCGCCGCCGACTTCAAAATTCCGTGGCCGCTGCTGCAAAACAAAAACACGAACGTCGACGGTCGGGACGCCGTTTCCTATTACGGCATCCGCATGTTCCCCTGCGTGTTCATCATCGGCAAAGACGGCAACGTGCTCTCCACCAACGCCCGCCCCGCCGAGATCCGCCGCCTGCTGACCGAAGAACTCGGAGCGCTGAAATAGAGTGGACTGGGGTTTGTGGATTGTGGATTGACGCAAGCGTAGCGTCACACGCAATCCTCAAACCACACCCCAAACCACAATCCCCAAACCCCAAACCACACGCTCATGATTCTCTCCGGCCTGGAAATTAAAAAGGAAATCGCCCGCGGAAACATCGTCATCACGCCGTACGATGCGAAACGGGTGAATCCGAACAGCTACAATCTTCGCCTGGCCGACGAGCTGCTGGTGTACGACGACGACATGCTGGATATGAAAGTGGAGAACGCCTGCCGCCGGATACACATTCCAGAGTCTGGGCTGGTGCTGAAGCCGGGCGTGCTTTATCTCGGGCGTACGGAGGAGTTCACGGAAACGAAAACCTTCGTCCCGATGCTCGAGGGGCGCTCGTCCGTCGGGCGGCTGGGCCTGACGATTCACGTCACCGCGGGATTCGGCGACGTGGGCTTCAGCGGCTTCTGGACCCTCGAAATGCAGTGCGTCAAGCCGATCCGCATCTACCCGCGCGTGGAAATTTGCCAAATCTATTATCATACCCTGCTGGGCCAATACGAAACGTACGACGGCGGTAAATACCAGCACAATCGCGGCGTCCAGGCGAGTAAAATGTATCTCGATTTCGAAAAAGACGCGTAAAAAATCTGCGAAATATTTTCACCACAGATAGCACAGAGGGATAAGGAATAAAAAAAACATCCTCTGTGACCTCTGTGCTCTCGGCGGTGGATAATATCCCCGCGAAAAGTTTTCCAAACAAAAATTCTCATCATCCCATCTTACACAAACCCTCTCGGTTCTCTGGATCATTAAAAAAACTTTAAGAAAATAAAAATATTTCGTGAAAAAGGCGGAAATTGGTCTTTTTCCGCCCGCGACTTTCTCGGATTCTCCGTAAAGCCTTGCTTTCACGGTGTTAAGGGAAAGCGTGATTG
Source organism: Thermoguttaceae bacterium (assembly GCA_031553595.1). GTDB lineage: Bacteria > Planctomycetota > Planctomycetia > Pirellulales > Thermoguttaceae > RGIG3701. The sequence goes on along the minus strand of JAVBLI010000029.1, from coordinate 22,511 downwards.
TGAACGTTATCGCGAATGCAACAACTTTTCCACGCCCGGATGCGCCGGTTCTTCGGTTCGAATTGACTTTTTCGCGAATAGCCGTCACGAAAGAATGACGGATTTTTCACGAGATTTCAGCGGGGGAAGCCCCCGGACGTTTTTTTTTTGCCTTTTCTCTTCCCGGACTATTTGACTTTCGCGGGCGGAAGTGTAAAATCTAATCATACGTGGCGGGAAGAGTGCGACTCGCCCATTAAAAAAACATTTCGTGAAGCGTGCGGTGATCACCGCCGAGGCGTTTCACGGTTTTTTTATTCGCCGGACATCCATGGGACACAAAAACGGGCTTTCCTTCTCAAAAGAAAATTCGTTTTGCATATAAAAAAATTCGTCAGGGGGCGTGGTAGTGATCAACTGCGATACGGATATCGTCGCTGAAATATTGCATCAGGTGCGGGAAATCCTAGGGGTGGAAACTTTCGCGCTGTGGTTCGGCGAGATGGTCTCTCTCTCTCTGGAGACGGGAAAGAATCGTAAAGGAAAGCTCATGGTCGACTCCGCGATGGAGTATGTCACGAGCTGGAATCGGAAAAATTATAAAAACGTCATTGCGCGGATCACGGCGGAGATCGTCGGCGAGCCGTGTGATATTCTTTTCCGGACGGTCGCTACGGAAGAATCGCGGACGGCACCAAAATCGCACCCCGGTATGAAATCCCCCGCCTGTTCTAAATCGCAATCCGCGCCGCAAGAGAAAAAAACGTCGACCGGCAGTGCGCGTACTTCCCGGGCGGGTTCCGGAAACGCTGCCCCGGCGCGTACCGGAAAGCCTGCGCCGGTCGGAAATCTCTCGTTTTTGAAAGACCTCGCCGCGGGAAAGCAGCCGGCGGCGCTAAAAACGAATCAGGGGCCGAAAGCGAATCACGTGTCCGCCCCGGTGACGGTATCCGCCGCGAAGTCGAACATCCAGCCCCGGGGAACAGCGGTTCAGGAGAAGCCCGCGGACGGAATGGGCGGCGAAAAGCGGAAATACCGTTCCGGGGCCGCGATGACGGGGAATCGCACGGGGCGTCAGGCGAAGACGCAGGCCGGGGGAACGCATCCCGGTACTTCCGCGGCGGTGCATGCGTGGCATGATGAGAAAAATTTCCAGGCGTGGATGGAAGAAATCTCGGCGGGGCGTTTTCCGCAGGTGCCTTCCGTGACGGCGGACGTATCTCCCCGGCGTGTGTCCCGTAAAAATGGCCGGGAGGTGTACACTCTGGCGGATGTGCAGGGCGCGCGGGCGCCGCAAGGCACGTTCCAGAATTTCGTCCCCGGCCCCACGAATTCCCTCGCCCTGACCACCGCCGCGCAAGTGCTGGAGTCGCCGGGCACAGTGCCGATTCTCGTTTTTTACGGCGAAACCGGCGTGGGTAAATCGCATCTGCTGGAGGCCATGCACGGTGCGGGCGCCGCCGCGGGGATCAGCGCCGTTCAGGTCACCGCCGGAGAATTCGTCACCGGGTATGTGGAGGCCATTTGCAGCAAGGAGCACCAGAAAAAACTTCTCGAGGAATTTCGGTCGAAGTACCGAAACACGAAGCTGCTGATCATCGACGACATTCAGCATTTCCAGGATAAAAAGGGCACGAAAGGGGAATTCCTGCGTGTGCTGGACACGCTCATCCGCATGAAGCGGCAAATCGTACTCAGCTGCGACCGTCCCCTGAGCGAGCTGGGGGCTCTGGGAAAAGACCTGATTTCCCGGCTCAGCGGCGGGGTCTGGTGCCGGATTGACCGCCCGTGCCAGGAAGTGCGTCTGGGAATCGTGAACCAACTTTCCGCCCAGCGCGGCCTGAACATCACGCTGGACGCTCGCCGGAAACTGGCCCAGGTCACCCACGGCGATGCCCGCGAGCTTTCCGGGATGCTGTGCCGGATGGATCTGATTTCCCGTGCCACGGGCCGCCAGATGGACGTGGCCTTGCTGGATGAAATGCTCATGGATACCGGCGTTTCGTCGCAAAAAGCGGTGCGAATGGAAGACATCCTGCTGGCGGTGACGAAATTTTTCGGCCTGGAATCCGACGCCTTATGTTCCGGCGGCCGGGCGCGGGCGATTTCCCAGCCGCGGATGCTGGCCATGTGGCTGGCCCGAAAATTCACCAAAAAACCGCTTCAGGAAATCGGCCAGGCCCTGGGATGCAGCAGTCACAGCACAGTCATTTCCGCCCAGAAAAAAGTCGATAAACTCTGTCTGGATGGCGAAATGATCCAGATGCAGGACCGCACCGTGAACATTAACGACATCCTGCACCGTCTCGAGGAGCAGTTGCGGGCCATGTGAGCTTTTTTCAAAAAATGTGTTTCTCATCATGAACAGAAGGCCGGGTGTCTTCTGTTTTTGTTTTTTAAATGGTATAATTCAATAATCACACGGGTATTCGAAGCGTGTGTTTTTTCTCGGTATTTTTTTGAAAGGAACTTATCATGAGTACGACGATCGTTCACGTCAAAGCGCGTCAGATTATCGACAGCCGTGCGAATCCCACGGTGCAGGTGGAAATCGGTCTGGAGGATGGCACATACGCCACCGCGTCCGTGCCCAGCGGGGCCAGTACCGGGGTGCACGAGGCGTGCGAGCTACGGGATAACGACCCGGCGGTGTACGGCGGCAGGGGCGTGCTGAAAGCCGTGGCGAATGTGGAGACGCTCATTGCCGGCGAGCTTTATGGCCGGGACGCGCGCGACCTGGCGGCCGTCGACCGCGCGATGATCGAGCTGGACGGCACGCCGAACAAGTCCCGCCTGGGTGCGAATGCCATTCTCGGCGTTTCGCTGGCCGTCTGCCGGGCCGCGGCGATTTCCCTCAAAGTCCCGCTGTGCCAGTACATCGGCGGCATTTACGGCAGTACGCTGCCCACGCCCATGATGAATTTCATTAACGGCGGCGTCCATGCCGACAACGCGCTGGACATTCAGGAATTCATGATTGTGCCGCACGGGCTGGAAACCTTCCCCGACAAGCTCCGTGCCGGCTGCGAGTGTTATTATGCCCTGAAAAAGCTGCTGAAATCCCGCGGCCACTCGACGAACATCGGCGACGAAGGCGGTTTCGCCCCGGCCCTGGAGCACACCGAGGCGGCTTTCGATTTTCTCACCCAGGCCATCCAGGCCGCGGGTTACACGCCCGGCAAGCACATCTCACTGGCGCTGGACGTGGCCGCGTCCGAGCTCTATAAAGACGGAAAATATACGCTCGAGGGCAAGTCGTTGACCGCGGACGAGCTGATCGCGCGCTACGTTTCCTGGACCGAAAAGTACCCGCTGTGCTCGATCGAGGACGGCTGTGCGGAAGACGACTGGGCCGGCTGGAAAACGCTCACCGAAGCGATGGGCGAGAAGATCATGCTCGTCGGCGACGACCTTTTCGTCACGAATCAGCAGCGGCTCCAGCAGGGAATCGACGCCGGCGTGGCGAACGCCATTCTCATCAAGCTCAACCAGATCGGCACGGTCACCGAGACCATGGAAACCGTGCAGCACGCCAAAACGCATAATTACCAGCCCGTGGTCAGTCACCGCAGCGGCGAGACGGAGGACGCGTTCCTGGCCGACTTTGCCGTGGGCGTGCAGGCCAACTGGATCAAGTGCGGCAGCGTCGCGCGGGCTGAGCGGACGGCCAAATACAACCGCCTGCTGCAAATCGCCGAAGAAATCCCCGGCGAGGAGGAAGCGGAGGCGTAAGGATCCTGCCACGAAACAGCAGCCGGGAGCGCAGCGGAACGCAGTGACGCGCAGAGACCGGATTGAGTGCCGGGATCTTCCCCACTTCGAATCCGGTCTCTGCGCCAGCGCTCCGCTCCCGGCTGCTGTTTTGCGGATACATTAATTGATAACTGTCCCAAGTGCGAAATTTCGCCGCATTTCCCGCCTCCCTGATTGAAATCGCCGTGAAAATGCGGTATATTTAAGGGGTGTTTTCGGGTATTTTGGAACGTTTACAGGGCTCGCGTCCTTATCACTTTTTTCATCACAATAAGAGAATCTCATGACCACACCCGCAGAAAATCTCGCGATTAATACGATCCGCACGCTTTCCATGGATGCCGTTCAGGCGGCCAACAGCGGTCACCCAGGCACGCCTATGGCGCTTGCCCCGGTGGCGTACGTGCTTTATAACGAGCGCATGAAGTACGACCCGGCCCATCCCCTGTGGCCCGCCCGCGACCGTTTCGTGCTGTCCTGCGGCCACGCGTCCATGCTGCTGTACTCGGCCCTGCACCTGGCCGGCGTCGAGCAGTTCAAAGACGGCGTCGCGACGGGTGAGAAAGCCGTGCCGCTGGAGCACATCAAGCGTTTTCGCCAGTTGGACAGCCGCTGCCCCGGGCATCCCGAGTTCGGCCACACCTCCGGCGTGGAGTGCACCACCGGCCCGCTGGGTCAGGGCCTGGCGATGAGCGTCGGCATGGCCATCGGCAGCGACTGGCTCGGCGGCACCTACAACCGCGATGGCAAACGCCTCATGGACTTTAACGTATACGCCCTCTGCGGCGACGGCGACATGATGGAGGGCGTTTCGTCCGAAGCCGCGTCCCTGGCCGGGCACCTGCGCCTGGCCAATCTCTGCTGGATTTACGACGACAATTGCATCACGATCGAGGGCGACACCGAACTCGCGTTCTCGGAAAACGTCGAGCAGCGGTTCCTCGCGTACGGCTGGAACGTGGTGCGCGTGGCGGACGTGAACGACGTGCCCGCCCTGCGAGCGGCCTTCGACCGTTTCGACGCTGAGAAAGAGCGGCCCACGCTGATCATCGTCAAGAGCGTCATCGGGTACGGCTCGCCGAACAAAGCCGGTTCCGCCGACGCTCACGGCGCCCCGCTGGGTGAGGAGGAAATCTTCCTCGCGAAGGAAATGCTTGACTGGGATCCGCAGGCGAAGTTCTGCGTGCCGGACGAGGTGTACACGCTTTTCGCCAATGGCGTTCGCAAGCACGGCGCCGAGGCGTATGTCGCGTGGGAGGCCGAGATGGAATTGTATGCCGCGAAGCACCCGGTGGAAGCGGCCGAAATTCGCTGCATCCTGCACGGCGAGCTGCCCGAGGGCTGGGACGAAAAGATGGCCCGCTGGGATGCCGACGCGAAAGGCACGGCGACGCGAAACTCTTCCGGGAAAGTGCTCAACCAACTGGCGGAGAAGCTCCCGTGGATGATCGGCGGCTCGGCCGACCTGGCCCCGTCCAATAAATCGAACCTCACGTTCTCCGGCGCCGGCGAGTTTTCCGTGAAGCACCCGACGGGCCGAAATTTCCACTTTGGCATCCGCGAATTCGGCATGGCCGCGGTCGTCAACGGCATGGCCACCACCGGCATCCGCAGCTACTCAGCCACGTTTTTCGTCTTCGCCGACTACCTCCGCGCCGCCGCCCGCCTGAGCTGCATCATGGAGCTGCCCGTGCTTTACATCTTCACGCACGACTCGATCGGCGTGGGCGAAGACGGCCCCACCCACCAGCCCGTCGAGCATCTCGCGTCCCTGCGAGCCATGCCAAACATGGTCGTCATGCGGCCGGCCGACGCCAACGAAGTGCGGCAGGCGTATAAATTCTTCGCCCAGAGCAAGAAACACCCCGTTTCCATGGTTCTCACCCGGCAAGACCTGCCCACCCTGCCCCGCTGCTCGGAAACGGCCGACCCGGCGGAGCTGTGCCAGTGTGCCAGCGGTGTGCACCAGGGCGCGTACGTGCTGCGCGACGGCGTGAACCCCGCGACGAATCTGCCGGACGTCATCCTCATGGGCAGCGGTAGCGAGGTGCACCTGTGCCTGGCCGCCCAGAAAACGCTCGCCGCCGAGAACATTTTCGCCCGCGTGGTGAGTTGTCCGAGCCTCGACGTCTTCGAAATGCAGCCGGCCGAGTACCGTGAACAAGTGCTGCCCACCGCGTGCCGCAAGCGTGTGGCCGTGGAAGCCGGAATCGAACAGGGCTGGTGCAAACTTCTCGGCCTGGACGGCGCCTTCGTCGGCATGACCGGTTTCGGTGCCTCCGCCCCCTTCAAACAGCTTTACACCCATTTCGGCATCACCACCGAAAACGTGGTGGCGAAAGCGAAAGACCTAATGAAATAAAAGAGTCCGACCCGTTACAGCCAAACATTATTTGAACATCGGTACACCATGAAACAGTCATTCATCATCACCATCCTGTTATTGGCGGCGTTTCCCTGTTTCGCGGAGGAACCAAAGCAGGGAACATCCATCACGCCCAACCAGCCGCAGGTGTACTCCGACGGGCGGCCAAGTCCGCTGTACCGTCTGGAGGCAACCGATGTCGGGCTTTTATTGAAGCACGGCGACGGGCCCGACGACTGCGACATTCATGGAATGCGCGAGGCAAGCATCATGGAACATGACGGCATGTACCACCTTTACTACGATGGTTGCGGCCCGAACGGCTGGGTGACTTGTCTGGCGACGAGTACCGATCTCATGCACTGGACGAAGCACGGCACGAAGCTGACGCTTGGGGAATCCGGTGAGGCGGATTCTGGAACGGCTACTTCGCCGTGGTTTATCCAGGACGAAAATGGCGTGTGGCATATGTTTTACGTCAGTTGCCAGGCGACGACGCCAGCGCCGTTTTTTATTCCGGCGGTTCCGTATACCGTCTCGAAAGCACGGGCTGCCTCGCCTGCCGGGCCGTGGGAAAAGCAGAAGGAAATCATTCCTTTTCGCCCCGCACCGGGAACTTACAATGCCGACACGGCATCCCCCGGCTTCGTCGTCAAAAAGGGTGATGAATACCTGATGTTTTACAGCGCCGGGGTTGCCTCGCCGTTCAAACGAACGCTGGCCATCGCCCGAACCCGTGATTTGAATGGCCAGTGGCAGGTGGCTTCCGAGCCGTTAGTCCCGCTGGAGGAGCAGATCGAAAATTCGTCGTTGTACTTTGAGCCGACCAACCAGACGTGGTTCCTTTTCACCAATCATGTCGGAGTCAGCGAACAGGATGGGGAGTATACGGACGCCATTTGGGTTTATTGGAGCAAAGACCTCGAACGGTGGAATGAGAATCAAAAAGCCGTGGTGCTCGACGGACGCAATGCCACGTGGTCGAAAGCATGTGTCGGAATGCCGACCGTGATTCGTAAAGGAGATCGGCTTGCGTTGCTTTACGATGCCCCCGGCGGCGACAGTATCGATCACATGCACCGCGACATCGGGCTTGCATGGCTGAATTTACCTTTGATTCCGCCGGAAGAAGAGCCGGAACCTGCTCCGTAGGAGGGAAATGTTGATAAAATAGGGAGCGATTGAATCTCACATCGCGACGGGATGATGACAAAATACACAACGGAGGACTTTATGAAAAATATCCAAATCTGCTTCACCTCGCCCATGATTGCCTGGATCATTTTTTGTTGCGGCATGAGCGGAAACGTCTCTGCGGAAGAGAAGGCGGGGCTTGAGAATGTCACCGCGCCGGGTGCGGAAGTCGTGAAGCTGGCCGACGGTTTCGGCTTCACGGAAGGCCCGGCCGTGGACTCCGAGGGCGACGTGTTTTTCGTCGATGATCCGAACTGCCTGATTTATAAATGGTCGGTGGCGGACAAGAAAGCAACCGTTTTCGTGAAAGATTCGCAGCACGCCAACGGCATGTTTTTCGACAAGGACGACAACCTGATCGCGTGCGAGGGCGGCTCTGGGAGCGTGGTTTCGTATGACCGGGGCGGCAAGCGGACGGTGGTCGCCGACAAATTCGACGGGAAGCGGTTCAACAAGCCCAACGACGTGTGGGTGGCCCCCAACGGCGGCATGTATTTCACCGACCCCGTTTACGGCCACGAGTTTTCCGTGGTGCAGGACGGCGAGCACGTCTATTACATTTCGCCCGACCGCAGCCGCGTGGTAAAGGTGGTCGCCGACATGATCAAGCCCAACGGTCTGATCGGCACGCCGGACGGCAAGCGGATTTACATCACCGACCAGGTGGCCGGAAAGGTGTGGCGGTACGACATCAACGAAGACGGCACGCTGGCCGACAAAACGCTCTTCGCCGAAATCGGCGTCGACGGCATGACGCTCGACGATCGCGGAAACGTTTACATCACCGCCGACCAGATTTACGTTTACAGCCCGGCCGGGAAAGAAATCCAGCGGATCCATGTGCCCGAAACGCCCGCGAACCTCTGCTTCGGCGGCCCCGACCGCAAAATGCTTTACATCACCGCCCGCACTGGTTTTTACAGCGTGGAGATGGACGTCCGCGGCGCGAAAGAGTGAACGGCCTAATCCGGTCACGCAAGAAACAGCAGCCGGGAGCGGAGCGGAACGCAGTGACGCGCAGAGACCGGAAAGAATCGCCTGGGTTTATTCCACTTCAATCCGGCTATTCCGCGTCATTTTGTTCCGCTCCATTCCCGGCTACTATTTCTTGCGGCGATTCACACTTCCTCCACCCGAAACTCAAACGTCGCGAGGCCGCACCGCACGCTCATGTCCCGCGTGATGGGAATCGGGCGGAAACAGCGCAGCGGCAGTTCTTCCTCTGACCCCGCCGGCCGAACAGTCACCGGCGTCACGCTTTCCAGGCATTCCAGGTACAGCGTGTGATCGAAATTCCAGATTCGCAAGAGCGTGTTATTCCAGTCGTGCGAGCCGCGCCCGGTGAAACGGAGCGTGGCCGCCGTGGAGCCGCCCAGTGTAGCCTGCGTCAGCAGCAGCAGGTAATTCTCGGAATCCACCCGCGGATTCGCCTGCGGCTTACTGAGCCACTTCCGAAACCGCTTCTCCCACTCCACCAGCCACCGCGCGTCATGCCGTTTCATCAGCGAGTGCCGCATTTTTTCGCAGAGGTAATCCACTTCCGGCACCATGTGCCCCCCGCCCGCAAGCGCGTGATTATACGGCAGATGCCGGAGCATGACAGATGAAATTCCCGCCCGCTGCGCCCGAAGGAAATCCGCTTGCGCGAACGAAAACCGCCGCTGGTATACCGCCTGAAGGAACGCTTCCCGCTCTGCCAGCGCCATGTTCAGCACGTACTTTTCGGAAAAATCGTCGCCGTGCAGCTCCATCTCCATGTCCAGCAACCGCGCGAAGGAAACGTGATATTTTCGCCGTTTTTCGGGATCCAGACGCACGCTTTTTTCCTGCGGAATCAGCTCATCTTCCAGAAACAGCCCACGCGTAATGCCCCGGCTGCGAATGTCATGCAGCCACAGCCCGTTTTCATCCAGCGCCACCTGCGCGTGCGCCCGCGAGAACAGCCCTGACGCGTAAAGCAGGTCCTGCATCATTTCCTCATCCGCGCCGCGCGGCGGCACGAGCGAAATATCCACGTCATTCACCACCGTCTCCTGCGGCGTGCGGCTATTACGCCCCAGCTGGAACGTTCCGCCGGGAATGATGCGCGTCAGCGCCCCGCCCGGATGCACCAGCGTCACCAGTCGGCGAACAGCGGAACGTGGAAGCGGCGAAGAAATATACGGGCACCGCCGCACCACATCCTCTCCGGCAGGCTCCAGCTCCAGGTGCGAAAGATGCTGCGTCTGGGCCGCATGCGCATCCGTTTCGGAAAGCGACCCGCCACGCAAAAACCGGTTCAATTCTCGATTAAAATCGCCGTCATCCGAGCCGTCCATCACCACGTTCCCGGCTTTAATCGTGATGTTTCCGCCCAATTCACCCAGATTCATCCCGGAAAAGGTCTCCGCCTCAATCGTCACCGAGCGCGAGGCCTGATCCGGCGAACAGACCGTCATCCGCAGCGTCCCCTTCCAGCACAGCGGATCTTCCAGCCCCGGAACGCTCTGGATGACGACCAGCTCCAGCACGAATTTTCCGGGACGATCAAAAATCAGCTTCTGATCAAAATAAAACGCACCCGCCAGCTTCCGCACCCGCGGAAACGTTTCCCAGAATTCCCGATTCATCCGCGAGTCCGGCGGGAAATAAATAATCGGCGGCTCATCATATGGCAGCCCTGAAAGAAAAAATTCCGGCGTCAGGTACACGTCCGCCCGAATGCCCGTTCCCCAGTCGATTTTCAGCCGCGGCGCCAGCGTCTGTTCCATGGGTGCCTCCGTCTTCGGGAACACTTCCGGAATGCGAAAAACCTCCGAAATTTCATCGGCATGAGAAACTTCCGTGACACGCAAAACTTCCGGCACCGCCACGCCCAGCTCATGCCGTAACGCCTCAATCACCGCTTCCGGACAGCCGGGAAACTGGGCACGCACTTTCGCCAGCCCGTCTTCCGTCAACCCGTATCCCCGCCACAGCGCCCGGATGAGTTCTTTATTCGCGTCAGGAAGCATTTCGGAAACCTGCGGAATTTCCACCGCCGGCACTTCCGGCTCCGGTGGCGTCAGTGTTTCCGATTCGGAGAACGCCGCCGCTTCCGGCACGGAATCATCCGCCCCCCGCAGCGGCATGCCGCGCCGCCTGAGGAATTTCTCCGCTTTCTGGTCATGCTTCCGCTTTTTCATGCCGCCTTACCCTTCCGCCACCCGATTCATGATCGTCCCCGTCCAGACGAAGGCCGCCACGGTGTAAAGGCAGAAGCCCAGCAGCGTCACGGCGCTGGAAATCCCCGGCCACACCACCGCCAGCATCATCGCCGCGGGCACCGCCGCCAGCACCGCCAGCCCCAGCAGATTATACGCATTCCGCTCCTGCTTCACGATCATCCGCATCACCGGCACCATCGCCACCGGCCACACCAGCGTAAACGCCAGCACCAGCAGGTATGTCCACGCCCGCGGGGTCACAGTTTTCCCGTCTGCCGAAAGCAGCGCGTTCTGGGAAGACGCATTTTCTACAGCCCCCGGCTCATCCGTCACCGGCGCCAGCACCTCCGGACGCACCTCGCCGGACGGCGCCTGCAGACTCTGCGTCACCACCGTCGTCATCGCCGCGTTCCACGTTCCGGGAAAACAAAAAAACGTAATCAGCGCGAACACGATGATCAAAGACGGCAACATCAGCACCAGCCGGCCGGAATTCACCAGCAGGCTCATGAGATTCGACAAAAATTTCATCGCAGCCCTCCTTTCCTGTTTTATCTTTTCGCCGCCCACTGCTCGAACCGCCGCAGTATTTCGGGCGTCACACTGGGTTTCGCGCCGCGCATCGCCGTTTCAAAATCCGCCCGCGCCACCGGCCGGTCTTCCCCACTCAGGATGGCTTCCCGGTACGGATACAGTTTCGCACGCTGGCAAATGTTCACGATATCCGCCCCGCTAAACCCGTCCGTCCGCGTCACCAGCTCGGGCAGCGAAACGTCCTCCGCCAGCGGGCAGTGCTTCAGGCCCATCTGGAAAAGCACGAGCCGCGCGTCGGCGTCCGGCAGCGGAATATAACACCGCTCACAAAAACGCGGCGGCCTTAAAAGCGCGTTATCCAGCAGCCACGGCTCATTCGTCGCCGCCAGAAACACCAGCTTTTCACCCCGGCCATCCACCCCGTCCAGCTCCTGCAAAAGCTGCGTCAGCACACGCCGCGACGCTTCATTCATGGAGTCCGTGCGGGCCGCGCCGATGGCGTCAATTTCATCCAAAAACACCACGGCCCCATCCGGCGCGTCCTTCGCCTCCGCGAAAAGGTCCGCCAACTGCCGCTCACTCTGGCCGTAATACTGGCTGAGCACTTCCGAACTTTTAATCACGAAAAACGGGAGCTGCAACTCCCCCGCCACGCCCCGCGCCAGGAGCGTTTTCCCGGTTCCGGGCGGCCCGTAAAGCAGCATCCCGCCGCCGGCCGAAATGTTATACGTCTGCAACTTTTCCGGATGCTTCAGCGGATAAATCACCCGCAGCCGGAGCGTTTCCTTCACGTCTTCCAGCCCTGCGATGTCCTCAAACGTCAACAGCTTCACATGCTTTGCCGCACGCGATTCCACAGGACTTTCCTGCTCCAAAATCCGCGTCCCGCCCTGCCCCGCAGCCGTGCCGCCATTTTTTTTCTTCCCGGCAAGCAGCTTTCCATCCACCGCCGCCGCAATCGCCGCCGCGGTGTTCAGCGGGTCTGCCGACGGAGCCTTATCCACCCGCATTTCCAGCTTCCCCTGCAAAATCAGGGACGTCTCCAGCAGCTCATTCGCGCGTTTCGCAAGCCGCTTTTTCTCATCCAGCGACGTAAGCTTCTGCGCCTGCAAAAACAGCAGTTCACTGGCTTTCGCCGTCAGCGTCGCCGCCTGCTCACGCTCCCCACGTTCCAGCGCCGTGTTCGCCTCCCGCATCAGCCCTGCGAGCATCACCGTCCAGTCTGAAAGATCTTTTGCCATCTGATATCACGCCCCGTCTTCATGCACTTTTCTCGCCGCTTCCACGCCGCGATTCAGCAGCGCGTCCAACTGCTGCGTAACCTCTTTATCCGTGTCTTCCTGCGACTTTTCGGATGTCAGACCCAGCTCCGCGTCCAGATCGCTCATCAGTTCCGCCGTACTCGACTCCCCGGCCGTCTCCGCCAGCAAATCCGTCCCATCCATCACACTCTGGAGCATCACGCCCAGCTTTTCCTGCTGCAGCGTCCCCTCCACCGTGGCATCCTGGATGAACCGCTCCAGATCCGCCATTTCCATGTTACTGATCATGGAGCCCACGCCGATGCGGTTAAAGAAATCCATATTTTCCTTGATCATCAGCAGGCCCGAGACCATCTGGAACATCTTCGAGGAATACGCCATCCGCGTTTCGAGGCTTTTTTTCTGCACCTGAATGTTCTGGACTTTCAGCGCGATGTGGCGCTTCGTATTCTCCTTCTTCGCGAGGTGGGCCGCCTTATACTCCTCCTTCCGCTGGTGCTCCTCCTCCTCCAGCTTCCCGCTTTCCACCTCCAGCTTCTCCAGCTCATTCTTCACCGAAATATGCTCCCGGCGAATATCATCCAGCGGGAGATTCTTCAGTGAAATATTTTTTTTGAAGCCTAACATGTTTCCGATTTTTTGAAAAATACTCATGGCACCACCTTCGGTGGGAATGGTTAATGGTGAATGGTGAATGGTGAATGGATTTTATCTAAATCACTCACCACCACCGTATTTTTCACCCCTATCATTCCCTCATTAACCATTAACAATTCACCATTCAACATTCATACAGCTTCCGCCGGCTGCGTACGTCCGCGTCCAGCACAGTGAGCACCGCCTGAAGCTGGGCGGCTTTCGCGTCAAACTCCGTTTTCGTCAGGGAGTCGGCAGCCAGGTCTCGCAACAGCCCGAACGCCATTTGCGTGCTGGTGACCGAGCGCCGGAGGATGGCCAGCAGTTCCGCCGTGGGCCGCTGCTTGTGCCGCAACTGCCGCGTGGGGGCGCTGATGGCCGGCACCATTCCCAACTGCTGCTGAATCTGGCTCAGAAGCATCCCCGCTTTTTCCAGTTCCGCCTTCTGTGAAAAATCCGTCAACCGCGTCCGCGCAAGCGTCAGCGAGCCCTGCATTTTCGTCACGGACTCCACGAGAAACCGCTGCAATTTTTCATCGGCCGACGCACGCCGAAAGATGTACCAGATGCTCGGGCCCCGCAGCTTTTTCGGCAGCAGTTTCGCAAGTTCCGCATTCTTCGGGAACGTTTCCACGTCTGCCGGTTCCGCGTCCGCCGTCATCATGTCCATCCACCGCAGCCGGGTGCTCAGGGCGTTCCAGTTCGCCACGTTCTGGCGGGCACCGCGGTTCTGCCGGTCATTCCGCGCCAGCAGTTCACAGATTTTATCCGAAACGGCCTCCGCCGCCATCTCCCGCGCCAGGTACGCCGCCCCGAGCGCGTCCATTTTCGCCGCCACGTCCATCCCCGAAATCGCGCCGGCCTCCCCCATCTGATCCATAAAGACATCCCAGTCCGCGTCCGACTTCACGGCTTCCAGCGTCTGACGGATTTCACTGCGCACCTCCGCGGGCACCAGCGTTATCGCCGCAGCACCAGCCGCCTCTTCCGGCGCAAGTTTTTTCTGCGTGGCCGCCAGTTTCCGAATTTCCGTAATGCCCGTGCATCGCAAGCCCTGCTGCTGCAATAAAAGACTCAGCCCGGCCCGCAATCTATTCCACCGAAACCGCGTTTCCGCCTCCGAATCCCCCGGCAAAAGCTGCTCCGGCGTGAGCGTCTCCAGTTCCGCCAGCGCCAGAAACTCCCCGGCGACGAGCGTTTCCAGATCCTCGCGCGAAATGCTCTCCCGCTCCAGCACGTACGCTGCGAAATGGTCATCCGCCTCAAAACGCACCTTCACGCTCATGGCCAGCAGCACGTCCCACAGCGCAAACTCCACCGTCAACGGCACGTCATCCGCCGGCACCAGCCAGCACAACTCGCCGCCGCAAAGCCGCTCGGGGAGCGAATTTTTCGCGAAAAGCGTCATCCGGTTTCCGGAACACACCACCGCCAGCGTCTCCGCAAGCACCGTGCCTTTCGGAATGTCCGCCAGCCGGGCATAACCCACCGCCACGGGCGCCTCCGCCGCTTTTTTCTCCTCCGCTCCGAAAAACCACCGTTTCAAAAAGCCAAACATCTTTCACTCCGTTCCCTTTTTGGTGTCTCTCCGCCGCGCTACCGTTCCGAAAAACAGCCAGCACACGCCCGTAACTCCGCAACTTTCCCCCCGCCCCGGACAGCAGCGGCCATTTAAGCCGCGTCTACGCCCCAAAGCGCCATTTATCACACCACCAGCCGGGGCTTCAAGATACGTTCATTTCTTCTCGAAACGGTATCTCTCCATCCACTCGACTAATTCCGACTTGCGAAAACGGTAATCGCCGCCGAACTTAAACGCCGGCAGGCCCTCATTCTGAATCATCATCCAGACTTTCGTCCGGGAGAGGTTCAGGAAACGCATCACCTCGACCGTCGTCATCAGCGTTTCATCCGCCGGTAAATCCGTACTCGGAGGAGTCGCGGCACCTGAATCGCTGGCATTATTTTTCTTCGCTAACATAAAAAAACCTGAGATTAAAAGACGTTTTTGATTTTCAAAATATTTTATGGCTCACCCGGAAAATACGCCCATAGATGTGTTTTGGCATGACGCGCGCGGTCTCTGGGAGAACCTGAATTTACTGCAATTTTACCATAAAAACGGCATTCTGCCTACAGTTCTTTCCCGCAGTTCGAGCAGAATTTCGTCCCTCGGGGGTTCTCCGCGCGGCAAGCTGCGCAAACCATGACACGCGGGGCGCCGGGAGGCAGCGCTTGCCCGGCCGTAGCACCATAACCCGCCACCGCGCCGAAAGCTTGCCCGGTGATTCCCTGAATCGTTTCCAGCGTTTTATCCAATAATTTTTGTGCGTCTTCCACACGCTGCTGCTGCAATTCCTGTAACTGCTGCTGGAACCCGGCGTTATTCCTGGCCGCCTCCATTTCCGCGAGATATTTCGCGTTTTCCGGATCCGCCCCGGCCGCCAGTTCCGCCGCCGTCATCCCCCGCCGCGCCTGCATTTCCGCCAAGCGATGATCCAGCTCCTGCTGTTTCATTTCCTTGGCCAACTCCATTTTTTCGCGCCGGCTTTTCGCCTTCAAATCCTGCATTTCCCCAAGCGCCCGCAGGTTATCCGCCTGCACGGTTTTCTGAAACTCATACTTTATCTGCCGAATTTTGACTTCCGCCACCGCCGTCTCATAATCCGCTTCCGCTTTCACCCTCGCCGCGTCCTGCTCATGCAAAAGCTGTGTCATCTGGGCCGCGTTCAGGAATTTCGCGGCTTCCGCGTTCAACTTGTGCTGGCTCTGGAGTTTCTGGAGGTTATCCTCGAAACGCAGATTCTCGGCCGCGATGCTCGCTTCCAGATTCTCGCGGGCCTGGAGATTTTCCGCGTTCTGCGTCACTTTCGTCAGCTCCGCCTCATGCTTAAGCGCCTGGATTTTTTGCGCGTGCAGGATTTCCGTTTCCAGCCGATCCAGCTCCCCTTTTCTGGTCAGGGCCAGCGTCAGGGCCAATTTCTCGCGATCCGCGCCTTTCTCGCGGTAAATCTGCTTCAGCTCATCCGTTTCGTCGTCGCGCAGGAGTTTTTGCTTGTCGATTTCCTCCATGAATTTCGCGAATTCTTCCTCGTTATTCACCTTATCAAAACGGTCGGAAAGCACCGCTTCCCGCATCATTTTTCGCACGTCGCACTGCCGCAACTGAAGCTCGACTTCCGCTTCTTCACGGTCCAGCTGCACATTTTTCGCCAAAACGTCCAGCTCCTGCTCGCGCTCCAGCCGCTCGATTTTCGCGAACGCCTCCTGATCGCGCACCTCGCCGAGCTTTTTCTCCGCGTCCAGCTGCACCCGCAGCAGACACGACTGCCCCACCTTTTTCAGCTGGGCGTCATACGCTTCATTATATATACTCACCGTGTGCACTTCGTTCAGCCGCAGTCCGTAACGCGAAAGCGTCAGGGCCGAGCATTCCGCCAGCGCCGCCTGGATCATCAGCCGGACGTCCGCCGACATCAGCTCCTGAATCGTCAGCTTCCGCACCGCCTCGCGCAGCGACTGCTGCGCCATGGGCAGAATCCAGTTCAGAAGCATTTCCTTCGTGATCTCCCGGCTCGTGCCCAGCAGATTTTTCATGAACATCCCCAGGTCGGCCATCTGCACCGTCACCTGCACCTCGGCCCGCACCAGCACCTGATCCGCCGTCGCCAAATCGTTGATGGCCAGCTTCAGCCGCAGATCCTCCTCACGCACCAGGATGGCGTCCACCACCTTCGCCGCACGCCAGAACGCCAGCTTCTCGGTAAACGTCTCCAGCGTATACGTCCCCGCGGGCACCTCGCCGAACGTCGTTCCGTCGGCCCAGATAAACGCCTTCATCCCAGGGGAAATCGTCAATTGTGACCGGAAAAAGCCCGGCAAATCATCCAGCATGTAGCGCACACAGAACTGATTTTCGCCCGCGACCCAAATATTATTAGACATAATGCCTCCTTTATGATAAAATTGAGCACAAACCCCATCCATTACTTTTAATTTTACATGATAGAGTTTAATCTGTCAACAAAAGAAAGATATAAACAAATAAAAAAGGGCAAAAAAAGTCAAAATCTTTGTTTTTTCACGAAAATAGGGATCTGACAGACTAAAAAACCTCCCCGTGCAGTGATCCGATGGATGTCCCTGCAAGAATAGCAGCCGGAATGGAGCGTCACGCAGTGACACGCAGAAACCGGATAGAACAGCTGGGTTTTTCCCACATCCATCCTGGCATTGCGCTTCGCTCCTGGCTGCTGTTCTTTTGAGAAAATGAACCGGACAGATGCCCCCGAAACCGGGTCACGCCGGAGGCAGGTCGAATTCACTCCGCCGCCGCGACGACGAAGATCATCGGCGTTTCCTGAAGAAAGAATAATCGCATCGGCTTGCCCGTCGTCCGTATCCATTTTGGATTTTCATCCCCGGATGCGTCAAGCGTTTCGGCACACACTTCATAATCCCTGGGAACGAAACCGCTGAAATCAGGATTCGCCGCGGCCTTATATGCCGCCTCTTTCGCGGCCCAGATCTTTTCCGCCCACCCCACACCTTTTTTTTGCGCCAGCGTCCGTTCCGCCTCGGTAAAAAAAAGCTGCTGCACACCCCCGGTCGGCTCTCCGTTTTTTACCAGGTCGCAGCCGATCCCCGCCACGCCGTCCAAGGAGGATTTTTGAATCACTGCCTCGGCCTCCGCCCCCGTCAGCGGCAGCTTCTTCACAGCCACGGCGGCATACCTCCCGCCATGCGCCACGGAAAATTGCAGCGGTAAAATCCCCTCGCTACCACGAATCACCGGCTTCACTCCCCTGCCCTGACCGTCCCGGGACGACACGCTCCAGCCGCTCCACTTTTCCCGGTATTTCGCAAAAAATGACGCCGCCTCAGCCTGGCTGACGACCGTTTTTTTCATGCACGCGTCTCCCGGCATCTCCCTGGCCGCCATTTCCTTCCACAGAACCAGAAATTTTGCCAGCGTTTTGGCCGCGGCACTTTCTTCCCGGTACGCGAGGTGCGAAATTTGCGCAAGCGTTTCCCGTTCCTGCGGCGCAAGGGTGCGCTGCCAAAAACCGTCCGGCGCCGAAAACGTCTCCGTTTTCACCAGAGCCGCCACGAAAAGGGGCGTGTCCCAAATAATCATGAACGCTCCGTCGCGGCGGGCGCTGCCGCCCCGCTTTCGACGCTCCGCTGTTCATAAACATCCGCCTCTTCCGCCGGGTGATCCGCATCCGCGACCGGCATGTCCCTCAGGAATAATTTCCCGGCGGGGGAAATCAGCAGGGCGGGCAAAACCGTCAGATCGCTCAGCAGAGCAGTCATCAACAAAGCGAACATGAAAAAGCTGAAATAAATAATGGGGATGAAGGGGCTGATCGTGTAAGCCACCAGCCCGAAGGAACACACGGCCGCGGTCTGGAACATGGCCACGCCGCATTTTCGATACGCCATCCGCACCGCCTCCAGGCGGCTCAGCCCACGAAAGCTCCCGATGCGGAACCAGGTGATGTAATGCACCGCGTTATCCACGGCGATTCCCAGGGCGGCGGAGCCGGTGAGCATCGTACCCAACTCCACACGAATCCGTAGCAGGCCGACCAGGCCGAAAATAATGATGCATGGCAAAACGGATGGAAATACCGCGAAAATCCCGCAACGCACGCTGCGAAACAGAACCACCAGGATCAGCGCGATGATGAAAAATGCCGTCATGAAACTCGTCTTCAAGTCTTCCAGCAACTGCTGCTGGGCACGATAAACCAGCGGCACACCCCCCGTGACCAGAAACGAGGCAGGGGCCAAGGCGTTTTGCGCCGCATCCTTTTCGTTTACCGTCAGCGAAACCTTCGCCTCTTCGTCCAACACCGAACGAACGACTTCATTCAGCGTGACCAAAATCGGCCCGTAATCCAATTTTTTCATGGCATACACGCGCACCGTCACCCGCCAGTACTGCTTCCCGTCTTTCTCCACAAAAAACCCGCTCTGGCTCAGGGCATCCCGATGGGCCGCGATACGACGCCGGTAAACCCGCCGGGCCGCCACGTCACTCGAACTGCTGCCATCCGGCAAGTCCTGCACGAAGTTCAGCAGGCTCAGAACGCCAGTGTCAGGAAGTTTTTCCTGTAATTTCGCGGTAAGGGTTTTCATGGTTTGTAGCCGCTGGAAAATTTCCAGTCCGTCTCCCTCGGGATACGCAATCATGATTTCCACCGGAATCAGCGGGCCGAATTTTTCTTCAATCCACTGATAATCCTTGATCGGACGTGTGTCGGAGCGGAGCATGGAATGCAGGCCGATACTTGTTTTCAGGTGCGTGGCCCCGTAAAGCCCCACCGCGGCCAACACCACAGAAACGCAAATCACACCATAAGGAAAACGCCGCACGAGCGGAAAAAACAGCGCTTCGATGGTCCGGGCAAGCAAGCCGGGCGCTTCTTCCTCGTCGCCAGAATTTGGATTCGCCTCCGCGTCTTTGCCTTCCTCCTCCTTTTTTCGCCAGCCCTGCATCGGGAACATGAGAAAGTGCAGCGGGATGTAAATCAGCAGGACGACCATGGAAATCAGCAGCGCGCGGGAGCTCAGCGACCCGAATTTGCTGATCGGCACCAACTGGCTGCTCATGAACGACAGCAACCCCGCGACCGTCGTCACGACCGAGATAAATGTCGGCACCAGCGCCGTCGAAAGGGCCTTGAAAACCGCTTCCTCGGGCGGCAGATACCGGATCGCTTCCCGATAGTAGTTCACGAGGTGAATTCCCGCGGACATGGAAAGCACAAACGTCAGGTTCGCAGCCAGCATCAGCACCGAATCGAACGGCACATTCAAATAATAGATCATCGCCAGGCAGATCTGCTGGTTCAGGAAGGAAATCGAAAACACCAGCAGCGCGGGGCGTATATGTTGGAAGCAAAAATACGAAATGAGAATCCCGATCACGTAGGAAATCATATTCATTTCGATCGTGTGCGACCGCGAAATCTCGTCGATGGACACGGAGTCGGTCGTGGAGCCGCCGATGTGAATCTTATCCCGTCCCAGTCCGTCGATGGAGTCGGCGATCAGCCATACCGATTTGACCGCGTCCTGGCGGAATTTTCTTCCCTCCTCCGAAATCAGCGCGATCAAACACGTTTCCTGCTGATCCCGCGAGAGGAGGTAGCCCTGAAGCCGGTTTCGGATTTCTTCCGGCGAAAGTTGAAAATCCACATGACTTAACCGGTCGAAAGCGTCCTTCCCTGTGATCACTTGATGAAACAAAATCTGCGACGTACCGTCACGAACCGGCAGCTTCCCCAGGAGCTTTTCCTTAAACGCCTGCAACTGTGGCGAGTCCATCGTACAGCCGTCCCAGGAAACGAACATGATTTCATCCAGCCCGAAAACCGCCTGAAATTTTTGGAGATTTTCCGTTTCCACGAATTTCGCGGGAATCCAGTCCTCCACGCGGTTCTCCGTGTGCAGCCACGACTTTTGCGCACCGTACATGATGATCGGAATCGCGAAAAGCAAGAGGAAAATCAGCGCAGAGCGATAGGTGAGAAGCGCTCTCAACCAGCCCGCAAGTCGTTCAACGAAGGAAAACCCTTTAATCGAGGTCATATACCCACACCACTTCTAAATTTTCGTATCATTCACCTGGAAGCCAAAATGTTTGCCCGTTTCCATTCACACCGTCTCCGCCGTCTGGCGTATCTGGGCGAAAAAGCTGTCGATAAATGCTTTCGCGCTGTGCTCGTCGAGCTGCTGACGGTCGACGATAAAAGAAAGGATCATGTTCTCCGAGTGCGTTATAACCCCTGCCGAAATGGGAGTCGTCTTTCGCACCGGAGGCCCGCCCGAAACCATTTTCAGCGCTAATCCCGTCACGCGCATGTCCGCCATCTTTCGAAAATACGGATTCCGAAAAATTCGATTCAAAACCCCCAGGTTCGACAAAACCGCCGTGCTGTGGCAGTGGTCAGAAGAGGTGATCCGGCGCAGCATGAACGGGATCTTTTCCAGGACGCCCAGCGCCGCCAGAAAAATGACGTAGGTGTGCCATTTTTTGATGTGAGCGATATACCTTTGTATGCAGTCGATAAACCCCTGGTCGCGCGTGCAGGTTTCCGGCAGGCAATCGAAAAACGAATACCCCACCATGTTCGCGCAAGGCATCGTTTCATGATGGGCGTTGCGCAGATTGCACGGCGTCAGGATCCGGAACCAGCGTTTCTTGCGGGACGCCCCCCCGGCTTCCGCTTCCTGCCGTTCCCGCCAGTGACGCAACGTAAGATACAAATCGCGCAACAGCAGCGAGTTCACGCTCAACCCCGCTTTTTTCCCCACCGCGGCATAATTATCCCGCAATTCCGAATCCACGCGATACCAATAATACACCGGAAGCGAGGGAATTTCCGCGGCCGGGGTTTTGTTTTCCCCACGCAACACCCACGGGCGTCTGTTCGCCCACTGGAAGGTATAATAAATGGCCGAGGATATTTTTTTGTGCCAGGGAACTTTTTCAGGAAATTCCAGATGAAGCTCCCGACGGTGAGGATATTGCCACGGATCCGGGAAAACCGGCTCGCATTCTCCCTCCGGGTTCAGGCGTTTTTCGTAAGCCGCCATCCAGGATTCCATGAACTGCAGCATCCCCCCGCCGTCCGCCAGCGCGTGATGCATGGAAAAATGGATGGCCACCTCGTCGGGCCCTTCTTCCACCAGAAAATCCACGCCCGGCCCATGTTCGAGATCGAAAACCGGAATGCTTCCTTCGCCCGACATCGCGGCGGCGGAAGGATTCGTCGCCACCATGCGGAAGCGTAACGGCGGCGGCACGGAAAAATCCACCGTCCAGGAAAAATGCCCGCCCCGACGCGCGGCCCGCTGCCAGAATGCCGGTTCATAACGGATCGCCTCGTCAAAAGCTTCCTGCAACAACTCCCGATGGATCGCACCGCGGAAAAACCAGCACGTAACAGACGTCATCGGGTAGTGTTCATGCTGGTCCAGCAGCATGTAAAGCTCGTACGGCGTGACCGGCATGGGGTACATCTGCGCCCAATCGGGGTGAAAAACTCGGTTTGCCATGACCTTCTCCTGTTCAGCATGCATCGCGTGCTGATTTGATGATGTTTGAAACGGCAAACGACACTCCCTCGTCGCGGACGGCAGGAAATCAAAAAAAGAAAAAACGTTTACGGCCGTTATTCCTTGAAATTATATGAGATTTTCTTTACTTCCGCAAGCTGCAAACGAAAGCAGCAGCCCGTTTTTATCCTTTTTCATCCATAAAAAACCGGAAAGAGGCGGATAAAATCACCCGAGCGGGATCACTGCGAAGAATAGATAAACAGTGACGACAGAGGGTGTTTCCATAAAATATCCCTGCCACCGTCAAAACGCGGTCAGGCATTTTGGCAGCAGCAGGGATTTCTTCATAATTTCACGTGACCGCTTTACGCCGTCGGCTTATTCTGGTTCTCCACCAGGTAATCGAGCACGCTGCGAAGCGTCGGGAACGCGTCCAGCGACAGATTTTCCGAAGGACGAATGCTGAAATACTCGCCCAGTTCGCCGAAAAGCTGCGCCTTCTTGATGCTGTCGATTCCCAGGTCGGCTTCC
>JAVBLI010000010.1:0-73166 GCA_031553595.1 Thermoguttaceae bacterium | reverse complement strand
TAGGAAAAGTTTGTAGCGTGTCATGTTTTGCTCCGCAGGAACAAGATGTTTATAGAAATACCGCTTTTCTATAAACATCCCGTCCCTTCGGGACAAAACAGCATCACGAGAGGTATCGCTGAAATGAAGTTTCCAAACGGGTTTATTGCACCACCCCAACACGCCTTCATGAAAGAAAATCTCAAATGCCGGCCAATCCCCAAATCACTCGCTGGCTGTGGCGATCCGCGAAATGTCTCGGCGTGAATGTGTTTCTGTATTTCCTGATCTTTCTTGTTATGCCAATGCTGTTCACCGATCTGTCGCCGGGCGCTTGTGTGCAGATGTTTTACCTTTTCATAACGCCCGTGCCTTTTGTCGCTACGACGGGGGGGTGATGGCGATGATCACTTTCATTCATGCCTGCCGGGATTCTTCGCTGAGTGATGTTATGAAATTGGAGATGATCGTTTACGCGATATTTCTTATCACCGTGCATTCCGTTTTTTTCGGCATGACGATTCTTTCTATGGACATTCGGAATTTCGGCTGACGGAGCTTCATCTTCTCCCGCTGAGTATTAATTGCCCAATGAAAAATGGGCCGCCGAGAAGGGCGGTGATGACGCCGACGGGGATTTCGTCGGGGGGAATGACGCTGCGGGCGAAGGCGTCACAGGCGACCAACAGCATGGCACCACCGAGAAATGTAACCGGAAAAAGCGTGCGGTGCGAAGCGCCGACGAAGCGGCGGGCGATGTGCGGTACCATGAGGCCGAGAAAGCCGACGGGGCCGCAGACGGCGACGACGACGGCGACCACCAGCGACGTAACGCTCAGCAGAATCCACCGCATCTGCTGAATATTCACACCCCGTGAAATGGCGGTTTCATCCCCGACGCAGAACAGATCCAGCTCTCGCGAAAACATCCACAGCACAAGCATCCCCGGCACGCACCACGTCAGGAGCTGGAAGAACGTGCTCATTTTGTCCGTGGAATCCAGTCCGCCCATGGTCCAGCGGAGCATCTGGGAGGTCATGGCCGGGTTACTGACGTACTGCACGAGCATGATCAGGCTGGCGAAAGTGAAACTTACCGCCACCCCGGCCAGCAGCATTTCCGTATCCCCGAAACGCCCGGACAGGCGAACCACCGAAAAAACCAGCAGCAGGGCCAGCATGGCGCCGGCGAAGGCGGCCAGTGTGACGGCGGAAAAGCTGAAATGGGCCGAAACGCTCAACAAAACGGCGTTCGCGCCGAACTGCATGGCCAACGATGCCCCCAGGGCCGCGCCGCTTGCGGTGCCCAGCGTGAACGGCGTGGCCAGTGGATTCCGGAAAACGGCCTGAAAGACCATCCCGCCCACGGCAAGCGTCCCGCCAATCAGAATTCCGCACAGCATGCGTGGTACCCGGACATCCCAAAAAATGGCCCGCAAACTTTCCGTGTCTTTATCAATTTCTGATACATTTCCCCAGAGCATGCCGGGTGTGAATGTTTCGATTCCGAAAAACGGTGCCGCCACGCAGACGGCGATGAAAATCGTGAAGACCGCGAGGATGGCAGGCCATGTTTTTCGCCTATTTTTCATACGCACCCCTCCAGCCGCGGCACGACCAACGGGAAATCCAATTCCTGGACATACACCAGCGGAAGTCGCACGTCATACACCGTTTCCAGCACGTCCGGCTGCATGAAATCTCGCGGCGGGCCGTCAAAAACCAGTCGGCCTGCTGAAAATGCAAGGATGCGTCTGCTTTCTAGAGCCGCGCGGTTTACGTCGTGAGTCACCTGGATGATGGTTTTTTTCTGATCGCGATTCAAAGAGGCCAGTAAAGTGGCCGTCTGGTTCTGAAATCGATAATCCATCTGCGAAACGGCCTCATCCAGCAACAGCAGTTCAGCCGACTGCGCCACCGCGCCGGCGATCCAGACCCGCTGAAGCTCGCCACCGGAAAGCGTGTCGAGCGTTCTGTTCGCGAATTCCATCATGGATGTCTGGGCCAGTACGTGCTCACAAAAAGCTACATCCTCGGGTCCAAGCCCCGCCCAAGGCGAAAGATGCGGAAAACGGGATGTTTGCACAAAATGCCGAACACTGAACGGGAATAACTGCTGCACCACTTGCGGCACGTACGCCACCGTCCGGGCGATTTCCTTCCGCGAAAGCCGGTGGATCGGCTGCCCGAGCAGTGTTATGGAGCCACTTTTTACGGGAAGCATTCCCAAAATGGTGCGCAAAAACGTGGATTTCCCCGCGCCGTTCGGCCCGACCACCGAAATCATTTCCCCTCGCTGCACCTGGCATGAAACGCCTTCCAGAATTTTGTTTCGGCCGATGTGGCAAGACACATCTGTTACGTTTAACAAAATTTCCATGAATCGACCTGTTTTCTCCGTTCCGATTTTATTCTTTTCCCCATTTTAATTGAACTTCACCGGTTTAACCAGTATCCCCACTCAGATTCACAGATGCGAGAGGAAACGAACCCCGCGTTTCAGTGGAAAAAATCGAAAAATCCGAATATTATTGTCATGAGGTCAAATTTTCGGCTTGGACTTCCACGGCCTCCGGTGTATAATGATGGGGATGGATTCCCTGCGTTCATTTTTTTCGTCCCGGCATTTCGTTTTCCCGAGAGTAGATGGTATGCCCTAATGAGAATCAGGATGGCCTCAAAATCGTGATGATCTTCGTTTTCGCGCAAGCACTGCTGAAGTCCGTTTCCTTCGACGCCTTGCTGCCGCAGGTCTCTACGATCGTTATTTTCGGGGCCATTATGATTATTGTTGGAGTAACCGGATATTTTTTCGCGCTAAAATTGAAGCAGCAGGCGGCCAGTGACGCCCGAGAGGATCTTTCGCACTCCTTTTTGACCGAAGTTCGAAATGCGTACCATGAAGGAGAGCTTTCGCGAGAGGAATATCAAAAAATCCGTGCCCGCCTGTCGGCTTCCATCCGGGACTCCTCGGATCCTTCCAGCGGCGCGCCGGTTGAAATGCGTGAGTTCAGCGAATGCGATCCCCCGGAAGCAGGCGAGGGGGAGGAAGCGGAATGTTCGCAGACCGCGATTTCCGGGCATAATCGCTGAATTACTGTTATTTTTCCCTTCATTTTCACCTCCGCCCGGCAGAGTATTTTCGCTATTTTACCTGACACGCTCCCCCCGTAATTTCATTGTAGAAAGCACCGCGAACCGACGATAAAAGGAACACGTATTATAGACCGCACAACCTGCGTATCACACACTGTAATTTTCACGAAGCAAGTGAAAAACTGAGGCATTTTATGGCTCCTGGGCACAAAGACAAGGACGATAATCAAAAATTCCCGCCAAGAAAGCAGGCTTTCTGTTCTTTTTGTCGTAAGAGCCATCGTGTGGTCGGGCCGCTGGTGGAAGGGCCGGGCAGCGCGTATATTTGCGGCGAGTGTATCGAGGTGTGCCGTTCCATTCTGGAGACTGAGCGCAGCAGTCGGAACTCGGCCCTGCCGACGACGGCGATGATGGAAAAATTCACGCCGCGGCAACTGGTTTCGAAGCTGGACGAATATATTATCGGGCAGGAATACACGAAAAAGGTGCTTTCCGTCGCGGTTTACAATCATTACAAGCGGCTGCAGCATTACCGTGGCGCCAGTGCCGAGCAGTTGGAGCTGGGCAAGTCGAACGTGCTTTTGATCGGGCCCACCGGTTCCGGCAAAACGCTCATGGCCCAGACGCTGGCCAAGATTCTCAACGTGCCTTTCGCCATCGGCGACGCGACGACGCTCACCGAGGCGGGGTATGTCGGCGAGGATGTGGAAAACCTGCTGCTGAAGCTGCTTTGTGCCGCCGACTTCGACGTGGAGTCGGCCCAGCGCGGCATTCTGTATATCGACGAAATCGACAAAATCGGCCGCACGACGAATAACGTTTCCATCACCCGCGACGTTTCCGGCGAAGGCGTGCAGCAGGCGCTTTTAAAAATGCTGGAGGGAACGGTCGCGAACGTCCCGCCGAACGGAGGGCGGAAGCATCCTGAGCAACAGTTCATCCAGATCGACACCAGTAACATTCTTTTCATTTGCGGCGGTACGTTCACGGGCTTGGAGCAGATTGTAGAGCGTCGGCAGGGAAAACGCACGCTGGGTTTCGGGCAGGTTGCGCGAGAAGAGGCGGTTTTCGGCGGCGCGAAAGAGTCGCATTTGCAGCGGGTGACCAGCGAAGACATTATCGAGTTCGGGCTGATTCCGGAATTCGTTGGCCGACTGCCCGTTATCACCACGCTCAGCGAATTGGCCATGGAGGATATGGTGCGCGTGCTGAAGGAGCCAAAAAACTCGCTCGTGCGGCAATATTCTCATCTGTTCAGCATGGAAAATTCGGAGCTCATCTTTACGAACGACGCGCTGGAGTGCATCGCGCGGCTGGCCATGGAGAAACGCACCGGGGCGAGGGGATTGCGTGCCATCATGGAAGAGGTGATGCTGGACATCCAGTTCGAGATGCCCGACCAGCCCACAGGGATTCGTTACGTGATCGACGAAGACGTGGTTCGCGGCGTGCGAAAGCTCTTTCCGCGAAGCGAGACGAAAAGCCCGAAAAGCAAGCGAGCGTAAAAAAATTGATAATTGACAATTGATAATTACCGCAAGCGAGCTGCTGGCCGGATGATTTACACGACGCAGTTAATTATCAATTATCAATTTCTCCTCTCCCCTCTGCTTCACGTCAGCACCAGATCTGGGGCGGATTTCTTCATGGCGGCTTCCAGTTCCGGCATCAGGCCGTAAACCATGGCCAGGATTTTCATGGGATGCACGGTGTGTTTCGAGGAACCGTGTTCCATCTGCATTTTACAGGCGCTGCAAGAGGTGATGCCGGCACGCAGTTCGCGGTCGCGCAGCCAGGTGTGCATTTTCCGTCCCATCCGCTGACTGAGGGCGAAATTACAGGCCAGCATGCCGAACGCCCCGCCCATGCCGCAGCAGCCGGTGGCGGAGTGGCGGATTTCCAGCCCGGGGATGAGCCCCATCAGATACGCGTCCGGTGTGCCCACGTTCAGCGCCTGCAGGCGGCACGGGGCGTGATATCCGAGAACGGCGGGAAAGGCCTGCTTGGGGAGCCGTAATTTTCGCTGCTGATGAAATCGCCATAAATAATCGCATGCGTCATATATGTGCCGCGAGACGATCTGCACATCCTCGCTCTCAGGAAAGATCTGCGGGAATTCCCATTTCATGGCCAGCACCGTGGCGGGCTCTGTGCAGATAACGTCATATCCCTGCCGGGTATAATCGGCGAGGATGGCCGCGTTTCGCAGGATCCGGCGCTGAACGTAATCGCTGCGTCCGAGCACGACGGCAGCCAGGCCGCTGCCTTTCTGGTACTCCGGCACGGCCAGTGGAATGGCGTGATGCGCGAACACACGCCGTGTTGCGCTGGCCAGTGGTACGTCAAAAAAGTTGGCGTATGTGTCCACGAAATAAACGGCGTTTCCACGAATATCCGCCCCCTGGCCCGCCGACTCCGCCAGCATCGCGTCCTGCGAAAAATAATCCCCGGATGTAAGGGCATCACCCGCCGTGAGCGAATCACCCGGCAAAAAAGCCTCGCCCGCGTTTCCCGTGTTTTCCCGTACCAACAGGCGATTCTCCTGACGGATCATCTCCAGAAAAGTGCGTCTTTCGAACCTCGGCAGCTTCCGTCCTCGCGCGATGCCGAACATTTTTTCGATAAACCAGCGGCCCCAGGGACTGGCCAACGCGAGATTCACCAGTGGGGCGGCGTAATGGAGTTTTTTGGCCCAACGGTCCATACGTACCACCAGGGACTCATAAAAATTCAGTCCTCGCGCCCGTGCCCACGCCTCTTCCGCGCGGCGGACAAGCTGCGAAACATCCACATGCGCGGGGCACTCCCGCCGACAGCTGTGACACTGAAAGCACTGCCGCGTCACCTGATGGAATGTATCTCCGCCGAGTTCCGCCAGCGCCAGACGCCCGGAAAGAATGCCCTCCATGAGATTCACTTTCGCCCGCGGCGAGGCACTCTCACTGAGATTCGCGTGAAACATGGGGCACATCCGCACCTGCTGCACCGCCCGACAATCGCCGCACCCGTTACATTTATGAGACACCTGCTCCAGCTGGGCGGCACTCCACTCCAGCCCCATCTCCGTCAGCGGCTGCAGACGCGCGTCATTTTTTCCCGTACCACCCGGCGCCGACTTTTCGGCTCCGGCGGCATCTCCCTGCGAAACACCATATTCCTCCGGACTCTCGCCGACAATCTTCATCACTTTTTTCATCGCGAAAATGGTGGATTCACTCGCGGAAAGCGACTCCGAATCGGGAGGCAAAAAATCCAGCACATGATGCGTATTTTCCATTTCAGCCAGCTCCGGCGCATCCGTCTTCTTCGCGGATTTTTCGGAAAAAGTTTCCGCGCCGCCACCCTCTTTTCCCGGACGTGCACGCTCTCTGCCAGGCTTTTCCTTTTCCGATTTACCCACCCCGGATTTCTCCCCGGCGGAATCTCCGTGCTTCAGGCCGTAACGCAAAAAATCTCCGCGGATGAACCCCTCTTCCGCCTGGCCTGTCATTTTCATCGCCCGTGATCCCAGCTTCCCCGGCTGCAGCATGCCCTGCGGATCAAAAATATCTTTTATTTTGCATGAGATTTCGTATTTCTCACCCATCCAGTGCGGCAGCACCGCGGCACGCGCCAGCCCGATTCCGAATGCCGCTCCCAGCGTTCCGCCCATGTCCGCCACAAGCTGATAATACAGCCGGGCGAAGTCCAGCAACTGATGCCGCATGGCGGCGGAGGCAGTATCCACCAGCGGATGAAGCCGCACCTGTCCCTGCGCGGCGTGCGCATAAAAGGACCCCGTCATGTTCGAAGACCGCAGCAGATCCTGCGTTTTCAGGATGAATTCATGAAGTTTTGCGGGGGGAACCGCCACATCCTCGACCACCGTCACCGGACTTTTTACTCCCGGCACCCAGTGCGGCAGCGGCTGGAGGGTATCCGCCAAGCTCCAGAAAAGCTCTGCCTCCTGATCATCCCACGCGGGAACCATCTGAAACGCCAGGTCACGCTGATGCACCAGCACGTCTTCCAGTTTTCGTAACTGGTCATAAAGTGCATACCGCGACTGGTGGTGGAATTCCATCAGCAGGGCCGCCTCTGTTTTCGCAGGAAAAAGCACCTCGAAACGCACATCCCGCTCCGAGGCGAAATGGATGTGCCGGCGGTCCATTAAATCGCACGCATCTGGCGGGAACTCCGCAAGAAACTGCACCGCGCGGGTCGCGTTTTCCATGCGCTCGAAAAGAAGCAGCACCGTCATCCGGTTTTCCGGCCGTTTCTGTAACCGTAGCGTTACCGTGGTGATCACCCCCAGCGTGCCTTCCGAGGACGCGATCAGCCCGGCCAGATCCATTTTCTCATCCCGCAGAATATTTGTGCGGTACCCCATGCGGTCAATCACGCTGGGATTCTTCGTGCGCTGCAAAAATTCTTCCTCGGCCGTCAGCAGATTTTTCAATTCTCCCAGGATACGACGTTTTTCCATGCCCGCCGCGTCATATTTTGCCCAATCACGGCGTGAAGAGTGACCACGCAGGCGTCCGCTTTTAGTGCGGGTGGAGTCTCCAGCCGCCGTCATGTCCGCCACACCCTCGGCCCGGCTCCACGAGAGAATCGTCCCGTCCGCCATGACCGTTTCCAGCCCCTGCAGCCAGTCGGAAGGCCGGCCGTAACTGATCCAGTGACTTCCATACCCGTCCACGGCCATCATCCCGCCGATGGTCGTCGCGCGGGCGTTTCCCGGATCCGGACGGAAGCACAGCCCGTGCGGGCGGAGAAATTCATTCAGCCGCGAAACCTGCACCCCAGCCTGAACCTTTACAATGTCCTTATCCAGGGAAAGGATCCGCCGCATAAAACGTGAAAAGTCCAGGATCAGGCCGTCTCCCAGCACACCGCCGGCGCAATAACTCCCCGCGCCGCGAGGATGAATGGGGATGCCGTGCTTACGGGCATACTGCACTGTGGTGACCACATCCATGGTCGTCTGCGGAAACACCACGCCCAGCGGCTGCACTTCAAAAATGCTCGCGTCCGTGGCATAAAGCTGCGTCATCACCGTATCACAGTGCACCTCGCCGGCCAGGAGCCCACGCAAATCGTCCTGAATTCGTTCTCGCTGGGGATTTAGCATAAATTACTCATCAAAAAATAAAGAAAACATCACATCATCTAATTATACCATTCTCCGCCACCCTTTCAAGTCGCGCCGCCACGGCCCCACTCCTGTTATTTTGTGCTGGGAGCTTTATAATACCGGAGATACGCTGATATGAAAATGCTTTTTTATGACGTTTATGGCGTCCCGCCGTGGTATGACACGGTTCCATAACCCTCGCAAAATGAATGAGAATGACCAGATTTTTAACGCTTCGCTGGCGATTTTCCTCCTGATGATTTCCGGCTGCGTTTTGCGCCGGTTTCGCTGGCTGCCCCAGGAAGCGGACGCCACGCTGCTGAATCTGTCCGTGAATTTTTTGTATCCCTGCCTGATTCTCAGTAAAACGTTCACTTCGGATCTCAGCGCGCACCTCCGCACGCTGTGGATTTACCCCCTCAGCGGATTTTTGGTCGTGATTCTTGGCATTCTCGTCGCGTGGCTGTTCGCCCGGCTTCCCATGCTGATTACGGGCCTGCACGATAAACGCCAGCAGCGGACGTTCATCGCGTGCATCGCCGTTTTTAATTACGGTTTTCTGCCCATCCCGCTGGTCATGGATGTTTATAAGGATTCGCCTGAGCTGCTGACGCTTTTAATGATTTTTAACCTCGGTGTGGAGTTCGCGCTGTGGACGTGCGTGGTGCCGCAGTTGGTCGGCGGGCTGGAGAAGGATTGGTGGAAGCATTTACTTCGCATTCCGCTGCTGGCCGTTATCGTCGCGCTGATCGGGAACGTGCTTGGCGCGGGGGCGTACATTCCAGTGCCGGTGATGAAAGCCATGACGTATCTGGGGAATGCGCAGATCCCTGTCTCCCTGATCATGATCGGCGCGATTATTTATGATGAACTCATGCAACGTGCGCACATCACCCGGAAGCGGGACGCGACGAAAATCGTTTTCGGCACGCTTTTGTTGCGGGCCGCTGTGCTGCCGGCGAGTATGATTACCATCGCGTGCTGCCTCCCGCAGTATCCGTGGCTGCAAAAAATCCTCGTCATCCAGGCTGGCATGCCGTGCGCGATGATGAGCATCATGTTTTCACGTATTTATAACGGCGCGCCCAGTGTCGCGGTGCGCAGCGTGCTGTCCTCCAGCGTTACGTCGCTGGCGACCGTCGTATTTTGGATTTCCTTCGGCATGTGGGCCATCGGATAATGCGAAATGCGTAATGAAGAAGGGTGATTCCTGATGAAAAATTCCGTTCGTCGTATGTTTGACGCCCATGTGGATGCGGTGCTGGAGACGCTGCCGCGGCAGATTCATGTGCTGCTGGAGACGGTGCCGCTACATGTGGAGGATCGGCCGTCGCGCGAAGTCCGGCACGAGATGCGGCTGGGCCCGTATGATGATCTTTACGGCCTGTATACCGGCACCCCCATGACCGAGCGCCACGTGGGCGCCACCGGCCTGCCCGACGTGGTGACGATTTACCGCGAGAGTATTCTGGATGCCGCCACCCGCGAGGACGGCACGCTGGATGATGACACCCTGCGCGAGGAAATCCGCATCACGATTCTCCACGAACTGGGCCACCATTACGGCTTCACCGAGGATGACCTGGAAGAACTGGGGTATTAGGCGGCACAGGCATTTTCGGCTCAAGCCCAGTCCCGAATTTCCATCCAACTTCTGGCATGCCCGCGTTCTCTCTCTGGAGCAGCATCGCTTCGGACTGAGTTTTCTCGACCTTTGTGACCGTCAGCGACCAGAAGCCCGCTTCCTCCTCTTTGCCGAGTGCGTCGAATTTCAGGCCCACAAAAAATCCGGTATCTTCGCCTTTGTCCAGCGTAAGGCGTGTTTGAGAACAATCGTTTTCTTCGAGACCGTCTCGCCTTTCGCCCACCGCCAAGACCTTTACCTGTGTCGGTGGCATGAGATAATGGCGGAATGCTTCCGGCACTGTGGGGTGCTTTTCTGCCGGTGTTTTCAGTGTTAGCGACTCCCCATCCGTGCATAAGAAGAATTCACCATAATTAAATTCCCGCGGCTCACGCCTTAAATTTACCGCATTACAGAAAGCGAGCATCTCGTCCGGCTGAATCAAATATCGCCGCTGGCCCCACGGAATGAGATAAAATTCCGTCGGCAACTGGTGGCGGAATTCCAGGTCTGCGGTTAAGGCCGGGTGGAGCGTGATTTTGCTCCCATCGCACATGACGGTGCCGTAATTCAGACGGTAAACACCCGCACAACCATTATTTATATACGTGAACCCCGACTCCGGCGCGAGTGTCAGCGTGTAACAATTCCCATGTGGAAAACCGTAAAAATACTCCCCCGCCCATGCGTGATCTTTGAGCGTGGTGATTTCCTTTTGAATCGTCTCCTGTTTTTGATAAACATTCAGCTTTTCCCCTTCAATCTCCGGCATAACCCACTTGGTGTAGGTTTCCAGGGATTCTTCCTCCTCACAATTTCCATAATAGCACATGGCTCCCAGGCCGACCAGTAAAAGCATCGCCACAAAAAACACGCATTTTTTCATTGTCGCCCTTTCGTAAATTTTGTTGAAACACTGATACCGCTTTAACATCATGATGCCCTCTCCCGGCTGCTGTTTCCTGTCCAACGAAATTTTGAAGCGACTCTACTGCCCATCATATAACGACTAAACCTTCACAAAAATATTCATTATCAAAAGATTACGCTGATGAACACAGATTATATTTATGAAAGGACCTGTTTTCTCCTAAAAACAGGCGTTTTTTGGAAAATATTTGCCTCGTTTTCCGGTAATCTGTGTTCATCCGTGTAATCTTTTGATAATATCATAAAATGATGATGGTTATTCGTTATGTGAAGATCAGTGGAGGACGGGGCTTTCCTCAGAAACCGTCCACTCCACGCTTCTCGCCCTCATTTCGTTCTCCAAAATTTGGGCGAAAAACCTGATCTGTTCCCGCGAGCCGGAATTGGTGTTGAACTGGATGCGTTTTCTGTTATTTTTCACGACAGTATATTCGTAAAATCGAAATGGCGGCAGGAGATAACAGAGCGGTGGGTATAGAATGGGCGGGTGTGTTTTCGTGATGGATTCCAGCACCTGGAAAATTTCGTCGTAAAGGACGTATGTGACGTGATGTCGGTAAACGGTGTAAAAGCCGTGCTCGCACACATAAATGCGGGCGTGAGTCCATTTCCGGTGAGCCTCATTCGTCACCATGATAAGCGCGAACAGTGCGACTCCCAAGGCGAGCAGTATCAGCGCAAACAGTACCACGGCACCCCAGCACATTCCTTTTTCCACCCACCATGGCATCCGCCCACCGACTTTATATACTTGCCAGCCGATGACCCCCGTCAGCGCAATCATGGCGCCGACAATCAAAATGGCCACAATAATTCCCGCCGCGACATTTGTCCATGGAGGGCGGATGACGAACTGTACGGGGCCTAATTCGGCCAATTTTTCTTCGCTTGGAGTGTGCATTTCTTGTGTCCGGGGTGGTGAAATTGCTTTGCGTGGGCAATTTGTGCACAGCATCCGTATTATAGCAGAGTGTTTCGACCGATTCAAGTCACGGGGAATTTGTCGGAAACTGACGGTCACTTGCGGAAGCGGCGCGAATGGAGTAAAATACACGGGTGTTGCTTTTTTTGCGTACGATGCGCATAAGGAAAATGCTAAAATCTCAGGAGTAAAAGATGGACGAAAAATCGAGAGAATTTTTGAATAAATTGTTGATCACGCCCAGCCCGTCCGGGTACGAGCAGCCCGGGCAGGAGGTGGTGCGGGAGTATGTGAAGACGTTCGCGGACGAGGTGCGGACGGATGTGCTGGGAAACGTGATTGCCGGGCGGAACGTGGGTGCGCGGCTGCGGGTGATGCTGGCCGGGCATGTGGACCAGATCGGCCTCAGCGTGCGGCACATCGACTCGGACGGCTTCATTTCCGTGGTGAATCTCGGCGGGTGGGACATCCAGGTACTCATCGGGCAGCACGTGACTGTCTGGACGAAGAACGGCCCGGTGGACGGCGTGCTGGGCAAAAAACCGATTCATCTGCTGAAGGACGAGGAGCGGAAGCAGGTGCCGAAAATCACGGATCTGTGGGTGGACTTGGGCGCGCAGAATAAAGAGGAAGCGGAAAAACTCGTGCGGATCGGAGACCCGATTACGGTGAAAATGACGACCGTCGAGCTGCAAAATAAGCGGATCGCGGCCAGTGCCACGGATGATAAAGCCGGCGTGTGGGTGGTGATGGAAGCGCTGCGGCGGGTGGATGCCAGTAAGCTGAAGTGCGCGGTGTTCGCCGTCTCCACCGTCCAGGAAGAACTCGGCACGCGCGGCGCGATCACCAGCTGTTTCGGCGTGGCGCCGCAGGTGGGAATCGCCGTGGATGTGACCTTCGCCACCGACTGCCCGACGATCGACCCGAAACAGATCGGCGAGGTGAAACTCGGAAAAGGCGCCGTCATTGACCGTGGCCCGAACATGAACCCGGCCCTGGTCGAGCGTCTCTGCCAGATGGGGGACACGCACCAGATTCCGTATCAGCTCACCGCTTCCGGCTCCCCCCCCGGCACGGACGCACGCGTGATTCAGATGACGCGCGACGGCGTCGCCTCCGGCCTGGTGAGCGTCCCGAACCGGTACATGCACTCGCCGGTGGAAGTCGTTTCGCTGGATGACATGGACGCCTGCGCCGACCTGCTGGCACGCTTCCTCGAAGAACTCGACGAAAACGTGGACTTCATCCCGAATAAAGACACGCTGTAATCGCGCGGCGGCGTCTGTGTGGACGATTTATGGAAGGGCATTTTAACGGCGAAATGCCCCTCTTTTTATTCTTTTGATAAACCGACTTTTGAGGAAAGCCGAGATGCCATGACGCGGACGGAGCTGAAAAATTTCGCGGTGAAAATGCGGCGTGCGCTGACGGCGGAGTGGGGGGCACTCGCGGAAAGTGTGGCTTATGAAATCTTTTACCGACTCGGCGCGATGCGGTTCATGGAAGCACGCGGATTCTTGCCGGAGACCGTTTCTTTTTCGGAAACGGACGGAGCGTCTTTTTCGCGTGGACGGTTTTTGGAAACCAGCGCGGCGTTAAGTCGGGTGATGCCGGACGCGTTTTCGCCGCTGACGGAGGAGCAGATTGCGGCGCTGCCGCAGCCGGACGCGTTCTGGGCGGAGGCGTATGCCGGGTTTCAGCGGCTTTTTCTTGAGGAAAATCCGGACGTCCGCACGCTCGGCTGGCTTTACCAGTTTTATCACAGCGAGAAAAAGGAGGAAATGATCCGGGACGTGAAGCGCGGCGTGAAGCTCACCGCCGAGCGGATGCTGACGGCCACGCAGATTTTCACGCCGGAATGGATTTCGGAGTTTCTGGTGGCGAACACGCTGCGCGCGGGTGGGAAATGGTA
The DNA here is from genome assembly GCA_031553595.1 of Thermoguttaceae bacterium. Lineage (GTDB taxonomy): Bacteria > Planctomycetota > Planctomycetia > Pirellulales > Thermoguttaceae > RGIG3701. The sequence continues at coordinate 59,587 of JAVBLI010000010.1, read as the reverse complement.
CATCCCGCAGGAAAATCCGGCGGTCGGGACACTTGAAAAAGAAACGCAGGAGGAAAAACCGCTGACTGACCGCACTTTTTGTGACCCCGCGTGTGGCAGCGGGAATATGCTCGTGGCGGCGTATGATGTTTTTTTTGAAAAATACAGCGAAAAAGGGGTGCCGGAAGAGGAAATTCCCGAGAAAATCCTCGCGAAAAACATTTTCGGCATGGATATTGACCTGCGGATGACCGCCCTGGCCGCGTTTTCACTGCTGATGAAGGCCCGTGAGCATGACCGCGGGATTTTCACGAAAGATGTACGCGTTCCGCTGTGCACCATTCATCCGAACTTCGCGGCCATAAATCCGGATGAATTGGATAAAATCCGCCTCCGAATTCCCGGCCCTGCCCGAAAAAGCACCTGGCAGCACCTCCTGCACGATCTGCATGGCATGGCTCAAAATACGTCCGTCGGTGTGCTTTATCGTCCGAAATTAACGTGTCAAGAAACCGTGACGCTTCAGGAAATGGCGCATCAGGTTTTGACCGAAAAGTCGGATTTAGCACGGAAGTTTCATGAATTTCTCAGGCAAATTTCTTTTTTGTCGCGGAAATATGACATCATCGTGACGAATCCACCTTACATGGGAAGCCGGGGGATGAGTGCGGAGCTGGCGAAATGGCTGAGAAGCCATTATCCGCTCGCGAAAAAAGATTTATTCGCCGCGTTTATTGTGCGAAATATGGAAATGGTCATCGTGGACGGCCATCTGGGTTTTATGACGCCTTTCGTCTGGATGTTTATTTCGTCCTATAAGCGGCTGCGGAAGAAAATCCTGAAGGAAAAAACACTTACTTCCCTCATTCAGCTGGAATACTCCGGTTTTGACGGTGCCACGGTGCCTATTTGTGTATTTACGCTTAAAAATACGTCCATGCCGGGTTACCGTGGTGGATATATTCGGCTGTCTGATTTTCGTGGTGTGGAAAAACAGGCGCCGAGCACGCTTGGTGCTGTGCAGAATTCGGAGTGTGGGTGGTTTTATCGCGCGGACCAGGCGGATTTTCTGAAAATTCCGGAATATCCAGTGGCGTACTGGCTTTCCGCGGCCGAATTTGGTGTGTTTGACCATTCACAGCCGTTATCGAGGATCGCCACCCCCCGGCAGGGATGCGCCACCTCGAATAATGCACGTTTTTTGCGGTTTTGGCATGAGGTGGCCTTTTCGAGGATCGCATTTCAAATTTCCTCCCGAGCTGCCGCGGTGAAGAGTGGGAAAAAGTGGTTTCCCTATAATAAGGGCGGGGCATTTCGAAAGTGGTATGGAAATCATGAGTACGTGCTTAACTGGGAGGATGACGGAAAAGAGGTGGAAGAGGAGGTTGCGGAAAAATATCCGTATCTGCAAGGAAATGTAAATTATGTGGTGAAGAATCAAAATTACTACTTCCGCGAGTCGCTGAGCTGGTCAAAAATCACGAGCGGCGGATTTTCGTTGCGATATTATCCACCTGGCTTCATTTTTGACGTTTCCGGCTGCTCCCTTTTCCTTGAAAACGACTTTCTGCATTACAGGAATTCGCTGCTTGGGTGCCTGAATTCGCCGATAATGAGTCGAATTCTGAATGCTTTGGCGCCGACGCTGAATTTTGAAGTTGGCCAAATTGCACAATTCCCCCTTTCGCGCGACTTTCAGGTAAAAACTGCGGGCTCTGCGGTAATTGTGGAGACTTTGATTGAAAAAACCGCCGCGGATTGGGATTTTTTTGAACAGTCATGGAATTTCCGTCGGCATCCGATTTTTGACCATATTTACGGTGGAGAGCCGCTGGAGGAAGCCTTTTCCCGGCTTTTACATGCCTGGCGGGAGGAAACGCTGACGGTTAAAGCGCTGGAGGAGGAGAATAACCGCATATTTCTGCGAGCTTATGGACTGACGGATCACCTCTCGGCGGAGGTTCACCTTCGGGACATCACGCTGCGGCAAAATCCGTTTTACCGGTACGCTACACCCGACGGGGAAGATGCGCAGCAGACGTGGGCAGCCCTTAAACCCCGTCTTTTAAGGGATACCGTGGTGGATTTGATTTCGTACATTATCGGGTGCGTTTTCGGTCGATACGCCCCGGAAAGCCCAGGGCTGATTTTAGCCGATAATCAGTATGATGTGTGCGATTTTCACATGCGTGTCCCTGATGCAAAATTTAAGCCGCTGGATGATAATATTCTCGTGATATCAAAAGAAGGTCATTCGCCAACGGATGCCACGGTTTTAATGAAACGTTTTATGGGCGAATTTTTCGGAGGAGCTGTTACCGCTCAAAACGTAATTTTTCTGGAGCAGATTTTGGGTAAATCCCTTTCGGAATACTTCATAACGGATTTTTATCGTGATCACACGCGGGCATATAAAAATCGTCCGATTTACTGGATGTTTTCTTCCCCCCGAAGGACGTTTAATGTCATGATTTACGCACATCGATTTGCGTCCCAGACGGTCCGTAAAATCTATGATACTTACCTCGCCCCGCTCATTCACCAGAAACAGTGGCAATTGCGAAATGCGAGTGACCCGAAAACACTTCCACGTCTGCGAAAAGAACTGCATGAACTGAAAGTTTATGCGGAAACGGTCCTCTTGCCTCTGGCGGAGGCGGCGATTCAGTTGGATATGGATGACGGAATTTTAGCGAATTATGCAAAAATGGGTGAAGCCGTGCGAAAAATTCATAAGTAAATTGCGCAGATTTCCTATTTTGGTATTTTTTAGCGATTATCGCGAATTTCGCGGAATCCCCGCAGCACTATAATATTATAAGGTATAATGGAATGAAAAAATATGGTACAAAAGCACAGGCCCTGGCCGTTATTTCCACGCTCGAAGCGCGGTATCCGGAAGCGGGCTGCGCGCTGCATTTTCGCTCGCCGCTGCAACTTTTAGTGGCGACGATTCTCTCTGCCCAGTGCACGGACGTGCGAGTGAATATCGTAACGCAGTCGCTTTTCCAAAAGTACCAAACCGCGGCCGATTTCGCCCACGTTTCGCAGGAAACGCTCGAAAAGGAGATCCACAGCACAGGTTTTTATCGAAATAAGGCGAAAAACATCCGCGCGTGCTGCAAGATTTTGGTGGAAAAATACGGTGGCCAGGTTCCCGCGGAAATGGAAACGCTGGTTACGCTGCCGGGAGTGGGCCGCAAAACGGCGAATTGTGTGCTGGGGACGGGGTATGGTCTGGCGGAAGGCATTACGGTGGATACGCACGTTTTTCGTCTCGCCCGTCGGATCGGCCTGTCCGGGGCCAACACTCCCGAGAAAGTGGAGGCCGATTTAATGAAAATCGTTCCGCGAGATAAATGGATTTCGGTCAGTCATCTGCTTATTCTGCATGGCCGGCAGATTTGCCCGGCGAGGAAGCCGAAATGCTATGAATGTCCTGTTTTATTGTGCAAGTATAAAAACGCGAGAAAAATGTGAAAATACCCATGGCGTCCGAATGCGGAACTTTCCGTTTTACCTGATTGATGAGGCTTTGGGATGAATGGGAATGATTGGCAAAGGGAGTGGTTAATTCCGGAGAAGTAATTCTTAACAATTATCTCGAATTTCCCGAATATTACTGTTGTAGTGGCGTGAGGTTTGACGATTACTCCTGTATGTGAGTCTCTAAGTGGAATATTGTGGAGATTCGCAAAAGTGTTTAAGGGAGGAATAACTCGTGAAACTGCAATTGAAAATTCGAACCAATCACATACTTGCACTCATGCTTGTGAGTCTGGTCTGTCTGACATGCTCTTCGCGGGCTTTTGGGCAGTATCCGTATGGGGGCCAGCCGTATTACGCGGGTGGTCAGGTAATTGAAGAGCGAATCATTTCAGATGTTCCTCTCACGGATCCGACAGGTGCGCCGATCGGGGGAGCGCCGACGGCGGCGACTTCGACCCCGGGTGTTCCGGCGGGGGGGCAGGCGGCTTACGACATGCCACCCTCGGGCGATGCCGGCATGACGGGTTACGCGGCGCCGGTAACCGGTTATCCCGTTCCGGCGCAATACGGAACGGCCCAGCCGGAGATGGTGGGCCAGCCGCTGACGGGGGTGATGCCTGGGCAGCGGAAGCCGGCACTGCCGGTCACCGAGGGGTACGATTACTCGAATTATTTGCAGCGTCCGCCGCTGTCGCCTTCTCCGGACTATCCGCGTCATGGGTATCCGAATCCGATGACGACGCAGCCGACGGTGACGGAGGAGCTGCCCGCGATGAAGGGCCACCCGACGACCGTCGAGGAAATGCTGCCCGAGCGTGTGGGGCAGAATCCGCCGCTGAAGCCTTTCCCGGAGCAGGAATCCTACTCCTATTTCACGGATACGGTCACATCGGCCAGCCCCGTCTGCCAAAAGTGTGGCGAGGGTTACGGGAATCCTTCCATCTGGAAGATTTCGGCGAACATCAAGGTTCTCCACCGTTCGGCGGGCGACATGCAGAGCTATTTTGTATTCGATGCTCAGGGGTATCCGGTTAATACGAAGCAGTCATACACCGTGACGCCGGGGATGGAGATGACCCTGACGCGGTACCTTGGCCGTAGCGCGTCCAACTTCGACATCTGGTGCGACTTCCGTTTCGACGGCCTGTTCCACTGGAACAACACCAGCGTGTATGTGGACAACGGGTTTTATGTGAACGGCCTGCTGAACGCCGTGCCGGGAATCGGGCCGGCTGTCGGGCCGGAGTATACTTCCTCGGGTTCCACGGGCAACCTGTACTACCCGAACATTTACCGCATGAATTACGACAGCAGCTACAACGCGGGCGAGTTGCTTTTCCGCCTCCGTAAACGCGGGCGGCCGGATCCGCTGGTGGGCCATCCCGACGGTCGATGGACGCGTGAATGTCAGCATGGCCTGCGTTACACGCACTTGATGGGCATCCGTTACTCCGATCTGCGGGAATCGCTGAACTGGACGGGCTCCGCGTTCGAAACCAGCCTGGTCGAAGACCCGCTTGCCACCGGCCGCGTGGATGTGAATCTCGAAAACCACATGCTCGGCCTGGTGCTTGGCGGCGAGTTGGAAGACAAACGCTGCCAGTGGAGCTGGGGTATGAAGTGGCGGGTTGTGACCATGGCCAACATGATGAAGAGCAGCCTGTATTCCCGCAGTACGCAGGCGTACGACCTGGGTGGCGGAGAGCTGTACCGGTACGACTCGATCGTACACAAGAACGATATTTCCTACCAGCTGGAGGCGGGCGTTTTCGCCACATGTAAGCTCTGGCCGCACTGCACGCTGCGAATCGGCTACGACTTCTCCTTCGTGGACAGGCTGGCCCTGGTGGAAAACAATTTGGAGATGGATGTGTATGGCAAATCGCGGATCGACAACGGAAACAGCATTTTCCTGCAAGGTTTGTCGATCGGGGCGACATGGTCGTGGTAATAACCGCGGATGAAAAAACGACGGGTGGCGAATTCTCTTTCGCCGCCTGTTTTTTTTATGACCAAGAAGCAGGCGTGCCGTTATTTCATGAAGTACGTCCGCTTCACCTCATACGGCTTCCCTTTCGACACGCCGCGGCCGACCTTTATTTCCTGGACGAACGCCGCCTCGCAGTCGGGGCGATTTCCCACCCCCTCGCCCAGCGGCATCAGCAGAAAACCGCAATTGACGTCCCGCTCTCGATTTGTGCCCGCACAGACACGGATATACAGGTCCACCAGCTGTAACTGTTCCGCTTCCTTGAGCGTAACGCGTTTCTGGTTCATCAGATCCATGAGGCACGCGACGTTCTGGGCGAACTCCATGGGCGTGGCGTCTATTTTTTCCAGCCGCTGCCACGCTTTCAGCGCGGAGGCGAATTCCTTATTTTCGATTGCCGCGACGCCGTAATTATTCAGCACGGCAGGGTTTTTACCGGCCACTTTTGCGGCTTTCTTAAAATACTCGAACGCTTCGGCGCGTTTATATAATTTCGTCAGATAATAATTGCCGAGGATGCAGTTCGCCTGAAAATCGTTGGCGTCTTCCTCCACCACTTTCTGCAGGGCCGCGACCGCCAGCGGATCCTGACCGACCTTGAAACACTCCATGGCCCGGAGAATCTGCTTGTCCGTTTCCGACAGGCTTTCGAGATCCACGGCCGGCTCCTCTTCTTCCTGCTGATCCGCGTCGTCCCGCAGGTATCCCAGCGGATGCTCATCCTCGGCGGGCGGCAGCGCCGGGGTAAGCTGCTCACCGGCGGCAAGCTCACGGTAAAAAAGATCCACGCCGATAAACGCCTGATACGGCGGATTTGTATTTTCGCAACGGACCGCGATGATATTTTTCCCTGGCTTCAGCAGATTCTCCACATTTCGTTTCATCGTCCAGTCGTTCGTCGCGTTCTGATGAAACAGCACCCGCTTTCCGTTAATGTAAAGCCACATATTATCGTCGCACATATACTGGACGAGCAGCTCGCCCGGATTCAGGTTCGTCACGGTCACGACATGCGTCATCCAGATATTCGCCTTCTCGGCAGTCCAGAACCGCTGGGTGGAAAACGGGCTGTACCCGACCTTGCCCTTCGGAAGCGGCGAGCGGGTTTCCCAGTTGGCCCCCGGATCGTCGAGGGTGTACGACCATTTTCCGTCCACCGCCAGCACCGGCTGGATGTCCAGCAGCGGCGAATCGTCCGTCCACATCGTCACATCCGCCACGCCCAGCCCGCCGACATTCGCCACCATCACCGCCACCACGTTTTCTCCCGGCTTCAACAGGCTGGGAATCTGCTTCGTGTAATGCCGCGTTACACAATTCGTGTCGTAGCGCACGGTTTGTCCGCCGCCTTTCCAGTTCGTGACGCGTTTTTTTCCCTTGGTGACGTGCTGCGAGGGGCCGATGCCCTGATAAATCAGCGTGCCGTTAATGAAAATCGCGATATCATCATCGTACATAAATTTGATAAACAGGTTCGCCGGCTTATAATCTTCCGGAAGCACCACGCGGGAGGTCATCCACACCACCGGCTTCCCGGCCGGCCACTTCTTCTCCGTGTGCATCTCGCCGATACAAAACTCGCTTTTTGGTAACGGAAATTGCGTCGTCCAATTCTTCGCCGGCTTGGCGGTCACAAACGACCACGCACTTTTATCCGTCAGCAGCGGCTTGGTATCTCGGGCCGTGGCGGAGGCCGTCATGCCGATAAAGGCCATGATGCCCGCAAAACAAAAAAACAGGAAGATTTTTTTCATAACGCACCACCCGCAAAGAAAGAACATCAAATTAAACCATCCGTACTGACATATATAATTATAACGGAAGCCACCCAGGAATACAAGTTTTCGCCGAAAAAAGGTCGCTTTCGCGAAATATGAATTTCGTGGATTCTATATAATTTACGCGGGAAGTTCATTTTTGGGATGGTAAAATTTTTGATTTTCCGCTAGAATGCGTAAACATATTTGGTGCCGGTATCGAAAAGTCGGGAAAAAGTACACCCAAAGTCCGTCGAAAACGGCCATTTGATAGAATATTTAAAGCAGGACGAGAATGAGTTCGGAGCAGCAGTTCGACGCGAATTTAATTGAGCAGACGAAACAACAAATTCGTACGCTGGTCAGTGAGATCGCGCAATTATCAAAATCGGACATCCCCGCCGAGGAATTTTACACGCAATTCCTTGAGCGCGTCGTGGCGGCCATTGCGGCCGTCGGCGGTGTGGTGTGGATGTTTTCGGAAGGGTCCGGCCTGGCGCTTCAGACCCAGATCAATCTCCGCGAGACCGGCCTGGGTAACGACAAAGACAAAATGGCCGAGCACTCCCGGCTGCTGTACCGGGCCCTGAAACATCCGGAGGGCCTGCTCGTCTCGCCGCATTCCTCGACGCAGGAAGAAGACGGCGTGGCTGGCAACCCGACTGACAATCTGCTGATCCTCGCGCCGCTGATGACGGACATCGAACTGGTGGGCCTGGTGGAAATTTTCCAGCGCCCCGACGCCCCGGCCACCACCCAGCGTGGCTATCTGCGGTTTTTGCTCCAGATGTGCGAGCACGCCGTGGAATTCATCAAAAGCTCGCAGTTACGGCATTTTTCCGACCGCCAGGTGCTCTGGAGCCAGCTCGAGGAGTTCACCCGCACGATTCACGAGGGTCTCGATCCGAAAGCCACGGCGTACACGATCGCGAATGAAGGCCGGCGGCTGATCGAGTGCGACCGCGTCAGCGTGGCGCTGCGTTACGGCAATAAATGCCGCGTCGTGGCGGTCAGCGGGCAGGACCTTTTCGACAAACGCTCGAACACGATTCGCCTTTTGAACAAGCTTTCCTCGGCGGTCGTGGCGGTGGAAGAGCCGATGTGGTACATGGGCGACACCTCCAATTTCGCGCCGCAGGTGGAGAAGGCCGTCGACGCGTATGTCGACGAGTCACACAGTAAGGCCGTGGCGGTTATTCCGCTGATTCCGCCCATGCGGGAGGAAGATAAGGAGGACATGAACAAGCGGCATGACATGAAACGTCCGCCGCTTGGGGCGCTGATTGTTGAGCAGATCGAAAACAGTGCCGTGCAGACGAAACTCCGTCAGCGGGTGGACGTGGTGGCAAAACACAGTTGCGCGGCCCTGACCAACTCCCTGGAGCACGACAGCCTGTTCCTCATGCCGCTGTGGCGGGCCATCGGCCGCATGTCGTGGATTGTGCGGGCCAGAACGCTGCCGAAAACGATCAGCATCACGCTGTTGGTGCTGGCCGCGATTCTTTCGCTGTTCATTGTGCCGTGGGATTATAACATGAATGCGGATGGCCGACTGATTCCGACCGACCGTCAGGAGGTTTACGCGAACATCGACGGCGACGTGGAAGATGTGATGGTGCATCACGGGCAAGAGGTGGGTGGCCCGATTTATAAAGAAGGCGTGGAGGTAAGAAACGGTCGTCCGGTGAACCTCACGGACCCGGATGGGCGGCAGGATTTTTCGCGGGTGATTGATCCGGACGCGTTTCTTGAGAAAAGAGGCACGCCGCTGGTGAGGCTGCGGAACCTGGACCTGGCCACGCAGATCGCGAAGCTCACGGGCGACATCAGCCGCACGCATCAGGAGCAGGCCGCGATCAACCAGGTGCTTACAGTGGAGCGAACCATGACGCCGGAAGACCGCGTCCGCCAGCAGGGACGTGTGGAGGAACTCGAACGGCTCTTGAGCGCGTATTACGCCGAGGCGTTTTTGCTGCGGGTGAAGCACCAGAACCTCACGGTGTGCAGCCCCTGTGACGGCGTGGTCGTGACCTTCGACGTCCGTGAGACGCTCATCAACCGCCCCGTGCAGCGCGGGCAGGTGCTGATGGAAATCGCGAACCCCAAGGGCGAGTGGGAAGTCGAGCTTTTCATGCCCGAGCGGAGTATCGGCGCGATTCGTAAAGCGCAGCTCAGCATGGAAAAAGACAATCTGGATGTCGCCTTCGTTCTCGCCTCGGCACCCGAAACCACCCACACCGGGACGATCAAGGAAATTCACAAGACGGCAGAAGTCCGTGGCGATCACGGCAACGTGGTGCTCATCCGCGTGGCGCTGGACAACCCGGATCTCATCCAGAAAAATATCGGTGCCACCGTCACCGGAAAAGTGAAGTGCGGCAAAAAGCCGGTCGGTTACGTCTGGTTCTCCGACGCCATTTCCTGGTTCCAGCAAAAAGTCATTTTCAAGTGGTTCTAAAAAATGCTAAATGCTTAATGCTAAATGTTTAATGACTGGCGTGGTGTCAAATCCCTCCTGAAATAACGTCTTTTTAGCATCAAGCATTAAGTATGAAGCATTTCACCTTACACCCCCAAAAAGCATGACGGCAAAAAAAACGTTTTCCTATATTATTCGTGTATGGCTCATGGCGGCGCTGCTGACGGCGGTGACGGGATGTAAGTCGAAAGTGGAAGAAACCCCCGGAACCGGCGGGGACGAGGCGGCAACCTCCTCGCCTCAGACACCGGATGCATCACAAGCGGAAGCGGGTGAAGAAGCCGTGGAGACGTACACCGCTGCGCTGCCGGACGGCTTGACGGCGGATGATACGTACGGCTCGGAAAGCCTGGATTTCCCCGCGTCACCGGGCGCCGGATACACGGGAATCGGCAGCGAAACGCCACGGACTTTCGCGGTGGACGACGAAGAGGATGAGGAAGAAACCATGGCCTTCGAGGCCCCGGCAGCGACCGCACCCGCCCCGGCGGCGGAAAAAACGCCAGCGGCTGCCGGATTGCCACCCACCGGATATTACTCGCCCGCCTCAAGTTCCGTTTTCGACGAAGCGGCCAATGCCGGCGCAGCCGCGCGTAACGGCGAACCGATTGGGCGGTTTCCCGGTGGCGGAAATTTTGCGGAGATGGCCGCCCCGGGTGACGCCCACTCCCCTGCGTCAGGCGGCGGTATGGCCGACGACAACGGTTACATCACGCTCATCGAGGATATCGAGGTGCCTGCCCAGGAAGCCGGCGTGCTGGTGGAGCTGAAAGTGAAGGAAGGCGACACCGTCAAAATGGGGGCGCTGCTGGGCCGCGTCGACGACGAACAGGCCCAGATGTCCGTGGAAGTCAGCGAGGCGAAATTAAAGGCCGCGGAACGAAAAGCGGCTAACGACGTCAACATTCGTTACGCCAAAGCGGCCAAAGACGTGGCGTATCAGGAGATAGTGCGGGCCGACGCCGCGAACAAGCGCGTGCCGGCAACCGTACCGGAAGCGGAATATCAGCGGTATCTCTTGTCGCACAAGCAGGCGGAACTGCAAATCGAGCAGGCCACGCATGATTATATGGTCGCGAAATACGACATGCAGGTGCAACATGTGGAGCTCAAGGCGGCCGAGCTGGGCGTCACCCGACGGATGATCAACGCGCCCACGGACGGAATCGTGCTCGAGCGTTTTCGTCACCAGGGCGAGTGGGTGAAGCCGGGCGATCCGCTTTTGCGTCTGGCGAGGCTGGATGTGGTGCGGCTGAAATTTCAGCTCGACGCGCGGCAGGTGCCCATGGCCGGCGTGCGTGGGCGCAATGTCACCATCACGGCCCCCCTGCTTCCCGGCAAATCGTTCCACGGAAAAGTCACGTTCGTCGACCCCGTCCTGATCGCCGGCTCCAAGTATCAGGTCTGGGTCGAAATCCAGAACGTCCAGGAAAACGGCGAATGGCAGCTCAAACCCGCCATGCGCGCCAACGCGAAACTGAAGTAAATGGTAAATTGTTAATGGTAAATGGTGAATGACGCAAGCGAAATTCACACCTGCTTATTAACAATTCACCATTAACCATTCACCATTCACCATTCACCATGGCCACCCTATCCGACAGTCTCGTTTCCAGCAGTGCACGCGTGCTCCCGATCCGGGTGCGCCCGGACCTGGAGGCGAAGAAAGAGCGCTATCTGGGGAAGGCGTACTGGGTGGTGAAGGACCCGATCGGACTGAAATACTACCGTTTTCAGGAAGAAGAGTTCGCGATCATGAACATGCTGGACGGGCAGTCCAGTCTGGACGACATCAAGGACCGCTTCGAGGCCGAGTTTCCGCCGCAGAAGCTGACGCTGGAGGATTTGCAGCAGTTTATCGGTTCCCTGCACTCCAGCGGCCTGATCATCACCGCGGCCCTCGACCAGGGCTATCAACTCTACAACCGCGCCCGCACGCGCAAACGCAAAGAGCGCCTGGCCGCCTGCACGAACATTCTCTCCATCCGCTTCAAAGGGTTCGACCCGGAACGCCTGCTGAACTGGATGTATCCGTTTTTTCGCTGGATTTATCACCCGATCACGGTCACGCTGTGTGTGATGTTCATGCTCGGGGCGGCGATGATGGTGCTGACGCAATTCGAAAGCTTCCGCGCCAAGCTGCCGGGATTTTATCAGTTTTTCACACCTGAAAACGGCATTTATCTCGCCATCGTGCTGGGCTGCACGAAAGTGATTCACGAGTTCGGCCACGGCCTGACCTGCAAACACTTCGGCGGCGAGTGCCACGAAATGGGCATCATGGTGCTGGTGCTCACGCCATGCTTGTACTGCAACGTCTCCGACTCGTGGATGCTGCCCAGCAAGTGGAGGAGGGCGGCGATCGGATTCGCTGGAATTTACGTCGAACTCATGCTGGCGTCCATCGCGACGTTCGTCTGGTGGTTTTCGAATCCCGGGCTGCTGAACAACATCTGCCTGAACATCATGTTCATCTCCTCCGTGAGCACGATTTTCTTCAACGGAAATCCGCTCTTGCGATACGACGGCTATTACGTCCTGGCCGACCTGATGGAAATCCCGAACATGCGGCAAAAGGCGTCCTCCATCCTGAACCGGAAGATGGGCGAGTGGTTTCTCGGGCTGGAATATCCCGACGATCCCTTCCTCCCGAAGCGGAATCAACTGCTGTTCGCGTTGTATTCGGTCGCGGCGGTGTGTTACCGCTGGGTGGTGACCTTTTCCATCATGTTTTTCCTGTATAAACTGTTTAGCGGTTACCAGTTGAAAATCCTCGGGCAGCTGATCATTCTCATGTCGCTGTACGGGCTGCTGGTGATGCCGCTGTGGAAATTGGGCAAATTTTTTTACGTGCCGGGAAGATTGGATAAAGTGAAAAAGCCGCGTTTTTATTTATCGTTGACGGCGGTGATCCTGCTGCTGGGATTTTTGTTTTTCATTCCGCTGCCGTACCGGATTTTCACGCCGCTGGAGGTGGAGCTGGATAGAGGCGACACCGTTTTCGTGATGATTCCGGGGGCGATCGTCGATCTCCGCGTGCAGCCGGGGGACGTGGTCAAAAAGGGCCAGGTACTGGCGGTGCTGGAAAATAACGACATCGAGCTGCAAATCAGCCAGTTGGTGCGCGACCGCGAGCAAATCGCCGTGCAATTACAGACCCTGCGCCGCCTGGAGCAGCAGAAACAGATTCCCGCCCTGGAAGAAGCATACCTCGCCATTTTGCGGCAAATCGAGGAGCGTCGGGAGGATCAGAGCCGCCTGGTGCTGAAAGCTACGCGGGATGGAACCGTCATCCCGGCCCAGATTCGCGAACGCCGCCCCGACAGCAGCGGCATGCTCCCCACCTGGAGCGGCACGCCGTTCGACGAGAAAAACCACCGCGCTTTCCTCTCCGCCGGCGACCCGTTCTGCATGATCGGCGATCCGACGAAACTCAAAGCCACGCTGGTCGTGACCCAGTCGCAGAAGGACTTCGTGCGGCAGGGCCTGGATGTGGACGTGAATCTGAACGAATTTCCGTTCAAAACCTTTTCCGGCAAGGTTTCCGAAGTGGCCGGGCAGCAGATCAAAGCCGTTTCGCCCCGGCTGTCCAATAAAACGAAGGGCGAAGTCTCGACCGTCACGGAGGGAAACGGAATCGAAAAGCCGCAGATTACGTCCTACAAAGTGGACGTGCCGCTGGACAATTCGGAGGATTTAATGCGTGTCGGGCTGACCGGACAGGCCAAAATCCACGCCGCCCCCCAGACGCTCGTTCAGCGATTCTGGCGCGTCGTGACGGAAACGTTTAACTTTAAGCTGAAGTAAGTGGCGGCGCCAGGATGTGGGGTGTGGGATGTAGGATGTGGACGCAAGCGTAATGCTGTGCCGCTCGATGACTTTGCATCAAAACAATTATCAATTATCAACTATCAATTTCCCCCACCCCCCACATCCTACACCCCATCCCCATCGCCGCTCCCCCCGGCTTGTGTTCGCGCGGCGGATACGGTATACTTAATATTGACATTTCGTCCTTAAAAAGTTACCTCTAACCCCCATCTTCAAATTATGGCTACTCGAGCAGAAGCATTTTCAGGTTTATCCGTCGCGATGGTGACGCCGTTCTGTGACGGCAAGCTGGATCTGGAGGCGCTGGAGCGTCAGACGGAATTTCTCATTAACGCGGGCGTGACGTGCTTGGTGCCTGTGGGGACGACCGGTGAGTCGCCCACGCTTTCGCACCCCGAGCACGAGGAAGTGATCAGCACCGTCGTGAAAACGGCGGCGGGGCGGGTGAAAGTCATGCCCGGCACCGGTTCGAACAGCACGGAAGAGGCCCTGCACCTGACGCGGTGGGCCGAGAAAACGGGAGCGGACGCGGCGCTGGTTGTGGGCCCCTATTATAATAAGCCCATGCAGGAGGGTTTTTACCAGCACTTTAAGGCCCTGGCCACCTCCGTCGGCATCCCGATCTGCATTTATAACATCCCGGGCCGCACCTCGAAAAACATTGAGCCCAGCACGATCATCCGTCTGGCGAATGATTTTCCCTCGATTACCATGCTCAAAGAAGCCACCGGTCAGATGGACCAGGCCTCGCAGATTGCCGGCGAGACCGATTTAACCATCCTCAGCGGCGACGACAGCATGACGCTGCCCTACATGTCCATCGGCGCCCGTGGTGTGATTTCTGTCGTCGGAAACATCGTCCCCGGGGACATGATCGCCCTGTGTGACGCGGTATTTAATGGCGACATGAAAACAGCACGGGAAATGCACCACAAAACCTTCCGCCTCTGCCGCGACATGCTCGGCCTTTCGACGAATCCGATTCCGGTCAAGGCCGCGATGAAACTCCTGGGCATGGACACCGGCGAAGTCCGCCTGCCGCTGACGCCGCTGGAGCCGGAACTGGAAGTGAAGCTCCGCAAAACGCTGGAGCTGTACGGACTGCTTTAGAATTGATAATTATCAATTAATTCATCCAGTCCTACGACGACGAACGGGATTTCGTAGGTCACGCTTTCCGCCAGCAGATGGTTCTCGGCGTGCACGACGAGCGTGTGTTTGCCCGGGCCGGGGACGGTGAAGGCCGTCTGTTGCGTCTGCGGCTCATTCTTCAGGACGCCCTGCCATTTATCGAAAACTTTTTCCGGGGCGGCGGCCAGCGAATATCGCACCGTCACCTGCTCGCCCTGTGCGGACGGCGCCAGCGTCCACTGCACCCGCATTGGCGTGCCTTCCAGATACACCGGCGGACGGATATGCCCCTCCGCGCTGATGGGTCGCAGGCCGAAAAGCTGAAATCCGGTGACGGCGGACACCTCCACGGGCATGTCAAAAACCGCTTCCGTCTGCGAAACGATATCCCGCACCGTCACCCGCAGCAGATACTCCCCGGCCGGTAGCGGCTTATCCATCCACAACTCGCCATGCACCGCCCGCGTCTGCGGCGTGCATTTCCCCGTGGCAGTCAGCGAATTCTCCTGAATGACCGCGTCGCCCTGGAAGACGGTCAATTTCGTTTTAAACATATACAGAAAATCTTCATCGGCCTTAAAATTCCGGTAAGTCACCATGATCCGGGGCGGTTCCGCCGACGTCCAGGCAAACGTCCGTGGCACGCCCTCACCGTACGCCGGCTGGCAGGTAATGGCGAAATCGTCGGCAGAAACGGTGTGCGGAAACCATGCGAGAAGACATAACGTGAATAACAGAGCAGGGCGGGGCATTTTCGATTTCCTTTCGACAATAAAATTTTGACGCTGGCGAAAAAACAACAGCCGGGCTGGAGCGCTGCGGAATACCCGGGTAAAAATAGCCGAGTGCCTCCCCACTTCTATCCGGCCATTGCGCTGTGCTCCAGGCTGCTGTTTTCCCCGGCGTTCTACGAAATAACGTCTGTTTTCCATTATATCCGCCCGCCGCACCCACCGCAAGAGCACGCGCCGCTTGACGACCGTCCCGGGCGGTGTTATGATGGAATATTAATATTGCGGTATAAGCAGGGCAGATTCTCATGAAAAAAATTCCATCTTTGGGCGATTTACTCCCCGATTTCATCGCGAAAACAGGCATTAACCGCACGCGAAAAACGGATGATCTGGCCGAGAAGTGGCGGGCCGTGGCCGGGCGTTTTGCGGAGGTGACTGCGTACAGTGCCTTGCGCCGCGGTGTGCTGGAAATCACTGTCACCGACACGATTTACATCCAGGAACTGATGTTCGAGAAGGCCGATCTGCTGGCGAAACTCCGCGCGGCTTACCCCGACGCGAAATTCAAAGACGTGCGATTCCGGGTGGGGGAAGTGGGCGAGGATGGTTAATTGTTAATGGTGAATGGTTAATGACGCAAACGTGACGCATATTCGGTAATCGGATATAGGGTAAATCATTTACCATTAACCATTCACCATTCACCATTTCTTTCCCCCCACCCCTGGTGATTGACAATCCGCCGAAATCTGCTACAATCAAAGTGAATTTCTGTTTCGCTTTTACCAATAATATATAAGGAGTATGGAATGTCGAATACCGTGAAGCCCGCTTACAAAGTCGCTGATATTTCGCTGGCCGAGTGGGGTCGGAAAGAAATTATGCTGGCGGAGAACGAGATGCCGGGGCTGATGGCGATGCGCCGGAAGTTCGGGCCCAGCAAACCGCTGGCGGGGGCGAGGATCGCGGGTTGCCTGCACATGACCATTCAGACGGCGGTGCTAATCGAAACGCTCGTTGAGCTGGGCGCGCAGGTGACGTGGAGCAGTTGCAACAAATTTTCCACCCAGGATCACGCGGCGGCGGCCATCGCGGCGGTCGGCATTCCGGTATACGCCTGGAAGGGCGAGACCGACGCGGAGTACGACTGGTGCGTCGAGCAGACGCTCATTTTCCCCGACGGCCAGCCCCTGAACATGATCCTCGACGACGGCGGCGACCTCACCGCGATGGTCCACGTGGGCAAGTACGCGTACCTCGCCGAGGGCATTAAGGGCATCTCCGAAGAAACCACCCCGGGCGTTCACCGCCTCTACCAGATGCACGAGCGCGGCGAGCTGAAAATCCCGGCGATTAACGTCAACGACAGTGTGACGAAGAGCAAATTCGACAACCTTTACGGCTGCCGCGAGTCGCTGGCCGACGGCATTAAGCGTGCCACGGACGTGATGATCGCCGGCAAAGTCGTCGTCGTCGCGGGTTACGGCGATGTGGGCAAAGGCTGCGCCCACAGCATGCGTTCCTACGGCGCCCGTGTGATCGTGACGGAGATCGACCCGATTTGTGCGCTTCAGGCCGCGATGGAGGGTTTCCAGGTCATGACGATGGAAGACGCCGCGAAGCAGGGCAACATTTTCGTCACCACCACCGGCTGCTGCGACATCATCATGCCGCAACACATGGTCGAAATGCCCAACGACGCGATCATCTGCAACATCGGGCACTTCGACTGCGAGATCGACGTGGCCGGCCTGGAAAAATACCCCGGCGTGGTGAAGCAGGAAATCAAGCCGCTGGTCGAGCGGTATACGTTCCCAACGGGCCGCAGCGTGCTCTTGCTGGCGGAAGGCCGGCTGGTGAACCTCGGCTGCGCGACCGGGCATCCGTCCTTCGTCATGTCCAACTCGTTCACGAACCAGACGCTGGCGCAGATCGCCCTGTGGACCGAAACCGAGAAGTACCCGCTGGGCGTGCATGTCCTGCCGAAGTCGCTCGACGAGGAAGTCGCCCGGCTGCACCTTGAGCAAATCGGCGTGAAGCTCACGAAGCTCTCCGCGAAGCAGGCCGCGTACCTCGGTATCCCGGTCGAAGGGCCGTTCAAGCCGGAGTATTATCGGTATTAATTTGACCATTCAATAAACCCCGTTTAGCCGCCGATCGCGTCGAATCGGCTAAACGGTTACTATAACAAAAAAAATCCCATGCACCGTTCCACCATCCTTTCCCTATGTTTCGCACTGCTGTTTTCGCTGAGCCTCACGGCTTCCGAGCCCGCGCCCACGGGCGTGCCGGCGGATGAGGTGCTGAAGCTACTGGAGGAAGGCAACGCGCGGTTTGCGGCGGAGAAAATGAACCATCCGCACACCGATCACGCTCGGCTTGATCAGACCGCCACGGAAGGGCAGCATCCGGTGGCCACCATCCTGGCGTGCAGCGATTCGCGCGAGCCGGTGGAGCTGATTTTCGATCAGGGCGTGGGCGACCTTTTCGTGCTCCGCGTGGCGGGGAATGTGTGCGATGATGCCCTGCTGGACACCGTGCAGTACGGCGTGGTCTCGCTCGGGACGCGGCTGTGTGTGGTCATGGGGCACACGCACTGCGGGGCGGTCGACGCGACGTGCACGCACCCGGACGCCGCCCATGTGCAGCATCTGGTGAAGGCCATCACTCCGGCTGTCCAGCGCGTCCAAAAAGAGACTGGCGAGTCCGGCAAAGCGATCGTCGAGCGGGTCGTCAAGGAAAACGTGTACCTGCAAATGGAGCAGATGCTCACTCAGAGCGAGTTCCTCCGCAAGGCCATCCGCGAGGGCAATTTAACGCTCGTCGGCGCGATTTACGATATCCACACCGGCAAAGTTGAGTTCCTCGGCCAGCACCCGAAGAATGATGAGCTGAGCAAAGAGCCGGAAACGGCGCCGGTGGTGGAAAAATACCCGGTCAGAAACATGTGGCGGCCACGCTCGCGGATGCGATGAAAATTCCGCTTTACGTCCAAATTGCGGTTTTACTTTTTGCCGGCGGATGCGGAGCCGTGGGGCGTTACGCCCTGTCCGCATGTGTCCACCGGGTGATGGGCGAACATTTCCCCTGGGGCATCCTCGCGGTGAACCTGCTGGGCTGTTTCCTTTTCGGCGTCCTGTTTATCGTCATGGAACACTGGTTCTTGCATGATCTATCGCTGAAGTGGGTGTTTTTAACCGGATTTTTAGGCGCGTTCACCACATTTTCGACCTTTATGTTCGACACGGTCACCCTCCTGGAGCAGGCGAAGTACGTGCATGCGTGCGCGAACCTGCTGACCCATAACGTTTTAGGCATCTTCATGATTGTTTGCGGCCTAGCCGTCGGGCGGTATTTTTGCTGACGGAAACACGGGAGTTTTTTTACCATGATCACTTTCCATTCCCAACAGAGCACGTGGAATCTCTACATTTTCGCCGCTTCTAGCGCGGCGGGCGCCTCCTTCTGCGCAGGCGCGGCGGCCCCCGGGCTGATATAACATCACACCAAAATCTGTCGTTATCCATTCTGTTGTTAAAAAATTTCAAAATACAATATTTAATATGAGGTGATAATATGCGAGTAAATATGGTTCATGAAGGCGCCCACTTCCTGGAATACGAAATCCGGAAAATCGTGGAGTATGCCTATAAAATCCGCGCAATGGGGCAACCCGTCCAGTGGGAGAATATCGGCGACCCGGTGGCGATGAACGAGCAGGTCGAGCCGTGGATCAAGGATATCGTGCGGGACTATGTGGAGCAGAACGCGTCGTGGGGATACTGCCCGACGAAGGGCGTGCTGGCGACGCGCGAGTTCCTGGCCGGCGAGGTCAACAAGCGGGACGGCGTGCGCGTGACGCCTGAGGACATTATCTTTTTCAACGGCGTCGCCGATGCGATCGACAAGGCGTACGAGCTGCTGCACCGCAACGCGCGGGTGCTGCTGCCGACGCCGGTGTACTCGACGCATTCGTCGAACGAGTGCAAGCGTGGGGCGTATTTGCCGCTGCAATTTCACTTGAATCCGAAGAACGGCTGGCTGCCCGATATGGACGAAATCCGGCAGATCATCCGCTACAATCCGCAGATCGCGGGCATCGGGCTGGTGAACCCCGACAACCCGACGGGGATTGCGTATCCGCGGGCCGTGCTTGAGGAATTTGCCGAAATCGCCCGGCAAAACAAGCTGTTTTTGATCGTCGATGAGATTTACATCCACATGTGTTTCGACCGCCAGAAGGCGACGCATCTGTCCGAATTTGCTGGCGACGTGCCGAGCATGGCGCTGCGGGGCATCAGCAAAGAATATCCTTGGCCCGGCGCCCGCTGCGCGTGGATGGAAGTGCTCAACCGCGACAAAGACGAAAACTTCGCGGCTTACATCAACAGCATTCTCAACGCGAAGATGCTCGAAGTGTGCGCGACGACCCTGCCGCAGATGTCGATCCCGGCCGTGTTCAGCTCCGAGCTTTACCCGCCGCACCTGCGACGCCGCGCGGAGATGTTCCGCCAGCGCGCGACCGAAACGTATGAGATTTTCAGTAAAGTCCCCGGCGTGATGTGTACGCATCCGGACGGCGCGTTTTATTTCAGCGTCGTGTTCGAGCCCGGCGTGCTGAAGTCCACCCAATCGCTGCCCATCAAGAATCCGGAAATCCGCGCATATGTGGATTCGCTATGTGCCAACGCCACGAACGACAAGCGTTTCGTGTATAACCTGCTGGGCTCGGAGGGCATTTGTATCGTGCCCTTGAACGGCTTTTCGACGAACCTCGAGGGCTTTCGTGTCACGCTTCTGAACACCGACGACGAAAAACGGCGGGAAATCTTCCTGCGTATCGCGGCGGCGATCAAGACGTTTTTGAATTCGTAACCCCCACACTTTCAAGCGGCAAATGCGAATCGTGTTTGCCGCTTTTTTTATTAAAATCCGACAGGTTTTTCCATGACGAAACGAATCGCGATCACCGGGGCCGCCGGGAATCTGGGCGGGTCGTTGGCCCAGGCAATGAAGGACATGGATGTGCGGCTGAACCTGCTCATCCACCGAAAAGAGGTGGACGCGTCCCTGAAAGATAAGGAAAACGTCACCGTTTTTCCAGTCGACCTGGCGAAGGAGGAAACGCTTCACGAAAGCCTGGCAGGTGTGGACGCGGTCATTCACTTCGCGGGCGTGCTGTTCAAGGCGAATCCGCAGAAATTTCTGCCCGTGACCAACACGCAGTATTTTCGCCACCTGCTCGACGCGGCGGTGAAGCAGAATGTCAAGCGTGTAATTCTCGTCAGTTTTCCACACGTGGAAGGCGAAACGACACCCGAAAATCCGGCCCGAGGCTCACTTGACGGCACGCCCGAATCCGTCCACGCCCGCACCCGGCTGGAGGAGGAAAAGCTGCTTTTCGATTATGGAAAACGCTATGGTTTCGAAGCCGTTTCGCTCCGCCCCGGGATGATTTACGGAAAAGGCATCCTGATGATCGACGCCGGTATGCGTTTCGCCCGATACCGCCTGCTGGGCGTGTGGAGGAAGCCGACAACCATCCACCTCATTTCCACGCTGGACTTTCTGGCCGCGACGGTCGCCGCGATTCTGAAACCGGGTGTGGAGGGCATTTACCACCTCGGCGACGAGGGCGTTCAAACGCTCCAGCAATTCATGGACGACGTGGCGGCGTACAAAGGCTACGCCCGGCCATGGCGCATGCCGGTGTGGATGATCATGGCCGCGGCGCGAAGTTTCGAGTTGTTCTCCGCAATGTTCGGAACCCGCAGCCCGCTGACGACCGATTTCGTCAAAATCGGGATGGCCTCCTACTACGGCGACACGACGCGTATGCGTGAAGAACTCTTGCCGGAATTGCATTACTGCACTTACCGGGACGGAATGGGGCTGTTTTGAGGGCATTTTAGAAGATTTTCATCATTTTTCGCCCGGATTTTTCAAAAAATCGGCGAAAATTCTGCCCGCTTTCTTGACTTCCGATTTTAAAACGGGTATGCTGGAGAGAATGAAGCGGTCTCTGAATCCGTGTCATTTTTCGTGTCCCACCTTTAGCAACCTTAGAAAAGGAGTCTTGTTTTTATGACTAAATCGTCAAAAATGCTTTCCCGCCGTCAGTTTCTAGCCGCGACGGCCGCCAGTGCGCTGCTGCCGACGCTCGTGCCGGGCAGTGCCCTGGGTTTTGATGGAAAACTCTCGGCCAACGACCGCCTCATCACCATGATGATCGGCGTCGGCAGCCGCGGCCCGGACATCCAGGGCGACGCCATGCGGAACCCCAATTTCCAGGTCATCGGCGTCTGCGACTGTTACCGCAAGCACATGGAAGAGCGCGGCCGCAACCACATCAACGGCCATTATCAGAATAATGACTGCCTGATGTTCGACCGTTACGAGGACATCCTCGCGCGGAACGACGTGGATGTGATTTTGAACGCCACGCCCGATCACTGGCACACGAAAATTACGGTCGAGGCGTGCATGGCCGGGAAGGATGTGTACTGCGAGAAACCGCTGACGCTCACGCCGACGGAGAGCCGTCAGATCGTGCGTGCGGCCCGGAAATATAACCGCGTGGTCACCGGCGGCAGCCAGCGCGTGATGGAAGATTACGGATACATGGCCCCCGTCATTCAGAGCGGAGCAATCGGCGAGGTGAAAGAAGCGTTCGCGTCTCTGGGCGGTCCGCCCCGTGAGTGCTACGAGCCTGCGCAGGACACGCCGGAAGGCATGGACTGGGACCGTTGGCTGGGCCAGGCCCCGTGGGTGCCGTATAACGCCGAGCGCAGCAGCGGAAGCTATGGCGGCGGCTGGCGCAACTTCTCCGAATACTGCAACGGTTTCCTCGCCGACTGGGGTGCGCACAAATTCGGCGGCATCCTTTACATCGTGGGTCTCGACGGCGAAGAGCCGGTGGAAATTCTCCCCCCGCGCTGCGAGCAGAACCCCGGCGATACCTGCTGCGCGGTCTACAAAAACGGTTTCCGTCTCCATCACGGCGGCGGCGGCGACATCCGCCTGGTCGGCACCGAAGGCACCTTCAATCACGGCGACGACCGTGATAAGATCAAGCCGCTGCATGCCGTGGACGTGCGCCGTTATCATGGCGGCGAGGGGAACATCATGGCCGATTTCGCGTGGTGTGTGCGTCACCGGGCGCGTCCGTTCCAGGACGTGGCGTATGCCGCCAACACCGCCACGGTATGCCAGTTGATCAACATCTGTTATAAAGTGAACCGCCCACTGAAATGGGATGCCGCGAAGTGTGCGTTCATCGGGGACGAGCAGGCCACGCGGATGGTTTCCCGTGTTCAGCGCTCGCCGTACCAAATCCCGAATGTGTGACGCACGAGGCGGATAAACAAAAAACTTACCAACCCCAATCATCTTAACACAAAATCACATAACAGGTATAACCTATGAAAAAACTATATTTCGCATTATTATTTTTCGCCGCGATGCTCGTTTCCGGGGCGGTGATGGCGCAGGACCTGCCGGATTTCGAAAACATTTTCACGCGGCTTGGCAGCGACGATGTCAAGGTGCGCGAAGGCGCCCATAACGAATGGCAGAAGATCAACATGCAGGCTGGCACGCTGGCCATTCAAAAGAATTTCATCCTGCGGGACGCCGTCAACAAAGCGGCGGTCGAGGCGCTGGAGGCCGCGGACACGCCGGTCTGGGCGCGGGTCGAGCTGATTCAGCAGTTGCAGTGGACGGGCACGGAGGCGGAGGTCGACGCGGTGGCGAAGCAGCTTAAAAACGCCGAGTACACCGTGCGTGACGAGGCGATCCGCGCCCTGGCCACGATTCCCGGCGGTAAAGGCGTCAACACCCTAAAAAAAGCCCTGGAAACGGCGAACGCCCAGGATAAGAAAATCATCCAGGACGTACTGGGCCAACTGAAACCCGACCTGTCCAAGCTGACGGAAACCGCCATGCCGATGGCCTTGGCGTATGCCGACGCGAACGCCGTGGAAGACTGGATGAAGAAGTACGATTCCCTTTCCATGGAAGACAAAATCGGCACGCTCGACGCCCTGACCGTCCGCGGCGACCGGAAATATACCTCCTACGCCGTCGCGGCCGCCAAAATGGAGCCCGAAGGCGATAACGAAATCGCCAAGCTCCTGAAACGTTCCGGCCTGCTGGCCCTGGAAAAAATCGCCACCAAAAACGAAGTTCCCCTTCTGATCGACCTGGCCCAGAAATACGACCGCGGCTTGGCGGTCGAAATGGCGAGCCGCGTGGAGGCTCCCGGTTTCGACGAAGCGCTTTTGAACGCCATGGGCACCACGCAGGACGGCAGCCGAATCGGCATCATCTCCGATATCCTCGCCCGGCGGAATTCCGGTGCGGCGTTTGACAAGGTGCTCGCCGAGGCAAAAGATCCGAATTGCACCGACCGCCTGCAAATGTTCGGCAGCGCCGTGGCCATCGCCGGCAACGATAAAATCAACGATCTGCTCGACATTTTCGTGATGATTCCGGAAGGCGAACAGCGGATCGACGCGGAAAAATTGCTCGTCGGGCGCTGCGGCGGCAACTCCGACGCCGTCCGCGCACGGCTGGGCGACAACCCCGCAATGTGGTATTCGCTCCTGGGCCGAATCGGTGACGACGGCGCGTGGGAAGTCATCAAAGCGGGCATCCAGAACGACGCCACGCGCGATGCCGCGGTGACGGGGCTGTGCAATTTCCCGCACGCCAAGTACGCGAACAACCTGCGTGAAATTTTCGAGAACACCGACGGGAAATTCAACGATTCCCAGAAGCTCCGCGCACTGCGGGCCTTCATCCGCGTGGTCTCGCTGCCGACGACCGACGCCCCGGTGAAGGATAAGCTCGACGCCCTGAAAGTCGCGATGGATAAAGCCACCCGCGACGATGAGCGGAAGCTGATCCTCAGCCGCCTCAGTGCCATCCGCGATGTGGAAAGCGCGAAGTTCGCCTACGAGTACGTGAAAGTCCCGGCTCTCGAGACCGACGCGTACCGTGCCCTGGCCGACCTGGCTCACCACAACAACATCCGTCGCCCCAACAAGGAATACTTCATTCCGGTGCTCGACGAGATCATCGCCAAGTGCAAGGACAAGAGCGTCGTTGAGCGGTGCAAAAAATACCGTGACATGATGGACTGATTTTTTGACAACCACCAACAGCCCGGAGCGTGAGCGACGGGATAGTGCCACCGATGGGCTAACCACATTTCGGGCGGCGATATCCCCGGCTCGCACTTCGGGCTGCTGTTTTATGGCATGTTTCATTCGGAAAAACAAAGGATTCCACCCATGAAACACTTCCTTTTACCGACGCTTTCATTCATGTGCTGTGTTTCCACATTCGCGGCTGAGAACGACTTCCCCAAAGCGCCCGCGCCGCTGGAGGCGAAGTGCGTCGCGCACCGGGGGTTCTCGCGCGTCGCACCTGAAAATACGCTGGCGTCCATCCGTATGGCGGTGGAGGCCGGGGCGAACGGTGCGGAGATGGACGTGTATGTTTCGCGCGACGGCGTGCCGTTTTTGATGCACGACGTGTCCATGAAGCGCACGGCCGGGCTGGACGCGCCGCTGACGGCTTGCGACGCCGACTTCATTAAAACACTGGACGCTGGGGCGTGGAAAGCGGCGAAATACCGGGGCGAGCGTATCCCCACACTGGCCGCGGCGCTGGCCCTGCTGAAAGATACCGCCTGCGTGTCCGTGATCGAGATGAAGGACGGGCTGGAAATCGTGGAGAAAGTGTTGGCGGAAATAAAAACTGCCGGACTGCTGGAGCGGGCCGTGGTGATCGACTTTAATGCCGCGCGGCTCAAAAAAATGCGAGAACTTGCCCCCGAAATTCACACCGCCTGGCTCTGCAAGCGCGAGAAAAACGAAACCGATGAATCGCTCGTCGCACGGGTCGTCCGCACGCTGAAAGACTGCCGCACGAACGTGGTGGACATGGATCACCGCAGCCTCACGCCGGCGGTCGCCGCCGCCCTCACCGCCGAAAACATCACCGTCTGGTGCTGGACCGTGAACATCCCCGCCGACATGCGCCGCCTGCTGGACATGGGCGTGCGAAGCATCACTACCGACTCGCCGGACTCGCTTTTAGAATTGATAATTGACAATTGATAATTAACTGCGAAGTAGCAATCTTTAGGCCGGTGGCTCGCTTGCGTTAATTATCAATTATCAATTATCAATTCGCAGCGACGTCATCATGCTGAACAAGACCGCCTGGGCGTTAAACAGTGCGTGGGCGGTGAAACACGGCAGGATGCGGTGGGTGCGCCAGTAAAGCAGGCCGAGCACCAGTGCCAGCGGCACTAGCGCGATGGGGTCTGCGACGACGCCGAAGCGATTATTGAAATCCACCGCCGTGGCCAGGAGCATCATCAGCCCCGTGGGCAGCGCGACCACGGCGTACGCCAGGCACCCCAGCAGAATATCTTTTCTCCAGTGCCGGAAGTCCATCCCGATGTCCCGCCAAGTCGCGCGGCAAAACACTCTCAGCACCACGAAGGAAACGGCCAGCAGCAGAAAATACGCCCCCAGCTGGCAGGTAAACAGCTCGCCCAGCCGTTCTGCGGACAGATGAATATCTCCGGCGGGGCGGAAATGGATGAGCGTGAAAAACGCTGCCGTCAAGAGCAGTGCCCCCACGCCGTGGCGACGCGACATTCCCCACGCCTGCCGCTCCCCCGCCTCCAGCCATCCTTGGACAATCACCCGAAAAACGAATTCCTCCGTGAACGGCACGCACAGCGCCGCAACAAGAAACGCAAAAAGATATTTCATCGCCGAGGGGTTTTCGTGAAGGTACAGCACCAGCGGATGCGCCGCGGATTCTTTCAGTTCCTCGAGCGTTTTATTATCCGTTTTTTCCTCACCGGGAGCCGGGGGGTTCTCACCCGTGCCTCCATCCCGAATAACGGAAATAACCCGGCCTGCGCCGCCGGGCGCTTCCTGAACCCTGCCAAGAATCATGTCGAAACACGACGGCAGAAGCAGAAACATGCAAAAAATAAAGCACACCGCCGGCGCTCCCCATTTCGCCGTCCGCGCCGGTTCCAGCCGCGGAAAAATCGGTTCGTGAATCGCAAGATTTCGATACAAAATCCATCCCCACGCCAAAACGAAGGGAACGATTAATAGTACCACCATGATCAGGGCCAGCGTATTTTCGTCCACCGAAAGCTCACCTTTTTTCACAAAAAACGCAAAAAAACCGCGGCGTCTCTTTATTTCGCAGCTTACGTATATTATAATGGAGAGAGTTGTGACTGTAAATCCCCGATGGTGTATCTAAACAGAAAGAAAATATGCGTATTTATCCCGCCCTTATCGTGTCCGCCGTGCTCGGACTGTTTTTATTATCTGTCGCGTCCCTGACGATTTTCGCGGAGGGAATCCAGCTAGATGGCGTGCATCTCGCGGTTGGCCAGGGTGTCCAACTCGGCGAGACCCGCTGGACGGCGGAAATTCCCAGCGCGAAAAGCGCGACCGTCTTTGTAGACGCCGAAAAAAGGGTCATGCTCTCCGCGCTGGGGAACACCGACATGTGGGCCGCGCGGAATGATGCGCCGATGCTGAAAACGCAAACGCCGGGGGGAAATTTCGCGATCCAGGCGTGTGTCGAGCTGGACGGCGTGCGGGTCGAAGCCGTGGCAGGTGTTTCGGTATATGCCGGCGGCGATGATGCCGTGCCGGTCTTCACACTCGGCATGGACCACTGGAACGGCACGCAGAAAGTCAAATTCCAGGGCCTGCCCCCGCGCCCGAACGACCCGGCTGTGGAAGCCCCCGCGCCGGACGCCCGCAAGGTCTTCCTGCGTCTGGAATGTTACCGCAAATCGCTCACCAACCGCAAAACCGACCTCTACGTGGCCGCTTACAAAATGGAGGAATGCGCCCCGTGGAAGGAGCTGGCCCGCTACGCCAACACCGTCCCGAATCCATTCGCGTGCCTCTTCCTGAAGACCGGGGCCGCCGAAAAAGCCGCCTTCACGAAAGTCGAAATCTTCCCGCTGGCCGATAATCTCGAAGTGGTGGAGAGCACCCTTTCCGTGGCTCCGAAAACGGACATCAAAACGCTGAAAAACCAAAAGCTGCTTTTCGTGGCCCGCAAACAGTACCGCCCCGACCATCACAACACCGAAACGATGTTCCAGACCGGCGAGATCAACACCGGCAGCTTCACCGGCGGCAGCGCCCTGCGAATGATCGACTACGCCGACGGTGGCAAGGTGAAAACGCTCCTGGAATCCGAGCACGGCGTCATCCGCGACCCGGAAATTTCATGGGACGCCAAGAAAATCGTCTTCTCCATGCGGAACGACATTCACGACGATTACCACATTTACGAAATGGATTTAGCGACGAAAAAAGTCACGCAACTGACCTTCGGCCCCGCCCTGACGGACATCGACCCCGTGTACCTCCCCGACGGGCGAATCGCCTTTTCCAGCACTCGCGAGCCGAAATTCTGCATGTGCAACCGCCACATCATGTGCAACCTTTACACGATGGACGCCGACGGCGCCAACATCCAGCAGATCGGCCACAGCACCCTTTTCGAGGGCCACGCCAGCGTTCTGCCCGACGGCCGACTGCTTTACGACCGCTGGGAATACGTCGACCGCAATTTCGGCGACGCGCAGGGCCTCTGGGTCACGAACCCCGACGGCACGAACCATGCTCTGTATTACGGCAACAACACCGGCTCTCCCGGCGGTGTGCTCGACGCCCGGATGCTGCCCGGCACGAATCTCGTCTGCTGCACGTTCAGTTCCTGCCACGACCGTCCGTGGGGGGCGATCGCGGTGATCGACCGCACGAAGGGAGTCGAGGGCGAGCCGCCCGTGGTGCGGATTTTCCCCGAGTCCGCCCGCGAACTGATCAACATCCAGGGCAGCTACGACACCTTCACCCGCGTCTCGCCGAAGTACGAAGACCCGTGCCCGATTTCCTCCACCGAGGTGCTCTGCGCCCGGCAAATCGTGGGCCAGGGCGAAAAGATGGCGATCTGCTATCTGACGCTTGACGGTGAAGAACGTGAACTGTACCGCGAGCCGGAAGATTCCGAGTACGGCTGTTTCGACCCGATGCTCATCATGCCGCGAGAGGCGCCGAGGGTGCTGGAGCCTCGCATCGACCTCACGAAAAAGACCGGCGTGTTTTACGTCTCCGACGTTTACAACGGCACGGGCATGGACCAGATTCCCAAAGGCACGGTCAAGTGGCTCCGCGTGATCGAGTCGCCGGAAAAGCGGTTTTGGTCGCGGGCCGACTGGAACGTCACCGGCGAGCAGGCCCCGGGCATGGCGTGGGACGATTTCAACAACAAACGCATCCTGGGCACCGTCCCCGTAGAGGACGACGGTAGCGCCAGTTTTGAGGTGCCCGCCGACACCTTCCTTTACTTCCAGGTTCTCGACGCCGACGGCCGAATGATCCAGTCCATGCGTTCCGGCACAATCGTGCGTCCCGGCGAAACGCAGGGGTGTATCGGCTGCCACGACGACCGCCTGAACGCCGTCGCGCCGCGGCACACCGTCAAGGCGCTGCTGCGCAAACCCAGCCAGCTCGAACCCTGGCACGGCCCGACGCGGCTCTTTTCCTTTACCGAGGAAGTGCAGCCGGTCTTCGACCGCAACTGCGTCCGGTGTCACGATGCGGGCGAGCCTGCCGCCGCGAAACTCTGCCTGGCGGGCGACAAAAATCTGGTGTTTAACAACGCGTATTTCGAGTTGCGGCAGAACCGGAAATACGTCCAGGTGGTGGGCGCCGGGCCCACGGAAGTGCAGCAGCCGCGCTCCTGGGGGTCTTATGTCAGTCCGCTGGCGAAAGTCGTTCTCGAAGGTCACGGCGACGCGGAAGTCGACCAGCACCTGAAGCTCACCGCCGAGGATCAGGACCGCATCATCACGTGGATCGACATCAACGCGCCCTATTATTCGGATTACAGCACGCCGTTTCCGAACAACCGTTTCGGCCGCAGCCCGCTGGACGGCGAGCAACTCAAGCGTCTGTCCGAGCTGACCGGCGAAGACCTGAACCGCCAGGACAAGGCGAACGGCGTGTGGTTCGACCGCCCCGAGCTTAGCCCGTGCCTGGAGAAGATGGACAAAAAGAGCGCCGCTTACAAAGAAGCCCTCTCCATCATCACGGCCGGAAAGAAAACGCTGGAAAAGACGCCGCGTAATGACATGCCCGGCTTCCGGCTCACGATCGACGGCGAAATCCAGGCCGAGCAAAAGTACGAAAAACGTCTGGAAGAAGAAGCCGCCCGTGTCGAGGCGATCATCCAGGGGGAGAAAGTTTACGATAAAGACATAGAATAATCATTCCGGCGGTAATTTATGTGTTGGCCTGCTGAAAAAAACGAAAAAACCGCGTTTTTTTCTTGCTTTCCCGTGCCATTCCGATTATAATTATAGGATGCTTTGATGTTTTTGTCCATCCGGCGATACTTTTTTGCGCAATGTGGAGGGGGAATTATATGAAACTTACAAAAACGTTGATCTCGGCATCGCGGCATCTTGCCGTCTTTGTGTTGGCGTTATGCTTGCAGTTCGCCGCCGCTTCCCAGCTTGTGGCGATTGACTACATCTCCTACGTCGGGGCGGAAATCGACACCATGTACAACGGAACCGCGACCGCCATCCGATACCGCTCCCCGGCGGTGCCGAAAACCCTCATCACCAACGACGGCGGCATCTACGCCACCAACGGCGGGATTAATTGGGAGACCGGCCCGGCGTATGATTGGGGGGTGAATTATATGGGATCAGCTCCACAGGGGAGAAACAATAGTTTGTCGATCGACGCTATTACAGGAACCGCAGACCTATCCGGCTATTGCACATCCTTCCAACCAGCCGGTTATTGCACCGGAACCGCTACAGACGGCGCGCAAATGGTTTTCACCCAGGCGTTCGACCGCGTGCGAATCGGCGTGATGTGGGACATAACCGGCGCGACGACCGGTTCGCAAACACTTGAAATGCGGGGCCGCAATACTGGTGCTTCAGCATTTTCCACCTCCAGCGGGACGATCTCACTGACGGCCAACGGCACCCCGGATATTTATTTCTTCGATCTGGCCGGCGTCAAAGCGGGCGATGTTTTCAATCTCAATTTTGTGGGGACCGGTGTCGGCATGGACGCTTATGTCGGCGCGTTTCTGGTCGATAAGATTCCCTCTGCCAGCGTCTCCAACGCCCAATGGAGCCTCAGCTTCACCGACAGCTCCGCGATGAACTTCCTGGACAAAGCGGGGAGCCTCGTCAGCCCGGCCCGTTCCCTGAAGAATGACAGCGGCGAGTGGACCGCCTCCGTCGCGCGGCTCAACGGCACGCCGGGGAATTACGAATCGCTTACTTTGGCAGGTTTTGCATCCTCGCTTTACCAGCTAAAGGTTGGCGGGCAGACGCAATTTTTTGCCCCCAACGCCAAGGGCGAAGCCACGGCGATATTCGGCCAGACGCCTTCCGGACCGTTGTCTCTTTTCCTGCCGAGCGATTTCCTGCAAAACACGGATTCCATTTCCTTCGACAGGGTCGCGCCGAAGCAGGTTATTTCAGTCGATCTCCAGGGTGTAGATGGAACGAACTTTTACGGTCAATACGCCGACCCCATCACTTACACAGGAGCCGCACCGATCTCCGGAGTGGGGGGAGTCTGGAATGCTTACACGTTTATAGGCTACCAAGGCAACGCGGCTGACACCATTGCCCTCGCCACACCAGGATATAAATCGGACCCGCTGAAAGACTCGGCAGGCAACCTCACCGGCATTTATTTCAGCACCGAAGGAAGCGATCCGATCAATAATCCCCAGTTCCTTGCGGGGTGGGGCGGCCAGTCGGGGCGCGACGATTTACAGGGCGATTATCTTTTCGGAAACCATCCGAATGATTTGGCGACGACCACGCCGCTGGAATGGGAAATCGGCGGCCTGGAGGCCGGTGATTTGTATCAACTGATCCTGCTCAGCGGATGGCACGACAACGCCTCGTTTACTGTCGCGGATGAGATTATGGACAACGGCGAGCAAACAATTTCCAGTCAGGCCGGCGCCAGTTTCTGGGTTTACGCCGACGCCGCGGGAACGATTTCCGGAACATTCGGTAATGTCGGCGGAAGCTCCCAGCAGCAGTGGGGCGGATTTCAGTTGCTCGGATACGGCAATCTCAACAACGAATCCGTTACGCCGGAGCCAACAACGTGGGCGATGATGCTGATCGCAATGCTTTTTGGTTGTATCGCCGTGTGGCAAAAGAAAAAAATGGCTGAAATCTGATTTTCGAAATGGAGTTTTGCATGTCCCACCGTTTTTTATGGACGACGATTGTTTTAAGTATGTTTATTGTGTACCATACACCACTGCGGGCCGAGACGCAGTTTCCCGAGAAACACGCCGAGTTCGCGAAATGCGAGTGGGAATCCCCGAATGGCGGCACGCTTAAATACCGCATGTACGCGCCGGAAGTGGTGGAAGGCGAGAAGTATCCGCTGATCATTTTCCTGCACGGGGCCGGCGAGCGGGGCGATAATAATGAGGCCCAAATCGGGCACGACGAGTGGATGCATTTCATTTTCGGCGAGCATGGCCGGAAGATGTACGCCGTCGCGCCGCAGTGTCCGAACGGCGAAAAATGGTGCGAGGTTTCCTGGAGCGATCAGAAGACGCACGCCACACCTGACGAACCGGCGCCGGCGCTGCGGATGACGCGGGAAGTGGTGCAGGACATGATCAAAAACCTGCCTGTGGATGAAAAATGCATTTACGTCACCGGCCTGTCCATGGGCGGTTACGGGACCTTTGATTACGTTGTCCGCTGGGGCGACGAAATTGCGGCGGCCATCCCCCTCTGTGGCGGCGCGGATAACGAGGCGCTCAAAAACACGCAGCACGTGCGCGATCTGCCCATCTGGATTTTCCATGGGGACGCGGACGGCGCGGTGCCGGTTCAGCGGAGCCGAAACGCGGCCGAGGCGCTGAAAGACGTGAACCCGAAAATGAAGTACACCGAGCTGCCCGGCGTGGGGCATGACGTCTGGACGCCGGCGTATAATAACGAAGAATTGCAGTTGTGGCTGCTTGAGCAGAAGAAATAAAAGCGGCGAACGCCGTTACGAGGAATGAGGAATGTTCGCAGAACGCCCGCGGCATTCCTCTTTTTTTATTCCACGTTTTCCCCCGTCATTCCCTGTCGCTGAACTGATATTTATCCAGCTCTTCCTTGTTCCGTGAGATGAACGCGTCATACTCTTTATCCAGTTGCTCGAAACTCTTCCCGAGTCGCTTGGGCACCAGTTGCAGCGTACTCTTCGCGGCATACACATCCACCAGGCACTGCACCATCGCGTCTCGGTAAACGCCGTCGTCGTAATAAACCAGGAAGTGCATGAGCGCCGCCGACTGGCTGTAAATCCGCACGACGTTCGGGTCTTGCTGATACGCGTGGATGTCCATCTGGCACAAATTCGCCAGGGGCACGTAAAATTTTTCTTTCAGGTAATGAAATCGCGCCACGAGCATGCGGTGATCGTCGAAACCGCCCACGACATGGAATCCGTCCTCGTCGTGCAGCGTTTCCATATACATCGCGACGCCCTCGACGATCCAGTAATTCGGCTGCAGCCCCGACTGATTTGAAACCTTTCCGATCTCCGCGAAAAGTTGGTGCGTCGCCTCATGAAACATCGTTCGCGGGTCGTAATCCTTCCCGGCGAAGAAATACGCCGTTTTGTCGCCGGTAGCATACAGCCCCAGCGATCGATCGATGTTCGGCTCTTTCGGCCTCAGATACCGATTATAATCCTCGCGGGAGCGAAAGAAGAGGACTTTATGTTTCGCCGGCGCGGTCAGGCCGGCATTTTTCCCCTCAAAAAGTGCCTTCACCTGCACCTCGGACGCGAAATACCGCAGGAAAAGCTGCTTCCACACCCGGTAAAGTTTTTCCAGGTCTTTGCCCAGCTTCACGCCAGCCTCCAGGCTGTGATTCGTGCGTATCTCGAAGTGCGCGGTCTCGACGACCCAACCTTTCTGGATGCTCGCCCGTCGCGCCGCCGCTTCATCCTCGGCCGAGATCCATTTCTGATTCACGAAACGCTGGCCATCCTCGTATTTCTTCACATATTTTTGCGGAATCCACCCGAAACGCGGATGATCCACCTTCCCGGCCCGCAACTGCTGCGCGTCGTAAGGGGAACACCACTGGTTTTTATACGGAACGAAACCCACGATTTTTCGGGCCGATTTTTGATCCGGGTCTTCCCGCAGCGCATCCATCAGCACGTCGAAACCCAGCGACGGATGCTTATGCTGCACCGCCTTTCGGCTGAGCTTCAGCAGCTCCGTCCCCTGGTCCTGTCGCAATTTTTTGAACTTTTTTTCCCACGCCAGCTGAGCTTCCGTGGCATCCTCCCCCACCAGCGGCTCGTCCATCATATCGGGCAGCATGGCGACGTAAATTTTATCTTTTGCCCGCGGCGCCATCCATTTTCGCGTAAAAGCCGCCTGCTCGGCGAGGCCCTGTTTCTCGCAGTCGGCCGCCAGCGCCTCCATTTTTTTCTGATACTCTTTGCGCAATTCGTTTCGCTGCTTCACGAAGATGTTCTGCTCGTCACCCGACGTGGAGAGCTGGGCCTGTACAGCCGTGGGCAAGAGAGCCAGGCACAGAAAAAAAGATAGAAAAAAACGGCTGGGCATAACACGGCTCCGTAAAACGGGGGATGGGGGAATTGATAATTGACAATTGACAATTGATAATTGACTGCGGCGTGCAAATTTTCCGGCCGATAGCTCGCTTGCGTCAATTATCAATTATCAATCATCAATTCCATTTTACCTTCCCTTGGCCTTTTTGGCAAGCTCGATGAATTCTTTTCTTGCCGCGTCGTCGCCCACGCCGGGCTGGGCCAGCTCAAGCACCGTGTCCAGCGTGCCGGTGCCGATGTACTCGCTTTTCCGCAGAATCATGGCGTAAAGCGCTACCGCCGAGGCGAAATGGCTCTCCGCATCCATCCGAGGCAGGGCGTCCATCGACTCCGGCGACTGTTGCTTGAAATCCATCAGCGTGCTGGTGTCTTCCGTGGGCAGCTTATACCGCAGCGACACGGTCAGCATTTCGCCGCGCTCGGCCGTTTTGGATTCCGCCACTTCCGGCTCCGCCCCTTCTTCCGCCGCACCTTCCGCGTACCGGGAAACCGGCTCTTTATTCGGAACACGGAATCCTTTGGGCACGATTTCGTAAAGGGCCGTCACGGTGTGGCCCGCGCCGATTTCGCCGGAATCTTTCTTGTCGTCATGGAAATCCTTGGCGGCCATCTTGCGGTTTTCGTAGCCGATCAGGCGGTACGCGCCGACATGCTTCGGGTTGAAGTCGAGCTGGATTTTCACATCCTTGGCGATCGTGATCATCGTGCCGCTGAGGTTTTCGACCAGCATCCGCTTGGCTTCCTCCTTGGTGTCGATGTAGCCGTAGTTGCCATTGCCCTTGTCGGAGAGCAGCTTCAGGCGTGCGTCTTTGTAGTTGCCCATGCCGAAGCCTAGGACGGTGAGGAACACGCCGTCTTTCGCGCCGGCGGTGACGATTTCCTCCATGGACGCGTCGCCGGTTTCGCCGATATTGAAATCGCCGTCGGTGCAGAGGATGATACGGTTGACGGCCTCGCCGTTATAATTTTTCTTCGCCTCGGCATACGCCAGTCGCAGGCCCGCTCCGCCGGAAGTACCGCCGCCGGCGCCCAGCGAGTTGATCACCTTCGTGATTTCGTGCGAACCATCTTTCGTCACTGTCGTCGGCGTCAGGTTCACCTGCGTGCCGTTGGCGTACGTCACGATCGCCACGCGGTCGCGCTCCGTCAGTTGGTCGAGCAGTTCAAGCATGCTGGACTTCACCAGCGGCAGGCGGTTCCAGCCACTCATCGAGCCGGACACGTCGATCAGAAACACGAGGTTCAGCGGCGGGCGGTTTTCCTTCGCGATTTCCTTGCCCTTGAGCGTGATCTTCAGCATCATCAGGCCGTCCTGCCACGGGTGGGCGAACAGGTCGGTCTTCACCGCGAACGGCGTTTTGTCGTCATCGGCGGGCGGCGCCAGCGCGTATTTGAAGTAGTTGATATACTCCTCCACCCGCACCGCTCCGGCCGGCGGCAGCGCGTCGCGCTCGGTCAGGTATTGCCGCATGACGGTGTACGAGGCGCTGTCGACGTCGACGCCGAACGTCGAGAACGGCTTCGCGGCCGGGTCTTCGAACACGTTTTCGACGAACGCTTTGTAGGTTTCGTCGTTCGCGGAATTATAGGGGTCGGTGTGGAACAACCGCATGGCCTGGATTTCAGAGCTTTTTCCTTGTTCCATGGAGTCGCCCGCCGCGTTGTGGGTTACGACTTGGTTGGCCAACGCACCTTCAAGCCCCATTCCTTTTCCGTCGGCCCCTATCACACCACCGCCCATCGGGGCCAGGCTTTTATTAGTCATCACGATATCCGCCACGGGATAGACACTACTATTATCCTGGTCGCCCGTACTGCTGGCGTCGGTGTGCGTGACTTCTGGCTCCACCTCTGGAATGGCCGCCTCCACGCTCTTTTCGGCAGGCGTTGCCAGTGGTTCCTTTGCCGCTTGGGAATATCGGATATTGACCTCATTTTTTACCTTGCGAGCATCCCAATTCATTTCGTAAGGCACCTCCGCATCAGATGAACCCGGCGAAACGACCGGCGTCGCCGGCGGGTTTTCTGCTCTGCCATTATACTGGGAGACGCGAGCGTCTGTCAATTTTTTCCAAACCTCTGTGTCCGGATACTGCACCAGCACGCCGTCATCAACCCGCAAATCGAGTTCTTTATCCTTACCCTGGTCGGGTTTTTGCCTCAGGGATGGCTGACGTCTTTCTTCTTCGTCCGATTTGCCAGCCGATTTCGCACGATCCGCATAGCGGGATTCTTCCGCCGACGGAAGGCTTTTTTTTGCCTCTTCATCTGAGTATGCGGCCTGGGGGTCTCCATCGGTTGGGCCACCGGGCGCGGTACTGTCTGCCTCCATATGGCTGAGAGCGACAGAATAGGCGGGTGTCCTTGCCTGCTGTACCGGTGGCAAAATCAGCGCCACCAGACCGCCCGCGACCACCAGCAGCGCCACCACGCCCGTCAGCCGCCAAATCCAACGGCCTTTTTTCGGGGCCGACGCGTTTTCATTCATCGTTTTTTTATCCATTTTCGTAATCTCCTTGAATGTTTGGTGAAAAGTCGATTTTCCCGCCACGTTTTCAGGCACCGCTTCGTTTTCAAGCGTTTCCTCCAGACGGGCGATCAAATGCCGCGTTTTTTCCCACTCGGCGGCGTCTTCCGGGTGCTCGGCCAGCAGACGCTCCACCGCCCGGGCGTCGTTCGCCGACAACTCGCCCAGCAGGTAAGCCGTGAAGCGGGGATCGGATTCGAATATGTTGGTCATGGGGATGACTCCTTGAGAAGTTTTTTATTGTGTTGTGTCCAACTCACTGGAAAGTGAGGTGAACAGGTAAATGCGTGAGTAGGTGAATAGAAGGGGGTGAATAGCTCGCCAGCCACCTGCTCACCTATTCACCCGCTCACCCATTTCTTTCCGGAGAAAAGAAATGGATTCGTGCAGCAGCCACGCGACGGTCGTGCGGGGCACGTCGAGGACGGCGGCGATTTCGTCATACGTTAGTTTTTCCTGGAATTTCAGACGCACGGCTTCCTGATGCCGGGGCGAAAGCTCCTGGATTTTTTTAAGCAGCGTTTCCATTTCTTCTTTCCTCTGGGCTGTGATTTCCGGGCTTTCCATGATGCGTGCTTCCGCCCGGGCGAACCAGTGAACCTGGCCTTCCCGCTGTCGCTTCGTCGTGCGGAAATGATCCATGGCAAGGTTTCTCGCCGTCCGATACATCCACGCTCGCCGCATGTCCGGCGGAACGGGCGGAGGTGGCGGCGGCGTTTTTTCCTGCGTCAGCCAACGTAAATACGTCTCCTGCGCAATATCCTCCGCGACCGCTGAATTTTGCGTCAATCGCAGCAGATACCGATACAGCTTTTCAAGCAAGATGAAAACCGTCGTCATTACGTTTATCCTTGAGAGGTTTTTTCTCCGTTTCCTTTTCGTTGCCCACCGCCGCCGACCCTTCGGGTGACGCAGCTTGCCAAGCGGGCGAATCAGGCATTATCGAAATGGAACGAGGAGTTTATACGCGTAAATTTGTCCCTCATTCATGATAACGCCTGAGGGAGGAAAGTAATAGAAAGAAACAGAGAAATTTTGAGAAAAGCGCAGAAAAAACGCTCCCGTAACATGGAATTACGGAAGCGCATCGAAAATTCTATCCGACATGGCAAAATGGGGTTGGGAGGAAGAACGCTTGTGTCACCCTACACCCCTTCACCTGCCTACCTGTCCCTGGCCAGCGGCATGATCAGATACAGATACCCGTCGCCGGTCACCAGCGTCACGCCTTTCTGCGAGTCCACGATATTCATCGTGATGACCGTTTCCGGGTCCAGCACGCGGAGAAAGTCGGTAATGAAAAACGGATTCAGCTTCACCACGACCGGCTCGTCCTCGTCGTAACTGATCGGCACTTCGAGGTGCGACTCGCCCAGCTCGGCGCTGATGCACGTCAGCACGAGGCCGTCTTTCGAGAAGTCCAGCAGAATGCCGGGGTTCATTTTATCGGCGACGATGGCCGCCTGGCGGATGGCGGAGGAGAACGGCCGCACGGGCAGCTCGATTTTCTTGACATTCGGATTCGGCTTCAGCGTCGTCCGCCAATCGGGATACCGCCCCTCAAGCAGAATGGAATACAGCACCACGTCCTGCGTTTTGACGAGAATACTCGCCCCGCGGAAGGCCACGAACACCGGGTCGTCCGTGCTGCCAAGCACCCGGTCGATAATCTGCAGCGACCGCGGCGTGGCGATCACCGCCATCTGTTCGGGAATGTCGCCGACTGTTTCGACGGTCATTTCCTGTCTCGCCAGCCGGCGCCCGTCGGTGGCCACGAAAAACAGTGTCTTCCCCTCCAGATCCAGCCGCACGCCGCCCAGCGCATACCGCCCACTCTCGTTGTCCGTGGAGTAAATCGTCCGGCGAATCGCCTCTTTCAGAAACCGCGCGGGAATCGAAATATAACTCGGCTCCTCGAACGTCGCGATCGGCGGGAACTCTTCCGGATCTTCCGTCGGAAACTTAAACACCGACTTCCCGGCCTTCACCGTCGTCAGGTTATCATTACTCTCGATGACGAACTCCTCCTCCGGGCTCTCCTTCAGCAGGGCACCGAGCCGATCCACGGGCAGAATCACGCTGCCGGGCTGTTCGACCACCACTTCCGGCACCTGAATCCGGATGCCGATTTCCATGTCCGTGCCCAGCAACACCGCCGAATCGGCGTCGACGTCCATCTTCACGTTCTTCAAAATCGGCTTCGTCGACTGCGGCTTCACGACCGACGCCGCCACCGCGAACGCGTGGGCTAATTTATCCCGCTTGCAGGTTATTTTCATGGAATCCGCTCCTTTGGCTATTTTCATCGATAATAATGGGAATATAATACAAGCAGTATAAACCACGCAACCGGAAAAGTCAAAGGCCTCCCCGAAAATACCATTTTCCGCAACGAAAAATCCCGTCCGCCATCAAAAAATCTTCGGAAAACTCCAAGCCAGCCTCCTTCCCACGAGGAAAAAATTGGGATATAATCAAAGATACTGTTTCTTGCTATCAACCGACACTAGAGCCTTTATCAATCGACTCACCCGGAAACAGCAGCCGGGAGCGGAGCGTTAGCGCAGAGACCGGATGGATGTGGGAAAAAACCTGGCCATTCTATCCGGTCTCTGCGCGTCACTACGTTCCGTTGCGCTCCCGGCTGCTGTTTTTGTGAGTAAATGAATTAGAGAAATGCTCTATACCACTGTTAAAGGAGAATTCCATGGCGGATTTTGCTCAACTCAATGCGATGTTTTATCCGAAATCCATCGCGGTCATCGGGGCCTCGACGA
The DNA here is from genome assembly GCA_031553595.1 of Thermoguttaceae bacterium. Taxonomy (GTDB): domain Bacteria; phylum Planctomycetota; class Planctomycetia; order Pirellulales; family Thermoguttaceae; genus RGIG3701. The sequence continues at coordinate 20,174 of JAVBLI010000010.1, read as the reverse complement.
AACCGAAGACCTGCGGTAACGACATCATGAAGAACCTGTTGGACACCTTCAAGGGCGGCCCGGTTTACCCCGTCAACCCGACCGCGCCGGAAGTCCTGGGCGTCAAGGCTTACGCAACGATCAACGACGTCCCCGGTAATGTCGACCTGGCCATCATCGTCGTCCCCGCGAAATTCGTGCTCTCCACCGCCGAACAGTGCGGCGCGAAAGGCGTCAAAGCCCTGGTGTGCATTTCCGCCGGTTTTAAGGAAGCCAGCCATGAGGGCGCCGAGCTGGAAATCGAGTTCCGCAACAAAGTCCGCTCGCTGGGCATGGCGCTGATCGGGCCGAACTGTCTGGGCATCATGAACGCCGAAGAAGACGCGAAAATGAACGCCACCTTCGCCGCTAAAACCGCCAAAGCCGGCACGCTGGCATTCGTCAGCCAGTCCGGCGCCCTGTGCACGTCCGTGCTGGATTTCGCCGAGCAGCGCGACATGGGTTTCAGCAAATTCGTCTCGTTCGGCAACAAGGCCGACGTGAACGAAGTCGACCTGCTGACATACCTGGCCGACGACGACAAAACGAAGGTCATCGCGATGTACCTGGAAGACATCACCGACGGTGCAAAGTTTCAGAAAATCGCCAGCAAAATTTTCTTTGAGAAGGGCAAGCCGGTGCTGGTGCTCAAGAGCGGCCGGTCCGCCGCGGGTGCGAAAGCGGTCTCCAGCCACACGGGGTCGCTTGCCGGCAACGACGCGGTCTATCAGGCGCTGCTGATGCAAAGCGGTGTGCAGCGAGTGGACTCGATCGTCGAGCTTTTCGACTACGCCGATCTTTACTGCAACCAGCCGATGCCCCGCGGCAACCGTCTTGCGATCATCACCAACGCGGGCGGCCCCGGTATCATGGCCACCGACGCCGCCGAGCGTTTTGGGCTGACGCTGGCCGACATTTCCGAAGAAACCAAGTCGAAGTGCTGCGACCAGCTCCCCGCCGCCGCCTCGCTGCGTAACCCCGTCGACGTCATCGGCGACGCCAAGAGCGACCGCTACGCCGTGGCCACCAAAGCGATTCTCCAGGATCCGGAAGTCGACATGGGCCTGGTCATCCTCACGCCGCAGTCCATGACGGACATCGACAACGTGGGCACCATCATCCCCGAGGCGATCAAGGGCCTGGGCATTCCGGTCATCACGTCTTTCATGGGCGCGCAGATGGTCGAGCAGGGCGTGAAGAACCTGCGGGCCGGCGGTGTGCCGAACTATTCTTTCCCGGAAGACGCCGTCCGGGCGCTGGGCGCCGCGTACCGTCTGGTCGAGCAGCGGAAGCAGATCGACCGCGAAATTCCGGTGTTCACGAACGTCGACAAAGACCGCTGCGCGAAGCTGATCGCCGACGCGCTGGGTAACAAAGACGAGCAGTATCTGACGCAGGCCGAGTGCCGTGAGATGTTCGCGTGTTACGGGCTGCCGCTGCTGAAAAGCGCGGACGTGAAGTCGGCCAACGAAGCCGCGAAGGTAGTCGAGGAGTGGGGCACGGCAGTCGTCATGAAAGTCATGTCCGGCGACGTGAAGCACAAGTTCGACGCCGGCGGCGTTCTGCTGAACATCAAAGGCGGCGACGGCGCGAAAGCCGGTTACGATCAGATTTACGAGAACATCGCGCGTAACGTGCCCGGCGCGAAAATCGACTCCATCCTCATCGAGGAGATGGCTCCGAAAGGCGTGGAAGTCATTATCGGCTGCAACCGCGACGAAAAATTCGGCCCGCTGATGATGTTCGGCCTGGGCGGCACGATGGTCGAGGTGCTCAAAGACGTGCAGTTCCGCCTGGCCCCCATGTCGCGCTACTGGGCCCAGAACATGATCCAGAGCATCCGCTCCTTCGCGGTGCTCGACGGTTTCCGCGGCACGCCGAAAGCCGACATTCAGAAGGTGGAAGACATCATCCTCCGCCTTTCGGCCATGGCCGTCAACCACCCGGAAATCGTGGAACTGGACATCAACCCGCTGATCGTCCACCCCGTGGGCCAAGGCGCCAGCGTCGCCGACAGCCGGATTCTGCTGAGGAAGGTGCAATAAGCGTTTTTCGAAAACCTAAATTCCGGAAAGGAAACCTCGCGTGGGGTTTCCTTTTTTTGTGGCTTCACTCCTGAATCCATCCTCCACCCAGCAGGCGCGGGCCGCGGTAACAGACGGCGGCCTGGCCAGGCGCGATTCCGAAAAACGGTGCGTGGAATTCCACCAGGAATGTGCCGTTTTCTCTGGGCGTGACCATGGCGAGCAGCGCGGGAGTGCTGTAACGGATTTTCACCTCGCACGTAAACGCCGCTCCCGGTTTTATTTCCGCCTCTGGAATCAGCCAATTCGCGCCGCCGGCCACAAGTTTCGTCCGCGCCAAATCTTCATGCGTGCCCAGCACCACGCGGTTCGTCTCCCGCTCCAGCCGTACCACATACCGCGGCTCGCCGAACGCCAGCCCCAGCCCTTTTCGCTGCCCGATGGTGTATTTTTCGATTCCCACATGCGCCCCCACCACCGTCCCGTCCGTGAGCACGAATTTCCCGGCCGTATCCCGAAAAATCACGTCTTGCGGGTCTTCATTCGTCGCGCTTTCCGACGAAAACGCCATTTTTTGCCGCGAAACATAATCCCGCACGAATTTCGCGTGATCCTTATCCGGCACAAAGCAAATTTCCTGGCTGTCCCGCTTTTTCGCCACTGTCAGGCCGATTTCCGCCGCGATTTCACGAATTTCTGATTTCCGAAACGTTCCCAGCGGAAATTTCAGCCGCGGAAGCAGCTCCCGCCGAATCCCGAAAAGCACGTACGACTGATCTTTCGTCGCGTCTAAACCGGTACATAAATGAAAATCGCCGGTTTCCGCCGCTTCCACCCGCGCATAATGCCCGGTGGCCACGAATTCCGCCCCGACTCGATCCGCGAAATCCACGATTTTCCCGAATTTTATCTTCGCGTTACACATCACGCATGGGTTCGGCGTCCGGCCGCACACATATTCCCGCACAAAATACTGTTTAATCTGCTGAAATTCATCATGAAAATTCATCACGGTTAGCGGAATGCCCAATTTTTCCGCCACCGCCCGGGCGTCCGCCTCATCGCGCGGACTGGAACAGGTGTTCACGGCGGTGGAATCTTCCGAAAAACACGGATTTTCCACCGCGTTATCATGGCGCATGAACAGGCCGGTAACGGAATGGCCCTCTCGCAGCAGGAGGGCAGCCGCCACACTGCTGTCCACGCCGCCGGACATGGCGAGTACGATTTTTGCCACAAAACGCCTTTCTTCAAGTGAATTTCTTACCGATTCTCCCCATTTTTCTTGAAAACGGGCAAATATTAAGGTATATTATACATTATATGGAGAATTTAGAAAAGATGATGAAAGTTGCAAAATTTGTAAACCCGCGTGAAATTCGGATTTTTGAGGAGCCGATTCCGGAACTCATTCACGAGGATGATGTGCTGGTGCGGATTCGGCGGGTGGGCATCTGCGGTTCCGATGTACATTATTATGTAAAAGGCGGAATCGCTGGGAATCGGCTCACGTACCCCGCCACGCTGGGGCATGAGTGTGCCGGGGAAGTCGTTTCGCTGGGAAAAGGCGGTGAGCGGTACCTGCTGCCGGGCATGACGGTGGTGGTGGATCCCGCGATTTCCTGCATGCACTGCGACCAGTGCCGCGCGGGGCACCCGAATCGCTGCCGGCATCTCCAGTTTCTCGGGAATCCCGGGGAAGCGCCGGGGTGCATGGCGGAATACCGTGTTTTCCCGGCCCGCAACTGCATTCCCGTCGTACCGGGCATCGCGCCCAGTGAGGTGGTGATGACGGAGCCGCTGGCCGTGGGGCTTCACGCGCTTTCGCTGGCCGGTTTTTTCGATCCGGACGAATATCTCTCGAAACTCATCACCGCCGGTCTGACTTTTCTTCCCATGGATGAAACCGGGAAGTGGATCATGCAGCCCGCCGCGGCGTCTATGCGGATGGTGCTCAAGCCGTTCCGGGAGAGGAATCTGGCGAAACGGTGCATGATTTTCGGGGCCGGGCCGATCGGGCTGGGTCTCTTGGCGTGTGCGAAACTGCTGGGCGTGATGGATGTCACGGTGATCGATCCGCTGGAAAACCGCCTGAACGCGGCCCGCCAGTACGGCGCCAGCCGGGTGCTGAATCCGCTGCATCCCGAGAGCACGCATTTTGTGGCCGAGGAGCCGCGGCAGACGGAGGACGTGATTTCGGAGGCGTTCTTCCATTTCGTGCCGCGCGCGAAAACGGAGGCGGTGATCGCCTTCCTGAAAAAACAGAGCACGCTGGGCGCGGACGTGATTTTCGAGTGTTCCGGTGACCCGGCCTGCATGGAACTGGCCGCGGAGCTACTGAACCCGGGCGGCACGCTGGTGCAGGTGGGCATTCCCCGGCGAGACACGTTTTCACTGAATCCGCATCTGCTGCGGCGCAACGAAATCACGCTGCTGAACGTCCGCCGGCAGAATTTCTGCTTCCGCCCGATCCTCGACTGGATCACTTCCGGCGACCTCCGCCCCCAACTCATGCAGACCCATACGTTTCCGCTGGCACGCGTCGCGGACGCGTTCGAGTTGCTGATGACGTACGGCGACGGCGTGATGAAGGCGGTGATCGAGCTGTAAACAGTTGCGTGAAAAAAACAGCAGCTGGGAGCTAAGCGGAACGAAGTGACGCGCAGAGACCGGATAGAATAGCCCGGAATTTCCCCCATTCTATCCGGTCTCTGCGCTAACGCTCCGCTTCCGACTGCTGTTTTTTACATCTTCATTTTCGCGACGTTCGCATTACTTCACCGCGGTGGTCTCGGCCGGCGGCGTTTTGGCCTCCTCATTATTCTTCGGTGGCAACGGCTTTCCGAGGTAACCACCGGTTTTCTCAAAAATCGTGTGCGACAGTTCCGGCGCCACTTTCGCGATCACGTTTTTATCCACCATCACGACGGCGCCGGTGATGGCCATCAGAAGCGCCAGGATCAGAACGCAGTTCGTAACCACGCGCCGCCAGCCTTTTCCGACAGCGTCGCCGATGTAACTGCGTTTATTGCTCATGATGATGAACAGCAGGTACGCGATGGGCAGCATGGTGAAGCACACGGCGCTGGCGGCCACCGGGAACCACAGCGGCAGCGAGCTGACCACGCCCATGACGCCCACCGTGGGCAGCAGCGCACACAGGCGGAATGTCCAGCGGGTGTATTTCAGGCCCAGCATTTCCGGCAGGGTGAATCCGCAGACGACCATGTGCGCCGAGATGGCGCCGCAGGTCATGCCGATCAGGCCCAGGTCGAAAATGACGCGGCCGATGGGCCCCACCAGGTCCGTCAGCACTTTCGCCGCCTGCATGGGCACCAGCGTGTCGCGGAGCATGTCCCCGGCATACACGCCGCCGACGGTCATCGCGATCATGATCAGGGACGTCACTAGCGAGAAAGGGATGAACATAGTCAGGCCCAGGTCCCATTTCGCGACCGACCGGTGATGCGGGCCCCAGCCTTTGGCCAGCAGCGAATACGGATACAGGAAAGTCATGTTAATGCCCACCGCTGCGCCGAGCATGCCCAGCACCAGCACGATACTTTTCGGATCCTTAAGCACTGCCCCGGCATCCAGCCCCAGGAACCCGCGCGCCATTTCGCCCCATTTCAGGTTTTCGAAATTGAACACGACCACCACGCCAAACGCGATGATCACCAGCGCGATGAGCATCCGCAGGAACCATTCATACATCGCCACCCCGCGACGGCTGCTGCCGTAACTCCAGACCACGATGATATTTATCAAAAGAATGATCGCGCCGGTGCAGTAACTGATCAGCCGGCCCGAAGCAGTGAAGTACATGGTGGGCTTCCGGCCGGCATTTTCCGCCGCTGCTTTCCAGTGCTCCGCCTCCGTTACCAGCGTGATCTTTGCGCCGACCAGGCCGCTTCCCGTCACGGACAGCGCCGTGTCACCCTGCGTGGAAAGCCGGATGTCGGATTCCGAAAGCGACTGGCGATTTGCGTCGATAATGCCCACCGCCGTGGCCTGCGCCAATTTCAGCGCCGTCTCTTTATTCTTTGCTTCAATTTCCGCCAGCGCTTCCGGCGTGTGCTTTTCCGGATGGGCAATCGGGTCCGCGAACGCTTTAATCAGGTACGTGTTTTCCAGGGGATTCGGACTGGAAACCTTCAGGATTTCCGCATCCGTGGCCATTCCGCCCATGACGGCCATGTCGCGCATGGCACTGGCGGCCAGCCCGTACTGCGGAACGTGCCAGATGACGGACGCCATCAGCGTGCCCAGCGCCCAGAGCACCACCAGCGGCCACGCCCATCCGAGCTGCTTCTGAAACGCCGCATAAGGGCGCTCCTGCCGCGTCAGCACTACGTTACTCAGCGCCGCAAGCATGCACACGCCCAGGAACATCGCCAGCGGCTGCACCCACAAAAGTTTATACCCGAAAGACGCCCCCGCAATGACGCTGGCCGATGCGCTACCCGCCCCCAGGGTCATTGCGCTTTGCAGCAGCCCCGGCCCCGAACGCTTCACATAACCCGCCACCTTCTGCCCCAGCGGCTTCTTCTCCAGCTCCTCCAACTGCGCGATCTCCTGCGCCAGCTTGTCCGGATCCCATTTCGCGGTCATGGGAAGGCCTTTACTGTCATCCGACATGGTGTTCTCCTGTTTTTTGTGGGTAAAATGGGGTGGGCACAAAGCGCTGCGGATTCATTGCGCCGATAAAAATACATCCGCTTTATTTTTCAGACGAAAGTCACCGACGGAATTTGCGCATTTCGGCATTTTTCATCTTTTTCACGGCATCTTTGGCGTACGAATCCGGTTTTTTCTTCGAATGGGTCTATTTTACCCGACTTTCCACGGTGATTCAACCATTTTTTGCCTGTTTTTACGAATTTTTTTCTTTCGGGACTGGAAATTCGCGGCAGGCCGGATTAAAATAGATAATGTAGATTTAGTTTTGGAATCTTTTGATGCGCAATCAAAGAATGCAGTGCGTCTTTGGTCGTGCCGTCAGTCGAGGGTGGGGTTTATGTCGGACAAATGGTTTTATAAAGTGGCTGATCAGGAAATCGGGCCTTTAAGCGGACAGCAGTTAAAGCAGTTGGCGGACGAAAAGCGTCTGGCTCCGACCGACCCGGTGCGCCGCGAAAACGACCCGAATTGGCATCTTGCCCAGCAGGTGAAGGGGCTCTTCCCGGTCCAGGCGGCAGACACAACCCCGAAATCCGGAGAAGCAACCAAAAGAATCCGTGTCGCCCGGGCGATCGTCGACACGCCCTCTCAGCCCATCGCATCCGGGGAAATCTCCGTGAAGATGACGGAATCCGGCGTGAAGCAAATTCCGCAGGGCATTCCGGTCGGAACGGCTGCGGGGAAAAATCCCCAGGCCGCGACGCCCGTTTCCGTGTCGCAAAACGCCGATTTTCCTTTCGCGTTTAATCCAGCCCCTGCCGAGGCCGCGCGGCGTCCGCACGGTGCGAAGCTCCAGGATGATGCCTCCGCAGATCCAGCGGCCATCAAAAAAAAGAAGCAACAGAAACAGTTTTACATCATGGCGGGCGTCGTCGGCGGTCTGGCCATGCTGGGCATCATCGTCATCATGATAAACATGTTCAGCTCCTCGGGCGACACTCAAAAAACGGTGGGTAAAGGCGGCGACACGCAGGCCGAGAAGCCCGCGGAAAACGTGTCCGAGGCGGATTTTATGAAGTCCGAAAACAAAACGCCTGAAGATGGTGCCACGCAGGAAAACGCCACCGCGTCCAGCGCGGAAAAGGTAGCGGCTTCGGCGATCCCCTCCGCGGCAGCGTTTGCCGCCATGACGGCAGAGGAGCAGGAGGAAGCGGCGAAAAAAGCGAAGTATGCGGATGCCACCAAGGCGAAAAAATACGGCGAATACGGCATGGGCATTTCCGGCGTTTTGTATGAGCAGGACAGGCCGAAATACCTGAAATTTGTGTTCGAAGTTCGCCATCCCTCGAAACTCCGCGACGAAGCGCAGATCAAAACCTGGAACGCGCTGGTTAAAAAAATTACCTGCAAAACGGCGATGGGCCCCACGGCGAAATCGCTGGAATTCGATGATAAAAATTTCCGGGTGACGAAAAAATCCAACGATTATGAAGACGTGATCGGCCTCCAGTATCAGGTGGCCTTCCGCGCGCCGGACGGTCTGCCGAAAACCGTTTTCCTCGAAATTCCCGGCTCGCTGAATAAAAATACCCCGCTGCTGCTTTATATTTCGCAGCGCGAGTGGGGCGTGGTCGACGGTCTGATCGAAGAAGGCGGCACGGGGCCCGAGGTGATCGAGACGGACGATTCCGAAACCGACGAAGTGAAAAATGTGAAAGCCCCTCCCATGACGGAAGAGGAAATCCGGGAAGCCGAGCTGAAAAAGAAGTACGCGGTGGATGACGATAACATCAGTGATGCGGAACGTGAGCGCCGGCAGGTGATGATGGCGGGGGAAGACGCGGATTTTTCGGAATCCGGCGATATGGGCGATGGCCCGGCCGACGACTCGCTGGACGATGAACCGCTGGATGATGGGGACAAAAAGGGAAAGGGTAAAAACGCCAAGACCCCGCCAGCGAAAAAAGATACGAAAAAGAAGAAAGATTAACGTCTATTTTTTGTGTCCCGGCAAATGCATCATTCCGGTGCCAGCAGCGCCAGCACATCCAGCGGGTGATGCGCGATAAAATCCGCGCCGGCCTCGCGCAATTCTTCTTCCGGGCGAAAGCCCCACGTCACACCGACAGCGAAAAAGCCGGCGCCTTTCGCGGTTCGCATGTCCGTGCCAGTGTCTCCGAGGTACAGAATTTCATCCCCCGGCAGCCCCCACTCGGCCTGAATCATCCGCGCGCCGGTCGGGTCCGGCTTCTTCGGAATTTCATCTTTTTGCCCCATTATCGGGTCGAACGCCCAGCCCGCGAGCAATTTTTCGGCACACTTCACCGTAAACGCATGCGGCTTATTCGAAAGAATCGCCTTCCGCAGCCCGCGCGCTGTCAGCGCGTCCAGCAGTTCCACCATCCCGGGGTATGGCCGCGAGCGCTGATCCCACTGCCGTTCATAATGCGCGATATACGCATTCAGGAACCGCCCGATCATGGGCTCATCCTGGGCAAACCGCCGCGGAATAATCCGCTCCATCAGCGTCCGCATGCCGTCTCCGACGAAATAACGATAATCGTCGACCGGATACACGGGAAAACCCAGCTCGGCCAGCGCGTCATTCGCCGCGTGCGCGATGTCTTCCAGCGTGTCCAACAGCGTGCCGTCCAGGTCGAACACGACTCCCCGATAAGGCATGCGAACCTCTCCTTTCCGGACGTTTCCGTCAGGTCATAAACTCTGCCCGGCATTCGACTCCGCCCGCAGCGAATCCTGCTGGGCCCGTAACGCCGCCTTCTCCGATTTAATCGAATCCTGCTTCTCTTTCAGCAGCGATCGCCCTTTCGCCGTGGCGAAGTACTTGCCGCCGACACCGGTGAGGATGGCCGGGTTGAAGAACAGGTCGCCGAACATCGCCATGGTGATCAGCACCAGCATCATGATGCCGAACGTCAGCGTGGGCGTAAAGGTGCTGAAGGCGAACACGGACAGGCCGAATCCCGAAATGAATGTGGTTTCCGTGATGGCGGTTCCGCAGCGGCGGTACGCCAGCAAAATGGATTCGCGGTTATCGAAGCCCGCATCCAGACCGCGACGATACCACGTCAGGAAGTGAATCGTGTCGTCCACGGCGATACCCAGCGCGACGCTGGCGGTCATCATCGCGCCGATGTCCAGTTTAATGCCCGCCCAGCCCATGAACCCGAAAACCACGACGATCGGGAACATGTTCGGGATCATCGCCAGCAGGCCGCCCATGAAGTTTCGCAGCACGAGCATCATGACGATCGCGATCGTCACGAACGCCAGCACGATACTTTCTTTCAGGCTGTACATCAGCTCATGCTGTGTCTGATACACCAGTGGCACGGCCCCGGTGTAAATCGCCTCGACTTCCTGCAAGCTGCGTGTTTCCGGGGAGATGACGTCCCGATTCACGATATCCTCCAGCAATTGGCGATCGGCCGCGGTAAGATTACGCAGCCCGGTTTTGCACAAATCCGCGACGCGTTTGAGGCTGTCTCCCTCTTCCCAGCGAATAAAGGCCACGGCCGCTTTCCACTGGCCGTACTCGTCCCGCGTAATTTTTTTCTCCGCAGCCAGCGCGTCACCCAGTTTCGTCAGCGCAGGCACGGTTAGATCCGAACGCTGTTCGACACGGAAATGCTCCAGGATTTCGTCCAGGCGTTTCATGTCGGCCGAGGTGATGGGTTCCGCGTCCTTGCTTTCCTGACAGATAGCGCGAATCTGCGCAAACGCCACGTTTTGGCGGTATTCCAACTGGCATTCCTGGATCAGTTTTTCGAGGGTCGCGAGGTCTTCGGGCGAGATATTCCCCGCCTCGGCCATCTTCGCCGTCATGCGCAGCAACTGCGTCGACTTGATGTGATACTCCACTACCGGGTCGATGACTTTTTTCAGCACGTCGACGAAAATGCCGTAATCCAGATCCGTCAGCGCACCCACCCGGCTGGTCACGCGCCACAATTCGTCGCAGCGCTCCAATTGCCATTTAAACACCGCGTATTTCAGCAGCTCGTTTTCTTCCTCGGTAAGCTTTTCGTCCTCGCGATTCGTTTTCTTCATCTCGCGCAGTTCGGCCAGCGTGGTAACCCCCAGGCCCTTGAGCTTCTCCAGCAGCGGCTTCTCCAGCTCCATCTCCGCCAGCGGCGGGCTGGCGCCGTTATGCTTATTTTTGTATTTTACCTCGGCCGACTCGATGTCGAAAGTCACGTATTCGCGCAGCCTGCCGTAATTATCCCCCAGTCGGCGGTTCAGCGCCAATTCGCGCACCGTCGACGTTTTCGCCAGGTCCGGCGTCATGGTCACGACGGACATAATGCCGCCGACTTCCTTGTGGCTCCGCGACGTTTTCGCCACGCGCTCCACCAGCCGCAGCCGCTCCAGCATGTTCTGATTATTCTGCTCATTGTCGAAACGCACGAGCACTTCCATGGGCACCAGTTGCCCGAGTTTATCTTCCAGCCAGGAATAATCCTTGACGATCGTCGTGTCGGGTGTGAAGAATTTCATGAGTTTCACGGACGCCTGCAATTGCGGCAGGCCCATCGCGCCGAATGTCATCAGCCCGATGCAAATTCCCAGCGTAATATAAGGGTGCCTTACGATCGTTTCACCGAAAAAAATCCAGAATCGCTCGATGATATCAGAACGTTTTTCAAAATGTTTGTGCCCCTTCACCTTGGCAAGGAACCCCCGTGACGGGAACAGTTGCAACATGGCCGGGAGGTAAAGCATATAAAGCACCACGGCCAGCATGACGCCGACGGCGGAGTACAGGCCGAATTTCCAGATCGGCATGATGTTACTGGTCATCAGGGACAACAGGCCCAACGCCGTGGTGGAGGCGCAGACCAGACATGGGTAAAACGCGTGTTTTATCGCTAATTCCGGGGCGCCGCGGGTGTCGCCGAGCTCTGCCACCGCGTCGTGATAATAATTGATCACGTGGATGGCGCTGGACATGGTCAAGACGTAAATCAGCGGGGGCATGGACAGCATGATTGCGTCCGTCGAGATGCCTGTGAAGCTCACCAGGCACAGCGAGTATCCGGTGGCGAAAATGGCGGTGGAGAACACGATGTAAACCAGCCGGAAGCTGTGCAGGAAAATGATCGCGATCGTCAGGCCGACGATTCCCGAGAGCCCCGCCAGACGCACCAGCGTCCGGGTGCCTTCCACGTCGATCGCGATATTATCCGTCGGCGGCCCACCCATATGCACCATCTCCGGCTGCAGCCCCGGGATGATCAGCCGGTATTCTTCCGGAATCTTCTCGATTTCCTCCGCCGACATTCCCTTTGGCGGCACGGCCATCCCCTGCGCGGCCCGCTCCAGGAAATTCAGCGGCTCCTCCGCCACGCCTTTCATTTTTTCCTGGAGGCGTTTCCCTTCCGCCACTTGCGCGGCCGTGAGTTCGCGCGTGTCGAAAACGAAAGGCAGCCGGGCGAGGCGGTAAATCTCGCCGATCGCCCCACGCATGTTTTCGCCTTCACTGTTCGGCTTCAATAAAATCAGCATGCCGGTGTTATAGACATCCGGATTTTCCTTGTCGCGCCCGAGAATCGAGCCGTTCAGACGGTCCAGCGCCTCGGCCGGCGTCATCGACGGATAATTATCCAGCATCTCCTTCACAACATCCGGCCCGGTCTGGATCTTTTCATAAAACCGGAGGTTAAAGTCCTCCCGAATGGCCTCCTCGACCATGACAGGCTGGCCGTTTTCGTCGGTGACTTCTTTCCCTTTGTCGTCTTTTTTAGGCACGAGCTCCTTAATGGGCGTCACACGTGTTTTCATGATATCCAGACGCGGGTCGTCCAGCGTGCAGTCCTGCCAGCTGAGCAGAATGAACTGCTCCATGGGGAAATTTTTCTGGAACCAGCGGTGACGCATGGCCTCCGGAGAACCGTCGGGCAGCCATTCCCGCATGCTGTTGCGCATATTCTGCAGCGACCAGGCCACACCCAGCCCCATGATGGGCAGCGTCAGCATCAAAATAAAGATAATCAGCTTGCTGTATTTTTCGTAAAACGATTTGCCCTGCTTTACATTGTTCGTGTCGGCCGAATGATTTTCGCCGTTTTCGGTATGCGTCGCCATGTTTTTTCCTTGCGTGAAGAAGCGTGGAGGCAGCGGGCGCCGTCTCGGCGATGGAGATTTTTCCCGGTCGCCAGGGGTTTGCCGCCCTCCCTAAAAATACTCCACTCACTATAACACTTCCCGCACCTTTCGTCCATGCGGTTTTAGGGCGGTTTGTGGGCTTTTCAGAGGTTTTCGCTTCAGATTTTTTATTTTTTGTCGGCAAAGATTGCGCAGGTTTTGTATCTTAAGAAGGGCTTCAGCATTTTATTTTTCCGGTGCGTGATTTGGATTCATTTCTTCGCCGAACCTCGCGGTTAATTCTTCGGCGGGCATGCTGCGGTACGGAGAGAAGCCGGTCATGTGGCGCATCGCGTCGGTGGGGCAGACGGCCACACACCGCAGGCAGTTCGTGCACCGGCGGTCGGCACACGGCACCGCGTTCGGCGTGGGCATGGAAATCGCCTGCACGGGGCATTGTCGGCTGCACGTCCCGCAGCGCACGCATGTTTTCGGTCGCGCGTGAACGGTAGTGTACATGCCGGGAATGAATTTCCGCAGGGCGAAAAAGCCGCCGAATAGCGCCCCGTGAATGTCGGAAAGGATCGGCCATCGCCCCCAGTGAGTGCCGCCGGCATGAATGGCTTCCGCATACAGACGGGCCTTCTCCATCGCCGCCAGCCGCCAGCGGTGATTCGTTTTTTCGCCCGTGAACGGAAAAAAACTGTCGGGCATGGAGAGAATGCGCCCGGCCGTGCAGTGAAAGCCTTTTTTTGTGAGTAAGTGTTTCATGGGGCCCAGGACACCGCCGGAAGCTGCGCCGTGGGTGCCGAGCATGATGGCGGGCGTGCCGCTGACACGTGGTAATCTTTTTGCCCACTTCCACACGAATTCCGGCACCGCAAAGCAGTGCGTCGGAAACGCCAGCCCCAGCATCACGTCTGGATTCACCTCCGCCGCGTCCGTATTTTCCATGGGCAGTAACTCCACCGTCCACCCCAGCTCCTCCAGCCGCCCGGCCAGCACCCTCGCCGCCGCCAGCGTGTTTCCGGAACCGGAAAACCAATAAATCTGTAAGTGTGTTTCGCTCATGGAAAATCCTTTGGTTATACACCGCCCGCTTTAATCGCAATATTTATTTTGATGGAAAGCAAGAACAGCAGCCGGGAGCGCAGCGGAACGCCGTGACGCGCAGAGACCGGATAAAATAGCCGGAATTCTTCCCACATCAATCCGGTCTCTGCGCTAACGCTCCGCTCCCGGCTGCTGTTTCTTGGATACATTAACCTGATAACAGCGCTGGCTTACAGTCTTTCGCTCAAAACTTTCGGCCCAGCGCTCTTGCCGCCTCCAGTTTTTTCGGGTGATTCAGGATGTCCGCTTTATCGGTGACACCCGCGACGATGAGCGTGCCGAGGTTTTTCCATTTCAGGAACGCTGCCATTTGGTCGAAACTTTCGCGGACGCCGCCGAACGCCGCTTCGTTGTCATCGCCGCCGCAGACGATCATCGCGGCCTGGGTCGCCTTCAGTTTCACGGGGCACGCCTCGGCCATGTACGCGTAAAGCTTGTCGATCGCGGATTTAATCTGGGCCGAGAACGTGAACCAGTACAGCGGCGTCACCAGCACCACGGCCTCCGCCTTTTCCAGCATCGGGGCCAGCTCCGCGAAATCGTCGTGGAACGTGCACGCCGTGTTCTGCGACCAGCATGTGTCGCACGCCACGCACGGCAGAATCTTTTTTCGCCCGGCATGAAACAGCATCACCTCATGCCCCGCCTTCTCCATCTCCTCCAGCATCGCCTCGGCCAGCATGTCCGTATTTCCGCCCACGCGGGGACTGCCGGTAATGATCAAAATTTTCTTCGCCATGACGGTTCTCCTTCGCAGATAAGTGTTTTTCCCTTTTCACGGCGGCCAGTGTTTCACCGCCCCACACCATTATTATATTCCAACTGCCCCCGCACTGCAATATTTCACCCGCCTTCGCCGTCAAAACCCTTGCACGCCGACCCTGCCCGGGGTATGATGGGAAGTATAGGCAGTTTGCGACAGCCGTAATTCCCCGTTTTTTTCGAAAAAACCACCACTTTTCACGGAGATTCCGCCATGTTACGTAACTTTTTGCTTGTCAGTGGAATTATTTTTGCGACATTCTTCGCGTCGTCGGAACTTTTGGCACAGGAAAACTCTCCCCCTGGATTTCAATTCCCGGGGATACCGTCGGCTCCTGGGGTCGCTGACTCTGGTCCACCGCCGCCGAATCCCAACACTCAGCCTGAAAATTCGCCGCAACCACCGGTTGAGCCTGAGCCGATCCACATGCCGCCGGCGATGAAACCGGTGATCGAAGCGAAGCTTGAGGAACTGCAAACGGTAATTGACAAATATCTGGATGCCCACAAAGCGATGCACCGTTATCTCGTCTCGCGCGGACAGCAGTGGCTGTTCACGGAGCCGAATTTCGAACAACTGCAACGACAACTCCGGCATATCAACCGATGGCATATCACTGATCTCATGAACCGGGGGTTCGTGAAGTATCCGGACATACTCGACCCCGCTGCGGAAGACGCTTACTGGCGGCAGTCGGCCGGCGAGTTGGTCCAATTAATGGATGAGAGAATCGTGTATTTCAACAATCTCCAGCAGAAAGCCGAGGCATATCTGGAGTCGCTCAAAACAATGCAGCCGCGGGAGCTTACCGAAGAGGTGCGGTGCAACCTGCCGGAAATTTATAGTTTTTTGTCGCCCCGGACGCAGTATGAAATGCGATTGACCGACGAGCAGAAGCGGCGTGTGCTGACGGGCGGGCCGTGTTTTATTAACTGGGAGATCGACCAGGCGTACCGCCAAAAAGGGAAGCGGCCTCTCAACGAACGGGAGTTGCTTCGCTCGCGCCTTGCAGTCGGCAGTGCGAGTCCGCACTCCTATGAGCTTGCCTCACCTTTGCCGGAAGACTACCAGCCCATGTTACGTTTTCGGCAGGAAATCGACGTCCTGCTTTCCGAGCAATTGCGGATAAGAAACGGCAATCGCGAAGTGGACGCCACGCCGGAGCTGGCGGCTCTCGGCCTGACTTCGCAGCAACTCACACGCTGGGATGGCTCGACGAGTATGCGTCCGTTGACCTTTCTTGTTATCCAGCATCTGTGTGACAAGGATGTGGTGCAGGCAGCGAAAACAACGCCGCCATTCAACCAAACGCATGGCGCGATCGTCAACGTCATTACCGGCACGCACGATCTGGCATTCTCGACCCGCATGCCGTCGGACGATGAGTTGAGGTTGGCGAAAGATGAAGGCGTCGAGTTGGTCTGCACGCCGATTGCGAAGGACGCGTTCGTTTTTATCAAGGACCGCAGCAACCCGGTGCGCAATCTCACGCAGACGCAGGTGCGTAACATTTTCAGCGGGCGGGCCACCGAATGGAAGCAGGTCGGCGGTTTCGGTGGCACCATCACCCCCCTAATGCGAAACCCCAACTCCGGCAGCGAGGAACTCATGAAACAGCTCGTGCTGGAAAACGTCATTTCCATGCGGACTTTCGAGCCGTCCATCGTCCCCAGCATGATGGGTGTCTTCGAACAGATCAACTGGAACCAGGGCGCCATCGGCTACACGGTTCTCTATTACGAGCAGTTCATCGTCGAGAATCCCTTCGTCACCGTCCTGACCATCGACGGCATCACGCCGACTCCCGAGACCATCGCATCGGGCAAGTACCCTTACGTCTACCAGTGCGTGCTCATCCACCGCAAAAACCCGGATGTCGCGGTGAAGAATTTCGTCGCGTGGCTGCTTTCCGACGAAGGCCAGAGCGTGGTGTATGAGAGCGGGTATGTGCCGGTGAAGTAACATGAATCGGATTGCCGTGTTGTCTATCCGATTGATTTACTCACAAGAACAGCAGCCGGGAACGTAGGGTAACGAAGTGACCGGATCGAAGTGGAAAAAAATCCGGCGATTCGATCCGGTCTCTGCGCTGACGCTTCGCTCCCGGCTGCTGTTCTTGTGAAAATTAATTTGATAGATGCTCTAACTTTCGTCCTCGTCCTCCACCAAAAACACCTCGCCCTTCGGCTTGAGGAACGTGTCTTTCGAAAGGTCGAAATCGCGGGCATCATCGGCGGCGTCGGGCAGTGCTTCGAAATCACTGTCGTCGTCGTGGAATTCCATGTCGAAATCATCCGGCAGCGGCTCGTCATCGGCCATCGCCGCGGCGTCCTCGGCGTGCATGGCGTGAAGCTCCGCGTCATGTTTGGCGGCGTAACGCTCCTGGGCGTCGAACCACGTTTGCAGCTCCTTCTGCTTTTTCGTGACGGCCTCCTGACGGCGCGTTTCTTTCGCCTCGGCCAACTTCGAATCCACTTCGTTCCGCGTATCGCTCGCTTCGCGTTTGCGGAAAAAGAGCCGGATGGGCACTTCGCCGAAATCCAACTGGTCACGCAGCACGCTGAGCATGTACCGCCGGTACGTGGGCGGGAACATGTCCGGGTTATTGCAGAAAAGCACGATCGTCGGCGGCTCGATGCCCGTCTGGGTGGCGAAATAAATCTTCGGCCGCGTTGTGCGGTAAAGCGGCGGCGGGTTATACTCCAGTGCCGCGCGGACAAGCCGGTTGAGTTTGCTGGTCGAGACGCGCGAGCGCACTTGCCGGAAGAGCATCTGCGCGTGGTTCAGCAGCATTTTCACGTTCTTGCCCGTCTGCCCGGTAATGAACGCGATGGGCACGTGCCACATCGTCGGGAACGTGTCGCGCAAATAGTCGGCCCACGCGTCCGTCTTCATGTGGTCCTTCATCAGATCCCATTTATTGACGACGAAAATGCACGGCTTGTTTTCCTGCGCGATGTACCCCACGAGCTGCTTGTCGACTTTGCTGATCTGGGACGAACAGTCGAAGAACAGCAGCGTCACGTCCGCGAAACGCACGCTGCGCTGGGCGCGGTGGGTGCCGAAATAATCGACGTTCGTCTTCACGCTCACGCGGCGGCGGAAGCCCGGCGTGTCGACCGCGATGAACTTTTTGCCGTCCATTTCGAACTGCACGTTCACGCTGTCGCGCGTCGTGCCGGGGACGTTGCTGACGATCATCCGCGGAAACTTTACCAGCGTGTTGACGAAGGTGCTTTTGCCGGTATTTCTGCGTCCTACGATCGCGATTTTCATCACCGGCTCGCCCTGCGGCTGCGCGTTTTTCTCCGCCGCCTTGATGGGCGCGTGCTCGACAATATATTCCAGCAGCTCGTCGCGGCCACGCTTTTCCTTGGCGCTGACGGGCAGCACGTCCCACCCGAACGTGTGGAAATCGTGCACGTGATTCGCGAATTTCGTGTGGTCGATTTTATTCACCACGCACACGACGGGGATTTCCAGCCGCCGCAGCCGCTGGGCGACCTGCTCATCCAGCGAAACCACGCCCTCGCGGGCATCCACGACGAACAGAATCATGTCCGCCATTTCGATCGCCGTTTGAATTTGATTCTCGATATCTTCCGTAAGATTATCGACATCCAGAATGCCCATACCGCCGGTGTCGAAGATTTCGAACGGCCGGCCTTCGATGTCGATGACGTAATTCATCCAGTCGCGCGTGACGCCGGCCTGGGGGTCGACGATCGACAGCCGCTTGCCGATCAGCCAGTTGAACATGCTGGATTTTCCGACGTTCGGCCGCCCGACGATGACGATTTTGGGGATGTACATGATGAGGTGCGGGGTGAAAGGTGTATGGTGAAGGGTGTAAAGTCATAATTATAGCATAAAACCGTAAAAAATCACCCCGGGGCAGGCTTTACCCGACGGGCGGAATCATTTAAAATAGGGAGAGTACATTTACTAGCCCCAAGCGTAAGCGCGGGGCACTGTGCGGATGGAAGATTTTTTGCAGTTAGTGTTCCGTAAGACGAATAAAATGTTGAATTTCCTCTCACCGTACACCATCTGCACGGGCAGGTTCGTACCGCGTAGTGCCCCGCGCTTACGCTTGGGGCTAGTAAATATCGCATTTTGATCTATTTCGAAAAACGGAGAAAAAAACCATGAAAACACAATTTATTGTAACCCTGTTGATATGCATATTTGTATTATCTCCCGTGTTGCGTGCGGCGGATGAAACGAAAACAGCGGCGCCGGACGCGAAAACCGTGGCGGCGGCGGTTACCCGCGGCGTGGATTTTTTGCTGGCACACCAGGCCGAGGACGGGGCGTTCGACAGCGCTGTGGGCACGGGCATCACGAGCCTGGTGGTGATCGCCATGCTCCAGAACGGCTACGAGGCCAACGATCCGACGGTGGTCAAGGCCTTGAAATTCCTCAAGACGATGGTGCACGACGACGGCTCGATTTACGACAAAAACATTGGCGTGGGCAACTACGAAACCAGTCTCGCGGTGCTGGCTTTCAGCAAGGCGAACAAAGACGGCAAGTACGATGCGCTGCTGAAAAACGCCGAGGCGTATCTCCGAAAATACCAGTGGGACGAGAGCGAAGGCCTAACGCCCGCGGACGTCAAATACGGCGGCGCCGGTTACGGTGGCACCGACAAAACCCGTGCCGACATGTCCAACACCGGCTTCCTGCTCGACGCCCTGGTCGAACTCGGTGCGGGCAAAGACGACCCGGCCATCAAAAAAGCCCTGGTCTTCGTCTCGCGGTGCCAGTACCTCGAGTCGCAGTACAACACGCTGCCCTACGCCACCGAAAACCCCGACGGCGGCTTCATCTACACCATCATGGACTACCAGCAGCTCGACGAAAACGGCAAGGAAATCCCGCTGCGTTCCTATGGCTCGATGACCTACGTCGGCTTCAAGAGCATGCTCTACGCTGGCCTGGCGGAAGAGGACATCCGCGTGAAGGCGGCCATGGAGTGGCTCGCGAAACGCTACAGCCTCACTGAAAACCCCGGCATGGGCGCCACCGGCCTCTACTATTATTACGTCGTCATGAGCCGGGCGCTGAAGGCCTTCGACAAAGACACCTTCACCGACAGCGACGGCGTCGCGCACAATTGGCGTGCTGAACTCACCGCCGAAATCCTCGCGAATCAGCAGCCCGACGGCTCGTGGGTCAACGAAAAGAAAACCCGCTGGATGGAAAACAATCCGAAACTCGTCACCGCCTACGCCCTGATCGCACTAGGGAACTGCAAGAAGTAAAATTCACTGTAACCACAACGTTTGACCCGTTTAGCCGCGTAGCGCGGTCGGTGTAAGCCGTGGAAGTTGGATTTCGCTTCCACGCTTTGCGGCGTACGCGCTGCGCGGCTAAACGGGTCTATTTAGTCGAGTCAGATATTCCTCTCATTTTCCGGAAAAACAGGGGCTTGGCGGCGTTTTTGGGGATTGCAATTTGCAAGGTTTTCTTTAAAATGACGGCAGATTGCTGAAAAACCTTGCAATTTCAGGCAGAAGGGCGGCCGT
>JAVBLI010000040.1:0-43059 GCA_031553595.1 Thermoguttaceae bacterium | reverse complement strand
ATTTGCGAAAAAACCGTTTTTCCGTTGAACATTTCCAGCCTCCGTCACCGTTTCAAGTCGTTACAGTGACAATAATGCCGTAAATGCCGTAAAAATAAAGGTCTACGTCATGTTTTGATTAATGTGATGGGACAGTAGTGATCAATTATCAATTATCAATTATCAATTTAATACTTCGCCTGGGTGCGCGTTTTCCAGAAACCGCCGCCGGATGTGGAGACGGGCATCACCTGCGGGTAAGCCACGCCCTGCTGCTGGACGTACATCGGGTTTTGCGGCATCTGATTCATCATTTGCGGCACGACCATCATCTGCTGCTGGGGCATCATGCTGGCACCAGTGGGAGCGGGGACGCGATTCAGGGTGTTTCCGCTGGCGTCCATCTTTTCCACGCCGAGAAAATTGCCCTTTTCGTCGAACACCTGCACCTCGACCAAGCCCTGCTGCGGCACGACGACCGTACCGGCCGGCATCTGGCCCTGCATCTGCATTTGCGACTGCGTTACCGGCATCACCTGCGCCCCGACCTGCGGCTGAACCTGCGCCATCTGCGGCGCGGGAACCATCTGGGCGGCATGCATGCCCTGCTGGGGGGCGGGATTCTGCATCACGACCATTGGCGCCTGCTGGGTGGGCTGCATGTACTGGACTTGCGGGCCGAAAGGGGGCTGGACGCCGGGAGTGACGGGCTGCATCTGCATCCCCGGGGTAACGGGCTGCATATTCATGGGAGAAACTTGCGCCGGATTCTGGGCAGGGGCGTATGCCATTCTGTTCGCGCCACACGGGCCGCACGCGGGGCCCTGGACGCCGGAACCGCAGCGCTGAACCATGAGATTCGAGCACGCACCACCCTGATAAACTGGGCCACAATAATCATACGGTGCACAGCAGAGGCTGCACCCCGTGGAGAGGCAGGCCGTCAGGATACACACGCAGGCCACTGCGCTATATAATACAGTCTTCATTCGGATTTCCCCTGTTCGATACGCCCGGAATTTTAACGGACTTTTTTGGACAAAATAGCTTCGGAGGTACTCAGTGTCTATCGAAAGTGCCTCTAATTTGTATCATCGGCTGAATAATCGTTAAAATCCAGAAATTTCGCTTAAAAAGAAAAGAAAACTTATTTTGCCCATTTTAGCGTTTTGCCGGCCCCGTGATGGCAGGGCGATTTGCGGAAAATGCTGGATTTCAGGAGCGTTCTTTTTAAAATGATGAGAAAAAAACGGAATATTCCGCGGTGAAAGTGTTTACAATTTCCGGGTTGCGAGTAAAATAAAAGGAGAGAATAATATAATAGAGAGAAATCGCGGGGAATTTCTGCGCACGGCGTACGGAGACATGAAAGACGCACGTTTATGGAGAGGCGTGCGGCAGGTGAAAGACTAGCATTTCGGCGGAGGCGCACGCTTCCGGAGGGAATGAAGATGCGGTTTTATCCTTCTTGTTGTTCGTGCATGATCCGCCAGACGGTGAATGCGGTGGAGCTGTTTTCGGGCGATGAAACACTGGCGGAAGATATCTGCCGGCAGGTGTTGGCGTACATGGACGAGATGGACGGCCGGGTGGCGCCGCCGGTGGTTGCGCAATTTGTGTACCGTTTGATTCGGGAAACGTTCGCCTGCGACGATCCGTATAAAAGATTAAAGGCGGAGGCGAATCGCATGGCGCGGTGCCTGTTGCCGGCGCTTCGCCGCGGTGTCAGTGAGGCGAGGAATCCACTGGAAATGGCGCTGCGGTACGCGGTCGCCGGGAATTGTTTTGATTTTTCAGTTTCCCATTCCACATCGCGCGCGAAGATCCTCACGTCGCTGGAGGCGGTGACGAAAAACGCAATTGTCGGGCTGGAGGTGCCGGAATTTCAGCGGAATGTGGAATTCGCCGATAAGATTTTGTATCTGGCGGATAACGCGGGGGAGATTTTTTTCGATCGGCTTTTGATCGAGCGGCTTGCGCAAATTGCGCCGGTTACGGTGGCAGTGAAGGGTGGGCCGGTGGCGAATAAGGCCACGCGAGAAGATGCGGAAATGGCGGGACTGGAGGAAATTTCGCGGGTGATCGACACGGGGGTGGATATTCCCGGGACGGTGGTTTCGCAGTGCAGCCAGGAGTTTCAGGCGTGTTTCCATGACGCGGATGTGGTTTTGGCGAAAGGCCAGGCACATTACGAAACGCTGAATCCGTCTGGGCGGGAGATTTTTCATCTGTTTATGGTGAAATGCGAGACGGTTGCCCAGTTGATCGCGCAACCGATGGGGAGTATGGTTTTTTTGCGCATGGCGCCCCAGGCAGTGCGTGCGCACGGTGCGTCGGCGGGGCAGGCCGGGAAAAAGATTTTTGAGTTATCATAATAAAGCGGGGTGAAAAACGCTGTTCCCGCTTTTAAAACGGAAGAGGCACTGATCGTGGCGAATGGGAATGACGGAGAGCGTGAAGAGATCATCGTGCGTCGCAGTACGCGCATGCCGCAGGAGAGCCGGGCGGCGGAGGCCACGAAAATGTCGGTGTTCTGGCTGCTGGTGCTGGGGATTATCCTCACGGGAATGGTGCTTTTGATTGTGTATAAAGACGTGCTCGTGCCGCCGCGGCCGGTGGGTGATTCGCCGGGGAACGGAAGGCAGGCGGGCGGTGGAACGCAGGGGAATGCCGGCCGGGAAGCGCCGCCGCCGGTTTCTGCTGGGAATGCGAGTTCCGGGAATTCCGGTGAATCGGAAACGGACGCGGAGGAGTGGAAATTGCCGGTGACGCCGAAAGAGCTGGAAAGGGATCGGATTCATGCCCTGCAACTGGTGCAGAAGCGGCAGGCGGATCCGGATTATCTGCTGAATCTGGAGGAGCAGATGGCGATTCAGCGGAACTGGGTGCACGTGATTGACGGATGTACGCCGGAGGAGACGCAGCGGATGCTTGACCTGCTGGACATGTGTTACGCGGAAGACGGAAGCGTGCGGAATCTGACGTTTGAGGAATTGGCTCAGCGGGACAAGAAAAAGGATAAGAAGGGCGGAAAATCGCCGTTGCGCGTGGGCTTGATGGACGGAAAATAAAAAATAAAGTGGCCCGGAAAAGGGAAGGGGGCCAGGATTGTTTGGCAGGCGGGCGGAAAAAGGAACAGTCGGCCTGGCGGGAAAAACGGCACACGGACCGTGTGTCCTGGAGTGATTGATCGCTTATGTCTCATTATTTACAGAATGAATATTTCCAGGATGAAGAGCCGGATAGCGGGGAATTTGTCGTGGAGCGTGCGCAGTTTCGTCCGAAAGAGGACATCGCGGACGCCGTGCGGAAAATGATGTACCGTTTCTTCTTTCTCGCGATTCTCCTTTCGGGAATCATCCTGACGTTTACGTACCGCGAGACGATTTTTAATCCCTGGCCGGATCAGGTGGAGATTGTGAAAATCGGCACGGATGACGCGGAGGTAAAAGCGGATATGAAGACGCTGATGGAGCAGAAGCAGAAGCTTGAAGAGCAGAATGAAGTCTTAAAGTTGGTGAACATGCGGCAGATCGACCCGGGGTTTCCGCTGAATAATTATAATCGGGAACTGATCCTGAAGCACTGGCCGCACCTGATTCAGGGGTATACGAGTACCCAAATCAAGGACGTGCTGGTGGCGCTTGACATGCGTCTGGACGCGAAAGGAAACCCGCGGACGCTCACGGCGGAGGAAATCGCGACGCTGGATAAAGAGCATGGCAAAAACCGGAAAATCCGGCAAAAAACGCAGTCGGCGCTGATGATGTCCGTGGGGGATGTGGAATTTCCGGCGGATGACACGGCTGAGGATGATTTCGTGGAAGTGGCGGCGAATGCCGGGGAAACGGAAAAACCGGCGAATGTTCCGGAAGTTAAAAAGGCCGAGAAGAAGCCCAGCGCGAAAACGCAGGCGAAAAAGAATGGAAAACCGCCGAAGAAAACCGTGGACCCGCTGCGTGCGGAGCTGACGGACATGGTGATGGGGCAGACGCAGCAGATGGTGGATCGCGTGCTGCATCCGGTGAGAGAAGAAAGAGTGTACGTGGAAGATACGTATGACGAAACTGAGGAAGTTGCCGAGGATGAAGACAACTCGGCCGGGAAAGTAACGGAGGAAACGCCGGACGCGGCGGCGGAAGGCCCGAAAACGGGTGCGGCGGCCCCGAAAGTGGAAATAAAAACCCCGGTGGTTTATGATGTGGACGCGCTGGATGCCGTCCTAGGCGTGGGAAAACACGCGAAAGAATCTTCTGCTGAAGATGAGGAAGAGGAGTGAACGCCGTCATGAACGGTGGAGTATGGTTAAAGTTTTTGTAGAGATTAAAGAGATTAAGTTGTGGAAAACCCGCGTGAAGAACGGGGGCCTGCCGACCAGGGTGGCGTTTTACGATGAAACGTGCCGGGGGAGCAGGTTACTTGTGGCGTATGAATCGCGTGGAAGGTGGCGTCTGTCTTTGCGGCCGGTAAAGCACGCGGCGGGTTTTCATTCCTGAAAGCTGTTCGTCTCTGACGGTTTTTTAATGGTAGTGGCCGGGAGAATGTACCTTTATATAGAAGGTATTGCCGGCGGAATGAAAATATATTTCTTGAAGAAAGTTCAGGTCTAAAATTTCCATGGTGGAAAAAAA
Organism: Thermoguttaceae bacterium; assembly: GCA_031553595.1. Taxonomy (GTDB): domain Bacteria; phylum Planctomycetota; class Planctomycetia; order Pirellulales; family Thermoguttaceae; genus RGIG3701. Next base: position 38,449 of record JAVBLI010000040.1, on the reverse strand, counting down.
AGCAAAAAAACGGACGGCGGTGCAGCCGCTTCCCATGTCGGTGGAGGAAATGCTCAAGCGCGGGTGGGATCAGGCGGATGTGGTGATCGTGACAGGGGACGCGTATGTGGATCATCTGTCTTTTGCCACGGCGCTTCTGGGGCGGTGGCTGGAAAAACACGGTTTTCGCGTGGCGATTCTCGCGCAGCCGGACTGGAAAACGTGTGACGCGTGGCGGAAATTCGGAAAGCCCCGGCTGTGTTACGCGGTTAGTGCCGGGAACATGGATTCCATGGTGAATCATTACACGGCGAATCGGAAGGTGCGGAATGTGGACGCGTACTCGCCGGGCGGAAAAATCGGGTTACGCCCGGATCGCGCGACGGCGGTGTACTGTCAGCGTGCGAGGGAAGCGTTTCCGGGCGTGCCGATTCTCGCGGGGGGCGTGGAGGCCAGTCTCCGGCGACTGGCGCATTACGATTACTGGAGTGATAAAGTCCGGCGGTCCGTGCTACTGGACGCGAAAGCGGATCTGCTGCTTTACGGCATGGGCGAGCTTTCCCTGCTGGAGGTGGTGCGGCGGCTGGATGCGGGCGTGCCGGTGCAGGAAATCCGGGATGTGGCGGGCACGGCGTACCGGCTGGGGGCGTCCGAGCTTTTCGTGAAGAAGGCGGAGGTGAAAACGCCGGAAGACGCGGGTGCGGCGGAAAGTGCTGCGAAAAACGCAGCGGATGAACAGCCGGCGATTAACTTCGCGGCCCTGCCCGAAAATGTGCTGGTGCTTCCAAGTTATGAGGAAGTGTGTGAGGATAAAAAAGCGTTCGCGCGGATGACGAAAGAAATTTACGCGGAGCTGAATCCGTTTACGGGCCGGCCGCTTTTGCAGGTCAGTGGGACGGAGGGCGTGGTGGTGAATCCGCCGCAGAGGCCGCTGAGCACGGAGGAGCTGGACGCGATTTATGACATGCCGGTGACGCGGCGCGAGCATCCGGTTTACGGAGATCAGACCGTGCCCGCGCTTCAGGTGGTGAAGGATTCCATTCCGGTGGTGCGTGGGTGTTATGGCGGGTGTGCGTTCTGCGCCATTGCCGCGCATGAGGGAAAATTGGCGCAGAGCCGCAGTCAGGAATCCGTGTTGCGCGAGGCGCAGTCACTGGCGGAGGATGTGCATTTTTCGGGCACGATTTCGGATCTCGGCGGCCCCACGGCGAATATGTACGGCACGGGGTGTAAGAATCCGGAAGCCCAGCGCGTGTGTCGACGGGTGAGCTGTCTGTACCCGGAAATTTGCGTGAATCTGAATGCGGATCAGGGGAAGTACGTGGAACTGCTGCGTGCGGTCCGGGGTGTGGAAAATGTGCGGAACGTGTTCATCGCGTCCGGCATCCGCACGGACCTGGCGCAGCGGAGCCCGGAATTTATGGAAAAACTTGTGGCGCATCATGTGGGCGGGCACCTGAAAGTTGCGCCGGAGCACGCGTCCCTGCCGGTGCTGGAGTGCATGCGGAAAACACCCATTTCGGATTTTGACACCTTCGCGGCGGCTTTTGATGACGCCTCGGACCGGGTGGAGAAGGATGTTTATCTGGTGCCTTATTTTATCGCGTCTCATCCGGGTAGCACGCTGGATGACGCGGTGGAGCTGGCGGTTTACCTTCACCAGAACGGTTACCGTCCGGAGCAGGTGCAGGACTTTTTGCCCGCGCCGTTTGCGCTGGCCACGTGCATGTATTACACAGGCCTGGATCCGGACACGGGGGAGGAAGTGCACGTCGCGCGGTCTGACCGAGAGCGGAAATTGCAGCGGGCCATGCTCCAGTATTTCATGCCGGAGAATTATTTTCTGGTGCGGGAAGTGCTGGAGCGCACAGGCCGGACGGATTTAATCGGGGACGCGGCGGAATGTCTGATTAAAGCCGTGCCGCCGGAGGATGCGGGCCGTCCGCGGGTGGAGCGTGCGGACGCCTCACGCGGCGGGTACCGTCAGCGGAGTGTGGAAGACACCACCCGGCGGGAGCAGCAGGCGTTTCAGCAGTTACAGAACTCCGGGAAAAAAGAGGGTGGGCGTTTCGGCCGGCGCGAGGGACTCCGGCGGCGGAAGGATTTTCAGAAGAATACGGAAAACTGGCAGGAAAGTAACTGGCAGAAACGGTTTCGGGATGATGAGCAGAATGACGGGCCGCCGTGCCGTCGTGACCGGGACGGAGACGGGGGGGGGCCGCGGGATGAACGCCGGGGCGTGCGAATTCCGGTGCGGCGGAATAAGCAGGAAATTGACACGTGGAGTCATGCGGATGAAGCGCAGTTAAAAGAATTGCGACGCCAGGGTGCGGATTACCGGGAAGAACGCCTGGAGAGAAAAGAGCGTCCGCGGCGCGAGGGGGGGGCATGGCGCGATGAGCGTGCACCGCGTGAAGACCGTCCGCGGCGCGAGGAGCGTTCGGAACGCGGAGAGCGTCCGTTCCGTGAAAAGCCGCGTTTTGAAGGCCGGCGTGAAGACGGCGGTTTTCGTCGGCGGGATGATGACCGGGGTGACCGCGGTGGTTTTCGTGGACGGGATGACAGAGGCCGGGAGGGCGGCGGCGGTTTTCGTGGGCGGGATTCCGAAAATCGCGGTGGCGGATTCCGGCGGGATGACAGAAATCGGGAAGATGGTGGCGGCTTTCAGAAACGTGAAGGCGAAAACCGTGGTGGTGGATTTCGGCGGGATGACAGAGGCCGGGATGATCGCGGCGGCTTTCAGAAACGTGATGATCGCGGTGGATTCCGGCAGGAAGGGGATGCTCCCCGTGGCGATTTTCGCCGGAGAAATGACGAAAGTCGTGAAGGCGGATTCCAGAAACGTGAAGGTGGTTTTCAAAAACGGGAAGGTGGTTTTCGTGACCGTGATGGTGAATCTCGCAGAGAACCCCGCGGCGAGTTTCGTGAAAATCGTGGCGGAGAGCGTGACGGCGGCGGCTTCCGTAGGCGTGAAGATGGACGCGGCCGGGATGATTTCCGGCGTGACGGCGGCGAAAATCGTGGCAGCGGATTCCGTGGCCGGGATGATCGGGGCGGATTCCAGAAGCGTGATGGCGAAAGACGTGACACCGGCGGATTTCGCCGGGAAGGGGAAGCCCCACGCGGTGATTTCCGCAGGCGAAATGACGAAAATCGTGAAGGTGGATTCCGCAGGCGTGAAGATGGCGGCGGATTTCAGCGGCGTGACGGTGAAAGTCGTGGCGGTGGGTTCCAGAAGCGTGACGGCGAAAGTCGTGGCGGTGGGTTTCGTGACCGAGACGATAAAAAACGTGGTGGCGGCGGCTTCCGGTAAAAGCCGCGTGTTCCTTTTTTCATGTCCATAATCGTATGAACCTGAATTTAAAACTCGTCAGTTATAATCTCGGCATCATCGCCCTGCTGATCGCGGTGGCCATGGCGTTCAGTCTGCTGTGGGCGCTGCCGGCGCTGGACGGGGTGTGGGAAAATGAAGGCCGGGGGGTGTGGGGGCTGGTTTATTCCATCCTCATTTCCCTCGGCGTGGGCGGCCTCCTGATGGGCAGCGGGCGCAGCGGACGGCATGCGAAACTCTTCCGCCGGGAAGCCATGGCGATCGTCGGCCTGAGCTGGATTCTGGCCACGTTTCTCGGCGCGCTGCCGTACCTCTTCAGCCAGACCGCGCGGGAGGTGGTGACCACGCATGAGAACGTTACGCATGCGGTTCCCATGACCGTGGCGGACGCGATTTTTGAGGCGCAGTCGGGTTTTAGTACCACGGGGGCCACGGTCATCTGCGTGCTGGATCATCCGGAACTCGTGCCGCGGTGCATTCTTTTCTGGCGTTCCACCACGCATTTCATGGGCGGCCTGGGTATTATCGTGCTGCTGGTGGCACTGCTGGACACGGGGCTCGCGGGGAAATTTCTCATGCAGCGGGAGCTGACCGGGCAGCTGAATTCCGGAAACACCATGGCCCGTATGCGGCAAACGGCGCTGTGCACGCTGGCAGTTTATGTGGGAATTTGCGTGATGGTGGCGGTCCTGCTGTGCTGCGCGGGCACCACGGTTTTTGACGCCATTTGCCACGCTTTCGGCGCGGTGGCCACCGGCGGTTTTGGCACGCATGACACGAGCATCAAATTTTTTCATGACGCACCGGATGTGAACGGTTCGATGGTCGAGGCCACGCTTTCCGTGGGAATGTTTCTCTGCGGCATGAACCTACTGCTGCTTTTCACGGGCCTGACGGGGAAGTGGCGTGCAGTGGTGCATAACCCGGAATGGCGGGTTTACGTGGGGCTGGTGGTGACGGCCACGCTGGTGATGTTTCTCTTGGCGGGGCTGGGCGGGAACCTGCCCGTGATGGATCCGGACGGCGCGTTTCGTCCGTCAAAAATCGGCGAGTCGCTGCTGACGTGTTTTTTTCATGTTTCGTCGATTATGACCACCACGGGGTATGTCGCGGTGGATTATAACGCCTGGTCGGCGCCGTGCCTGGCGGTGTTCCTGCTGCTGATGATGATCGGTGGTTGCGCGGGCAGCACGGCTGGCGGGGTGAAGGTATTCCGGTATATCCTGCTGGGAAAGATCCTGAAAATGGAAATGGAACGCGCGTATCGCCCGGCGATTGTCCGCCCGCTGCGTTACGGGAAGGACATCATTTCGGATGAAACCGTGCCGCACCGTGTGATGGTGTTCATTCTGCTGGCGGTGGTCGTGGTGGTGACGGCCTGGGCGGCGGTGGTGTTTATCGAGCCGGACACGCCGTGGATGGATCATCCGTCCAGTTATGTGAGCCAGGAGACGAAGATTCTGGATATTTTCGCGGGCACGCTGTCCATGTTCGGGAATATCGGGCCGGGGCTCGGGGTTCTCGGGCCTGTGGGGAATTACGCCTGCCTGACGGACGGCTCGAAACTCATTTTCGCGTTCGTGATGATGCTCGGGCGGCTCGAGATTTTCGCGCTTCTGACGTTATTCCTCCCGAATTTTTGGCGAAAGTGACGCGGGCGGCGGCAGCGGTGGTTCGTGGATGGTGATTTGTTGAACGGTTGCGGATTCATAAAATCGGAGTCATATTCGCATGGCGGAAAAATTGTGGGTGATCGGGGATGTGCATGGGTACTCGCTGGCACTGGCGCGGATTTTGGATAACATTGCGCCGGGGTCGGAAGACACGGTCGTGACGCTTGGCGATTATATTGACCGCGGGCCGGACTCGCGCGGCGTGGTGGATCGGCTTATCCGCTTGCAGGGCGAGTGCCGGTATGTGCCGCTGCTGGGGAACCATGAAGACATGATGTTTCAGACGCTGCCCAGCGAGTTTTGTAAGCGGGCCGGGCTGGGGGTGTGGTTCGTGGATGAGGTGACCTTCGACCCGAACATCCTGAAACGCTGGATGAAAATGGCGTTCAAGAAGGACGCCCAGAAGGAAATTCAAATTGCGTGGCTGCAGCTTGGCGGCGTTCAGACGCTTTCGTCGTACGGCAGTCGGGGGATGGGGGCGGTGGAGTTGCCGATGGAGCATCTGTGGTTTTTGGCGAAATGCGGGCTGTATTATGAGTCGGAAAACGCGATTTTCATGCATGCGGGGTACATGCCGCTGCTGGAGATGAGGCGTCAGCCGCGGAGTGCGCTGCTGAATCTTCGGCTTGCGCGCGAGGTGCCGCCGCCGCACGTTTCCGGAAAGCGGGCCTTCGTCGGGCACTCAGCGCAGCGGTCCGGGGAGATTCTGAACCACGGGCACATCGTTTGCATTGACACGTGCCTTTACGGCGGCGGATGGCTCACGGCGCTGGAGGTGAATTCCGGTGACATCATCCAGGTGGACAGCGGCGGCCTGGTCAGGAAAGGCTCGCTGACGGAAGTGCCGAAGCGAATTGATCGTTGATAATTATCAATTCACATAAAATACTCTGCCGCGTTACGGTAAGAGATGTCTTGCACCATCGCGCCCAGCAGGTTGATATCGTTGGGCAGCAGCCCCGCGGCCACGTCGTTGCCCAGCATGTTACACAGAATGCGGCGGAAATATTCGTGCCGCGTGTAAGATAGGAAAGACCGGCTGTCGGTCAGCATGCCCACGAAACGCCGCAGCAGGCCGAGATTCGAAAGCACGTTCATCTGCGTTTCCATGCCGTCTTTCTGGTCGAGGAACCACCAGCCGCTGCCGAACTGAATCTTGCCGGGCGTCTGGCCGTCCTGAAAATTTCCGATCATCGCGCCCACGAGGTGATTATAAATCGGGTTCAGATTATATAGGATCGTTTTCGTGAGCTTATCCTCGCGCTCCAGGGAGTCCAGAAAACGCGACATACTCACGCCCACCATGCCGTCCATGATGGAATCGAAACCCGTGTCGGGCCCAAGCTGGCGGAACTTCCGCGTGTTATTATTCCGCAGTGCCCCGAAATGGAACTGCTGCGTCCAGCCCATCGCCTGATTCATTTTGCATAGCTCGTGCAGCACCCGCCACTGGAACGCGTTCGCCTCTTCCGGCGTGATAGCCGTTTCCTTTTGATTTTTACGCGCCTTGCGGAAAATCTTATCCGCGCTCTCCGGCGAAAACACCGCCGTCACTTCACCATCCGAGCCCAGCTCGCAGTGCGGGAACATTCCCAGCCCGTGATCCGAAAGGCGACACCCCGCCGCGTGAAAGAACACGTACCGCACGTGAATCGCCTGTAAAAAAGAAGCGAAGTCCGTGATCTTCACCCCCGCGACTTCCGCCAGGCGGTCCACCCACGGATGAAACATTTCCGGCCGGTCGATCATCAGGGCCTTATCCGGCCGCAGCGTGGGCAACACACGCGACGTGATGCGCCCGTCCTCGTAAAGCTCCGCCAGTGCCAGGTGATGCTCCAGCGTGTCCACCGGGTCGTCCGTGGTGCAGACCAGCTCCACCTTCATCTGCCGCATGATGCCGCGCGCGGAGAAATCCGGCTGCGTGAGTTTTTCATTCGCGTCGTCCCACACGCTTTTCGCCGTGTCCGGGCCCAGCAGGCGATCATTTATTCCGAACGGCCGATTCAGCTCCAGGTGTGTCCAGTGATACAGCGGATTCCGCAGCGTATACGGCACCGTCTCGGCCCACTTCTCGAACTTCTCCCAGTCCGTGGCGTCCCCCGTACAGAACCGCTCCGCCACGCCGTTACTTCGCATGGCCCGCCATTTATAATGATCGCCGTAAAGCCAGATCTGTGTGAGATTCTCAAATTTTTTGTCCTCCGACACCTCCCGCGGCGACAGATGGCAATGATAATCGATGATCGGCAAGTCCCGCGCGAACTCATGATAAAGCCGCTCGGCGACCGGCGTCTGCAGGAGAAAATTTTCGTGAATGAATGTCATTTTACATGTCTCCATCATTAATTTCGCATTACGCATTATCATCACGTGCTGTAAACCCACCGGCCCATGGCCGTCGCGGCGAGCATCATGCCGATGATCAGCAGGGCTGAGGGCATTCCGGCGACCGTGAAGACCAGCGCGGCGTCAATAATAAACAGCGTGAAAATGGCCTGTTTCACACCCCGCCGCACACGCAGCGGATTTCCGCTCAGCAGTGCGATAAAGTTTTTCATCCCGCCATACACTGCCAGGAACAGCACCAGAATCGACCATCGCCACCGCTGGGCCGTGAAGACCACGGGGATGCAAATCGGGTAATGATCATAAAGGCGATTCAGCCACGGCAGCAGAATCAAAATGCCGCCGATCATCATCAGCACGGCCATCGCCCCGCCGAGCACGCCGGATTTTTCCATGCCCTCTTCCGTTTCATTCCGCGCGTAAAACGTCACGCCGGTGATGTAAACGAAGATTGCGCAGGGGATCAGAAACAGCGGGGATTTCCACGCGACATACGTGGTAACAAGCGAAGAAGAGTCCGTCTGCGCCAGCACTTGAAACACGCCCGCCGGCTCCGCGACTGCCATCACCGCAAAGATATTCACCGCCCGGCACAGCCCCATCAGCACGGGCCCCGCGAGCGTGTCCTTTACGCGCGTATTATACGCAAGAATACACACCGCCAGCGTGATCACCAGCGGCCCCGCGCCCCACGCCTTCATCACGCTCGCCGCCGTGACGAAAAGCATTACGCCCGCCGTGAGCATTCCGTAACCAGCCCGCCGCGCGGCGTTCAGCGAAATCCGCCCCAACGCAATCGGCCTCTCCGCCCGCAGCCGCTCATCCTCCGGCACGTCATGCACATCATTAAGAATCATGCCAGCGATGTACATCAGCGAAGACGCCGCCAGTGTCAGCGCATACGCCGTCGCCAGCATGGGCGTCAATTCGAAAATACCCCTGCACTGCACCACGCAAAACGCCATGGTCACGTCCGCCCACACCGTAAAGACATTCGGCAGCCGCATGAGCTGAAGCCACACAAATACCTTTCGCGCGATCATTTCGCCACTTCCATAAACCGGGTTTCGCGGATGACCGTGACTTTAATCTCGCCGGGGTAACTCAGCCGCTGTTCGAACGCCTGCACGATGTCCCGGCAAATACGGGCCGCCATTTCGTCCGAAGTGTCTTTCGAGGACACCAGCACCCGCAGCTCGCGCCCCGCCTGGATGGCGAACGCCTGCTCCACGCCGAGAAACTCGCACGCGATGCTCTCCAGCTCCTCCATGCGGCGAATATACCGCTCCAGCGTTTCCCGCCGGGCGCCTGGCCGGGACGCACTGGCCGCGTCCGCCGCTGCGACGATGGCCGTGTAAACATGATCCGTGCGGAAATCGTCATGGTGATTCAGCGCCGCCGCGATCACCTCTTTCGGCTCGCCATACCGCTTCAGCAGATCCGCGCCGATTTTCGGGTGCCCGCCCTCCACTTCATGATCCACCGCCTTCCCGATGTCATGCAGCAGTCCGCATCGCTTGGCGAGTTCTTCATTCAGCCCCAGCTGCTCCGCGATCATACCCGACAAAAACGCCACCTCCACGCAGTGCCGCAGCACGTTCTGGCTGTAACTGGTGCGGTAATGCAGGCGTCCCAGCAGGTTCACGATTTTGTCGTGCATGTTCGGGAAGCCGACTTCCATCACCGCTTCCTCACCGATTTTCTGCACCGCCTTCTCTAACTGCTGCTGCGTCTGAAACACGATTTCCTCAATCCGCGACGGGTGAATCCGCCCGTCCACGATCAGTTTCGCAAGCGCCTGCCGCGCGACTTCCCGGCGGATGGTGTCAAACGAGCTGACGATCACCACGCCCGGCGTGTCATCAATAATCACGTCCACCCCGGTGATACTTTCGAATGCCCGGATGTTCCTGCCTTCGCGCCCGATAATCCGCCCCTTCATCTCGTCATTCGGAATGTCCACCGTACTGGTGGTGGCCTCCGCCGTGTGCGCAGCCGAGTACCGCTGAATCGCGCCCAGCAGAATCTCACGCGAAATGTCCTCCGCCGCTTCTTCCATTTTCTTCTGGTGCTTCACGATCGCCTGGCCCATCTCGTGCTGCAAATCGTGTTCCAACTGCCCCAGAATCCGCTGCGTGGCCTCATCTTTCGAAAGCCCGCTGATCTGGTGGAGCGTCTCACGCTGCATATTTACCAGCTTCGCCAACTCCTCGCTGCGCAACTCGTTATCCCGGATTCTGTCGGCCAGCTTCCGCTGCGTGGACTCATTTACCTTTTCCTGCTTCTTCACCTGCTCCTGCTGCTGAGCCAGCACGTCATCCCGTTTATTCAGCGTCCGCTCGCGCTCATGCAAATCTTCACGCAGCGACCGCAACTCCTTTTCCGCCTCCAGTTTCGCGTCCAACTGACGGTTTTTTATCTCGATATCCGCGTCCTGCAACAGCCGCTCGGCCTGCTCCGACGCGTCCTTTTCAATTTTCTTCGCCTGTGATTCCGCGTCACGCAGACGGGCGCGATCCAAAAGACGTACCACAAAATACGTCGCCAGCACACTGAAAGCGAAAATCGTCACGCCGATTTTAAATACATATTCCGAAGAACTAGCCGCCACTGGCGCTTCCGCCATCTCCGCCGCCTGTAACGTTTCGGCCGCCTGAAAAAAAGCAAATATAAAAACATCCAACATAAATAACCTCTTTTAAGGATGAGAGTAACCTTATGAAAATATATTGATTTTTGGCGGATGTTTTCCGTGGAATTTTCTACAAACCTCCCACACGCACGGGGAAGGTATTCACACGCTTCCATTTTCTGTAAACATTTCGCCCTAACAGAGCGGTCTACATTTCCACAATAAAACTCACCGGCTGCGAGAAAAACCGCCAAAGACGCTAAAAACTAGCCATTTTGAGAGTGAACGGGAGCATTTCGGCAGAAAATCCGCGCAGAATGTCTCCGGTATGTCAAGGAAAAAAAGGCTGAATTTTTCTGTGTGAATTCCGGACGCACGTTCGCGAAATTTCCCTTTCTCACAGCCACCCCGGTTCGAACGTCGCGCGAAGCACGGCGCAAGGAAAAGCCCCGGCGGGCCGAAAAGGCTGGGAATTACGGTCGCGCGAGGTGCGCACAATTCCGTCATCGGCGTAATAAACCAGCGCCGGCGCGAAAAAGCCGCCTTCCCGAAGCGAATTCCCGTACAGGCGAGTCTGTGCAAAAACGCGACCAGACCCGCGAAAATCAACCTTAAAAACGCAATGATCATCTTAAATTTCGACTTTCCCTGGAAGTGAAAGTCGCTAATTGAACCTCAAAAATGGATAAACCGCGTCACTCGCAACGTGAAATTTTTTGGAACAGCATTTCAAACGCCGCTCCATAAAACATCCCTTACATATATGTTACCAGAGTTTTTTCAAACTTCAACAGGAAAAATCATTTTTTTAGATATTTTTCTCGAATTCCCTGCAATGATTTTAAATATCCGTGTGGAGAATATATGTTTTGAATAACGGTGCAGTATGTTCGGCGTTTTTTTGCACCCCAAAGCGAAATTACAGTGCAAAAAACGGTAGTGACGGAAACACGGTCTTCATAAAAAAAAACCTTTGAAAACGAGGTTTTACTTCCGAAAACGCTTGTATTTTTTCCTGCGGGACATTATTATATAAATGGTGTAAATTTTTCGAGGAAACGATCGCGGGGGTGCGATTATCGCGTACTTTTCATAAAGAGTTCTTATGTCTTTTCCACAAAATCCGAAGAACATGCCCTCATCCAGGCCGGCTGTTTCCCGTCCGCTTCTGAAGAAGGATCTTCTCCGTCAGCAGGAGGAGGCCCAGGCGGCGGGCGTTTCTGCGGACGAGCCATCCCTTTCTTCGCCGGGCGCCGCGGTGGCGGGTGGGGCTCCCGGGCAGCAGGTTTATCGTCCCGTAATAAAAAAGCGTGACCCCGACGCGGTGGATGTCCGTACCGACAGGCCGGTCGAAGAGCAGCCGGAGGAGGCCACGGAAAAAATCGTGAAGGGGTCTCCGCCGTGGATGGCTAGCGCGATTTTTCACATCGTGATTCTTCTGGTCCTGGCGGCGTGTATTTTCACCGTGCAGTTTCAGCGGGAGCGGGAATTGGTCATCGAGGTGGAAATCGAGGAGGAAATTTTCGCGGAAGATGAGGGCGTCCAGACGGAAATCGAGTCCGCCGAGGATGATACGGATGAGATCATGGAAACGGACTCGGCATACGAGGATAACCCGGTCGAGGATCCGCTGGCGGCGCCGATCGATCCGCTCACGGTTTCGGATGTTGCGACGACGCAGTCCATGGTCGTGGAGAATGCGGTGCCGGCGAGGCGGTTTCTTGACGGCCGGAATCCCGGTGGCCGGAAGGGGCTGTGCGGGAAGTATGGCGGCACGAGAGCGACGGAAGATTCGGTGGATTTGGCGCTGAAATGGCTGCGGAGGCAGCAGTTAAAGAGCGGCGCCTGGAGCCTGATCGGGCCGTATTCCAGCGGCGCGGAAAATGAGAACCAGGAATCGGCCACGGCCATGGCCCTGCTGGCGTTTCAGGGGGCCGGGCACACGCATAAAAAAGGCGAGTACAGCGTGAACATCGCCCGCGGATGGAGCTGGCTGCTGAAACAGCAGGATCCCCGGACAGGCAGTTTTTTCACGGACGGCAACTATTCTCACCGTTTTTACACGCATGGTCAGTGCACGATCGCCATCTGCGAGTTGTACGCCATGGAGAAAGACAAGAAATTTCTGGAGCCGGCCAAGAAAGCGGTGGAGTATCTGCTGAATTCGCAGAGCCCGGAAGGCGGCTGGAAGTATAACGTCGGCGAGGACGCGGACATGTCGGTCACGGGCTGGTGCGTCATGGCGCTACAGAGTGCGCGGATGGCGGACATGAAAGTGCCGCAGGAGTCGCTGGACCGTATTACCATGTACATGGATAAGATTGCGCAACGCGACGGCGCCCGTTATCCGTATCAACGGAATGAGTCGCCGACGGAGGTCATGACGGCGGAGGCCATTCTTTGCCGACAGTATTTGGGCTGGAAGCAGAATGACCCGCGGATGGAGGATGCGCTGGATTACGTCTTGAAGCGGCCGATCAGTTATGAGAAGGGCCGGGACGTGTATTACTGGTATTACGCGACGCAGGCGATGCACCACAAGGAAGGCCGGTGGTGGAAGCAGTGGAACGAGGTAATGCGTGAAATCGTGCCCCGTCAGCAGATTAAGGCGGGGAAAGAGGCGGGCAGCTGGGATCCGATTCGGCCGTCGACGGACACCTGGATGTCGGACGGCGGCCGGCTGTATGTGACGTGTCTGTCCACGTACATGCTGGAGGTGTATTACCGTCACCTGCCGATTTACGCGAATCTCTTCGGCGCAGACGGCTTGCCGATTCCGCATGACGGGACGGTGGAGCTTTCGGTTCAGGCGGCGGCGGCCGTGCAGAGCGAAACGGAGTCGTCCACGGATGAAAAAGAGGGTGAAGAAGCTGCCGGCGGTCAAAATGAAGACGAAGATGCTGAGGAAGAGGCGTGAGGTTTATGGATTTTTTATCGTTGTATATCGCGCTGACACCGCTGGCGATTTATTTTTTGGTGATGGGGCTGGTGAATCTTTCGCGGCGGCCGTTTCTTGTTTCCGGTGTGCGTGATTTGGGAATTTTGTGCTTGGCGATGTCAGGGTTCATGATTATCGGGCCCATGGAGCTGTTTTTCCCGGAGAATGCTGCGTGGCGGTTCGGGCCGTATGTGTGGATACTGGTGCTGATGATTTACATGCTCGTGGTGGTGCTGGTTTTGTTGTCGCAGCCGCCGCGGATTCATATTTATAATATCACGCTGACGGATTTACGGCCGATTCTTTCCGACCTGGCCATGGAGATGGATCCGCAGTCGCGGTGGGCGGGCGACGCGCTGGCCATGCCCTCGCTGGGCGTGCAACTTTATCTGGAGCAGTCGTCGTTTACAAAAACGGTTTCGCTCATCGGCAGCCGAAAGGTGCAGAATATCGACGGTTGGCGCGTTCTGGAGAATGGGTTGCGGCGTTCGCTGCGGCGGTTTTCGTCGCCGTATAGACATTACGCCGGCCTGGTCTTTTTTCTCGGCGGCCTGCTGCTGCTGACGCTGCTGCACTCGCTGTTATGGTGGAATCCGGAAGCGTTCCTGGCCGCCATTCCGGATAAACTGCGGTTTTAGGAATGGTTAATTGTTAATGGTGAATGGCTGGAGTGTGTAAAAATTTTTTTTCAAGAAGGATTTAGCACCACGCCAGCCATTGACCATTGACCATTTTACTACAGCGCGTCTGCGACCACGCCCTCCAGCTCGGGCAGGGCCACGTTGCGGCTGATGACGTTTCCGTCCTTGCCGATGACCATAATGGTCGGCACGGAGAAAATGCCCAGTTGGTTGGCGGGCTTGCTGTCCATGCCGCCCTGCTCATACATCTGGTACCACGTGATTTTATTTTTTTGCAGGAATTGCGTCGCGGCTTTGGGGTCGCTGTCGAGGCACACGCCGACGACGGTCAGCGTTTTGCCCTGATTTTTCGCCAAAATTTCTTTAATTTTATCCGCTTCTTTGTCCGGATCCTGCATCCAGGTCGTCCAGAAGTAAACGATCGTCACCCGGCCTTTGAGGTTCGCGAGGTTCAGCACCCGGCCTTTTTCTCCGTCGAGGAGTTGGCCCACCAGCGGTAGCGGCTTGCCCACACACTGCAAACGCGTTTTGGCGCCGTTCGCTTTGGTGGCACTGGACGAATTCGGGAATTTGGTCACGACTTCATTATATCGCTCCAGCGCTTTGGCGTCGTCGCCGGAGTTTTCGTTTTCCATGGCCAACTGGAAAATCGCCTCGGCCGTGTCCGGGCTGTCCGGGTAGGACGAGATGAAATCCTCCAGATCACTGAGCCATTTGGCATGCGCCTGAATCCAGACCGTGCTCGACATTTGCTGGCTGTACTCGCAGGTCATGAGGCGAAATTTGACGTACGCCTCGAGATTCTTATCGTCACCGCTTTCCTTGAGGCTGTTGAACAGGGCTTCCAGGCGGGCGACACCGTCGGGGTAAACACCCTGCTGAATGGCGCCGGAAATGCTGTCGGCCATGCTTCGCAGCCACTGCCCCTGCTCTTCCGGACGGCTATCGGCCATCCGCTGAAGTACATCCGCACGTTTCGCGTGCAGGGCGGCCAACTGGGCGCTGGTGGCCGCTTCGGAAATCTGCTGATCGATTTTATCCAGCTCCGCGATCAGGTCGTCGCCGCCGTCGCCGCCGCCGGGGCCTTTCGGGATGAGGGCGCCGGGGATAAAGACGCGGGAACTGGCTAGGTCGTTCATGGTTTCCGCCGTGATGATCTGCGGACAGTCCAGCGCACGCCACGTTTTGCCCACGCGGATGAGCGTGCCGATGTCCATCTGGATTTCTCGGCCGCCGGCATCCACGGTACACACGGCGTTTTCGTAATAGTCCACGTCTTTCGTCGAGCCTTCCGTGCCGAAGGGGAATGTGCTGGGCGCGATGGCGCTGAACTGCGACCACCGGGCGCCTTCCGGCACGAGCTTATTCTGCACCGCCTGCGCGAAATTTTTCGGGGCCGCTAGGGCTTTTTCCTTCAGCCGGGCGAGTTTTGCTTCGCCCACTCCCAGCGCGGTCAGTTCCGCCCCGGTGGGCATCACCCGCAGAAAACGTGCCTGATCGCCCGTCGCCAGTGCCGCCACCAGTTCCGCGGAAACCTCCTCGGCGGAGATGACGTTCCAGGAATCGATCACGCCGTCCTCGTTCGGATCCACGCCCCAGCGCGTGCCGGCGGTGTTAAACCAGCGGTAATTATCGGCTTTCTTATTTCCGTTGGAGTCGATATCGCGATAAACCTCGATTCCGTCGCGGAAGTAACGCCACTGGCAGATCGAGTTCGACTCGGGCGCGAAAATGAACTCGCGCAGCGTCAGCCCGTTCGGGTCCACGACGCGGATGCCGGTCTGGTTTTCGTCTTTAATTTTCTGGATTTTACACTGCGCAAAATCTCCCGCGGCAGGCGTGGAGTATTCCACCTGGCCTTTTTGAATCGGCGCCAGGCTCAGCGCCTGCTGAATTTGGTTGGGCGCTGCCGCGGCATCCTGGGCGCTAGTCACATCGGCCATCAGTAGGATGGCAAGGACGGCCACGGCCGCGATCATGGGCGGATTGGTACGGGTTATCATCATTTTTATCTCCTTTTATAAAGGTGTATGGATTATGATTTATCAGGAAATCACATGGGATACTGTACCTGATTTTTCACTTTTTGGAAAGATAAAATAGGAGGCCTCGGTGGTTTGTTGTGGCGTTGGTAAGAAACCTTATCATTTTTTTAGAAAAAAAAGCGAAAAATTGAAAAAAAGACTTGAATCGGCCATGAAAATTGACTATGATAGTAGTAGGAGAGTGTCTGCGAATCGCAGTGCGTAATTTTCTTATTCCCGTCACAGCTTATCATAAGGGAGAAAATCATGGCACTGAAAGAGACATTGTATACCGATTCCCGCGCAGGGGATCATTCTTACGAAGAAGAGCGTGGCAGGAGGGAGGCGTTTCTTACGCAAGTACCTGCTTGGTTGGCCAGCATGGCGGTGCATACGGCGCTGCTGTTGACGCTGGCGCTGCTGACGGTTGGGGTAGTGGTTCGGCATGACCCGCTGATCGGCGATCTGATGGTCGATCCGACTCCCGTCGAGGATGAGGCGTTCGAGGATTTGCCGCCGATTGAGCTGTGGGAAGACCCGAAAGACGAAACGGTGGAGCCGCTCCCGACAGATGATGTGACACTCCCGCCGGATGATGTTTTCGTGGAGACGACAGGGCCGTCGGATGATGAGGCCAGTCCGCTGCAAGTACAAGTGGATGTGAATTCGCCGGAACTGGGAATGGAGTGGATAGATCCGTCAAAATCGGTGCGTCCTGGCCCGGAAAGGGGATTCGGCAAGCGTAATCCGAAGGACATTTTCCCGACAGATAAACCGCCGAGAGACGATGATAGTGGCCCGAATCTGCCGATTGCGCGTGCGCTGCGCTGGATTGCGGAGCATCAGTATGCGAATGGCGGGTGGAATTTCGATCATACCGCCGCGCCGCGGTGTCAGGGGAAGTGTGGAAATCCGGGGGCTTACCGGAAAGCGGTGAACGGCGCCACGGCCATCGCGCTGCTGCCGTTTTTGGGCTGCGGCGTGACACATAAAGACGGCCCGCCAGCCTACCGGAAAACCGTGGACCGCGGGCTGTATTTCCTCATAAACCGCATGAAAAGCGGAGGCAGTTTCCACGAAGAAGAAGGCACCATGTACTCGCACGGCCTGGCGGCGATCTGCCTGACGGAAGCGTATGGCATGACGCGCGACCAAAAGTTGCGTGCCCCGGCTCAGGGCGCCATTAATTTCATCGTGCAGTCGCAGGACCCAGGCGGCGGCGGCTGGCGTTACCATCCCCGGCAGCAGGGAGACACCTCGGTGGTGGGCTGGCAGTTAATGGCCCTGAAAAGCGGGTACATGGCGTACCTGAGCGTGCCCGCAACCACGTCGCAGAAGGCGATGCGCTTCCTGGACTCCGTGCAGGCGAATAACGGGGCGAATTACGGATACCTCACGCCGTCGACGGAAGCCGGGGCGTGCACGGCCATCGGTCTGCTGTCCCGCATGTATTACGGATGGGGTAAAGATAACCCCGCCCTGGAAAGCGGCGTGCGGTGGCTGGATCAGAAAGGCCCTTCCCCGCACGACATGTATTATAATTATTACGCTTCGCAGGTGATGCACCATTACGGCGGTGCCGAGTGGCACCGGTGGAACCGCACCATGCGTACCATGCTCGAGGACACCCAAGTGACGGACCGCAAGAGCCACGAAAACGGCAGTTGGTTTGCCGTCGGCGGACACGATCACGGTACGGATAAAGGCGGCCGGCTGTATAAAACCGCGTTGGCCACGATGACCCTGGAGGTGTATTTTCGGTATGCACCGATTTATAAGCAGCAGAGCGTTTCCGGCGGCCTGGAGCTGTAAGAGGGACGGCAGGGCCCTGATGCAGTGACACTGCCGGGCATAAAAAAACAGGCTGAAAGCCACTGTGGCGATCAGTCTGTTTTTGTTTCCGGCTGCTGTTTTACGGATACAGCAATTTGATGCTGCTTTAACGATTACTCACGCGCGCCGGGGGCCGACGCGGCTTCCGGAACGCCATCCGACTTTTCCTCCGCCGGTTCGGCAGGGTGCTCCAGCGAGCCGATGAATTCGAAGGTTTTACGGCCTTCTTCGCCCTCCACGACATTCACGTGGATCGTGTCTTTACCGCGGAACTTCCCACGCAGCAGCTCTTCCGCCAGCGGGTTTTCGATGTTATTTTCCAGGGCGCGGCGCAGCGGCCGGGCACCGAAATCCACGTCGCTGCCACGCTTGATCAGCAGGTCGCGCGCCTCGTCCGAAAGCACCAGCCCGTAACCGCGGTCACGCAGCCGTGAGCGGATTTTGCCCAATTCCAGATCCACCACCAGCTTCAGGTCGTCCTTCGTCAGGTGCCGGAATACGATCAAATCGTCCACACGGCCGAGGAATTCGGGACGGAAAAATTTCTCCACCTGTTCCTTCACACGGTCTTTCATGCTCTCGTACGAAGCGTCTCCCGTGGGCGACTGGAACCCGAACGCGGATTCATTCTTGATCGCCTCCGCGCCGGCATTCGTCGTCATGATGATGATGGTGTTCCGGAAGTCCACGACGCGCCCGAGACTGTCAGTCAGCCGCCCTTCTTCCATCACCTGCAGCATCATGTTAAACACTTCCGCGTGGGCCTTTTCGATTTCGTCCAGCAGCACCACGGAGTACGGACGGCGGCGGATTTTCTCGGTCAGCTGGCCGCCTTCCTCGTATCCGACGTATCCGGGAGGGGCACCCACCAGCCGGCTCACAGCGTGCTTCTCCATGTACTCGCTCATGTCGATCTGGATCAGGGCGTCTTCTTCGCCAAACATGAACTCGGCCAGTGATTTCGCCAGGAGCGTTTTTCCAACGCCCGTGGGCCCCGCGAAAATGAAGCACCCGGTCGACCGTTTCGGGTCTTTCAGGCCCGCGCGACTCCGCCGCACCGCTTCCGAAATTTTCTGGATCGCCTCGTGCTGGCTGATGACCCGCTTATGCAGCTCGGCTTCCATGTTCATCAACCGCGCGGAGTCTTCCATGGACATGCGCGTCAGCGGGATGCCGGTCATTTTCGAAATGACTTCCGCAATCACGTCGCCGTCCACCCGGCCTTTTTTGTCCCGGGACTGGCTCTTCCACTGGTCGACGATGTCCACTTTCCGCTGAAGAAGCTCGTTCACCTGCTTGAACAGAGACCCGGCTTCCTCGAAAAGCTGCGCCTTCACGGCTTCCTCTTTTTGCAGATTCAACTGCTCGATTTCGTTGTCGATCTCCTTGAGATTCGGTGGCCGGGTCATGCTTTTCAGGTGCACGCGGGCGCCGGATTCGTCGATCACGTCGATCGCCTTGTCGGGCAGGCACCGGGCGGTGATGTAACGGTCGGAAAGATCTACGGCCGCGGTGATGGCGTCCGCCGTAATTTCCACGTTATGATGCTGCTCGTAGCGCTCCTTCAGGCCGCGGAGAATGTCCACAGTTTCCTCTTTGCTGGGCGGATTGACAATGATTTGCTGGAACCGCCGCTCCAGGGCGTTATCCTTCTCGATATACTTGCGGTATTCATCGAGCGTCGTGGCGCCGATACACTGGATTTCGCCGCGCGACAGGGCCGGCTTCAGGACGTTCGCGGCGTCCATCGCGCCTTCCGCACCGCCGGCGCCGACCAGCGTGTGAAGCTCGTCGATAAACAGGATGATGTTCTTCGCCCGCCGGACTTCGTTCATGACGGCCTTAATCCGCTCCTCGAACTGCCCGCGGTATTTCGTGCCCGCAACCAGCATCGCCAGGTCCAGCATCACGATCCGCTTATCCATCAGCAGCTCCGGCACGAGTCCGTCCACGACCTGCTGCGCGAAACCCTCGACGATCGCCGTTTTCCCGACGCCCGCTTCTCCCAGCAGCACCGGGTTATTTTTCGTCCGGCGCCCGAGAATCTGCATCGTGCGTTCGATTTCCTTCTCTCGGCCAATCACCGGATCCAGCTTTTTCTGGCGGGCCAACTCCGTCAGGTCGTGACCGAAACTGTCCAGCGCCGGCGTTTTGGATTTTCCGCCCGCCCGGGGCATTTCGCCCGGCTCCGGCATCCCTTGGTTCGGCGAAGTCGCACCAATCTGTTCGCCATCATCGCTTTCGCCGTGACCCAGCAGATTCAGAACCTCGCTGCGAACATCATTCAGATGCAGGCCCAGATTCATCAGCACCTGCGCCGCCACGCCTTCCTGCTCGCGCAGCAGGCCCAGCAGGATGTGCTCCGTTCCGATATACGCGTGATGCAGGCTCCTTGCCTCCTCCATGGCATATTCCAGCGCCTTTTTCGCGCGCGGGGACTGCGGAAGTCGGCCGATGGAAACCATTTCGTGGCCCATATTCACCAACTTTTCGACTTCCCGGCGGATTTTGCCCAGATCCACGCCCATGTTTTTCAGCACGTTGGAGGCCACCCCGCTGCCTTCTTTGACCAGCCCCAGCAGGAGGTGCTCCGTTCCGATATAATCATGATTAAACCGCTGCGCTTCCTGATTCGCGAGCTGAATGACTTTGCGCGCCCGGTCGGTAAATTTTTCGTACATATGTTATCTCCCAATTTCAGGCATTACGCCGTGTTTCCGAGGAAAGGTTCTTTTTTCACACAAGCTGTAAACGTATTATGTAAAAAACGTACATCGTAAATGAAAACGAAAAGCCCACTCTTCCATTATCTATTATACTCTATTTATTTAATTAGAAAACTACTCCCGGGGAAAATTCGTTGCGTTTTCGGACGGATATTCCCTAAAAGCGGAGGCGGTTTTCCACTGTTTACAGTATTATACGATTTCTTTCGTCCGAAGGTGCAAATTTGACATAATATTATTTCTCGGTGCACATTTTAGCCGCTTTCCCTTGAAAATCGTGTGGGGATTGCTATAATTGTCATTGGTGCGGGCGGTTTCCATGAAACACGCAAAATTCGTGCCATTTCGAGTAAAACGCCGCCAAATTCTCGCCCTTCGGAAAACTCCTCAGGTGCAAAATGATTTTAGTGCATTCCGTCGCCGAACTCCGATCCCTGCTGATGTCGTCCCGCCGTGATGGAAAACAGGTCGGTCTAGTGCCCACCATGGGGGCCCTGCATGAGGGCCATTTGAGCCTCGCGCGGCAGTCGCTGGAAAAATGTGACATCACGGTGGTCTCCATTTTCGTGAATCCCACGCAGTTCGGGCCCTCGGAAGATTTCGCGGAATACCCCCGGACGCTCGAGACGGATGCGGCGCTTTTGGCGGAACTCGAAAAATCACAGGGCGGAAAGATTATCGTTTTCGCGCCGTCTGCCGAGGAGATGTATCCATCTGGGTTCAGCACGTGTGTCGAAATCGGGGGCGTGGCGCTGCCGCTGGAGGGAGAACGTCGGCCAGGCCATTTCGCCGGCGTGGCGACCGTCGTCCTGAAGCTGTTTAATATGGCCAGGGCGGATATGGCGTTTTTCGGACAGAAAGATTTTCAGCAGGTTGCGGTCATCCGCCAGATGGTGCGGGAGTTGAATGTGCCCACGGAAATCGTGACATGTCCGATTATCCGGGAGGCGGACGGGCTGGCCATGAGTTCCCGAAACCGGTATTTGTCGTCGGCGGGCAGGGAGCGGGCGCTGGTGCTTACAAAAAGCCTGGAAATGGCGGAATCGCTCATTCTGGCTGGCGAGCGCCGCGCGGCGGTCATCCGGGACGAAATGCTCGCCATCCTCACGGCGGACGCGGAAAACGTGGTGGATTACGTAACCCTGGCGGACCCGGAAACGCTCGCCCCGGTGGTGGAAATTACGGGGGCAGTGGTGATTCTGCTGGCCGTGCGGGTGGACGGCACGCGGCTGATTGATAACGCGGAGATACACGTGTCTTCCGGGGATGGGGGATTTTGAGCGTTTCCGGCTGCTGTTTCCCCATCCTCCATTTCCCTTCCCTTACCCCAAGGAGCCAACCATGAACACATCCCCATTCCCCGCCGTGCCCGCGATTGTTTTGGCAGCTGGAAAAGGCACCCGCATGAAGACGGAGCTGCCGAAAGTGCTGGCGCCGGTGGCGGGTCGGCCGATGATCGCGTACACGCTGGACGCGCTGCGGGCGGGGGGGGTGCGGCGGCTGATTCTCGTGGTGGGTTACCGTGCGGAAACCGTGCGGGAGGCGCTGGCGGGGCAGACGGATGTGGAGTACGCGCTGCAACTGGAGCAGAAGGGCACGGCCCACGCGGTGATGATGTGCCGGCCGCAATTGGAGGCGTACGTGGCGGTGGGCGGTGGGCCCGTGGTGGTGGTGGCGGGCGACGCGCCGCTGATGCAGGCCGAGACGATTTCCGCGCTGGTGGCCGACTGGCGTCAAAAACCGGCGGCGTGCCTCATCGGGACGATTCACGTGGAGAATCCCCAGGGCCTGGGCCGGATTTTACGGGACGCCGACGGGTGTTTCACCGGAATCGTGGAGGAAAAAGACGCCACGGAATCGCAGCGGCGGATCACGGAGGTGAATCAGAGTTATTACATCTTTAACGCGGCAGACCTTCTGGAGGTGCTGGGGCAGACGCGGCCGAATAACGCCCAGGCGGAGTATTACATCACCGACTGTCCGGGCCTGCTGCTGGCCAAAGGCCGGGAAGTGCGGGCGCTGGCGGTGCTCAAGCCGGTCGAGGCGGTCTCGGTGAACACGCAGGAGGAGCTGAAAAAAGTCGAGGAAATTTTATCCCGGCTTTAGAGCTTCTACCAAATTTAAGTGTCCACAAGAACAGCAGCCGGGAGCGTCAGCGATCGGATAAACCGTGGCAGTGCTTGGAAATTGAGAAGCTTTAAGCGACTCTTATCCCTCGCTCACGCTTCAGGCTATTGTTTCTTGTAATATAACTAAAAAGGAACCGCCGGCAGTGCGTGTCCGTCTTTTGTAAACCTCTCTCCCAAGACGACGCCCCTGCATCGAAACGGCAAAGTTTGTTTTATGTCCGAAATATATAAAACTAATGATAAAGCAGCAAAAAAGCCGATATTCTGTTTTTGTTTGAAATACCAGTCTAAAATTCCCGCGACATAATTGCTGTAAGTGGCGTATTCGATCGGAAATCTATTTTTCTTCTAAATTCCTGGGTGTATCTATTTATTTTCCCTTGACAATGAAAAAAGTCGAATTTATAATGTTTGGACGTTAACTACTGTTCGCTGACTTTGCTTGTCTTTATTGAGGTTTGATGCCCGCTTCAGATGAAAACCAAAAAGCCTAAATTCCATATATATTTCTCCTTTTCCGGGACGAATGTGTGCGCCGACGGCCTGAAAAGCCAGTGTCGGCTTGGATTTCTTGCCATTTATTTCATTTTTTCCGCTTGCGGTCTGGCTGCGGCCGCGGATTACACGTGGTATTCGTCCGCCACAGGGAACTGGACGGATTCCGGGATGTGGAATTCCGCCAGCAATCCGACGTACCCGAACGTCGGTGACAGGGCGTACATTTCTCAGGGTACGGTCAATGCGAATGTCAACTACGCGCTTGTGGGGGCCAGAAATACCTACACGATCAAGAGTGAAGTGTACCAGACAGGTGGAACGGTTACCGGAACGGGTGAGTTGTGGATAAATAGCTCCTATTATATTTCCGGTGGCCAAATGCTATTTTCCAGCGGGGTGATTCAGTCCGTTGGCAATGGTGCAGGCGCGGTGGGGTACATGGAGATTTCCGGAGCGAACACACGGATAGAGAATACGACTTCCAGCAACAATTTTATCATTGGCAGAAGCGGTGGTCAGGGAGTGGTAAAAATGTTGGATGGCCGTATGGTTTATAATGAAATACTCGTCGGTCAGGAGGCAGGAACCGGCACATTCGAGTTATCCGGCGGAACAGTTCAATGCTCGGGTGCTTATACGCTGGGTTTTATTAACGCAACCGGTACGGCGACGCATACAGGTGGAGACCTCACCGCAATCGCCGTTCTGCTGGCGCCGGTGAGTGGTACCGCGACACTCAATCTTTTTGGTGGAACGATTAATGCGACGGCAGCAGCCGGAAGCGTCCGTCTCGGCTACTCGGGCGGTGGTACTTTCCCCAGCGGCAGCAGCACACTGAACCAGACCGGCGGAACGTTGAACACGGTCGGTTCGGTCATCATCGGCGAAGGAACGACTTCCGGTCATTACGCCGTTTACAATATGTCCGGCGGCGTTGCCAACATCGGCGGCGGTGTTACCGTCGGCCTGATGGATGCCAGTTCCGTCAACTACACGAACACGACCGTCGAGTGGAATCTTTCCCAGAAAGCCGACGTGCGTGTCTCCGGGAACGTCCAGATCGGCTCCATCACCTATGAGAATCCCTCGGCTGCGAATACCATGACGCCGATCGTGAATATCACGGACACCGCACTTCTCAAAGTGCAGGGGGCGATCACGGGCAACGGGCTGGACGGCCGGCTGAATATCATCGGCTCCAACGCCACCATCACGGGGTACGAGTACAACACCGGCACCGGCTCGCTGCGGACCACCTACACGATGGACCGTTTCGGCGTGTCCACCATCCGCCTGCACAATGCCGCCAGTTTGAACGACACAGCCGACCTCAAAGACCAGTTTCATGTGAAAATGCCCGGCCATTTCATGTCCTTGCAGGTGGATCATCTCGATCTGGTCAGTGCTTCCGTGTTTGCCAATGAAAGTATGTTGAGTGTCAATAATACGACGCCGTTCGATTTCATCGTCACGAAACCGACCGAAGACGCGAAGCGGATCGTGCGGCTGGAGTTCGACCCCGACGGCCCTTCATGGGATCTCATCGGCGTGCATCGCGTCAATGGTGATCTCGGCCTGGAAAAAGGCTCGCTGCGCGTCTATGGAACGGAAACCTATTTGCAGGTCTTTTTCACGAACCTCACCGACCGCACCCTGGCCGAGCAGCTCGTCGCGTATCTCAATGCCGGCATGGACAACCCGGGGCTGTATTTTCAACTCGTTCAAGACAACAGCATGCTGCTCAACGCGAATTACCTCAACGACGACGGCTACGCCTACTTCGGCTGGGATCTGACGGATTTCAACCTGATGCACACCGGCTCGGCGGTGCATTTATTGCAGTTCAACGAGGTGCCCGAGCCCGGGACATGGGCGATGCTGCTGCTGGGCATGGCGGGACTGCTGGGCCTGATGCGAAAGCAACCGAAGCACGAATAGCCCAAAACTTGTTTGCCGAGTTGAATTATCAATCTTTCACCAGGGATGGCACCCTGGTTTTTTTATTTTAACAACTTTTTCTGGTGATTTTTTCTTTATGTGTGTATATTACTATTGATTTTGAAAATAAAACAGGTGAAATACACGCATTAGTAGGTTTTTAACAAACAATTGGATTGTGCCTGGCTTGGCTTGTATGCCCCTGGGAGTAGATGATGCGCTTATTACAGGGGCGTCGCTCTCATTCTCCAAGCATAGTGTATCCATTTGAACCCCCATACTTGATTTTGTTAGGTGCTTCGATGCTTCGAAAAATTTTAATGACGTGTTTGTTTTGGGGAGCTTGTGTCGCCTCGTTGTCAGGGGCAACGATTACTTGGGTTGCACCGCACTCCGAGGGTTGGATGGTTCCCGATAATTGGAGTTCGAGGACGGTGCCGGGTGTTTCCGATGTGGCGGTCGTTAATAATGGTACTACTGCTTGGCTCCGTTCGGAGACGGAGGTTTCCGTCGGAAGTTTTCTTTTGGGGGAGGGTGCGGAGTAAAGTGGGTATATCGGTATCTACGGAGTCGGCACTAAACTGAATGTGATCAATCCCAGTGCGATTGGCGTTTCAGGCTCCGGCGGGATCAGTGTCATGGGAGGTGCGCAGCTCAGCACATCAAGTCTGGACATAAGCAGCCGGGGTAGCTTTGATATCAATTACAATGACGAAGTGCTTGTTTCCGGGGAGGGTTCGCGCTGGGATTCGGGGCTGCTGCACATTGGGGTGACAGGCCCGGCGAAGGTGGAAATCCTCGACCATGCCGTCATGAACAGCACGGGGACCACCAACGTGGGGTATATGATGAATGGAGAGTCTCGGGCGTTCATGACGGTCGCGGGGGCTGCCCGTTGGAATGCCGGAGATATAGTGGTCGACTACGCCGGTTATGCGACCCTGGGAATCGGCAGTGGCGCGAGGGTTACGGCAAACAAGCTGTCGATCGGCACGAAGAGCTTGTATTCCGAGTATGACCCTGTTGAGCAAGTAACTACCGAAAGTACCAGCAACGTAATGGTGACCGGGGGTGGCTCTCTGGAAGTGAATTCCGCAGTCGTTGGCGGTATAGGGAATGGCGAATTGCTGATCCGCGGCGGCTCGGTGACCGTTGCCAACTCGCTGACCCTCGGGGAAAGCGGAACCCGTGGAGGCTACGTTTACATCAACGAAGGGACATTGGTTGCCGGCAGTAT
The DNA here is from genome assembly GCA_031553595.1 of Thermoguttaceae bacterium. Lineage (GTDB taxonomy): Bacteria > Planctomycetota > Planctomycetia > Pirellulales > Thermoguttaceae > RGIG3701. Next base: position 12,524 of record JAVBLI010000040.1, on the reverse strand, counting down.
TTCGGCAGGAGCGGCTGTCAATGAACAGGGCCTGGGGGGCATGCTGGATATGTTCGGTTCGCAGGTTAACGTGTCGACCGGGTCTTTGAACGTCGGTGGCGGCAAGCTGGCTCTCGGGTTCACTATGGCTGGGCAGGAGGATACGGTTTCGGTGCTTCAGGTCGCCAACACCGCAGCCCTCTCCAACGTGGATGTCTATTTCGGAGGCGTCGCCCGCATGCAGATACTGCAACGGGACCACATCGACCTGATTAGCGCCGGGACGATTACCGGCGCCGGGGCTGGCACGCTGCATAACTCGTCGGCGTTCGGGGGCATGGTCATGAACAAGGTGACGGAGAACGGCCGGGATACGTTGCGGATGGAGTTTAGGGATGACATAGCCGTCTTAGACTTGGATAAGGAGGCAGCACTTATGTTCCCGGGTGAAGACGGCATCATCCACGGTTCCATCCTGCTCAAGGGCGGCGACAATACCGATTTGATACTGTACTTCAAAGGGTTCGACGAGCCGGGCGTGGCAGAAAGAGTGGCTCAGATGCTCAATAACGGCGGAATATGGCCGGGAGTGACGGTCAGCGTGTACGGCGAAAATTCGCTGCTGCTGTCCGGCAACTACCTCAGCAATGAGGGTTATGCATACTTCGGCTGGAGATTTGAACGGCCTGATCTTTTCAAAGCGTGGGACGACATATCGCTGCTTGGCATCCGGCAAATTCCTGAGCCGGCGACGTGGGTGATGTTGCTGCTGGGGCTGGCCGGGATTATTGGTTTTGCGCGGCGTAATCCCCGCTGACGCACATTTTCTGTAAAAAGTTACCGCTGAAAAATATCTGCCTGGCCATTTCTGTTCGAATAGCATGGTCAGGCTGGAAAATCTTGCCTATCCTTACTATAAATATCTCTAAAATTCTATTATCATGAAAATCACTCTTGCTTTTTCAAAAAACTAAGATAGAATTAGAATAGTAAGATAGTTAAACTGGGGTGCATGCGTGCCTTTTTGGCAAATTTATGCCATCCTCTGCAAACAGGCTATCTTCGGTGACAAACGAAAACAATATATATAATGGTCTCGCGCGGCGGTTTCATGTTCAAAAAAATCCTGCTATTCTGCCTGTTTTGCCTGATTTGTGTGCCACCGGTGTTCGCGCAGGGAAGCACCGACATGTGGATCAACGACGGCGTGGGCAACTGGATGACCGGCGGCAACTGGAGTCTGGGGCGTCCCCCGATGTATGTCGAGCAATCCCAGGGGGAAGCGGTTTCCATTAACAACGGCGGCACGGCCATTCTCAGCTCCCAGTCAGCCGTCAAGGTCAGGGATTTCCGCTTGGGCGAACAGCTCGGCCAGAGTGGTACGCTGTCCATTTCCGGGACGGGGACGGTTTTAACGTCGCTGGAACAGGCCGTGGTGGGCGTAATCGGAACCGGTGTGTTGAACCTTTCCGGCGGCGCGAAGTTGATAAACACTTATTCCGTCGCCGGCTCAATCAGCCTGGGGTCCGCCGCGACGGGGCGGGGAACCGCCAATATTTCCGGCAGCGGAACCGAATGGGACGCTCAGTTCGTTTCCATCGGATCCAGTGGCACCGGCACGGTTAACGTCACAGATAAAGCAAAGGTGTTCGGGGTTTTAGCCTCGATCGCGGAATATGGCGGCTCCAGAGGAACCGTCGACGTTTCCGGCCAGGGTGTGTGGATTTTCGACAAAACCGAGGTCGGCCGAGTCGGCGATGGCACGATGAGCGTCACCGGCGGCGCGACCGCGACGGGCCCATTCCAGGTCGGGGTTTATAACGGCAGCCGTGGCGTGCTCAACATTTCCGGCAAGGACAGCGCCGTCCGGATGACGGGGACATCCTACGTCGGCTACGACAACTACAGCCGCGGTACGGTCAATATCACCGACGGCGGACACATGACTTCCCAGGCAATGTACATCGGATACAACAAAAATTCGGCCGGCGAAGTAAACGTCATCGGCGACGGCTCCCGGTGGGACGCGGACAGTTTCTATGCGGGTTATGATGGAAACGCGACGCTGAATATCCGCGACGGCGGGATGGTCGTCCGAACTTCACCGACTGCCACCGCGTTTGTTGGAAGCAGCATCGATTCCACGGCAACCGTCAACGTCTCCGGTAAAAATGCGGTGTGGCAATCCGGCGAGCTGATTGCCGGGGATGTCGGCAAAGCCTATGTCAACATCACCAATGGCGGAAAGATGACCGGAACCTCCATTTATTTCGGACGGACCAATGGCGGTACCGGCGAGTGCCTCGTTTCCGGCAAGGGCAGCGTATTGGAGTACGACGGCACGTCGGTGGGAGTTGCCGGTAACGCGACGCTGAGAATTTTCGACGGAGCCGTGCTCAGGCCTTCCGGTGAAAGTACGTCGAGCGCTATCATCATCGGGCGACTGTATACTTCCACCGCGGTGGTCCACATCCGTAACGCAACGCTGGAGACGAAGATTCTCCAAGGCGGCTATGGAGACGCAACGTTTTACATCGAACGGGCGGCAAACGACATCCGCGTCGGCTCCATCAATCCCGACAACGACGGCACGACGCTGAAGATGACATACCGGATCGAACCATTAATCGGCGTTTCGACGGTACATGTTTCCGATATCGCTGATCTTCAGCGGGTGCCGCTGACGGTCATCGGCAACACGGGCTTCCAGGTCATGCTGCAGGACCACTGGGACCTCATCAGTGCCGGTCAGATTGCGAACGCGACGACGTTCACGAACCAGACGGTGTTCAAGAAGTTGGAATTGGTCAACGCGCAGGCAGGCGGTAAGCAGGTCGCCCGCCTGCAATACGCCGCCGACACGCCGCAGTGGGACATGGATGATGAAATCACCTTCCGCTTTGCCGACACCAACGGCCTGAAGAGCGGCTCGCTGCGCGTCGAGGGCGAGTATACCTTTTTACAGGCGTTTTTCAAAGGCCTCGACAGCGTGGCGGTGGCGCAGCAGTTGGCGGACTACCTCAACAATACCATGGAGTCTGGCCTGCATTTCTCCGTCATCAACGCCAACTCGCTGCTGCTGACGGGCAACTACCTCAGCGACTACGATTCCGGCTACGGCTACTTCGGCTGGGACCTCAGCGGCTTCAACAAGGATTACTCTGCCAACGTCACCCTGCTGGGCTTCAACGTCGTGCCCGAACCCTCCACGTGGGCGATGCTGCTGCTGGGGCTGGTGGCGATGGTCGGGTTTTCACGCAAATTTCGCGGTAAAAACCGCAAACCCACATAATACCCCAACACGATATTTTATCCGATCCAATACAACACGGTGCTCCGATGTTTCGAAAAATTTTCCTCATAGGCTTCCTTTGCTTGTGCTGCACCTCGCAGGTGTTTGCGGACAATAGCAATTTTTGGACCAACCCAGGTGTCGGTGACTGGATGAATTCCAACAACTGGAGCGCGGGGCATGTGCCTTTGCCTCCTACGGACCCCGGTAACTACGAAAGTGCTATCATTAACAATGGCGGCACAGCAAGGGTCGCCACGGGAACGACCGTCGAGTGCTACACTTTTTACCTGGGAGTGAATGCCGGTGACAAGGGTACGCTTCAGATTTCCGGGCCGGGAACTCAGTTGGTTTTGAATTGGCAAGGCAGCATCGGCTCTTATGGGGAAGGGCTGCTGGAAATTACCAACGGCGCCAGGATGATCTCCAACGACTATGTCGTTGGTTTAGGGGGCAATGCCACCGGCGTCGGCGTTGCCAACATTTCCGGTGCGGGAAGTTTGTTGCAATGCAGGGAGCTTAGTCTTGGTTATTTCGGCTACGGCGAGATGAACGTCAGCCAAGGGGGGGCTGTAACTGGCCCCACGGCCTATGTAGGAGTCTATGTAGCCAATGGCGGGCCCGGCAAAGGCCTCGTGAATCTCTCCGGCACGGGGACTACGTGGACCTTTGATCAAACCAATATCTCCTACGGCAAAGGCCCTGGCACTTTCAATGTCAGCGGCGGCGCGACGGCAACCGGAGCCTTCGACACCGGCGCCGGTGGCAACGGTACGCTCAGCATCACCGATGCGGGGAGCCTGGTCAACATGACGGGGACATCCTACGTCGGGCACTACGCCGGCAGCAACGGCACCGTTAATGTGACCAAGGGCGGACGACTGCAAACGCAGACATTGAATCTGGGGTATGATTACCAGACGGCCGTGGGTGCGGTGAATATCTCGGGTGCGAATTCGCGGTGGGACGCGGGGGATTTGAACGTCGGAGTGAAGGGCACTGGAACGGTGACGATCGAAAAAGGCGCCACGATGGTCAGCGAACGGTCGACGGTCCTGGCCACAACCCGCCTGGGAGGCAACAACACCGGCAGCGGAACGATCACCGTCAAGGATGCCGGCTCCACGTGGACCTCCAACGACGTTTACGTCGGCGACTCGGGACAGGGAACCTTGAGCATTGAAAACGGCGGAAAAGTTACCGGCTCCAGCTATTATATCGGCAACGCCAACCTCGCCAACGGCACGGTAACGGTGACGGGAAAAGGCAGCCAGTTGACGGTAAACGCCATGACGGTCGGCGTGGGCCGGCCCGGCACGCTGAACATTTTCGACGGCGGCACGGTCGTCCTGCCTACGATGTCGCCGCAGAGCCTGCTGACGATTGCGCAGAACGGCAGTTCGTCGGGGAGCGTCAACATCCGCGGCGCTTCGACGCTTTCGGCCGATATGATCGTGGCGGGGTCGGGCAGCGCCTCGTTTAACATTACCGGATCGAGAGCGACGATCAACGCCAACAACTATAACAGCACGGGCACCGGCACGCTGTATACCAACTACCGCGTGGACGGCGACGGCGTTTCGACGATCCACGTTTCCGGCACGGCGGACGTAAGCCGGGTTCCGATTCAGGTGAATGGCAATACCGGTTTTCAGGCTATGCGAACCGACCACTGGGACCTCATCAGCGCGGGTTCCGTCACCGGCACGACGACGGTCGCCAACAACACGGTGTTTCAGAATCTGTATCAAACCCGGGTGCAGGATAGCGGCAAAGCCATCGTGCGGCTGGAATACACCTCGAGCACGCCGGTTTGGGACATGGACGACGTGTATAAGTATCGCTTCACCGACACCAACGGCCTAGTCAGCGGCTCGCTGCGCGTCGAGGGCGAGTATACCTGGCTAGCGGCGATTTTCAAAGGCCTCGACAGCGTGGCGGTGGCGCAGCAGCTGGCGGATTACCTCAACAGCCAGATGGAGACCGGCCTGTCGTTTTCCGTCTACAACAGCAACTCGCTGCTGCTGACGGGCAACTACCTCAGCGACTACGATTCCGGCTACGGCTACTTCGGCTGGGACCTCAGCGGCTTCAACAAGGATTACTCTGCCAACGTCACCCTGCTGGGCTTCAACGTGGTGCCCGAACCGGGGACGTGGGCGATGATGCTCTTTGGCCTGGCGGGACTTACGGGGATGATTCGCCGTCGCGAAAGGAAACGCATGTCGGCTGAATGAATTTTGGCTTGAAAAAATGTGCAAAGCCGGGGGGAGGGAAACCTGTTCCGGCTTTTTTCATCGAAAAACCGCAGGTTGAATCGCATCTAAAAACTTTGTAAACACGAAATGGGAGAGCCGCGATCGTAAGAAGATTCTTCAGCACCCCAAAACACGTAGATTTTCAGCGCTTCTTCCGCAACCCTGCGGTAGAGGCCCCTGCAGATGGTCGCATGCGATGGTATAAAAATAAAATTGAAAAGTGTGCAATATTGTTTTTTCTGTTATTGCGAGATATTCTCGATGAAAAAATAAATTTTTATTAAGATTCAGCTTGTCTGATAAATGCGACATTGACTTTTAAAAAAGGTAAGATAGAATTAAAGATAACCAACATAGGGGAGTTGTGTTGGAATTGCAAATAATGTCAACGCAAGTGTATATTTTTGCATGTTTTTTGGGGATTACAGGAAATTTGGCAATTGTATTACCGCCCCATACATATTTTTTAGTGTGGCGATAATTTAAGTCGGTCGTTTTTTTCAGCTCAGAAATTTAGTCAATTATTTAAGAAACGGTTTCACACGGTGCCCTATGTTAAGAAAGGTTTTTCTGACGGGTCTTTTATTTTTGCTTTGCGCCGCCACATCCCAGGCACAAACGCGTAACGAATGGAGTTATGGCGGCGGCGCGAATTGGACGGACACCAATTTTTGGAGTCTGGGCCACTCTCCGACGCTATCGCCTCCCGAAGTCGCTGCGATTAATACCGGCGGTACGGTGACTGTGAATTCCGGAACACTCACGCCCGCATACACTTTTTCAGTGGGATACAACACGAATTCCAACGGAACGCTTTTGATCACCGGAAAGGGCACTGAGCTCAGCACGGTGTCTGTCGCCCAGGTTGCCTACGGCACGCAAAGCAGTGGTACGCTTCGTGTCGAGAGCGGCGCCAAATTGTCGGCTTACGGAATCGATATCGGGGTGAACCATAATCAGGCGAATGGTACGGTGTCCGTCACGGGGGCCGGTTCCACGATGACTATTTTGGAAGATTTGCGTGTTGGCGTGATCGGCAAAGGCACGGTGAATATCACCAGCAGTGGGCTGCTGGTCAATAACATCGCCACAACCATCAGCGTCACCTACCTGGGCTATGAATCCACTGGTGACGGTAGAATTAATGTAACTGGCAAAGGGCAGTGGCAAGGAACCGACGCATATATCGGCCGGGCCGGCTATGGGAACGTCACCATCAACGGCGGCGGAGCCGTGTCGCTGGGCACGACTTATCTGGGTTATCAGAACACGACCTCCAAAGGGGAGGTCGGGATTACCGGTGCTTCTTCGTGGCAATCCGGGACGACTTATGTCGGTTACGCAGGAAATGGTTCGAAACTCGATGCCGTCGGTACAGCGCAGCTTATAACAGGAGATTTATACTATGGATATTCCGCTGGCAGTTTTGGCTCGACTTGGCTTTCCAGCCCAGGTACCAAGTTAACGTCCAAGAGCGTCACAATCGGTGTCAGTGGCGGTGGCTCTCTGACGCTTCACGACTGGAGTGAACTTGCCATTGCTACCGGGTCGAATTCACCGATCATCCTTGCGCAGAATACAGGCTCTAGGGGCTACCTCGAGATCGACCGCGCTACACTGACCGCCCCCGAGATCAAAGCTGGGGCGGGCACCGCGTCGATGCTTATCGCCGGGTCGCACTCCCCGATCAATCTTGGGGCCTTCAACACCGGCACGGGCACGCTGAGCACCACGTTCAGCTTCGACCAGGACGGAATTTCGGTGATCAATGTTTCGGGATTGGCGGACCTCACGCGGGTTCCGCTGAAGCTGGAAGGCCCTACGGCGGGGTTTCAGGTGTTGCTGACGGATACGCTGGACATGGTCAGCGCCGGAAGTATGACGCTGCCGGGGACGCTGACGATCAACAACACGACAATCTTTCATGACATGGCGGAGAATTATCGCGAAGTTGGCGGCAAAAAAACCGTCGGGCTGAAGTTCACCAGTGACGTGCCGGAATGGAATATTGATGACTCGCCCATCTACCGTTTTACGGATGACCAGGGGGAGAAGATCGGTCTGGTTAGCGGATCGCTGCGGGTCGAGGGTGAGTATACTTACCTGGCTGCGATTTTCCAAGGAATCGAAAGTTTGGATATGGCCCAAAATCTGGCCAACTTTTTCAACAACAACATGGAGACGGGGCTGTCTTTTTCCGTCCTCAACAGTTATTCCTTGCTATTGTCCGGCAATTACCTCGGCGACGACGGCTACGGCTACTTCGCCTGGGACTTGACGAACTTCAACCTTCGCGGTACAAACGTTTCGCTGCTGGGCTTCAACGCCGTGCCCGAGCCGGCAACGTGGGCGATGATGCTCGCGGGACTGGCGGGACTCGCCGGTTTTTTAAGAAAACGCTTCTGCAAAAAAATGTGAAAAATGAGATTCTAACGGACTTTAATTGCCATCAAAATAGCACAACGCCGGAAGAGGAGAAATCTTCCGGCTTTTTTGTTTTGGGAAAGTAGTGATTCGTGGAGCTTGACGTAAAAAGACGGAAATGTGTGATATGCAATGAATAGGTATTTATGTTTGGCGTGATTGTGAGTAGAAATGTGCAAAATGTTACAATATGGTATTTTTAATATTTGTATGAATTATATTTGAGTGAAAAACCGTTATTTCCATAAAAAAATTCAAATTATCCTCATATTTATTAAAAAAATGTGTGAAGACAATATTTCGCGACATAAATACCTTGATTTTTCTTTTTGAAGGTGCAATCAGGTAAAATAACCCGAATGTGACACAAAGTTACATTGTAGAGATAAATGGGGTTGTAGTGCCGATTTGATATTGGTCAAAAGGAGCAATTAGGTGAATATTCTGAAAACATTGTATTTGGGTCAAAATCGTAAACAGGATGATTTATCGAGTCGAGTTCTTCCGTCTCGCAAGTGCGGTCGCTTCGCGTGTCTGCTCATTCTTGGGCTGGCTTTTGTCCTGGGGTTTGAGAAGCAGGGCATGCCGATTGGATGTACTGGCTCGCTGGTACCGACACCTGGTTAAGTGAGTTCAATTGGAATGGTAGCGGGGCAATTCCCAATATCACGCACGGCACCACCTACGCCGGTATAAAACAACGGCGGAACGGCGCTGGTCACCACCAATCCGCATCCGTACTCCGTCTTTGCTTGGTCGGCTACTACCAAAATGCTTGTCCTCGGTAATGCGAATGCACAGGGCTCCTACTCCGAGGGGAATGCCGGTTACGTCGACGTTTCGGGAGTAGGGGCCATCCTTAAGGCTGAGTATTTTACCATCGGCACCTACGGGATAGGTGCAATCAATATTCGAAACGGCGGTACAATGGTTTCTGTTCCCTTCAACCCCGCTGCCCCGTATTGCCCCTTTGATGATAAGGCCTACTATGACGCTTGGGCTGGCGGTGACATGGACTGGAAGAGCACCATCGTGGGCTACGGGGCCAACTCCACCGGCGCGATCAACGTCACCGGCACTGGCTCCAGCTGGCAGGCTTTGGACGCCTATATCGGCAGGATGGGCAACGGTACGCTGGACATCTCAAGCGGTGGCACGGTCACCGGCAAGATGTTTAACGTGGGTACTTATGCCGGCAGCTACACCGACGACTACCAGGGGATAATCCGGGTTACCGGCACCGGTTCTTCTCTATCAACGGACGATGTCTATATCGGCGACGCCGGCAAAGCCAACCAGACGGTCACCGGCGGCGGCAGCGTCCGTGAGGGAAATTATTATTTCGGGAACGCCGCGACAGGAAACGGCGATGCTTCGATTTCCGGGGCGGGAACGACGTTTGCCGTAAACACCATGACGGTCGGCGTCAGCGGTAAAGGGAAAGTGGATATCCGTGACGGGGCTAGTGTGGCGATTGGCGGAGGGGCATCAACGCCGCCGCTGTTGATCGCCAAGAACGCGGGCTCCGTCGGGGTGCTCGAGATCGGCGCTGCATCGCTGACATCCGGCATCATCCAGGCGGGGTAGGGGGATGCGTCGTTTAACATCTACGGCTCCAAAGCCAATATCAACGCCTTCAGTCTGAACCCCAGCGGTTCGGGCACGCTGAAAACGATGTTCCGGGTGGACGGCGACGGGCCTTCGACGATCTATATCGCCAATACGGCGGACGTTTCGAAGGTGCCGATCAAGGTCGTCGACAACACGGGCTTTCAGGCGATGCGGACGGATCACTGGGATCTGATCAATGCGGGTAGCATCCTCAACACGACGACCGTGACCAACCAGACGGTGTTCCAGAACCTGTATCAAACCCGGGTGTCGGATAACGGCAAAGCCATCGTGCGGCTGGAATACACCTCGAACACGCCGGTTTGGAAGATGTGGGAGTCGCCTACCTATCGCTTCAAAGATTCTCAGGGTGTGGAGATCGGCCTGGAGAAAGGTTCGCTGCGTGTAGAAGGTGAGTATGCTTATCTGGAAGCGATTTTCAAGGGCGTCGATGATGTGGGACTTGCCCAGTTGCTGGCAAACTATCTGAATGATAACATGGAAACCGGATTGGCGTTTTCCGTTCTGAGTGGCAACTCATTGCTTTTGACGGGGAATTACCTCGGCGATGTCGGCTACGGCTATTTCGGCTGGGACCTCAGTGGCTTTAACAACGAGTATACTGCCAACGTCTCCCTGCTGGGCTTTAACGTCGTGCCCGAGCCGGCCACGTGGGCCATGCTGCTGCTGGGCGCGGCAGGGCTGGTGGTTCTGATTCGAAAGCGGAAAAAGCCCATGTAATCGAGAATATATCGGATGCTGGAAAATCAAAACGAATTCGCCTGGGAGCTGTTCTTCCAAGCGAATTCGCTTTATATGATTATCGATTAATTTGTGGAGTCTAAATGAAAATCATGAATTTTTTTCTTTTTGGATCGATTTCTATTGACTTTTAATGCAAGAATGGCAGAACAGGTAACATACAGCAGGTAAAGCGATTGTGCGAGGGGCGTTTCTCGAAAGCGGCTGGCCGCTTTGCCCCGGGGTGTGTTTCGTGCTTGACATGATATGTTTTCATTGAAGCGTACTTTATGGTATGGTGTTTCGATGCTGAAAAGAATTTTTCTTGTGTGTCTATTTCTGGTGGTTTGCGCAGCTTCTTCGTCAGCGGCTACGATCAACTGGACCGGCTCCTACGATATTGATTGGATGGTTTCCGATAATTGGAGTTCGAATACGGTGCCGGGCGCTTCCGATACGGCGGTCATTAACAATCCTTACCCTGTTGCCCTCAATCCGGGAACGGCGATTTCCGTCGGAAGTTTTCGTCTGGGAGATAGCGTGGGTGAAGGTGGGTATCTCTATATCTATGGCGCCGGCACCCAATTAAACGTGCTCACCTACAGCACCGTCGGCAGTTTAGGCTCCGGCGGAATTACCGTCACAGGGGGGGCGAAGCTCAGCACTTCGAGTTTGGACGTAAGCACCGGGGAATCGGTCTATTTCGGCGATATCATGCGGGTTTCCGGGGAGGGTTCGCAATGGAATTCGGGGTTGCTTCGCATCGGCGTGACCGGCAGGGCGACGGTGGAAATCCTTGACCATGCTGTCATGACCAGCACGGGTACCACCAACGTGGGATACATGATGAATGGAGACTCCCAGGCAAGGATACTGGTCGCCGATTCCGCCCGTTGGAGTGCCCGGGATATCGTTGTCGACTATGCCGGCTATGCGGGTTTGGAGATCGAAAGCGGCGCGATGGTTACGGCCGACAAGTTGTCGGTGGGCACGAAGAGCTTATATATTGATTATAACCCGGACTGGGATATTACTGTCGAGAGCGGCAGCTATGCAATGGTGTATGGGGGCCATCTGGAGGTAAATTCCGCTGCCATCGGCGGCATAGGCAACGGCAACTTATGGATTACAAATGGCGGCACCGCGACCATTGCCAACTCGCTGGTCATCGGAGAAAGCGGAACCCGCCGGGGCCTTGTTTACATGTACGAAGGAACGTTGACCGCCGGTAGTATTACTGCCGGAGCGGCAATTGATGACCAGGGTGGGGAAAACCTGCTGGACATCCATGGTTCGCAGTCCCATATATCGACCGGCTCTTTGAATGTCGGCGGCGGTAATCTGTCTCTAGGTTTTACAATGGCCCAGTTGGAGGACACGGTTTCGGTGATCCAGGTCACCAATACCGCGGACCTTTCCAACGTCGACGTGTATTTCCTGAACTCCAGCCACATGCAAATAATGCAACGGGATCACGTCGACCTGATTAATGCCGGGACGATTGTCGGCGCCGACGCGGCCGTGCTACACAACTACTCGGTATTCAAAGACATGGACATGAACAAGGTGACGGAGAGCGGCCAGGATACGTTGCGGATGGAGTTCAATGACGATATAACCGTCTTCGATTTGAATAAAGAGACGGCATTGATGTTCCCGGACGAGGACGGCCTCATCAAAGGTACCATTCGGCTTGAGGGTGGCGGCAATACCGATTTGATTCTGTATTTCAAAGGGTTTGATTCCCCGGATATCGCTGAAAGAGTGATGCAGATGCTCAATAATGGTGGAATATCGCCGGGGGTGACGGTCAGCCTGTACGGCGAAAATTCCCTGCTGCTGTCTGGAAACTATCTCAGCAACGAAGGCTATGCCTATTTCGGCTGGGATTTTACCCCTCCTGCTATCTACAAGTCTTGGGATGACATTTCGCTGCTTGGCATCCGGCAAATCCCCGAACCGGCCACGTGGGTGATGTTGCTGTTGGGTACGGCGGGGCTGGCGTGCCTGGCGCGAAGGCGTGGGCTGGCGACGAAGATCTGATTTATAACTAAAAATCTATTTTGAGCAGCCACTATTTTAGAGCATTTCCCTAATTTATCCACTCACATACCCGGCGTGGGTGAAAAAGTTATAACACTCGCAGGGGGTGAAAAGTTGGGGGGAGGCGAGCAGGAATTGTTGCAGTTCCGGCAGGGTGCGGAGGCAGCGTTTACGGA
>JAVBLI010000033.1:0-50931 GCA_031553595.1 Thermoguttaceae bacterium | reverse complement strand
ATCTTTGACAATTTGGGAAGAATAAAATTTGGTAGTAGTGGCGATCTTTGATTGCTCTTCGATGCCGGAGGGGAATGTTGGTTGAGGCTTACGGGCTTCATGGCGGGATCCGGTGGCGTCGGGAAGGAGCGGTCAGTAGATTATGATTTCATTGATTGTCAATATGACATGAGGGTGTGTCTTCGGACATGCTTTATCAATAATGTCGATTTATGATTAGTGAGAGCGCAAGCAAAGACGAAATATTTCGTTACGAACGAGAATAACGGAAAGCAAGGTTTGAAGCATTCGAATCTTGTGGTCAAGTTATGAAGGGCGTACGGGGGATGTCTTGGCATTAGCAGGCGAAGAAGGGCGTGGAAATCTGCGATAAGCCTGGGGTAGCTGATAAACGAGCGTTGATCCCGGGATACCTGAATTGACGTGACGCTGAATCCATAGGCGCACGTGGCGAACGCAGGGAACTGAAACATCTAAGTACCTGTAGGAAGAGAAAGAAAAATCGATTCCCCGAGTAGCGGCGAGCGAAACGGGAAGAGCCCAAACCTGGCGGATTTTCCGCTGGGGGTTGTAGGACCACCGATATGATAGTACGAGCGGTAACAGAACGGCATGGAATGGCCGACCACAGGGGGTGAGAGTCCCGTAAGTGAAACTGCGAATACGTCTAGGAGGCACCTGAGTAGGTCGGGTCACGTGGAACCCCGACTGAATCAACGGAGACCATTCCGTAAGGCTAAATACTCGCTAATGACCGATAGTGAACCAGTAATGCGAATGAAAGATGAAAAGAACCCTTATTAAGGGAGTGAGAAGAATCTGAAACCGTATGCCTACAAGCGGTCGGAGCCTGATTTGAACGGGTGACGGCGTGCCTTTTGCATAATGATCCGGCGAGTTACTGTCAACAGCCTGGTTAAGTCCTTCCGGGACGGAGCCCCAGGGAAACCGAGTCTTAATAGGGCGGACGTTGTTGGTAGTAGACGCGAAACCTAAGTGAACTACCCATGAGCAGGTTGAAGCGCGGGTTAAACTGCGTGGAGGACCGAACCCACTTGGGTTGAAAACCGAGGGGATGACTTGTGGGGAGGAGTGAAAGTCTAATCAAACTGGGAGATAGCTCGTTCTCTCCGAAATAGCTTTAGGGCTAGCCTTGAGACAACTATGTTGTGGGGGTAGAGATACTGAATTGGGCTGGGGGGCGTCAAAACCTACCCACCTGAACCAAACTCCGAATACCACAATAATTATCTCGGGAGTCAGTCCACGGGGGATAAGCTCCGTGGACGAGAGGGAAACAACCCTGATCATCCGCTAAGGTCCCGAAGTCCATCTCAGTCACTAAGGAAGTTGAATCACAGAGACAACCAGGATGTTGGCTTAGAAGCAGCCATCATTTAAAAAGTGCGTAATAGCTTACTGGTCGAGTGGTTCTGCGCCGATAATGAACGGGAGTAAGATGGACACCGAAGCGGTGGGATGCATTCTAGGAATGCATCGGTAGGAGAGCGCTGTATACGAGATACGAGCGGTACCGTGAGGAGCCGTGGTGGCGTATACAGGTGATTATGCCGGAATGAGTAACGATAAAGCAGGTGAGAATCCTGCTCGCCGAAAACCTAAGGTTTCCTGGGGAAGGTAATTCCGCCCAGGGTTAGCCGGTACCTAAGACGAGGCCGATGGGCGTAGTCGATGGACAGCAGGTCAACATTCCTGCGCCGGCGTGAGGGATCGAAGGAGGGACGGCGAAACAATGGAGAGGGGTCGATCAGAAGTGACCCTCGCTTTGGTGGCACCTGAAATATAGTTAAATGCGTATTTCAGTAGGGTGTCGCCTGAGACAATCCCCTGGTTGGAGATGTCTCCTGCGTTTCGTCCAAGAAAAGCTTCTAAGAGTTGAATTCACGTTGACCGTACTAAAACTGACACAGGTAGGTGAGACGAGAAGTCTAAGGCGCTCGGGAGAACACTAGTTAAGGAACTCTGCAAAATGATCCCGTACGTTCGCAATAAGGGATGCCTCTGCGAGGAGGCCACAGTAAATCGATAGCTCCAACTGTTTATCAAAAACACAGGACCCTGCCAACACGTAAGTGGACGTATAGGGTCTGACGCCTGCCCGGTGCCGGTAGGTTAAGGAAGACGGTTAGTCGTAAGGCGAAGCTGGCGACCGAAGCCCCGGTAAACGGCGGCCGTAACTATGACGGTCCTAAGGTAGCGAAGTTCCTTGTCGGGTAAGTTCCGACCCGCATGAAAGGCGTAATGAGAGCTATACTGTCTCAACTAGTGACCCGGTGAAATTGTAGTCGTGGTGAAGATGCCACGTACCCGCACCAAGACGGAAAGACCCCGTGAACCTTTACTGTAGGCTGATATTGTGCTGTGGTATATTTTGTGTAGGATAGGTGGGAGGCATCGAAGTTCGGACGCCAGTTCGGGCTGAGCCGACGTTGAAATACCACCCTGGATATACTTTAGTTCTAACGCTGATTCCCGTTAGCCGGGCAGCGGACACTGTCAGTTGGGCAGTTTGACTGGGGCGGTCTCCTCCCAAAGAGTAACGGAGGAGTGCAAAGGTACCCTCAGCCTGTTTGGCAATCAGGCGTCGAGCGCAATGGTAGAAAGGGTGCTTAACTGCGAGACCCATAAGTCGAGCAGATACGAAAGTAGGTCATAGTGATCCGGTGGTTCCGTATGGAAGGGCCATCGCTCATCAGATAAAAGGTACTCCGGGGATAACAGGCTTATCGCTTCCGAGCGTCCATAGCGGCGAAGCGGTTTGGCACCTCGATGTCGGCTCATCACATCCTGGGGGTGGAGAAGCTCCCAAGGGTTTGGCTGTTCGCCAATGAAAGTGGTACGTGAGCTGGGTTCAGACCGTCGTGAGACAGGTCGGTCCCTATCTGGTGTGGGCGCACGAAACTTGACGGGAATTGACTTTAGTACGAGAGGACTTGGTTGGACGCAGCTCTGGTGTTCCTGTTGTCGCGCTAGCGGCACGGCAGGGTAGCTAACTGCGGACTGGATAAACGCTGAAAGCATATAAGCGTGAAGCCGTCCCGAAGATGAGGTTTCGTAGAATTTATTCGAAAGTCCCCTGGAAGACGACCAGGTTGATAGGGCGGATGTGAAAGTGCAGTAATGTATGAAGCTAACCGCTACTAACGGACGAATACTTGACCATAAGTTTCGAATGCTTGAGCATCCCCGTGAAGCGGGGAATGAAGAGTGTAAAGTGTAGAGTGTAGCGTGTTTAAGGCACGCGAATCTCTCCATCCCCACTCTTTCCACTACCGACCAAATGAAGTGAACAGGTGAATGCGTGAACCGGTGAAGGGTATCAATAAAAACTCTACACTTTACACCCTACACTCTCCACTTTCTTCCCCAACACACGGCGTTCCGACGCCAACACGCTTGGCGGCGTTAATCCGCCTCCAAGCGTTTTTCCGGTGACCATATCGTAAAGGCCCCACCCGTTCCCATCCCGAACACGGTCGTTAAGCTTTCCGAGCCGATGGTAGTACTGCAAGTGCGAGAGTAGGTATCGCCGGATTTCATTCAACCAAAACCCCGTCCGAGGAAACTCAACGGGGTTTTGACGTTTCTTGAGCACCTCATTCGACTTGTCCGAAAACTTTAATATAGGAAAAGTTTGTAGCGTGTCATGTTTTGCTCCGCAGGAACAGGATGTTTATAGAAATACCGCTTTTCTATAAACATCACGTCCCTTCGGGACAAAACAGCATCACGAGAGGTATCGCTGAAATGAAATTTCCAAACGGGGCGTTTCCACAAGCACAGCAGCCGGAAATGAAGCGTAGCGGAATGGCCGAATAAGCACCTCCGTGCGTTTTCCCCCTTCATTCCGGTCATTGCGCGTCATTTCATTCCGCTCCATTCCCGGCTGCTGTTCTTGTGAATGCATCCATGAAATCACGGCGCTATCCACTTTTTCTGAAAATTTAGCGATATTCTTTGGAAAATCCATTGCGATGCATTGAAATGTCTGTTTGTTGTGATTATAATAAATGGTAATATTTGATGAAATGTGATTTTCGAAATTCTGTGATCTTGCGGGAAGAATATCCGCTGGTCGCCAAAACCGGTGAGGAATCGCGATGAACGAACGAATGTTTGCAAAAATCTCCTGTGCATTTTTTGTGATTACGTTTCTGCTCTACAGTACCGTCAACGCGGCAGAGCGAATCTGGACAGGAGTGTCCGATGATACATGGAATAATTCCGCAAACTGGTCTACAACGCCACCGGACACGAACAACAGCCCGCAAACGAATGATACGGTCACTGTTGATGTCGACAATACCACAGCGAAAAGAAATGTCACAGGCATTCCTAATTTTCATGGAAATATCAATCTTTATAGCGGCTCAATGACGTTGGCGGGGAATCAGCTCGGAATTTCGGGGCAGACGCAGCCAATGACCATTACGCAAACCGGCGGCGCTATCATTGAGAACAGCTTTCTCCAGGTCGGGTTTAATTCCAATGTCGTCTGGACGCTTTCCGGCAAAAGTACCGCAAGCACCGGGGACGATCTGCATATCGCTCCCTACTCTTCGCCGACCGACGGGCAAGCCGTCATCAATATAACCCAGCAGGCGCAAGTCCATGTCAGTAACCGCCTCACGCTCGGTTTTGAAAATGGTGTTGGCGTCCTCACGGTGGATGGCACTGCGCTTGACAATGCCGCGGACAGGCATTTGACCGTGGGCAGTTACATTTATATCGGCACAAAAGATTTTGGTGGCGGCGGCGGAATTTCCTCTGGCACGGCGACGAACAGCAAGGGGACGATGGAGTTGAGCAACTCCTCGCTGGTCGAGGGCCGGAATAACCTGCTGGTGGGCAATAACGCTACCGGCACGCTGAATATCAAGGACAACGCGCAGATGTCTATCGCCGGCAGCGCTGGAATCGGGATATGGGATGGTAGCGGTACGGTCAATCTCAGCGGCAACGGGAAGTTGTCCGTTAATGGCACGTTCCTGTTGGTTGGCACTTACCAATGGGGAAATAACGAAGCGACGAATGCCTGGCTCACGGGCAAAGGGGTAATGAATCTGCGCGACGATGCGAAAGTTGCGGCCAGCAATTTTCTTTTTGTCGGCAATGCCAGCACCACGGCAGCGTATACCAGCGAACTGAATATTTACGACCGCGCAGAAGTGACGTGCGGGAGTAATTTTGCGATTGCCGTGGGGCCGAACGCAGCGGGTGTGGTGAATCTTTACGGTGGAAGCCTCAAGCAAACGGGCGGTGGTCACACGTTTTTGAGCCATGGTTCGGGCACTTCCAAAGGAACCATGAATATCATGGGCGGGCATTTCGAGACGGTTGCGGGAGAAGTGTATATCGGCTATGACAATACGAGCGCCGCTACAGACAGCAACGCGGGCGGATTCCTGAATCTCAGCAGCGGTAGCTTTCTCCATACGGGCGGCGGCACTTTCACGCTGGGATATGCCACCGGTGCCCGTGGGGAAATAAAGCAGACCGGCGGATCCATAACAACCAGTGCGTCCCAGGTTGTAATCGGCGATTCTGGCGTCGGGATCATGAGCCTTTCCGACGGCGGTAGGTTTACGCAGGCGTCGGGCGTTCACTTCACGCTGGCACTGGGGAGCAGCGACTCTTCGGGAACCTTGAACGTCAGCGGCGGAAAGCTTGAAACGGGAGTGAATTTTTTTAATGTCGGATTTCGAGGCGAAGGAAACCTGAATCTTTCGGGTACCGGCATTATCACCCAGACGCAAGGCAGTGAATTCCGAATTGGTGAAGAGGAGAAATCCCAGGGGACGATGACCCAAACCGGTGGAACATTCGAAACAAAAGTGGATTCCGTGTATATTGGCAATAAAGGTGCCGGAACGCTGAATCTTTCCGGCAACGGCACGTTTACGCAAGTGGCGCCTAATCCGGGTTCGGCTGTCTTCCGTGTGGGGGCTGTCAATGCGGAGAATGCCAGTGGAACGGTCAATCTGTCCGGTGGAACACTGGAAACGAACGCGACGTACGTCTTTTTTGGTGATAATGGCAAGGGAACATTAAATCTTTCCGGCGATGGAATATTTACCCATACAGGGACGAATATTTACCTGGGGGTGAATGGCAGCTCCGTTGGAACCATCAATCAGACCGGCGGAACGCTTCAGGGAAAAGACATGCTTGTCATCGGCGGCGGCAACGGCGGCGGCAACGACGGCACCGGGATTTATAAAATGAGCGGCGGTAAAATGTCTGTGGACGAATTGGTTGTCGGACGATACGGAAAAGGGACGATGACCGTCAGCGGCGGGGAGATTACCCTGAAGAAAATGTCGATGCTGGTCAGTAGCGGGTCTGCCACCTCGACGCTGAACATCATCGGGGGAAGATCGGAATGGACGATTGACGGCCCGCTGACCATGGACGCGGGAGCCAAGGTGAACTTCACGATTGACTCGACCGGGCTTTCCACGCTGGAGGTGAGGGACACGGCGACGCTCGACGGGGCTGCGATTCATGTGGACATGGCCCAGGGGCTGGTGTTACTGAAGCAAAGTGTGTTTGATGGTGGGGAAGGTGTGATGAATTTGATCACGGCTGGCAGTATCAGTGGAACCCCGACGTTTAGCACTTCGACCCTGGTGAGCAGTAACATGACCAATAACGAATATCAAATCAAATTTGCGGCAGATATTCCCGTGCTTGAGTTCGGCGCAAGCTACCAGAGTATTACCCTCGGCACGGATCAGGGCAGTACAACCGGATGGCTGAAACTCAAGAATGATGGATCCGGCGAGGGAGCGATTCTCCAGTTGGATTTCCATCTCGATCCCCAAAAATATGATAATGACGATTTGGATGTGCTTCTGGCTTATATGAACGGCGGGCTGGAAGGTTCTGGGCATGAAGCGGTGTATTATCAGTTCGACGACGAACATCTCTATGCGCATATCTATATCAACCCGTTTCTCGATAGCTACGCTTATTTCGGCTGGAACATGACGGGCCTCGAAGGAACCCTTGCCGGTATTCAGTTGTTTGGTGCCTCGGCAGTCCCAGAGCCTGCGACGTGGGTGATGCTGTTGATGGGTGGGGCGTTTGTCTTCACCTATCGACGTCGATATGGGAAATATACGCAAGCCACTTGAAAATTCCGTTCACCGTCAAACCGAGAGCCGTCTTTTCCGAAGGGTAAGCGGCGGGCAGGCGGAAAACGCAACGGTTCCTGATATAACCTTTTGCTGTCGGTGCCGAATGGATGCCGTTCAAGGAAAATTACTCTTTCGCATTCGCGCGCTGCTGGCGTTTTTTATTTTTGCGCTGGTAATCAGCGGCGTCACGGCGTTTCCGCTAACGTGGGAGCTTTCGCTGCTGACGGCCTGGTTTGGCGATAGTACGTATTTCGGAAACATCTTCCCGGCTCTGGCGAAGTGGCTGGAAAAGGTGAAATTGGGGCTGGAGCATAACGACACATATTACCCATTTATCGCATATGGCACCGATTGGCTGGCGTTTGCGCACCTTATGATCGCGATTGCGTATATTGGCCCGATGATCGACCCGGTAAAAAATCGCTGGGTGGTGACTTGGGGAATGATCTGCTGTGTGTGCGTTATTCCGCTGGCATTTCTTTGCGGCATGGCTGTTCGGGGGATTCCATGGGGCTGGTGCCTGGTGGATTGCAGTTTTGGGGTGTTCGGGATCATCCCGCTTTGGTTCATCAGGAAATGGACAAACGCGTTAGAGAAAATAAGGCAGTCTGCGCAAAACTGATATTTTGCGAAATGCGGGGGTTAAAATAGGGTGCGCTGAGCGTGGCCTCGACCGGGCGCCTTTAGAAAATTCTTAAAAAAAAGCTGAAATTTCCCGGCCCCCTCCTTGGCGGGAAGAGGTGTTTCGGGTATATTTACGTGACTTGGTACTATTTGTATCGACCCTGTAGGACTCAAGAATGTTTCCGCTGTTATTTTGTCTGCCGATCGGTTTTCATTAAGGAAAGCCTGGCGTCCAACTTGTTTGGAGACGCAAATTTCGGGGCGGGCTATATGGTGAGTCAAAAAATTTAACAGGTAATTTGAATGCTTATGTCACGAGTGATAAAATGACTTACGATGGTTGCGTGAGGGTAACGAGGTTACGCGCGGTCATCGTTTTTTGTTGTTTTATTTCGCATTTTTTGTAAAAAATATACGTTTTTGTAGTTTTTTTAAAAGTGCTTTTTCTCACGCTCCTGGCGGTTCGACCCGGTGCTTTATTGCATTTCCATTTCCCTCATTACGATACTCTGGTGAAATTACATGGCAACATCTCCCACACGTCGTATCTATCCTGAAAAAATCCGCTATTTTGGGGCAAATGCCGAGGTGACTCCGGTCCCGGATTTGACGGTCATTCAGACGGTCAGTTATGAGCGTTTTCTCCAGTACCAGTATCCGGAAGAGTTGCGCGACGCGATTCCGGACGAGGCGAAGCTCAACGATTGGCGCATTCCGCAGGAAGACCGCAAGGACATGGGTCTGGAATCCGTGATGCGCGAGATTTTCCCGATCAAGAGTCACGATGAGAAGGTGAGTCTGGAGTATCTGGGTTACGAGCTGGGCAAGCCGCGGTACGAGCCGGACGAGTGCCGGCGTCTGCGTCTGACGTATGGCCGGCCGTTCAAAATCCGTCTGCGTCTGAACAAGGAAGAGCCGCTGGAGGAGGAGGTTTTTCTGGGCGAGTTGCCGATCATGCTCGGCGGTGGCGAGTTCATCATCAACGGTGCGGAGCGTGTGGTGGTCAGCCAGTTGCACCGCAGCCCGGGCGTGGATTTCGTTTCCGAAGAGGATTCCGGCGAAGACAGCCGCATGTTCAGTTGCCGGATTATTCCGGAACGCGGAAGCTGGATCGAGTTGAACATCAGCCGTAAAAACAGTATCACGGTGCGGATCGACCAGAGCGGCAAGTTCTCGGCCCTGACGCTGCTGCGCGCCATGGATGCGGCGTACACGGATAACGCCAGCATTCTGCGTGCGTTCTGCGATACACGGATGGTCAAGACCGACAAGGGCAAGTGCGTTGCGGATATTGAGGGCAAAATCGCCGTCGATAATGTGATTTACCCCGTCGGCACGGATCGCGTGGGCGAGGTCATCATCGAGTGCGGCCAGAAAATCACGAAAAACATCGCGGAGCAGATCTGCACTTCCGGTCTGAAAGAAATCGAGATCATGGAAGACACGCGGAACACGCTTTTGATGAACACGCTGGCGGAAGACGTCACGCAGAGCCACGAGGAGGCACTGCTGCGGATTTACCAGCGGATGCGCCCGGGTAACCCGACGCAGTTGGATAAGGCGCGGAAACTGTTCGAGGAAAAATTCTACGACGTGAATCGTTACCGTCTCGGGCGGGTGGGCCGATTCCGTATCAACCGCAAGTTCGGCCTGAACATCCCCGAAGAGGTGATGACGCTGCGTCCGGAAGACCTGATTTCCGCCATCCGTTACGTCATCGGCCTTCGCAACGGCGACCCGGAAATGGCCGTCGACGATATCGACCACCTCGGCAACCGCCGTCTGCGCACGATCGACGAGCTTGCGTCGGACGAAGTGCGGAAGGGCTTTAACAAACTTCGCCGGACGGTCGTCGAGCGCATGAGCATGAAGGACGTCCATGAAATGACGCCCCGCAGCCTGGTGAATCCGAAGAGTATTTCCTCGGCGATCGACTTTTTCTTCGGCCGCAGCGAATTGTCGCAGGTCGTCGACCAGACGAACCCGCTTTCGATGCTCACGCACGAACGGCGTCTGTCGGCCCTGGGCCCCGGCGGTCTGAACCGCAAGCGTGCGGGCTTCGACGTCCGTGACGTGCACGCGTCGCACTACGGCCGCATCTGCCCGATCGAGACGCCGGAAGGTACGAACATCGGCCTGATTTCCAGCCTGGGGATTTATGCCAGCGTTGATGAATACGGCTTCCTCATCACGCCGTACCAGGTCGTGGAAAACGGCAAGCTCACCGGCGAGATCCGCTGGCTGCGTGCCGACGAGGAAGACACGGCGATCTTCGCCCCGGCCGACGTGCTGATCGAAAACAACCGCATCGTCGGCGACTCCCGCACGGTGGGCGAAAACGTCATCGCCCGCTTTGGCGACGAATACGAAATCACTCCGATCAACCGCGTGAATTACATCGACGTTTCGCCCAGCCAGATGGTGGGTGTTTCAGCGGGCCTGATCCCGTTCCTGGAGCACGACGACGCGAACCGCGCGCTGATGGGCTCGAACATGCAGCGCCAGGCTGTGCCGCTTCTGGTTTCGGAAACGCCGCTGGTCAGCACCGGCCTGGAAGCCTCGGCGGCCCGCAACTCCAGCCTCATCATCCGTGCCAAACGCGGTGGGAAGGTGACGTACTGCGACGCGTCGACGATCATCATCGACGAGGAAGTGTACAAGCTGCGGAAGTTCGTCGGTATGAACGAGCGGACGTGCCAGAACCAGAAGCCGATCGTGGTGCCCGGCCAGATCGTCGACGCGAACCAAATTATTGCTGACGGTGCCGCGACGCACAACGGGACGCTGGCCCTGGGCCGTAACGTCCTGGTGGCCTTCATGGTCTGGGAAGGTTACAACTTCGAGGACGCCATCATCATCAGCGAAGAGCTCGTGCAGAACGACGTGTACACGTCCATCCACATCGAGGTTTACGACATCGAAATTCGCGAGACGAAGCTCGGGCGCGAGGAATTCACCCGCGACATCCCGAACGTCAGCGAAAAAGCCCTGCGGAACCTGGACGACCGCGGCATCGTGCGCATCGGCACGTACGTCCGTCCCGGTGACATCCTCGTGGGCAAGGTGGCTCCGAAATCGAAGACGGAGTTGACGCCGGAGGAAAAACTGCTGCACACGATTTTCGGCCGTGCGGGCGAAGACGTGAAGAACGATTCGCTGGAAGTGCCGTCGGGCGTCGAGGGAATCGTCATCGACACGCAGCATTACTGCCGCCGCATCAGTCTCAACGAGTCCGATCGCCGCGAGTTCGAGGAATCCGTCCAGAAGATGGAGGCGGAGTGCCAGAAGGAAATCGCCGAGGCGTTCGCGCAGATGATCGAAGCCGTGGAAGGCATTACCGGCCACGCGATCATGGATAATTACGGCGAGCCGATCGTCGAGGGCAAATCGCACAAAGATATCGTGGCCCTGGCCCGCAACTTCCACTACGGCGCTCATCTGAGCTACCCGGCCAAGATCCGCCGTCAGGTTTTCGAAGTGCTCATGTACCACCGCACCCGCGTGGAGCGGCTTCTGGATACGATGGATCAGAAAATCAACACCGCGAAAATCGGGGACGAACTTCGTAGCGGCGTGCTGCAGATGGCCAAAGTTTACATTGCCGCCAAGCGGGTCATCTCCGTCGGCGACAAGATGGCGGGCCGTCACGGTAACAAGGGTGTGATTTCCAAGATCCTGAAGAAGGAAGACATGCCGTTCCTGCCGGACGGAACGCCGGTGCAGATCCTGCTGAATCCGCTGGGCGTGCCGAGCCGTATGAACGTGGGCCAGATTCTGGAAACGCACCTCGGCTGGGCCAGTGCGAAAGCGAATTTCCGCTCCATTACGCCGGTTTTCAACGGTGCCCAGGAAGGCGACATCAACCAGGCGTGCGAAGAGGCTGGCCTGCCCGCCCACGGCAAAATCCGCCTGCTGGACGGCCGCACCGGCGAACCTTTCGAGCAGGAAACGACTGTCGGCTACATTTACATGCTCAAGCTGCACCACCTCGTGGACGACAAAGTGCATGCCCGCAGCACCGGCCCGTACTCGATGATTACGCAGCAGCCCCTGGGCGGCAAGGCCCGTTCCGGCGGACAGCGTTTCGGCGAAATGGAAGTGTGGGCCCTCGAGGCGTACGGCGCCGCTTACATCCTGCAAGAGCTGCTGACGGTGAAAAGCGACGACGTGGAAGGCCGGACCAAGATTTACGAATCCATGGTCAAAGGCGAAAACATCCTCGAAGCCGGCACGCCCGCAAGCTTCGACGTGCTGACCAACGAAATCAAAGGTCTCGGCCTGAACATGAAAATGGGGCGGGGAATATAAATAATGCGGAATGCTAAATGCTAAATGCTTAATGACGCAAGCGTGAGGCAGACCAGGTATTTAGCATTCGCTATTCCGTAATTAAGCATTAAGCATTTAGCATTCAAGAAAGTGGGGATCCCTGCATGAGCGGCATGGACGAACGCAGTTACGAACGAGTTAACGATTATACTTCCGTGGAAATCAGCCTGGCGCGGGCTTTCGACATCCGAAGCTGGTCGCACGGCGAAGTGAAAAAGCCGGAAACGATCAACTACCGCACGTACCGCCCGGAGCGTGACGGCCTTTTCTGCGAACGCATTTTCGGCCCGGAAAAAGACTGGGAATGCATGTGCGGCAAATACCGCGGCATGAAATACAAAGGCATGATCTGCGACCGCTGCGGCGTGAAAATCACCCACAGCCGTGTGCGCCGTCAGCGGATGGGCCACATCGAATTGGCCGCCCCCGTGGTGCACATCTGGTTCTTCAAGACCATGCCTAGCCGCCTGGGCAACCTGCTGGACATGAAAATGAGCAGCCTGGAGAAGGTCATTTATTTTCAGGACTACGTGGTCACCAACCCCGGCGACACGCCCCTGAAACAGCGTCAACTGCTGACCGAGGCGGAGTATCGCGAAGCCGCTGGGCAGTACGGCATGGGCGCCTTCCAGGCCGAGATGGGCGCCGAGGCGATTCGCACGCTGCTGATGAATCTCGATCTGGTCACGCTTTCGCAGGAGCTGCGCGAGGAGCTGGTCACGACGAATTCCAAGCAGCGGAAAAAGGAACTCATCAACCGTCTGAAGATCGTCGAGGCGATCCGCGACAGCGACAACAAGCCGGAATGGATGGTGCTGGATGTGATTCCTGTCATCCCGCCGGATCTGCGTCCGCTGGTGATGCTGGACAACGGCAACTTCGCCACGTCCGACTTGAATGACCTTTACCGCCGCATCATCAACCGCAACAACCGGCTGAAGAAACTGACGGATCTCAACGCGCCGGAAGTGATCGTCCGCAACGAAAAGCGGATGCTGCAACAGTCGGTGGACGCGCTGTTCGACAACGGGCGATGCAAACGTCCGGTGCTGGGCAGCAGCAACCGGGCGCTGAAATCGCTGACGGACATGATCAAGGGCAAGCAGGGACGATTCCGCGAAAACCTACTGGGCAAACGCGTGGACTACTCCGCGCGAAGCGTGATCGTCGTGGGGCCGACGCTGCGTCTGCACCAGTGCGGCATCCCCAAAAAAATCGTTCTGGAGCTGTTCCAGCCGTTCATCATTCGCCGACTTAAGGAGCTGGGCCACGCCGACACGATCAAAAGCGCCAAGAAAATGCTGGAGCGCAAGGACGAGGAAGTGTGGGATATCCTGGAGGAAGTGATTTACAACCACCCGGTGCTTCTCAACCGTGCCCCGACGCTTCACCGCATGGGTATCCAGGCGTTCGAGCCGGTGCTGGTCGAGGGCAACGCGATCAAACTGCATCCGCTCGTGTGTCGTGGTTTTAACGCGGACTTCGACGGTGACCAGATGGCCGTGCACCTTCCGCTTTCGATTGAGGCGCAGGTCGAGGCGCACACGCTGATGATGTCCACCAACAACATTTTCAGCCCCGCCAACGGCCGCCCGATTATCAGCCCGTCTCAGGACGTGGTCATGGGCTGTTATTACATGACGATCGAGCTGCCCGACCGCGTGGGCGACGGCATGGCGTTCCCCGGTTTCGAGGAAGTTTACACCGCCTTCCAGCACGGCAAGGTCACGACGCACACGCCGATCGAGCTGCGTCTGCCCGAACGCTACCGTGGCGTGGGTGTCAAGGGCGAGCCGCGCGTGAAGGTGGGTCAGCGTTTCAAGACGACCGTCGGGCGCGTGATGTTCAACGACACGCTGCCGGAAGGGATGCCGTTCTATAACGAGCAGATGAAAAGCGGTACGCTGGGCATGGTCATTTCCGACTGTTACGAGTTGTTGGGCCGCCGGGCGACGATCGACCTGCTGGACGATATGAACCAGATGGGTTTCCGTGAAAGTACCCGTTCCGGGCTTTCCTTCGCCACCGACGATCTCATCACCCCGGCCTCCAAAAAAACCATCATCGACGAGACCGAACGCGTGGTTATGGGTTACATGCAGGGCTATCAGTACGGTGCCCTGACTGAGCGGGAGCGGTACGCGCGAACGCTGGACGCGTGGACGGAAGCGAACGCGAGAATTACCCGCGAAATGACGCAGGCGCTGGACAACGACCATCGTTGGCCGGGCTATGTGAACCCGATTTACCTCATGTCGCAGTCCGGTGCCCGAGGCGGCATCGAGCAGATTCGTCAGCTCGCCGGTATGCGTGGTTTGATGGCCAAGCCGTCCGGTAAAATTATCGAAACGCCAATTAAGGCGAACTTCCGCGAAGGCCTCAGCGTGCTGGAGTATTTCTCCTCGACGCACGGTGCCCGTAAGGGTCTGGCCGACACGGCGCTGAAGACGGCCGACTCCGGTTACATGACGCGTAAGCTGGCCGACGTGGCCCAGAACGTCGTCGTCACCTGCGATGACTGCGGCACGACGCAGGGCATTTCGAAGGGAATCATTTACCGCGGCGAGAAGGTGGAAGTCGGTTTGGCGGACTCGATCAAGGGCCGTGTGAGCTGCGCGAACATCGTCAACCCGATCACGGACGAGGTGATCGTGCGGGCCAACGGCATGATCACCGTCGAGGGCGCCCGCAAAATCGAGGAGATGGGTCTGGAGAAAATCATGGTTCGCAGCCCGATGACGTGCGAGTCGTCGCTGGGCGTGTGCGCGAAATGTTACGGCATGGATCTTTCCACCGGCATGATGGTGGAGCAGGGCATGGCCGTGGGCACGATCGCCGCGCAGAGTATCGGCGAGCCGGGCACGCAGTTGACCATGCGTACGTTCCACATCGGCGGTACGGCCGCCCGTGGTATGGAGCAGCGCGACATCAAAAACAAGAAGGCCGGCCGCGTGCGATATACCCGCCTGAAGGCCGTGTCGAACGACGCGGGGCAGACGGTTTCGCTGACGCGTAACGGCGAGGTCTCGCTCCTGGACGAGCGCGGCCGAGAGCTGGAAAAATACGAAGTGCCGATCGGTGCGCAGATTCTTGTCGAGGACGATAAAGAAGCACCCGCCGGGACGACGATCTGCCGCTGGGATCCGCACTCGATCCCGATCCTCGCGGAAGTGGACGGTAAGGTGCGTTTCGAAGACCTGCTCGAGGGCGAGACGGTGCGCGTCGAGAAAGACGCTGTGGGCACGAAACGTCTGACGGTCATCGAGTACCGCGGCGACTTCCACCCGCAGATTATCCTCGAGGGCGAAGGCGGGAAGATTCTCGACTTCTATTATCTCTCGGAGAAGGCGCACATCGAGGTCGAGGAAGGGGCGCAGATCAAGGCCGGTACGATTCTTGCGAAGACGCCGCGCGAGGTGTCGGGTACGCAGGACATCACGGGCGGTCTGCCGCGCGTGGCTGAAATTTTCGAGGCCCGCAAGCCGAAAGAGCCGGCGGTCATCGCGGAAATCGACGGCCAGGTGGAAATCCTCGGCGAAAAGCGGCGCGGCAAGCGCACCGTGCGCGTCGTGCAGGAAGAGACCGGGCTGGAGCGCGAACACCTCATCACACACGGCAAGCACCTCCGCGTGCGTTCCGGCGACTACGTGAAGGCGGGCGAGGCGCTGGTCGAAGGGCCGTTGGTGCCGCACGACATTCTGCGGATTTCCGGCGAGGAGGCCGTGCAGCAGTACCTGACGCGCGAAGTGCAGAACGTGTACCGTTCGCAGCGTGTGCAGATCAACGACAAGCACATCGAGATCATCGTGTCCCAGATGCTGCGGAAAGTGTTGGTCGAGGCCGTCGGCGACACGGGCCTGCTGGAAGGCGCGCTGATGGACAAACACGACTTCCTGGCGAAGAACCGCCAGCTCGACGCGTGTGTGAAAATCGACGAACCGGGCGACACGCGTTTCATCCCCGGGGAAATCGTGCCCCGCGAACGCGCGGAAATCCGTAACCTGGAAGTGGAGGCGGCGGGCGGTACAGTCGCCACCTTCAAGGCGCCGCAGAAGGCGATCAGCTCCACCCAGTTGTTGGGGATTTCGAAGGCTGCCGTGCAGAGTTCGAGCTTTATTTCCGCCGCGAGCTTCCAGGAAACGACGAAAGTGCTCACAGAAGCGGCACTGGCCGGAAAAGTCGACCGCCTGGTCGGCCTGAAAGAAAACGTCATTCTCGGGCACCTCATCCCCGCCGGTACCGGTTTCAAGGCGTACCAGGATGCGGAATGGTCACGGACGGAAAGCACGTACGCCGAGGCATCCATCCTTGATCAGATGATGGAAGACGCGGGAGAGGTGGACTTTTCGCTGCTGGATGACTCGAATCTGCTCTCCGCCGGGATTAACCTGGACGAGCACACGCAGGCCCCGGCCCCGGAAGAGAATGCCGACGAGGAATAATCGGGCATCTGCCGAAACGAAAATCGCGAGAGGAAAATGGGATGGGAAAACCGGCTCATTTTCCTTTTTTTATGGAGGCAAAACATGGAACTCCTGAAACTGACTTTTGAAAATCTGAATTCCCTGGTCGGGAAGTGGGAAATTGATTTCACGTGTCCCGAGTACCGGCGCGAAGGAATTTTTGCCATTACCGGCCCGACCGGCGCGGGGAAGTCCACGATTCTTGACGCCATCTGCCTGGCTCTTTACAGTAGCACGCCGCGATTAGGCCGGGTCACGAAAGGTGAGAATGAAATCATGTCCCAGCAGACGGGGCACTGTTTCGCGGAGGTGACCTTCCGCACGAAAGACGGCGTGTTTCGCAGTTCGTTTTATCAGAATCGCGCCAAAAAAAAGGCGGGAGGAAAACTCCAGGATCCGAAACGGAGTTTTTCGAAAATTACGGATGAGGAGACGGCGGAAGGCGAGGAACTCAGCCGGACGAATAATGATGTGGAAGCGCTGGTGACCGCGCATGTGGGGCTGGATTTCACGCAGTTCACGCGGGCGGTCATGCTGGCGCAGGGGAAATTCGCGGAATTTTTGCAGGCTTCCGGAGGCGACCGTGGAACCATTCTCGAGAAATTAACGAAAACGGAAATTTACTCGGAAATTTCCATGGCCGTCCACAGCCGCCAAAAGAAGGAGGCGGAGACGCTGAGATGCCTGGAGGCGGGCATGAAGGAAATCCGTTTTCTGACGCCGGAGGAAATGGCGGAATGTGAAACGCGTCAAAAAACGCTGGAAACGGAGTGTGCCGCGCTCAATGAAACTCTGAAGACGCTGGACGCGCAGCTTGCATGGCGAGAAAAAATCGCGGAACTGGAGAAAACACGTGCGCAGTTGGAGGCGGAATGGAAAAAGCTGACAGCGGAGGAGGAGGCGTTTTCGCCGCTAGATGAGAAACTGAAAAAGAGTGAGTCGGCTGCGAAAATTCAGGGGCCATTTCAGGAATTTCGCCGTGCACAAGAAACGCAGACGGGTCTGGAGGCGGAGCATCAGGCCGCGCTGAAGAAGCGGGAAGCGGCGGAGAATCAGGTGTCCGTCACCACGGAGGCCTTACTCGCAACGCAGACGAAACTCATGGAAACCGCGGCGGATGCGCAGCTCGCGGAGACCGTTCCCGCCATGCAGCACCTGTTAAAAGATTATACCGCCCAGCTGGAGCCGCTTTTCCGGAAGCAAAAAAAACTGTCGGAAATGGCGGAAAGTCTGGAAGCGGTGAAGACGCAGCGCCTGCGGGCGGAGGAGGAAGTGCAGCGTAAACATCAGGAAAGCGGGGAAGCCGGGGAGCAAAAAACGGAGCTGGAAAAGTCGCTGAAAACGCTTCTGGACGGGCATGAAGCGGTGAAAATCCGGGAGGAGCTGGACGCCGCACAGGAAACCGGGCGCGTGCTGGAGCATCTGGAAAAAGATCTGACTGATTTTTCTCGTCACTTGGAGCAGCGCATGAATGTGGCGGAAGACATCCGAGGGTTAACGAAAAAACGCGAGGAGTTGATAGACACCGTTCGGCTGGCGGAAGAAAAAGTCATCCACCAGATGGAGCTGCTTCAGACGCTGGAACGGAAGCTGTATCTGGAGGCGGCCGTGGCGAACCTCCAGCAGTTGCGCGAGATGCTCCATCCGGGAGATGCGTGTCCGTTATGCGGCGGAACCGTTCACGTTCAGGCGGCGGAACCATGCGCTGCGGACACCGCCGGCACACAAAAAGAAAAAATGACGGCCGAGAAAACGCTGGCGCAGTGGCGAAAAGAAGCGGAGATGCAGCGTCAGGAGCTACGGTTAACGGAACTCCGCCATCTGCAAAAAAGTGAAGCGTGGGACGAGAATCTGCGAACGTTGGAAGCGCATATCGCCTCTCTGCGGAAAGCGTATGAAACGCTGGGAGAGGCGTTTTTCATTCAGGATTTACAAGAATTTCCGGTCACCGACGAAGATGCCCGGTGGGTGAACGTCACGCTGGAAGATGAAAAAAAACGCGTATGCCAGACGCGTGAACTCCTGGCGGCGAAGACGGATGCGCTGAAAGAAACGCTGCAAAACGCGCATGCGAAAGAACGAGAAATTGCGGCAGCGCAAACGCGTGTGGAAGCGTGCCGAAGTGCCTGGTTGGCGGCACTGGAGTTACTGAATCGAAAGAAAAATGAAGAAACAGAAGTCGTTGCGCTGCGGACGGCGGCGGCACAAAATCTGGAAACAGACATCCTGAATCTGAAACGCTGCCGAAATGAAATGATGGAGCTCACGAAGGCATTTCTTGGCGAGAGTCCGTCAGCACCGGAATGGATGAGTCCGGGCGAGGATATTTTTTCCGTGACGGATGTGGCGGAAAAGGAACATGCCGAAACATCCGCTTCGGCGGTGGGTGATGAAAACGCGTACTGGGCGAATGCCATGGAAACGCTCCTTCGGCGTGCGGCCTCGCGGCATGCGCTGGAGTGTGCGTTAAAAGAATTGGAAAAAAAATTGGCGGAACAGAAGGCAGGCATGAAGGCGGCGGAAGAAAATCTGGAAACGCTGACGCAAAAAATCACGGCTGCACAATTAACCCTGGACAGTGCGCGGCAAGTCTGGGAAACCGCCCTGGGCGACTCCGGTTTTTTAACGGAAAAGGCATTCCTGGACGCGCGGCTTGCGGAAGACACACAGAAACAGCTCGTGGCCCAGCGTGAAAACCTTTATATAACGAAAATCTCGCTGACGGCCCAGCATGACGGAAATGAAACGGCGCTGCACGCGGAACGTAAAAAAAATCTGACGCCGGAGAACGCAGATGTTTTGCTCCCGGAGAAGAATCGGCAAAAAAATCATCTGGAAGAAAAGCTTCGCGAACAGGGGGATCTCCGCGAAAAAATGCGTAAATCGGGTGAGCAGGAGGCGTATTTCGGGAAAGAGAACGTGAAGCGGGAATTGCAGCGTGCGGAAGTAACCCGCTGGAGTCTGCTGGATGAGTTAATCGGTTCTGCGAATGGCCAGGTGTTTAAGAAATTCGCGCAAGGGCTGACATTCGCGGAACTTTTACGCCACGCGAATCGCCATTTATGCCAGATTACGCCGCGTTACGAGCTTCATCCGAAAGAAAAAAGTGAGCCCGGCGCGGACGAAAAAAATGTAGAAATGGAGAT
Organism: Thermoguttaceae bacterium; assembly: GCA_031553595.1. GTDB lineage: Bacteria > Planctomycetota > Planctomycetia > Pirellulales > Thermoguttaceae > RGIG3701. The sequence goes on along the minus strand of JAVBLI010000033.1, from coordinate 31,209 downwards.
CACCGTTCGGGATCATGATCATGGAGGCGTCATTCGCTCCGCCAAAAATCTTTCCGGCGGGGAAACATTTCTCGTCAGTCTTGCGCTTGCGCTGGGGCTGGCGAGCATGGCCGGGAAAGAAGTGCGGCTGGATTCTCTGTTTCTGGATGAGGGTTTCGGAACGTTGGATGAGGAGACGCTGGACATCACGCTTTTTGCACTGGGGGCACTGCAGCAGTCCGGAAAATTGATCGGCGTGATTTCGCACGTGCCGGCGCTGCAGGAGCGTCTTTCCACACGGATCGCCGTGCAGCGGGTCGCCGCGGGAAGAAGTGAACTTACAGGGCCGGGCGTGACGAGGAAAAATGAAAAGTGAAGGAGTGAAAGTGAGGAGCGGATGACGGAAGCGTTCATGCATGACATCCTGATTTTCGGAGCTGGGCCGGCCGGACTGATGGCGGCATGCACTGCGAAAGCGGGGCGCGTGGCGATTCTTGAGAAGAATGAAAAACCCGGTCGGAAACTGAAAATTGCGGGCAGCGGCCGCTGTAACATCACGCACGCCGGGAAAATCGCCGACTTTTATTCGCATTACGCCGGGGCGGCGCGTTTCGTGAAGCCATGCCTGATGGCGTTTACGAATCAGGATTTAATCCGCTTTTTCGCCGCCCGCGGGCTGCGGATGACGGAGGTGAATGACGGAAAAATTTTCCCCGCCACGCAGCGCGCTGAAGATGTGCTGCGGGTGCTGACAGAAGCGTGCCGCACATGCCTCGCGGAAATTTTTTATTCGCAGACCGTGACGCGTGTGGCGTTTCAGGAAGAGGATGCGTGTTTTCATGTGGAAACGCAAAACACGGCCGGTGGTGGCGGAGCGCAGACCTGGCGCGCGAAAAAAATCATCATCGCCACGGGTGGAAAATCGTATCCCGTTACCGGTTCCACGGGGGACGGTTATGAGCTGGCGAAAATGCTCGGACACACCATCATCCCCCCCCGCCCCGCATTAACGCCGGTGCATGTGGACGCGTACCCGTTCACACCGTGTGCCGGAATTTCGCTGGAGAACCGTCCGGTGAGCGTGTGGCGGGACGGGAAAAAAATCGCGGCACACACCGGGGACATTCTCTTCACGCACCGCGGATTCTCCGGCCCGGGCATCCTGGATTTCAGCCGGTATGTGCAGTCGGGTGACACGCTGAAAATCGCGTTCACGGGAGATGCGGACACGGCGGTGCTGGGAAAAATTCTTGTGGAAGCATTTACGCAAAACAGTAAAAAAACGGTGAAAAATATTCTCGTGCAACGTTTCACACTTCCGGAACGCCTGGGGGAGTGCCTCCTGGAACTGGCGGAGATTGCGACCGGGATGCTTGCCTGGGAGATGGACCGCGGAGCCCGCGCCCGGCTGGCGGAAACACTCGCGGGGCATCCGTTCCATGTTCGCCGGCTGGGTGATTTTCGAGAAGCCATGTGCACTGCCGGCGGCGTCTGGCTGGAGGAAGTGAACCGCCAGAGTATGGAGTCGCGCATCCGCCCGGGGCTGTTTTTTTGCGGAGAAGTTTTAGATGTGGACGGGGACACCGGGGGATATAATCTTCAGTTCGCGTTTTCATCCGGCGCCGCCGCGGGTGCTGCAGCGAGTGCCACCAGCGGAGGGAAACAGGCGTGAAGCAGTAGTTTCACTCTCTCGCGTTTTCATTTTTTCTCAGGCGAGCCAGTGCGGCGGGAAGGTCGGGAACGCGGTAAATCACCCGGTCATCCGCTTCTATTTCAGTTTCCGCTAATTTCTTTTCCCGCAGTTTCCGCAGGGCGTCATCCACCTCGAAATCCATGGCGAAATGAAAACGTGTTTCCAGCCAGCGCTCGATTCGCGCGTCCAGCTCCGGCTCCGTCAGACGTTCATCGCGGTGCATGTAAAGGAACGCGTATGCGAGGAACGCCTCCTTTACCTCCTGATCTTCCGCCTGATCCACCAGCGCATTCACGGCCCCCACGTTATTCGAAAGATTCTGGTGATACAGGCTGCTGGAGTACACCTGCAGGCATTTCGTCCGCGAGTTAAAGAAGCCCAGCACGCCTTTTACCAGCGCGATGCAAAAGAAAATCAGGAAGGAGAGGAACAGCCACCACGAAAACGCGGCGGCGGCGATCAGTTTATAAAGGGAGGCGAAGATGCCGCCGAAAACCGTGCCGCCGATTTTAAAACGGTCGAAAACCGGCAACGAAAGCCGCACTTCCGGCGCGATGATTTTCAGGTTCTCCACGGGCACATCCCGAAAAAGTTTCGCCAGCATTTTATGCCCATACGTTTCTTTGTACTGTGCCAGGACGAAAACGCGTTTCAGCTCCCGCACATCGCGCGTCTGTTTCCAGAAGTAAAAAATCGTGTCCGTTTTTTGCGTCATGCGAACGCCGCGATAATAGACGTGAAACTCCTGGAACGCGTGCGTGTCCACGGTGACGGCCAGACCGCCGAAAGGCTGGAGTTTCAGGCATTCATTAAATTCATCTTCCCGCAGAACGCGATAATTGCTCACATCCAGCAGCCGACGGACGCCGCGAATGAGATGCTCGCGGCATGCCGCCTCCGCTTCTGGCGAGAATTCCGGTTCCCACACCGTCTCCCGGTCTGGATTAAAAGGCGCGAAGGCCGCTTTCAGGTCCAGCAGCTCGGCGTGATAATCGTGGTGGTAATGCTCGCGCAGCATGTGGGCCAGCGTTTCCAGATCATGCCACTCTCCCTCCGTAAACCCCGGCTCTGCCAGCAGCGTGTTCCAAATTACCTCGAAACGCACAGGCAAAAAATGCTCCCGGGCATTCAAAAAATCAAGATTAGGCGAGGTATTTTTCCGGCGGAACATAAATGGGGATTTTACCTTCTTTTAAAATTCAGACCGCGTGTGGATGGGAGCGGGCTTACAGATTACAGCCTGTTCCCATTCCGAAAGATGATGACTTGCTGAGACGATTTCGCCTCAGTTTTCCGCCTTCACGAAAAATGACCGAAACACCGGGCGGTCTTCCAGCAGTGTGCGGCGCTCGAAATGTGTCCGCCACGCGTCCTCCGGCACTTCCGGCGTGAACGGCCCGCGCAGCACGGACTCGGCGGCCATCATCTCCAGCGCCGAGTCGAAATACTCCTGCACATCCGTCCAAAAATGCAATTTTCCGCCCGGCAGCAGCGCCCGCTCCACCTCCCGCACGAGCTCCATCCGCATCACGCGGCGTTTCCGGTGCCGCTTTTTCCACCACGGATCCGGGAAATACACGTGCACCGCCGCCAGGGCACGATCCGACATCCGCTCCCGAAACACCTGCACGGCATCCCCGGAAACCATGGCCGCGTTCTGAAGCCCGGCGCGGATCAGACGTGCGGCGCAATAAGCGGCATACTTCGGCGCCACCTCCACGCCCAGAAAATTATGCTCGGGGTACGCCTCCGCGATTTCCTGGATGAACTGGCCTTTTCCACTGCCCACCTCCACCTCCAGCGGCGCCGCGGGCTGCGCGGGGAAAAGGGCCGTCGCGCTCCACGGATCCGGAAGCTGGGAAAACGTGAACAGATGACGCGAATAATCCAGCGTCTGATCGATTTTTCGCAGGGTTCGGCGGGGCATAAAAACCTCATTTCGCAGCGTAATGCCACACGGCTATTATAATATTAATGGAAACACAGAAAACGCTCCCATTTTACCGGTATTCGCCCGGAAACGCAAGGTACGGGGAAAATTCCCCCGCAAAATCCACTTTTTGGGCAAATTTGGGGTTCCTAATGAAAATTTTTGGCTTTTTTTTGTCCTGATTCGCAATTTTGCTTGGAATTTAGGTGGTTTTAGGGTAAAATAGGTAGTTGATATGGTTGTTTTTAACGGTCTTGTTCACCATAAAAAAGGGGATAAATAAAGATGAAGCGTATTTTTTCATTTCTTAACGGCGTCGGCCTATGTCTGGCCGTTTTTATGGTTCTGTCCGCCCCGGTGTCTGCCGCGCCGGCGAAAACGAAGGAAATGGCGAAAAAAGCGAAACCCGGCAAGTTAGAGGCGAAAGCCGCGGAGGGATTCACGGAAGTGGACCTGTTCCAGGCGATCGAGGACGGGCAGATCGAAGCGGGCGTGATCCAGGCGGATATGAAAAAAGGACGCCTTTTTATCGAGAATAAAAGTGATCAGCCGCTGAATGTCCGCATCCCGACTTCTTTCGGCACGCGCCCCATCGCGGCCCAGATCGGTGGCCGAACGGAAGACCTGGAGCAGTTATTCGGTGCCGGCGGTACGGGAGGCATCATGGGAATGAATATTCCCCCCGCGAAGGTTGTCTCCATGAAATACGAGTCAGTATGCCTGGAATATGGAAAGCCCGTGCCGAATTCGAATTCGAATTACGAGTTGGCGAAAATTGATGATGTCACCAGTAAGGAAGAAGTGAAAGAGATGTGCACGCTGCTAGGGACGGGGACGGATCTCGGCGCGTTGCAGTTCGCGGCCTGGCACCTGAACAGCGGTATCCCGGCCCAGAAATTGGCCAGTGATACCGTGCTGCGGGCGAATGGAAAACGTACCTCGTATTTCTCGGAGGGGCAGGTGAAACTCGGCATGATGCTTTCCCAGCGCGCGATTATGGTCGCGAAACAGAAGGCGGATGCGGCGGCTCAGGCGGAATCCAGTCCTGGAAGTTATTCCAATTAACCTGTGAATTTTATTCCGCGGCGTGTGTTTCCCCGCCCGCAGATTTTGTGTAAATTCCTTCCCAGCGCGGATTCATTTTGCGTTGGGATTTTTTGATAAACGCGGTATGAAAAACCGCCTCCCATTTTTTATCTGCCCAGGACGTACGCCATGCCAGAGAATGACGCGAAGAATGAAGCGAAAAATGATCATGACATTTTTCAGGATGACATCCCCACGGCGTCTTCACCGGAGGATTCCTCGCCGTCCCTGATTCTCCCGGCGGTGGTGTTGCTGGAGGATGTGTCCACGGCGCGGGTGGCGGAAAAATCCGAAAAAAACGCTGGTGAAAAGTATCCCCGGGACTCCGTGTTTCATGCCAGTTGGCGTCAGGCGGCGCATTCCGCTGCCGGGCATGGGCATCCACTGGAAATTCTGCTGCGTTTTTTTCAGAAGCAGTTCAGCTTGCCGATGCTTTATTTTTTGGAATCCGCGGTGGTGAATATCGGTCATTTCGCGGTCATCAGCGGTGCGTTTTTGATGCCGATTTACTGTTATTACGGGGTGCGGAACCCTGCCAGTGCGCTGGCGGAGAATCCGAATTCCGCGGGCAGCGGCAGCCTGGGCGTCATACTTGGCGTTACCCTCATGCTACTGGCCTTCCAGTACATCACATGGCGGCTGGTCCGCGACTTTAAAACCTGGAATCTCGAGTCCCCGGGGAAGCTCTGCAGCCGTTCCATCTGTGATATCACCAGCGCGTTTTTTTTCCTGCTCGGCCTGGGCTCCCTCATGACCTTCACCCTTAACGGCCTGTATTATAAAGAGTATTTTCTCCTCTTTTTCGGTTTGTGCCTGTGTTTCGGCTGCCTTTACATCGCGTTTTACGCCCTGCACCCGGCCCTGTCCGCCATCCGGTACGCCCCCAAAAATCCCCCCGAAGAGGAAATTTACGGCGTGTGCATTTTCCTCGCGAAACTCATTTTCATGCGGGGCGCGTTCATGTTTTACGGCCTGGTGAGCCTCATCGTGGTCGCCCTGGCCACGTATTTTTTCTTTATGCCGCAAAACATTTTCCGCATTACTTTTTTCGCGCAGCACCCGTTTACGCCCCATTTTTTCGCACTCTGTCTGTTAGTCACCGCGGTGGCGCCGATCATCGGGTGCGTTTTATATTTAAGCACCACGTATATTTTCATGGCCCTGCGTTCCCTGGCGGCACGCCCGCCGCGAGATAAATAAAACGTAAAAAATCCCTCTCACCATTCACCATTAAGCATTATATGAACGGTCTCTTCAAAAATCTGAACGCCGCGCAGATTCAAGCGGTGACGCATGGCCGGTCGCCGCTTCTGGTGGTGGCGGGTGCGGGCACCGGGAAGACCACCATGCTCGCCCACCGCGTGGCGTACCTCGTCGCGCAGGGAGCGCAGCCGGAGCGGATTCTGCTTTTGACGTTTACCCGCCGTGCCTCCGTGGAAATGATTTCCCGCGCGAAGCACGCACTAATGAAGCTGCATGAAAGCACGCCGATTCACGCGGCGGTATCCTCCATCTGGGGCGGCACGTTTCACGCCGTGGGTACTCGGCTGCTGCGGATGTATGGGGATGTGGTGGGCCTGCCGCGCGGCTTCACGATTATTGATCGTGGGGACGCTGAGGATCTCATGAACGCCATGCGCGGCGGAATCGTGGACGGCAAGGATAAACGCTTCCCGAAAAAGAGCACGTGCATGTCCATTTACAGCCGGTGCGTGAACGCGCAGGAGTCGCTGTTTAAGATTCTGGACGAGTTTTACCCGAATCACTCCGAGCATCGAGAGCAGTTGGCGGCGCTGTTTGACGCGTACGTGGCGCGCAAGCAGGCGGACGGGACGCTCGATTATGATGACCTGCTTTATTACTGGGCCGGCATGATGAAGCATCCCGTGACGCGCGAGAAAATTCGTAAGCGTTTCGACTGGGTGCTCGTCGACGAGTATCAGGACACGAACCTCGTGCAGGCGGAAATCATTCACGGCATGACACCGGACGGGGACGGCCTGACCGTGGTCGGGGATGACGCCCAGTCCATTTACTCCTTTCGCGCGGCCACCGTCCGGAACATTCTTGACCTGCCGAAAATTTTTCCGAAGACGGAAATCGTCCCGCTGGAGATGAATTACCGCAGCACCGGCGCGATTCTGGAAGCGTCGAACCGTGTGGTGGCCCAACTTTCCGAGCGCTTCAATAAAAATCTACATTCCACTCGCGATGAGGGTCTGCTGCCGGAGTTTATTCGCTGCGGGGATGAGGATGCCCAGTCGGAATTCGTGGCGGACACGGTGCTCGAGCATTTCGAAACCGGTATCCCGCTGAAGGAGCAGGCCGTGCTGTTTCGCTCATCTTCGCACAGTCTGCGGCTGGAGGCGGAGCTGGCCCGGCGGCGGATTCCTTACATCAAGTATGGCGGGCTGAAGTTCACGGAGGCAGCGCATGTGAAAGACCTGCTGAGCATGCTGCGGCTGGCGGAGAACCCGCGCGACCTGCCGGCGGGGATGCGATTCCTGAATCTGTTGCCGGGAATTGGGCCGAAAAAGGCAAGGCAACTGACGGACATCCTGCGCGACACGGGCGGCAACTGGAGTGCGTGGCGTTCATGGACGCCCCCGAAAGCCGCCGCGAAACACTGGTTGCCGGCGGTGGCGACGCTTGAAAATATGGCCGGCGGAGAGCAGCCGCTCCCGACGCAGATGCGTGCGGCCCTGGATTTTTACACACCTTTTTTGAATGAAAATTATCCACAGGACAGCGACGCCCGGTTCCGCGATCTGGAACAACTGGTCGACGTTTCCGCGCGGTTTGCAAGTCGTCAGGAACTTTTAGCCGATTTCGTGCTCGACCCGCCGCAGTCGTCCGAGGATTTCGCGGACGTGCCCGACCTGCACGAAGATTACCTCGTGCTGAGCACCATCCACTCCGCGAAGGGCATGGAGTGGCGGTCCGTGAGCATCATTCACGCCAGCGACGGAAACATCCCCTCCGATTTCGCGACCGGCTCGAAAGAGCAGACCGACGAAGAGCTGCGTCTGTTTTACGTCGCCATGACCCGCGCGAAAGACTATTTATACATCACGTGCCCCATGCGGTATTATCACATCGGCCCGTCCTGGAGCGACCGCTTCAGCCGGGTGCTGCCCACGCGATTCCTGCCGCCGGAAATTCTCGACACGTGTTTCCAGCAGGAGCGTTATTACGGCCGGCCCGACCCCGCCGACACCGAGCACACCCGCGACGTCCTCGCCGAGGAAGGCCTCGACATCAACGCCTGGATCCGCAAACAGTCCGGCGGACTGTGGCGGGATAGCGATTAGGGGTTTGTGGTTTGTGAGTGTAGCGTTGAATCAAAAAAAGAGGCAGAAACAAACGTTCCGCCTCTCGCGTGGTTAAACACAAAAATTCACAAATCCCAAACCACAATCCACAGATCACTCGATCTCCGGCACCGGGCCGACGATTTCGAGGTAATTCTCCACGGCCATCATATTCCCGGCGAGAACCGCGAGACGGTAGCCTTCGATTTTCGGCATTTCGCGATTGATGAAGTATTTCACAATCGTCTTCTTCCGCGGCAGGATGGCGGCCTGCTTGAGCATGTAGTGCCCGATGATGACGTCCATGGCCATCTCCACCAGCTTGCGGGCCTGCAGGTCGACGTAAGAGATCGACTGCGTTTTCACGTAGGCCACGCACTCAAGCACTTTTTCTTTCGCCGCGACGAGCTGCGCCTTCATCGCCTCGAGCTCCGCGTCTTCGAACACGGTCTGCTCATAACCTTCGACGTACGTCTGGAACGTGCCGCTGGTGACGCCTTTGATCGCTGCCACGACCTGGAGCTGGCTCGTGCCCTCGTAGATGTTCGTGATGCGGGCGTCGCGGGCGTAGCGCTCGGCGGCGTAGTCTTTCATGTACCCCGAACCGCCCAGCACCTGGATGGCGTCGTACGTCACCTGATTGCACATCTCGGAGCCGTAAAGCTTCGACATGGGCGTGAGCATGGCGTTGAGCCGCTTCAACTGGCGGGACTCCTGCTTGAGCGTCTTCGCTTTGTCGGCGGGCAGGTCGGCCACTGTTTCTGTCAGCCGCAGCGCATAGTGTTCACGGTCGCACACCGCGGCGGTCTCGTACGTCAGCGCGCGGGACGCTTCGATCGAAACCTTCGAATCCGTCAGCAGCTCGGCCACCGGCGGCAGCACTTCGATCGGGGCGCGGAACTGGTGACGCGTGTAGGCATACGTGCGGGCCAGACGGAACGCCGCCTCGGCCACACCCAGCGACTGGGCCGCGATGCCCAGTCGTGCGCCGTTCATCAGGGCCATGACGTACGTCATCAGGCCGCGGCGACGCTCGCCGATGAGCTTGGCGGGGCAGTTCGTGTAAACCAGTTCGCAGGTCGGGGAACCGTGGATGCCGAGCTTGTGCTCAAGGTGACGGACTTTGACGCATTCGTTCCGCTCGGAGATGAAAAGGCTTAGGCCGCTGCCGTCGGAGATGTTGTGCTCGCTACGGGCCAGGGTCAGGAGGATTTCGCCGCAGCCGTTGGTGATGAAACGCTTGACACCGTTGAGCAGCCACTGGCCGGAGGCTTCGTCGTAGTCCGCCCGCAGACGCACCGCCTGCAGGTCACTGCCCGCGTCGGGTTCGGTCAGCACCATCGCGCCGGTTACTTCGCCAGTGCAGAAGCGCGAAAGCGTTTCGTCCTTGATTTCCTGGGACGCGAACGCGTTGATCGTCTCGGCGATTCCCTGCAGGCCGAACATGTTCATGAAGGACGTGTCGCCGCGGGAGACGATTTCGGTGGCCATCGTGTAAACGGTCGTCGGGCAGTTCAGGCCGCCGTAACGCCGCGGGAGCGTGAAGCCCATCATGTCGGCCTGCGCCAGCCGATCGTAGTTTTCCTGCACCAACGGATGGAGCGTCACCGTACCGTCGGCGTTGAGCGTATTGCCCTGTTCGTCGACCTGCTCGGCATTCTTGGCCAGCGTCTCGGACGTCACCTGCCCGACGATTTCCAGTATCCGGCGATAGCCGTCCACCGCGTCGTCGAGGTCCACGGGCAGATAATCCGCGTCGCCGTTCTCCGCGTACTCCTCCGCCATCTCGGCCAGGGCTTTGAGATTCATCGTTTCAAAATAAGACTTGATGTCTTCATTGTCGTTATAGAAATTTCCCATGATTTTTTGAATGGTTAATGGTTAAATGTTAATGGTGAATGATTATTCAGTCGGCGGCACAGCGGGGGATACGGGAGGCGGCAGCGGGGGTGTGTTTACGGGTGTGTAGACCGGACTGAACGGCGACGAGGCGGTGCATGGCTGAATCACCGGCTGGGATTTTTCCCACTCCTTCTTCGCGGTGTCACGAATATACTTCGCGGCTTCCAGGCACTTTTCCGGCAAGGCACGTGCGTCGGCGTTGTCTTTCAATGTTTCGATGCCTTTCTCGAGCGCTTTGACATAAAGTTCCGCCGTCTCGACACGCTCTTCCAGCAGTGCGGGAACTCGCGACGGGTCGCACTCGCGATAAAGCCGGATGGCAGCGTTGAGATAGTGCAGCTTGACCTGCAAAAACTCCACCAGTTCCATCTCGCCGGAAAGCAGGCCCTTCTCGGCTTCCATACACATGCTGAACGCCTCGCCGAACGCTTCGAAATACGCCGCGATCAACTGCACCCGCATGGCTTGCATCGCCTGGACGGCCTCGGGCATCGGCACGTGAGTGATGGTGGCAGCCGGCAACACACACGTCGGCACGACGGGCGCCGGCGGATAGGATGTTGTCGGGACCGGCAGATAAGGCGCTGGTTGCGTTGACGGGGTGAACGTCACTGGTTTCGACAAGTAATTCGCATCCGGCAGCACTGGCTGCGGCGCTGCTTCTTCGCCCGCCTGAACACTCGCGGAAATGACCAACACACACAACGCGCCCACAATCGTCAGGATCATATTTTTACGCATGCTAATTTTCCTTGTTTATGCAGTTTTGTACTTCCGTTTATAACCAATTCACCCTACACCGTACATCCTACACTCCGGCGCAGCCGGCTCACATCGCGTCGCGGCGGCGGGTGCGGATGGCTTTGGTCAGCATGGGCACAACTTGGTTGAGGTCACCGCAGATGCTGTAATTCGCGATGCCAAAAATCGGGGCGTCGGGGTCGCTGTTGATGGCGATGATCTTGGCGGATTCTTCCATGCCCGCGCGATGCTGGACGGCGCCGCTGATGCCGACGGCGATGTAAAGCGCGGGACGCACGGTTGTGCCGGTCTGGCCGATCTGATATTCCTTGCCGATGAAGCCGCTGTCGACGGCCGCGCGACTGGCGCCGACCACGCCACCCAAGGCCCCGGCCAATTCGCGAATCTGCTCGAAGTTTTCTTTGCTCCCGACACCGCCGCCGCCGGCCACGATGATCCGCGCACCCTTGAGGTTGACTTTCTTCTCTTCGACGTGACGCTCGAGCACCTTCACGATTTCCGCCAGCGCATCCAGGCCTTCGACACTCTCCGTGATGACGTTCCCCTTGCGGGCGTTGTCCGGTTCCTGCAGCGGCATGACGCCCTCGCGAACCGTCGCCATCTGCGGCCAACTGTCGTAGTTGACGATCGTCGCGATGATGTTGCCGCCGAACGCCGGGCGAATTTGCAGCAGCAGATTCTCATGCACTTCCTTCGTACGCGGGTCGTGCACATCGCTGATGTCCAGGTCCGTGCAGTCGGCCGTCATGCCCGAAAGCGACTTGCTGGCCACTCGCGGCGCCAGGTCGCGACCCAGCGGCGTCGCACCGTAAAGCACGATCTGCGGGTCGTATTTGTCGATCAGTGTGTTGAGCACTTTCGCATACGGATTCGTCGTGAATTTTTCCAGGGCCGGGTTGTCGACGACATACACGCTGTCCACGCCGTGCGCGATCAACTGATGCGGCAAGTCGCCCAGGTTGTATCCCGGCAGCGCCGCCCCGACGTCGACACCCAGCCGGTCGGCCAGCTCCCGCGCCTTGCCGCACAACTCCAGCGAAACATCGTGCAGAACCCCGTCCTGCTGCTCCGCAAAAACCCACACTTCGCCTTTACGATTCGGTTTGCCCATGATAAAAAAATCCTGTTTGGTTAAATTTTTATGAAAAACAATTATGTTTATGGTTTAATCTTATACGCCATCAGCGCGTCGCCGTGCCGCACGTACATAATGCCGTTGTGAAGGACGGGATGCGCAAAGTGCTGGCCCGTTCCCGGCTCGATGGTGAACTGACTGACGATTTCCAACTTTTTCGGGTTCGGCTTGACCAGCGCCATCTCGCCCTTGTCGGTGTAAAGGTAAAGCATGCCGTCGGCGGCGATGACGTTGCCGCGAGCCAGCGTGCGGTCGCTATAAAGGACTTTGCCGGTTCGCCAGTCGACGCAATGCCAAAACATTTTTTCGCCCGCGCCGTAAACAAGGTCGCCGATTTTCATCACGTGGCCGGTCTGGTGGCCCAACTCGGTGCCCTCCCAGACTTTTTCCACGCTTTTACCGCCGTCGTTCAGGCGCAGCATGACGGAGCCTTTGCCGTATGCGCTGGTACACAGCAACATTCCGTCGCTGTAAACCGGCGTGTTGGGGTGCTCGCGGAACCGGTTGGTGTGGTAATGCTTCCACAGCAGCGTGCCGTCCGCGGCATCCAGCCCCGTGATGTAATCCGACATCATGACCACGATCAGCGGTGTCGGCTGGTTGTCGATATAAATCGGATTTCCATAACCCGACATGACGCCCGCGCCCGTCGAACTCCAGATGATCTCGCCAGTCGCTTTGTCCAGGGCCACGACGTTGTCCGTTTCGCCGCCGGGGGCAATGATCATCTTTTCGCCCACAAACAGCGGCGAGCCGTGCCAGCCGTGCTTCGTGTTCTCGGCACCGAAGTCCTTCGCGTAATCCTTTTTCCACAGCAGTTCAAGCGACTGCATGTCGTAACAAAACAGCTCCATCATGCCGGTGACCACATACAGCTTGCCGTCTTCGGGGATGACCGTGTTCCGCGTGCCGGGGAAACTCCGCGTAAACTCGGCCCCGTACGGCACCTTCCCGAGCAGCTTGCCCGCCATGTCCAGCACGAACAGCGTGCCGCGGTCGTCGGCCTCGCCGGTAATGAAAATTTTCCCGTCGGCGATCGACACCGACGTGAACCCGTTGCCCAGCCCATCAAAACGCCACAGCAACTCCGGGCCGTCGGCAGGCCACGACTTTAGCAAATTCGTTTCCGGATACACACCAGTGCGGTCGCCACGCCACTGAACGACACCTTGTGCCGGGGCAGCAATGTTTTGCGTCGCCGACTCTGAAGCTGCCACGGCGTCTGTCGTCGCCAACTCCGGAGTTTTCAGGATGTCCTCTCCTGCTCGCGAGCAGGACACACAAGCTATGCATGCTAACGTTAGCGACAAAAGCACCGCCACAAATGTTTTTTGGCGATTCGGTTTTCCCATGCTATCTTTCGTGTTAAGTCGAAGGTTGCCTTCCCCGGATTTTATTCGTTTTGTGAAGATGTGTCTTCTCGCGGATCGGTCATCGTAAAGCTTTCGAAAATTTCCTTTCGCATGACTTTACAACTCAGGGGGAAATCCACCCCCAGCCGGCATTTCCCTTGTGCTACTCTTGTAACGATAACTTCGATCACCTCCCCGTTCGGGGTCTCGATTCGTATCGCTTCGCCGACGCCCCTGGTCATCACGATCATTGCGGGAACTCCTTCATATACAAGCTTAGCGTTTGAGACGCACTCACGTTTCCTTGGCCACACGGCTACGGAACGCGACGGTCATCCAGCCGTAGAGCAGGCCCAACGCGCAGTAAATCATAATGGTGGTTCCGGCATCAACATATCCCTGGAACCCGGAACCGGCCGGCATGACATACCCCATGAACCCGAAAAATACCCCGGCGCCGACGAAAATGGCGGGTACGAAATCCAGCAACAGCATCGGAAGTTTTTCCATGAGGATCACTGGAACGACAACCACGAAAATCGCAGCCGGGACGACGAAAAAGGAGGCGTTGGCGGGCATGACGGTGCCGATCTTCCCGGCTAATTCCAAGATCGCGACCGACGCCACAATCCCGGAAACGTATCCCAGCAACGACCGGACACCACCCAGCAGCGTTCCACCCGCAAGGAAATACAGCGCCCACGCCTGGAACGAAACCCATGCGAACCCACCATTCCCGGCCGGTTTGCAGTATGGATGCAAAAGCTGATCCACGCACTGGATCGTGAACGCCAAAAATGCGATAAAAAACGCGACAACCAGCAGTTTACTGAATTTCATGGAAGGTTCCTTGGGAGATGGGTGATGTTTGATAGCTCCACAGGAGTTTGCCCTGCGGGGACGGTGTTTTACAACGTGCGGTCGCTGATCAGCTCGTGCACCAGGTCTTGCATCCCGGCTTCGGTCGCGGGGATGTCGACGGAGCCGTCTTTGGTCAGCACGATCGACTCGATGCGGAAAACTTTCGTGGGGGAGCCGGCCAGGCCGCAACGCTCGAGATCGGCGGAAATGTCGTCCAGCGTCCACTGCTCCAGCAGCAGGCCTTTACCTTTCAGGGCCGCGGCTTTCGCTTCCTCGACTTCGGCAGGCACAGCGGCATTTTTATAACGCAGCACCTTCTTGGCGGCCATCGGGCGCGGCTCGTTCGCCGTCTCGACGACGGTGATCATGGCCGGCAGTTGCGTTTCCACGACTTCCCAGCCACTGCCGGTGTTACGGCGAATTTTTGCGAAACCCTTCCCGGAAGCGTCGCGACGCATGTCCACGACTTCCTCAAGGTACGTTACCTGCGGGACTTCCAGCTTCTCGGCGATCTGCGGGCCCGTCTGGGCGGTGTCGCCGTCGATGGCCTGACGCCCGCAGAGCACGAAATCATAGTTCCCCACGGTCCGCACGGCTTGCGACAAAATATAGCTCGTTGCGAGGGTGTCACTGGCGGCCGCACGACGGTCGGTGATGAGAATCGCCCGGTCGGCACCGCGGTACAGACACGCCCGCAGCACTTCCGCCGCTTTCGGGGGGCCCATCGACACGACGGTTACCGTCCCGCCGAAACGGTCGCGGATTTCCAGCGCCGTCTCCAGCGCGTGGAGGTCTTCGGGGTTAAAGATGGCCGGCAACGCGCCGCGGTTGACCGTTCCCTCCGGCGTCATGGCGTCGGCGGTAACGTTCGCGGTGTCCGGAACCTGTTTCACACATACGATAGAATTATAAGCCACGGGTTTTATGCTCCTTTCCTGAAAATAAACAGGGTGGTGGTTATATGTAAAATTTGCAGTTTTTGTAAAGTTTGACAATTAGAATACCACGATTTGCCAGTTGCGTCAAGGCGAAAAGGTGGGGTTGAGGGCGAGGGGCTTGGCGAAAAGGATTAAGAATCCGTGTCCGCGTTATCGACGAGCATGACGACGTAGGTGAGTTTGACGGCCGGCTTGCCGTTTTTCAGGATGGTGGCCTTCATGTGATGCGCCCGCGAAACGGAATCGTCGAGCTCGGCCACGATCTCAATCGTCTCGCCGGGACGCACGATCTGGCGGAAACGAATGTCGGACATCTTCACCACGACGGGGATTTTGTTTTTTAATCTCGCTATTTCCTCCGCGGAATCCGCCAGATCCTCGCACATTTTATGCAGTTTTTGAGACAGCAAAATCGCCCCGGCCTGCATCCCCGCCTCACACAAAATCACCCCCGGAACGATCGGCGAGTGCGGATAATGCCCCCGGAAAAAGTCCTCTTCCCCCGTAAACGTGTTTTCACAGATGATTTTCGTTTCAGAGCATTCCAGCACTTTTTGGATGAACAGAAAAGGCTCGCGGTGCGGAATGGAGGCGAAAATGAAATCCTGTGACATAATTGGCTCCTTGAAAAACGGAAGAGATGGCGAAATGGTTTTCGGCTGTTTTCGCCGGATACTCCACTTTTTGGGTGATGGCGGCCGGTCTCGCAGGCGAGGTATTTCTGTTCAGGGCGGAGTCAGTGTACCACGGGACGCCAGACCCCCAAAATGAAACAAGTATTTTACTCGAAAATGGAAAAAATACAAGCAACCAGCCTCCAGCATTCCCAGAGAAACACGAGGCAAATATGTGGAAATGCGTTACAAATTGCCTGGGCTGACTATTTTATTGAAAAAAATAATTGCGCAAATTTTCGGTTCACTTCCATTTTTTGCCGTCCCTTGATATAATATGGAAGGATGTATTTGATTTTTTCGAAAAAACAGAAAAAAATGGAAGGCGTTATGGGAATTCGCTTTTATTGTCCGAACGGACATAAATTAAATGTAAAAACGTTCCTTGCTGGACAGCGGGGAATTTGTCCGAAATGCGGAACGCGGGTGGATATTCCTTTCGAAAGTACGCGCGAAAAAGGCACGAAAGACCTGCCCATCGCGGCGGAATGGGAAACGCGTGCACGCATGGAGGGGCTTTATCCGTTTAATAAAACGGCGGGCGGCGCTGCGGGGAATGTGAATCTGAATGCCATCCAGACGGAAGTGAATACCGGCTTCAGCCCCGTCGCGGCCACAGGGGGAACGGCGCAGGCGGATACGTTCGCGGCTCAAAATCCGGGCCCCGGAGCGGGGGCGGCCAGTGCGGCGCATCCGTTTAGCGCCCCGGCGCAACCCGCGGCGAATCCGTTCCAGATGCCGAGTATGCCGGACCCGGTGGATGAGGCGCCAGACGCGGTGTGGTATGTGCGTCCGACCAGCGGCGAGCAGTTTGGCCCCGTAAAAGGGCATATCGTGAAGCAGTGGCTTGTCGAGCGGCGCATCCAGGTGGACACGCTGGTGTGGCGCGAGGGGTGGAGCGAGTGGAAAACCGCGGATCAGGTTTTTCCGTCTCTCGGAGCCGGGGGCGGGAATCCGTGGAATTTTCACTGAGGCGTCTATTAAATTAGAGCATCCATTAATTGACTCATAAGAAACAGCAGCCGGGAGCGGAGCGTTAGCGCAGAGAGTGGATGGAAGTGGGAAAAATCCCGGCAATTTTATCCGGTCATTGCGCTGCGCTCCATTCCCGGCTGTTGTTCTTGCCGACACATCCATCGGCGGCACGCACAAAAACCGGTGCATCACGTGGACACACCGGTTTTTGAATGCAGGGTAAAGGCCGTCTCTTGCCAGGCGTTTCTCCTTGGGTTTCAGGGAGTGGAACGCCCGCCCCTCCGAATGGACGGGCATTACATGATGGGTGAGCCGTTACCGGCCCGGCCTGGCGAGCCCCAGCCTCCGTCCCTGCCTACTGGATTTTCACAGAACGCGTGGACACGGGTTTCACCTGTGTTTTCAGCGGTGCTTTCTGTTTACTCTTTTTGTCGGCTGACAGCGGGCGCAGCGGGGGATCCAGATCCGGCGGCGGCATGAAACCGTCGTCTTCCGTGTCCATTTCCATCGGCGTCGGGGGCAGCGTCGGGGTGTTGATGCCCGTGTTGGGGTATACGTCCAGATCTTCCTGAGGATCCAGGGCCGCACCTTCACCGCCGTTGACTTTCCGGTGGTTCAGGGCGGAGACCGCGTTGCGATCGGAGGGCTTCGCGATGCTGTCGGGGAGGTGCCGGCTGTTGACGGGGCCGTTCATGTTGACGCCGTCGCCGGGTGAGCTGGTGGCGCCCACGCCGCTGACGTTCCGGTTCGCGAAACGGTCGATCTGGCGTGTGGTGCTGGAGGCCACGGGGTCGACTTGCCAGCCGCCGCCCAAGGCACGATAAATCTGAACCACACTGCTGGCGAGGCTTCCACGGGCCATGGCCAGCGTTTCTTCGTACTGAAGCACGTAACGCTGGGAGTCGAGCACCGGGAGGTAGTTGGAACGCCCACCGGCGTAGAGCCGTTCGGACACATCCAGGGCGTCGCGGTACTGCAGTACGGTTTCTTCCAGGCTCTTCACCCGCTGGTGCAGCCGGACGAAATTGGAAATCGCGTTGTCCACTTCCTCGGCCGCGTTGAGCACCATCTGCTGGTATTCATAGCGCATCTGTTCCGTGACGCCTTCCTGATACATGATCTGGCAGCGGATTTTGCCGAACTGCATGATGTTCCACTGCACGGAGGGGGTCAGGTTGGCGGTGATGCTTCGGGCTTTGAAAATGTCTTTCAGCTGGGAAGCTTCCAGGCCGAATGAACCGGCGATGAAAAACTTCGGGTACTTCTCGGCTTCAGCGATTCCGATACGCGCGGTCTGGGCGGCCAGGCGGCGTTCCAGGGCACGGATGTCGGGCCGGCGGTGCAGGATGTCGGCGGGCACACTGGTCGCGATTGCGTCGGTGGCCGGCGGAATCGGTTCCACTTTTTTCATCAGGTCGTCCACCGTTCCAGGAGGACTGCCCATCAGCACGCTGAGACGATTCAGGCATTCCTGATAGGTGTTGACCACCAGCGGATACTGCGCCTCGACGGAGTTCAGGTTGCCCATGGCCTGGAGGTAAGGTAGCTTGTCGTCCTTACCGGCCTTGTACCGCGCCTCGATAATCTGGAGAAATTCCCGCTGCTGCTTGATGTTCGCGCGGATGATCTCCATGCGCTCCTGACAGAGGCGGGCGTCGATGTACGTCCGCGCGGCATCGGCCAGCAGGATGATCTTCGTGTTGCGGTAATCTTCTTCAGTCGCTTCCAACTCGGCTTCCTGCGCCTCGACCATACGGCGGAGTTGGCCGAAAACGTCGAGTTCCCAGTTGGCGCTGAGTCCCCAGGCCCAACTGTCGGCCAGCACGCCGCTGGAATAGGCGCCGCGGCGCGAGCCGGTTGAGCGGTTAAGCGTGTAGGACGCTCCCGTGGCGATTTTCGGGAAAAGGTCGCCCCGCGTGGCGCAGAGAGATGCGCGGGCCTGGTAAATTTTCCAGGCAGCAGCCTTCATGGAAAGGTTCTGTTCGTTGATGTTTGCCAGAATCGTGTCCAGCACCGGATCGTCGAAAACGGTCCACCAGTCGTCCAAGGCAGGGAGCGTCGACTCCACCCGTTCGTTGTTTTCCAGCGTCCATTCCACTGGCGCCGGAGACGCGGGTGGGCCGCAGTAATCGGGTCCCACCGCTCTGCACCCTGTAAACAGGGCGATCGCCATCAGAAGCACCCCAGTCGTGCATCTTCCGGCCCTCTCGAATTTTAATGACGTCATTCGGAGCATATCGTCACCTCAAAGTAAAATTAACGGAAAAATTGGCACACGCAAGCGTATACCGTCGCAGTTATATGAATCGGGAAAAAGAAAGATGGATGGAAAGTGAAAACTTGACGAAAGTTCCGATTTTAATGAAAAATCGCATCATTTTGCCTGTTACGTTTTTCTGCATCAGAGGATGTGGGTAAAATGCGGTGTGTTTATTGATGGCGGTGTGTTTAACGCTGTTTTGGGGCGTTTTTTGAGGCCATTTTTGACGAACTTCCCCCGTTTTTTCTGACGCCTTTTTGCGTGCTTAGGAAAAATGCCTTTTCTTGAGATCCGCTCTCTTCCGGCATGGGAAAATTTACATATAATATAATCGTATGATGGGCTGGCAGTGTGCGGGACGGACGTGTGCTGTTCCGGGCGAATTTTGTTTGATAAAAGTGAGGTTTTTTCATGGCTCCCCTGATCATTAGTGTTTCGGGCCTTCGCGGCGAGGTGGGCGTTACGCTGGACGCCGACGTGGTAAAGCGGTATATTTTCGCGTACACTGAATTATTGAATCGGAATCTGTGGGGCGGCCCGGTGATTCTGGGGTATGACGGTCGGGAGTCGGGCAGGGCGATTCTTGCGGCGGTGCGTGATGCGCTGACGGCTTGCGGACGGGATGTACTCGTGGCGGGAGTGACGGCCACGCCCACGCTCGGGGTGCTGGTGAAAACGCACCGCGCGGGGGGCGGCGTACAGGTGACGGCCAGCCATAACCCCCATCCCTGGAACGGTTTAAAGCTGTTTTCGCCGGAAGGGCGGGTGATTCCGAAAACGCCGGGGCAGGAGGTGAAAACGCGGTATGAAACGCTGGCCGCGGAGGGGTTTTCGCTTTCAGAAACGTCGGCGGCTGCGGCCGGGAGGAAAGAAGGGGGGTATGCGGAAATCGCAGACACGGTGTCCGACCATCTGGAACGGATTCTTGAAACGGTAAACACGAAATGCATTCGGCAGTGCAAGTTTCGCGTACTTCTGGATGCGAATCACGGCAGCGGGAGCGTTTTCGGGCGGGTTTTGTTGGAGAAATTGGGCTGTGAAGTGATTTTTGCTTCGAAAAATGAGTCGCCGGACGGGAATTTTGTGCATACCCCGGAGCCGTCGGAGGAGAATTTGGCAGGTGTGTGCCCGAAAGTGCGAGAAATTGGGGCAAATGTGGGGTTTGTGCAGGATCCGGACGCGGATCGGCTGGCGATTATTGACGCCGCCGGGCGGTACATCGGGGAGGAATATACCGTTGCGCTGTGTGCGGAACACATTTTGTCGCAGCAAAAAACGGCTGGGAAATCGCAGGATGTGGTGATTACGAATTGCGCAACGAGTTTGATGACGCGGGATGTTGCCCGGAGATACGGTGCGGATTTCTTTTTTTCAGCGGTCGGCGAGGCGAATGTGGTGGATTTGCTGCTGGAAAAGGGGGCGATTTTCGCGGGTGAAGGGAATGGCGGGCCGATTGATCCGCGTGTGGGGTATGTGCGCGACAGTTTCGTGGGAATGGCGCAGGTGCTGGACATGATGGCTCAGCGGGGGCAGACGGTGGCGGCATTGGCGGCGGAGCTTCCGCGGTATGAAATTGTGAAGAAAAAACTGGCGCTGACGCCGGCGGAGCTGCCGGGGCTTTACGCACGGTTTCTGGCGAAATATCCGGACGCGGAGGTAAGTCGGGCGGATGGGCTGCGGCTGGGCTGGGAGGATGGCTGGGTGCTGGTCCGGGGAAGTAACACGGAGCCCGTGGTGCGGATCATGGCGGAGGCGAAAACGCGGGAAGAGGCGGAATCGCGCTGCCGGGTGGATGGCGATTAGAGCAACTACCAAATTTATGGTTTCACAAGAACAACAGCCGGGAGCGCAAGCGACCGGATAAACCATAGCGGCACTGGGAAATGGAGAATCTTTAAGTGATTCTTATCCCTCGCTCACGTTTCGGGCTACTGTTTCTTGAATACATTAACCAGATAACGGCTCTAATATAACTCGGCCGAGGTCACTTCCCGTCCGTTTCGGCTGCCCATGGCGTGGTAAACTTCGAGGTTTACGGCGTCGGGGATGAACGTAACGGCGTTGTCGCAGGTGGAAATGGTCACGCCGCCGGCATGGTTGGAGCGGGCGGAAACGATCACGTTATCAGAGGTGCCGGTGCAGGGGGCGTAGTTTTTGCTGACGCAGTAATTGTGGCGGTCTTGTTCTATTGTATTCGGGGTATAAAGCGAACTGAACAGGCACCCGGCATGGCGACCGTTGAGGTACCGCCCGCGGATGTCTTCCGAGCCGCTTCCCACGTCGCCGTCCGGTATGACGAGGATTTCGCTGAAAAAGAAGGTGTTTGACTGGCCGTCGGAGATTTCCGCGATTCTCAGAGAACGCTTACACGGGAAAATACCGTTGAGCTTCTCGCTGCCGGCGGGGCCGCCCGGATTGAAGAAGGTGTTCCCGCCGTTGCCCATATAATTCCCGTGGAATCCCTGCTGATTCGTGGTATCCGAGCCATTATAAATTTTCCCGGCGTTCGGATCGTCGGGGCAAAGGAATTCCGGCACGACCACTTGCTTATCGGGGAGGTTTGTGTAATCGTAAGGCGCGTTGTCCTGGACGCGGTAATGCTCCATGTAGGTCATGAAGAGGGTTTCGCGTTCCATGCCGGGCAGGGTGTAGGGGTACCATGTGTGGCGTGCCCAGCCTTCTTCGTCGATTCGGCATCCCAGGCCGCGGGGTAATTTTTGGTTCTGCGACTCGAAATTGAGGCATGCCAGGCCGACTTGCTTCATGTTGCTGGCACACTTCGTCCGCCGCGCGGCAGCACGCGCCCGGTTGACGGCCGGTAAGAGCAGGCTTAGCAGAACACCGAGGATCGAGATAACGACCAAAAGTTCCACGAGCGTAAAAGCGGCATGTCTGTTTTTCATTTTCCCCACCTGATTCCGTAAAAAAACCTATTTTTATACGCTGGGCTGTGAATTATGGTTTCCCCCCCAACAACCGGGCGTATTATTTTATCTTCAGAGATGAAAAGACGCACACGCCCGTTCCCCTGGGACGCGCATGCTTTCATTTTAATCCGAGTCACTGAAAAAAGCAAGACGAAACGGGCTTTTTTTTCGTTTGTTGGGACGTTTGGACACAAGAACAGCAGCCGGGAATGGAGCGAAACGCAGTGAAGCGGAATGACCGGATTGGAACTGGGAAAGTATTCGGCTATTTTATCTGGTCTCTGCGCGTCACTGCGTTCCGCTCCGCTCCCGGCTGCTGTTTCTTGTAGACCGTTTGGGGTGGTAAAAAATTTACCACTGCTTATTCAGTCATTCCGCTGGCGCTCCATTCCCGGCTGTTGTTTCTTCCGTTTCCACGCGGCGGCGCAGCTGGCCGCAGGCGGCGTCCAGCTTTTCGCCTTTTCGGTGGCGGAGGACGCAGGGGATGCCGTGCTGCTGGAGGTCGGCGGCGAAGTGCGCCACCCGTTCTTCGGATGGCGGCTGAAACGGCAGGCCTTCCACCCGATTATACGGGATGAGATTCACCAGGGCGTTTTGGCCGCGGAGCAGGGCGGCCAATTTTTTCGCGTGGGCGGGCGCGTCGTTCACACCGGAAAGCAGGATGTACTCGTAGGTGACACGTCGGCCGGTTTTCTGGAAATAAAAATCAGCGGCTTCCATGATCGCCCGCAGGCCCGTGCCGCGATTCGTCGGCATCAGCTCATCCCGCAGCGTGTCCTCCGGGGCGTGCAGCGAAACGGCCAGGTGATACGCGCGATCCGTTTCCGCCAGTTTTCGGATACCCGCCGGGATGCCCACGGTAGAAATGGTGATCTTTCGGGCGCCGATTCCCAGCCCGTCCTCCGCGGAGACGGTTTCCAGGGCCGTGAGCAGATTCTCCAGATTCATCATCGGCTCGCCCATACCCATGATCACGGCGTGAGAAAGCCGAGGGGCGGTGTCGGCTTCCATGTGCGTTTCGGAAATGTGGTCGGCCGCCAACAGAAACTGTTCCAGAATCTCGCCGGCGGTGAGGTTCCGCACCACGCCGCCCAGCCCGCTGGCACAGAACGCACACCCCATCGCGCAGCCCACCTGCGTGCTGACACACAGCGTGTGCTCGCCCTTTTTATTATGCAGCAGCACCATTTCCACGCGATTTCCGTCCTGAAGCTCCAGGAGGAATTTCTCGGCCGACTCACGCGGCTTGCCCTGCCGACACACCACCCGCACGCCACGCGCGAAAAACTCGGCGTCCAGCATTTCCCGCAGCGTTTTCGGAAGATTCGCCATCTGGGAAAATTCCGTCACGCCCGGCTTCAGTATCCACTGGCGCAACTGCCCCGCGCGAAACGTCGGCTGCGCATGCGCTTTCATCCAGGCAAGAAGCGCGTCGGGCGAAAGTTCGTGAATGCTGTTTTTCATTATTTCCCGGCCGATTCCGATTACACGAGTTCCGTGATGTCCCCGCGGATACTTCGCAGCTCCGCCTCCACATCCTTCAGGTAAAACGCGGCCAGCTCGAAACCGGTTTTTTCATTATAAATTTCCTGTAAAACAGGCGTCGTGGCGAATGCCATTTCATGGATTTCCGGGGAGTCGTCAAAAACGGCCTTCCCCCGCACGCGGATCCACAGGCGACCGTCCGGAGTGCAGGTGGAAATCTCGACGTTTGGGTTTTTCATCAGCTGGGCATACACTGCTTTATGTTTTCCCGTGCCGAAATACAGTTTTCCTTCGTACATGAACACCAGGCCGAACGGGCGGACGCAGGGGCGGTCGCCGTCCACCGTGGCGAAGTAAAAGATGGGGTTTTCTTTCAGAAACTTCACGATTTTTTCCATGAGACACCTCCTGGGCTTAAAGCGTATTTCATGTCAGTCAGGCAGGCACGCGCTTGCCAGCACTCCCACTTCTTTATATTATAACGTGGAACACACAAAAAACCACGCTTCACACACGAAATCACTGAAAAAATGCTTCCGGCCCGCATTTTTCAGGGTTTCCGGCCTGCCGCGCCGCCTCATTTCAGGCGGAACAGTTTCTGGATGGCGTCCAGCAGTCCGCGCTGCTCGGGCGAGTCGCTTCCCGCCTCATGATGCAGCGATTCCATGGGCAGGTGCAGGAGCTTATTCACCAGACGGTCAAAAGAATACTCGATTTCCTGACGCTGGCGCTCGGTGAGCTCCGGGAGCTTCTGGAAAAGCCGCTCGGTTTCCAGCTCCATGGGCTGCTTCCACTGGCTGCGCAGCCGCTGGATGATTTCGCCCGATTTCCGGTGCCGGGTGTCCCGAATGAAGGCGTCCAGCTCCTGCCTGATGATCTGCTTCGCGCGGGGAATTTCCTTCTCGCGGGCGGCCAGGTTTTCCTCGCACACCGCGCGTAAATCGTCCACGGTGTAAAGATACACATTCGCCAGCGCCCCGATTTTCGGGTCAAAATCTCGTGGCACGGCCAGGTCCAGAATAAACAGCGGGCGGTAATTCCGCCGGGATTCAAGCGGCGCGAAACGCTCGCGCGTCATGATGGGAAGCGTCGCGCCGGTGGTGCTGATCACCAGATCCGCCGCCGTCACGGCATCATCCAGCTCTTCCCACGCCCGCACCTTCCCCGCAAATTTCGCCGCCAGCGTTTCCGCGTGCTCCCGGTTTCGATTAATGACGGTGATGTCTTTCGCGCCCTCTTCCTGGAGGTACAGGAGTGTTTCTTCCGCCATTTTCCCCGCGCCGATGACCAGCGTTTTTTTCGTCTCGAAGCGCTCGAAAATCCGGCCCGCGAACTCCGAAACCGCCACGCTGGGAATGCTCGTCCGCCGCTGATGAATACCCGTCTGGCCCGTTACACATTTTGCCACGCGGATGGCCCGCTGAAACGCCTGATTCAGCAGCGGCCCCACCGCCCCGCACGCCACCGAACGCTGGTACGCCTCCTTCACCTGCGCGTAAATCTGGCCTTCCCCCACCACCATGCTCTCCAGCGAGGAAATCACCGTAAACAGGTGCTCCACCGCGTCCCGCCCGGTTTTTTTAAACGTGTGCCCCGCGAGTTCCTCCACCGGCACGCCGTGAAACTTCGCCAGGAACAGCAGCAGTGTTTCACACCCCGCATCCCCGTCCGCCGGGAAATTCTGCTCCGCCGTCACGGGATTTTCTTTTACCGCCGAATCTTCATCACCGGGGAATTCAGCGGCGTGATCTTTGGCTGCGAGATTTTCAGCGGAGTTATTTTCATCTGCTGGCAAAAGCTCATCCGTAATCGCCACATCCTCCCCACGCGCCGGCAGCTCCATGGCCGCGAAAATTTCCACACGATTACACGTGGAGAGAATCACCACTTCCAGTTCCGGATACCGCCGCCGCAAAATTTCCAACGCCTCACATGCCTGCGGCTCAGAGAACGCCAGCTTTTCACGCACATCCACCGCGGCTTCCAGATGCCGACTGCCCACGCACATCCAGATCATGGCGTGCCTCCGCGTTCCGGAGTTTCAGGGATTCCAGCGGGGGCGTTTATTTCATCCTGGATATTTATTTCATCCGTCGCGTTTATTTTGTCCGGCGCATTTTTCTCAGGCACATCTCCCGGCCCGGAAGGAAGCGGACTCCGCCGGTGCTCCTCAAAAGATCCCAGCGTGAGAATCGTCAGCAGGGCCACGAAACTTAAAATCGTGCGGTACGCCACGAGATGGCCTTCCCGCGAAAATTTCCAGAAAAATGACACGGCGTAAGACGCCAGATACCACGCCAGCAGGAGCGTGGCACCGAGGATAAACGGATCCCGAAACGCCACTTTCGGCGCCCCTTGTGCGACCGCCATTTCATTCAGCACCAGCCCGGAGAGAATCCCCAGCGCAAGGAAAAAAACCGAAAATTTCATCGCGTGGCAGTTCGCCCGGTGAAGCCATTCCAGGGACGGTAGACGCCGGGTGAATTTCCACCACTGCGGATGTTTCAGGTGCCGGGCCTGCATGAGATACAGCACCCCGGAAAGGAAACCCAGCAGCACGGCCACGGTGGTCAGCATCATGGCCAGGACGTGAACCGCACACCACGCGTCCGAGGCGGGCTGGTATGCGTAAACCGCGGCATTCGCCAGCCATTTTCCCCACGCCAGCATGACGAGAATGCCCGGCAAAAGAATCGCGCCGAGGTTTTTTTCTTTGTAAGTCGTTAATAAATAAAGTGCCAGCCACGCGAAAACCCACGCGATTACCAGAATCCAGTCCTGCTGACTGGAAAGCGGCAGGCGGTCATAAGATTTCGTCCGGTAATACAGGAAGGCCGTGTGCGCGAACAGCCCGGCGCATAGCGCGACCAGCTCCGCTGTGTACAGCGTGACCTGAGGTCTTCTTAAACGCTGGAATTCCAGTCCCGCCGCGATGAAATAACACCCCGCGAAACAGATAATTCCCACATTCTGTAAAGTGATTCCGGCAAGAATAATCGAAAACATATTAAAACATAAAACATTCCTGGCAGGGCGTCAGGGCCGCCCGCCGTCAGGCCCACCTTCTCCGCGGGCGACAAAATAAACGAACATCTCTATTTTACTTTATTTTCCGCTAAAATTCCAGTCCTTCCCGCCTCGACCGGCCATTTTCCTCTCCCAAAACTCTACCTGGGACACAGAAAAAGGAAATGCGGGCAGGAAATCTGGAGAAACGGGGAAGATACGCCGGTATTTCGGTTCACCGAATTTCGCCTTCAGCCGCCGGGGGGTTTTTCTCGAAGTATGCGATAAGTCTATATTTTTATTAAATACGTATGTATTTTCGTTATTTTTCGCTGGAAAGGCAGGAAAAATTGTGAAAAAATGCCCTCGCGCCCAGTTTTTAGCGCCTTTTTTAATAATATGTGGGTTTTTATTCATATTTTTATTCCATTTTGCCGCGAATATGGCGTACGCACAAGGAATTTTTGTCGCCCGTGGAGACGTGCGGGAATCAGAGTCCATGGAGCTGTCACTTTTTGAGCATGGCGGGTCGGAAAACGTTACGGAAAATGACGTCCGTGCGGCCATGGAGATGCGTCAGAATAATGATCCGAAGATCGCAGGGCCGGACATATGGCGAATCGAGACCGTGGAGGCGTCCGCCCTGAATCCCTCGGCGGCGGAAATGCAGCGTGTGAAGGCTTACCGCTGGGTGGAAGACGGCTGGAAAACGCTCCCGCTGCATGAGATTTATGCTGCCATAAAAGATGAACTTCCCACGTACGTTTATGTGCACGGAAATAAAGCGACTTCTCAGGACGCGGTGATGGACGGCGTGGAAATCATGAAATATCTCCCCCAGGACACGCCGTACCGTTTCATTATCTGGCACTGGGACACGCAGCGGGCCAAGGTGCGCCTGAAGACCGAATATCGGGAAAAGGCGCACGCGGCGGACATGCAGGGTGTGTATTTTGCCTGTTTTCTCCAAAATATTTCTTCTGACGCCTCTGTGACGCTCATTGGTTACAGTTTTGGGGCGCGGACACTGCTGTGCGGCTTACATCTTTGCGGCGGCGGGCGTTTTTCCGGTCTGGCATTTCCTGAAAACGCGGTGAGAAAAGACAGTTCGCATCTCCGCGCGGTGCTCCTGGCCAGTGCCACGGAGAATGTGGATCTTTTGGCGGACGGCCGATTTTCTCACGCGGTGAAGACGGCGAAGGAAATCCACATCACCATGAATCCGCTGGACCCGGCCCTGAAATATTACCCGCAGATCAGCCCGGTGGCGGCGAAAGCCATGGGCGTTACCGGGGCGGTTTATTCTTCGGAAATAGAAAATTTGGGGGTGGTCAGGCATCTGCCGGTCAGTAAAAAATCTCATAAAATGAAAGATTACGTGGCGCTGCCGGGTGTTTACGGCGTTCTCCGGACGCCGTTTTAGAAAGAATCTTGGATTTTCATAAAAAAGCGGTTGCAAAAGCTGCGAAAGCGAGTATAATATATAAGATTTTCTGTAATCGGAGAAATACCGCTGTGGTGAGGTTATGGCCTTGCGCGGGGGTGAGCGGGTGCGAATCGCGATTTTTTCCGTGGCGTGATTTTTAATTTTTTCGCACCATTCCGGAGTTTTATTCGTAAGCCTAAAGACCCCTTTTGGCATGAATTGCTCAGGAACCCAGGATCAGTGTTAACCGGAAATATGAATCAGTATACGCAAGCTGTCGGAATCGATTTAGGCACCACATTCTCCGCCATTGCGCGCATGGATGACACTGGTCATCCCGTTACGCTCATGAACGCGGAGGGGGACCGCATCACTCCGAGCGTTGCGCTTTTCGAGAATGGCGTGGCAATCGTCGGCAAAGAGGCCCTGAAGGCCCTGTCAACCGACGCGAATTCCATTGCGCTGTGTGCGAAACGGGACATGGGGCATAAGGTTTTCCATCAGGCTTTAGGGGATAAGCAGTATCCGCCGGAGGTGATCGAAGCGTTTATTCTGAACAAGTTGCGTCTGGACGCCATTCCGCAGATCGGGCCGTTTACGAAAGTGGTGATTACCGTTCCGGCATATTTTGACGAGGTGCGCCGGAAGGCCACGCAGGATGCGGGGTATATGGCGGGTTTTGAGGTGCTGGACATTATTAATGAGCCCACCGCGGCGGCCATCGCGTTTGGATATCAGGCGGGCGTGCTGGGCCAAAACACCGCGCAGGAAAACATCCTGGTTTATGATTTGGGTGGCGGCACTTTTGACGTCACGATCATGCAGGTGCGCGGAAATGAATATATTACGCTGGCCACGGACGGAGATGTGCAGCTGGGCGGATTCGACTGGGATAACCGGCTGCTGAATTTCGTGGCTGAAAAATTCGTGCAGGATTTTTACGTCGACCCACGGGAAGATGTTTGTGCGAGGGGAAAATTGTGGCGTGAGTGCGAAGACGCGAAACGCACGCTTTCCGCGCGGGCGAAAGCCATGATCACGTGTGATTTTAAGGGGTTTTCGAAGCGCGTCGAGATTACGCGGGAAGAATTCGAGCATATTACGCAGGATTTACTGGATCGCACACGTTTTACGACCACACAGACGCTGCGGGCGTCGGGGCTGGAATGGGGGGATGTTTCCCGCGTTTTGCTGGTGGGTGGTTCCAGTCGGATGCCCATGGTGCGGAACATGCTGCATCAGGTGACGGGGCAGGAGCCGGACGCCAGTGCGGCGGCGGATGAGGCGGTGGCGCTGGGGGCG
Organism: Thermoguttaceae bacterium; assembly: GCA_031553595.1. Lineage (GTDB taxonomy): Bacteria > Planctomycetota > Planctomycetia > Pirellulales > Thermoguttaceae > RGIG3701. The sequence goes on along the minus strand of JAVBLI010000033.1, from coordinate 2,205 downwards.
GCCCTGCATGCGCACCACCTGATTTCCGTTTCCGAGGGAAATGCGCCGACGTTTTCGATTCAGAACGTGAACTCTCACTCGCTGGGCGTGATCGGGAAAGACCCGGCCACGCAACTGGCCCGTGTCGGCGTGCTGATTCCCCGGAATACGAAGCTCCCGGCCGTGGTGCGCCGGACGTTTCGCACGCATAAAGACAGTCAGCAGAGCATTCTGGTGCAGATCGTGGAGGGGGAGAGCACCTCGCCGGATAATTGCACGTTCATCGGTAGTTGCGTGGTGCGCGACCTGCCGCCGAATCTCCCGGCGGGGACGCCGGTGGTGGTGACGTTTCAATATACTTCAGACGGGCGTCTGCGGGTGCGGGTGACCGTGCCCAGCACGAACGCCGTGGTGGCGGAAGAGTTTAACCACGAGAATAACCTGCCGAAACAGCTGCTGGACGGCTGGCGTCAGTACATTTCCGGTGCTCAGGCCACGGATTATCAGTGACCCTGCGGGGATGCTTCTCTTGTGAGTTTCCCCGCCTGTTTTTTTTGCTTTACGAGAGCCTGTAGTTTTCGGGCAGGTACAGCAGTCGGCCGCAGGCGGAGCAGCAGACGGGCTTTTCTTTCATGATTTCCGAGATGCGGTTCAGCGGCACGGTGGTGTTGCACCCCTTGCAGTGCGTTTCTTCGAGCATGGCCAGGGTGTCATACGCTTTACTGCGGAAAATGCGGCGGTACTGCTCGCTGAACTCAGCGTTCAAGCATTTTTCCGTGTCTTTGAGCTCCCCTTCCAGCCGCGCGATTTCGGAGAGGATGGTTTCACGCTCGCCGGTGACTTCCTGCGTGATTTTTCGGCAGTGTTCCACGCTTCTGGCGAGATCCTCTTTCGCCACGCCGGCTTTTTGCTTTAAATCGTCGATTCGGTCCAACGCTTCCAGAATTTCATCTTCAAACACCCCATTCGCGGCTTCATCCGCCGCGATCTGACTTTTCAGGGATGTGAACTCGCGGTTATCTTTGGCTTCCATGAGCTGGTCGCGGCGTTTTTTGATGTTCGCGATGTTTCGGTCCAGATCCGCCTGCCTCCCTTCCGTGGCGACACGTAGCCCGACCATGGCTTTCGTGGCCGCGTCTGAAATCGCCTGAAGCTCAGCCACGCGATTCTCCGCCGCTTTCACTTTCCTTGGCCCGCGGATCAGACGGTCGTTCAAATCGCCAAGCTGGATGTGAATCCGGTGCAGCGTGCGTAAAATATCGTTCGCGTTGGCGAAATGTTCGGGCATGGGGACTCCATGGGCGGTGAGAGGGATGAGGGATGTTTCGTTCGATTACGAGCACCATTATAACTTTTCGCCGCTGATTTCGCAAGCGGGGAGGAAGAGGCTCTAAAATAATGGAAAATCGGACTTGGTGGAAAAAATCTTTTTTGTTATGATAAAGACGCGGTTGAGGAACAGCCGGGGAAATTGCCATCATGGAAGGAGGCACGCATGGAGTCGCATATTCAACAGTTGCTGAAAGTACGTCTGCGGTGGATGGAGAGAGATGATTTGCCGCTGGTTTTTGAATTGGAACGCAGCGCGACGGATCGGCCGGGGAGTCCGCAGGATTTTCTGGCGGTGCTGGCCCGCAAAAACGGCTTCGGAATCGTCGTCGAGCATGATGGCCATCTGGTCGGATTTCTCGTTTATGAGGTGCTCCCGGAAGAAATTCTCTTACACCACATCGCCGTGGCCCCGGCATTCCGGCGGCGCGGTGCGGCCTCACAGATGATCGCGCGGGTGTGCTGCCAGTTAAATGCCGCTCAGCGGCGCCCCATTCGGACAGACGTGCGGGAGTCGAATCTCGCGGCCCAACTGTTTTTCCAGTCGCTGGGATTTCGCGCGAATATGATCCTCAAAACACATTTTCGGGACACCGGCGAAGACGCGTACCGCATGCAGTACCAGCATAAGCGCCTCCGCGGAACCCGCACGGGCAGACCGCCGGTGCTGAAGAGGAATTGATAATTGATAATTGATAATTAACTGCGTCGTGAAAACCATCTGGCTGGTGGCTCGCCTGTGTTAATTATCAATTATCACTACTGTCCCATCTAAAACCCTGGTAAAAGCAGTTGTTTGTCGCTGGCAGGCGGTGGTGGGTTTGTAAATTTCTCACCAAACAGGGTATTTAACGGGATATTTTCGAAAGGGACGACACTGAAAATTTGTAATATTTC
>JAVBLI010000039.1:0-23940 GCA_031553595.1 Thermoguttaceae bacterium | reverse complement strand
TCCGGTCATTCCGCTGCGCTCCATTCCCGGCTGCTGTTTCTTGCCGCCCCGCAAGAATTTTTCTTTTTCGGGAACTTCTTCCCAGGCTTGTGCGTCAGACTGCATATACGGTATAATAGAATTATCCTGTACCGTACGGTTTCGAGGTTTTTCTTGTCCGAAAATGAAAAAAAGGAGCGATCATGAAACGCGGATATTATTATGGCGCCACTATTTCGGCGGTCGCCGGGGTGGTAATGCTGATGACGCTGGCCGCGGCCAGTACGCGTGGGGCGGCGGAGGCCGGAAATTCTGTGCAACAGGCGTTCGAGGCGGCGAAAAAATTACAGGACGAGGGAAAACCCGCCGAAGCGCTGCCGGTTTATGAAAAACTCCTTTTCGGGGAGGACGCCGAGAAGCCCGTCAAGAATGACGCCTTCCTGGCCACCGGCGAGATGAACGCTGGCGTGTGCGAGTGCGTCCAGCGGGCTCTTCTTTGCCTGAATCAACTGGGTAAAGCCGAGGAGACCGACGCGCTGCTGGAAAAAGTCGCAACGGTGTACGCCCACCACTGGCCTGTGCTCGAGTGCGTGGCGAAAATGTATGCCCAGAACGTGGCCTCCCAGGGTTTCGTCATTTCCGGCCAGTTCCACCGCGGCGGCCACCGGGGTGGCGGGCAATATGCTTCTTCGATTGACCGCGACCGTGTGCGGGCGCTGCAACTGATGAACCAGTGCCTGCCGATGGTGCAAAAAACCGGCCAAAGCGAGAAGCTTTCCGACCAGGCCGCCGCCGGGTGGTTTTATCTGCGGTACGCCGACTACCTTCTCAATACCGGCCAGGCGTGGCGGCTCCAGGCCCTGACCGATCTCACCACACTGCCGGATTACGACACCGAAAGACCTTACGGCCGCTACTCCGCCGCGCAGGGTGCCGCCGTGGATGAAGACGGCAATCCTGTTTTTTATGCCGTGCCGAAGGAATTGACCGACGCCAAAAACGACGGCGAACTCTGGCGCTGGTGCCTTGAGATGGCCCATAAAAACCAGACCAACGACACGCTGCAAAATGCGTTCCGCACCGAGGCCCAATTCCGCCTGGCGAATTTCGCGATGCAGCAGTTCGGCGTCCAGACGCTGGCGTCTTACGGCTTCCGTTTCCAGCAGACCGACGACACGGCGCTGGAGGCCGAGGAGAAAAAGGGCGGCATCCTCACCCTGCACACGCTGACCGACGATGAAACGGTCGCAAAGTTGGCCACCGGCGTCAAGCGTTTCAAGCTGCCGGAAGATTACAATTATATCAAGCTCTACGAAACGATCGCCGACGGCAACACGCAGTGCAAATTCCCGGCGCTTCAGAATCTCGGAACCATCAAATCCAACCGCCGCCAGTATGTGGCCGCCGCGGAATATTTCAAGCGCATTATCGAGGAACTGGAACGGGGTACGTGGGAGCCGAACAACGCCGCTTTCACCGCGTTTACCGACGCCGCCGCGCGTTACGGCTATTCCGTGCGGCCGTTCCCCAGCATGCAGGCCGCGATGCGTCAGTACGACCAGATCGTGAAAAACTGGGGCCGTTTCGAGGGCGAGCCGGAGAAGCCCGTGGGCCCGACGGAGTTCGTCTTCCGTTTTCGCAACGCGACGAAGGTGAAATTCACCGCCACGCGTATCAACATGGACCTGCTTTTCGCCGACGCCGAGGCGATGTACAAGGATATGGAGGCCAAGTCGCCGTTCAAAAATAACGAACGCCACGAAAAATGGGATTACAACCTCCAGAATTTCCAGAACATCGGCTACATGCTCGTTTATATGGACAAGAAAAAATACCTTGCCGACGATAAAGTCGAATGGTCGCGCGAGTTGGAGCCTGCCGCCGCGCATTACGACCGCACGGAGACGGTGCAAACGCCGCTTTCGACCGCCGGCGCGTATTTCGTCGAGTCGCAGGTCGAGGACGGCAACACGACGTTCATGGTCATGTGGATTTCCGACATGGTGCTGGCCCAGAAGCCGATGAACGAGGCAACGTGGCATTATGTCGCCGACGCCGTCACGGGCAAAGCGGTGCCCGGCGCGAAGATTCACGCTTTCGGATTCCGCCAGGAATGGCTGGGCGACGGGAAAATGAAAGTGGATACGAAAACGCTGGACGTCACCACCGACGCCAACGGCCAGTGGCTTGCCAAGGCCGACGACATGTCCAATCAATACCAGTGGACGATCGTGGCCCAGAAGCCCGACGCGAAACCCGGCGCCAGCGACCGCATGGCCTTCCTCGGCTTCCGCGGCATCTGGTACAACCGCTCTTACGACTACTCCTACGCCGAAATCAAAATCTTCCCCATGACCGATCGGCCGGTCTACCGCCCGAACCAGAAAGTGCAATTCAAATTCTGGGTCGACAAAGCCGAGTACGACCGCACGGGCAAATCGCCTTACGCGGGCCAGAAATTCAAGCTCGAGATGTACACGCCGCGCGGCGAGAAAGTCGACCTGCCGGACGTCACCGCCGATCAGTGGGGCGGCTGCGCGGGCGAGTATCTCATTCCCGCCGACGCCACGCTGGGGCAATATCAAATCCTGCTGCGCGACGAGCCGCACAATATCGGCGGCAGCGCGACCTTCCGAATCGAGGAGTATAAAAAGCCCGAATTCGAGGTCACGGTCGATGCCCCATCCGAGCCCGTCATGCTCGGCGAGAAAATCACCGCCAAGATCACCGCGAAATACTATTTCGGCTCGCCGGTCACCAAAGGCACGGTGAAATACAAGGTCACGCGCACGTCATACTCGCAGACCTGGTACGCCCCGGCTCCATGGGACTGGTTCTACGGCCGCGGCTACTGGTGGAACGTGTACGACTGCCCGTGGTATCCTGGCTGGGCCGTTTGGGGCTGCCGGCGTCCGATGCCCGTCTGGTGGGGTGGCAGTTATGAGCAGCCGGAAGTCGTGCTGGAGAAAGAAGTTACGCTCAGCGAGGATGCCGACAATCCCGACATGATTGAGCCGGGCGTGCTCCGCGTGGAGTTCGACACGGCCTTGGCCAAAGAGCTTTACGGCGACACCGACCATAAGTACAGCATCTCCGCCGAGGTGGTCGACGAGTCCCGCCGCACCATCACCGGCAGCGGCGATGTGCTCGTGGCCCGCCAGCCTTTCCGCGTCTTCGCATGGACCGACCGCGCGTACTACCGCACCGGCGACACGCTGGCTGCCAGTTTCCAGTCGCGCACGCTCAACGACAAACCCGTCACCGGCACCGGCGTCTTCAAAGTCTTCCGCGTCACGTTCGACGAAACGGGCACGGCGAAGGAGACGGAAGTTTACACGAAAGATATGGACGTGAACCCCGACGGCCGGTTGGCGCACAAACTCACGATGCGTGGCGCGGGGCAATTCCGCGTTTCATACAAGCTCACCGACAAGGCGGGCTACACGATCGAGGGCGGCCAGCTCATCACCGTCCTGGGCGACGCCAAACTCGGCGACGGCCTGCGGTTCAACCACCTGGAACTTATCCCCGACAAGAGCGAATATGCCCCCGGCGACACCGTCAAGCTCATGGTCAACACCGACCTGGCCGACGCCACCGTGGTACTCTTCATGCGGGCCCGCGACGGCATGTGTTTCGACCCCGTCACCATTCCGATGGACGGCAAGAGCAAAATCGTCGACGTCCCGGTCAAGTTGGGCGACATGCCGAACTTTTTCGTGGAAGCCGTAACCGTCTCCGGCGCCAAGGTTTACAGCGAGACGAAGGAAATCTGCGTCCCGCCCGCCGAGCGTGTGCTGGCGATGGAAATCGTCCCCGAGAAGAAGGATTACCTCCCCGGCGAGAAGGCGAAAGCCAAAATCAAGCTCACCGGCCCGGACGGCAAGCCCTTCGTCGGCACGACCGTCGTCACTGTTTACGACAAGTCGCTGGACTACATCGCCGGCGGCTCGAACATCCCTGATATCAAGGAATTTTTCTGGAAATGGCGGCGGAATCATTACCCGCAAACCGTTTCCTCCGACGGGAAGTCCTCGCAGGTCTTCACGCTGCCGGGTATGGAGTCGATGGCCAATCTCGGCATTTTCGGCTACGTGACCAGCGACGAAATGCTCATAAGCGGCATGGCCCCCGGCATGAGTGGCGGTTTCGGTAGCGGGAAGGGTGCTGTGAGATCCCGGGGTGCTGTGCCCATGGCGGCCGCGGCGCCAATGCTGATGGAGGCGTCTGATGAAGCAGAGGCGCCGATGGACGGACAGTCGCTGCGGAAAAATGCCATGGACGCGAAAGCCGACATGGCCAAGAAGCCGGCGGCTAAGCGAGCAATGGAAAAAGCCGAGCGAGACGGCGCATGGGCGGGCGAGGACAAAGCCGCGGCGGGCCCTGGTGCCGATGCCGTGGGTGAAGCGCTCGTCGAGCCGACCTTCCGCAGCAATTTCGCCGACACCGCCCTCTGGGTGGCGTCTCTCGACACCGACCAGAACGGCACGGCGGAAATCGAACTTGCCATGCCCGAGAACCTCACCACCTGGAAAGTCCAGGCGTGGGCCCTGGGCGACGGTGCCCGCGTGGGAAGTGCTTCCGCCGAGATCATCACCCGCAAAAATCTCATTCTCCGGATGCAGACGCCGCGGTTTTTGGTCACCACGGATGAAATCCTGCTGACGGCCAACGTCCACAACTATCTCGACAGCGAGAAAGCCGTGACGGTGGCGCTCGACATCCCGGAGACGGCGATGCTCAAGCCGCTGGATGATATTCAGCGGAAAGTGACCATCCCCGCCAACGGCGAAGCCCGTGTCGACTGGCGTGTCACCGCAATGGCCGAGGGCGAGTGCGTCGTCCGCATGAAAGCCCTCACCGACGAGGAGTCTGACGCGATGGAGATGACCATCCCCATCCGCATCCACGGCATGCGCAAGCAGCTCTCCTTCTCGGGCATGATTCCGAGTCACGCGAACGAGGCCAACGCGCGGGGCAAGATCAAATTCGACGTCCCCGCCGCCCGTCGCGTGGATGAGTCCCAGCTCGTGGTGCGTTTCTCGCCGACGCTTGCCGGGGCGATGATCGACGCGCTGCCGTACCTCGTGGACTACCCTTACGGCTGCACGGAGCAGACGCTCAACCGCTTCCTGCCCACCGTGCTGGTGCAGAAAACGCTCATCGACATGAACGTCGACCTCAAGGACATCCGCGACAAGCAGACGAACCTCAACGCCCAGGAAATCGGCGATCCGAAAGAGCGGGCCGCGCAGTGGAGCCGCAATCATCAGGAGCCGAACTGGCAGCGCAAGCCGCGGAATCCGGTGTTCGACCAGGACGAGGTCACGAAAATGACCAAGGCCGGCGTGGAACGCCTGACGAACATGCAGTGCTCCGACGGCGGCTGGGGATGGTTCTCGGGCTACGGCGAATACAGTTCCGCGCATCTGACGGCGATCGTCACCCGCGGCCTCATGCTCGCCCGTGGCAACGACGTGGCGATGGATGATAACGTCATCAATCGCGGCGTGGCGTGGCTGGAAAACTACCAGAAAGAAGAAGTCCGCAAGCTCGAGCGCGGCAAGGCCGAGAAGCCCGAGTGGCCGTATAAAACGCAGGCCGACAACATCGACGCGCTGGTGTATATGGTGCTGGCCGAGGCGGGTCTCAAGCCCGACAACCGCGAAGACATGCGTGCCATGAGCGATCAGCTCTACAAGGACCGCCTGACGCTTTCCCGCTACGCGCTGTCCATGATCGGCGTCGCGTACGCGCTGACTGGTGAGTCGGAAAAGATGAAGATGGTCGTCGAAAACCTCTCGCAGTTCCTTGTAATGGACGAAGAAAATCAGACCGCGTGGCTCGACCTCGGCGGCGACAGCCCGTGGTGGTACTGGTACGGCAGCGACATCGAAACGCAGGCCATGTACCTGCGGCTGCTGTGCCTCATGCCGCGCGACTTCACGCTAAACATCCGCACGCGGGTGCAGCCGAAAGACCAAAAGCCGGCCGAGAATCTCGACGGCCAGGTCATCGCGGCCGTGCGTCCGCTGGCGGAATCCAAGAAGGAGTTCCTTGCGATGCATCAGCCCATGGAGTTGGCGCCGCTGCTGGTGAAGTACCTGCTGAACAACCGCAAGAACGCCCTTTACTGGGATTCGACCCGCGACACGGCGAACGTCGTCGAGGCGATGGCGCAGTACCTCAAAACCACTGGCGAGATGAACCCGGAGATGACGGTCAAGATTCTCGTCAACGGCGAGGTGCTGAAAACCGTCGAGGTGACGAAGGATAATCTCTTCACGCTGGACAACACGTTTACGCTTGCCGCCAGTGCCGTGAAGACCGGGCCTTGCGAAGTCGAAATTCGCCGCAAGGGTGTGGGGCCGGTGTATTACAATGCGTACTTCACGTACTTCTCGCTCGAGGATTTCATCACGAAAGCGGGGCTGGAAGTGAAGGTGGAACGCAAGTATTACAAGCTGGTGCGCGTCGAGGGCGAGCGGGCCGAGAGTCTGCGGGCCGGCACGCGCGGGCAGGTGACGAAGGCGAAAGTCGAGAAGTACGACCGGATGCCGCTGGCCGTGGGCGCGACCGTCACGTCCGGCGACCTGATCGAAATCGAGCTTTCCATCGAGTCGAAGAATGACTACACGTACCTCATTTTCGAGGACATGAAGCCGGCCGGTTTCGAGCCCGTCGAGGTGCGCTCCGGCTACAACGGCAACGCGATGGGGGCTTATGTCGAGTTCCGTGACGACCGCGTGGCGTTCTTCGTCCGGAGCCTGGCCCGCGGTGAGCACAGCGTCAGTTACCGCATGCGGGCCGAGCAGCCGGGCACGGTTTCGGCACTGCCCACCCGCGCCGAGGCGATGTACGCGCCCGAGCTGAAGGCGAACTCCGACGAGATGAAGATCAAGACGGTCGATAAGCCGTGACGTGCGTGAAGATCCGCGTTTAACTTTTTTGGGGGGAGTGTCCGTGCTCCCCCCCTTTTTTTGTATATTTTTGCTTTCTCCGCGTTTTTTCATTCAAATTTCCGCAAAAAAGCATAAAAAATCAAAAAAGCCGTATCCCCGGTGCGGGTCATGGGGTAAAATGTATGTGGCATCCCATTTTTCCCAGTTCCGATTCCTCCGGCCAGTGCGTTTTCCATGTTATTCCGCAGAACCCTCCCGATTTTCGCATTTTTGCTGCTTTTCGTTTCCAGCGCGGCAGCGCAAACCGCCGTTTACCGCGACTGGACGGCGGTGGATGCCAAAAAAAAGAACGCACGTTTCGTCCGCCTGGATCATGGCGTGGTCATCCTGGAAACGCGGAATCGCGAGGACGTCCGTCTGCCGCTGGAGAAATTATCGCCGCCGGACATGGATTTCATCCAGAAAAATTACGTGAATAATCGGCAGCAAATGCTGACGAATCTCCCGTCGGCGGATCAATTTCTTGAAATGGCGATGGAGCACGCGCAAAGAATTCCCGCCAAGCGAGAACAGTTCCGGATTTACCTGAAAATCATGAATTACCAGCAGCAGGTCGGTCTGGACTACCGCCGGAATCTGGTCGCGTTGCGTCAGCTTTATAACAAGCTGGACGGGAGCGCCGAGAAACTGGAGGTCACACGGGATTTCATCGCGTTTTTGGTCCGTGGCTCCCATTTTCAAGAAGCGGAGAAGTACATCTTCGCGGATGACGAGGATCTCTTCCGAGACACCGGCGCGGCCACCACCACTTCTGGGAAATGGACGCTGCGGGGTTTCGGCGCGGATCCGCTTTTTTCGCCACTGGCGCGTCTGCAACTGTACCAACATCTGGCGGAGTGCATGATCGAAAAGGGCGAATATCAGCGGGTGATGCGTATCATGGACATTCTCGAGGCGAACATGGACAAAACATCCTGGCAGCTCCAGGACCGCAATTATGCGGACATCGCGGTGCTGGAGGCGAAGATGGGCCTGATTTCGGAGGCGTATCAGACCGTGGCCATCATTCGCACGGCGAATATAAAAATGCACGTGTACTGCAGGATTATTCCCATGCTCTACGGCACGTCCCGCGAGAAAGACATTCCCGCGCTGCTGGATCATGTGTACCGTTTCGCCGTCCAGCGGGATGAAAAAGCCACGGTCGTGCTGGAACAGGTGGAGGCCGCGGAGCTGATGAACGCGTTTTTGTCGGCGTATCTGGCCGTCCGCCGAAAAGGGTATACGGACGGCGACGAACGTGCGAAAAGCCCCGCCGGGAGTCGCGCGGAAGAATACCTGAAGGCGGCGCAAAAATTTCTCGCCCGGCTGCCGGAAGGAAATCGCCACACGCTCATGCGGAGCATGCTGGAGCTGTGCGTCCTGCTGGATAAAGACCAGCCCGCCCGGGATTCCGTGCAGCAGTACGCCAAATCGAAAATCCCGTTTTTGATGTACCTCGCGGATGTGGAAATGCGGGAAAAGAAAACGGCGGAGGCCGAGAAAACGCTGGACGCGGCGAAGAAAAACATTCTCTTGATCAGTAAAATCGAAGATCGGCTGCCGGATTTATTCTGGTGGGCGGAAAAAATGCAGGCCCTGGGAAAAACGAAAGACGTGAACACCGTCCTGGTGCATACGAAAGCCGCCATTCCCACGATCAAAAACGTGAACGCCCGCGCCGCGGCGTACGGCCGTTTCGCCCACGCCATGATCGCGCTCAATGATCTGGAGAACGCGAAAAAGCTCACCCAGACCGAAGAAGACTGGGGGAAAAAATGCCGTTTTTGTTACGCCATTCTTCGCAAGCATCTGGAAAACGGCGAACTCATTTCCGCATACGGCCTGCTGAATTTCCTCGCCGACAACCACTCCCTGGCCGCGGAGGCCCTGCTGGATTTCGCCCGGGCGGTGGAGTGAGGGAAATTGACAATTGATAATTATCGCAAGCGAGCCGCTGGCCGAAAACTTTCCGCGACGCAGTCAATTATCAATTATCAATTCTAAAGCCACGCCAGGGTCAGGTGGAAGAAAATGGGAGCGGCGAAGCAGATCGTGTCGATCCGGTCGAGGATTCCGCCGTGGCCTTCCACCAGCGTGCCGTAATCGTCCACGCCGCGGTCGCGCTTGATGGCGGAGAGGGTCAGGGCGCCGCCGAAACTCATCACCGCGATTACCGCTGCCATCAGCCCCGCCAGCCAGAACGGGAACGGCGTGGCCCAGCTCACCAGTCCGCCCACGAACATCACGCCCAGCACGCTGGTGATGAGCCCTTCCCACGTTTTCGATGTATTAATTTTCTCCGCGATTACGTGCTGGCCCGGCCAGAGATGCACCGAAAGGTACTGGAAAATCTCGGCCATCTGCGTCATCAGCAGCAGGAAGCACAGCAGTCCCGCCCCGCTGACGTGCTTGAGCGGCTCCTTCTCGGCGTGCGTTTTTTGTTCGTCTTCCTCTGCCGCCTTGGTGGCAGATATGACCGGCAGGCCGTCAGACACCACGGGCGTTTGCCCGGCAGCGGCCGTTTCCGGCGTCATCTCCTCCGGTTTTGCCGTTTCCACCGTCCCGGCGGAGGTCAGCGTCATCAGCGCCGGCGCGAAACTCAGGCAGTAAACGCAGATCAGCAGCCCGAAACAGATTTTCGCGATCCGCTCCAGGAAGCGTTTTGTGTCGCCGAAAGCCGCGATCATCATGGGAATCAGCAGGAAGACGTACACCGGGATGAACACCGTGTATCCCTCATACCACCGGCACGCGACGAAAATATATTGCAGCGGGATGCAGAAAAAGAACACGAGGAACAGTGTTTTATGGTCGGCTTGGCGGGTGGGTGTGAGCGTGATGAATTCGCGCATGGCCCAGAACGACATGCAGCAGAAGAGGAAAACCGTCACCCCGGTGCCCAGACACACGGCGGCCGCCACGAGCGTCAGAAGCAGCCACCACCCGCGCAGCCGCGAGTAAAACCGCTCCAGCAACACGGCATCCATCCCCGGCATGGCCTGGTTCCGCAGCCAGTACGCCACCGCCGTCGCGCCGCCCAGAAGCGCCAGCACCAGAAATATCAGTCCGAGTGTGTAATCCATGGGAGAGTGGGGGTTAGGGGTGGGGAAAAAAGTGGACGAGTGTAAAGCGAGGAAAGAGCACACCGTACGCCAGCACTCGCTCACTCGTTCACTCTACACTCTTTAAATCAATCACCGCCTGGCGCGCACGGGCCAGAAAATCCTGCTTTTTCTCGTTCTTTTCCAGCCACATCGGCGGCCCGAACACCACCCGGCTGAGCATCGGCACCGGCAGGTACGTCCCCCGCGGGAGGATGCGGTTCATGTTATCCAGATAAATCGGAATCAGTTCCAGCTCCGGGCGCCGCTTGCACATGTAATACAGGCCGCTTTTGAACTCGCCGACTTCATCCCCGTTCTGGCGACCGCCTTCCGGAAACACGATCATCGAGTATTTATCGCCCATTTCATTGAGCATCAGGTCGATCGGGCTCTGATGCACCTTCACGTCCTGACGGTCGACGAGGATGGCGTTAAACAGCCGCGTGGCGATGTACCGGCGGATGGGGCCCGCAGTCCAATAATCCCTCGCCGCCGCGGGACGGGTCACCTGGCGAACATAATTCGGCAGCGCCGCCCACACCACCAGCACGTCCAGATGGCTGGTGTGATTCGCAAAATAAATCCGCTGACACGTGTCCGGCTGCGAATTTTTCCAGGTCGATGAAGCCCCGCTCAGAAACTGAGCCAGCAGCGCCAAAAAAGCCCGGCCTATCTGTTTATCGAGTTCCATGGAGTGGCCTGGATGAATGGGGGATGGGGGGTAAATGCCGCATTCTATTTTATCAATTATATACGGCGCAACAAGCCCCGAGGTGGCAAAATAACGCCTCTTTATGTTCCCGCACCGTTTTCTACAGTTATTTTTAAGAAAAGGGCCCCCCATCACCTATTCCCCATTTCGCATTCAGTACCTCACCACCCGCTGGCCGCCGGCACGCTTAATGAGGCGTTTGACTTCCAGCATGGTCAGCGTGGTCATGAGGTTGTGGATGGGCAGGCCGGTGACGTGGGCGAGCTGGTCGACGGTGCATCCGTCGGACGGGATTTGCTCGAAAACCTGTTTTTCCTGGGCGGAAAGCTGGATTTCGGCGGGGCGAGGGGCGGATTTTTGCGGGTTTTGCTTACCGGATGTTTTTGGCACCGCCGGGGTCGTCGGCGTGTCGGAAAAAATGTCTGGCAGCAGGGTTCGCATGTCGGGCAGTTCTTCGAGAATGTCTTCCACGGATTCCAGCAGCTTGGCCCCGTCGCGGATCAGGGCGTGGCAGCCCGTGGACATGCGGGAATCCACCGGGCCGGGCACGGCGAACACCTCGCGGCCCTGTTCCGCCGCACTTTTCGCGGTGATGGACGCCCCGCTGCGGACGCCGGCCTCCACGACCACCGTGCCCAGCGACATGCCGCTGATGATGCGGTTTCGCTGAGGGAAGGTGCCGTAACTGGGTGCGGTGTACGGTGAAAACTCGCTGACCAGGGCTCCGCCGGCGGCGACGATTTGGTCGGCCAGGCCGCGATTTTCCGGGGGGTAAATGTCCACGCCAAGCCCGTGCCCGAGCACCGCCACGGTACGTCCGTCGGCGTCCATTGCCGCCCGGTGAGCGCAGGCGTCGATTCCGCGTGCCAGGCCGCTGATGATGGAGAAATTCGCCCGCACAAACTCGCCCACCAGCCGTCTGGTCTGGCGTTCGCCATACGGTGTGGCGTGACGCGTGCCGACCACGGCCAGTGCCACCGAATCTTCCGGTTTCAGCGTTCCCCGCACGAAAAGCACGCCCGGCGGGTCGAAAATCTGCTTCAGGAGTGTCGGATAATCCGGGTCGTTAAGAAAAACCGTGCGGATGCCCAACTTGCGGTAAGTCTCCAGCTCGGCGTCGATATCAATTTTGTCCACGGCGTCGTAAATCGCCCGGCTGAGTTTCTCGCCGATGTCCGGCACCTCCTGAAGCTGGGCCCGGGACGCCCGAAAAACCGCCTCGGCGTCGCCGAAATGTTCCAGCAGCCGACCACGCAGCCGCGGCCCGATGCCCGGGACGAGAATCAGACGGAGTTCAGCCTTCATGCGATCGGTGTCGTTCATGGGTGTGGATGGGGTTTGTGGATTGGGGTTTGTGCAGGGGTTCAAAACAGCAGCCGGAAATGGAACGTAGCGGAATGACCGGATAAGCAGCGCCAAGTGCTTTCCCACTTCTATCCGGTCATTTCGCGTCACTGCGTTCCACTCCACTTCCGGCTGTTGTTTTGGGGGTACATGGTAGCATAAACCACCATTTTCCCACATTCCCGTGCGGAAGTCAAGAGCCGGGGGAGTCAGTGGAAGGAGGTGAACGGCTCGATGAGGGTTTCGATCAGGCCGTCGGAGACGTCGGCGGCGGGGCCTTGGCGGCAGGGGCCGTAGTCGACGGACATCAGCAGGTTTTCACGCCGTTTTTTTTGCGTCAGCTCCATGATCGCCTCTTTCACCCCCGGGGCGTCGGCGTCCATTTCGGGAATTTTCGCCAGCCAGTGTTGGGCTTCTTTTTCATCGTCCAGGGCGAAGAACAGCTTCGCGATGAAAAAGTATTTTATACTGTCGCCATACACGGGGTCGGCTTCGGTTTCCAGGATTTTCATGAACTGATCCACCAGCTCCATCGCCTTGGCCTCGTCTCGCGGCGTGCCCCATCCGGCGGCGTAAAACGGGATCATACTGCCGACGAGAAAGGTCGCGTTTTGCTGGTCCTGGTAGTCCATACAGCCGTTTTCATCGGGATTCACGGCCAGCGCTTTTTCGAGAAGCGCTTCGTGAATTTTCATGTTTTTCTCGGCGGCGGGGAAATCCCGGCGCATGAGGTGGATAAAATTCAGCAGGGCAGACATGGACCGGAGAACGTCGTCGTCCAGACCGTCGGGTTTTTCCAGCAGCACGCTCTGGGCGGCATCGGCTTTCGGGGTATCCGCACTGGCCATGCCCGCTAGGCGACACACGTAGAGGAAATGGTCGGCGTGGTCGGCCTTGCTCTCCCGCAGGAGGGTGACGGCCATCGTGTCGTTGACGGGCGTTCCCAGGCCACAGAGGTGGCACAGCGCGAGTTGCAGTTTCGCCTCGTCGTGGCCTTTGTCGGAAGCCCGTTGGAGCCACCGCACGGCTTCGGGGTAGTCGCGGAGGTCGAGGAAAATGTTGGCCAGCCGGTATTCCGGGGCGCCGGGGTCGGTGAAACGCTCTTTCCCCAGCAGCTCCACGGCTTTGTCGGCGTTCTTTTCCGTGCCCACACCTTGCAGGGTCGCGTACGCGAGCATCTCGGCGGCAGACCTGGCACCCTGGTCCTCGGCTTGTTCCAGCAGTTGAAACGCACGGACGTCGTCACGCTGAACGCCTTTGCCCTGGGCGTAACAGATTCCCAGCCAGAGCAGGGCGTCGGCGTCGCTGGCATCCGCCGCCTGCTGGAGGTATTTCACGCCGTCTGTTTCGTCCTTCATGCCGGAATGGCGAAATCCCAGGCGGAGCAAGCCGAATTCCCGCATGGCGGGGGCGTACCCCATTTTCGCGGCTTTTTCGAAATAGCCCACAGCCGGGGCTTCCTCGCCCCATTCAGTGGCGTAATTCGAATTTTCCGCCAGTTTTTCGAGGTACGCCCCGGAGTGAATTTTGGGAAACATCCGCCAGTTGCCGTAGCGGTTTTTTTCGAGAAAATGGGCGATTTCGTAGATGTCTTCCGGCTCCTCGGACTTCGCCTTCGCGATGATCGGCTTCGCGGTTTCGTACTCGCGGATGCTTCGAATCGCGTATCCCTCTCCGAGTTTGGCGGCATGGGTGAACCACTTCACGGCCTCGGCCTCGTCGGCCTCCACGCCCAGCTCGCCGCGGCTGAAAATGACGCCGAGGTAAAACATGGCTTCCGCATCGCCCGCCTCGGCCGCGGCGCGGTACCATTTCAGAGCCTGGGCGTTGTCCTGGGGCGTCGGGCCGTCGCCTTGATAATAGGAACTCGCCAGGCGGTACATCGCGGGCACGAAACCCTGGTCGGCGGACGACTGGTACCATTTCATGGCCTGCTGCGCGTCCTGCGGAAGGTTGCCGCGTCCCATTTCCAGCTCCGTCGCGAGATAATGCTGGCAGTACATGTCGCCGGCCTCGGCCGCCTGGATGATTTCGTCCGGCTCCATCTGCCTGTGCCAGGAAAGCTGAATAAAGCGGACACCCTGAGGCACCCGATGCACGCGCGAGTCGGCGTGAAGCGTCGTGCCGAGGAGGGGCAGCAGGATGGCCGCGGCGAGAAAATAAACGGTTCGTTTCATGGGAAATCCTTTCGAGGAATGGGAGAATGGTTAAAACGCGGGCGTCATGGTATCCTGGACTGTAAGGCCGTCGAGGTTGGGCTGGCCGTCGGCGTAACCGTTGGCGCGGATGTATTTCAGGAGAGATTCGCTGGGGCGTTTTTCGAGTTGCCGGAGTTGCGCGAGGATGGCTTTGCCGCTGAGCGTGTCGCGTTTGCCGGATTTGTCGAGCCAGCGCATGGCGTGGTCGGGGAGGTCGAACTGGAGGAGGCATTGCACGGCCTGGAGGCAGATTTCGGCGTCGGATACGTCGGAGGTCGCCTCTTTGCGGTATATTTCGCACAGCTTTTCGGTGTCGCCGGGCTGATCGCGAAGTATCAGGAAGAGGAAGCGGATGGTGGTGATTTCGGCGGATTGCAGTTCGTTGAGCGTTTCGTAGCGGGCGGCGATTTCGTCCACCTGTTTCATGCATTTTTCCATTGCGGGCAGGTCGCCGACCATGCCGCAGAGGACCAGCGCGGCTTGGCAGAGTTGCAGCCGAATCGCGTCGTCTTGGCTGATGGCGATTTCATCGGACATCATGGGCTGCGTGTATCTTTCCCTGGATGCTTCCGCTATTCGGATTGCCTCGGCTTCATCCGCGGGGACTCCCCAGCCGAGGTAATGGCAGATGCTCAGCATTTGCGTCGACTGATAGTCTTCGGCGCCTCGCAGCAGGCGGACGGCTTCTCCCGGGTTGCGCGGAACGTGGCGGCCCCGGATATAGTACCCGGCCAGTTTGGCGTGGGCGTCGCGGTTGCCTTTTTGGAGGGCGGCCTTCAGCCAGCGGACGGCTTCGGCGTGGTTGTGCATCGTGATGTAGATTTCGGCGAGTTGGCTTTCGCGGTCGCCGGTGTCGCCGAACATGCTGACCTGGCCGTACTGCCGCGCGGTGGATTTTTTGAGGTATTGCAGGGCTTTGTCGCCGTTGGCCTGGACGCCCGTGCCCTGGGCATAGGCGTAGGCCAGCAGTTGGGCGGCGTGCTCGTTGCCCTTTTCGTCGGCCTGTTGCAGAAGCTGCACCGCTTTTTTATCGTCCCGCTTCACACCTTTACCCTGGGCGTAACACATCGCCAGCCAGAGCAGGGCGTCGGCGTTTTCCTGGTCGGCAGCCTGTTGGAGAAGCCGGAAGACTTCCGCGTCTTTGATGTCGAAGTTTGCGGTATCGGCGTCGCGGAACTGCAAAAAACCGATCATCGCCAGCGCTGTCTGCGCGGGGGCGTAACCCTGGTCGGCCGACTTCCGCGTCCACTGGAGGTACTCGGGCATGGGAGATTCGGACTTGACGCCGAGCATCGGAATGCGGATGTTGAAGGAAACGTTGGCGTCGGTGCTGGGGGTCGCGCAGAAATCGCAGCCGGAGTGCATACCGGAGTTGGCGGTTTTTTTGAGGTGGCGGGCCAGGAGGTATTGCGCGGCGGCGTCGCCGGCCTCGGCTTTCGGGCGGAGTTCCTCTTCGACTCGCAGATTGCGGAGGAAGGTAATCGCGTTGCGGTCGGCTTGCGCGGCAGCCTTACGGTACCACTGAATCGCCAGGTCGCGGTCGGCGGGCACGGCGTCGTCATGGCCGTGGAGATAAATTTTCGCCAGATGGACTTGCGCGTCGTCACTCCCCGCGTCGGCACACTTCTCATACCACGCCATCGCCTGCCGCATGTCTTTCTCCAGCGGCCCGTCGCCCCGCTCATACCACACGGCCAGGCGGTACATCGCGGGGATGAAACCCTGGTCGGCCGACTTCTGATACCATTTCAGGGCCTCGGCGTTGTCTTTCTCGCAGCCGTTGGTGCCGTCTTCATAGTCGGCGGCCAGTTGAAGTTGACGGGCCATATCGCCGGCCTCGGCCTCGGATTTTTTCACGGCCGGCGGCGTTCGATCGAAATCGTGGAACGTGCAGGCGCCGGGGCGGGAGTTGGAATCGCTCCAGACAAACTGGGTCGCCGAACCCTGATTAAGCGGCACAGCCTGCCAGGCTTGCCCCGCGATGTACGGAGGCGCATGCACCTCCGTACACGGTATGGCGGCCGGCACGGCATACGGATCGCACGGCGAAATGGTCGGCGGCGGGAACAGCTCGTCGGCGGCCAGCGGAAGGGTGACGGACAGTAAAAGAACGGTGAAAATGATGTGTTTCATGGGGAATCCTTTGGTAGCTAATGGTGTTTGGTTAAAACACGCCGGGGTAGCGCTGAAACGTCTCGGCCGGGAGGCGCGGGGCGTTGTGGAACGGGTCGTATTGGATGTACAGGAGGAAATTCCGCTCGGGCGGTGTTTGGCTTTTTTGCAGCGCGGCGGCGAGGCGTTTGCCCTCCAGGGTGTCGGCCTGGCCTGAACGGTCGAGCCAGCGCTGGGTGGCGTGGGGCTGGTGATATTGAATGAGCATTTCCACGATTTTTAAGCGAATTTCCGCGTCGGTATATTCGGGCAACGCGATTTCCGGGTAGCGGAACACCCGCGGCAGGTTTTGCCCCCGTGCACTGGCGGCGAGGAAAACGGTGACGGCGAATAAAAATACGGTGAAAAACGGGCGTTTCACGATTAAAACCTTTCGCGGTGGATGAAATTCAGATATGCTTCTTCGCCAAACTCGGATCGCACCTGTTCGGGATCGGCGGAGGAAATCAGGGCTTCGATGAGGCGGGCGAAAACAGGACGGGCGGTGGAGCGGTCGGCCCGAAAGCCGAACCGGTGGTCGTAATGCGTTCGCCGGAAAAAGTCCCTCCGTTCGAACTTCATCCTCTGGCATTCATGGATGAGGCCGGAACGTGTCTCGCGGTCGCTGTGGATGGCGAGTTGTTTCAGGGCGAGGATGATGCCGGGGTCGAATTCCAGCGCCGTGAACAGCGTACCCAACCCGTCGGCGGCGTCGGCCATTTGGATTTCACGCTGAGGTGCAGGGTCGAGTTTTTTCAGCAGGTCGAGCATCATCTGCATGGCTTTCGCCTCGTCTTTTTCCACGCCCCAGCCCATGGCATGGCACGCGATGACGAGATACGGCGTGACGCCACGGCCGACTTCAAGACGCTCTTTCAGCGTGTCGCCCGCGGGCAACTCGGCCAGGCGTTGGCACCACATATACACGGCGTCGTAATCTTTCCGCGCGATGCAGATTTTCACGATCTCAACCATCATTTCCCGCTTGATCGTGCGGCGAAAAGTCTCGTCGTCGAGCGTGTCGTCCCGGTACGCGGAATCCATTGCCATTCGCATGGCCTTTTCCTCGTCGGCTTTGACGCTCCAGCTGGCGAGATACAGCAGCGGGAGTTTGTGGGACTGGCTGCACTGCAGGAGCCTGAACGCCCGTTGGTCGTCGATTTTCATGCCCTGGCCCATGAGGTACGCCATGCCCAACTCGTGGACACAGTAGGAGCCGCCTTCCTTGACGGCGAGCTTCAGCCATTTCGCCTGCCGCGCGTATTGTTTCAGCCATTCACATTCGCTGGCCAGGGTGTCGATGGCGTGAAGACGGTTTTCGGCAGGATCGGGGCTGTCGCCTTCGAAATGCGCGAGCATGTATCGCAGGGCTTTGTCGTCGTCGCGGGGCGTGCCGACGCCGTGCAGATGGGCGTATGCCAGCAGCATGTTAGCGTAGGGCAGGGCGAGTTCCTCGGCGCGGAGCATGTAGGTGTATGCCAGGGCTTCGTCGTGGGGGAGCTTGTTGCCTTGAACGTGCCCGATGATGAGCCAAAAAATGGCCTGCGGGTGGTTTTGCGCCGCCGCACGCTCCAGCAGCGACAGCCCGGCTTCCGCATCGTGTGCCCGAGGAAGCAGCTCGTAAACGCCCAGCTTCGCCATTGCCAGACGGTATTCCGCGCCGGCATGGCCACAGTCCGCGGCGCACTGGAAATACTCGAGTGATTTTTGCAGCGTCGCTGCATTTTTGTTCTGCCAGTCGTTTTCGTATTCGTCAAGGTGCACCATGCCCATGAGATAATGCGCCTCGGCCAACCTGGACAGTGCACCAGGCTCCCCTGCGGTCAGTGGCGTCGTGGCGGTGAGTAAAAAAATGGTGAAAATCATGCGTTTCATGGGGAATTCTTTCGGGATGATAAATCGGTTAGCGCAGGAATTCGCCTTCGTGTGGGGTGAAGGGATTTTGGCATGGCCGACCGTCGTCGTCGCAACGGATGTGCATCAGGAGAGACTCGGTGCGGCGTTTCTGGCGCTGCTTGATGTCGGCGGCGATTTCCTTGCCGGGGAGCGTGTTGCGCAGGATGGGTTTGTCGAGCCAGCGTTGGGCATGGTCGATGAGGTTCAGGCGAAGGAACGTTTCCACGATTTCAAGATAAATTTGCGAGTCGGTGGCTTCGGAATTCCCTTGGTGGCGGAACACCTGAAGCACTTTCTCGGCGTCGCCCGGCTGGTCGCGGAGGGCGTAGAGGAATACTTGAAGCCCCGCCAGGATTTTACGCAAATCTTCAGTGTCTTTGCAGCGGGCGGCGATATCGTCCAGCGTTTTCGCGCATTTTCCCAGACCGTCGCCGTCGTTGGCCTCACCGCAAAGGATGAAGATGTGTTCGCAGAGATACAGCCGCAGCATGTCATCCGCGCTGAGGCCGATATTTTCCATGGACGGCATGTATTCTAGGGATTGTTTGATGATGCGCAGCGCTTCGGCTTCATCCGCAGGGACGCCCCAGCCGAGGTAATGGCAGACGGCCAGCAGCCGCTTCGCCTGAAAATCGGAGGAGGCTTCCAGCAGGCGGACGGCTTCCGCGAGGTCTTGCGGGACGTGCTTGTCGGTGAGATGATACCCGGCCAGCTTGACGCGGGCGGCAGCGTTACCCTTTTTGATGGCGGCTTTAAGCCAGCGGACGGCCTCGGCGTGATTCTGTGTTTCGGTGTAAATCCCGGCCAGTTTAAGTTCGTGGAAACCCGCATCGCTGGCGAGGGAAGCGTCTCCCGGCTGGTTGGGGGATTTGCGGAGGTAATCGAGTGCCGTTTCGCTGTCGGCTTTCACCCCCGTCCCTTGGGCGTAAGCGTAAGCCAGCAGTTCGGCAGCGTCCGGACAGCCTTTTTCGCCGGCCGCCAGCAGCAGTTGGAACGCTTGGTCGTCGTCCCGTTTCACGCCCTTACCCTGGGCATAACACAGCCCCAGCCAGAGCATCCCCTCAGTGTCACCCACGTCGGCGGCTTGCTGGAGGTACTTGAAAATATCGGCGTCCGAAAAACCCGCGCCATGGAGAATCGCGAAACCCGTCTTCCCGATCGCCACTTGCGCGGGAGGGTAACCCTGGTCGGCGGACTTCCGCAGCCACGGAAGATATTCCGGTTCGGGGACATCGCCCGTCAGCAGACGTGGAGTGACCCGAAAATGCGTGGTGCCGTCCTCGTCGACGGTTGGCGCCTCGCCGGAATCATAATGCCAGAAACGGGAGGTGTCGTTTTTCAGGTGCATGGCGAGGTAGTATTGCGCGACGGGGTCGCCGGCCTCGGCTTTCGGGCGGGTTTCCCTGTGGATGCGCTCGTAACGGAGGGCGGGAATTGCCTCGCCCTTGCCGTGCATGGCGGCTTTGCGGAACCATTGATATGCCTCGTCATGGTCGACGGGAATGGCATCGCCCCAGCCCATGGTGTAGATTTGGCCCAGACGGATTTGCGCGTCGGGATGTCCCGCCTCGGCACACTTCCGGTACCACACCACGGCTTGCGGCACGTCTTTCTTGACCGGCCCGTCGCCGTCGAAATACCACGCCGCCAGGCGGAGCATCGCGGGGATGAACCCCTGATCGGCGGACTTGCGGTACCACGTCAGTGCCGCGGCGTTGTCTTTCGCGTAACCTTTGATGCCGTCCTCACAGTACGCACCGAGTTGAAACTGGCTGACCGGGTCGCCGCTGTCGGCATCCGATTTTTTCGCGTCGGGGATGGAGCCTCGGAATTCGTCCAGATCACACCCCCGCGGACGGGTGGAGGCGGCGGAGAAGTAATGAACATAATCGGCACACCCGGCGGCCAGCGGAGTCGCGGCGGCGAGTAAAAAAACGGTGAAAATCATGCGTTTCATGGGGAATCCTTTCCTGTGGCGGGGTGGCATCCAGCGGCCTTCTAATATATATAGCCTCCATTGTAAATTTTTCGTCGTCCCGGTCAAGACGAATTTCCCGGTATTTCCCGTGGGAGGAGGGCAGGGCGGCCGCGCTTCTTGACGCCCGGTGTTTTCTTCCGTATAATAACGGTTTGGCGGTAATCTTCCCGGGTGGACGATGCTGTTAGGTCTTTTGAAATTTGTCTGAGGAAAAATATGCTTAAAGGAAACGCGATTATCGGTCAGAGCGGCGGCCCCACGTCCGTCATTAACGCCAGCCTGTGCGGCGTGATTCAGGCGTGCGCGAAGTATCCGCAGTTCATCGAGAACATTTACGGCATGCAGTACGGCATTGAGGGATTCATGCAGGAGCTGGTCATCGACTTGGGGAAAGAGTTGCCCGAGACGGTCGAGGCGCTGAAAACCACACCGTCCAGTGCGTTGGGCAGTTGCCGGCACAAGATGCAGGACGCGGATTTCGCCCCGGTGCTGGAGATGCTCAAGAAGTTCAACATCCGCTACTATTTCCTCATCGGCGGCAACGACACGATGGACACCATCCACCGCGTCGAGGCGTACTGCAAGTCGCAGGGTTACGATCTGGTCGGCGTGGGCATTCCGAAAACCGTCGATAACGATCTGCATGCCACCGACCACACGCCCGGCTTCGCCTCCGCGGCCCGGTACGTCGCGATGTCGATCCGCCAGTCGGGCATGCTCGCGCGGGACATGAAGCGCGTGGATCAGTTCACGGTCTTCCAGACCGTCGGGCGTTCCGCGGGCTGGCTCCCGGCGGCGGCGGCGTGTGCCAAGAAAAATGAGGATGACGCCCCGCATATCATTCTGCTGCCCGAACGACCGTTCGATAAAGCCCGCTTCCTGGCGGAAGTGAAAGCCACACACGACAAGTACGGCTGGGTAAGCATCGTCTGCGGCGAAGGCGTCTGTTACGCCGACGGCAGCGCGATCAGTGCCAGCGAAACGGGCGACAAGTTCGGCAACAAAGAATTCGGCGCCATGGGCGGCACCAGTGCCGGGATGGTGCTGCACGGGATGCTCAGCCAGGAGTTCGGCTGGCGGGGCGAATTCCAGGTGACGGAGTCGCTGCAGATGTGTGCGGCCGACCGCGCGGTGCTGACGGATATTCAGGAAGCTTGGGCCTGCGGCGAGCGTGCGGTGCAACTGGCCGTTGAAGGCAAAAGCGGCGTCATGGTAACGATCGTCCGCGAGTCGAACGCTCCGTACACGTGGTCGCTTTCCAGTGCCCCGCTGAAAGAAGTGGCCCTCGGCGAAAAACCCATGCCCGACGCATTCATCTGCCAAGACCGCCTTTACGTCACCGACGCGTGCCTGGAATATCTCCGCCCCCTGGTGGGCGAATTGCCGGAATACGCACGATTTCAGGGATTTCGCGTGAAGAAATAACGACGATCATGCTGCACAGCCGTCAGCGTAAAATTGCGAAATATTGGCGGTTTTTTTTCGGACACTCGAGATGAAACTCGACGCAGTCGTCGATGATTTTTTGTTCGCGGATCGGGATTCACCCCGCCCCAACGTGTGAAATACTCAAGCCACTTGAAAATTCCGCTCACAGCCAAACCGCGAGCCGTCTTTCCAGAAGGGTAAGCGGCGGACAGATGGAAAACTCAACGGTTTCGGGTATATAAAACGCCTGCGGACATGTTGTTGCTCGATAAAATCTTGGTGATTCAAAACTTTTATCAAAGCATATGTCCGCCTTTTTTTCAACCCCTCCGCCGAACGAGGTACGCACCTGCCGGATGAACCATATTTTCTCATACGTTTCCAGTGTGGACGCCTTCACACCCCGCCGGCTTTCCAGGTGTGCCTGAATCAGTTCCCCCAGCGTGTTCGTTTCTGCCATCGGCTCGACAATGCCAGCCGCTTATAAAGCTCCGGGCTTTTCTTTGCGGTCTCGGACACCCACCCGGAAACACTTCGCGGCATATCGCCGGTTTTCTGTGCCAGCACCAAATCCGTGATTTTATCCTGGGGGGCTTAACGAAAATTGAAAACAGGGTAAAATTTCGTCATGCGCGTGTTTGGCGTGACGTACGTGTGCTCTCGTAGCTCAGGTGGATAGAGCGACGGTTTCCTAAACCGTAGGTCGTTGGTTCGAGTCCAATCGAGGGTAGTATAAAAAACATTTCGATATTCTTTAAGATTTGTTTTTTACGTTAAGTGCCGTAAATCGTAGGGTTTACGGCACTTAACGTTTTACTGCTGATGAGGTGTGATAGCGTGTGGACACGAGAGATCACAGTAAAATCCGCAGTAATTTTTGTTGACATAAGCCCGGAAAATACGGGCTTTGGCGTGAATCGTCCAGTAAAACGGGCGGTTTTACAGGGTTTCTTCGGCGGCAACGTCGAAATCCTCCTCAAAATCCTGGTCGTAGTGTTTCAACGCGGTCTCGATGGAATGGCCAAGCCAACGGCTTTCGATAGCTGGGCCGTATTTCCGACTGACCTCGCTGGCTCGGGTGGCACGCATGTTGTCGAATGGCCGGGGAATTTTGCCGAGGCCGGCTTTCTTGGCGATCCGGGCGAACGCCGTGCCGATGTTCGTCTTGGGGTCACGGTAAAGGTTGATGACGAATTCCTCGCCCTCTGATTCCGCGAACAGTTCTTCCAAAACCGTCCGCAGTTCCGGGAACAGTGGCACGTAACGCTCTGCCTTGCCGTGGCGAGCCGTTTTCAGACTCGTGACGCGGAAGCGTTTTTTGTCTCAGTGAACATCCTCCCAGCGGAGACGTAACACTTCGCTGGGTGCCCGTAGCCCGCCGATGCGTGTCAGGGCGATAATCGCCTTCCATTCCAGGCATGGGCATGCTGCCAGCAGCTTGCGGTATTCGTCAACCGTCACGCGGTAATCCTTGGAGCGATTGATGAACGTCCCCGCCTTCACGCCCCTCAACGGGTTTTCGGAAAGCCAGTCGAGTTTTACCGCCCAGTTGAACGCGGTCTTCGCCCGCTTCATCGTACACGTCACCGTCGCCTCCGCGTAGACCTTCAGCAGCTCAAGCCGCCAAAGCTCTATCTTTTCTCTCGTGAAATCAGTCAGGTCGGTCTCTTTATCGAAGTACGAAAAAAAACGCATGGAGGCCACCCGATAATTATTTATCGTGCTCTCCGAGAACTTCTCCACCTCTTCCTTGATGTAGAAAATCTTCTCCCACAATTCCCCTGCCATATGAACTTCCGGTGGCTGGTAAAGTTTGATCAAATCGACCTTCGTCAATTTTTCCTGAATCGCTGGTGAAGCCGACTCGATCCAGACCTGCGTTTTTTTATCGGGGACGTCGATTCCGTTCTCACGATAGGAAATCAGCTTTTCGACAATTCGAAGCAAGTCTTCTGCAAATGCCTCGGAGTATTTTTTCCCCAAACTAATCGATCGGGTCTTTTTTTCCAGGTCGCGGAATTGAATTTGAAACGTTCCATTTTTGTATTTCACAAGTGTCGCCAATTGTACACGGCGTTTGAGAAGTGCAGCGTGTGGCCGGCAGAAGTGCAGCGTGAGGAGAAAAAAGAAAGAGAGGGGGAGGCAGGAGAGGTTGACTCGATGGGAATGGTTTCGGTGGTGAAATGGGAAGAAAAACGCGAGGGTT
>JAVBLI010000025.1:0-81025 GCA_031553595.1 Thermoguttaceae bacterium | reverse complement strand
CCCGGCGGCCCCCAAAAGCAGCATCACCCATGTCGCCGGTTCCGGAACGTTCGAAAGATACTGCAGCGAAATGTTCACGTCGTGCAGGTCGTTGAAATGGTCAAGGCCCCAGCCAAGCACCGAAAGCGAAGAATCGGCCAGCAGGCTGCCGATGAGATTGAATTCCACCCCTTTGCTGTCGCGCTGGTAGAGCGTTACGCCTAATCCCGCATCCGCCAGGCCGTTGTTGAGATAATCCACGAACGCAAGGTAAACGCTGTCCGAAACCGCCACGTCGTTATACGTGAAGTACGCGCGAAGCGGGTCGTCCGTCAGCGTGCCCTCCAGCTTCAGCCAGCCCATGTAAATCCGCTCCGGGTCGACATAATAAACCCGCCCCTGGTCGAGATTCCACGTCGGAACTTTGTTCGCGCCGTCGAAATCGAACTCGACCGTCATCACGCCGCTGGTGCCCGACTGGCCGCCGGACTTCACCTTGACTTGCGGGGCCGTGAACGTGCCGGTGTAGGTGGAACTGGTGGCGTTGTAGATGTCGAACGTCGCGTTGGTCCGCTGCATCGCCATGCCGTAGGCGGAGACGTAGGACGTGCCGCCGAGGTTGAGCTGGGTGCCCTCCTTGGTGCCGACGTTCACGATTGAGGTGCCCGCCGTCGACGAATCGACGTAAAAATACGTGCCCACGTTGCCGCCGGCGTTGTAGCCGTTATCGAGATTGATCGTGCTGCCATGGCCCAAAACATTGAATTTCCCCGTCTTCGTCCCCGTGCCGGCAATGGTGTACGCGTGCAGCGTCGCCGCCTCCACATCCAGCCAGCCGCGGTTCGTCGCCCAGCTCGACGCGCCGCCAAGCGTGATCGTAAAGGTGTTCGTGTCCATCGTTCCGGCATCGCGCACAACCACACGCCCCCGGCCACCCGTTCCGATATTCACGTCCGCCGAGGCGTTCCACTTCGAACCCGTACCCCGAATATCCACATACCCACGCCCGCCAGCCCCCGTACCCACCGCACTGACCGCCGACGTCGTCACCGTACCCTTATTGTAAATATTCAACCGGCCATCGCCGTTGACGCCGACCTCGATGCTCGACGCAGTCCATTTGGCAAGGAGACTGTTCGTCGTTGCTCCAACGTTTGCCGTAGCGCTGCTGCCGGCATCTTTCGCAATCCATGCCTGGCCTACCGTCTCCAACTCGCCCTGGTTCGCGATATACAGCGTAGCGTTGGTCCCTTTTTCACCAAGGGTAAACGTCGACGAGACATACCAATACGCAGTGCTAAGAACGGATAAATTGCTATGGTTGGAGGCAGCCGTTTTTCCTACGACGACCGAACCCGTCGTGTTGACAATACTTTCGCCGTCGAAGCGGGTGATCCCCTGCCCGGCGTCGCCGACGACCAAGTCCAGCGTGTTCAATCGGGATGTGTTGTACGTCCCGAACGCACCGATGCTGCCTGCGGATTGACCGAGCGTCATATCTTTCGAAATGGTCGCAACGGCACTGTTATAGAGAACCACATCGCCGGTCCCGCCCGCACCGACGACCACCTGCGTCGTCGCGTTCCACTTGGAATTATTATATAACAGCATCGAGCCCACACTGCCGGCGTCCCTGGCGAGCACCGTCCTGCCCTGCGTATTGAGGGTGGCGGTATTCCTGAGGGTCATGCGACTCTGCGTATCGGAAGCACTTTTCGCTCCGCCGATGATAAAGTTCCCTTGGACGGTCATTTTACTGCTGTCAATGATAGCGGCATAACCTGTGCCATAGTCGACGGCCCCCAAAATGACGTCGTTGGCAAACGTACCCACTGCATCACCGTAAAGGCCAATGGCCCCCAAACCACCGTTCTGCATCCCAAGCGACACTTTTCCTGTAGCATTCCACGTACTATCGGAATAAACCTGCACCTGACCAAGCCCCGACGTCCAGCCGAGTTGGGTCTCACCGGTCGTTACCAGGGACGAAGCACCGAGCGGAGTTTCAGCTGTACTACCAAACACTTGCAGTCGACCATAACCGGTTTTTCCTATATTTAAGGTGTCCACGGTCAAACTACTGCCGTGTTTCAAGTCAATGGTCGTCTCGCGCGCTAGACTACCATTCAAATTAAGTTGATTGGCAGCTGCGTTGACGCCGTCCCAAACCAGAACCAGCATTTCATACGTGGGGGTGGGTGCGGGCGTAATATTCACCGTATCGGCACTGGTGGGGACCGTGCCCGTAGACCAGTTGGCGGTATTCGTCCAACTACTACCTAAAGAGTCTGGATTGCCGATCCATTCGATCGTCGCGGCAGAGACGTCAGATGAAAAGAGGAAAACAGAAAAAAACACCGCTGCGCTGAAAATTGCCTTCCCGGGCGTGAGTTGAATTTTATGCAAACTCGAAAGTTGTTTCATTTTACTTCCTTTAATAGATTGGTGATCATCACCTTGCAGAGATACCGATATCATTAAAAAACCACTTATTCTACCAATTCCACTCAATTGTACATCACGATATCAAAAGAATCAAGGCCCGATTTTATTCTTTCAACATTTTCTCAAAAAAAAGACGAGCACGCTTTGTACGATATATTACGCAAGTGCAAATATCAATAGATTTCACATTGAAAGGCTATCTATCAAACAGTATCGATTTGCGAGCGATTTTATTCAACATTCTTCCATCGTGACAAATAAAAAAATTCCGAACTGTTTTCATGTCAGGGCAGATATTAGAGTAGATTCAGAATCAATGGAAACACCGCGAGGACGGTACCACGCAGAGCCGCAATCGTAAGATTGCGGGAGAGATGCCGCAAAATCAGATATTTTTCACAGAAGTTGAGTCTTTTCCGCAATCTTACGATTGCGGCTCTGTAATCAGCGAGTTTTCTCACCTTCGATCCGGTCGTTGCGTGTCTTACGCAAAACCGCCACCGCGGCACCGCCCAAAAGCAGCAGTATCCACGTCGCGGGCTCGGGCGCATGGTAAAGATATTGCAGCGAGATGTTCGAGCCGTGCAGGTCGTTGAAGTAATCCAGACCCCAGCCGAGCATTTGGAAAGAGGCGTCGGCGAAGAGGTCGACGGGAATCGTGAAATCCACGCCGTTATCGGAACGGCCGAAAACCTCCGCGGCGTATCCCGAGGCGGAAAGGCCGTGATTGATATACGCGACGAACGCCTCGTAGACGCTTTCTTTCAGGCGATTGCCGTTATAGGTAAAATACGCGTGAATATTGGCGTTGATCGGCTCGCCGGTCACCTTGACCCAGCCCATGTACTCGCGGTCGGCATCCGGAAAGAAATAGGGCTGCGTGCTGATGTCCCAGACGGGGTAGGCGCTGTCGTCGAACGCGACGGTAACTGTTTTGTCACCGGGAGCCGAGACGACTTTCATTTCCGGCGCCGTGAGTTCGCCGGTAATGCTGCCGCCGGCCTGGTAAAGATCGAAACGCCGGTTCGGATCCTGGACGGCCATGCCGTACGCCGCGAAGTAGGTGGTGCCGGTGAGGTCGACATCGCCCTGGACGTGGATCGCGGTCGTGCCCTCGACGGTCGAGTCGACGTAAAAGTACGTGCCCAAATTTTGGCCGCGATTGTAGTCGCCGGTGAGGGAAATCGTGCTGCCGGAGCCGAGAATGTTGAACTTGCCGGTCTGGGCGGCGCTACCCTCCATGTTGTGGGCGGTGATGCGGGCGTTTTCCACATCCAGCCAGCCCCGACTTCCCGCCGCGCCGCCGACGATCACCGTGCCGCTGCCGGAAAGCTCGGCGTCTTCGTGTATAAAGACCCGCCCCGTGCCGGCACTTCCGACGGTCAGCGACTGGTTGATCGCCCAGAAGGAACCCTTGCCGTAAACATCCACGTAGCCACTGCCGCTGGCGGTCGTGCCGACGGTGCTGGCCCCATCCGACTGGACGCCGGCGCTGTCGTGGATGTTCAGCAGGCCGAATCCGCCCCCGCCGACATTCAGGCTCTGCGTTTTCCACAGCGTGCCGGTGCCGGTGATGGTCGCCGTGCCGACGCCGGTGGCCTTGTTGCCGATGGTGGCCGTCGCGGTGGATTTCAGCAGGGCGCCGTCGTTGACGTTCAGTGTGCCGCGGCCGGCGTCGCCGACGATCAGCGTGTATGCCAGGGCCGAGGTTCGCTGGCCGGTGGATGCCACGCCGGAGACATTCATCACGCCGACGCCCGTGGCCAGCGTGCCGAGATTGACGGGCATCGAGATCGTATAAGCGGGGCTTGACGAACGGACAGTACCCATGGTGGCGCCGTCCAGGATGTCCAACTGGCCCTTCCCCCCAGCGCCGACGTAAACCCCCAGCCCCGGCGTTGTCTTTGTGCCCGGGAAAAGATCGAATGTCTCGATGCTGGCGGTAAACCACGAGCCGGGGCCGGAGACCGAAATTCTCCCCACCATCGAAGAGTCGTAGCCGATCCAGGTGGATGCGCTCTGCATCCCACTACCGGAGAAAATCTCCATGCTGGCGCTGTCGCTATAGTGGTTCCACGAGCCGACCGCGATCCCTTGCACAATGACATATCCCCCTGGTGCGATCCACACGTTTCCATCGACGGTCGTTTCGAAGGGCCAATGCGCATATGACGTGTCGTCGGGCCAGGCAGCCGACACATCCGCGGGAAACGCCACCAGCAACACGGCCAGAATCACCCCCATCGCCCACTTCACGCATAGCGCCGCCCGCCCAGCAACAAAAACGTTGCGGATCAGGGAAAAACGCGGCTGCTCAGGGTACATAATCTCCATACTATTATTATATGTCAAACGGCAAATTATTCTACGAAAAATTCGCATAAATGGCAACGAATTACGCGCCGAAAAATCATTGTTTTTCGATTTTAAGGGATATTCACACGTAATGATTAGTACGGGGAGCGGGGAGGCGGTGTTCACTGTCGGCAGATTTTCCGTACGTGAGAAAATTCAGAGAGGTACGGCCACAAGAACAGCAGCCGGGAGCAGAGCGTTAGCGCAGAGACCGGATCGAAGTGGAGAAAACCCCGGCGATTTCTATCCGGTCTCCGCGAGTCCCTACGTTCCGCTCCGCTGCCGGCTGCTGTTTTTGCGGCTTGACGAAAACTGCCTTTTCCGCTATGATAATGGGGTGTTTTTACGTTTTTTTCACAAAATCAGGGGGCGATGATGCCGCGACAAACGATTTTACAGAACGACGACGACGATTTCACCCTGCCCCGGCAGGACGACACCGACGATTTGGCCATGCGGCTGAGCATTCCCGCGGCGGATCGAGGGCAGGATCTCGACGGCCGGGACGAAGATGACGGGGGGCTGCGGCCGACGCGTATTAACGACATGGTCGGGCAGCGGGACGTTTACGAGCGGATTCTGATCGCCGTCGACGCGACGCAGAAGCGGAAAGAGCCGCTGGGGCACATTCTTTTCGACGGCCCGCCGGGCTTGGGCAAAACGACCTTCGCCACGTGCATCCCACGCGAGCTGGGCGTCAGTTGCCAGATCGCCAGCGGCGCGACGCTCAAGGCGCCGAAAGATCTGATCCCGTATTTAACGAATGCCGAGCCGCGGTCGGTGCTGTTTATCGACGAGATTCACCGGATGCAGAAAGCCGTGGAGGAATTTCTCTACCCGGCGATGGAAGATTTCCGGATCGACCTGACGATCGGCGAAGGCGTCAACGCGCGGACGCTGAACATGCAACTCAAGCCGTTCACGGTCATCGGGGCCACGACCCGCGCGGGCCTCTTGTCCGCCCCGCTGCGAGACCGTTTCCAGATGCGGGAACATCTCGATTTTTACCCCATCGAAGACCTGCAGATCATTCTCATGCGGAACGCGGAAAAGCTGCACCTGGCCCTGGACGACGACGCGGCCCTGGAGATCGCGCGCCGCAGCCGGGGGACGCCGAGAATCGCGAATAACCGCTTGCGCTGGGTGCGGGACTATTCCGTCAGCCGGGCTGGCGGCGAGGCTACGCTGGAAATCGCGTGCCGCGCGATGCGCATGCAGGAAATCGACGTCCTGGGGCTGGACCGACAAGACCGAAAGTATCTGGAAGTGCTTCTGCGGGTCTTCGACGGCGGGCCCGCGGGCGTGGAAGCCGTGGCCCATACGATGAACCTGGCCGTGGACACGCTTGAGGACGAAGTCGAGCCCTTCCTGCTCCGCTCGGAGCTGATCATCCGCACCCCGCGCGGACGCAAAATCACCGGCCTGGGCCTCATGCACATGCAGAGCCTGCGCGACGCAAGATAACGCTTTTTGGGGTTCGTGTCGGACAAGAAACAACAACCGGGAATGAAGCGAAGCGGAATGACCGGATCGAAGTGGGGAAAATACCGGCGCTTCGATCCGGTCATTCCGCTTCGCTTCATTCCCGGCTGCTGTTTCTTATGGCTAATTCTTTTTTTTTCTGCGCACGAACACGACACCCGTCGCGCCCAGTAGCAGCATTGACCACGTGGCCGGTTCCGGCGTGACCACCGCTCCCGGTCCATCATCACCACCGTCGTCGCCGCCACCTGTGCCCATCTGGCGGTGAACATCCGCAAAAAGATACTCCAGCCGGACATTCGTTCGATTTATTTCATTGAACAACAGCAAATCCCAGGATACGACGCCGGGGGTTTGCGTCTGCCACATGAACCCCGGATGAAGCCAGAATTCATAGGTATTCGCCGTGTAAGACGAGTAACCGGCTTGCTGCAACCAAGGCAAATTCAAATCGGAAATATATGCCAGGAAGGTGGCACACCAATCGGTGGTCGTCGCGCCCTCATTGACAAAAATGGCATGAAATCCCCCCACTTCGCTCCACTCAAACGGCGGAGGACCCTCCACCCGGCCGGGGTTGTGGATCATGACCCCACCCTTGTATGGATACGAGGGGTCGGAGTACGCGAACGCACCCGTATAAAAACTTTCCATGTAAATCGGGTCCCACGGATATATTGTATAATCCGAGAGACCGATTGAGCCGGTTTCATCCGCACGGGCATCGCAAGACGTAAAGCACAAAAGAAGAAAAACAATCGCAAGGCAGGAAACGAAGAAACGCGTGAATCGCAGAAATAACTGCGTTTTAGCGAATGGCATAAAACAAACCTTGAAAAAAGGTATTTCGACGGAAGGCAAGTCCCCCAAGCTCCCACGAGCATATGCATTCTACCCACGACAACAAAAAAAGTCAAGGAGAAAGTTGAAAAACTGGTGACGATTTCCTCTCCATTTGATTTATCGCGTATGCAGCACCGATTATGATAGATACACCGAAAATTCAAGAGCGAAATCGACGAAAAAAGCACTGAAAATTCACGTTCTCAGTGCTTGATCCATTTTTCTAAAGCGTGCTGCCCCCGCCAGACAGGCGTCAGGCCACTCCCACCGCTGCAGTGGAAGCCGTGCTGGTATCGGTCGCCGCCACCGCCGGGATGTCGGTACGCACGGAGCGAATCAGGTCGCCGCTGTTTCGATTATAAAATTCCACCGAATCGGCCCCGGAACGCCAAACCACCAATGTGTTTTCCGAGCGGTAGGATAAACCTACATAATAACCGTTGCGAACGATTGCCGCCATGGACAGTGAGCGATAATCGACCGTACGGCCTTCCACTTCTGACAGCGTTTGCACCACAAGACTCAGTATCGGGTCGAACGCTAATGCAGTACTCATTTCAACTCCCCCTCTTAAAGGCTTTATGTCTTCACCATTTCGCACGCCCCCCTCACGATTGGAGCACTCGGCGAAACAACTTTATTCAGTTTGCCTATTTCACGCGTTAACTTTATCGGCCAACCGATTCACCTTTCTATGAAAGTTTTTCGCGCGACGGGAGATCCTTAATAATACACAGCCCCTGCTCGACCCACAGAAAATCCGAAACTGACGAAATCTCGTTATTTATCGCAAATTAACATTTTGTATAAGACTGGCCATGCATTTAGGAGGGAATAGCACGAGAATTACTCGCCGAAAGAAAAACGCGCTAAAATATCCCCTGCCGGACCGCCCGGCCAAGGCGTTGCGGAAAGCGATAATCCCATTAGTTCCCCCTCCAGACGCAAGACCATTTCTGGATCCAGTGAGTCAGTGTAAATCCGAATTTTCATAATGACGCCGTCTGTGATTTCCGCACGCACGTCCGCCACGCCCCATGGAAACGCGGCAGTAAAACTCGCCGCATACTGGACGTTATCACCCAGATTGTACTCCCTACCACCGTTCCTCGCCGTCAGTACGGCAATTTTCTCCTGAGGAAGCTGGGAAATGGCGAGCATTTCAGGGCCGTGATCCTGGCAAAAATCTGCGTAAACCTCCGTGAAGCTTTCGCAAAATGCGTGTTTTACCATTTCCACCGTGATTTGGGGCGAAATTTCCACCAGATTCACCACCCGCGAGCGGACGGATGGCAGCCCCTTGCCCGCAAGTTTTATCTGAGGCGGATTTAAATATTTTGCGATTTTTTCGGCGGCCGTATGCACCAGCACCGTCCCGTGGTGCATCGAGGCGTGCTGGCGGTAAAGGAATGCGTTTCCGGAAAATTTACGCCCGGAAATCGTAAGGTCGTTCCGCCCAGAGATTTCGGCATCCAGGCCGAGTTTTTTCGCCATTTCCAAAATCACCCCCTGCTGGCGGGCCAGGTCATATACGGATTTTGGGGCAACAAAAGTGAAATTCAGATTCCCCAGATCATGATAAACCGCCCCGCCGCCGCTCTGCCGCCGGGCCAGCGTGCCGCCATCCCGCTCCAGTGCCGCGAGATGACACTCCGTATGCGCGTTCTGATTTCGCCCAATCACCACCGTATGCTCATTTTGCCAAAGATACAGAAGAATTTCCCCGTCCCGCACCTCATCCAGCAGCGTTTCCTCCACCGCGAGGTTAAAATGGGGATTATAGGAGGTTCCAAACAAAATTTTCGCGTGTTTTTTTGACATTTTTTGAGGTTTTATATCTGAACTTTTAACTAAAATCAAAAATCGTCCTCAGAATCATCCGGCATGTACGCATCCCGCATGCGATTTTCCCGATCCTGGCGGTGATTCCGCCCGTCAGGCGTCCCGCCGCGCGCCTTGGCGAGCACAGCGACGGCCACATACGAAACGCCAAGTTCCGTTTTCAGCACGCGACTGATTTCTGCGCACGTTGCGCCGGTGGTCAAAACATCATCCACCAGCAGGACGCGGCGCCCCTGAAAAATCCGGCGAAAATCCGCCTTTCCCGGGGTGTCCGCCGAAACGAGAAAATTATCCGGAAAAGGAAATTTCACCGAAAAGCACCCGGCCACATTCCGCCGCCGCTCTTCCGTCCGCAGCGAGCGCTGAAGCTGCGTGAGGCGATTACAGCGCAGCAGTCCACGAAAAACCGGCAGTTCAAGTGAGCCGGCAAGCATGTCCGCGAGAATTTCCGGGCTGTTCACTCGCCGTACCGTTTTCATGAACCAGTGCATCGGGACCGGCACCACGAAATCCAGCCGCTGCGTGCCGAGTTCCCGGCGGCGGTAAAAACTATATATCTGCCCCATACTCCGGGCCAGCCCCTCACCGCGAGGATGTTTCATACGCAAAACCGCATCGCGCAATTCTGCCCGATAATCGCCCAGTGGAACTACGCGATCATACCCTTCATGCGCGCTGTCCAGCGGCCAGTCTTCCCCCGGACAGCAGTGGGCCGCGTCCATTTTTACGCAGCAAAAAGGGCAGCGTGGCGTTCTGGTGGGCCGCATTTTTTTCATACATTCCCCGCAGAGCTGCGCATTTTTCGGAAAAATGTCCTCATACTCGGCGTACTCCGGGTCCATCACCTCAAAATTCGCCGCATTTTCAGGGTATTCCGCCTCATCCGTAAAGCGGTATGTCCCGTCAAAATCCGTATTTTCCCTCTCCAGGCGGGCATGACAAAACTGGCACGTCTCGGGAAGAAGAAGGCGAGTCACGCGGCGGATGCCGTGACAAATTGCGTTCCGAATTCCGAGGTATGTTTTCCCGGGAAGCTGGTGAAGTGCGGGCGGTGACGGCATACGAAAAAGGGGGAAAGTGGCTCATCAAAAAATCAGTCCATGCCAATTATACTTCATCGCCGCTTTTTCGGGAAGAATGGCCGTGTCCGGGCGGGACATTTTTCCTCATTTTTTGAAAGGGGCGCGTTTTGCGGCTGGTCATGCCGCGTCCTCTTCATTATAATGGTATAAATAATGCATGAAATGCACGTTTCCGAGGGCGGTAATTGCGAGTTCCACGACTTTCGAAAAAGAGGAGAATGATGAAACACCCTATTTTTTTATGCGGGCCACTGGTTTCCTGTGTTTTTTTTCTCGCGGTACTGGCCGTTTTCTCCCCGGCTCGCGCGGCGGATGCGACGGGCGGTGGACGGCTGAAAGCTTATAAAAACACGATTCTCGTGGAGGCGGAGAGTTTCGCGGAGAAGGGCGGCTGGACAGTGGATCAGCAGTTCATGGATCTCACCGCGCCGGGCCAGGCCGGCTCCTGCATCCTGCTGGCACACGGAATGGGAAAGCCGGTGGCGGACGCGAAAACCACGGTAAAGCTGGCGGAAAAGGGGGATTACCGCATTTTCGCCCGCACGCGAAACTGGGCGTCACCATGGATTCCGGCGGGACTTTCGGATGCGGAAATCGAGAAAAATTGGTCACCGGGGAAGTTTTACGTGCTGGTCTCGGAGGCCCGGAAATCGGAAGACGTCCCCGCCAAAATCATTCATCTCAGCAGCGTGTTGCCCGCACTGGGCGTTCGCGGTGCCGGCTGGGGCTGGCATTTTGTGGGAACCGTCATGGCGCTGGAAGATGGTGCGGATCTCACGGTAAAACTCCATGACGTGACGGGTTTTGACGGGCGGGTGGATGCGTTGTGTTTCACGCAGGACGAAAAATGTCCGCTGCCGGATGACCCGGAAGCGCTTGCGCCGCTGCGGCGCGAGGCGCTGGGGCTTCCGGAAAAAACGCCGGATGTGCGGGAAAAGCCGTATGATCTGGTGGTGGTGGGCGGCGGAATCGCGGGCGTGTGCACGGCTATCTCCGCCGCGCGGCTGGGTCTGGAAGTGGCCCTGATTCAAGACCGCCCGGTGCTCGGCGGGAACGGCTCCGCGGAGGTCCGGGTGCACCTGAATGGCGGCACGAATCTCCCGCCGTACCCGAATGTGGGGAATCTCACGAATCTCATGGGCCCGCACGGCGGCGGAAACGCGCGTGAGGCGGCCCATTATAAAGATGGCCTCCGGCTGGAACTCTGTCAGGCGGAGCCGCGACTGGATTTGTTCCTGTCCACGCGCGTCATGGCGGTGGAAACGGCGCCCGGCGCGAAAAGCGTGGACGGCCAGTCCGTGGAAAAACGCATCACGGCGGTGATCGGAAAGCACATCGAAACCGGGAAAGAACTCCGTTTCGCGGGCACTCTGTTCGCGGACTGCACGGGTGACGCGGTGGTCGGATTCCTCGCAGGCGCCGACTGGCGGCAGGGCACGGAGGCGAAATCGGAATTTGATGAGCCGTACGCGCCGGAGAATCCGGATAAGATGACCATGGGCGCGTCCATTCAGTGGTACACGGTGGAAGCCGGGCATGAGACGGCGTTTCCGGAGTGTCCGTGGGCGCACCGTTTCTCGCCGGAAAGCATCCGGCCCATGCTCCGCGGCGACTGGGACTGGGAGACGGGCCTGACGTATGATCAGATTCTGGATTTCGAGCGCATCCGTGATAACGGCCTACGTGCCGCTTTCGGCCACTGGGATTACATGAAGAATCACGCGGGGGGCGAGTGGGCCGAGAAGACGAAAAATCGCGAGTTCGGCTGGATGGCGTTTATTGCCGGGAAGCGTGAGTCGCGGCGGCTGATGGGGGATGTGGTGCTGACGGGGAAGGATATCGTCGAGGACCGCCCGTGGCCGGACGCGTGTGTGCCGTGCACGTGGGCGATCGACCTGCATTACCCGGCGACGGAAAATACGAAACACTTTCCGGGGGACGAGTTCCGCACGATTTTTATTCCGTTCCAGAAGCCGCCGCATTACGCCATTCCGTACCGCACCCTTTACTCGCGGAACGTGGAGAATCTTTTCATGGCGGGGCGAAACATCAGCGTGACGCACGTGGCGCTGGGCACCACCCGCGTGATGCGAACGCACGGCATGATGGGGGAAGTGGTGGGAATGGCGGCGAGTCTGTGTAAGGAGCATGCCGCCCTGCCCCGGGACATTTATGCAAAATACTTGCCGGAACTGATCGCGCTGATGAAAAAAGGCGTGGCGCCGCCGCCGGCGTCAAGTGAAAACGTGGCGACTCCCGCGTGGCTGACGGATGCCGGGAAGAATGTGGCACTGGCGGCGAAAGTGCGCGCGTCGAATGAGCATTCCAGCGGGCTGTACCCGGTGAAGAATATTCATGACGGCGTGGCGGACACCCGCAGTAACGCATCCCGGTGGGTTTCGTTGGAGGGACAGGAAGCAGAGCGCGAGGAGACGTGGGTGGAGTTTACGTGGGACGTGCCGGTGACGTTTAACGCCGTGCGCGTGCTGACCGGACAGGCGGGCGAGAATGCGCCGCACGGCCAGGTGGATAATCTCGTGCTGCAAAAATGGGACGGCACGCGCTGGGCGGACATCCCCGGCGCGGCGGTAACGGAGAACACGAAAGTGGATTTCGGCCTGCAATTTCCGCCCGTCACCACGGACAAAATGCGTGCATTCTTTAATCAGCCCGGCATTCCGGTGCGCATCTGGGAACTGGAGCTTTACGAACTGAAATGAATTTTTCACGGCGATTATTTTTGGCGGCGGCGTTTCTTGCCTGCGGAATTTTTTTTGCGGGCGGAGGAAATCTCTTTTTACTTCACGCAGACGAAAACGTTTTGAGCGAGGAAGACCGGGCGCCGTGCTCTGCGGAATTCTGCTGGCGGCGTCCGCTGGCGGATTTAGATTTTGCGCACCTGACCGCCCTGAAAACGCAGGGGTTTCATGGCGTGCGGGTTTTCGTGCCACAGTGGAAATCTGAAAAAGCAGCCGCGGTAAATGCGGAATTAAAAACCGCCGAAAAAATCGCCGAGTTATGGCAGTGCGTTCAGGGAAACGTGGCGTCCGGTGAATGCGTCTCCCGGATCACGCTGGACTTCACCGTCTGGGACACGCATGACCCGGATACCGTAACCGAGTTTCTGAAAACGGCCTTTTCGGCGGAGGATTTTCGGGTAAACGCGCCAGCGGAGCTGGCCGTGGCGGTGGGCAGTGTGCCGCAACTGGCGTGGGATGCCACGGACGCCGAATCTGCAAAAACGCTGAAAAAAACATGGGAAACGCTCTGGACGTCCACGCACGCGGATCAGTTTTCGCTGCGTTTCGGGTATCCGCTGGAGCCGTTTTTGCCGGTGCTTTTCGCTTCAGAGAAAGTGGCGGATGAAGCATCCCAGAACGTGGCCGGGGACGTTCCGCCGGAAGTGCTGGCGTGCGTGCGAAATGACGTAAACCGCCTCCTGGCCGAGCTTTACGGCGAGAAAATTCTCGCGCCGCTGGGAGCCTGGTGCCAGTCGCGGGAGGTGCGGCTCCAGTTCTGTTTCATGCCGGGGAATGCCGGAAATTCCCCCGGTGCGGCCATAAATCGCATGGCGGAGATGGAAGCGGCAAGGCACGCGAATGAGATGTGCGCGCTGGCGGCGGATGCGCTGCCGTATGCCCGGAGTATCGCGCGGGTGGAAGGCAGGCTGGGCGTGTTCCAGCTTTCCACGGACGGGCGGAGTGTGCAGTGGACGGAATTTTCGTCGGAGACAGGGACACCGGACGAGAGACGCTCCGATCTCTGCCTGGCAGTGGTGGCGGAGCGTGACACGCACGTTTATAAAACGCTGCGTGAAAATGGCGCGCCGTGCGATTTCATCCCGCCCCAGATGCTGGCGGAGGGGACGGTGACGCGGATTTTTGAGGTGGGTGAAAAAACGTACGCAACCACCATTCTCGGCGTGGGCCCGGCGGAATACCACACGCTGATTCTGCATGAAGACGTGACCGCACTGACGCCGGAAGCCGCGGCGTTTCTGCTGCGATTCGCGCGGCGGGGCGGCAAAATTCTCGTCTTTTGCGCCACGGAAACCGCGTGTGCGGAGAAAAAACTTCCAGAAAGCACCGGCAGCCTTTACCGGGCCGCGCGGCGGAATGCGGAGGTTCAAAAAGCCGCCACGGAACTGCGGTCATGCGAAAATCCCCCGCAGTGGGTGCGTGAAATCTGACGCCGCCACTAAACTACCTCCCCAATTTTATCTTTTATAGTATTCACCCCCCATGACCAAGTATCGGGTATGGAAACTCACTTACGATTTCGCATTCGGGCAACGCTTCCTGAAGTTTTTGAATGCCGGATTTCGTAATTTGGGAACACCAATAAAGTTCGATTTTTTTCAACTGCTTCATTTTCTCAAGGTTTGCGATCCCAGCGTCGGTGATTCCTTCGCAACTACTGATGTTCAGTGTTTCCAGCTTCGCCAGCCCAACCAGATGCACAAAGCCGGCGCCGGTGAGGTTCTCGTTCCGAAGCTGCAATTCCTGCAACTCGGACAGCTTTGCGAGGTGCGCCAGCCCGTCATCCGTGATTTCGCAATCACGGATGTCCAAACGCTGCAATTGCGTCATCCCCGCGAGGTGAACCAGCCCGGCGTCGGTGATACCGCAAGCAAAAAGTTCCAATCCCCGCAACCGTGTCAGCCCGGCGAGATGCGCCACCCCGGCATCCGTGATTTGCGGAGCATCTATGAATTTCAGTTCCCGCAACTGTGTCATTTTCGCGAGATACGACAACCCTTTATCCGTGATTTCAGGGCAAGTGAAAACATGGAGCGACTCCAAGTGCTTCAATCCCACGAGATACGAAAGCCCCTTATCGGTAATTTCGCATGAAAAGAGAACCAATTTCCGCAATTGAGGCAACTTCGCAAGGTGCGCCACTCCCGCATCCGTGATGTTTTCATTACCATATCCATATAGCAGCAATTCCTGCAACGCCGTCAACCCAGCGAGATGCGCCAGGCCCGCATTCGTGATTTTGCTGCCAGTCCGAGTTTTGGGTCTTTTCGAAACATCGAGTTCCAATATCCGCAACTGCTTCAGTTTCGCAAGGTGCGCCAAGCCTGCATTCGTGAGTCCGTCTCCACCGAGACGTAACTCAACCAGTTGAGTCAAATCCGCAAGATGTGCAAGCCCGGCGCCCGTGGTTTTATTGCTCGCACTGAGACCCTGGTATTGCAATTGCGGCAATGTTTTTATGTACTTAAGATCATCATCCTTAATGGAGGAATGTGCGCGGACGAAAGTTCCATCTTTGGAAATAAAAAGCTGCTTGGCCACCTCCGGTGGAATGGACTCCGATGCATCCTCAGACGCTGGCTCCTGCGCCGAGATGATCGAAGCGAATAATAAACACACAATGCTGGTGAGTGAGCAATAAATATTCATGGTGTCCTCCTGGTAAACGGGTATCATTCTGCATCAATCATCCGGCATTTCCAGCACCGGCGGGCGGGTCGGCGTTTTCTTCATCACCGCGGGCGGAGTTTCTTCGGCCTCATCCGCGTCTTCATCAGCCGCCGCTGCATCATCCTCATCCGGCGCATCATCCGCATCCGCATCTGGCGGCGCAAGCACCGGGGGCGTTCTGACCGGCGCCGCACCCCCTGGCTGCGGAGGCTGACGCGGCGGCACCACAATTTGCGGCGCGTCCGTCAGGCTCAGGCCCGTGTCCACCACCACATACCCGGCCCAGAAAGCCGGATACGTTCCCGCCACAGACGCATCATCCTCCGCGGCGGCGCTGACACGCGACTCCGCCTTCAGCGAAATTTTCGTCCCGGCCAGCTTCAGCACCGCATGGCGCCACGCTTCCGCCGCGTCCCCTTTCTGCGAAATTTCCGCAAGAAAATCCTCGGCCAG
The DNA here is from genome assembly GCA_031553595.1 of Thermoguttaceae bacterium. Classification (GTDB taxonomy): domain Bacteria; phylum Planctomycetota; class Planctomycetia; order Pirellulales; family Thermoguttaceae; genus RGIG3701. The sequence continues at coordinate 65,115 of JAVBLI010000025.1, read as the reverse complement.
GAGGTACGCTGCGTCACCGTTCATCCGCCAGCGCGAAAGCACCACGGTGTCACACCCGTTCACCAGAAACCCCATGCTCGTGAAAAACAGTTCCTGCCCGGGCACGGCCTGCGGCGCGGCGGGCTTCTTCGCGCTGGTCGCGCGGACGGGCTTTCCGTAACTCTCCGCCTGCGTGTGAAATCCCATCATCATCATCACCCGCGGACCGCCATACGGCAGCGAACTCCAGTCCGCCAGCGCCGCCCCCGGACGCCCCGCGTCCAGGGACATGGGCGCCACCGTGTACGGCTGCGCGACGTTATTCCGGATGTCATCAAAAACCGCGATTTTATCGAAACACTTCCCGTAAATGGAAGAGACCGCCACCGGCGACTTCAGGCTCAGGCCGCCGAGGTCTTTCGTGTTAAATTCCACCGTTTTTCCGGCGGATTTTATGAATTTTTCGAGCGTTTCCTCCGTGGGCGATTCCGTTTTTCCCATCACCAGAGCCGTGTACGGCGAAGATTCCACATTCCGCCGCTTCCACGGCACGCCCAGAGACGCCATGGGCGCGTACCGCACGTTAAACCGCGAAATCGCCGGCCGGGTTCCCTGCGGCGTCTGGATGTGAAGCATTTCGAAAGGCAGATACCAGATGAAATGATCCGGCACGAGGATCAACGTGGTGAAATCGGAGCGGGAAAAATCCGCCGGCGAGTTTTTCGTTAAATCGCTCATCACCCGTTGCGAAAGCTCCTGCCATTTCGTGTCCTTTAATTTTGCGGACTTCATCGTGGTCGTGGGGCTGCTCATGCCGATTTCCCGCAGCATCCCGGCGAGATTCGTCTGCAAAGAAGTCAGCGTGTTCTGCGTTTTCGCCGCCGTGCGCGACGTGCCGCCAGCGTCCCGGATGACCCATGATTCCAGGCGTTCCTGGTTCATCAAAAAAACGTAAAGCTGCTGGCGGGATGCGAAAAACACGAGCATCGCCTCCCCTTTCCGCATCCCAGCGCGGATTTCCTCGACCGTTTTCACGGGCGGGAAAAGAATGTCGATTCCCCGGCGGTCCAGCACCATGGAATTCAGGATCAGCTCCTGATTCTGCGAGATTTCCGTCAGTTGCGTGAGCGTTTTCGTCAGCGTCTGCACACTTTCCTTGTCCTGTGGCGGCAGCGAAAGACGCTTTAACCCCGCCTGCAACTGCCCCGCCTGTTTCGCCAGGGCGGCATACGCCGGGTAATCGGTGAGGATGTCCGTCCGCCGCTGCCGCTGGGAAATATTCAGCTCCGCCTCAGGCAGTTCCAGCAGCATCCGCAGCGCCTGCGTCCGCCCGCCGTAACCCAGCGTATTCAGAAACCGCGCCCGCCGCGCGCGATCCGCGATTTCTAGCGCCTTCTCCTTCCGGTTCAGCGCATAAGCGGCCCAGAACCAGTTCTCCCACGAAACCGGGCGGTGAATTATCAGAAACGCCAGCGATTCCATGGGATGCAGCGCCCAGTCATTCGCCGTGGGCTCTTTCAGCAGTTTATCATAAATCTCGTCCGCCTTACGGTCCGTCATGCCGCCCGCGAGGTACATGTCATCAATCATCGTCAGCTGAAAATTCCACACCGAGCCGCTCTGCATGAACCCCATGGCCGCCTGGATGGCCTGCTGTCCGAGCTTCTGCCCTGCCTGCGACTGATCCCGAAACGCCACGCGGGCCCTTAAAAAATTCCAGCGTGCCCCGATTTTCCCCTGCTGCATGGTACGCCTTCCCATGGTTTTTCCGGCCTCCACCAGGCACGCGCCAGCCGCCGGCAACTGATTCCGCCGCAGGTTTTCTTCGGCCAGCGAAATCAGCAGGGACGTCCGCAGCACGGGCAGCCGCTTCAGTTTCGCCCACTGCTCGGCCGCCACCACCGCCGGACACACCTGCGGCTGATTCGCGTGATAATACGCCTCCGCCACCCCGGCCAGTGCCTCCTCCAGCATCACCACATCCTCAAAATAATACGCCAGCGTGGCCGCCTCCAAATATAACTTCACCGCGTTCTGGTAATCCGAAGCGTGCAGCTTCTGGCGCCCCATTTCGGCGTAAACCATGGCCGTCAGCGCATGCTCGCCGCCAGCGATCAGCATGCCCCGCATCACGACGTTCGTCCCCTCCGCATCCCGCCCGGATGCGAAAAGCGTAAACCCCGTAATTACATCCACCCACGCCTGCATCCAGCTCCCGGCCATCGCCGCCCGCTGACGATTCAAAAGGGAAAGCATCTTCACATTCAGATCGTCCCCCGCCGAAAGCGGCCCCAGCAGCTCCGCACGTCGACGAATCGCCAGCGCCGTGCACCGCATCACCTCGTCCGCCTGCAGCGCATGCAAAGACGGCATCGCGATCAGCCCACCATGCTTCCGCGGGTCGCTGTTATCCAGAAATCCGAAAAGGATCTGCACCTTTTTCGGCACCCGCGTCAACTGCCGATTCGGTTTCGTTTCGCCCCACGGCGGCCGCGTCTGCATGGGATTCCGCCCCGGCGCCGGCGCATCCTGAATCCGCTCCAGCCAGTCCGGCTGCTGCAAATAAATCATGATCGCCCGGTTATACTGCTCCAGCGCCGCCGCATAACGCCCCATCTGATAATACGACTCGCCGAGCATCGCCGACGCACACAGCGAATCCAGCCACAAATTCCCCGGCCCCTGCTTCAGTCCGCCGCGAACCTCGCCCTGAAACGCCTTAATCGCCTCCTCGTACTCGCCGTCCGCATAAATCGCCATCGCCCGCCAGTACGACTGCTGCGGATACGAGCCGTCCTGGGCCGACGCTGCGCCGGAAACGCAAAAAATCACCAAAAACGCCAGAAAAGTCGCGAAATATTTCATCGAAAAGCCCTTTATATACTCATTCCGGGGTGAAAACGGACGCATTTTCCTGATTGCGACCGGCGGCAAGCTATAAGCTACAAGCTTCAAGCTCACCGGCTGTGCCTCCGGCCGGATTTTTGAAACTGCGTATACGTATTCGCTGGCAGAAAAATTAACACGAAGTTTAGAAAGCTTACAGCTTGTAGCTTTCAGCTTGAAGCCTGCCTCCATCAAAATGAAGACTGGCCCTTAAAACGACTTGGCTATATTCATAATACCCTGCCCTCCCCTGTTTTTCCACCCCTCCTTGAAAAAAGCCCGGCTTTTTGCTAAAATTTTTATGAAAACAGTGTGGATTTACAGGCCCCGCCCGAAATCCCGCTTTTTTCAGTGGCCGAGTGGCGGAATGGCAGACGCTCGGGATTTAAAATCCCGTTCCTTCACTGGAGTACGGGTTCGAGTCCCGTCTTGGCTATAAAAAATGGCTTGCAGCGAATGCAAGCCATTTTTTTTGGGCGGAAGGCGGTAAGATAACGCACGGGCGGTATCCGTGCGGCGGGCGTTTCACCGGCTGAGCACCATGATCGCCATGGTCGCGTTGTCGTTCGGTTGCTCGGTCACTTCCTCGCCGGTCTGGGTGTTCAGGGCCACCTGCTGGAGGATGGTGTACCCCATCTTGCGGCAATATGCCTGGAAGTCGGCGATCGTCAGAAACCGCACGTTCTTCGTATCATACCACCGCGCGTGCTCGTCACACCCAATTTCCGGCATCCGGCCTTCATGATAAAGCTGCTCGCGCCACGGCAGGTACGCCGCGTTCGGAAAGCTCACGATTCCCCGCCGGCCAACGCGCAGCAGTTCTTCCAGCAGCCGTTCCACATCCATGATCGTTTGCAGGGTCTGGGAGAGCACGACGTACTCGAACTGCCGGTCGTAAAAATTCGCCAGCCCGTGATTGAGGTCTTTATAAATCACGTCCAGCCCGCGGGACACGCATTTCTGGATGGCCCGCTCGCTGTTCTCGGCTCCCAGCAGGCGACTTTTGTCGGAACGTTTCCGCAGCCGCGAGAGCAAATCGCCGTTGCCGCAGCCCAGGTCCAACACGCTGGCGTGGCGCGGAATCAGGTTTAGGATGGACTCGAAATCCAGTCGGCCGTCCAGCGAACACTCCACGGTATCGCCGACTGCGGAAACGGCGACATCCGCCCTGCCCTGCGGGTCGGCGCCGCAGTGTTCGTCGTGCAGGTTGGCGATGAAGGTTTCGATCAGGCCGCCGTAAGTGCTCAGTTGGTTGGGCAGCAAAAAGGCGTCATGGCCGCAGTCGCTTTCAATTTCGCAGTAACTCACGGGTTTTTTGCGGGCGATCAGGGCGTCGACGATCATCTCCGACTGGAAGGGTGGGAAGAGCCAGTCGCTGGAAAAGCTCAGCACCAGCCAGCGGCACTGGGCCGCGTCGAGATTCTCGGCGATTCGCTCCACGTCGCTGCCGAAATCCATCAGGTCGCACGCCCGCGTCATGGCGATGTAACTGTTCGCGTCGAAACGGTCGTTGAACTTCGCGCCCTGGTAGGCCAGATACGACCCGACCGTGAAATTCGTCTCGAACTCCGACTCCATCGGCCTCGGCGCATCGCGATCCATGTCGAATTTTCGCATCATGGCCTCGCGCGACAGATACGTAATGTGCCCCAGCATGCGTGCCAGCGCCAGGCCAACTTTCGGGGGCTTTTTGCCGTAATAATTGCCGCCCGCGAAGTCCGGGTCGGACGTGATCGCATTGCGGCCCACAATGTCGAACGCCAGCGACTGGCTCGTCAGGCACGACGTCGTCGCCACCGCCACCACGCCCTGCACACACTCTGGGTACCGCACGCTCCAGATCAGGCCCATCATGCCGCCCACCGAGCCACCGATAACCGCCAGCAGCTTCTTGATGCCGAGATGGTCGACGAGCTGCTTTTGCAGATGGACGTTGTCCTCCATCGTCACCACCGGGAAGTCCGCCCCATACGGCACGCCCGTCTGCGGATTCACCGTCGTCGGCCCCGTCGTCCCCCGGCAACTGCCCAGCGTGTTCGTGCAAATCACGAAATACCGGTTCGTGTCCACCGATTTCCCCGGCCCGACCAGAATGTCCCACCACCCGGGATGGTCGTGCTGGTCGTGCCTCGCGACGTGCGAGTCGCCCGTCAAAGCGTGGCAAATCAGCACCGCGTTGCTCTTGTCGGCATTCAACTTGCCATACGTCTCATACACGACGGTCACGTCTTGCAGCTCGCCGCCGCGCTCCAATTTAAACGTCCCCTGAAACGTCACCCGCTTGGCATGCGCTAAGTCAAACGCCCCGCGATTCGCGTCGGAACTATCGAAAAGGTCTTGTTTTTCTGTGGTCATTATTCTTTATTATCAAGTATATGGTCGTAGTATTGTATGTGATAAATCGAGAACATGGGAATGATTTTACATTTTAACAGGGTCGCCAATAATTCCATTCCCCAGTATACTTCTGTGACAAACCGGCTCTCGTAATCTATGAGATGAATCGCCGTGTCCAAATGTACCTCAAGACTTGGCGATCTTTTATATGCTCGAATAATCGCCGGTTTTATCACTTTTAAAGTATTCAGGATATCCTTCTCATGTTCCTGCCAATCACTTTTTTGAGATATATCAAAAGAGAATTGATTCGCGTTCCGCACACACGGCTTAATCTCCGCACAGAAACCCGGCAATAACTGATTGATATCCTTCGCGATATCATCTATCTGCGTCTGTGTAATATCCAAAAAACGAATCACGGAATGCATCAAACATCATCCCCGCTCAGGAACACTTTTTCTTTATCCAAAATCAATCCCCACTCGACGTTCAAATCCATCTCGTCCACCCATTTCCGGATGTACGCCCGGTCGATTTTTTCACGTTGCGAACGAAGGATACCGCCAATGTCGCGGATGTGTTTTTCAGAGCCACCGATTTTGTAGTATTCTAATTTTTTGATAATAACGTCCTCAGGCGAGGCGTAAAAGACCATTGTTTTATTATCCAAATGCAACCGTCTGATCCGCTGCATACGACATTTATCATAAGCACTGTCTTCCGGAATCATGACATCCACTTTCAGTCCAATCGCAGGTATAATGATATTAAACTGAAATTTCCGCTGGACAGCATCACGAACCGCCGCCTCCGAAACATAATACTCCGGCATGGAAAAATAATCGCAAAGGGTGGGGATTTTGTGCGCCGGCAAGTCCGCTACAATATCCACATCGGCAGTAAGTCGTGGCTCACCAAATTTCATCGCCGCCACCGCCCCCACAATATAATACGGTATGTCTTCGGATTCAAAAAAATCCACAACACGTTTCAGTAAATCATCCGCTTCAGCGCTGGTTGGTTCCACTTAACATTCTCCTTCCGGTTTCCATCTGAATTTCTTCTTCTTGCCAATCCGGGTGATTCTCGCGCACATCCGCCTCGATTAGCCGACGAGCGAATTTCCAGAGACGTTTCCAAACTTGAAGCCTCTCCACGCCTGTCATTCCACGATAAATCTCCGCCATCGTTTCATCCATGGAATCGAAATCTTTCGGGTCGAGTTGGCGAGGGTCCATCGTGCGTGCCTTTCGGGTAAAACGTTTACTTCTCTACCTTTTCTAGCTCCACGCTGCGGTCGCGGGCGAGGTCGGCGTCGGCGAAATCGGCGTGCCGGGGGAGGATCATCTGGAAGCGGTAGGCCAGGGCGACGGTGATCGTGCCGGAGTCCATTCGCAGGGCCAGCAGGTGGCCGCCGCGGGTTTTGTCGTCGCTGAGGAAGTGGAGGTGGTAGCCGGGGACGTTGATGCCGCGGGTGTAGGGGGGCAGGCGGAAGCCGACGACGTCGCCGGTGATGTCGCCCAATTCGAACTCCGGCTGCGCTTTCGTCACCTCGGCCAGCGGCCGGTAGGGCTTTTCCTGCGCAGGGACACTGCGCGTCCGCACGCCGAAAAACTTGCCCGTCAGCCGCACCGCCACCGGAATATTCGCATTCGGCGCCAGCGCGTCGATCTTCCGGCACAACGCCTCGTAATCCAGTGGCGCATCCACCGTCGTCGTCACCGTTTCTTTCGGCCAAACCATCACCGACGCGAACGGCGTCTTCGTTTGCAGGCTCGGCCGATAAACTTTTCCGTCGCCGCGAACCTGGTAAAACACGCCATGCAGCAGCACCATCTCGCCGTCCAGGCGGTCGAACGTGCCGATGCCGAAATCGCCGTAACGCCCCAATGCATCCAGCGTCATCTCTCCATCATACACCCCCGCCAGCAGCGCGTCAATCGTCGCCACCTGCGTGATGCCTTCGGGTGCTTCCATCACGAATATCGGCTTATCTCGCGGCGCGAGTGCTAGATAACCGATGAACACGCAAAGAAGGATAAGGCTAAATACTCTTGACCAAATTTTCATGATGCGTCTCCCAAAGTCCACGGCTTACGCCGAACGCGCTGCGCGGCTAAACGGGTCAAACGTACTTCCCAAACCACCATCCACAACCCCCAAACCACTCCAAGGCACTTTAGTGCTTAAAATGCCGGCGTCCCGTGAAGATCATCGCGATGCCGAACTGGTTGCAGGCGTCGATGACGAGCTTGTCGTTGACGGAGCCGCCGGGCTTGATGATGGCGGTGATGCCGGCGGCGTGGGCACGCTCGATCGAGTCGGGGAACGGGAAGAAGGCGTCGGAGGCCAGCACCGCGCCCTGGATGCGGTCGCCCGCTTTCTGGATCGCGATCTCGACCGAGTCCACGCGGCTCATCTGCCCCGCACCGGCACCCAGCAGCATCTGGCCCTTGGCCAGCACAATCGCGTTCGACTTCACAAAACGGCAAATCTGCCAACCGAAACGCAGGTCGTCCATCATCGCGGCAGGGACTTGGGCCGTCGTGACCACTTTCCACTCCGATTCCGGGTCGGCGAAAATGTCGGCGTTCTGCACCAACATACCGCCCTCGATGCACCGCCACGTCCACGGATTCTGCGGACGCGACAAGTCGCCGGCAGCCATCAGCCGCACGTTCTTCTTCCATTTCGGCAGCGTCGTCAGCAGTTCAATTGCCTCGGGCGTGAAATCTTCCGCGATGATCGCTTCCACAAACAGCCCCGGCTCGCACAGCACCCGCGCCGTGTCGGCGTCCACCGTGCGGTTCATGCCGATGACGGAGCCGAACGCCGACAGCGGATCGCCGGCCATCGCACGCTCACACGCCACCGCCAGGCTCTCGGCCTCCGCCGCGCCGCACGGGTTGTTGTGTTTAATTACGGAAACCGCCGGGTTTTTGCTCATCAGCACGATTGCCAGTGCCGCGTCGAGATCCATGAGATTATTGTAGGACAGTTCCTTGCCGTTAAGCTGCCGGGCCGTGACCACACTGGGGCGGCTCTCGGCGTCCGACGTCGCATACACCGCGGCCTTCTGGTGCGGGTTCTCGCCATAACGCAGTTCGGCGACGCGCGTGAACGAAGTCGCCAGCGTTTCCGGAAAATCGGCATTACCGCCCAGCTCTTTCGCAAACCAGTCGGCAATCGCCCGGTCATACTTCGCGGTGTGGTCGAACGCTGCCGCGGCGAGTTTCTGCCGGAGTTCGAAGGTCGTCGCCCCGCCGTTTTCCTTCATACTTTCCAGAATGACGGCGTACTGCGCCCCATCGGTGGCGATGGTCGTGAAGAGGTGATTCTTACTCGCCGCACGCACCAGCGACGGGCCGCCGATGTCGATTTTCTCGATCGCCTGCGCCGCCGTCACGCCCGGCTGCGCGATCGTCGCCTGGAACGGATACAGGTTCACGACGACCAGCTCGAACGTCAGGATCCCGTGCTCTGCCAGTGCCGCCATGTCGTCCGCCCGGTCGTGCCTGCACAGCAGTCCGCCGAACACTTTCGGGTGCAGGGTCTTCAACCGGCCGTCCATCATTTCGGGGAAGCCGGTGTATGACGAGACGTCGGTGACCGCCAGGCCCAGCGACTCCAGATATGTCCGCGTCCCGCCGGTGCTGTAAATCTCGACACCCGCCGCCGCCAGCCCGCGAGCAAAGACGTCCAAACCGGTTTTGTCGCTGACGCTGATCAACGCACGCTTGATTTTCGGGGATTCCATGTTTTCGACTCCTTACAATAATGATTAGCGTTAATGAAATACGACGAGAGACAACTTTTATTTTATACGAAACCGGGCAACTGTCAAGAGTTCACTGCAGAGCCACAATCGTGAGATTGCGGAAAGTGGATGGGATGTTGGGCGCTGGGTATGGGATGTGGGGAATGGGTATGAGCACCGTCCTACGGATGAATTTCTGTCATTCCTAATTCCTCGTTCCCCCGTCCCCTCCTTGACTATATACATATATATTCTAAACTATTTGTGGTGAAAAATCTTTTCATCATAACGGTTATGACCATTTAACCTGTCACATTCATAGGAGAACAGAAAACATGCAGTATTCGCACGAAGTGGAAAACATGGTGTGTATCGCCAAGGGCGCGAACCACGGCCCGGCCCCCATCCCGGAAGAGGGGAAGTGGGTGCAGGTGAAGGAAATCAAAGACATCTCCGGCTTCACCCACGGCGTCGGCTGGTGTGCTCCCCAGCAGGGTGCTTGCAAGCTTTCGCTGAATATTAAAGACGGAATCATCGAAGAAGCCCTCGTCGAAACCATCGGCTGCTCCGGCATGACCCACTCGGCCGCCATGGCCTCCGAAATCCTCCCCGGCAAGACCGTCCTCGAGGCCCTGAATACCGACCTCGTGTGCGACGCCATCAACACCTCCATGCGCGAGCTGTTCCTGCAAATCGCGTACGGCCGCAGCCAGTCGGCATTCTCCGAAGACGGACTGCCCGTCGGCGCCGGCCTGGAAGACCTCGGCAAAGGGCTCCGCTCCCAGATCGGGACCATGTACGGCACGAAAGCCAAGGGCGCCCGCTATCTCGAAATGGCGGAAGGTTACGTCCTGAAAATCGCCCTGGACGCCGACAACCAGATCATCGGCTATCAGTTCGTCAGCCTGGGCAAAATGATGGACGCCATCAAAAAAGGCGTGGATCCCAAAGAAGCGTACGAAAAGAACATCGGCACCTACGGCCGCTTCGCCGACGGCGTGAAGTTCGTCGACCCGCGGCATGAATAAGCCTTCGGCTTGTGAAACGCCACTGCGTGCCTGACGGCCTGGTGAAATGTGAAAAATGTTCACTTCACTCCTTTCACCAGCGAAACGATTCACCAGGGGGCGCAGCTCCCGATTCACTAGCGCAGCGATTCACTCAACATCAAATTATAATATTCAAATCACATATAAATTTTACACAAAGGAAGATTCAAATGCCATTGTTTGAAAGTTACGAGCGGCGTATCGACCAGATCACTCCGGTGCTGGAAAAGTACGGCTTCAAGAGCATCGAGGAAGTCCGCGATTACTGCCTGTCGAAGGGCATCGACGCGGGCGAGATCACGAAAAACATTCAGCCCATCGCGTTCGACAACGCGTTGTGGGCGTACACCCTGGGCTGCGGCATCGCCCTGAAAAAGAACTGCACGAAGGCGGCCGACGCGGCGGAAGCCATCGGCGAAGGCCTCCAGGCGTTCTGCATCCCCGGCTCCGTCGCCGATCAGCGACAGGTCGGCATCGGCCACGGCAACCTCGCCGCCATGTTGTTGCGGGAAGAAACCAAATGCTTCTGCTTCCTGGCCGGTCACGAATCCTTCGCCGCCGCGGAAGGCGCCATCGGCATCGCCCGCTCGGCCAATAAAGTCCGCCAGACCCCGCTGCAGGTCATCTTGAACGGGCTTGGCAAAGACGCCGCCCTGATCATCAGCCGCATTAACGGCTTCACCTACGTCGAAACCAAGTTCGACTACCATGCCGGCAAGCTGAACGTCGTCAGCAAAAAGGCGTACTCCGCCGGCGAGCGGGCCAACGTCCGCTGCTACGGCTGCGACGATGTCAGCGAAGGCGTCGCCGTCATGCGGCACGAAGACGTCGACGTCTCCATCACCGGCAACTCGACCAACCCAACGCGGTTCCAGCACCCGGTGGCCGGGACGTATAAAAAATGGAGCGTCGACAACGGCAAGCAGTACTTCTCGGTGGCTTCCGGCGGCGGCACGGGCCGTACGCTGCACCCCGATAACATGGCAGCCGGCCCCGCCTCCTACGGCATGACCGACACCATGGGCCGCATGCACTCCGACGCCCAGTTCGCGGGCTCCTCCTCCGTGCCGGCTCACGTCGAAATGATGGGCCTCATCGGCATGGGCAACAACCCCATGGTCGGCGCGACCGTCGCCGTCGCCGTCGCCGTGGAAGAATCGTTTAAGTAATCGGGCGCAAGAAACAACAGCCTGGAGCGTAGCGGAACGACAGTGACGCGCAGAGACCGGATAGAATCGCCGGGGTATTCCCAAATTCGATCCGGTCTCTGCGCTAACGCTCCGCTCCCGGCTGTTGTTTTCTGCCTTTTATAAAGTGAAATGACCGGATAGAAGTGGGAGATGATTACCCGCTTCTATCCGGTCATTACGTTTCGCTCCATTCCCGGCTATTGTTTTCCGGTAGAACGTTCTTACTTTTTCTTCATCGCGCGGCGACGGCCGAAATATCCCAGAGCAAACACGCCAGACAGGAACATCGCATACGTCGATGGCTCAGGAACCTCGAAGCCGTAGAGAACCAGATTGTTACCTTCCTTGCGCAGCATCCAGTCCATATAAGCTCCTGTGCCCAAACTTTCCCTCCAACTGAAAACGATATCCGATAAGGAATGGCTTCCCCAGTTACCACCAGCATCGTAGCCGAAGTAGTCATAGGTATCTAAACTGCCTCCTGTGATGGTAAGGGATGACGATGTCATCAAGGCGGAAAACTGTTTCATTGTGAAAATCTCAATGCTGCTAAGGTCAAAAAAGCTCGTCATCTCCACATCCAAGCCCTTGGAAAGAGTAATGGCATTGAATGCGATATTATTCGTGGCTCCTGCGGCCGAGAGGGTGAATTCGAGCGTCCCACTGGAGAATACTCCAGTCGCGCCAGCCGTTGTCGGATTAATATTAACCTTATTCTCAAGAGACAACGTTCCGCCATTCAAGGTCAGCCGACGGGTAATATTCGTATTACCGCCGAAAAGCGCCTGCCCACTGGGAAGATTGACATCTCCAAAGTCCGAGGTAGAACGAAATTCCGCCTTTGTGCCACTATTGATGGCTTCCACTGTATCAGCTTTTGCATAAGCGATAAACTTACTTTCTCCACCATCTGCTTTCATAGTGCCTGTAACACTCGTAACACCAATAAAAGTCGCCCCTTGATCAATCTGAAGATTTCCCCCTACCGTCGCACCGGCATCAAATGTAGCGGGCGTTTGAAGAATGAGGTCATTTACAGTAGTAACCAGCTTGGGAATGATCATATTCGCACCGGCAACAGTGAGTTTATTGAAAGTTACTCCAGCAACTGTTCCCAAAGCAACCGTACCGTTGCCAGCATACAAGTCAACACCAGTTCCTACGGAGGATTCAATCGTCAGTTTCCCATTCCCTATCTTTGAGAGCGTTGCGGACGTACCGTTACCAAGCTTCACTCCCTGAACGGTTAACTCTTTTCCACCATCAACCCCAAGAGCAAAATTTGTTCCCAAATTTCCAAGCAAAGACAGTGTTGTATTGACGTAGATGTCATTCTCGGCATTAATCGTTGTTGGGGATGCTGGGTCCGAATTGCCTACGAGCTGGAGAACAGAGGGATTAACTTGCATATAATCGCTGGGAAGTAAATTCACTCTCGCTCCAGCAGCAATATTAACAGTGACCGTCGTCGGAAATCCAAATTCATCATCTACAGGATTCCAAGAGTACAGGTCCTCGATATCCGTCGGATCGGAACCATCCTTATCTACGACCGTATGAGTACCAGTCGGATATAACAAGGTTGCCCCCCACGCCTGAGGGGCCAGCAGCAGCGACAAAAGACAAACGGCTACGAAAGATTTCCATTGTTTACGCATAACGATTCCTTCTTCTATTTCCTTCGTAAATTGTTAAATCGAGGGTAGAGCAAGCACACTTGCATTACATTTTTCGATTATAATCGCGGCTTTTGGCATTTGCAAGTCACTTTAGAAGTTTTCTTGCGAAAAATGCAAAATAAATGAACTTCTTATCGACATAAAATCGCCTAAATTACCAGTGTTTTCTATTTAATTTCCTTTGCAGTGCGATAAACCGGCGGGCCGAGAATATTTTCGATTTGTTTCTCGTCTAATTCCTCGTGCAAGAGCAGCGAATGGGCCAACGCGTCGAGCATGTTGCGGTTGAGTTTGAGGGTTTCGTAAGCGCGCTGGCTTGCGGCGTGGAGGATGGCCATAACTTCTTCATCGATAATTTGGGCGGTGTTTTCACTGAATTCGCGCGAGCCACCGGCGATTTCTTTGCCCAGGAAGGGGTGGTCTTCACTCAGCCGGAAGGCCACGGGGCCGATGCGCTTGCTCATGCCCCAGGCGGTGACCATTTTCTGGGCGATCTGGGTGACGTATTTCAGGTCGGCTTCGGCACCGGCTGTCAGCTCGTTAAACACCAGCCGTTCCGCTTCGCGGCCCCCCATGGAAACACCCAGTCGGCCTTCGAGCTCCGACTGACACACACTGACGCGGTCTTCGTCGGGGATCATCTGCGTGACGCCCAGCGCCCGGCCGCGGGGAATGATGGAGACCTTGCCGATCCGCTCGCGCCCGGGGGTGAGCCAGGCCATGAGCGTGTGGCCGGATTCGTGGTAGGCGGTCATTTCCTTCTCTTTTTGGTTGAGCACCTCCTCGCGTTTGGCGCCCATGAGGACTTTGTCGATGGCGTAATAAAAATCGCCCATTTCGACCTGATTTTTATTTTTCCGACAGGCCCACAGCGCGGCTTCGTTGACGATATTCCGAATGTCGGCGCCGGTGAGGCCCGTGGTCATCGACGCGAGTTGATCCAGATCCACATCCGTGCCCAGCGGTACTTTCTTGGTGTGCACCTTAAACAGATCCACCCGGCCTTTTTGCGTCGGGCTGCTGACGATGACGTGACGGTCGAATCGGCCAGGCCGCAAGAGCGCGGGGTCCAGGACGTCCGGGCGGTTGGTGGCGGCGATGACAATCACCACGTCGTTGGTGGCGAAACCGTCCATTTCGCTGAGAATCTGGTTCAGGGTCTGCTCGCGTTCGTCGTTTCCGCCGCCGATACCCGTTCCGCGGAGCCGGCCGATGGCGTCGATTTCGTCGATAAACAGGATGGACGGGGCACTGGCCCGTGCCACCTCGAACATGTCGCGCACGCGGCTGGCGCCCACGCCGACGAACATCTGGATGAATTCGGACGCGTTAATGCTGAAAAACGGCACGGACGCCTCCCCGGCCACCGCACGCGCCAGGAGCGTTTTCCCGGTGCCGGGTGGGCCGCACATCAGAATGCCTTTCGGAATCCGCGCGCCCAGACGCTCGAACTTTTCCGGAAACATCAGGAAATCCACGACTTCCGCCAGGTCTTCCTTCACGCTCTCCAGGCCCGCGACATCCTGGAACGTGACCGGCTCGTCATTTCCCACGAAACGCTTGGCAGGGCTGCGCGTGAAGCCCATCATCGGGCCGCCGCCGTTTATCTGCTCCCGCGTGCGGCGAAACTGGTACCAGATGCTCGCGAAAAGAAAGACCGTAATAATAATGGAAAGCGCCATCATGTACCCGAGCGGGTTAAAGACGGGCTTTACCTTGAACGACTCGCCGACACGCATGGAAATTTCCTGCTCCAACTCCCCCCCGGCCTCGATCGGCGACGGAAGCACCGTCGAGAATTTTTTCGGCAGCCGGTGCACCGTGACTTCTTCTTCGCCGATTTTGACCTTTTTCTCAGTCAGTTCGTCGTCTTTTTTCTTCTCCTCGTCCGTCAAGTCCCGTGTGAGCTTCACCTGGGACATGATTTTCGGGTCCCACGGCGCTTTCTTAAACTCGCCCAGCATGCGGATGTCATCCTGAATCTCCACGGAAAGAATATTCTCCACGTGAAGCTGCTGGCGGAAGAAGCCGAACGTGATTTCGCCCGTCTTGCCGTCCCCCTCACGCATGGCGTACCAAAAAAGAAAGGTGACGAAAATGGCGAAAAAGAAGACATGTAAAAAACTCGGCGGCGTCCCCTTCCGCATTTCCGGGACGGAAGGCTCCCGATTCGAGGTTTTTGACGGATCACCCTGCGGACGCTCGGAAGATTCGGTCGGCGGCGTCGGCGGGCTGCCAGGATTTTCGTTTTTATTTTCGGACATGGGCGGAAAAGCGTAAAAATATTTCATTTTTTGGTAAAATTACAGACACTAATTCATTTTACCCGAACACGCACGCACGGGGGAGGGGGGGGAATGTGAAATGCGTAATGAGGAATAAAAAACAGGTTCTTGCATAAAAAGCAATTCTGGTCTAAAATAGATAAAGTATTCTCCCATTTAGCATTTAGAGCGGTTTCACAATTTGATTGGACAAGAAACAGTAGCCGGGAGCGTAGCGGAACGCAGTGCAGCGGAGAGACCGGATGGATTGGCCAAGCGTTTTCTCCACTTCTATCCCGTCTCTCCGCTAGCGCTACGCTCCCGGCTGCTGTTCTTGTGTCCAAACGATTTATGAAAATGCGCTGGCATTTAGCATTAACCATTTATTCGTGTCCCTTTTTGATGTTCAGGAATCCGAAAACCGTCGCAGCGCGCAGCCGCTGGCGGCGAGGATGCGCCCACGGAGTCTGGCGGAGTTCGTGGGGCAGGAGCATTTTCTTGGCGAGGGGAAGTTGCTGCGGCGGTTGCTGACCGCGGACCGCCTGGGCTCCGTCATCTTTTACGGCCCGCCCGGCACCGGAAAAACCACGCTGGCGCAACTGCTGGCCACCGAGTCGAACAGCGTTTTCTGCCAGCTCAGTGCCGTCACCAGCGGCGTGAAGGACGTGCGCGAGGTACTCACCCTGGCCCGTGACCGCCTCTCCGCCGAGCGGCGAAAAACGCTGCTTTTCGTGGACGAAATCCACCGATTCAATAAAGCCCAGCAGGATATTTTGCTGCCGGATGTGGAGGAAGGAATCGTGACGCTCATCGGCGCGACGACCGAAAATCCGTTCTTCACGGTGAATAACGCGCTTTTAAGCCGCAGCCGGGTGTTTCAGTTTCAGCCGCTGACTGAGGAACACATCAAAACGGTACTTGCCCGTGCACTAAAAGACAAAGAGCGCGGGCTGGGAGCTTTCCGGGTGGAGATGGACGCGGACGCCCTGGATTACCTCGCACGGACGAGTGAAGGCGACGCCCGCCGTGCACTCTCGGCCCTGGAAATCGGCGTGCTTTCGACCTTCGCGGACCCCGTGCCGTTCACGCTGGAGATGGCGGCCGAGTCCGTCCAGAAGCGGATCACGAGCCATGACCGGGACGGAGACGCCCATTACGACATTATCAGTGCCCTGATCAAAAGCATCCGCGGCAGTGACCCGGACGCCGCGATTTACTGGCTGGCACGGATGTTGGAGGGCGGCGAGGAGGTGCGGTTCCTGGCCCGCCGACTGGTGATTCTTGCCAGCGAGGATGTGGGGAACGCCGACCCGCATGCCCTGCCTCTGGCGGTGGCCACCGCGCAGGCGTGCGAGATTATCGGGCTGCCGGAATGTCAGTTAAACCTGGCCCAGACGGTGGCGTACCTCGCGTGCGCGCCGAAATCGAACGCCGCTACGAACGCGATTTTCGCCGCCCGCAAAGATGTGCGTGAGGGCAGCCAGGTGCCCGTACCCCGGCATTTGCGCGACGCCCATTACTCCGGCTCCCAGCAGCTCGGCCATGAGGGATACCAGTACGCCCACGAATTCCCAGACGGCATCGTCGCCCAGGATTATCTCGGCGTCGACCGGCGCTATTACGTCCCCGTCGACCGCGGTTTCGAGAGCGAATTGCAGCGGCGTCTGGAATTCATCCGCGCGAGATTGAAGAAGGAGTAATCATCGCGCTTGGCCCGTTTAGCCGCGCAGCACGTTCGCCGTAAGGCGTGGCGGCGTTAATCGCTCTTCCACTGCTTGCGCAGAACGCGCTGCGCGGCTAAACAGTGATTTTACGGTTGGAACATCACCCGTCGTTCTCCCGCGTAAAATCGATCTTCCGCTGCCGCACGAATTCGGCATAATTCCCGGCCAGGATCGCTTCGCGAGCGCGGGTCATCAGCCGCTGGTAGTACGTGATGTTATGGATGGACAGCAGAATGGGCCCCAGCATTTCTTTCGCGATAAACAGGTGCCGGAGATAGCCCCGCGAGCGCCGGCACGCCGGGCACGGACAGCCGTCCTCCAGCGGGCGGTCGTCGTATTGGTATTTTGCGTTCCGCAGGCGGACTTTCCCGAAATCGGTGAATGCCATGGCGTTTCGGCCGTTACGGGTGGGCATCACGCAATCGAACATGTCGATTCCGCGGGCCACGCCCTCCAGCAAATCCGTCGGCGTGCCCACCCCCATCAAATACCGCGGCTTCCTGGCCGGCAGCTCGGGCACCGTGTAATCCAGCGTTTCATACATCAGCTCCGGCGCCTCGCCCACACTCAGTCCGCCCACGGCGTACCCCGGAAAATCCAGCTCCACCAGCCGCCCGGCACACTCCACCCGCATCGCGCGGTCCAGCCCGCCCTGCACGATCGCGAACTGCACCTGATTCTCCAGCCGGTGCGCGTCCCGGCAGCGTTTCGCCCAGCGGATGGTCCGCTCCATGGCGTCCCGCACCACTTTCTCCGGGTTCGGCAGCCCCACCACATGATCCAGCACCATGGCGATCGTGCTGCCCAGGGCCTCCTGAATTTCCACCGCCTTTTCCGGCGTTAAATCCAGTAGCCGGCCGTCGATGTGCGAGCGAAACACGGCGCCGTTTTCGGTGATTTTCGTCATTTTCGCGAGGCTGAAAAGCTGAAAGCCGCCGCTGTCCGTCAGCGTGGGGCCCTGCCAGCCGGTGAAGCCCCGCAGGCCGCCGAAATGCCACACCACATCCTCGCCCGGCCGTAGCGTGAGGTGATATGTATTCCCGAGAATGATTCGCGTGCCCGTTTCCTCGAGCTGGCGGATTTCGATGCCCTTCACCGAGCCGACCGTCCCCACGGGCATGAACGTCGGCGTGGCCACCTCCCCGTGCACCGTCCGCAGCATCCCCGCGCGGGCCTGCGTCGTGGCGTCCGTTTTTTGAAGTTCGAAAGAAAACATGTGTGCCCCTCCGGAATGACGTGACGATTATATTATATTACGGTGACATTATACACGCATCATGAGGATGGGGAATGGGGGAAATGAAAAATGTTATACTCCCACACATCACAAACAAGGTTTATTATGCACGAAAACAGCAGTCGGGAGCGAAGCGGACGCAGTGACGCGAAGAGACCGGATAGAATCGCCCGGGATTTTTCCACTTCGATCCGGTCCCTGCGCTAACGCTCCGCTCCCGGCTGCTGTTTCCTGCCATTTATATTGATTTTGGATGTGCGCTAAAAGGTTTCGTACGATACGCTCTGTCACGGCAGCGATCACCAGCCACAATCCGCTCCGCAAATTACACTGCGCTACATTTGCGGCTCATTCCCCCTATCCCCCGCCCCCCATCCGTGCTATAATGAACGGATAATGCGTTATTATTCAACCATGGCATGGTTTTGCCATTTCCCCTTAATCCCAATAGGTAAGGAGACTCACCTGATGAAAAAGTGTTTTTTTGCTCTGATGACGTTTTGTGCCGTGATTTTTGCGGCGCAGTTCAGCCAGGCTGCCCCGACGGAGGCCGAGAAAGAGGCCGCGATGGAAGCGCTCAATCGCTTGATGGCCGTTTATAAGACCGACGCGGATGGAAATGTCGTGTTTTTCGACCTCACCGACCAAATCTGCACGAACGACGATTTGGCTAAAATCTGCAAACTCGATACCGTGACGCAGTGCAAGATTTACGGCGCGAACCTCAAGCCCGGCGGCGCGGGGGTCATCAAGGGCCTAACCGAATGCACGAAACTTTCGATCGAGAATACCGACTTTGAAGACGCCGACATGGCGGTGCTGGCCGATATGCCGTGGGTCGAGGAACTCACGCTGCGGCGGAACACGTACCTGGGCAAGGAAACGCTTTCCTATGTGGCCCAGATAACGAAACTGCGGAACCTGGTGCTGCTTTACGGGAATTTCGACGACGCCGCGGTGAAGGAACTCAAGGACGTCAAATCCCTGCGGCTGCTGGACCTCCGCGGCTGTGCCAGTGTGACCGACGCGGGGCTGTCCATCCTGAAAGACATGCCGAACCTGATCGTGCTGAAGATTCGCTGCACGGCCGTCACCAACGCGGGCATCGAAAACATCCGCGGCAAGAAAATGCGGACCTTCGACATCCAGGACTCCCAGACGTTTAACGACTCGGCTATCGACATCCTCGCGGCCATGGCCGACTCCCTCACGGAGCTGACCATTATGCGGTGCATCGCGATTTCCGACGACGGCGCGATAAAGCTCGGCGCGCTGACGAAAATGAAGAAGCTCAATCTCCGCGGCAATTACATCGGCGGCGAGGCGCTGGAAGCGGTCGTGAAAATGCCCGAACTGGAGTCGCTGGTCATCAGCGAGACCTTCGTCGACAACGCGGGCCTGAAATTCCTCGAGGGGCTGACGAAACTCGACACCCTCGACCTCTGGCAGACCGACATCACCGACGCGGGCATGGATTCCATCGCGAAGATCACGAGCCTGACGAATCTGTCGATCAAGAACAACAAAATCACGGACGCGGGCGTGAAAAAACTCACGGCGCTGGAGAATCTCACGCAGCTGAACCTCAGCGAAACGGGCGTCACGAACGACGCGATTCCGGCGCTGGCCGAGATGAAAAATCTCAAAAAGCTCAGCGTGAAGGCCACGCAGATCACGGCCGACGGCGTGCGGAAGCTGCGTGAAGCGCTGCCCGGCTGCACCGTGGAGGAGTAAAAAAATGAGAAATGAGAAATGAGAAATAGAGAAATGAGGAATGGCGCAAGCGTGCTTCCACCTGCCGCCGAATGATTCCATTTTTTATTTCTTTATTTCTCATTCCCCCCCCACACCTATTCACCTGCTCACTTCCTCGTCATGCCCGAATTCCAGTACATCTGCGCCCTAGCGGCGATTTTCCTGTTCATGGGAATTTTCGCCAGCAAAGTTTCGGATTTCCTGAAAATCCCCACGCTGCTGATGTTCCTTTTTGTGGGAATGCTGGCCGGCGAGGAGGGACTGGGCGGGGTGATTTTCAGCGATTATGACGCCGCGAACCGGCTGGGCTCACTGGCCCTGGCGTTTATCCTTTTCGCGGGCGGATTCGACACCCGCTGGGCGGACGTGAAAAAAGTCATCGGCTGCGGTACGCTCCTGGCCAGCGTCGGCGTGCTGCTAACCGCCGTCTTTATCGGCGTGTTCGTCTACTTCCTCATGGGTGGCCTGGCCGTCGAGCCGCCCTATACGTTCATGTGGGCCATCCTCCTGGGCTGTGTGGTTTCTTCCACGGACGCCGCAGCGACGTTCGCCATTTTCCGCTCCAAGGGCGTGGGCCTCAAGGGCGATCTGCGCCCGATTCTCGAGTATGAATCCGGCAGTAACGACCCGATGGCCGCGTTTCTGACCCTCTTCATGATCGGCATGATCAACCAGCCCGAGGCGTACGCGTACTGGATGGTGATCCCCTATTTCCTGATGAAAATGTCCATCGGCGTAATCGTCGGCCTCGCGGTCGGCTTCGCCATCGTGCGGCTCATGGACCGCGTCAAGCTGGAATACGACGGCCTCTATTACGTCATCGGCATCGGCACCGTCTTCGCCGCCTTCAGCATCAGCGAATATACCGGCGGTAACGGATTCATGTCAGCGTACGTCTGCGGCATGGTTTTCGGAAACACGAAATATATTTACCGTTACGGCCTGGCACGTTTTCATGACGGCATCGCGTGGCTGATGCAGGTGGCCATGTTCCTCGCCCTGGGGCTGCTGGTTTCGCTCAGCGAATTGCAGGACGCCGCGATTTACGGTTTCGTCATCGCGATGTTCATCATGTTCGTGGCCCGTCCGCTGGCGGTTTATCTGTGCATGCTGGGGAGCCGGTTCAATTACAAAGAACGCACGCTCGTCGCCTGGGGCGGCATCCGCGGCGCGGCCCCGGTCATTTTAGCCACCTTCCCCTGCATCCATCACATCCCCCACGCGATCACGCTGTTTCATATCGTGTTTTTTATCGTGCTTTCCTCCATGTTCGTGCAGGGCAAAACGCTCATGCCGGTGGCGCGGATGCTGGGGCTGGACGAGCCGCTGAAGGAAAAAGCGTCGCCGCCGCTGCAATTCGAAGAAACCGGAAACGCCAGCGCCGAAATGCATGAGTACGAAATCACCGAACACTCCGCCCACTGCGGCAAGCCGCTTGCGATGCTGGCATTTCCGCAGGGCGTGCTCGTTTTTCTCATCCGCCGACAAAATCAGTTCCTCGTGCCGCGCGGCAATACGATGCTCGAGGCCGAAGACGAATTGCTGATGATGGTCGAGGCGGGCAAAGAGCCGGAAGTGGAAGCGATCCTCAGCGATAATTGACGATAGACGCAAGCTTCGCGTTCAGGTGTCCATCAGAGCGGCTACCAAGTTAATGTATCCACAAGAACAGCAGCCGGGAATGGAGCGCAGCGCAATGACCGGATCGAAGTGGGAAAAATTCCGGCAACTATTCTTCCGGCTCACCTTTTTTTATCGAACTGCCACGGGTTGACTTGCTTTTTCACCGCCGATTTCGTAAAATGGAAGTATGGTTCATCGTTTAGCGCGGGGTTTGTCCGCGTGTTCGTTCCTCTAGAGCATCTATCAAATTTATGGTTTCACAAGAACAACAGCCGGGAGCGCAGCGGAACGCAGTGACGCGAAGAGACCGGATAGAATCGCCCGGTTTTTTTTCCACTTCGATCCGGTCTCTGCACTAACGCTCTGCTCCCGGCTGCTGTTTCCCGCCGTTTATATTGATTTTGGATGTGCTCTAAACTTTAACTTGGAGTGATCTCATGAAATTTTCACGACGCCGTTTTCTTGCCGCCGCGGGGCTTGCGGCCGCTTCTGCCACCTTTTCCTCGCCGTTCGTGTGGGGGGCACCCGAGAATAAAAAATATCGTACGGCCCTGATCGGCTGCGGCTGGTGGGGCGGAAATATTTTGGGCGCGGCGATGGCCTCGAAAACCATCGACCCCGTGGCGCTGGTGGAAGTCGACCGCCGGCTGATGGATGACACGCTGCGGAAGCTGGGCGAAGTCTCTCCCGCAACGCCGAAGCAGTATGTCGATTACCGCGAAATGCTGGAGGAGATCAAGCCGGACATCGTGATCAACGCCACGCCCGACCACTGGCATCCGCTGATTACGATCGCGGCGAACCAGGCCGGGGCGCACGTGTATGTGGAGAAGCCGGTTTCGCACACGATTCTGGAGGGGGCCGCGATGGTCAAGGCGGCGCGGGCGACGGACCGCAAGGTGCAGGTCGGGACGCACCGCCGTGTCTCGCCGGCGAACATGGCCGCGATGGAATTCATGAAGTCCGGCAAGCTCGGCAAAATCGGCATGGTGCGGGCGTTCGTGCATTACCAGGGCGGGCCGGGGGGCCCCACGCCGGACGCGCCGACGCCGGAAGGGCTGGACTGGGATATGTGGTGCGGGCCGGGGCCGCTGGTGCCGTTCAACCCGCGGATCCACCCCCGCGGTTTCCGCTCGTTCATGGAATTCGCCAACGGCCAACTCGGCGACTGGGGCGTCCACTGGATGGATCAGGTCAACTGGTGGGCCGGCGACAAGCAGATGCCCAAAACCGTCGCCTCCACCGGCGGGCGTTTCATCAACCGCGACAACACCAACGCGCCGGACACGATGAACACCGTTTTCCAGTTCGACGATTTCGTCCTCGAGTGGGAGCACCGCCAGTATGCGGGCAACGGGCCCGAACATCATAACGTGGGTTGCTATTTTTACGGTACCCACGGCGTGCTGCACCTGGGCTGGCTGGAAGGCGCGACCTATTACCCCAGTGCCGACGTCAACGCGACGCCCGAATGGCACGTCGACGCGAAGCTGCACCGCCCCGACGAGCAGAACATCCCGGAACTGTGGACCGATTTCATCGATTCCATCGAATCCAACCGCCTGCCGATATGCGATATCGACAAGGGCTACCGCTCGACGACGCTCAGCCTGCTGGGCATCCTCTCGCTGAAGCTGGGCCGCAGCGTCCAGTGGGACCACGAAAAGCTGTGCTGCAAAGACGACCCGGAAGCGGATAAACTCCTGAAACGCGAGTATCGCCAGCCGTGGGTGTATCCGGAAGTGTGATGGAAAAACAGCAGCCGACAGCGGAGCGGAACGCAGTGACGCGCAGAGACCGGATAGAAGTGGGGAAAAAACGCCATTCTATCCGGTCTCTGCGCTAACACTTCGCTCCCGGCTGCTGTTTCTCGTCCTCAGAATCCGAAATCGTTCAGCTCAACGGTTTCCTGCTTCGCCTCGGGGTCGTACCCGAGTTTCGCCGTGCCCTGCTCCTGGAGTCCGTCGACGTAAATCGCGCGGAACGGCCGGACGGGGCAGATGTTCTCGCACGCGCCGCAGCCGACGCACAATTCCGGGTCGGTTTCCGGAATTGTCAGGGCCCGGGCCGGGTTACCGAAGGGCACCATCTTCACCGCGCCCGTCGGGCAGTGTTCCGCGCAGGCGCCGCAGTTCGTGTGCTGCGAATGGACGACGCAATTCCGTTTCAGGAACACGACTTTCCCGATTTGCAGCCGGTGTTTTTCGTCGACCGTCAGCGGCTGCAAGGCGTGCGTCGGGCACACTTCCGTGCAGATCGTGCAGTCGTAATTGCAGAATTTCCGCTGAAATTTCACGGTCGGCTGCATGAACCCGTTCCAGCCCAACTCGGTGGTGGAGGGGTGGAGGATGTTGGCCGGGCATTTCGAAACGCACAGTTGGCAGCCTGTGCAGTGACGCTGAAAATGCCGCACATTCCCGGCTCCCGGCGGCAGAACCGGCGCCGTGATTTCATATTCCACCTCGCTGACGCCCGTGGGCAGCGACGGGTCCGGCGGCGGATCGGCCGAGCGTCCCCACCGCCATCTTCCAGGCCCGGCGGCCAGTAGCACCGAAAACGTCGACCACTGCAAAAACGTGCGGCGAGCGCCCGCGGGCTCTTCTTCCGCAGAGACCGACACCGTTTCCGGCGGCGTTTTCGCTTCCGATGCAAGCGTCACCAACTGCGGCGAATACGTCACATAATCCCACCGGCACACGCCCAGACAATTCATACACGCCACGCAGCGGGAAGCGTCCACTGTTTTCGATTTACTGTCGATGCACTCGCCTTTACACGCTTTTTCGCACTGGCCGCACGAAACGCACCCGGGCTTCAGGCGGATTTTGAAAAGCGAGAAACGCGCCAGCAGCCCAAGCAGCGTCCCGACCGGACAGAGGGTGTTACAGTACCGCCGACCGAAGAAAAACGCCAGCACGCCGATGAGTATAAACGCCACCAGCGCCGCCGCGATCGCCGGGTAATCGACGTAAACCAACTGGTAATCGAAACGCAGGCCGCCCACCGCGCCAACGTATTTCGCGAGCACATTATTCCCCGCCTGCCAGACGGGCTTCGCCAGCGACGTCATGATGCGGCCGAAATTGCTGTACGGGTCCAGCACCGTCACCCCCACCGGCACCAGGGCCAGCGAAACGAGAAAAACCGCCAGCAGCGCCAGTCGCGTTTTCCGCATTTCCGGCCGATACCCATACGCCGCCTTCTTGCCGCGGATGATTTTCTTCCCCCGCGAAAACACGTCCTGCAGAATCCCCAGCGGGCACATGAACGAACAGTACACGCGCCCGAAAAGCAGCGTTATCCCCACCCACAGGCCGGCGATCAGCAGCCCCTTCCCCGCAAAATCCAGCACCGCGGGCGTCATCTGCAAATGCGCAAGCCAATGCAGCCCCCGGGGCACGATTTGAGCGAAATCGACAAACAACGCCGTCAGGGCAAGCAAAACCATCAGCGCGACCGCGCGGCGAAACCATTTCATGGAACCGGAAGGGGTTAAGGTGTTAAAACGAAAGCAGCGGCTTCTCGCCCGCCATTTTACACTTTCACGCGCCGCACGTTCAGGCTGTCGACGTCCGTCGTGCCCAGTTTCAGCTCCTCGGCCGCCTGGATATGCCCGACATCCGCCACTTTCACATTCGTGAACCGCTCGGCTAACTTCGTCGACGCCGTGTCCGCCGCGACAATATCGGGCGACGCGATCAGCGCCTTCACCACCACCGCGTCCGCCTCCGAACGCCCCCGCGGCCCGTTCGCCTTCATGATCCGATACGCGTCCACCACATTCAGCGCCGGCTTTTTCGACCACGTACACACGTCCGCGATGCACTGCTGCAAGTCCGTGCTGTGGAAAATCCGGCGGTCCCACACAATGCCCATATAATTTTTCATCGAAATGGTCATCTTCGCCCCGCCGTGCGTTTTCAGCACTGGCACGTTAAACCACACGTCACAGTCCAGCAGCGCATGATGAATCATCGTTTTTTTGAGCTTTACGCCCTGTGGCAACTCCACCTCGCGGAAATAGCGTTCGTCGTTGGCCGGCAGAACTTTCGCCCCGGCATCCTTCGCCGCCTTTTCGATTCCGCTGTTCGTATAACACGGCTGCATCTGGTCGCAGGTCTGGTCGAAGACGATCACCTCACCAGCACCGGCCTCCAGACACAGCTTGACCATCTCCGCGACGAGAATGGGATTCGTGTTGGCCGCCATTTCCGGCGTCTTGTCCCACCCGATATTCGGCTTCACGACCACCTTCTGGCCTTTTTTCACAAACCGATGCATGCCGCCCAGCTCGGCGATCGCCTTGCGGAACATCACGTCCGGCTCGCCGCCCATGACCGCCACGAGATCGACCGGGCCGTCATTTTTCGCCGCCTGCGCGAACACATCCAGCACACCCGTCCCCGTCACCGCAAACGCCGCGCCGACAGCGCCCAGCGACTTTAAAAATTCTTTACGATTCATTTCCATCGCAGTCTCCTTTCCGTTTTGTTTTCAAAAACGTCACACACTCTATCCATATATTATAACAGAATCCCGGCCTCCACGCAAGAACAGCAGCCGGGAATGGAGCGAAATGAAATGACGCGCAATGACCGGATAGAAGTGGGGAAACGCTCTGCGGTGCTCATCCGGTCTCTGCGCTAACGGCTCTTGTGAAAAAATTATTCTGATCGAGACTCCAGGGAAACGCGCACGGGAAAAATACGCGAAAAAAAGCCGGCGGCGAGACATGATCATCTCACCACCGGCTATTTTTTGTCGCCATTCACGCATTTTTACGACGGCTATTTTTTCTGGCGGCACAGAACAGGCCCGTCACGCCCATCAGCAGCATGACCCATGTGGCCGGCTCCGGCACCCACGGCCCCGTCTCGAGCAGTTGGTACATGCCGGGATAATAATTGTCCCATTGCCCCGCGGCCCACCAAAGTTCGGTATATTCACCGCCGCCGTTTTCCCAGAAACGAAAATCCAGGAAGTACGACTCGCCCGCGTCCAGATAAACGGTAGCGCCGCCGGTATTCACATTATTCATTTGGTTCGCATACAGGATGCCGTTGTCGACGTAGGCACTTCCCCAAGCCGTGTCGAATGCCGCGCCGTTGATGATCAGCATGAAACTGTCGTCGGAAGCGCTGCCGAAGGTATACCATCCCGATTCGAAAACCTGAAGATCGGTCGTAGCCTGCAGCACAAAACTGTGACCGGCACCGCCCGGAAAGGGATTATCATTTATAAAATTGCCATTCCCTCCATCACCGTAATTAATGAGTTCAACGCCGGTAATAGAATAGGCTCCGCCTGGGAGCATGGACGCTCCGTCCGCAAGGATGGTATCGATCTGCCCGTAACTGTTCAAAGTGCCGCCGCCAGGCTTACTCACCTGGCGAACGGTAAACCCTTTAGGCGAGGCCGTCAGTTGCAGGGTTGGCGCCCAGGCTTGCGTGCCCATCCCGCCGTGGAGCGTGTCGCCAATCAGCTGCGCCCCAGCGGCGACGAGTTTGCCGAAATCACTCGTGTCAGCGTCGCCTTTTTTCATGGCAATCAGATTGACCCCGGCACCTCCGGTGTTTTCTTGCTGCAACATGGTGAGATGATAGTACCCAGGCGCATCAAACGTGACTTCACCTACGTTGCTTGCACTGCCCGTCCAGTTCAAAATCGTTCCCTTCATGTTTTTACCATAAATGAACACCTGCGCAGCGTCGTCATGCGACGAGCCGAACACATACGTCCCGGCCTCCGGAATATAAATGTCCGTACGGGCGCGGATCATGAAATTATCGTCGTTGCCGTCGGTGTCGCCGGGGTACGGAATATAACCGTTCGCCATCATCGTGCCACCGGCGTTTTCGGGGTCGGCAAAACTAATCGCCGCGTAATGTCCGGTGGCGGTGGGGTCGGTTGTAACAATATTACGGAAAGTGTCCCCGGCGAACTGCTCAATATAGAAATTCCGGCCGATCGGGGTTTGGCCCGGGAATTCCACAATTGGCACGCGCGTGGTTCCGGGGCCACAGTCGTTCCATGTGCGGTTGGTTTGCACATCCGCGTAGTCTTCACTCGTGCCACCGTTGGGCTCGCCGGTGTTCCAGGCCATGTAGTCGCCGGCCTTCAGCGGCGTGGCGCCATTCGGGCCGCTCCACACCCAGCCGCTGGTGCGCCGGATATCCACATCCGGCTGCTGATCGGGCGTCCCCGTTTCCGTACCGCCGAAAATCGGGTTATCCGTCAAGCCCATCCAGCCGCCGCCGACCGAGGCAAGCAGAACGTTCGTGGCTTTGTTCGGAACCGTCGTCAACTGCCCCTGAGCACCCTGGAACGTCCGCATTTCCGCATACGTTTTCGCGTCGGCCCAAGTCCTCGCCGTCGCGCCGCGGAGATAATACATCCCCGTTAGCGGATTGAGAATCATCTGGTTGGCCGCCGGATCGATTTCCAGCAGATTCGCGCCGAGATCGACTTCCAAGATATAACCACCCGGTGTGTTGACGCCGGTGTGGTCGTTCCAGAGTCCGTTTTCACCGCCGAGAAAATTCGCAGCCCATTCGTTATTCCCCGAGTTGTTCGGCTCGCCGCTTTTCCAGTTCGCATAAACGTCCGACACCGCATTCCCTGCATCGGGGCTCCTGCCGTTCCAAATCGTCGCGCCGTCCCGGGTGCGAATCCAGTATGCAGCCGTGCCATCCGGGGGATTATCCGCCGTCGAACTGGGGGCCACCGCGCCGAAGAGCCAGGTGTTCGCCCTGCCCACCGCATTTAAAACAGCCGTATTTTTCGCCGCCGATTCAATATTCACCAGCCCCTTCCACACCGGCGTAAACGGCTTCAGCCCCGCAAAGAACGGATCCGTGCTAAAATCGTAATTCGTCGCCAGCGCATTCCCCGTCGGCCAATTAACACTCCCGTCGCGCTTCCCGAGGATGATCCGCCACGTCGCGTCCTCGGCGTTCAGCACGCCAGCATTATTAAATTTCACCACGCCAATCCCCTGCGCCCGCACGTCCCCCGTGCCGACACAAAGAAAAAATCCCATCAAAATCAGTGAAAACGCCATCATTCCCCAACGTGACATCGCACACCTCTCCGTGTTTTTTAACTAAATTTACCTAAAACAGAAACTCAATGAAATCCATTATATCCACTTTCTTCTTTTTTTGCAATAAAAAACACGTTCTTTTTTGAAAAATATTCGCTCATAAGAAAACATAATGCGTAAATCAAAGAAAATTTCCCGGCATGTCTTTTTTTCTTCCCCGGGGTGTGCTATGATGAATGCATCGTCGTTTGGTGAATGAATCGGCACTTGCGTGCTCCGTATTTTTAATCGTAGCAAGCCGCTAGAAACCCCAGGGAAAAATTAACAGGAGGAGTATTACCGTGAATCGAAAATCATGCATTACTTTTTGCGCGACGGCATTTTTCGTCGCCGCCACGGCCGGCGCGGTGTTCGCCGGGGAGTGGAAAATCCAGGAGAATCCGATTCTTTCGCCGTGGGCCGAGAAGGTGGATCCGAATAACTGTCACCCCGAGTATCCGCGGCCGCAGATGGAGCGTACGGCGTGGAAATCCCTCAACGGGCTGTGGGAATACACCATTCAGCCGAAAGACGCCGCGGCGCCGGCGAAGTATGACGGTGAGATTCTCGTGCCGTTCCCGATCGAGTCTGCCCTTTCCGGCGTGAAAAAAATGGTGCAGCCCGATGAGCGTCTTTTTTATCAGCGGACGTTCGAGGTGCCGGCCGAGTGGAAAGGCCAGCGTATTCTGCTGAACTTCGAGGCCGTGGACTGGGAATGCACCGTGAAGGTCAACGGCAAAGAAGTCGGCGGCCACCGCGGCGGCTACGTGCCCTTCTCGCTGGACATCACCGACGCCCTGAAAGACGGCGGCGAGCAGCTCCTGCAAGTGTCCGTGTATGACGCCACCGACGGAAAAGGCAGCTTCCAGCCGCGCGGCAAGCAGGTGCTCAAGCCCGGCGGCATCATGTACACCGCCGTCACCGGCATCTGGGACAGCGTGTGGATCGAGCCCGTGGCGAAGGAAGCCGCGGTGATGGACGTCTGGGCGGCGGCCGGCGGAAAATTTGATGGAAAATTCATCCCCTCGCTGGACGGAAAAGTTTACGTCGAAGGCACCGTTTGCGGCGGCGCGGGCGCGATGGTGAAAGTCACCGCCACGGACGCGGACGGCAAAAACGTCGGCGGATTCTCCACCGTATTCTCCGGAAAAGCCAGTGACGAAGTGCCGACGAACACGTTCTCCGGCGAAATCGTGCTCGACAAACCGGAACTCTGGACGCCCGACACACCGTATCTTTACAACCTGAAAGTGGAAATCGTCGCCGGCGACAAGGTAATCGACACCGTGACGAGCTATTTCGGCGTCCGCACGACGACCATCGGCAAGACCGAAGACGGTCACATGCGTCTGCTCTTGAACGGCCAATTCACGTTCCAGATCGGCCCGCTCGACCAGGGCTGGTGGCCGGACGGACTTTACACCGCCCCGACCGACGAGGCGCTGAAATTCGATATCGAAGCCACGAAAGAGATGGGCTTCAACATGCTCCGCAAACACGTGAAAGTCGAGCCCCGGCGGTTTTACGCATGGTGCGACAAGCTGGGTATTCTCGTCTGGCAGGACATGGTTTCCGGCGACTTCCCGATTTCCGAAGAGGGCAAAGCCAACTATTATCACGAGTGGGGCGAAATCATCCGCACGCTGCGTAACTCGCCGTCCATCATCGTGTGGGTGGTGTTTAACGAAGGTTGGGGCCAGTTCGACACGCCGGAAGCGGTGGCCTGGACCCAGAATCTGGATCCGACGCGGCTGGCCGACTGTGCCAGCGGATGGACCGACGTCCCCGGCTGCGGCGCGATGAAAGACATCCACCCCTACCCCGGTCCGCAGATGCCCGAATACCAGGACGACCGCGCGATGGTCATGGGCGAGTTCGGCGGACTCGGACTCCCCGTCCCCGGCCATCTCTGGCAGAAGGACAAGAACTGGGGTTATGTGAACTTCGAAGGCGCGGAGGCGCTGACCAGCCGGTATACCGACCTGCTGCGCCGCACGGCCCGAATGATTCCCCTGGGGCTTTCCGCCGCCGTTTACACCCAGACCACCGACGTGGAAATCGAAGTCAACGGCCTGCTGACCTACGACCGCCTCGTCAATAAAATGGGTGCCGAGAACGTGAAAAAGGCGAACAACCTGCTGTTCCTGCCCCAGAAAAATTTCAAGGATTTCCTGGAAGCCTCGGACAACGACGCCGCGAAGACGTGGCGCTACACGTTCGAAAAGCCGGCCGACAACTGGTCCGCGAAGGATTTCGACGACTCCGCGTGGAAGGAAGGCGAGGCGGGCTTCGGCACCGAAAGAACGCCTAACACGACCGTCCGCACCAAGTGGGACACGGATAATATCTGGCTGCGCAAAACGTTTACGTTCTCGGGCGACAAGCCGAAATCCCTCGCGCTGCGGATGTACCACGACGAAGACGTGCAGGTGTTCCTTAATGGAAAACTCGTGCTCGAAACCGCCGGATACACCACGGCGTATGAGATTTTCGAACTCTCGGAAGAGGCCGCGGGCCTGCTGGTGGACGGTGAAAACGTCATCGCCGTGTCCGTCAAGCAGACGTACGGCGGCCAGTACATCGACCTGGGTATCCAGTTCGAGGAATAATGCTGAATGCTGAATGTTAACCCGGAGTGCGGCAAATGCCCTGCTCCGGGTTTTTTATTTCGCATTACGCATTATGCATTGCCCTTCATTGTACCGCTCCCGTCCGGTATACGGCGCTTCGGGCGGAGTGAAATTGGTAATCCACGCGCATTCGTTTCGCATCATCCGCACTTCGTCCAGAAAGGCGGTCGCGACAAGATGGCGGGTCGGCGCAGTGCGGCTGTAGATGGGCCTGGAATAATTGCGGGCCGCGTGAAATTTCCCATTATAAAATGTCCTGACGGTTCTTCCGTCCGAGGTCACGGCCACGTGTACCCACTGGCGGACATCGATCGGCCCGATCGGAACGTACGTGTAAGTGCCGTTTTCAGTCGTCAGTCTGGTGCGAATGGAA
Organism: Thermoguttaceae bacterium; assembly: GCA_031553595.1. Classification (GTDB taxonomy): domain Bacteria; phylum Planctomycetota; class Planctomycetia; order Pirellulales; family Thermoguttaceae; genus RGIG3701. The sequence goes on along the minus strand of JAVBLI010000025.1, from coordinate 33,548 downwards.
CTCGTATTTATCTGTGCCATCGTGGTCATCCACCCGTTCTGAATTCCGGTGGTGCCGACGATCGACATTAAATCTCCCGTGGCGCCGGGGCCTTCATCACGAACCCGCAGCCAGCAGTCAAACGTCCAGACCGTACCAAAAATCATCTCCGGCGGCCCATACACCGACACCTGCGAACTGGAGGTGTAAAAACTTTGACTGCCGAATTTTGCATACTTGGTATTCAGGTAGAGATATCGTGCGTCGTGCGCCCGCTGATAATAGCTGCGGTCGCCGAATGGCTCTTCCGCGTCGAGAAGAACCATCAGGCTCGGGTTCTTTAGGTATTTCGACTTGATCGCGTGGCGGCGAATGCCCGCGTTGCGAAGCTGGCAGTGATTCATTTTTTCTCCCCTTGGTCGAAAAAAGTGTAAGGTAAAGGGTGTAAGGTGTAGGGTGAGCAAGTGGAGGGGACGTGGCCATACGCCAGCACTCGTTCACTCCACACTTGCTCACTTGCTCACTTGTTCACTTTACCCGCTGCCCGCGAAAAGTCAAATTGGGCACAGCGAAAACACGTTTATCCCTCATGTTTTCCAGAGTTTAATGGGAAAATAATTCGTCAGAAACCGCCCGGCGGGGAAAGCTCCCTTGACTTTTCGGGCGTTTTTTGGGATAATTAAATGGTGTGTGTGATTATGCTTCGGCGAAATATTTTTTATGGAAACGAAAGGAAAAATCCATGAATTCGCGGCATTTTGAGAATCTGGAACAGTATTGCGTGGAAATGGCGCAACGCGCGAAAGCGGCGGCGGCGGCCCTAGCCAGCGTGACGGGAAAACAAAAAAATGACTGGCTCCGACAGTCGGCCAACTTCCTCCGCCAGCGCGTTTCCACGGTGTTGCGCGCGAATGCGAAAGACATTCAGGCGGCGCCGGATTACGGGCTGTCGGACGCCCAAATTGACCGCCTGCGGCTGACGCCGGAGCGGATGGAGCAGATCGTGGATGCCGTGGAACAGGTGGCCATGCTCCCGGATCCGGTGGGAAATGTGATTTCTTCGCAGGTCAGGCCGAACGGGCTGGAGGTGATGAAGGTGCGGGTGCCGCTGGGTGTGGTGCTGTTCATTTATGAGTCCCGGCCGAACGTCACGGCGGATGCCGCGGCGCTGTGTATAAAGAGCGGAAACGCGGTGATTTTACGTGGCGGGAAAGAGGCGTTTCACTCCAGCCTCGCCATTGCGCAGGTGCTGGCGGATGCGGCCCAGGATGTAAGCATCCCCCGCGACGCGGCCCAGTTGGTCGAAACCACGGACCGCGCGGCCGTCGGCGAACTTTTGAAGCTCTCCCAGTACATTGACGTGTGCATCCCCCGCGGCGGGGAGGGGCTCATCCGCCGGGTGTGTGCGGAGGCGAAAATGCCGGTCATTAAGCATTTTGACGGAAATTGTCACGTTTATCTTGACGCGTCCGCGGATCCGCAGATGGCCCGGGAAATCGTCCTGAACGCGAAATGCCAGCGGATGGGCGTCTGTAACGCCGCGGAGTCGCTGGTCGTGCACCGGGACGCGCTGGGGACGGCGTTTCCGGCGGTCGTAGCCGCGCTGTTGGAGCACGGCGTGGAGATTTTCGGAGACGCCGAAACCTGCCGGCTCGTGCCCGCGGCGCAAACGGCGACTGACGCTGATTTCCGTGCGGAGTATCTCGCCCCGAAAATTTCGTGTAAAATCGTCAATTCTCTGGATGAAGCGATTACGCACATTAATGAGTACAGTTCCCGGCACACGGAAGCGATTATTACGCAGGACTTAAACGCCGCGCGGGAATTTTGCACACGTGTAGATAGCAGTGCGGTTATCGTAAACGCCAGCACCCGGTTTAATGATGGCGGCGAATTCGGCCTCGGGGCGGAAATCGGCATTTCGACCGACAAATTTCACGCCCGCGGGCCCTGCGGACTGGAGGAATTGACGAGTTATAAGTACGTGGTGTACGGAAAAGGGCAGGTGCGGGAGTAAGCCCTGCCGGGCTGGTGAATCGGCACGGGGTGCCTGGTGAATCGCCTTTCAGGCTGGTGAAAGATGTGATTTATCATGAAAACACGGCATATAAGTATTCACCGGCTGCCCTGGCAGCGTTTCACCAGCCGTTTTCACGGCGATTCACCAGGCACGGAGTGCCGTTTCACCTGCCATTTCGGCAGCAGAGGTCAAGGAAGATGAACATTTCACGGCGGTTTTCGAAACCCGAACTGGAAACATTCGCCGCCTTTTACGCGGAGATGGGGCGGACGCTGGAACAGAGTCTGTCCATCATGCTGCGGACGGAGGTGATGGTGAATTACCGGGGTGTGGAGCAGCGGAAATTTCAAGACTTTCTCGCGCGAAATTCTTTCGTGCTGGCGGTGACGCCAAGTTCTGTGGAAAATAGGGTGTTTACAGCAGATGGCGAAGATTCTGACGGCGGAAATCAGGATGTTTGGCCGCCGATTTACATGAATTTTTCGGAAACGGTCGTCTCACCGGTACTGGATCGGCTGCTGGGGGCGGAGATTACGGACGGAGTGCGGCGTTTTGAATCCCGCGTGGAAATGACGGCTCTGGAGGAAAAGCTTTTCGGGCGGGTGATGGACGCGGTGTGCCGGGGCCTGGAGGATGCATGGCGGCCGCTGTTCCCCGTGAGGTTTCAGGGCACGCACCTGGAAGACGTGGAGTTCCAGGAGCATTTCGTGATGCTGAATTACAGCTTTTCGCTGTTTCACGTCTCCGGCATGACGGCGCTGGCATTCCCCGCGGCGTGCGTCCAGCGGCTGCTTGACCGGCACCAGGAGTTGGAGACGGCCCGGCCGAAGAAACTCCGGCGGCGGAAAAGAGTCGAAAAACCGTGTGAATCTGAGAAGAATGCGGAGCCGGCGGTGACTCAGGCGGCGAAAATTCCTGACCCCGGGCTGGAAATCGCCGAGGCGCTGCGGACCTCGCTGGTGGATGTTTCCGTCCAGATGCGCGGCGGAACCGTCGGCCCGCGCGACCTGCTGGACTGGCATCTGGGAGACGTCATCCATCTGAACCGGAACGCGGAGACGGAATTCAGCGTACTGGTGGAAGGGACCGAAAAATTCGTCGCGGCCCCCGGAAAATTCGGCCAGCGGAAAGTTTTTCGGATTCTATAACGCTTAATCTCAAAAACCTATGAAGCGTAAAACCATCCATTTTTTCGGCGCCGTCCAGGGCGTCGGATTCCGTTACACGACTTGCGGCGTCGCCCGCGGATTCGGCGTGACGGGGTATGTCCGCAACCTGCGCGACGGGAGCGTGGAGCTGGTGGTGGAGGGGGACGGACGGGAAGTGGAGCGTTTTCTTGAAGCGCTGCGTGACCGTATGGGCGGCCACATCGCGCGGGAGGAAATGTTGGAGGGCCCACCCACGGGGGAGTTCGCCGGGTTCTCGATCCGGTATTAGAGCAGATATTAAATGGATGTATCCGCAGGGCCAGTAGCTGGGAATGGAGCGGAACACAGTGACGCGGAGAGACCGGGTAAAATAGCCGGAATTTTCTCACTTCGATCCGGTCATTCCGCTTCGCTTCATTCCCGGCTGCTGTTTCGTGAATAAGGGGGAAACATGAATCCACTGCGTTATTTTATTTTTGCTCTGCTGTGGGCGCTGGGGTTACCGGCGGTGATGCTGGCGGGGCTGGCGGCGCTGCCGTTTTGTATTACGCCGGCGGCGGTGGTGGCGGTGCCGCTGGTGCTGCTCAGCGGTTGGATCATTTTTGTTTTTCGGCGTTATTTACGGGTTTTGAAGAAAGCCGGCGCGGTGAGGATGGTGCCGGGGGACTGTCTGACGCGTTATTCGCCGTGGTATTTGCCGGCGTTTTATTATCTGGCCGTGCTGGCGGCGGTGACTTATCTTGCGCAGTTTTCGCGTGAGGAGTCATTATATGCGGTGATGGGTTCCATGCCGCATTTTTTTGTGTGGACGTTTGCGCTGGACATTTTCCAGACGTACCTGGGAGGGCCGGACGCGGCGTTTGGCACGCTTTGGCCGGCGATTACGGTTTCGCTGGCGCTGGCGGCGGGGATGACGGTATTTTTTGCGAAAAATGCGCCGCCGGTGGAAAATCGCCTGCGGGGTGTGGGGATTCTTACCGGCATCTTCGCGTGTGTGGCGGTGGCATGCTGCGTGGCGTATTCGGACCTGCGGGCGCATGTTCTGGCGAAGCGGGCAGCCGGTGTCGCGGTGGTTACGGAAGGCAGACGCATGACTTTCCCATACCGGGACTGGATGGCTGAGCATACGGAGCTTTCCGAGTATGAGCCGTTTTCGGCAGGGAATCAGCTCGTGAAAATCGCGGCACCGGAGTTGAAAATCGCGGCGGGGCATCCGAAAATTTACGCGGCGATTTCGTTTTACCCGCTGGCAGCGGCGGCCGTGGAGGGGATTTATGAAAATGTGGACCGGCGGAGCGTGGGGAACGAAAAATTGCTTACAGGGGGCACATCGCCGCAGGCGTTCTCGGCCCTGATGAACGGGGACGCGGACATGGCGTTCATGTTTCGGCCCTCGGACGCGCAAATTGTAGAGGCGGCGGAGGCTGGAAAAAAACTCACCGTAACTCCCATCGGGCGCGAGGCGTTCGTGTTTTTCGTCAGCAGGATAAACCCGGTGGAAAATTTGAGCGTAACGCAAATTCAGGAAATTTACGCGAAGAAAATCACGCGGTGGAGTGAGGTGGGCGGGACGCACGAAAAGATTTTGCCGTTCCAGCGGCCGGCGGGGTCCGGAAGTCAGACGGCCATGCTGCGCGTGATGGGAGATGCGGCGCTGGCGGAGCCGCTGCGGGAAGAGTATCAGGTTTCCATGCGCGGAATCGTGAACCGGGTAGCCGATTACCGGAATTATGGAAATTCGCTGGGATATTCCTTCCGCTTTTATGTGCAGGGAATGGCCGCGGATGCCGGCGTGCGGCTGCTGGCGGTGGATGGCGTGCAGCCTACGGTGGAAAATGTGCGTAACGGCGTGTATCCGCTGACGGAAGACGTGATGATCGTCACCGCGGGTAGTGAAAACCCGCACGTGGCGGCACTCGTGGCGTGGTTTTTATCGCCGCAGGGGCAGATGCTGGTGGAGAAAGCCGGATATGTGGGAATGAGAAGGAATGCGGAATGAAAAATGAAAAAGCGAAAATGCTGGGGGATTATCTGCTGCTGTATTTTTTGCCGCTGACATTCTGGGCGTGGATGCTGCCGGGGGTGGTGCTGGGGCTGGCGGGGACGGTGGGGGTGATGGTCAGGGTTCCCGGGTCGGCTGCGTGGCTGTTATTTTTCGGGGCGATCATGGCCGGATATGGTCTGTTGGTAGTGGGTTTTGTGCGGTACGCGCGGGAATTTGTGGCGGATGCCGAGGACGGCGAAATCCCCCGGGACTGGCTCCTGCGGTATTTGCCGTTGCTGCTGCCGGTGTTTTATCATCTGTGTGCACTGGCGAATCACTTTTATGAAAAGCTGAACCCGCCGATAACCGGCACGCTCGGCGGATTCTTATGGGTTCCGTATCTCCCGTACCTCCCGTGGGGGATTTTGTATGGGTTGCGCGACGGCTTTCGTGCGGAGGATGGGGCCCCGTGCCAGATGTCCCTGATTTACGCTTCGCTGATAATGGTCGTAGCGGGGATGGTGTTTATCCGGTACGTCGCCAGAGAACGCACCACCGGCGCGGTGCGGGCGGTGAGCGTGCTGCTGCTGATGGCGGTGGGGCTTGGACTGCTGATCCAGGGTCTGGGCGTGGGGGAAGCGTGGCTGGGCGCGTGGAGGTGAAGGTGGAATTGCGGGAAATAGAAGCGCAGCATCTGCTGACGCGCAGTAAATTGTCGGAGCACGGGTACACGGTGAATCCGTATGTCGGGTGCCAGCACGCGTGCGTGTATTGTTACGCGTGTTTCATGCGGCGGTTCACGGGGCATGATGAGCCATGGGGGGAGTTCGTGGATGTGAAGGCGAATGCCGTGGCCGCGTTTGAGGCGGATTTTCGGCGGGTGAAGCCGGGTGAAGGGGCGTTTTTCGGGAGTGCCACGGACGCGTATCAGCCGGTGGAAAGCCGATATAAACTCATGCGCGGCATCCTCCACCGCATCGTCGCCGCCCTGCCCCTGCTGCCGTTTGGTGTGTCGATTCTCACGAAATCGGACCTCGTGCTGCGGGATGTGGATTTGTTGCGGCAAATTCCCGGCGCGGAGGTGGGGTTTTCGATCGCCCTGACGGATGAACGGGCGCGGCGGATTCTGGAGCCGCGGTGTGCGCCGATTCGTCAGCGGATCGCGGCATTAAAGCGGCTGCGCGAGGAGGACATCGCGACCTTTGCGTTCATCGGGCCGATTTTGCCGGGGGTGACGGATCTGGACGCGATTTTCCCGCAGTTGGAGGGGCTGGTGGATTACGTTTACGGCGAGACGCTAAACACCCGTTGCGGAAACATGCCGCAGATTCTCCGCGCGGTGGCGGCGTATGACCGGGCCGTGCGTCCGCGGTTTGAGCGGGAAGTCCGCAGTCAGGAGGCGTGGGAGGCGGTCGAAACGCGGTTTTATGAGCTGGCGGAGATGTATGGAATCGAGGTGCGGGGATTTTTCTACCACCGGTAGGGGAAATTAGAAGTGAGGAATAAGGAATGAAAAATGACGTGTGGTATTTTTTGTTGCTGACGTTCTGGGCGTGGATGCTGCCGGGGCTGGTGCTGTCGCTGCCGGTGACGCTTTTGGGGCTGTTTATTTACCTCACGAATATCGGCGACTTGTTTTGGTACGCCGGGCCGCTGGTGGTGATGGCGAACGCGGCGATTATCGTCATGCTGTGGCTTGCGTGGCGGTATGTGAAGGGCTTAGCGCGGGCGGCACGAGAAGGCGAGATTCCGCGGAATTGGCTCTTGCGGTACTTGCCCCTGTTCGTGCCGGTGCTTTGGATGCTGGTCGTGGCGGCGGCGGTGACGTGGACGGGGGCCACGGGGGAAGGCCGGGGAACGCATGCGCTTTGGTGCGGCCCGCAGTACTGGGCGTGCGGGACATATTTGCAGATAACGGAAGAGCTCGCGGGCTGGAGCGGGACGGAGATGCCGTTTAACTCGCTGCTGATCATGGCGGCACTGGTGATGGCGGGGGCGGGAATGGTGTTTCTGGCACACTTCTCGAAAGAATCGTCACGCGGAATGGGATGGGGCGCGGGGGCGGTGCTGGCGGTGACGGCATGCATGATAATCGCGATCGGTCAGGCGCGAGACCTCGCACGGCGTGAGGTGCTTGGAAAAGCGGAGCCGGGTACGATCGTCGTGAGGGAGGATTACGCTTCCTGGCATGGCGGTACGCCGAGCATTCTCGAGGAAAAATCGGTCGTGGAGCCGGAGTCGCCGGGGCTGCGAATCAGGGAGAATCCGCCGCAGGTGGGCGGCTCAGAGATGTTTTATTCGCTGTATGCCGGGGCGTGTCGGGCGATTTGTAAAGAAACGCTGGCGCAAAACGCGGTGGATGAAAAGCGGGACAGCGGTGACTGCCGACCGGAAGTTTTCCAGCCGCTGCCGACAGGCGGGTACGACTTATTTTTCATGCTACGGCCGACGGACGCGGAAATGGAAAAAATGACGCAACCCGGGAAAATGCTGACCGTGACGCCGGTGGCACGCGAGGCGCTGGTGTTTTTCGTGGACGCCCGGAATCCAGTGAACAGCCTGACGCAGGATGAGCTGCGGAAGATTTACGCCGGCCAAACGCGGTACTGGCAGGAGGTCGGTGGCAAGAACGGTGAATACATCCTGGCGTTTCAGAGACCGCATTGGACGGGTGGGAGCCAGAAAGCCATGCTGCGGATGATGAACGGCGTGCCGCTGCGGCCCGTGATTCGGGAGGAGTATGATCTGGGGCACTCGCAGGGCAGTGTAAAATGTGTCGCGGCGTTCCGGTGTTATGAGGGCGCGCTGGGATACACGTTTCGGCACTATGCCATCCATGAAACGGCTTCCCCTCAGGTGAAAATCCTCGCGGTGGACGGCGTGATGCCCACGGCGGAGAACGTGCATGACGGCACCTACCCGCTTTCGCAAGATGTGGTGATCATCACCACCGGCACGGAAAACCCGCACGCGGCGGCGCTGGCGGAATGGTTTCTCTCGCCGGAAGGGCAGGATTACGTGGAAAAAACGGGATTTCTGCCGCTTTAGATGATATTTCAATGATGTAAACGCCCGGAAACAGTAGCCGGGAGCGGAGCGTTAGCGCAGAGACCGAACAGGAATCGCCGAATCGGTCCCCACGATTATCCGGTCTCTGCGCGTCACTGCATTCCCGGCTGCTGTTTTGTCCAGCGAAATTTTGAAACGGCGCCGCAAAAAAATCCCGCCGTCCGTCTCTCCCACTTGAAAATATACCCGTTTTTCCGCATAATAAGGATATCGCGTCATTTTCCAGCCGTTTTCATCATGCGAGGTGTCCCATGGCGTCCCTGTCCGAAATGTATCCGTACTGGCATATCCGCCCCGAAATGGAGGAGATGCTCCGCGTACTGCCGTTCATGCTGGGGGCGCAGAAGGTGTATCGGCCGGACGGCCCGCCGCGGCTGCGGTTCGGGGTTTATTCGCCCAACGCGCGGAAAGTGGAGGTGGTATTTCCGCTGCTGTGGAACGGCAAAGACCCGGGCCGAAAGCCGATCACGCGGGAGAATCCGGTGCCGATGGCGGACGTTTACGGGGCGTACGTCGCCGACGACGGTTTCGGAATCGACCCCGCGAAGCCGGTGCTGGAGTTGCAGCGCGACGCCAGCGGCTGCTGGTTCAGCAAACCGGATGACCCGCGTCTGGCGAATTTTGCCGACTGGGTCGACATGCCGTACATGCTGCGTGTGACGAAAGACGACGGCACCACGGCCTACCGCTCCGACATCTACTCCCGCGGCCAGCTCGGCGGCGGCGATTTCGACCCGAAAGGCGCCCATTACGAGGGCCCCATCTCGAATCTGGCCGGCACGAAAAGCAGCTCCCTGATCACCGACCCGGAAACCGTTATCGATTTCGCGGCCGAGGAAAAGCTCCACGGCACTGCCGCCCGCTACTTCCCGGCGACGCAGTATCTCCCACAGGACGATTTCTGGCGCGACGAATTCGTCGAGGGTAATAACGTCCCGTGCCGCACGGAAGATCTGATCATTTACCAGCTTCACACCGCGTCGCTGGGGTTCGGACACACCGGCGTGGGGACACTGGACGACGCGATCGCGCTACTGGATCATCTCGTGGAGATGGGTGTCAACGCCGTCGAGTTTCTGCCCATGTCGGAGTATGGCGGCAAATCCGAAACCTGGGGCTACTCGACCTCCCACTTCTTCGCGATCGAGTTCAGCGGCGGCGGTCGCGACAAATTCAAGGAATTTGTCAAGGCGTGTCACCGGCGGGGAATCGCCGTGATTTTCGACGTGGTGTACAACCATTTCGCCCATGATGCCGAGCGAGCCGAGTGGCTGTTCGACTCCGATGCCCACGACAAAAACTTCTATTACTGGTATCACGGCAAGCCGGGGGATTACGCCAAAACCTTCGCGGGTACGGGCGGGTACCTCGACAACCTTTCGACAGGTTTCGCGCCTCGCTACGACAGCCCGTACGTGGGGGGCATGTTTATGCTCAGTGCCGTGCTGCTGCTGAAGGGGTTTCATGTGGACGGTTTTCGGGCCGACCAGACGACCTCCATCCACCAGTATAACGTGCTGCACGCCGACGGTTCGCCGATGCCCGACGCGAATGAAGCCGGATGCGATTTCCTGCGAAAATGGACGCGGACGCTCAAAGCGATGAAGCCGCAGGTGATGCTCATCGCCGAAGACCACTCCAACTGGGACGCCGTCACTCAGCCCGTGGCTGAAGGCGGCCTGGGGTTCGACGCGATCTGGTACGCCGATTTTCACCATCATTTATGCGGGGCGAATTACGGCTCGAATTACGCCAAGTTGCTGCCCACGGCGGGTTACGGGGGAGACGGGCCGCTGGCGATGAGCATGTTCGCGAAGGCGCTTCAAATCGCATCGCCGCAGAAAATCGTGTATCACATTTCGCACGACGAGGCGGGAAATTCCGGCCGCGACGATCCCGATCCGCATAAACGCAGCCACCGCACGCTGACGCTGGCCGTCGCCGGCATCCCCGACGCCAAAGAACGCCCGATCGCCGAGGCCCGCGCCCGCGTCGCCTTCGGCCTGGCCATCGCCTCGCCCGGCTCGCCCATGTTCCTCTTCGGCGAGGAAGTCGGATTCGTCAACGATTTCTACTACGACAAAGTGCTTGCCTACCGCGAAGATATTCTCGCCTGCCGCGAAACCACGGGCAAAGAAATTTTCGAATTTTACAAAGACGCCATCCGCCTTCGCTCCGACCACGTGGCCCTGCGGCTGGGGACGCTCGAAATCCTGCACGTCAACGACGCCAACCGCGTGCTGGCCTTCCGCCGCACCACGAAAATGGAGGAGCTGATCGTCGTCGCGTCGCTGAACAATCACCCCTTCGACGTCGGCTACGATTTCAACCACCCCTCCATCGAGGCGGGAAAATGGCAGATTATCCTCGACAGCGATCTCTCGATTTACGGCGGCCAGACCGAAGCTGTCCCCGCGGCCCAGCGGCTGGAGTCGGAAGTCGGAACGATCACGGTCATCCTCCCTGCCAACACGCTGCGTATCCTCCAGCGGTATGCGTGAAACGAAAAATAACATGTGATGATGGAAATAACAGCCGGAAATGAAGCGCAGCGAAATGACCGGATTGGAGTGGAAAATGATTTAGCGGTGCTTATCCGGTCATTCCGCTTCGCTCCATTCCCGGCTGCTGTTTTTATAGACATCTGTTCGGCGCCGCGCATAAAAAAACGCCCGCTCTAAAAAGAACGGGCGGAATGACTTACGCGAGAGAGAAGGTCATTTGAATTCTTCGAATTTGGAGGCCGGCACGCCACACAAGGGGCATTTTTCCGGGGCGTGGTCTTCTTCGGTCCAGCCACAGACGGGGCACACGAAAAAGGAGCGGTCGGCTTTCCACGCTTCCAGATTATTCAGCGCCTCGGTGTACAACTTCGCATGCACTTTTTCCGCTTCCATCGCGCCCTCGAAGGAAGTGATCGCCTGCTTGTAATCGCACACCTGGGCATCCTGAATGAAGCCGGGGTACATGCTCGTGAATTCTTCGGTCTCGCCGGCAATGGCGTCTTTGAGCATCTCGACGATTTCCTTGCCGACATACGTGCCGATCTTTGCTTTCGCCTCAACGCCCGCCGCTTTCAGCACCGCCGCGTGACGCTTGGCGTGAATCGACTCGGCATGCGACGCCGCCGCGAACAGCGCCGCCGCTGCAAGGTAACCGTCTTCTTTCGCTTTTTTGCTGTAAACCGCGTATTTCGCACTGGCGTTGGATTCGCCGTTAAACGCGTACTGGAGATCGGCGAGCACTTTCGCCCGGGGGTCGGCTTTATCGCCACAGTTGCAACCACATGACATGATTCGTTTCCTTTCATGAAAAGTTCATTTTTAATTCACACCGGCGGTCGTGCCGGCTCGATTATGTAAACGCCCGAAGGCGCTTGTTGTTCAAAATGAGGCTGCAAGCGTTGCGAATGCAGGGGGTTGTCAGGGTGACCTGCAAACCACACTTGCAGCCCGGGGGTGTAGGAATTGAGGTTTGGGGTTTGTACGTTTTAGTGTTTGCCGTATTTCAGGACTTTGCCGGACGCCTGGGCCCAGAGGTACGCCTCCATGGCCCGCATCCGCGGATCGTCGTTGCTCATGGGCTCGCCACGGCACGGGTTCTCCAGGCACCAGTTCATCATGTCCTGCATAAGGGCCGCGCGGCCGAGCTGAACCTGATATTTCGGGTACGTCTCGGCGTGCGTGCCTTCACCGTCGGGGTGGCACATGTCGCAGGAGACGCCGTTGGTGGATCCCAGCAGCTCGTCGCTGTGGAAAATCCGGGAGCCTTCCAGCACCAGCCGCTCGGTCTCCTGCTGCCAGAGGACGAGATCGGCTTCTGTGTAATTGCCATACGTGTGGCCTTCCTTCTGGTCGCCCTTGAGGATGGCACGGTTGTTAAAGTGCGGCTTGATTTTGTGGGCCATCCGCTCGGCATCCATCCACGCGGTGGAGTCGGAACTCCGCCACTGGTCGCTTGCGCCGGGGAATTCCTTGACGGAAGCGGATTCTTCCGCATGCGCTGGCGCCGTTTTAGCCACCGCCGGTGCCGTCACTTTAGGCGCAGCTGGCGCCACAGGGGCCGTTCTCGGACGCGCCGCGGCCCGCTGCGCGAACATATCCTGCGCGGTGACGGCGAAAAAGCCGCCCAGCAGCGTGCATAGCAGGCCGAAAAGGAGTAGTTTGGTATGTTTCATGGAATCGTTCCTTATGCTTAATGAGTCGTTTTCAGTACGGCGGAAGGTTCGCACTGGCCGGGCGCTGTTCTTTGCCGCCGCTGTTGAGGTACGCCGCGGAAACCAGCATCGGTTTGCGGTTCCAAAAGTCGTAAATTTTGTCGACCATTCCGTCGGCGGAGACCATAATGCGTCCGTCGCCGCACGCGTCGGCGGAGTTGAACGGGTCGGCCCGGTTCATGGGCACCGTCAGTTCCGGCGTGCCTTGCGGGGCGTAGGGCCAGGGCCAGGCGGTGGACAGCAGGCCGTGGAAGTGGATATTGCCGATCCGATTGGTCAACACCTGGTGGGTGTGGCCGTGGATGACGGTAATCTTCTGGAAACGCTTGAGGATGCCCTGCACGTCGTCGGCGTCGGCCGTCCAGAAATTCCAGTTCTTATACAGCTGATAAAGTGGGGAGTGCGAAAACACCACCACCGGGTGATCGTCGCCGTACTTGGCCAGGTCGTCCTTGAGCCACGCGCATTGCTCGTCGCCTACAAAAAAGGAACGCTGCCCCTGATTGTCCAGACCCGCGACGGTCTTCATCCGCTGGATGGGCGTCAGGCCTCGCTCGGTCCAGAAGTCTTCCTCGTGGACGCTCATCAGGCACACGAAATGCACGCCCTTGTGGTCGAAACTCCAGTTCGGACTGCCGAAGAGCTCCCGCCATTTTTCGCCCAGGTCGAAATACCAGTCGTGCTCGCCGACCATGATTTTCAGGGGATACTTCAGCTCCTTGAGGATTTCGTAGCCCAGTTGCAGCTCTTCGGGCTGGCCGAGCTGGGCGAGGTCGCCGCCGTAAAAGACGAAATCCGGAGGCGTCGGCATCGCGTTGACGTCCTGCACGGCCCGCATCAGGGCGTTGGCGAATCGGTCGTTTTTCGACTTCACATAAAGATGCGAGTCGGAAATATACGCGATTTTGAAGCCGCCGGGCTTCCCTGCCTCGTCGTCGCCCAGCGCGATGTTAATCGGCTGGAACGTGTGGGTCTGGCCCAGCATGCCGGCCCCGGCAGCCGCGACCGTCGCCGCCGCCGTCACCCGCAAAAAGCTGCGCCGATCCATATTCACCAGCCCGTCGTAAAACGCCTTCCGCTGGTTGTCCACGCGCGTTTCGAGATTCTCTCGCTGATATCGGGTCTTCATTTCGCGTCTCCTTTCACCGGCGTGCCGCCCTGGAATTTTTCAAAACTCAGCACTTCCCGATCCGCCACCTCGCGGTCGCGCTCCGGCCGGACTTTCGCGGCCTGAGCTTTCTGCTGCTGGAAATTCTTCTCGTTTTCAGCGGCGAAACGCACATCCGTCAGGCTGAAAAGGAACGCCACGATCTGGTTGATCTGCGTTTCGCTGAGGTGCAGCGGCTCGATTCCCCCGTCGAGATACAGGTTCGGCCTGCCGCCTTTATTATAATGGTCGAGCACGTCCCAGAGCGTTACCAGCGAGCCGTCGTGCATGTACGGGCCCGTGACGCCCACGTTCAACAGCATCGGCGTGCGAAACGCCCCGATGTCGTTGACGTTCGTCGTGACGACAAATCGGCCAAGTTCCGTATAATCGGACGCCAGGGCGAGTTGATCGAGTTTCTCGTGGGAACTGTCCTCCTGGAGGACTTCCTTCGCTTCCGCCGCAAGCGCAGCGAAATTCTGGTTGCGGGCCGCGACGCCGATGTTATGGAATTTGCTGTCGCTGCCGATGGGGTTCGACGGGCTCATCGTGTGGCACGTCATGCACCGCCCCTCGCGGTTAAACAGCTTCCAGCCCTCTTTCGCGTCGGCCGAGATCGCGTTTTCATCCCCGTTCATGTAGCGTCGGAACGGAGAATCCATGAAATACAGCGTCCGCTCGAACGCCGCCATCGCGTTGGCGGCATCCTGATAATTCACCCCGGTTCCGTAAGCGGCCAGGAACATCGCCTGATACTCGGCGTCGTCCTTAATCCCCAGAACGATCGTCTCCGGGTCGTTCGGCATGCCCATCTCCACCGGGTTGATGATCGGTTGGGTCGCCTGATGCTCCACGGTCGGAGATCGGCCGTCCCAGAACATGCTGTGCAGCAGGGCCACGTTCATCGTCGTCGGCGAATTCCGTCGGCCAAACTGGCCATCGATTCCCTCGGAGGTCGGCTGCTGATCGCTGAAACCGCGCGTCGTGTCGTGACACGTGGCACACGAAACCGTGCCGTCCCGCGAAAGCCTCGGATCGAAATACAGTTTCTTCCCAAGCGCCACCCGCTCGGGCGTCATGGCGTTGCCTTCCGGAATCAACTTCTGCCAGTATACCGGGTCGACGCCCTTCGGGACATAACCTTGTACGTCCGTCTCGGGCAGCAACTTCGCCAGCACCTGCTGCTGATACGCCTCCGTTGCGGCTCCATGATTGCCTCGCGGAATCGGATCCGCAGCCACCGCCGGGAGGCACCACACCGCTGCAAGACCGACGGCCAGCGTCACGCCTCGCAGCAGGTGTGGTTTTTGCTTCCTTGTTCCATCCATGTCAACTCTCCAAATTGTTTTCGAAAATGTGTTGGAATCATCGCAAAAAACTTAAGATAAATTACATCATAAATAATAAGAAACATCGCAGTAAAAAGTAACATTGCTGGAATAAGAAAAGCATCGAAAAAAAGTAAGATACCGAATAACTTAGACCAAGCTTACACGAAACATCCAAAAAACATTCGACAAACCTTCAATAAATCAAAATACAATGATAAAAACTACAAATACAACTTACAAAAAAAACGCCTGCAACAAAAGGTGATAATTTGACATAAATAGCAGGCAATAAATCTATTCTAAAAAGTTCAAAATCGAAAAACTAGCCCCTTCCAAAGCAAAAAAAACATTTCCAGCAATTATTCTCAAAAAATATTGTTAAAATTATCAACTTGGATAACATACAGTAAATGCGGTGTTGTATTTTTGAAATTCCACCGCGGAAACAAGTCGGTTTTTCATGAAAATCGACAAAACAGTCGGTGTTATTCCAAGACATGGTGCTTGTTGTGCGTTCGGCGAAGGCAATCATTGCAAATTCCCTGGAAGGTTACCATCAGGCCGCGGATCTCGAAACCGTCCATGTTCCGGTGCACCCGCTCCAACGATTCGCGATCTTCCGGCGAAAAAGGCACGTCGATGACCGTCTCGCAACTGATGCACACCGCGTGGTGGTGCGGGCGGAGGTAAGCATCATACATCGCCGCCGACCCGGGGTGATCCACCTTGCGGACGATTCCCATCCGTGAAAAGGTGTCCAGGATTCGATACACGCTGGTACGGGATATATTCGGGTATTTTTGCACGATTTTATCGTAAATCCCGTCCGCCGACGGATGGTCGGTGGAGCCCATCAGGGCCTCGAAAATCGCCCGCCGCTGAACCGTGACCGCCAGCCCTAATTTTCTGCATAATTGGCAGAATTTCGTGATTTCTTCATCCCAATCAAACGCGAACATGAACGCCCCTTCTTTTCGGCCAAAAGTGAACACCGGGGTGCGCCGGTATGTTTTTTTCTCCCTCCCTGCCCGTCGAGCTGCCAAAAGCACCTGAAATAATTCGTTTCGTTGCAATTTTGTTGCAAAAGTGAATTTTTTCCATCTGCAATTCATTGCTACTTGGTAATATATACCATTCGTAAGCAAATGTCAAGTGGTCTGCAAGATTTCCATAAAAAAATGATGTCACGCGAGAAGACTGTAAAATACGTTGCGAAAAAGATATTCAGCGTGTTATTCCAAAAGAATTTTCAAGAATTTTCGAAAAATCGCTTGACTTTCCGGAATGTGGGGAGAGATGGGATTTATTCACCACAGAGAGCACAGAGCACACAGAGAAAGATCGGGAGGCACGCCCTCGCGATTCCTTATTTTCATATTCTCTGCGTCCTCTGTGTTCTCTGTGGTGAAAAAAATTTGAAGCGAGAAAATTTCTAAAAATCGAGCGTCGCGAAATAATCCTCCGGCGTTTCGGCCCGACGGATCATCCGCACCGTGCCGTCTTCCGCCAGCAGCAATTCGGCGCAGCGGAGCTTGCCGTTATACTGAAATCCCATGGCGTACCCGTGCGCGCCGGCATCATGAATCGCCACGTAATCGCCGATTTCCATCTTCGGCAGCACGCGGTCGACGGCGAATTTATCGCAGTTTTCGCAGAGGGAGCCGACCACGTCGACTTTTTCAGTTTCGGCGGCGTTTTCCTTGCCCAGAACGGTGATGTGGTGGTACGCGCCATACAAGCCGGGCCGCATGAGATTCGCCATGCAGGCGTCGACACCGACGTATTTTTTGTAAATGTCTTTCGTGTGGATAACACGTGTCACCAGCGTACCCGCCTCCGCCGCCACGAGGCGCCCGGACTCGGTGAAAATGCGCAGCGGGTGCAGATCCGTGGGGCGAATCATGCGGTCATACACGGCCTGGATGCCCGCGCCGACGGCCATCATGTCCAGGGGCTTCTGTTCCGGCCGGTACGCCACGCCGAAACCGCCGCCAAGATTCACGAATTCCACGCGCACGCCGACTTTTTTCTCCACTTCCAGGATCAGCGTGAAAAGCATCTCCGCGGTTTTGGCGAAAAACGCCTCGTCCAGCAGGTTGGACGCGACCATGGTGTGCAGGCCGAAATGCTTCACACCGGCGTCTTTCGCCATGCGGAAGGCGTCGAAAATCTGGTCGGTGGTCAGGCCGTACTTGGCGTCCACGGGATTTCCGATGACGCTTTCCACCTCCCGCAGCGCGCCGGGATTCCAGCGGAAGGAAATCGTTTCCGGCAGCCCCGCGCATTTTTGCAGGAACGGAAAATGCGTGATGTCATCCAGATTAATGATCGCCCCCAGTTCGCGGGCCTTCACGAATTCGGCTGCCGGGGTGTTATTCGAGGTGAACATGATGTCCTCGCCGAGAATGCCAACTTTTTCGCACAGCAGCAGTTCGGGCAGGCTGGAACAGTCGCCGCCGAGACCTTCCTGGCGGAAGATTTCTAAAAGGGCCGGGTTCGGGTTCGCCTTCACGGCGAAAAATTCCTTAAACCCCGGGTTCCAGGCGAAAGCGGCGTTAAACAGGCGGGCCTGGTACCGCAGCGTCCGCTCGTCATAAATATAAAACGGCGTGGGGTACGTCCGGGCCAGTTCTTCGATCATCGCGCGGTCGAAAGGAAGCGTTTTGGTTTGCATAGATTCTCCTGAATAATTGATAATTGATAATTAGGTCGCTGGCGGGCCGTCAGCGTTTTTCCGAAAAACGTCTGGACACAAGAAACAGCAGCCGGGAGCGCAGCAGAACGCAGTGACGCGCAGAGACCGAATAGAGTCACCAGGATTTTCCTCACTTCAATCCGGTCTCTGCGCTAACGCTCCGCTCCCGGCTGCTGTTTTTTCGAGTAAAATCATTTGATAACTGCGCTAAATCGGCTGCGTGAACACCACCCAGTACTCGATCGTGGCTTCTTCGCCGTCCGGATTTCGAAAACCGTCGATTTCCACACAGTATGCGGCGCCGTCGCGCAACTGCGGGGTTCGCGGGCGGAAAATCACGCACTGCGGGATGCCGAAACCACTCTGGCACAGCCGCACGGAGTCCACGGGCATGGGCTGCGGCCCTTTTTTGAACTGGGCCGTTTTCGGGTTAATCAGCCCCGGCGTCACCCGCACTTTAATCGCTTCCGGCGCCACCGCGAGCGTGTATTTTTTCGGGTTCAGGGACACGTTCCACGCCCAGTCATGGTCCAGCATGTTCGCCGGCGTGAGGCCCCGGGCCGGAAACGCGAGGAAATCGTAATCGAACTGGCTGAGGTCCTGGGAACCGTCGAAAGACCACATCGCGGCATATTTGCCAAACTCGCCGAACCCCGTGGTCAGCATGCCGGGATTGATGCACCAGCGGCGGTGCCCCAAGCTTTTGATGTTCCCCGGATCCGAGTCGTTCATGTATCCCCGCACGGAACCGGTGATGCCCTTTCCACCGAAAAGGTTGCTGCACGAGGCCCCTTTATGCCCGAACTGGTACATGTCCTGCGGGAATCCGGGCGGGCACGGCGGGTTATGATCCAGACGGTCGATTTTATTCAGCAGGAACGCCGCGGCCATGGCATGCGCTGTCTGCTGGCGGTCGAGCGTCATGTTATCATACGGCACGCCCACCACGGCCCGGTACGCCATCAGCGTGCGGAGCTCGTTCTCGGCCGCGACCTGAAGCACTTTATTCTGCAAAAGCGGCGACAGTTGGGCCGGCGTCCCCGCAAGCTGCCCCGTAAACGTGATCGGCATCTTCCGAATCGCCGCAAATTCCGCCTTCAGCTGCGTCGGCGTTTTCACAAAATTCGGTGACTCGAACGGATCCACCTTCTTTTTCGGCTCCTTTTTCGCGACAGGCTTTTTTTCTTTGGCGTCTTTCGTGTCTTTGGCAGACGCTTTCGCAGGGGTTTTCGTGTCCGAAGTTTTTTTCGTGTCCGCCGAGTTTTTTTCACCCGAGGACGCTTTTTTACCTTCCGTCTTCGCGGCGGTGTCCGATTTCTTGCCGGTTGTGTCTGATTTTTTGTCAGCGGTGTCCGTTTTCTTGACAGCATCCGCTTTTTTCTTGCCCGCCGTGCTTTCACTCTGCGCACCCGCATGGCCGACGAAAAATATCACACCGGCGCTGAAAAAAATCGTCGCGATCCACCGAAAAACATGCGTCTGCATTATCCACCCCGCCCTAAAAATTCCCGTATTTCCTCGTACACATCCGTGCGTGCGAAATCATTATGCCCGGCGTTTATCTCCACGAATTTTTTCGGCTCCCGGGCCGCCGCGAAAAGCGTTTTACCGCACGAAACGGGCACCGTCCGGTCCAGCGTGCCGTGGAACTGCAAAAGCGGCGCGCTGACGTGCGTGATTTTCTCGGCCGAGTTAAACCGGTTCCGCATCAGCAGCCCGGCCGGGTAAATCGGCATGTGCTTCCCCGCCACGTCCGGCATGGAGTCGAACGTCCCGGCCAGCACCAGTTTCAGCGTGCCGTCCTGCGCCAGATCCACCGCCACAGCCCCGCCCATGGAATGCCCCATCATCACGACATCCGTTTCGGGCCTGCCCATAAACTCCGCCAGCCACGCACGCGCCGCGCGGGCGTCCGCGTAAAGATGATCTTCACTCAGGCCACTTTTCTTGCCCTCGCTGTATCCGTACGCCCGGTAATCGAAAAGGAAAAACGCGTACTTCGCCGCCTGCCCTTCCGGCTCCGGTTCAAAAAACACCCAGGCGAGATTATCGGCCAGCCACCCGCCGTTTCCGTGACAGAACAGAACCGGGACGGTGTTTTCGTCCACCGTTTTCCCGGACAGCACGAGGAAACCGTTTAGTGCAGTGCCGTCCGCGGAGGTGAAATCCACGTACCGCGTTTCCATGCCCCGGGGCAAAAAACGCGTGAGAACCGTGCGGTCTTCTTTCGGCACATCCGGCATTTTCGTGGGATGGAAAATCAGACTCCGCTCACACGCGCAGCCCAGCACCAGCATACCGACATACGCCAGCACGAGCATTCTCACCGCCCGCACCAGCAGCCCGGGCCGCTTTTTCCGGTTTTTTTCATCCGCGATTATTTCGTCAACTTCCGTCATACCCGCTCCCATCATAAAAAAACCACTCCCGGGAACCGCCGCCACCACAGTTCCCGCCCCCATGTCCCTTCAGGGCGGGACGGTTTTCGTCGGCGAAATCGGCACGGGAACCGGTACCGGCCCACTTTCCGGCCCATCCACCCGCCGCGTTTCCATGGGCGTCTCCTCCCGATCAGGCCCCCCCAGCGGCTCCGCTGCCGCCGGCGCCCGCGGAAGCTCCAGCTCCGCCTCATCCGGCGTCCAGAGCCAGTTCAGCACCAGCACCGCCAGCCCCAGCACCACCACCGGCACCAGCCACGTCAGGTGCCCCTTTACCACATTCCAGTCCAGGATGGCCGGCAACTCCGGCTTTTCCACCGGCATCCGTTCCGCCACGCTGTACACACCCATGATGCCCGGCAGCGCAAAACCCGTCTGTTCCGCCACTTTCTCCAGCGCCGCGATCAGTTCCTCGGTGGTCTGAAAACGCTCCATCCGATCCTTGCGCATGGCCTTTTCAATCAAAAGCTGAAACGACTCCGGCACGTCCGGCCGATAACGCCGCACATCCGGCGCCGCGTCTCCCTGATGCTGCAACAGCTTCTGCAGCGGCCCGCCCTGTGCAAACGGCGGATTCCCCGTCAGCATGTAAAACATCGTGCAGCCCAGCGAATATATATCACTACGGATGTCCACCCCCCGCGGCTCGCGCGCCTGCTCCGGAGAAATAAAATCGAACGTCCCCAGCGTCACGCCGGAGGCCGTCAAATCCCGCTTCTGGGCCTGCAACTGCGGCGAAAGATTTTCTTCCTCCTCCGGTGGCAGAAACGTCGCGCCAGGCTCAAATTGCCGCGCCAGACCCATGTCAATCAATTTCGCGTGCTTCTCGCGCGTGACAATGATATTCGACGGCTTTATATCCCGGTGCACCACATGATTCCGCTCCAGATGCCCCAGCGCGTGCGCAATCTGCAGCGCAAAAGACACCGCCTCCGTCACCGGCAGGGGCCCCCGCTGATTAATCCGGTCGCGCACATTCTCGCCGTCCACGTACTCCATCGCGATGTACTGGATCCTCAGGGCCGGGTTCTCCCCGAAAACGTAAATCTGCGCGATATTCGGGTGATTCAGCAGCGCCATCACTTGCGCCTCACCGCGGAAGCGCATGATAATATCTTCCTGCAAATTCTGGTTCATGTCCAGCACTTTCAGTGCCACCGAGCGGTTCAGCCGCATATCCTCGGCCAGCCACACATGCCCCATGCCTCCGCCGCCGACGTAATACACCAACCGGTACCCGTCACAGTCCTGCCCGGCATCCAGAAATCCTCCGGAAATGCGCACATTCTCAAGAAGCCCGCCACCGCTGGCCTTTTCACCCCCCACCGACGCGAACGGCTGCCGGCTGGTAATCACCGTCGGCCCCGACGCCTCCCCGTTTTTTTTGTCCTGGCTCTGAAACGAACTATTCATGACTGCGGCCACCTTTTATGAAAAATCTGTTTACCCAGTTTAACATTTTAACAAAAAAAGGCGGGAACGTCAACGACGCGCGGGCGATTTTGTCATTTCCGCGGCGCCACGACCAGCGGCCGATCACTCCATATCCGCGGCCAGTTTTCCATAAAAATACCCCAACATCGCCGCGAAAAAGGCCATATCCAAGAGGAAAATACACAGGTGAAGCAATATCCCCAACAGCGGGACGAACATCGACGCCACGCCGCAAATAGCCCCGAGGATGGCGAAAAAGACGCCGAAAAGGATCGCCAGCAGGCAGCACATGAGTTTATACCCCTCCATCCTTTCCGTACTACGGGACAGCGCCTCCGACGGATCCATATTTTTATCGCATACCAGCAGCGGCGCCAGAATCCAGCCCGTAAAAACCGAATACGTCGCGACCAGTGCCGACAGAACGGCGAAAATGACCATCAAAGCGGCAAAAAACATCCCCAGCGCGGGCAAAATGTTCATAAAGATCGCCGTTAGGATCCCAAAAGAAATCATGGGCAACGACATCCCGACCAGCACGACGAGAATGCCGCCGACCATCAGCGAAAACAGCACCACATAATTCCCCAGCAGGCTGCGGTATTTCGGATTCAGCACCTCCGTAAACGAAAGTTCACCCGGCCGGGTCACTTTACAGCAAATCCCGAACAGCCCGATCATCGCGCCGAGGTTAATCCACGGAATCCACGCCACAGCGACAAAACAAAGCACATTCGCCAGCAGGGCCGGGAGATTCGAAATCGCCAGCGCGGGAATCTGCGAGACGGCTTCCCCGAATTCGATTTTCTTCCCTCCGCCGGAAGCCGCGTACCCCGCCTGCGCCTGACTGCCATGCGGTGCCGGCGCGGAGGAAAGATACGGCGAAGAAGGCGGCGGCGTCATGGACGGCGGCGTCATCGAAGGCGCGGCGGGCGGAGGCGCCGGCGACGGAAACGGCGACGCCATATTATTCACCCCCGACATCCCCGGCGACGACGCACCGGGAAAGGAAAGGCCGCGCACGTTTTTCGCATACGCGCTCTGCCCCACCTCATTCGAAATCACCGTATCCGGAAAAATCACCCCCTGCGCCGCCAGCGTCTGCAATTCCAATTCACTGACGGGGCCCTGGCGCATACCGTCCACATGATAAAACCAATCCGCCATTTTCGCACCCCTTTTTCACCCGTTCCTGAGCACCCACCAGTCCACATCACCAACAAATATTTATTATAGTATACCTTTTCCCCATTTTCAAGGAAGCGTTTCCCCGAAACAAAAAAAATAACAAAATTTGCCCTCACCACTGCGGCATGCGTTCGATTTAAAGGAGATACGCAGAATTTTCATCGCCCCGCCGACGTTTTTTCGAAATGTGTCTGGCCCCAAGAACAGCAGCCGACAGCGCAGCAGAACGCAGTGACGCGAAGAAACCGGATAGAATCGCCGGAATTTTTCCCACCTCGATCCAGTCTCTGCGCTAACACTCCATTCCCGTTGCTGTTTTGCGAGTGAATTAATTTGATTGCTGCTCAAAGATACCACTGAATGCCATCAGGTTTAATGGTAACTTCGAATAACACCAAAAGTTATGGCGAAGGTTCCTGTTTTTCCAGTGAATTCCACAGGCAGACGGTGGCGTACGCCCGCCAGGGTTTCCACGCCTCGGACAGCGTAAGGATTTCTCGCTCTGGCAAGCCGTTCAGGGCTTTTTTGACGCCGTAATCGGTGTGTGGAAACGCATCCGGCCAGCCGATAGCCCGCATGGCGATGTATCGGGCGGTCCACGGCCCGATGCCCGGCAGCGCCAGCAGTTTCGGTAGTTCCGTTTCCGGATCCGCCAGCGGCGATAAGTCAATATCCCCACGCACCAGCGCCGCCGCCAGTCCGGCAATCGAACGCCCGCGCGTCCCCGTGATTCCCAGTGCCCCGAGCTTATCTTCCACGGGCTCCTCCAATGCCGCGATCTGATGGGCTGTGGGAAATACCATCGTCAGCGATTCAAACGGCGTTTCGATTTTTTCACCCAGCGCTGCCGTGAACCGCGTGGCCAACGTCCTTGCCGCCTTTACGGTAATCTGCTGCCCAAGCACCGCACGCACCGACATTTCAAACGGATCGAAACACCCCGGCAAACGCGTCCCCGGAGCATAAATCCCCGGCGCAAAACAGTTCATTTTCTCCAGCACGTCCGCAATTCCGGAAGGCTCGCAATCCAGATCGAAAAGCTGTCGCACGCGGGCAAGTGTTTTCGGCAAAATCCCCAGCAACGACGCCGAGAGCGTCACGGCCAACGCGTTTTTATCGGGCAGATTTTCGACCGTCAACCAACCGCGAACGGTTTCACCGCCCTGCCGCAGCGTGACCGTCCGCCGATACACGCCATTTTCCACACTCTCCACGCCCGGAATCGTGCGGCCCGCGAGGAACCCCACCAGTGCGTCCCAGCGGTACGGCGGCCGATACCCCAGGCGGAGTGTGAAGCCGGCATATTCTATACTTCCTGCACAGACACCATGTTTCCGCAAGTTCGTCGGCGTGAGTTGGTAACGGTTTTTGAAGAGGGCGTTAAAACGGCGAATGCTCCCGAAGCCGGACGCCATAGCGACCTGCGTGACCGACAGCGACGTATCCGTCAAAAGATTTTTGGCCAGCAGCAGGCGGCACGTCTGCAAATACTGCACCGGCGAGACACCGAATTCGACCGCAAAAACGCGACGTAAATGACGGTCGGTAATTCCCAGCGTCCCGGCAAGTTCCGACAAATCGCTTTCCACGAGCCGGTTTTCTTCGATAATCGATGCGGCACGTCTGGCCAACCGCGATGCCGAGTCCACGCTGGAATACCCCGGCGCCAACTCAGGGCGACATTTCAAACACGGCCTGTACCCTGCCGCCTCCGCCGCTGCGGCGCTTGGGAAGAAGGTGCAATTTTTCTCCATCGGCGTTTTAGTCCGACACACCGGACGGCAATAAATGTCCGTGCTCGAGATGCCGACGAAAAACCGGCCGTCGAATCGACTGTCGTGCGTTTTCAGTGCCGCGTAAAAGGCAGTATTATTCATTTCCATGGTGATTATATCCTAGGGTTAAGGAGCCGTGCTTTCACGGGGAATAAAGAAGCGGGACGTATCGACACCCTCCAGTTCCAACAATTGAATCTTTTTGTTGATTCCGCCAGAGTAACCAGTTAAGCTGCCACTCGCTCCGACGACACGGTGACACGGGATGATGATGGAAATCGGATTGTGTCCTACCGCCCCGCCGACTGCCTGGCTGGACATGCCGGGCTTCCCCATCCTGGCCGCCATTTGTTTCGCGATGTCCCCGTAGGTGATAACTTCGCCGTATGGAATTTGACAAAGAATATCCCATACCATCCGACGAAATTCACCTCCATTCGGGGCCAGCGGCAGTTCCGAGACCGCAGGTTTTTCTCCCCCGAAATAGCCGTCCAGCCAGCGTTTTGTTTCCGAAAATACCGCCAAAGCCGGCTGTTCCGTCATCTTTTCCGAAACGGTATCGCCGAAATACTTCTGTCCCGCCATCCACAAGCCAACCAGGTTTGTCCCGTCGCTGGCCACCGTGATTTGCCCCACCGGCGAATGAAAATTCGTCGAAAAAAACATCGCTTGTACCTCCTCTTCACGCTTGATTTTCAATACCTGCCAACCCTTGTTAACAGATTGTGAACACGCCTCATTCCAGAAAGTATAACACCTTTTTTCTGTCAGTCTAGCCATTTTCGGACATGAAATTCGGCTTTTTTTGCCAGCCTCAAACCTTCATTTCCGCTGAAATTTTGGAAGAGCATTGTTGCGGTCCACTCGGTCAAACCCCGCCTTTATTTTCAGAAATTTTCTGGTAAAATGGGTCATGTGTCTTTTTCTTTTATACTATAGCCCCTCATTCGGAAACCCAAATCGTGAAAAATATCAAATTAAACCTCATCCCCGGCGACGGAATCGGCGTCGACGTCATTCAGGAAGGCAAAAAAGTCCTCGAAACCCTCGCGGAACTCGACGGCGGGCTGCGTTTCGAGTTCAACACCCTGCCCTGGAGCTGCGAGTATTACCTCAAGCACGGCGTCATGATGCCGGCGGATGGCCTGAAGATTTTAGCCGACTGCGATGCGGTGCTACTGGGGGCCGTGGGCTTCCCGGGCGTGCCGGACGCCGTTTCGGCGCGCGACCTGCTGTTCCCCATCCGCCTGGGTTTCGAGCAGTACGTCAACATGCGGCCCATCAAACTCCTGCCCGGCCTGGACTCCCCCCTCAAGAGCACGAAAATCGACTTCATCGTCGTCCGCGAAAACTCCGAGGGCGAATACTGCGGCCGCGGGCGCATCGAAAAGGATGGCACGCCGGAAAAAACGGTCATTCAGGAAGCCGTCTTCACGCAAAAAGGCACCGAGCGGATCATGCGTTACGCGTATGAGTACGCCCGCAAGCACGGCGCGAAGAGCGTGATTTCGGCCACAAAGTCCAACGCGCTGAATTATTCCATGGTGTTCTGGGATGCCGTGCAAACACAGGTTGGGAAGGATTTCCCCAACATTCAGTCGCGGAAGATGCACATCGACGCCCTGGCCGGCTATTTCATCATGCAGCCGGAAAACATCGAGGTGGTGGTGGCCAGCAACCTCTTCGGCGACATCCTCACCGACCTCGGCTCGGCCATGCTGGGGAGCATCGGCATCTCGCCCTCCGGCAATATTAACCCCACCGGCAAATTCCCCTCCATGTTCGAACCCATCCACGGCTCCGCGCCCGACATCGCCGGCAAGGGCATCGCCAACCCGCTGGGCACGCTGTGGGCCATCGAAATGATGCTGCGTCAACTCGACCTGGACGCGCAGGCCGACCTGCTGATGGCGGGGATGTGCGACGTGCTCGAGGCCCGTAAAATCCGCACCCCAGACATCGGCGGCACCGCCACCACCTCCGAAATGACCGACGCCATGATCGCCGTCATGCGGAAAAAGGCGGGATAAAGCAGTTTGCAAATTTATACATTCACAAGAACAGCAGCCGGGAGCGGAGCGGAACGTCAGTGACGCGCAGAGACCGGATCGAATCGCCGGGCGTTTTCTCCACTTCCATCCGGTCTCTCCGCTAACGCTCCGCTCCCGGCTACTGTTTTCAGGTGAGCCGATTCATTTAAAAAATGCTCTAAAGAGGAGTGGGGGTGATGGGGAATAATGAAAGTTTCCGAACAGGTCTATTTTTGTACCCCCCATCACCCTATAATCATCTTTTTTTCAAAAAAGTCAAAAATTCTGTAGACTTTTAAATCGGCTTCTATTATAATGACGGTATTGGATGAAATTGTATTGCTCCCAACCGCCTTTTAAAAGGAGTTTGTCGTGAGAAAAAACGTTATTTTTTGCGCAGTCGTTTCTCTTGCCGCGTTCATGTTTTCAGCATCAGCGTGTGCGGATGTCTTTCAGGATTTCAGCGGCAGCGGCACGGCGTATTACTCGTCGATCAACCAAAACACCCCGAACAATTTCGGCGTCCAGACCGACGGTGCTTTCGCAGGCATGTTCCGTCTGCTGACCAATGAGGGGAACACAAAAAACAATCTGTATTTCCAGAATAACGACCGCGCCACCAACAGCATCACCGCAACCTTCGACATGTACCTCAACGGTGTTGCCGACGGCATCAGTTTTTCGCTGGTCAACACGGCCAACTACAGCGATCTTGCTCCACTGTATGCCGGCGACGCCGCTGAAAACTACGGCCTGACCGGCTCGCTGACCGTGGGATTTGCCGTTTATCAGGGCAATTATACCCGCCTGTTCAAAGACGCCAGCAACAACGCGGTCGTCACGGCCAACGGCCTGATCGCGCAGGGCCATCTGATGACGGCCAACGTTACGGTCAATTTCGCGCCCGACAATTCCGCCGCCTACGTCGACATCTCGCTCTTGGACACCGTCAACGGCAACTACTACACCATCGCCAACCAAACGATTGCCGGCATGTCGCCCTACAACAGCAGCGTGCTGTTCGCGGGCCGCACGGGTGGGTCGGCCATGGACGCCTACCTCGACAACATCAGCGTGATTTATAACAACGACACCCCGTCCGCCCAGCGGTGGAAGCCCGGGCGCACGGGCCTGTTCACCGACGGCGACTCTTGGGAAAACAACACGGCGCCCCCGGCCAACAGCACCGCGCTGATCTATGGCGGCGCGAACACCATCACCGGCGGCGGCAACCCGGTCCGGATCAACGACGGTGTCAACCTCCTGGTGGCGGGCGGAAACACAACCGTCAACGACACGAACGTTTTCATCATCGGCGACGGCGGCAGTGCCGGAACGATTACGATGAACACCGGGACGTTTGCCAGCAGCTCCAAAGTCGTCATCGGCAACGGAAACACCGACACCGGAAGCGTGATCGTCAACGGCGGGCATTTTCAGGTGGCCTGCGCCGAACTCAACGTCATCGGCGACTACGGCAAAGGCTCCGTCGCCGTCCACGGCGGTTTTTACGAAGTCACCAGCGCCTCGCACGGCACCGTACTGGGCTACAACACCAACAGCGAGGGAACCTTCACGATAACCGGCGGAAAGGCCAAAATCAAGAACATGCGCGTCGCCCGGGAAGGCCAAGGCACCCTGCTGGTTTCCGGCGGCACGCTTTCCATTGATGACAACCTCCAGACGAACGAAGGGAACGGCTCCGTCGGCAAAATCGAATTTTCCGGCAACGCGGTGGTGAATATCGGCAACCATTTTTATCCAGGCCGCGTCGACGCAAACGGCAGTGCAGTGAAGTTCGACCTGCTGGTCACCGACAACGCCGTGTTAACCGTCGGCAACGATCTTTGGGAAGGAAACCCCGGCGCCAGCGCGACGCCCCTCAGCGGCGAGTACGTTTCGTCCCTCATTTTCAGCGGCAACAGCACGACCTCCGCCAGAGAACTCTGGCTGGGCATCTCCGGAAAATCGTATATGCGGATCGAGGAAAACGCCACGTTCACCAGCCGTGGTGGCAACGCGGGCGTCGGGTGGGGCAACAACGGCACCGACTCCCTGCTGGAAATGACCGGCGGAACCTTTAACGCCGAAACCTTCAAAATCGGTGAAGGCCGAGCCGGGATCGCCAAATTCACCGGCGGCACGGGAAATTTCCAAAACGTCAACCTCGGCAACACCGGCAGCGTATTTACCATCGAAGGCGACGCAGTGGTGAATACCAACAATTTCAATAATTCCGGCACCTTCAATTTCGATGGCGGCACGCTCAACGCCCGTGACATCCGCTTTTCGCTCACCCAAACCGGCGGCATGCTGTCGCCCGACGGCGGTTTTTCCTCCCTCGGCCTGCCGAACACTGGAAGCGTCACGAATATTTACGGCGATTACACCATCGGCGGCGGCGATATCCGCCTGGATTTATTCAGCCTCACGAATTTCGACACCCTGAACATTACCGGCGACTGGAACATCACCGGCGACATCACGCTGTACCTCACCGGGTTCGACGACCTGGCAATCGGCGATGTGTTCGAGCTGGTCAAAGTCGGCGATGGCAAAAGCATCACCGGCCTGGATCACATCCAACTGGCAGACCCCAACTGGATGGTAGGCATTAATGGCGACGGCAATTTTTACGCAACCCGCGAATTGGCTGAAGTTGGCAGTGTCCCCGAACCGGCAACGTGGGCCCTGCTCGCGACCGGGCTTTTAGTGATCGGCATGCTCCGCGTGCGGAAACAGCGCTGCCGTCAAACGAGCCGCGTGTAAAACAAACGAAAACCAAAAATTCGCTCAATAAACAGAAATTCGCTCTTTTCGGGTGGATTCCTGTTTATTTTTTTTATTTTTTTATAAAAATGCAATAAATGTCATCGACAGTTTCAGATCTATGATTATAATATATAAATAGTAGACGTGAGTTTATTCCTTTATACGCATGAAAAATCGATTTTTCCATAGGAGCTTGAAATGAGAAAGCTTTCCTCCCTCCGCGCGGCGGTGTGTGTTACCGCGGCGCTCTGTTTTTCGGTGGTGGCCTACGCGCAGTCGCTGCCCAGTATCAACAACCTGCAATTTCATCTCGACGCCTCGACGATCACGGGACTGAACAATGGCGAGGCGATGACATCGTGGACGGATCTGGTCCACGGGAATAACGTCACCCAGGGCGATGCTGCCAAGCAGCCGACGTACGTTTCCTCGGCAGCGGGTCTCAACGGTCAGCCGGCGGTGTATTTCGGCGGCGCGAACTACCTCACCAACGAAGGCTGGAATCTGATCACCGGCAACGCCGCCCGGACGGTGATTGCGGTGTGGGCCGACGCGACGGACAACGGGTACAACAACCAGCACGCATTATCGTTCGGAGAGTTTGCCGATAAAAAAATGTATTCGCTCGTGCCGTTCAATGGTGCCGCGGGCAATAGAAAACTCGGATATCATTATCATACCGTTTCGGGAGCCACGTACATCGACGACGCGGCGATTCCCACCCTGTCAATGAATTATTACAACGGCGCCACGGATTACATCACCGGCAACGGCCTGCTGGGCAAGGTCAATGCCGTGGGGCTGGACACCGGTTCCACGCGGCTGGTTGTGGGCGCCCACACCAACTCGGGCGATAATAACGGCGAGCCGATGAAGGGCAACATCGCCGAGGTGCTGGTTTACGACCGCAAGCTCACCACCAAAGAGCAGCAGCAGGTGGGGTCCTACCTCACGGAGAAGTACAATCTGAACACGACGTACCTCGCCGCGGGGACCCAGAACGTCACGCAGACCTTCGGCGGCCTAGCCACCGACACGAAATACGCCGTTTCCTATTTCGGCCCGAATGCAACGAACAACGGCTATGACACCAGCACGGCGATTGCCTCCGCGCCCGGTTGCGGCCTGCAGGCCAATGGCACGTTCCGTCTATTGAGCCGGAGCAACTATATGAAAAATACGCTTTATTTCAACAACGAGGGCTACGGCAGCAATTACGCCGTCGCGCAGTTCGATTTAAGCATGTTGGGCAACGACCCGGCCGACGGCCTCAACTTCTCGCTGGCCAATACCAACCTGATCGACCTCGGCTCCGCTTTCTCGGATCAAAGCGCGGAAGGCTCCGGACTTGCCGGCTCGCTTTCGCTGGCCTTCGGCGTCAACGGTTCCGGCACCGCGCAGCTTTACTGGAACGGTGCGCAAGTCGGCTCGACCATCACCAACGAACTGATCCGCAGCGGAAAATTCTTCACCGCCAACGTGTCCATCAACTACGCTAACGACGGCGCGTATGTCAAGGTCACGCTCATGGACAAAACCAATGGCGACATGATAACCGTGACCGACACGTTCATCGCGGGCATGGAGGTATACAACAACAGCGTCCTGTTCTCCGGCCGGACGGGCGGGCGGAATGTCGACGCCGACCTGGACAACATCCGGGTGATTTACAGCAACGCGGCGGACACCATCCGCTGGGCGCCGGACGCGACGGGAAGTTTAGCCGCCGACGGTACCCAGTGGGAGAATAACCTTGCGCCCACGGGCGGCCAAACCGCGCAGATTTACGCCGGGGCGAACTCCGTCGACGGCAACGTCCAGGGTTTCGACCTGCTTGTCACCGGCGGCACAACGACAAGAACGGCTGGAGACTTCCTGATTAACAGTGTGAATAGTCTCGGCGGAAACATGACCCTGGAGAGCGGTACTTTCACCGTCAATGGAAAAATGGCCATCGCCAATCCCGCCGGTACCAGCGGAAGTTTGACGATCAACGGTGGAAGTTTCTATATCAATGGAACCAACCAACTCAACGTTATCGGCGACAACGGGTTGGGAACCCTGACCGTCAACGGCGGGCGGTATGAATACTCCGGCACGGGGGACACCGTCATCGGTTATGGAAATGCCGGCGACGGGGCGGTGGCCGTCAACGACGGCTATGTCAAATTCGGCGGCGCCATGCTCGTCGGGCGCGCTGGAAAAGGAGTCGTGAAGGTCGATGGCGGTGTGACCACTGTCGTTGGGGCGCTGACCGTCGGCACCAATGCGAACAGCGAGGGAGCGTTCTCCATGAATGGCGGCGAGTTCTATGTCACCGGAAAAACGGTGCTCGGCTCCGTCGCCAACTCCACCGGCACGATGACCATCAACGGCGGATATTTCAAAACCACGCCCAGTAGTCACAACGTCATCGGCGATGCCGGCACGGGAAGCGTCACGCTCAACGGCGGCCTCTATGAAGTCGTCCAGTCCGGCGTGGACATGACGACCATCGGATATCAGAACTCCGGCAAAGGAACCTTCACTATCAACAACGGCACCGCCAAATTCGGCAACAGCCTGCTGGTCGGCCGCGACGGCGAAGCGACGATGACCATCAACGGCGGTACGCTAAGCGTCACCGGTGCCCTGGAAGTGTCCAGCAATCTCAAGAATAACGAAAATCTCACCGGCAAACTCGCCACCCTGGAAATCAAAGGCGGCACGACCACCATCTCCGGGAACCTGCGCGGCGCGACCGCAACGAAAGACGGAGTCGGCGGCAACGCCAAGATCAACATCACGGGTGGCACGATCACCGCCGCGGGACTGGAACTGGGTGTTGCGGGCAATTCGACCGTCGATTTCGCCATGAGCGGCGGCTCGCTGACCGCCGGCGGCTTCACCGCCAACACCGGTAGCGGCTCCGACGTTAAATTTGCCCTCTCCGACACCGCTAACATGACGATCAACGGCACGTTCGTTCCCATGAACAATACCGGAACCGGGAGATTCGTTTTCTCTATCGCGGACGACGCCGTCCTGAAGGTTTCCGGTAATTTCTGGGGCGGAAGCAACAACGCCGGCGCCACTGCGCTGATCGACCCGTCTACGGGTCAACCGTATGAATATGCCGCCTATTACACGTTCAGCGGCGACAGCAAAACCTCCGCCGGGGAATTCTGGATCGGCATGTCGGCAAAAACGCACATTCTGATCGAGGACAATGCAACCATCACCAGCACGAACAACAACGCCGGCGTCGGCTGGAACAACAACGGAAAAGACTCGCTACTGGAAATGACCGGCGGCACATTTAATGTGGTGAACTTCAAAGCCGGCGAATCGACACGTGCTTTCGCGGAATTCACCGGCGGCAAATTAACCTCTACCGGCTACATCACCGTGGGCGACAATGGCGCCGCCGCCGGAAGTTCAATAACACTCGGCGGATGGGCAACCATCACCACCCCGACCCTTAACGTGAAAAATGGAACCTTTGAGATGGACGGCGGCACACTCAACGCGACAACGATCAGCATTTCGGAAGGCTCCAGCGTCTTTAACCTCGCTGGCGGCACGCTGAACACAACCACGCTCAACAAAACCAATGGCGCCTTCAACTTCACCGACGGCACGCTCAACGCGACGACGATTAACTTCAACCTGGAGCAAAACGGCGGCACGCTCTCCCCCGGCGGCGACGGAAAATTCGGAACGACGACCATCAACGGCGGCTACACCCTCAACGAGGGCACCATCCATTTCGACATCTCGGCCGACAACTGGGACAAGCTTTTCGTCACCGGCGCCATGATCCTCGGCGACGACGTGACGTTCGACCTTTCGTTCGACCTGGCGGGGATGGAGCCGGATTCCACGTATGAGATTTTGCGTTTCGGCGCCGGCAGCGACCTGGGCGACATCTCCCGGCTGCTTACCGGTATGGACAATTATTTCTGGAACATCGACGCAAACGGCGGTTCCCTGTGGCTGACGCTGGACGCCAACGCCGTGCCGGAACCCGCGACGTGGGTGCTGCTGGGGCTGAGTGTCCTGGCGATGGGCGTTTATCGAAGACGGAAAGCGGCGTAACGGGAAAAACAGCAAACAACAGCCGGGAATGGAGCGGAACGCAGTGACGCGCAATGACCGGATCGACATGGAGAAACACGCGGCAGTGCTTATCCGGTCATTCCGCTAGAGCATTTCCCTAATTTATCCACTCACATACCCGGCGTGGGTGAAAAAGTTATAACACTCGCAGGGGGTGAAAAGTTGGGGGGAGGCGAGCAGGAATTGTTGCAGTTCCGGCAGGGTGCGGAGGCAGCGTTTACGGA
>JAVBLI010000052.1:0-15223 GCA_031553595.1 Thermoguttaceae bacterium | reverse complement strand
CATGACCGCCTGCGTCCGCAAAATGCTCGTCACCCTCAACACCATGCTCCGCAACGGAACCAAATGGCAACAACCTTCATAATTTTTCAACTTTTTCACTTTTAACACTTGACAATCATTACAGTTGCTCATTTTTTTATTCCACATTCCCCCCGCTTTTCGTATCCGTTTTGTGGGGTAAAATGAAAAAAATGGTGGAATGTCCGGTTTTGCGCTGGAGAAATGCGTGCCGAACTCCGTAATATTAGACGTAGACAGGACGAAGAATGAACTTTTCTGAAAATGTGTTTAAGAATCCTCATCGGCGGTATGATCCCCTGCGTGGCGAGTGGGTGCTGGTTTCGCCGCACCGTACGGAACGTCCGTGGCAGGGGAAGACGGAAAAAGGTGGCGACGAAAAACGTCCGGATTATGATCCCGGCTGCTATTTATGCCCCGGAAACCGGCGGGCCTCGGGGGTGGATAACCCGCCGTATGAGACGACGTTTGTTTTTCAGAATGATTTTCAGGCTTTACTGGACACGGCACCGGACGCGGACGAACATGAGCAGACGCCGCAGGACGCGGACATCTTTCGTCTGCAGCAGGTGCGGGGCGAGTGCCGGGTGATTTGTTTTTCGCCGCGGCATGATTTAACGCTGCCGGGGATGACGGAGGCGGAGATCGCGACGGTCGTGGATTTATGGAAAGATCAGGCGCGGGAGTTGCTGCCGAAGTACCGCTGGGTGCAGATTTTCGAGAATAAAGGCGCGATCATGGGCTGTTCGAATCCGCATCCGCACGGGCAGATATGGGCGTCGGATTTCCTGCCGAACGCGATGGCGGCGGAGGAGCGGAATTTGCGTGCGTATTATGAAAAGCACGGTTCGCCGCTGCTGCTGGATTACGCCCGGCGGGAGATGGAAATCGACCAGCGGGTGGTGACGGCGAATGACGACTGGATGGTGGTGATGCCGTTTTGGGCGGTTTGGCCGTTCGAAACGCTCGTCGTGCCGCGGTTCGAAATTCAGCGGATGACGCAAATCACGCCCGAGAAGCGCGACACGCTGGCGGCGGTGCTGAAGCGCTTCCTCACGGCGTATGATCGGCTTTTCGACACGTCTTTCCCGTATTCCATGGGCTGGCATTTCGCGCCGGGGCCCGTGGCGGAAGAGCGGCTGGACGTACCGGATCCGCAGGTCGGGCATTGGACGTTGCACGCGCATTTTTATCCGCCGCTGCTGCGCAGTGCAACGATCAAAAAATTTATGGTGGGTTACGAAATGCTCGCCGAAGCGCAGCGCGACATCACGCCGGAGCAGGCGGCCGGCAAGCTGCGAGAGATGGTGAATGCGTAATGCGAAATGCTGGGGCATTTTCGGGATGACTTTTGGGCAGGAAACAGCAGCCGGGAATGAAGCGTTAACGCAGAGACCGGAACGAAGTGGGAAAAATCCCGGCCGTTCTATCCGGTCTCTGCGCGTCACTGCGTTCCGTTTCGCTCCCGGCTGCTGTTTTTGTGAGTGCAACTCGCTTGCCCAATTTAGCATTTCGCATTATAAAAAATGGGGATTGACTTTTCGCGTGCGAAAAGATAAAATATAAGTGTGGAGTAGAGGCGGCGTGGGGGCCGTCGTTGGTCGTGCTTTTCTGTTAGGGGGACGTTCTCATGAAAACGTTAAGATATTCGCTGCGTTCAGGCTTTACGCTCATCGAGCTGATGGTCGTGATTTCGATCATCGGGATTCTGATGGCCCTGCTGGTTTCGGCGGTGAACGGCGCCCGCGAGGGGGCTCGGCAGACCCAGTGCCTGAATAACATGAAAAACATCGGCGCGGCCATCCTGACCTATAACGCGAATACCCGGTATCTGCCGTATTCGCTGGAGACATTTGCCGGCGGCGAAGGCAGCTGGGTGATTTCGATCATGCGGCAGTTGGACGAGGGGCCGGTGGCCGACGCGTGGGAGAACGGTGACACGAGCCGTGAAAAAAGCCGGCACGTGGCGATGCTGGTGTGCCCGTCGAACTCCCGGCTGACGACGCCGATGTATGACATCGCGCCGCTGTCTTATTATGCCAACTGCGGTTTCGATGGCCTGCAAACCGATTCGGGCAGCAAAATCGCCGCGGATTGCGGGGCGCTGGTGAAGCAGGGTGGGACGTTGCGTAATTCGCTGCAGCGGATTACGTCGCTGGATGGGGCCACCCAGACGATCCTGTTTTCGGAGAATAACCAGGCGTCGGACTGGGCGAAGCCCGAGAAAAGCATTTATCGCGTGGGGATTTTGTGGTTCCAGTCGCCGGAAGACTGCCAGTATTTCAACCACTGCCACCTGGCGACCGGCGGCGGTGTGAAAGATTTCGCCCGGCCTTCGAGTTATCATCAGGGCGGCGCGAACGTCGCGTTTTGCGATAATTCGGCTAAATTCATCAGCGGCGGGATGAGTTACGAGACGTACTGCCAGCTGATGGCCCCGGCGGACAAAAAAGCCGCTACCGTTTCGGGGAACAGTGCTCTGGCCAGAACCCTGGATACGACGTCATACTGATGGCCGTGGTGAGGGGGGATCCTCGCGGCGCCCGCGAACTTTTCGTGCTTTCATACGTAACAATAAATGAGATTCATATTTACCGGACATTATTTTGGGGGTTTTTACCTGGAAGGGGAGTCACACATGTTTTCGATTCATAAAAACCGGTCTCGGGGCAAAGGTTTCACGCTCGTGGAGCTTTTGGTTGTGATGACGATCATGGGGATTTTGATGGGGCTGATGATGGCGGCGATCACCAACGCCCGGACGGCCGCGCAGCGTGCGGTGTGCGTCAATAATCAGGGGAACATCGCGAAGGCGATTATCGGGTTTACGACCACGAAAAATTATCTGCCGTATTCCGAGCGTCTGAAAGGCAAAAACAGTCGGCATTATACGTGGCGGGCTGGGATTCTGGAGCAGATGAACATGAAGAACCTCGCGGATCAGTACGATTCCGGGGAGCTGGGTTCCGAAAGCAT
This sequence comes from Thermoguttaceae bacterium, assembly GCA_031553595.1. Taxonomy (GTDB): domain Bacteria; phylum Planctomycetota; class Planctomycetia; order Pirellulales; family Thermoguttaceae; genus RGIG3701. Next base: position 12,229 of record JAVBLI010000052.1, on the reverse strand, counting down.
CGCGGCAAAGGAATTTCGTTGTCCGTCGGGCGACGGCTCGCAGTTTCAGTCGAATTATTTCGCGAATTGCGGCCGAACCGACGTTTCGAAAGAAAAGCTGACCGAAACGCCGGAATTCGCCAAATCCAGTACCGGCTTATTTTTCCGCTACAACGATAACAAGAACCAGGCCAGTTACAAATCCTCGTTGTCTAGTATCACTGACGGGCTGTCGAACACGATTCTGATCTCCGAAGGAATCGGCACCTCGAAAGTCGGCTTCCTCGACTGGTGGCAAGCCGACTCCGGCGATGACAGCCGGTATTATGGAATTATGTGGAATTCCAACAGCGGAATGAAAAATGCGGACGCTGCACTGGATCGGGAGTTTCCGTCCAGCCGCCACCCGAACGCGCATGTCGCGACGTTTGCCGACAGCAGTGTGCGCCCGCTGAGCCGGGGGCTTCAGTACGCGACGTACCAGTGCCTGATGGCCCCTAGCGACGCGAAATGCAATTTGAAATGGGCCAACGACCCCGCGTACGAATAAACGCGGCGGCGATGTGAATTTTCCAAGCCTAGGCGGCACGACCGTTCAGGCTTTTTTCGTGTTTACGGATGCGGTCATTTTGCAGAGCCGCAATCTTACGACTGCGGCTCTGCCATTTCGTGTTACCAAAGACCTTGGATCTGCTCGAAAGCATACCTACTTCTGCAGCAGGCGTAACACGTGATCCAGGTCTTTATCCCCCCGGCCGGAGAGGCATACCAGGAGCGTTTCCGTGGCGGGCAGGTCTTTCGCCAGACGCATCGCTGCCGCCAGGGCGTGCGAACTTTCCAGTGCCGGGATAATGCCTTCCAGGCGAGCCAGAAGCTGAAACGCCGTCAGGGCTTCCGCGTCTGTGGCCGTCACATATGCCGCGCGTCCGGTGTCCTTCAAAAACGCATGTTCCGGCCCGATTCCCGGATAATCCAGCCCCGCGGAAATCGACCACGGCTCCGTAATCTGCCCGTTTTCGTCCTGCAAAAAATACGATTTCATGCCGTGCAGCACCCCGACTGTCCCCAGCGTGAGCGTGGCGGCGTGCTCCCCCGTTTCCAGCCCTTTTCCCGCGGCTTCCACCCCGTAAAGCTTTACGTCCGCGTCCTCCAGAAACGGATAAAAAATTCCCATGGCGTTACTCCCGCCGCCCACACACGCCACCACATGATTCGGCAGCGCCCCGGTCATCTCCACCATCTGCCGCCGCGCCTCGTCCCCGATAATCCGCTGAAAATCGCGCACCATGGCCGGGTACGGATGCGGGCCCGCGACCGTCCCGATAATGTAAAACGTGTCCTCCGCCGTCTCCGCCCAGTAACGCAGCGCCTCGTTCATCGCGTCCTTCAGCGTTCCCGTCCCCGACTCCACCGGCACCACCCGCGCCCCCAGCAGCTCCATCCTCGCGACATTCGGCGCCTGCCGCCTGACATCTTCCGTCCCCATAAACACCAGGCATTCCATCCCGAACAGGGCCGCGACCGTCGCCGTGGCCACCCCGTGTTGCCCGGCCCCTGTCTCCGCGATCACCCGCCGCTTCCCCATCCGCCGCGCCAGCACCGCCTGCCCGACCGTGTTATTCACCTTATGCGCCCCGGTATGATTCAGGTCTTCCCGCTTCAGGTAAATTTTCGCCCCGCCCGCGTGTTCCGTCAGCCGCCGCGCGAACGTAACCGGGGAAGGCCGGCCCACATATTCGTTCAGCAGCCCGAGATATTCCTCCTGAAACGCCGGCGTGGGCACGATTTCCCGGTACGCCTCCTCCAGCTCCACGAGCACCGCCATGAGCGTCTCGCCCACGTACCGCCCGCCGTACACGCCGAAATGGCCTTTCGCATCCGGCTGTGTTTCCTGTGTGTTTTTTCTATTTTCATTTGAATTTTTCATCATTCATATCCTTTCTTTCGTCTCAAAAAAATCTTTTCCCCTCTCTGTGCCCCCTGTGCTTTCTGTGGTGAATGAATTCCACAAAAAAAGCCGTCAGCGTGATTCGCCGCGGCTTTTTACTTCATTTTCGCTCATTTCCGGAGAAATTTTTGCGTTTTTATGAAAAAAACCGCGGTTCGCCGGAGCAAAACTTGCGGTTTTTCATTATTTCATGCAAAAAAACGTACCCGTAAGCGCTCCTTTTCAGCAGCGCCACCACCAGAACCGGGATGTCATCAGGGTTACGTTTTCCATACCATAAATATACTCCGGGATGGAAAAAAATCAAGAGCCCCCGTCATTTCTCCATTTCGGCCAGCAACCGCCGAATTTTTTCCACCGATTTTCGCCCAGGCGAGTCCTCCACACCCGTGGAGACGTCCACCCCCGCTAGCCCCGGAATTTCCCGCGCGGCACGCACATTTTCCGGCGAAATCCCTCCTGCCAGCAGCACCGGTGTGCGTAATTCCGCGAGATTTCCGAGTTCCCGCCATGCCCACGGCACGCCCTCACCGCCCGGCATTTCCCCGCCCGAAGACTCCGCCAGAAACATAAACCCCGGCCAGGAATCCTGCCGTCCATTTTCCTGAAAGCGCGGTGCACACTCCAGAATTTCCGCGTATTCCGCATCCGCCGCCGCGAGATTTTCCGGTCTGACACTGCGAATGACCGAGAATCCCGCCGTGCGCAATTCCGTAACCGCCGCCGCCGGTTCATCCCCATGAAGCTGAATCACGTCCAGCCCGGCAATTCGCGTCGTTTCCAGCATCTGTGGTACCGTTTCATCCACAAAAACGCCCACGGTTACGATTTCCCGCCCCGCCGCACGCGACTCGGCACGCACGATTTCCGCCAATTCGCGGGCCTTTTCCGGCGTCACATACCGCTTACTCGGCGGGTAAAACACGAATCCCACGGCGTGAATTGCCATCCGGGCCACCGTGCGGGCGCCTTCCGGGGTGGTGATACCGCAAATTTTCACTTTTTTCTCTGCCGCGCCCTCCGAAATGAGCGTCCCGAGTGCCGCCGCCGGGTCCGGGCTGCGCATGAGGCTTTCCCCAATCAAAAAATGGTTCACGCCCCGATCCGTGTAAAACCGCATATCCGCCGGCGTCTGCATGGCACTGGCCACCACCGGCGTCATCCCCGGCGGGAGTTGCCGTGCCAGCTCCAGCGCCCGGTTTTTATCCGTCTCGAACGTTTTCAGATCCCGGTTATTAATCCCCACCAGCCGCGCCCCGCTTTTCGCCAGCGACTCCAGCTCCGACGCATCAAAAATCTCCACCAGCGGCTCCATCCCCAGCGCCCGCGAAAGGGCCACGTAATCCGCCAGCTGCCGCTCCTCCAGCATCCGCACGATCAAGAGCATCAGGTCCGCGCCGATGGCCGCCGACTCATAAATCTGGTATTCCGTGACCACGAAATCCTTCCGCAGCACCGGCACCGTGCTCGCGCCGCGGGCCGTGCGTAAATCTTCATCCGACCCGAGAAAGAAGTCCGGCTCCGTCAGCACGGAAATCGCCGCCGCGCCGCCGGCATCATACGCCCGGGCCGTCCTCGCCACATCCACCTCCGCCGCAATTACGCCTTTTGACGGCGACGCCCGTTTAATTTCCGCGATCACGCCCACTTCATTCCGCGACCGTGGCTTAAACACCCGGAAATCCCCCGCCGCCAGTCGCGCCGCCGCCAGCCGTTTCACTTCCGCAAGCGGCACCCGCGCCTCCACCTCCCGCACCCGTTCCAGGCGTGCTTTTAATATCTTCGCTAAAAAATCGCTCATTTTATGATTTCGCACCTCGTGAAACTTATCTTCGTCCGCAGGACGACTCTTAACCGCGGCCTTCAGGCCGTGGCGGGGAGCTCCCCCTGTCCCTTAATCCAGCGGACTTAAGTCCGCAGCAGGGTGGTGTGGACGCTCGCTCCGTGCTCTAAAGAGCACGATTATGACGTGTCCTACGGACGAATTTTCGAAATCTGACACAAAACCGCCGCTCTCCATCATAAACCAAATCCCCATTCTTTCAACCACACCCGCCGCTGCTCCCCGCTTGCCGCCGACGAAAATTGCGATATAATTGAAGCACAAGCCGTTTTTTATACCATAATATTACTAACAGATATATAACCCATAAGGAGAAACCCATGCACGCTGAACGTTACCCGCATCTGAAAGTCACGGATCCTGAAATTTACAAGCTCATTCTCCAGCAGGAGGATTACGAGCGTAGCACGCTGAAAATGATTGCGTCCGAAAATTACGCGTCTTTTTCGGTCATCGAGGCGACCGGCTCGCCGCTGACGAATAAGTATGCCGAGGGATATCCGTCCGCCCGGTATTATGAAGGTAATGTGGTCGTGGATCAGATCGAGGACCTGGCCATCAGCCGCCTCAAGGCCCTTTTCGGTGCCGAGCACGCGAACGTCCAGCCCCTGAGCGGCTCGCCGGCCAACCAGGCCGTTTACCGCGCGATCATGAACCCCGGCGACAAAGTCATGGGCATCCCCGTCTCCGAGGGCGGTCACCTCACCCACGGCTGGAAAGTCAATTTTTCCGGCAAGGATTACGTTCAGGTGCCTTTCGGTCCGAATCAGCAGACCGGCATTCTGGATTACGACCAGATCCGCGAAATCGCGCTGCGAGAGCGGCCCCGCATGATCTGGTGCGGCACGACGGCTTACCCGCGGACGATTCATTACGATAAATTCGCCGAAATCGCCAAGGAAATCGATGCGTATCTGGTCGCCGACATCGCGCACATCAGCGGCCTGGTCGCCGGCGGTGTGCACCCGAACCCCGTCCCGTTCTGCGATATCGTCTCCAGTACGACCCACAAAATGCTCCGCGGCCCGCGCTCCGGCTTTCTGCTTTCCCGCAACGAAGACCGCTTTCAGCAGAAATATTACCCGGAATCCAAACTCAACCTGGCCAAGCGCCTCGACCGCGCCGTCTTCCCCGGGCTCCAGGGCGGACCCCACATGAACATTATTGCCGCGATGGCCGTAGCTTTCAAAGAAGCGGGTCTCGATTCCTTCAAGGCGTACGCCGCGCAGGTCGTCCAAAATGCCAAAACCCTGGGCGATAATCTCCAGGCGGCCGGCATTCAGCTCGCCTGCGGCGGGACGGACACGCACCTGCTGCTGCTGGACTTCCGCGCGGAAGACTTCACCGGCAAGGATGTTTCCGAGGCACTGGCCCGTGCCGGTATCATCTGCAACTTTAACATGGTGCCCGGCGACCAGCGTAAACCCATGGTCACCAGTGGCGTCCGCATGGGCACCCCCGGCATCACGACCATGGGCATGAAGGAAGCCGACATGGCGCGCGTGGCCGACTGGATCGTCCGCACCGTCCGCAGCGTGAACGCCGAGTCGGCCGCGAGTGTCGAGAAGACCGTCGCCGCTGAAATCGCGGAATACACGAAGCAGTTCAAGGTTCCGGGCCTGGACGAATAATACCTTTCGCGTCACGGACCGCCCTTTTGCCGCCGAATGCAAGAAACAGCAACCGGGAGCGAAGCGTTAGCGCAGAGACCGGATAGCAGTGGGAAAATATACTGCCATTCTATCCGGTTTCTGCGCGTCACTACGCTCCGCTCCCGGCTGCTGTTTTCAATCAACCCCACCTCCATAACCACAGGTAACAACATGAACACGAAGAAAAAATGGTTTTGGCCCACTCTACTGGCCTGTGTCCTGCCGCTTGCGGGATGCGACATGCTTGCCACAAAATACCATGCCACGGTATGGCTGCGTGTGGCGAAATCCCGGCCGAGCATTTTTCCCGGTGAAAAAAAAGAGTCGGATGTCACAAACGACCGCGACGCGCAGCCGGCGCTGATGCGCAGTCGTCTGGTTCTGGAGGTGGCGATCAAACGGCCGGGAATCGCGGAACTGACGTGCCTGAAAAACGAAGAGACGGACGACGACAAAATCAATTGGCTGATGAAGAATTTGGAGGCAGGCTATCTGGGCAGCAGTGAAATCCTTCAGATCAGCATAACGGGCCGCGACCCGGACGAGCTGATGAAGATCGTGGACGCCGTGCGGCAGGCGTATATGGAGGCCGTGGTGGCGAAGGGCCGCGAGCTAGACGCCCAGCGGTTGGCGACGCTCGAGCAGGCGTGCACGAAGACCGAAGAGATGTTCAATAAAATGGTGGCCGAGTATCAGGAGTTGTCCAACAAGCTCGGCGTGGCAGACCCTCAGGCGGCGCGGTATGCCAATATTTACGCGTTGGAAACCGTGGGCACACTGCGAAACCAGGCGAATGTCCAGAGGACGAAGATTTCCGGTTTGGAGCGGAGGATGGCGATCCTCAAAGGCCGCATGTCGTTGCTCCCCGAGGAAGAGAGGTCGCCGCGCAAGGAGCGTATGCAGCAGACCATACACAACCTGACACAGAAAGCACTGGACGACGACCCGGACATCGCTGAATTGAGGGCGGAGCTCGCCCGCCTGGACAAAGATCTGTCGCAGCAACAACAGCAGGTGGAAAATCCCGACGAGACCCCAGAGGTGGTGGCGCTGCGTGACCAGATCAGGGATATTCAGCAGATAATCACCGGTCTGACAATGAAACGGATTCCAGAGATCGAAAAGAAAGCCGCGGAACAGATGAAGGATCTCCCCCCGAACCCCGAGGACGCGATGCGTGAGGAAATCGACCATGCCGAGATCGACCGGCAGGTTTTCGAGGCAGAGTTGGACACGATAAACGAGGCCTTCCAGCAAGCGGTTGCCAGTGCGAAGGCATTTGCCGAGGGAGCCAAAAAAATGGAGACCCTCCAGGAAGAGATCAATCGCATCCGGAAAATGCATCAGCAAATGGCGGTTACGCGGGATGAGTGGATGATCGAATCCATGGCGGCCCAGCGTGTGCAGATTGTCGGTGAACCGATGGTGACGAAAATGAAGTAATCATTGCCTTGTAGCTTACACGCTCGGCGCGACTGAACGGTGTTTCCCCATTCCACACCCTATTTCTGTAACAAAGGATCAAAAGCATGAACGCGAAAAAATGGCAAATGATGGTAATGTGCGTTACACTTTCACTGGCGGCGAGTGGCGTTTCGGCGCAAGAAAACGCGGTGGAGAAGCCGCTGGCGTCCGGCGAATTGTATCGTGCCTCGGCCTGGCTGTGGGTGCCGAAGACCCGGCCGAAAATCATGTATGAAGTTGAGTCGCCGCAGCATTATCTGACCGACCGCGATGCACTGCCGTTTCTTATCCGCAGTCCGATCATTCTGGATACGGCGGTTCAGGAGTTGGGAATCGCGGAGCTGAACAGCCTGAAGGATATCGAAGGGCATTCGAAAAAAGTCGCGTGGCTCGCCGAGCACCTGGAAGTCGGTTTTCTCGGCGAAAGCGAAATTCTTGAAATCGCCATTACGGGCAGCGACCCGGAGGAACTGAAAACAATCCTGCTGGCCGTGCGTCAGGCATACATGGACCGTGTGGTGGCGGTGAGTCGCGAGCTGGACATGCGCCGGCGAATGACGCTGGAGCAGGTGTATAAGAATATGGAAAAAATGCTCGCCCGAAAACGGATTCAGTACCGAACGCTGAAAGAACAGCTTGAAACGCCGGACAGCAGCAGTACGTCATGCTGGCATCCCCGTTATCCGGTAAGTTCTGTGGATGAAATATCGTCACAACTAATTCAGCGGATTCCCTTGCATGCCGGCCTGAGGCAAAAACGTGATACCCTCCAGAGTCGCCTGAAGGAAATACCTGAGCAGGATGCGACGCTGGAACAAACGGCGCGGGCGGAGCAACTTCGCGAAGAGATCGACCGGACGACGCTCGACCTGGACGTTTGCCAGGCCGAAGTGGACGCTTTAATGAAGCTCCTTGTTCCGGCCCAGGCCCACAAGGATATCGCGGAGAAAAACGCCGATGACTCTGTGGAACTCGACGCCCTAAAGGGAGAAATCGACCACATGATGCAGATGTATCGTGAAATGAGCCGGCAATTGTACGAGTGGACGATCGAATCCCAGGCTCCTGCGCGGGTGCAAGCCATCATGGAGCCGCGTGTGACGAAAGCGAAGTGAGTCGAAAAACAACATCCGGGACACTTACCAGCCCTAGAGCACATCCAAAATCGATGCAGCCACAAGAACAGCAGCCGACAGCGCAGCGGAACGCAGTGACGCGAAGAGACCGGATAGAATCGTCCAGGATTTTTCCCACTTCAATCCGGTCTCTGCGCTAACGCTCCGCTCCCGGCTGCTGTTTCCCGCCGTTTATATTGATTTTGGATGTGCCCGGCGCTGACGCTTAGGGCTGGTAAAGATACGACACAAAAACAACAGCCGGGAATGCAGCGCATCGGAATGACCGGATAAGCACGGGAGACGGATAACCACTTCGATTCGATCTCTACACAGCGCTCCGCTCCCGGCTGCCGCTTTCCATGAAACTTGATTCCCATAACCCCGGAGACGACATGCACGCGAAACACAAATGGTTATGTTTGATTCTACTGGCCTGCGTCCCGCCGCTTGCAGGCTGCGATATGTTTACCGAAAAGTACCAGGCCACGGCGTGGGTGCGTGTGGCGACGCACCGGTACGCAACTTGTATTTACGTACCTGAGGAAAATGACCGCGACGCGCAACCGGCGATCGTCCGCAGCACGCGGGTGCTGGAGTCGGCGCTCAAGCAGCCGGGAATGGCTGAGCTGAAATGCCTGAAAAACGAAGAGGACAAAGTCGCGTGGCTGGCCGAGCGTCTGGAGGCCGGCTATCTGGGCAACAGCAACATGCTGCAAATTTCCATGACGGGCAGCGACCCGGACGAGTTGAAGACGGTTATCGGGGCCGTGTGTCAGGCGTACATGGACAGCGTGGTCGAAACATACCGCGAGATGGACTACCGCCACCGAAAGACCCTGGAGCAGGCATGTGAGACTTCGGAAAAAATGATTCTCCGGAAACAGATGGGGTGTCGCACGGTGGAGAATCAGATTGCTAATCCGGACAGCAATACGACGAACCATAATTTAGAACGCTATCTTGCTTCTGTGGCGGAACTAACGCTGCAAATCAATCTGCGCATCACTCAAGTTGATGGCCTACGGCAGAAAATCGAGGTTCTTGAAAGCCGCCTGAAGGAGATTCCAGAGGCTGATGCGACGCCGGAGCAAGCCGCGAAGGCAGACAAAATCCGCGATGCGCTTGACCAGGCGAATCTTGACCTGGCCGTCTGCGCTGCCGAATGGAGAAAATTGACGAAGCTCCTCGAGCAGGCGGAGTCTCGAAATGAAAAAATCTACTCCCTATCCCTGGAACTGGATGACCGGCGGCAGGAACTCGCCCGCATGAAGAAAATGCATCAGGAAATCGGCCAACAACTGGATGAAATGTCGATCGAATCCCAGGCGGCCGCGCGGGTGCAAATGATTGGCGAACCGACGGTGAAAAAAATGAAGTGAACCAAAAAACAGCAATCAACCTTCCTATACCCCATCCCCTGGAGAAACAAACATGAACACGATCAACAAACTTCTGTGCCTTTTGGCGCTGGTGTGCACGACGCTTCCGCTGACGGGGTGCGATACGCTGGAGGGTACGTCAGCCTTTTCCGGCAAGTACCGCGCCGTGGTCTGGCTGCGGGTGGCGAAAGATCGGCCGAGAATCCTTTTCGATAGCCAGTCGGAAGTGCATTACCTGAATGACCGAAACGCGCAGCCGATTCTCATCCGCAGCGCTATCGTGCTGGACATCGCCCTTCAGCTGCCGGGGATCGCGCAGTTGGAATGTCTGAAAAACAAGGAAAACAAAGTCGCGTGGCTTGCCGAGCAACTGGAAGTCAAGTTTCTCGGCGACACCGAAATTCTTGAAATTGCCATCACGGGCGAAAACAAGGAGGAACTCATAAAAATTCTCATGGCCGTGCGTCTGGCATACATGGATCGCGTGGTGGCGGTGGATCGCGAGCTGGACATGCGCCGCCGGATGACGCTGGAGCAGGCGTATAAAAACACGGAAAAAATGATCACCCGGAAAAGTATCCAGTGCCGCACGCTGGAAGATCAGCTCACCACGCCGAACAGCCAGTCAACAAGCCATGCCTGGATGCAATCGCCCATGCTGGCTCCCTCGCCGGAAGTAATGCGTCATTTGCAGATACAGCTCAGCGACCGGGCGACGGCTCGCAGCGGCTTGAATGCGAAAATCGCGGCTCTCGAAACCCGTTTGGCGAAAATTTCGGAAGAACATACCCGTGACATGACAAGCAAAGTTTTGAGCGAAGACCCGCTCCTTTCGGAATGGGAGCTTGAGGCAAAAAACAAGGCGGAAACGCTGGACAAGTTGATGCAAAACGCGGAAAACCCCGATGATAATCCAGAAGTTCTTGCCTTGCAAAATCAAATCGTGGAGCATAACCGGAAAATACAATCCCGGATGCAGGAATTGACGCCCGAAATCGAAAAAATGGTCAAGGACAAGGAGCCTGCCTCCGCGACCTGCCTGCGCGAGGAGATTGACCAGGCGATGTTCGACCACTCCGTTTGTGCCGCAGAGATGGACACCCTGACGAAAAGCCTGAGGCAGATTCATGTCACAGCGGAAATGACCAATCGGGGTTCCAGGGACCTGGACAACCTGCGGAGTGAACTCGCCCGCATGGAGCGGATGTATCAGCAGATGGGACAGCAACTGGACGAATGGACGATCGAATCCGGAGCCGCCCAGCGCGTGCAGACGATCACCGAACCCATGGCGACGAGAATACGGTAAACAGCGTGTTTAGCCGCGCCAGCGCGTGTGCCGTAAAGCGGAACGCAAAAACAACAGCCGGGAATGGAGCGAAGCGGAATGACCGGATAAGCACCGCCGCGTGTGTTCCCACTCCTATCCGATCATTGCGCGTCACTGACGCTCCGTTCCGCTCCCGGCTGCTGTTTTGCAGCCAACCCTCACCCCCAGGAAACCCCAATCATGATCACGAAACGCAAACGCTTATGGCTGATCGCGGCGGCATGTGCCGTACTCGTGGTGGCGTGCGTCATCCTCGCCTGGCCAGCAACCTACCGTGCCTCGGCCGTCGTCCGGGTGGATACGGACTGCCCGAAAATCATGCTTGAACTGCAAAAGCAAAGCGAATCGCATTACATCACCGATCGACTTGCCGCATATGGCCCGAATTATTATTATAACCGGGAAGCCCAGCCGAAACTCGTCTGCGGCACCCATTCCCTCGTACTGGATACTGCTCTCCAGCAGCCGGGCATCTCACAACTGAAATGCATGATGCATTCCACGGATAAGAAGGCGTGGCTTGCCAAACATCTCGAAGTCGGCTACCTCGGCGACAGCGACATCCTGGAAATCGCCATCAGCGGCCGCGACCCGGATGAGCTGCTGAAAATCGTCGAGGCCGTGCGGCTGTCGTACGGCGACCGTGTGACACAGGTAAAACGCGAGCTGGAAGTCCGCCGTGCAATGACCGTGGAGGAGGAGTATAAGGCCATTGAAAAAACGATAGTGGAAAAAAGGGCCCGGTACAAAGAATTGTCCGCGCAGTCCGACGCCGCATCGCCCGAAGTGGCCGCCGAACTTGAATCCCTGAGGGGCGAAGTGGATAAGCTTCAAAAGCCGTACCGCGAATTCGGGGAAATGCTGGACGAGTATGTCCTCCACCCCCACACCGCCTCGCCACGTCCCCCGGAGTCGAGCGTGACGCAAGTAAAATGGAAGATTTTCCGATAACACAAGTTCAACACAATTCCCCCCAACCCCAATCCACAATCCCCAAACCCCGCTCCACACTCATGCACAGTCCATTCGAAGCCGGTATGCTCCTCTGTTTTGGTTTTAGTTGGCCGTTCTCCATCTGGAAACTATGGCGGACGAAACAAGCTGCGGGGGTCAGCCTGCGCTTCCTGGCCATGGTCGAGCTGGGCTACGTTTGCGGCCTGCTGCACAAAATATTTTACAGCTGGGACGGCGTCTTTTGGCTTTATTTGCTCAACTTTTTGATGGTCGCCACCGCGATGAGCCTCAGTGCGATGTACCGCTACAATAATCGTTCGAGCCACCGTTTTACGCAGTTGGATGAAGCCCGCGGCACTGTTTGTGACGAATAAAATTCCTGAAGATGCGGGCCCGCCGGAAAGTTTTTTAAAAATCCCGGCTCGCCCCCCTTGTGTTAATGGGGGAAGTGGTTATAATGCTCTCTTACTTGCGTGGCGGAAACGTCGGCAAGGGGCTCGACCGGTGAAGCAAAAGCTGGCGGGCGAACTCGACTGACGGATAGGTCGGCGGGTGTGCGGCG
>JAVBLI010000015.1:0-85412 GCA_031553595.1 Thermoguttaceae bacterium | reverse complement strand
GCCGTCCGGGCCGTCACCCCGGCAATGAAAAAATTCAACAGGTTTTTTAACTGCTCTTCAGAGAGCTTCGAATGTCGTAATTTCATGACTATATCCTACCTCAGAATGACAATTAAGTCAAACTAATCTAGGACAGCCCCTAAATTAATGTTTCATGATCATATCTCCTTGTGAAAAATTTTATTCCGGCGCCCGGATATTGGGTTCGTATGGCGGAACAGAATCAGTGTAAACGCTGGCATGTTGCTGTCCTGCAGAGCCACAATCGTAAGATTGCGGAATGGATTTTCGTGTTTATACTGATTTTGGAGGCGCTTTCGTTTCGCTGTTTTCACTCGCTGCAGAGGTTTACGAAGGCCTCGGCGGTGCGGGTGCGCTGATCGTGGTCGACCTGGAAATAGCGATGTTTTCCGTCTTCGGAGGGGGTGAAGATGGTGATGCCGCGGGAATTGACGGTGACGGTGCCTCGCTGGGAGAGGGAGAAATAACCGCGGCCCGGCTCGGGGCGAAGGACGTACAGCACGCTGGTGAGATCCCAGGTGGGCTGCGAGCTTTCCAGGCCGCGATAATGGCGGTACGCTTCCTGGATGATGTGTTTTTCTTTCCCGCGCGAGGCGGCGGAGTAATCGTTAAGCATATTCACGGGCTGCATGTGGATTCCTTCGGCGACTTCAAAACCGCTGAAAACGGCTTCGCCGGGCCATGCGGGATACATCTTCGTGGCGGAGGGGATGTCGCATCCCACGTTGTACTCGGCGTGTTCGCGGTTTCCTGTGCCGCCATCCCGGAAGTCGCCGGCCATAATGGACAAAAGACGCACTTTTTGGGCGGCCAGCGTTTTTCCGTCCAGCGGCGAAATGGCGTCGCCGGGCGTGTCTAGCAGGCGGGCGAGGTTCGTGGAGAAGCCCACCTGGATGATTACCACGGAGTTATCCTCCGCCGTGGCCAGCAGTTTCCGTAGCAGCGCGACGGAATCCGCCGGAGCGAAATTTTCGGCCACGGGGAAGGAAAGCGTGCCGTCCGCGTTTTTCGTCGCCAGCGTCTGGGTGAGATACTGCCCGGCCTCTTTCGTCGCCCCGTCATGAATCGCGCCCACGGGGATTTCCGGCCGGCCGTAAAAAGTGTTAATGGCGTACGCCAGCCGCGCGGCGTCCGGATGATCTTTCGTCAGCGTAACCCCCAGAATCCGGCACTTGCCCCGCGTCTGCATGTTATGGAGAATCGCCAGGGCCAGGGCGTCATCCGCGTCATTTCCCAGATCGGTGTCAAAAATCACCGGTACCGGCTGATTCCCCAGCGGCCCCGCGAAATAATCCTCGGCTGCGCACGGGGCAGGGGTGAAAACGGCGGCGAGCATGACGAAAATCAGGCTGGCGCTGAAAAAAATGAACGGGCGGGCTGTGAATTTCATGGAAAACTCCTTTTTGCTTGTTTTGCTTGTGATCTTTCATTACGGGACCTCTGCCTCACCGGCACACGACAGGCGGTTCACGCCTATTATAATGGAATGGGCCGCGAATGTCAAGAAACCGGGCTGCCGCGCGAAACTGCTTGACGAAACGCGGAGGTTCCGTTATGATAAATTGTTCGCGGGCTCTTCCGGAGCCGCATACTCCCAGACATCACAAACCGGTTTGTTTTGCATGAAAACAGCAGCCGGAAATGGAGCGGAACGCAGTGACGCGCAATGACCGGATAGAAGTGGAGGAACGCTTGGCGGTGCTTATCCGGTCATCCCGCTAGTGTCCCGGCTGCTGTTTTTGCGGAAACGACCATCTTGTGACACAGGTGAGTATAAATGCCTTCATTTTTACAGAAAGCGGTGTGTGATGATGAATTGGAAACGGCTGATCCTGAGTGGTTTCGTGTGTGCGGCGAGCGTTTTCGGCGGATGGAGCGGGGCCCGCGCCGAGGAGGACGCGTATGATGGCCTGACGCCTTACCGCGGCGGGTATGCGGCCGAGGAGAAACGCGTGCCGAATGAAACCATGCACGGGAAAGTCATGTGCGGCTACCAGGGCTGGTTCACGGCGGACGGAGACGGCTCGCCGCGACAGTGGGTGCACTACGGGAATGGCGGGAAATTCGAACCGGGGAATGCGGTGATTGACCTCTGGCCGGACATGGCGGAAATGGACGCGGATGAAAAATACCCCACCGCGTTTCGCCACCATGACGGGAGCGTGGCCAGCGTGTTTAGCTCGCAGAATCCGAAAACCGTCCGTCGGCATTTTCAGTGGATGCAGGATTACGGGATGGACGGCGTTTTTCTCCAGCGTTTCCCGGCGGGGCAGCGGGATGCCGCGGGGCTGAAAATCCTGAATAACGTGCTGGTCAGCGTTCAGCGCAGCGCGAATGAGACCGGCCGGTGCTGGGCCCTGATGTATGATCTTTCCGGCCAGCGGAGCGCGAGCGCGGATTCGTCGCTGGTGGAAGACTGGAAAAAACTCTGCGAGAAAATGCGGCTCGGGGAAGACCCCGCCGACCGGGCGTACCTCCGGCATAACGGAAAGCCGGTGGTGGCGGTGTGGGGAATCGGTTTTAATGACGGCCGGCGGTATTCGCTGGAGGAATGCCGGGAGCTGGTGCAGTTTTTAAAGGAAGACCCGCAGTACGGCGGTTTCGCGGTCATGATCGGCGTGCCGGCTTACTGGCGTGAGCGGAAAAATGACGCGCTGGATGATCTCGTGCTGCATGAAATCGCGAAAATGGCGGACGTGGTTTCGCCGTGGACCATTGGGCGGTACGGCACGCCGGAGCACGCCGAAAATTTCATCCGCACCCACGGGGCAGGGGATTTGGCGTGGTGCCGGGAGCAGGGGAATGATTATCTTCCCGTGGTGTTTCCGGGGTTTTCCTGGCAGAATTTAAGCAAAACACGCGGCCGCACGCAGGCGCTGAATGCCATTCCGCGGCTGAAGGGAACATTCCTGGAAACGCAGTACGTGGAAAACAAAAAAATCGGTGCCGTGATGGTGTACCAGGCCATGTTCGACGAAATCGATGAAGGCACGGCGATTTTTAAGTGCACGAATTCTCCGCCGGGCGCCCCGGGAGATTTCGCGGATTATGAAGGGCTGCCCAGCGATTTTTATCTGAAAATGGTTGGACGCTGGACGGCGGTATTCCGCGGCGTGGCGGATTCTAAAAAATAAATGACGCGGGCCAAGATTCCCGTCTTCATGCCCGGTCGATCGGAAACGGTATAACTTCAGCGAGTGTTTTCGCTCCGGCGGCGATCATCACCACGCGGTCGAACCCCACGGCCGTGCCGCTTGCGGGGGGCAGTCCGTGCGTCATGGCGGCCAGCAGGCGACTTTCGTCGGGCAGAATTTCCTTACCATCCAGGCGTCGCAGGGCGTTGGCGATTTTGTTGCGGCGGCGGAGTTCACGCGGGTCGAGCAGTTCGTGAAAGCCGTTGGCCAGCTCGATTCCGTCGGCGTAAAGCTCGAAACGCTCGGCCACATCACCGTCGGTCACCGCCAGGGCCGCCTGCGCCGCCGGGTAATGATAAAGAATCGTCGGGGCGTCCGTTCCCAGCCGGGGCTGCACTTTTTCACTGAGAATCAGATCCAGCCAGTCGTCGCGCGTCACAAAAACCGCGTCGGCACGCAGATAACTCTCGGGAATCCCGATTTTCGCGTCTTGGGCGTAAGCCATCAGCTCGGACTCCGGCGCCGCCAGCGGATCCAGGCCGGTGTGCTGCCGAAAGGCGTCGCGGTAGGTCACACGCTGGGCAGGGCCACGCTGTAAAAGCGTCTGCTGAAGTTCGTCCAGAAGCGTCATGCCGGCGTGCATGTCGTCGTCGGGGCGGTAATACTCGAGCATCGTGAATTCTGGATTATGCAGGTCGCCGCACTCATCCTGGCGGAAGACTTTCCCGATTTGAAAAATCGCCCCGGCGCCGGCGGCCAGCAGGCGTTTCATCGCGAATTCGGGCGACGTTTGCAGAAAATACCGCCGCCCGGAGAGCGTCAGCGTCATCGGGTCGAGATGGCGGTCGACGATCGTGTCGGCACTGAGTACGGGCGTCTCCACTTCCAGAAAGCCGAGGGCTTCGAAAAAAGCGCGTGTGCGGCGCAGCAGTTCCGCGCGAAAGCGGAGGGTTTCGATGGCCGCGGTGGGGAGGAAATCGCTCATGAACGCCGCTTCCGCCAGAGGAGCAGCCCGGCGAGCATTCCCAGCATCAGCACCCAGGTGGCGGGCTCGGGGACGCCGCCTTCACTGCCGTTGAGGCCGAGGTATACGGATCCGTCCATTGGATTATAATCCCAGCGGAGGCTGGAAAGCATGGTCTCCGTCCAGGTCACGCGGGCGAACGTCTGTTCGGTATCGTATTTGGTGAAAATCTGGAAGCTTGTGCCGACGTCATCCAACGTCCACTGGGCGGGGTCGGTCAGCAGCAGGTGCAGGGTGCCGTCGAGGGTTATGTCGTCGGTGATGGACAGAATATCGTTGATGTGGAGCGTGCCGTCATCGAAGATGCCCAGTTGCAGCGTGGCGCCGGCGCCCTGGGTATAGCTTCCGTTGATGGAGGTGGTATTGTAGCCGCCCCAGCCGCCCGCCAGATCCAGCACGCCACCGTCGTTGGTCAGGGAATTGTTCACAAGTTTCGTTTGCAGCGTGCCGCCGTTGGTCATTTTCAGCGAGGAGCCATTTTTGACCGTGACTTGCTCGGCTTTGAGCAGACCACCGGCGAGGTGGTAGGTGCCGATTCCGTCGGGATGGTTGGCGTCGGTGTGGCTGCCGATCACCAAGCCTTCGGTGCCGTTGACAATAAAGGTACCGCCGGTTTGGTTGACTTCGCCCGGGCCACGCTGGCCGATGACGGCGATGTTGGTGGCCGAGAGCGTCGCATCGCCGGAAATGTCCAGCTTGCCACTGCTGCCCGGCTGGTTTCCGACGTAAAGCCCGGCGCCGATCTTAAAGCTGCCGCCGGAGAGCGAAAGTTCACCGTTGCCGTAATCGCCCACGGGAACAAATCCGGTCGTGGTGATGTTGCCGCTTGCGACGGACATTGTCCCGTTGATGCCGGCCTTGTCGCCGATGACAATGGCGTTCGCGGTAATGATCGGTGTGTGGATGCCGTCGCCGACGATGAATTCGGAGTCGGCATACTCCCCGACAAAAATGTTATTGCTGAGTTTGAGCGAACCACCGGTCATGGTGTATTTTCCGTTGGCATTGGCGTTGTTGCCGATATAAAGGGCGGTGGCGGTGATGTCGCCGCCCTGCTGCAGGACGGTGCCGCGGTTGGTGTTGCCGACATGCATGTTCTGGACGATTTCCATCGTTCCGGCGGTCATCGTGAAGAGGGAATCGGGATGGCCGCCACCGCCGCCGTCGCCGCTGATGTAAAACTGGCCGCCGACGTTGACTTTTCCGCCGTTCTGGGTGAGCGTGCCCTGGGCGCGCTGGCCGACGACCAGCCAGTTTTTAATGTCCAGCCACGCGTCGTTGGAGATGGTCATCGCACCGGACGAACCGGCATTGTCGCCGAGGTAAACGCTGGTGGTGTTGACGGTGATCTTGCCGCCCTGGAAGTCGACAATTCCCGCGCCGTTGACGCCGACGATGAAATAACTGTTGAGGTCCAGCGTTCCGCCGGTCATGGTGAGCTTACCGGTCGCGCCGGCACTGACGCCGAGATTCATCCGGCCATCGTTTCCGGTGCCGGTGGCGTAGACGTCGCCGCTTTTGATGATCAGCTCGGAGGCGGTGCCGCTGGCGCCCCCCACGTCGAAGGTATTGGCTTTTACCGTTGGCGTGGCGGTACCGTTGCCGATGGTCATCGTGCCGGCGTTTTTGTTGCCCACGCGAGCGCCACTGGTGACTGTCAGCGTGCCGTCGCTGATGGTGTAGGCGGATTCGGCGTGGCCGTCGCCGCCGTCATCGCCGCTGATGTACATGATGCCGTTGACTTGTACCGCGCCGCCGGTTTGGGTGAGGGTACCTTTGTACCGCTGGCCGACGACGAGGCGGTTAGTTGTGAATGACGCGGTGTCGCGGATGGTCATCACGCCTGTACTGTCGGGCTGGTCGGCGATATAAGTTTGATCGACGGAGATGCTACCGGTGCCGGAAAGGTCCAGCACGCCGGTGCCGCCGTTTTGGCCGATCAGGAGATATTGGCTGAGGGTGAGCGTGCCGCTGGCCATATTCAGGGTGCCGTTGGCCATGCCCAGGCAGACCCGGTTGGCCAGTACCGTCGGGGAGGAGACGCCGTCGCCGATGTTCATCGTGCCGGTGTTTTTGTTGCCGACGTAAATATGACCGTTGCCGTCGTTGACGTTCAGCGAGCCGGCATTGATCGTATAGACGGAATCGGCGTGGCCGGTAGCGTTAACATCGCCACTGATGTAGACGTTGCTGTTGACGTTCACCTCGCCGCCGTTCTGGGTGAAAACGCCTTTGGCACGCTGGCCGACGATCAGGTTGGCGGTTGTGAGGGTGCCGTTGCCGATGGTCATCGTGCCGCCACCGCCGCCGGCCTGGTCGCCGATGTACGTCGATCCGCCTATCGTAACGTCACCGCCGTTGAGGTGGAACGCCCCCGTGCCGTGATATCCAACCACCATATAACCACCGGTGGTCATGGAGCCGGAATTGAAGTTGATCGTCCCGCTGGAGCCGGTTTCCCTTCCCAGATAAACGTTTGAGACCCCACCGGGGATGGTGATGCCGTTGAAATTCAGAATGCCGGTGCCGTTATAGCCCACGGTAATGTCGCCCGTCGGGGCGGTGTCGCCGGCATTGAGCGTTACCTCCTCGTTGTCCACCACCAGGTCGGCGTAAGTCGTCGGCATGAAAACGCCACATGTAATGAAAAAGAGTAAGCCGCCAAAGAAAACTCGTTGAACGCTTCCTGAAAGATTTCGCTTTTTCATAAGGCCATCCTCGCGGGGCAGGGGATTGTGTCCGGGTACATGCGCCCAAATAGTTACACGTATCCTCCCATTATAACCCGGAGGATATAAATTTCAATAAAAATGCAAGATAAAATTGACATTTTTAACGAAAAAACATTTTGTGTAGCGTTTTTCATGGATTCGGCGACAAAAAAAGAGCCGTCACCTTTCGGCGCGGCTCGTCGGATTCATTCCCGGTTTTTATCAGGGTTTCCGGCAGCGATTATCTCCCCTGGCGGACAGGCGCCGTGGGAGTGCGCGCCGGTGGAGTCGCGGCGGGAACGGATGCGGCAGCCGGGGCCGCGGGCGTTTCCAGTTCACTCACGTCGGGGCGGTCGATCAAAAAGCCGCCGGCCATGCCCCGCTGGAGGTACGAATTATTCTTGGCCCGAGAGCCGTACGCGTCGTTTCCGCCGTAATCGATCAGGAAGCTGAAGTTCCCGCCGCAGCCTGGCAGTTGGTGGTACGTGATCTGGCCGGACGCGTAACCCTGGCCGGAACCGTTGTATTTATCATCGCCTTTATAGTCGAAAAGCACGCCCATTCCGGCCTGCGCCCCCTGGCCCTGGTTGCCGGAACCGGCGCCCGTCCAAGTGTCGTTTCCGCCGAAATCCATGCAAAACGCCACGCCGCAGTCCCACGCGAATCCCTGCGACATGATCGAGGCCCAGTAGGTGTCGTCGCCGCCATCTTCGAAGAAAAATCCCGCCGCGTAATGGCAGCCGAAACCGGTGCTGAAGCGCTGGAATTTCGCCTCCCGCCGCGGAGAGCCGTCCCACATTGTGGAGGTGCTGCCCAAGTGTTTGTCGTTGCCGCCGAAGTCGCGGAAGAAGCCCACGCCCATCCAGTAGCCGCCGCCGTGTGCGATGTAATCGAATTCGTACACATCATCGCCTGCCCCTTCCAGGAAGATGCCCAGACCGCCGGCGGCCACGTCGCGAATGCCCGTGCCCAGACCCTGGCCCCAGCCCTCATAACCGGGTGTTTCGGGGTACGAATCGAAATACATGCCGCCGAGGAAATAATGATCGTCGCCGGTGCAGTCCTCCAGAATGCCGGCCCCCAGCGTCTGCCCCAGGCCCTGGGCCCACATGGCCCCGCGGTATTTGTCGTTGCCACGCCGGTCGATCAGCACGCCGATCCCGGCCAGGCCCGTCCCCTGAACCCGACGAATGCCGGTGTATGTGTCGTTGCCGTTAAAATCGATCAGCGCCGCGGCGCCGCCGATGGTCGAACCTTGCGCGAAATGCTGCGCTTTATATGTGTCGTTGCCGCGACAGTCGACCAGGATGGAAATGCCCAGCAGCGAGCTGCCCTGGATGCCCGGCAGATTGCCGATGTATTTGTCGTCGCCGGAAATGTCCAGAATGGCCAGCACCGGCCGCTCCAGATTTACCATGCCCTCGAGATACGTGTCGTCGCCGCCGAGATCGATGATGGCACACACGTTTTTCATCTTTTCCAGCTCGTAAACGTTGTCGCCCGTGCCGCCGATGAGAATCGTGCCCACGGAAGTTTCGTATTTCGCGACCAGCGTTCCTTTGACGCCGGGGACTTCTTCGTCGAGCGTTTGCCCGGTCTGGGCCATTTCCTCGAAGGCGTGAATAAAGGCCGGGTCGATGAGAATGGACAGCTCCATCAGGCCCTCGACCATCGCCGCGCGGTCAAGCTTCATCATGTACGTCACGAGTTGCCGGGCGCTGTAACGCTGCGAGACCGTGTGCCCGACAGCAGTGCCCAGCGTGAGCACGGAATGGGCGTTTTTCGCGATATACTTCAGCTCGTCCTGAGAAAGCGGCGCAATCGCCCGGCCATGCGCCAACTTCGCGTTTTCCAGCTTCACCGTCAGCAGCTTAACCGCCTCGTCGGACGTCATTTTCTTGGGCAGCTCTTTATCCTGCGGCACTTTCGGCGTCATGTCCAGGCGTTCGGCCACCAGACGCAGCGCTTCGCAGAATTCGTTACGCCCGCCACAGAGATTCCGGTGAACGTCATACGTGAATTGCTCGGCTTCCACCGGCGCGGCAAGCGGGTCCGCCATGATCTGCTTGAACCAGTTCAGACGCCCCAGGCCGTTAAGCTCCGAGCCCGTTCGCGCCGCCGACGTGATCTGCATCTGCCGACCCACATAACTCCGCCACGTGTTATACGTGCCCGTGAGGTTTCGTTTCGTAATGCCGGCCACGACTTCATCCACCATCATTTTCGTGATCTCCGGGGCATACGGATGGCCCAGACGATAATCCTCGGGCGGGGGGTCGGCGGAAGGAGCATTCGCGGAAAATCGCACCGCCTCAGACCATGCGGGCGGCTGGGGCGCCGGCGTAACGGCTTGCGGGGCTGCGGTACGCGCCATGGTGTTTTCCGGCGGTAAAATCCGATCCCCATACTGCGGCGTGTTATTCCGTCGCCCCCACTGTGACCACGCGCTTTCCGCCATAAAAAAGAAGCATAAGAAAAAGGTGAGACCCAAAAAACTCCTCAAATAAAGTTTTTTTTCACGAAAAAATTTCAGCATCACAATGAAACCCCGCCACGGTATGAAAAAACACGTATCGCATGCATGGAAAACCGTTGCACCACGCAGCCGTCAAGATATATAGCATCAAATTTCTATCATAATCGGAATTTTCTTTTTATGTAAGTAGGGTGATTCCTTTTTTAATAAAGAAAACCATCATCGCACCCAGAAACAGAGGAAAATTTGCCTTTTAACTGTTTTTTGAAATGCAGGCCGGGTGGGGCGTGTGCGCAAAATGAGAAAGGTACGCCGATTGAAGCATGCTAAGGTGTGACAAAATCCCTGTTTGAATTTTCTGAAAAAGCGAATTATTCCTCTTGAAATCGTTACGCCAGACGTTATAATGAAACGCGATCATCGACAATAAAAACGCGGCTTTACGCGGATATAAAATATGAAAAGACGGAACCTTTATCTTTCGGCACGGGCGAGAAATCCCCTGAAACGTGCATGCGTAATAGCCCTGCGCGGCGGATTTCCCATGCCATTCCGGCCGCGGCGTCGCCGGAGGGGGGCGTGTGCAGGGCGTGAGAGGAGGGCGGCGGAATCCCCGTCCTTTTATTTAAACGGTGAAACATCCGCTTCGCTTCTGCCCCCGCGCGGTGACTTCCCCGCGTCCTCCCATTCACTCGCTGCGCGTACGGAAGAAATGCTTCGCGTGGAGACACTGCTGTTTCTGTCCCGTGAGCCGCTGAGTGTCAAGAAACTCGCGAAGCTGTTGGAGGTGCAGAGTGTGGCGGGCGTGAAGGAAATTATTGCGCAACTGAACCGTTTTTACGACGAAAATCGGTACGCATTTCGGGTGCTGGACTTCGCCGGTGGGTTTCAGTTGCGCACCAGGCCGCAATTTACGCCTTGGCTGCGCCGACTGTGCCATCAGGCTGGGCATGAACACGGAGATGAACCCTTGGAAATCCGGCTTTCGCCGCCCGCCATGGAAACGCTGTCAATTATCGCGTACCGGCAGCCGATCGTCCGTGCGGAAATCGAATCCATCCGCGGCGTGCAGTGCAGCGAAATCCTCCGTCAGCTCCTCGGCCGGGACCTGATCCGCATCGCCGGACGTAGCGACGAACTGGGCAGACCGCTTTTGTATGAGACCACACGGAAATTTTTGGAAATTTTTGGCCTCAAGTCACTTGCACAATTGCCCATAATCCGGCATACTGAACCAAAAGAGAAATAGCCGCTGAGCGTTTTACGAACTTTTTCCGCCGCCCCTGCGTACGCAAGCCCACACCGAACGCCGAAATTTCGGCTTTTTTGGGAAAATTGGCGCGGCGGGCAGCGCTTTACACAAGATTTATCGGAGGCATGCCGAATATCGGTTTATAATCCTGATGGAATGGATTATCCGAATATTTTTGTCTCAATAATATAATTTTAGTTGACATTCCGACTTTTAGTCGCATGTGGATAAACCCTTAATTTTGAGGAGACCAAGATGAACAAATTTTTTGTATCGAGCGACCTTTCGAGTTCCGACCTCCAGGAAGAGAAGACATCCCTGCTATTCGGATCCGCCCCGATGACGATCTTCGCGAATCTGGATGAAGAGGAAGACGAAGATTTCGAAGAAGAGGAAGACGAAGAGTGGGACGACGAAGACGAAGACTGGGAGGACGACGAGGAAGAGGAGGAAGACGAAGAATACTGGGATGAAGACTGGGATGATGAGGACGAGGAGGAAGAAGACGACGAGGAGTGGGACGACGAAGAGGAAGAAGATTTGGATGAGGACGCCGAAGAGGAAGAGGAATAATCCTCCGCTGCGGTGATCCTGTCTGGAGAGACTCACGAGGACGGCCGGTGACAGAACGGTTGTCCTTGTGAGTGATGCCGTGCCTGTTTGGTCGGTGCTTTCTGTTCTTATGTTCCGTTTCGCTCTCCAGCGCCATGCGTGGAGAAATGGGGATGGACGAATGATGGATTATGCTTCTTTTTAAGAAAAAATTTCTTGACGCCATTCTTTCCGGCGAAAAAACACAGACTTTGCGTAAGCGGGTGGGGGTTCGTACGGGGCAGCGGAGTTATGTCCCGGGGGCGGGGTACATTCAGATTGACGGAGTGGAGAAAGTGTTTCTCGCGGAGCTGACGGACGCGGATGCCGTGCCGGATGGTTTTCCCGACCTGGCGGCCTTAAAAACAGAGCTGCAAAAACTTTACGGCGAGCATTTACCCCCGCATTTTTACCGCATTCGCTTTCATTTATTGCCGCCCGAAGTGCAGCAGACACTGCGCCGGCAGCGTGAGGAGAAAAAGCGGAAACCGCCTGCGGAAACGGATGTGTCGCCAGCCGCGCCATCTGGACAAAAGCCGTTAAGTCTGCATTCATTACCCGCCGCGGATTCTGGGGTGGCGGAATTTCTCTCGGAGGACGAGACGGCTCAGATGCTGCGGAACCGCTGTATGGTGCACCGCAGTGTGTGCGACTGGGGGCACGAGCCGGGAAAGAGTCAAGATTTTTTCTCTATTTTTCTTAAATCGCCGCGGGATGCGCGGGGGGTTCCCACCCTGGACGGATATGCGCTGCTGGGAAAAGTACGCCGCCTGATGTCGGATGCCGAGTGGGAGGAGGGGCGGTGGATCGTGGCGGAAGTTTGCCGCGCCTGGGCGGAGTGGCAGTACGCGGTGGAGCGTTTTTTCGCCACGAAATTCTCTCAAGAAGTGAAATAACTCGATTTCGCGAGTCTGGCAAAAAAAATCTAAAATATTTCCAAATATTTTTTCGTCTTGCTACCATTAACGTAAACTGCCTGAAGTGCCCCGTTTGCGCAGCTTCGGATAGCAAACTGTCAGCCGATGGCAGTGACCCCCTCATGCGGGGGGTGTGGTAGTGGCTTTCTTGGTGGTGAGATTTGATTCTCGCGCTATTATAGGGGTTTTGGATACGCTTACGGACTCTTGAAAAAACAGAAAAATAGCGCAGAATATAGTTAGTCTCCTCGCGGGACGTTTTATTACCGTATTTTTTCCGTATTTTAATCCTTGTATTTAATGTAATCAGCCTCTTTTGTACCCCTCATGCACAGAGGCGTGTGTCTCCTTGGACATAAAAAATCACAGAGCAGTGTTCCGATATACCATCGTCTCGGTAAGCTTATGGCCCACGCTCTGTGATGTTTTTATGTCAGGCCTCGCCTGAAATCTTATGAAATCCGCCGGAAAGCGTATCGCTCCCCTTTCACGTCCACCTCGAGGTGCGTGCCTTCCGGGTACGTGTTTTTCAGCAGTTCCACGGCCAGCGGGTTCTGGATGCGCTGCTGGATGACGCGTTTCAGGGGGCGGGCGCCGTAAATCGGATCGTACCCCTCATCGCAGACGGCCTCGACCGCTTCCGGGGTGAAGGAAAGTTCCACGCCGTGGCTGCGGAGTCGCCGGGCGAGCAGGTCCAACTGAATCCGCACGATTTTCCCGATGTGCGATTTGTCCAGGGGATGAAACACGATCGTTTCGTCGACCCGGTTCAAAAACTCAGGCAGGAACAGCTTTTGCAGCTCATCCTTGACGGCCATCGCGATTTCCTCTTCCGGGGCGTGCTCGGCGGTCAGTTCCTGGATGGCCCGGCTGCCGATATTGGACGTCATGACGATGATCGTGTTCGTGAAGTCCACGGTGTGGCCCTGATTGTCCGACAGCCGCCCGTCGTCGAGCACCTGCAGGAGGATGTTGAACACGTCGCGGTGGGCTTTTTCGATTTCGTCGAGCAGAATCACGCTGTACGGCCGGCGGCGCACCGCTTCGGTCAGGCGGCCGCCTTCTTCGTAACCCACGTAGCCCGGGGGGGCGCCGATGAGGCGACTGACGGTGTGCCGCTCCATGAATTCGCTCATATCCAGGCGGATGATGGCGTTTTCGTCGTCGAACATGACTTCGGCCAGGGCCTTGCAAAGCTCCGTTTTGCCGACGCCCGTGGGGCCGAGGAAAATGAAGGAGCCGATGGGCCGATTTTCCGCCTGAATCCCCACCCGGCTGCGACGCACGGCATTCGCCACCGCCGCCAGCGCGTCGTCCTGCCCCACGACCCGCTGATGGATGCGTTCTTCCATCACCAGCAGCTTTGCGCGCTCGGTCTCCATCATCCGCGCCACCGGGATGCCCGTCCAGGCGCTGACGACTTCAGCGATTTCCTCGGGCGTGACTTCCTGCCGCAAAAGGCGGCGTTTTTCTTCGACTTTTTCCGCGTTACTGACCGCCGACTGCTCAAGCTGCTCGGTGAGTTGTTTGCACAGCAGGTCGAGCTCGTAGAGCTTCTGGTAATCGGCTTCGCCGGGGAGCATGCCGCGCGACTGCTTTTCGCGGATTGTCGCGTTGAGCATATCCCGCTGATGCTGGGCGTCGTTGAGCTGGATGCTGACCTGCTGGATGTCGACCACGCCGGCCTTTTCCAGCTCCCACTGCTTGCGGAGCGCGGCGAGTTCTTCGCGTTTTTCCCGCATCTCGGCCTCAATCTCCGCCAGGTGCGACTTTGCGTGCTCCTCGGGCTCGTCGGCCAGTTGCCTCGCGGCGAGTTCCAGTTGCACCAGCTTCCGCTGCACCTCGTCGATCGGCCCGGGCACACTCTCCAGCTCCATCGCCAGGCGGCTGGTCGCCTCGTCCATCAAGTCGATCGCCTTGTCGGGCAGGAACCGGTCGGTGATGTAGCGGTACGAAAGCTGCGCGGCAGCCACCAGCGCCGAGTCGCGAATTTTGACGCCCTTGTGATGCGCCTCGTATCGCGGCTTAAGCCCCCGGAGGATGGAAATCGTGTCCTCCACGCTCGGCTCCTGAATCAGCACGGGCTGGAACCGCCGTTCCAGAGCGGGGTCTTTCTCGATATACTTGCGGTACTCGTCCAGCGTCGTCGCGCCGATACATCGCAGCTCGCCGCGGGCCAGGGCCGGCTTCAGGAGATTCGCCGCGTCACTGCCGCCTTCCGCACGCCCCGCGCCGACCACCGTGTGCAGCTCGTCGATGAACATGATCACTTGGCCTTGCGACTCCTCCACCTCGCGCAGCACGGCCTTGAGCCGCTCCTCGAATTCGCCGCGAAATTTCGCACCGGCCACCAGCGCGCCCATGTCCAGCGCGATGACGGTCTTGTTTTTCAGGCTTTCCGGCACGTCCGCCTCCACGATCCGCAGCGCCAGCCCCTCGGCAATCGCCGTTTTGCCCACGCCCGGCTCGCCGATCAGCACCGGGTTATTCTTCGTCCGCCGTGAAAGCACCTGAATCACCCGGCGGATGTCCGCGTCCCGCCCGATGACCGGGTCCAGCTTTCCCTCGCGGGCTTTTGCCACGAGGTCGATCCCGTAACGCTCCAGGGCCGCGAATTTCCCTTCCGGGTGCTGATCCGTCACACGCTGGGAACCACGCAGCGGCGCCAGCGTCTGGAGGATTTTGTCGGCCGTCACACCACATGTCGCCAGGATACTCTGCGCGGGGGACTTCGTTTTCGCCAGGGCCAGCAGCACGTGCTCGGTCGAGACGAACTCGTCTTTCATCGCGTCGGCCTCTTTCTCCGCCGCCTGCATGACCTGCTGTAACTCGCGGCCCATGCCCACCTCCGCGCCGCCGGTGATTTTCGGCAGTCGGGTCATCTCCGCCTCGCAGACTTGCCGCACCATGTCGCGCCGGACGTTCATACGGTCGAAAAGCATCTCGATGATGCCGTCCGATTCCGTCAGAAGCGTCGTCAGCAGGTGCAGCGGCGAAATTTCCGGATTCCCGGCGTCGGCCGCCAGTTGCTGCGCCGCGATGATCGCCTCCTGCGATTTGGTGGTTAGTTTGTTTATGTTAAATGCCATAAGTGGCTCCTTTCTGTATTTTTAATCGGTGTGGCACAAGAACAACAGCCGGGAATGAAGCGAAGCGGAATGACCGGATGAGAAGTGGAAACACACTTCCAATTTCCGGATTACCGATTAAAATAATCGGTAATTCCCCGCTTCTATCCGGTCATTGCGCTGCATTTCGTTCCACTGCATTTCCGGTAGTTGTTCTTGCGGCTACATCAATTTTGGCACCGCCACGCCCATAAAAAAACGTGCCTGGCGATTTGCCGCGACACGTTTTGCGTTTTCACACTGTCATGAGACCGGGATTAATCCTTCACCTCATACTCCGCGTCGATGGTGTCGTCATCGCCGCCGGCGTCGCCCGCGGGGGCTTCCGGCTGGGGGCCGGCTCCAGGGTTCGGATTCTGACCGGACGCAGCCTTGGCGTAAAGCGCCTGCGAGAAGGCGTGGAAGGCCTGCATGAGGGCGTCGTTGGCCGACTTGATCGCGTCGGCGTCTTCGCCTTTCGCCGCCTCGCGGGCTTTCTCCATCGCGGCGTTGATCGCCGCCTTGTCGGCTTCCGTCACCAGCGCCTCGTTCTCCTTCATCGCTTTTTCGATCTGCCAGCACGTGCTTTCCGTGTTGTTGCGGGCCTCGACCAGCTCACGCTTTTTCTTATCTTCTGCCGCGTGAAGCTCGGCGTCGCGCTGCATCTTCTTGATCTCCTCTTCGGACAGGCCGGAAGAGTTGGTGATCGTGATTTTCGCGTCGCGGTTCGTGCCCAGGTCTTTCGCGGAGACGTTCAAAATACCGTTCTGGTCGAGGTCGAAACTGACTTCGATCTGCGGCACGCCCCGCGGCGCCGGCGGGATGCCGTCGAGGTTGAACTGGCCCAAAAGCCGGTTGTCGTTCGCCATTTCGCGCTCGCCCTGGAATACCTTTACGGTCACCGCACTCTGATTGTTGTCGGCCGTGCTGAACACCTGCTTTTTCGTGGTCGGGATGGTCGTGTTTTTCTCGACCAGCCGGGTCATCACGCCGCCGAGGGTTTCGATGCCCAGCGAAAGCGGGGTGACGTCCAAGAGCAGAATGTCCTGCACTTCGCCGGCCAGCACGCCGCCCTGAATGGCAGCACCGACAGACACCACTTCGTCCGGGTTCACGCCGCGGTGAGGCTCTTTGCCGAAAATGCCTTTCACCAGCTCCTGCACTTTCGGAATTCGCGTCGAACCGCCGACCAGCACGATTTCGTCGATGTCCTTGGACGTGAGTTTCGCGTCTTTCATCGCCGTGTTGACCGGGCCCCGGCAGCGCTCGACGAGATGGTCGACCAGCTTCTCGAAGTCCGTGCGGCTGATTTTCTCCATGAGGTGCTTCGGGCCGCTGGCGTCCGCCGTAATGAACGGCAGGTTGATGTCCGTCGTCTGCGCGGAACTGAGCTCTTTCTTCGCCTTTTCACAGGCTTCCTGCAAGCGCTGCAGCGCCATCGTGTCTTTCCGAAGGTCGATGCCCTGCTGCTTCTGGAAGTTGTCGGCCACGTGATTCACAAGGCAGTTATCGAAGTCGTCGCCGCCCAGGTGACCATCGCCGCTGGTGCTGATGACGCGGAACACGCCGTCGGCCACTTCCAGCACCGAGACGTCGAACGTGCCGCCGCCCAAGTCGAAAACGACGATTTTTTCCGAGGCTTTTTTGTCCAGCCCGTACGCCAGGGACGCCGCCGTGGGCTCGTTGATGATCCGCATGACTTCCAGGCCCGCGATCTGGCCGGCGTCTTTGGTGGCCTGCCGCTGGGCGTCGTTGAAGTATGCCGGGACGGTGATGACCGCCTTGTTGACCTTATGGCCGAGATACGACTCCGCCGATTCCTTGAGCTTCCGCAGAATCATCGCCGAGATTTCCGGCGGGGTGTAATCCTTGCCGTTGACTTCGACTTTGACGTAATCCTGCGGGCCGCCCACGATTTTATACGGGACGAGCTTCTCTTCCGACGCGACTTCGTTGTGCCGACGCCCCATGAACCGTTTGATCGAGCTGATCGTCCGCAACGGGTTGGTGACGGCCTGCCGCCGTGCCGCTTCGCCGACGAGCACTTCGCCGCTGTCGGTAAACGCGACCACACTGGGTGTCAGGCGATTGCCTTCCGCGTTGGGAATGACTTTCGCTTCCTTGCCCTCCATGACCGCCACCACCGAGTTCGTCGTACCGAGGTCGATGCCGATGACTTTTTCGCCTTGTGCCATAGTAAATTTCTCCTTTTCTATGCGTTTTACGCATCCGCTCTAATTTCAAATTTCCGATTGCTTCGACACGTGTATATATGATGACAAGACGTGTCAAAAAATAATCATACACCCATTGTCAAGCAAAGACCGTGCCAAACATTGAATTTTCGATGGGTAATTTTGGATTGACGCATAAAATGCCGTTTTTTACAGGGTTTGACACGCAGGAACGGCCGTCGCCCAACGACGTGAAAATATCAGGACTGACAAAATGACAGGCGGTGGCAATGGATGATGGACGATGGGTGATGGAAAATGCCATAGCCTTGCATTGCCCCTACATTGCTTATTTGCTGCAATCCACCTTCCTTTTCCGTTTGCTTGTTTTCGTCCATTGTCCATTGTCCACTGTCCCTTGTCCATTGCCCCACCGTTCTTTGTTTTTTTCTCTATTATTTTGCGGCGTGCCTATTGCAGGGGGAGGAAGAATGGATTATGGTATATTCATCCATAGAAAAATCCTGCGAGGAAACAACCCGCTCGGAGAGGTTTTGTCACGTCAACCCTGCACCAAAGGAAATCTCATGACAATGAAAAAATGTAGTTTGAAACGTCATCGATGGGCAACATTCGGAAGCCTCGCCAAGCTGTTTATGCTTGTGATTCTCGCCGCGGTGATGGGCGGGCCGATGGTGCTGGCAGAGTATGACAAGCCGTATGGCGACATCATACTCCGCGTATACCGTGACGGCGAGCAGATGCCCGTTCAATCATCCTTTGCTACTACCGTGACACTCACCAGTGCGGACTGGGATGCGAAATGGAGAGAAGTCGACCTGGCGATGAAGTACGTCAGCCAGTTTTATTTTAGTGATGACTATAAAATCGGGAATCCGGGCGTAGGATCCAAGATCGTTATCGATTTTGGATATACCGGCATCACTTCGGCTGGCCTGGCTTCCAATAGCTACGGGCAAGGCAGTTCTTATTCGGATGGCCAGTGGACTTATTATATGACTCGCGCTCAACATGCAATCGAATTAAGTCCCACGAGCATCGGCGCGACGTACGACCATCCCGCCATTGCAGGATGGAATTCGGTTTACAACACAATGATCCACGAAGTGGCGCATTCCTTCGGATTCACGGCGTCTGGATTCACTGGTACTTACAGTTATTTCAATTATCGGGATGAATATTGGAGCAATAACTACAAGAGCCAGTTGATGGATCAATATGGCACAACCCGAGCCAAGGTGCTTGCCGGGGAGGCTGATTTTGATATTAACGGCCCCATCTATTTTGCCGGCGAATACACGAAAGCTGTCAATCACGGCAACCCCGTAAATGTTGAGACCAATAGACCAGGTTCGAACTATAGTCACATCTCGAAGGGCAACGACGTCATGGCATGGGTGTTGGGGTCCGACCGCACGTTCTTTTCCGAGGTCGAGCTGGCCATGCTCAAGGACAGCGGGATGGCGAGTATCGATTTGAAAAAGCATTTCGGGTATTCCGAGTATCGGGATGGACAGAATGTTACGATTACCGGAAAGCACGATATTTTTACCCAAAGCTTTGCCACGGACGGCGTATTGTTTGACAGCGATGCGATTTCGGGCGTAGGGTTGCATGTGGTCGGGGTGTACAGGGGGGCGGGCACCGAATTGTACACGACTACCCCCGACAACACCCAAGGCGGCACTATCACGCTGGATGCCAGCATCTCGGCGGGCGGTTACGGCGGGCAGGGCATTCGCATTGAAAACAATAAAAACACGGTGACGATCAATGCGGGCCGCACGGTCAGTGCCAATGGCGAATACGGCGTCGGTGTTTTGGTCACGCGAGGCAGTGGAACGAAACTCACCAACCACGGCACGATTACCGCTACCGGAGCGGAAGGGCGGGGCGTCTGGTTCAATGACGATGCCACATCGTTCGATAATCACGGCACGATTAACGCCGGGGCCTCCAACGACGCGATCTGCATTGGCAGCTTCGTTTCCGTCCCGACGATCAATTTCCATGGCGGGACGGTTGTCACTGGGGACATCACATCGGCCAATACCTACAATGCCTATGCCACCGCGTTGAATTTCGGCCCGGGGGGCAGCAGTACCGACACGATGTCGGTCACGGGCGACATCAGCGGCAAGTTTAATATTGATGTCAAGGCGGGGAAAACCACCATCGGCGGAACGATCGCCTCGAGTGTCAATTCATTTAAGCTCACCGGCGGCACGCTCATAGCGAAATCCGGCGTCGGATTAACCAGCAATGTGCAACTGAATCAGTCCGGGGGCACGTTGGACATCACCGGCGGTGTCACGCTCACCGCGGGGTACACGCTCACCAATGGGGCGATTTCTCTCGACCTAAACGGTGTCTCCACGATTGACACTCCCTACCTCTCCGTCACCAGCGGCGGCATGACCATCACGAATAGCACCTTCACGATGGACCATTATAATGGCCTGATTTCCTCCACCGAATATCTGGTGATTACCTCCACGGCCGGCATTTCCGGCGATTTTACTGGTTCCACCGAATTCACCACGAGCATGGGCGCCTGGAGTCTTGTCAAGGATGGTACGGGATACAAACTCGTTTTCGCCGGCGGAAGTGGAGAGCGTATTTCCGGGAGCGTCTGGGACAACCACAGCGAAGACGGCTTCTTTAATACCGCTGGCAACTGGAGATCGCCCACGGCTGAGGAAACCGGCTATGACTATGTATTCCGCAGTGGAACCCACACGGTTCTCGGCGGCAACAGCGATGGCGATAAAATCGTCCTTTTGAGCGGCAAATCGATGAAGGTCGAAGACGGAACAACCACGTTGCAGGGCGAAACCGGTACGGTCGCGCTTGATATGAATAACGGATCGAAAGTGGACGCCATCAACGGAACGCTCCACATTTCCGGCAAAATCGCGGTCGGCGAAACCACCGCCGGCGCCGCCGCGAAGCTGAACATTCATGCCGGCACAAATAAAACGGTTGCCGTGACGGTCGGCTCACTGGAAGTCCAATCCGGAAGCGTATTAAGCCTTGAGTGTCAGAGCGGCGGAGCGGCCACGCTGAGCGTCGGCGGAGACGCCACGATTCTCGGTACCGCCAGCCAGGGGGACGGCACGACGTTTGCGATTACCGGCAAGCTGGACGTTCAATCCGGCGGCACGTTCACCAAAAACGGCGGCACGCTGACGGTGGGCGACCTGGCGATCTCCGGGCGGTTTACCGTTCGCGACGGCCAGCTTACCGTCACCAACCCCACGACGCATGAAATACTGGCCGGAGGCCTTTACGACCAGCACGGCGGGACGGGGACGGCCAAGACGCTGAAACTCACCGGCGCCGCCACGCAATTCCTCCAGACCGGCGGCAATTATTCCGCCACCGAACTCGACGCCAGCGGCGCGGGCAGTGGCAGCGCGATGGTCCTGGCCGGCGGTACAACGACATTCACCACGATGAATATCGGCAGCGACCTCCGCGTGAATCTCGGCGCGGGATATACCGACCCGGATTCCGGCGTAGCGAAAACGGGCGCCGGCGGCACGCTGATTGTCGATACCTTGACGGGAGATGGTAACAACTTCACCCAGACCGGTGGTACGCTGAAGGCCAAGCAGGTCCTATTCACCACCGGCAGTCTCACACAGAGCGACGGCGTGCTCGACACCACCGGCGCTGGCGGAACGGTCATCGACGGCAATTACGATCTGAGTGACGACGGGACGATTCGTTTCGCCCTCAAACAGGGCAGCATGACGACTGCCATGCTCCGGATTAACGGCACATTCGACGTTGCCGCGGCGAATCCATTCACCCTGGATTTTACCGATTTTAATTTCGCCAATTTCGCGACCGGAAACACCCTTATGTTCGGTGACGACGAATTCGACGAGTTCAAGCTGCTGCTGGTGAGTTTCGGCAGTGCGATGTTCGAAGATGAAGAAAACAAGCCGGGAATGGGTTTTTCCGATTCAGGCATCGACTGGAGTCTCGTCTGGGGGATAAACTCGGCTTACCTGCAAGGCCTGCGTCCGCTGGGCAACGAATCCGACGTTCCGGAGCCCGCGACGCTCGTGCTGATGGCCCTGGCGATGCTGGGGCTGACGGTGTGGCGGAGAAAGCGGGGGTAAGTTTTGATTTTATATGGAGATCAGCAGCGCGAGTTGACGGGAAGCTGTCGGCTCGCGTTTTTTTGAACGTGCAAAATTCGCCGCTGTTTTAGAGCACTTATCAAATCAATTTTTACACGAAAACAGCAGCCGGGAATGCAGCGAAGCGGAATGACCGGATAAGCACCGCCGCGTGTTTCCCCACTTCGATCCGGTCATTGCGCGTCATTACATTCCGCTCCATTCCAGGCTGCTGTTTCTTGTCAGTAAGCGGATACACGCCCGATCCTGAATATCCCGTCCCCGCCCTTGCCATGCGGCGAGGAAAATTGTAAAATAGAAACTCTCTTTATTTAAATCGCCCTTTGGCAAGATACAGGTAAAATCATGTCCGATCCTTATTTTCAGTCCCTGTTCGCAGACCGCATCGGCGGCGCGAATTATGGAAAAGATACAGAAATTTATAAGTTTGAAAAGATTAAGCGGGCGAAGCGGCAGGCCCTGGCTGATTTTCCAGACAGGAAACTGCTGGATTTCGGTATCGGCGAGAACGACTCCCCGGCAGCCTCGACGGTGGTGGCGAAGCTGTGTGCAGAAGCGGGGACGCGGGAAAACTGCGGGTACGCCGATAACGGAATCGCGGTTTTTAAAGAGGCGGCGGCCCGGTTCATGCACCGCTGGTTCGGTGTGGAGCTGGACCCAAAAACGCAGGTGATCCACGCCATCGGCTCCAAGCCGGCGCTGGCGATGATGCCCCAGTGCTTTATTAATCCGGGAGACGTCACGCTCATGACGGCGCCGGGGTATCCCGTGGCGGGCACGAACACGAAATTCTGCGGCGGCGAGGTTTATAACATGCCGCTTTGGCCGGAAAACGACTTTTATCCCGATCTGGACGCGGTGCCGGCCGACATCAAGCGGCGGGCCAAGCTGCTGGTGATCAATTATCCGAACAGTCCCACGGGGAAGTACGCGACGCCCGATTTTTACAAAAAAGTGGTGGATTTCGCCCTGGAAAACCGGATTGTGGTAGTCGCTGACGCGGCCCACGTGATGTTCAGCCATGAAGACCGGCCGCGGAGTTTCCTGGAAACGCCCGGCGCGATGGACGTGGGCGTGGAGATTCACTCGCTGTCGAAGGGCTGGAACATGATCGGTTGGCGAATGGGTTGGGTGTGTGGCAACGAGCTGATCGTGCGTGCGTACGGCGACATTAAAGATAACAGCGATTCCGGGCAGTTCATGGCGATTCAGAAAGCGGCCGCGGCGGCGCTGGACGACGATAGTATTCCGCGGGAAACGGAGAAAAAATATTTACGTCGGCTGCGAAAATTGGTCGAAATGCTGAAAAGCGTGGGGTTCCAGTGCGAGGTGCCCGGGGGGACGTATTTCCTTTATGCGAAAAGCCCGGTGGGGCTGGCGGACGGTACGAAATTCGTGAATGCCGAGGCGTGCAGCCAGTATTTTATCACGCAGCAGTCGATTTGCACCGTGCCGTGGGATAACGCAGGGGCGTTTTTGCGCTTCAGCGTGACGTATGTCGCGGACACGGAGGCGGCGGAAGACGCCCTGATGGCCGAGACGAAAGCCCGGCTGGAGGGATTAAATTTGGTTTTTTGAGATTTTTTGCTTTTTCCTTGTGTTTTAATTTTTAAAATGGAGTACAGAATGAAACATTTTCTTGTCAGCGCTTGTCTTCTTTCCCTGGTGGTTTTGACGTGTACCGGATGCCCGAGCGGGGATAAAGGAGCGAATGGCGGCGGAAAATCGGCTAACATCCTGCCGCGGATCGAGAAGCTGGTGAAGGCGAACGATTCGATGGAAATGGCGACGAAACTGCCGGCCCTGGCGGTGCGTCAGGCGGAAGAGCTGAAAGATAAGCCCGGCGCGATGAAAACCATGGATACGGCCATGGGCGCTTGCGCGAAAATCGAGGATATCCCGCAGCGGACGGAAGCGTACGCGAAAATCGCGGAGGGATATGGGAAACTTAGCGAAAAGTCGAAAGCGAAAATGACGCTCAAGCGGGCGCTGGAGGCGCTTGGCGAGCTGGATGAGGACACGTCGGACGTCGACAAAATCAAGTTGCAGATCAAGATCGCGAAAGCGCAGATGGCGATGGAGGATCCGGACGCGGCGAAAGAAACCCTGGCCGGTGCCATGACGGCCGCGGATCAGCTGGCGAAACTCGTCTCGAAAGTGGACGTGTACTGCGAAATCGGCGAGTGTTACGGCGTGATGAAATCGGATGCCGGGATGAAGGCGGTGGAAGCGAAGATGAATGAGCTTCTGGAGACAGCCGAGGATGCCCGGACGAAGAGTGACACGCTGGCGCGGCTTGCGGCGGTTCAGTTCAAGACGGGAATGAAAGAGGCCGGGAAGGCGACGTTCGAGGAAGCGGTGAAGGTGACGGACGAAATGAAGGGGCTGGGCCAGAAGGCCATGGCGTATTGCCAGCTGGTGGAACTGGCGCTGGCGAACGGAATGAAAGACGTGGCCGCGGACTTGGTGAAGAAGGCGGATAGCGAGGTGGGTCTGGAAAAGGATAACTCGCTGCGGATGCAGGCCCAGGAGAAAGTTGCGGAGACGAAAAAGAAGCTGTAATCGCTTTGCGTCGTCGTGCATGATTGTATGGACGCGTCCCACGGAAGTGTTTCGCGGGACGCTTTTTTGTGGATCATGGTTTGTGGATCGTGGTTTGAAAACCGGAGTCGGGATGAAAAAATTTGTTGTCGGAATGGATTTGGGCACCACGAACTGCGTGCTGATTTATGCGCCGCTGGCGGATGCGGAGGCATGTGAGGATGCGCTTTTGCCGATTCCGCAGCGGGTGGACGCGAATATGGAGGAGTCGCGGGATTCGCTTCCGTCTTTTCTGTATGTCGAGTCGGCGGAGGCGAAAACGGCGGGGGAATACGCTCGGGCGCTTTCGGAGAAGCAGCCGCAGCGGACGGTGCATAGCGCGAAATCGTGGCTGTGTAATAGCGGCGTGGACCGGCTGGCGCCGATTTTGCCGTGGGGCTCAGAAATGTCGGCGGAGGAGAAATGCTCGCCCGTAGAAGCCTCGCGGCGGTATCTCGAGCATCTCGTGCGTGCGTGGGAGGCGGCGTTTCCGGACGCGCCTATTGCCGAGCAGTGTGTGGTGCTGACCGTGCCGGCATCGTTTGACGCCAGTGCCCGGGAACTCACGCATCAGGCGGCGCGGGAGGCGGGCCTGCCGGCGGACATGATTCTGCTGGAGGAGCCCCAGGCGGCGATTTACGCGTGGCTGCTGGAGCAGGGCGACGCATGGCGGAAAACGCTCAAAAAGGGCGATTCGGTGCTGATTTGTGATGTCGGTGGCGGAACCACGGACCTTTCGCTGGTCGCGGTGGAG
The DNA here is from genome assembly GCA_031553595.1 of Thermoguttaceae bacterium. Classification (GTDB taxonomy): domain Bacteria; phylum Planctomycetota; class Planctomycetia; order Pirellulales; family Thermoguttaceae; genus RGIG3701. The sequence continues at coordinate 60,499 of JAVBLI010000015.1, read as the reverse complement.
GAGGAGGACGGCGATTTGTTTCTCCGGCGGCTGGCCGTGGGGAATCACCTGCTGGTGGGTGGTGATAACATGGATTTGGCGCTGGCGTACCACGCGACGCAGCTTTTTGAGGCGAAAAACGTGCAGGTGGAACGCTGGCCGTCGGCGGCGCTGGCGCACAGTTGCCGCGTGGTGAAGGAAAAGCTGCTGGCGGAGGACGCCCCGGATTCGCAGCCGGTGACGCTTCTGGGCCGGGGCAGTAAGCTCATCGGCGGTACGGTCTCGGCGGATTTGGCGAGTGAGGACGCCCGCCGGCTGGTGCTGGACGGTTTCTTCCCGCAGTGTATGAAAACGGATCGCCCGCAGCGCAGCCGCGCGTCGGGGTTTAAAGAAATCGGTCTGGCGTATGAAGCGGACGCCGCCATCACGAAACACGTCGCGGCATTTTTGCAGGCTCATGGTGTGCAGCCGAAATATCTGCTGTTTAACGGCGGCGTGTTTCAGGCCCCGCAGCTGCGGACGCGGATGCTGGAGGTGCTCCAGAGTTGGCGTGCCGCGGAGGAAGGCGAAATTACGCCACTTTTGGGGACGCACGACTTAAATAACGCCGTGGCGCGCGGCGCGGTCTTTTACGGTTTCATGAAAACCCGCGGCGGCATGCGGATCCGTGGTGGCACCGCACGGGCGTATTACGTTGGCATCGAAACCACCGGGCCCGCCATCCCCGGCATCCCGCGCCCCATGCACGCCCTGTGCGTCTCGCCCATCGGCATGGAAGAAGGCACTGAATCGGCCGTCCCCGGCGAGGAAATCGGTCTGGTCGTCGGCGAAAAAGAGCAGTTCCGCATCTTCAGCTCCTCCACCCGCAAAGACGACAAAATCGGGGATGTGCTGGAAGCCTGGACGGACGAAGACCTTCAGGACACCGACTCGCTGGAAACCGTGCTGGACGTGGACGAGCAGAACGCGGCGGGGTACGTGCCCGTGACGTTTCACTCCCGCGTGACGGAGCTGGGCCTGTTCGAGCTCTGGTGCTGCTCGACGACGGACGACCGGAAATGGAAACTCGAGTTTAATGTCAGGAATGAGTGAGCACAAAAACAGCAGCCGGGAACGAAGCGCAGCGAGAGTGACCGGATAGAAGTGGTAACTCGCTCAGCGGGGCCTATCCGGTTACTCCCGTTGCGCTACGCTTCACTTCGTTCCCGGCTGTTGTTTTATGGAATCCCGAAAATCACAGGAGAAATCGCCATGAAATCCCAACAAAATCCGTATCTTTTACGCGCGGTGGACTGGAATGAGGTGTTTCCGTGGCTGATTCTGCGCAAAAGCCTGCGTTTCGGCTTCTCGCTGCGGCTGTTGACGTGCGTGACGCTGAATCTGGTGGTGTGCATCGCGCTGTTTAGCTGGGCGTTTTCGGGGTGGACGCGTTTTTCAGTACCGAAAGAGCATGTTTTCCCGCCAGACCATCTGGCCGTCGGCGATTATTCCATTTGTCAAAATGACGTTAAACCGTTCATGCGAAACATGGAAGCATGTAATGATGTTTTCATCAGCTCAAAGCACGGGGTTGTTTCTAAAGAATTATATTCTCTTAACGGTGCTTATGCGGTAGAGTGTAATCAGTGGAACGAATTGCTTACAGGGCCACAGGATGGGGTGGTCGATGCGAAGGCGTTTAGTAATAAAGTGAAAAGTCTTGATAAACATTTTTCGCGCTACGGGGTAGATTTTTATGAAATCCCCATTTGTTATGCCAGGCTGCCAAAAATTTCCAAAGAAAAAATATCATTGCCGAAAATCGTCATCGCGGCATTTCTCGTATTGAACTTCTTCGCCATTCAGATGGTCGTGGCCCGGATGACCACGGTGCGGATCGCCACGGGGGTGCGGCCGTCGCTGATTCATGCGATGATGATGGCGCGAAAGCACATCGTGTCGGCGGTGATCGCGGCGGTGCTGATGGGCGTGGGGGTGGCGCTGGTGCTGGCGCCGGTGTGGGTGACGGCGCTGCTGCCGGAGTTTTTCACGTCACTGGCCACACCGATTTCGCTCTTGTTCGCGTTCATGGGCGTGTTCATGATTCTCGGCACGGTGCTCGGGCTGCCACTGATGCTCTCGGCGCTGATGAGTGAAAACTCGGATTATTTTGACGCCATGAGCCGGGCGTATTCGTATTCGCTCCAGCGGCCGCTGCGGTACGGCTTTTACCTCTTGGTCGGCCTGCTTTACGGCATTCTCGGGCGGTTGGTGATGTGCGGCATTACGTGGGGCGCGGTGGCGCTCTTTTTCTGGGCGTCCGGTAAAAACCCCGCCACGGAGCAGAATCTGTACGTCTGGTTCTTCGTGTATATGGCAGGGCTCTTGCCGCTGTCGTTCACGGTGATTTACGTCTGCTCGCTGTTTTCGGGTATTTACATGCTGCTGCGGCGGGATGTGGACGCGGTGGAAATGGATGAGGTCTGGCTGCCGAAATCCCAGGGCGTGCCGCTGCCGGAACTGCCTCAGCTGAAGTCCGACCCGCGGGAGTAGGGGGGAATTAGGAATTAGGAATGTTTTGAACGCTTACGCAATTTCTCATTCTTCTATTCCTAATTCCTAATAATTCTTAGCCTGCGCTAAATCTTCTCGCGGGACTTAAATAAAAAAATATCCAATTTTAGATAAAAAAAGACCTAACTCCCCTTGACGCCCGTATCGGATTTGGATATATTTATACTCATGTAACATACGGGAATTATTCCACCCAGTCAGAGGACGCGATTATGGGCCGAGTCAAAATCCAGAATACGCCCGCCATTCGGCGGATGCCGTCCTACATGCACAAGCTGGTGCTGATGCACGAGGCGGGGGAAGTGCACGCGTCGACGACGAAACTGGCCGATTATATGAATCTCGACCGGATTATCGTTCGGAAGGATTTCGAGCTCACCGGCGTGACGGGCCAGCCGGGCGTCGGTTACCGTACGGATGAACTCATCTTGGCGATCCGCAAATTTCTCGGCTGGGACATCGAGTGCACGGCGTGTTTGGTCGGGGCCGGTTCGTTGGGCAGTGCTTTGCTGGGCCATGAGGAGTTTGCGGAGTATGGAATTCGAATCACGACGGTTTTCGATGCCGATCCGGTGAAAATCGGGCGCATTATCCATGGCCATGAGGTATACGACAGCCGGTTGATGCCCGCGATGGTCAAGCTGATTCAGCCCAGCGTGGGCATCATTTGCGTCGGCCCGCAGAGTGCCCAGCGGATGGTGGACGACATGATTTCGTACGGCGTGCGTGCTTTTTGGAACTTCGCGAATGTGAGTCTCCAGGTGCCGGACGAGGTGATTGTGCAGCGGGAGGTGATCGCCGGTGGATTTGCCGTACTCTCCGCGAAAATGAAACAGTTCGGCCTGAAAAAAAAGGAAAAAACCACGGAGGACAACGGTAAAATGGGTAAAATCGTCATTTGCATGGGCAGCTCCTGTTTCGCGCGCGGCAACGAAGAAAACCTCCGGGTGATCGAAAATTTCATTGAGGAAAACGGCGTCGACGCTCAAATCGAGCTTTCCGGCAAGTGTTGCGTGGGCGAGTGTTCCGACGGCCCTAATATTATAATCGACGGCGTGTGCCATCACCGCGTCGGCCGGGAGATGCTCATCGACCTGCTCGGCGAGAAATTTAAGAAAAATTAGGAATGAGGAATTAGGAAAAAGAAATTTCGCAAGCGTCCTTCATTTCCGTTCCCTAAAATCATTCCTCATTCCTCACTCCTAATTCCCATGAACCACAGTTACCCCATTTTCACGGCCGACGCCGAGTGCCAGGACTGCTTCAAGTGTGTCCGCCACTGTCCCGTGAAGGCGATTAAGATTCAGAACGGCCACGCGTCGGTGATGTCCGAACTTTGCATCGCCTGCGGTCATTGTGTGGAGGTGTGCCCGGCCCACGCGAAAAAGATTCGGGACGACCTTGGGCGCGTGCGGCAGTTGCTGCAGGGCGATTCGCCGGTGTATATTTCGCTGGCTCCGTCGTGGGTGAGTGAGTTTAAGGGGCTGCCGACGGGGAAGATGATCGCGGCGCTGAAGAAGCTGGGATTTGCGGGGGTGAGCGAAACGGCGCTGGGGGCGCAGGCGGTGTCGGACGACTTGGCCGCCACGCTTTCGGAAATGAAATCCGGCGTGATGATTTCCTCGGCGTGCCCCGCGACGGTCGACCTCATTCGGAAGTACATGCCGGAATTTACGGACTCCATCACGCAGGTGCTTTCGCCCGCCCAGGCCCACGCGAAAATGCTGCGGGAGCGATTCGGCAAGAAAATCAAAATCGTGTTCGTCGGCCCGTGCGTCGCGAAGAAAAATGAGGCGGATCGCCATCCCGAGCTGTTTTCGATCGCCATGATTTACCCCCGGCTGCACCAGTGGTTCAAGGAAGTGGGCATTAATCCGTGGGCGCTGGAGCCGGCCGAGGACGACGTTTTCGTGCTGGACACCGCCGAGGAGGGGATGCTGTACCCGATCGAGGGCGGCATGAACGACACGATCAAGGCCCACGGCAACTGCGATAACGTGCATTTCGTGTCCGTTTCGGGCATCCAGGCCCTGCGGCAACTGCTCACCGGGCTGCGGCCCCGGGAAATCCGCGAGCCGGTTTTTATCGAAACGCTGGCGTGCATCGGTGGCTGCGTCCATGGCCCCGCGGCGGAGCATAATTCCGCCGGGCTGGCCGAGCGGTTGCGTATTATCCGGCACACACGCATTCAGCCGACGCTCCCGAAGCGAGCCAAGGTGGAAATTCAGGCTCGTTACGAAAAAGATACCATTCCCGCCGAGCCGGTCAATTTGCAGGACATCAAACAGGCGCTGCGAAGCGTCGGCAAGACGAAACCCCAGGACGAACTCAACTGCGGCGGCTGCGGATACGACACCTGCATGAACTTCGCCCGCGCGCTGCTGGCGGGGAAGGCCGAGCCGAACATGTGCGTTTCGTACATGCGGAACCTGGCCCAGAAAAAGTCGAACGCCATTTTGCGGTGCATCCCCGCGGCGGTGGTGATCGTCGACCGGAATCTGAAGCTCGTCGAGTGCAACCGGCGATTCGCGGAGCTGGCCGGCGAGGAAGCGATGGACATTTATGAAGCCGCCCCCGGCATGCCCGGCGCGATGCTCCAGAAACTCATCCCGTTCGCCGAACTTTTCGAGGAAGTGCTGCAAACGAAGGAAGAACTCAGCAAAGACATGCTCCGGCTGAACAACCGCCTGTTGAGCCTCAACGTATTCAACATCGACCCGGGACAGGTCGTCGGCGCGATGCTTTTCGACATCACGACCACCGAATTTCGCCGGGGCCAGATCGCCGCCCGTGCCCGCGAGGTCATCAACAAAAACCTCGCCACCGTCCAGGACATCGCCTGCAAACTCGGCGAACACATGGCCGAGACCGAAATTTTGTTACGCAGTATCGCCGAAGGATACGCGGACCAGTGAACAAATTGATAATTGACAATGGATAATTGATAATTATCTGCGTCATGTTCAAATTTTCGGCTGGTAGCTCGCTTGCGAATTTTCAATTATCCATTGTCAATTATCAATTCGTCATGCCCATTTCCCCGCTCCATATCGATCTCGGCTACAGCCAGCGCTGTAAGTATGGGGAGAATATTTGCGGCGACGCGTTCAAGTTCCAGAAGAACGACGACGGTGGGCGGGTGGTGGCGGTGCTTTCCGACGGCCTGGGCAGCGGCGTCAAGGCGAACATCCTCGCGTCGATGACCGCCACGATGGCCTTGAAATTCGCCTGCGAGAGTTCCGAGCGGATCCTGCACGCGGCCGACATCATGATGGACGCCCTGCCGATCTGCCAGGTGCGGAAAATCAGTTACGCCACGTTTACGATCGTCAATATCGACCTGCGGGGCGACGCGCGGGTGATTGAGATGGGCAATCCGGGATTCCTGCTGCTGAGAAAGGGCGGCGTGCTGGACGTGCCGTTCCAGGAACTGGAGTCCGAGAAGTGGCAGGACCGGAAGATGAAGGTTTACGACTTTTCGCTGGAGACGACCGATCGGCTCGTGTTTTTTTCGGACGGCATCAGCCAGGCGGGCATGGGCAGCCGTGCGTATCCGCTGGGGTGGCGGCGGCGTGGCTGCGGCGATTATGTCCAGCGACGCGTGGCAGACCGGCCTGATATTTCCTCCCACGAGCTCAGCGACGACATCATCCGCCAGGCCCGCATGAAAGAAACCAACGGCGTGAACAACGACGACATGACCTGCGCGGGGCTGTATTTCCGGCATCCGCGGAAGATGTTGCTTTTCACGGGCCCGCCTTACGACGGCAAACGCGACGCGGAGTGTGCCGAGATGATTGCGAACTACGACGGCGCGAAAGTCATCAGCGGCGGCACGTCGGCGGAGATCATCTCGCGGATTTTGGGCCGCAAGTTGAAGATGGATTTAAAAAATCTTCACCCGGAGATGCCGCCGATGTCGACGATGGACGGAATCGACCTCGTGACCGAAGGCATCTTCACGCTGACGAAAACGGCGCAGTACCTCGAAAAATATGACGGCGAGCACCACGATAACCCGGCCGGCAAGATGGTCGACCTGATGCTGCAAAACGACGTCATCGAAATCCTCGTCGGTACGCGCATCAACGAAGCCCACCAGGACCCCCGCTTGCCGCAGGATCTGGAATTACGACGAAACATCATTAAACGAATCGCCCACACGCTCGAGGCGAATTTCCTCAAGCGCGTCAGCATTAAATACGTGTAAGGAGTGTAGAATGTAGAGTGTAGAGTGTAGAGTTTATCAAGCGAGAAGGATACTTCGATCAAAGTGGCAGCGATTGCTTCCATTTACATAATGTTCGAAGTCCGTTTGGCAAACTCTACACTCTGCACTCTACACTCTACACTCCCTGCCACTGACCTTCAATTATTCGGAGACCTTTCATGCAGGAAACCATCGAAAAAACCCAGGGAATGGTGAAGCACCTTTCCGCGGTGAATGAAATTCTCGAAAAGAACAACAACGACCCCGGGCGTCTGATCCCCATCCTCCAGGAAGTGCAGGAAGTTTACAAGTACCTGCCCAAGGATGTGATCAGCTATGTCGCGACGTCGCTCGACGTCCCGGTGGCGCACGTCTACGGCGTGGCAACCTTCTACGCCCACTTTTCGCTGGAGCCGAAGGGAAAGCACATCTTCCGTCTGTGCGACGGCACCGCGTGCCACGTGAAGAAGTCGCACGGCATCCTGCACAAACTGTATGAGCGTCTGGGCCTCAACGACGACTGCCGCACGAGCAAAGATCTCATGTTCACGATCGACCTGGTCAGTTGCCTCGGCGCCTGCGGCCTGGCCCCCGTCATGGTTGTCGACGACGTGGTTTATGGCCAGACCACCCCGGACGAAGCCGACCGGCTGATCGACGAGATACTCGAAAAAGAAAGTGAGCAAGTGAACGAGTGAGCAAGTGAACAAGTGTTGGCGTACCGGTTACGTCCCACTTCACTTCATCACTCTTTCACTCGTTCACTTGTTCACTTACCCCCAAGGAGTAAAACCCATGACCAAAATATATACCCTCGAACAAATCGCCGCGAACTACGAGAAATCCGTCTCGCAGCTCAAACGCCGGATCACCATTTGTGGTGGCACGGGCTGCATCGCCAACGGCTCAATCGCCGTGCGTGATGCACTGGCGGCCGAGCTGGAAAAAGTCGGCGAGAAAGTCGAAATCGAACTCGAAGGCGAAATCGAACACGCACCCTTCGACGGCACGTACATTTCCAAGAGCGGCTGCCAGGGTTTCTGCCAGATGGGGCCGCTGGTGCGGATTGAGCCGGAAGGCGTTTTTTACACGCGTGTGAAGCCCGCCGACGTCGCCGAGATCGTGAACATGACGATCGTCAACGGCGACCTGGTCGACCGCCTCGTGTATGAAGTTCCGCTCACCGGCGAGAAGTGCGAAACGGAGGAAAACATCCCGTTCTATGCCCGCCAGAGCCGCGTGGTGCTGAAAAACTGCACGATTGAGGCCGAGAATATCGGCGAGTATGTTTTCAATCAGGGTTACTTCGGCGCCCGCAAGGCGATTAAGGAAATGTCGCCGGAAGAAGTCTGCCAGACGGTGATCGACGCCGGGCTGCGCGGCCGAGGCGGCGGCGGATTCCCCACCGGGCTGAAATGGAAATTCACGCTCGCGCCCAAGAGCGATAAAAAATACGTCATCTGCAACGGCGACGAAGGCGACCCCGGCGCGTTCATGGACCGCTCGGTGATGGAAGGCAACCCGCACTCGGTGCTTGAGGGCATGATGATCGCGGGCAAGGCCATCGGCGCCGACGAGGGCGTGGTGTATGTGCGTGCCGAGTATCCGCTGGCCGTCGAACGCATGAAGCACGCGTGCAAAGAGGCCGAGAAATACGGCATCCTCGGCGATAATCTTTTCGGCACCGACTTTAGCTTCCGCATCCGCATCATGGAAGGCGCCGGCGCGTTCGTCTGCGGCGAAGAGACCGCCCTGATCGCGTCCATTGAGGGCAAGCGGGGCATGCCGATGCCCAAGCCGCCGTTCCCCGCCGAGTGCGGTCTGTATGGCAAACCGACCGTCATCAACAACGTTGAGACGCTCGCGTCCGTGCCGTACATCCTGCGTGAGGGCGCCGCCGCTTACCGCGCGGTGGGCACCGAAAAATCCCCCGGCACGAAGACGTTCGCGCTGACCGGCCACGTCGCCAACACCGGACTGATTGAAGTCCCCTTCGGCACCACCCTGCGTGAAATCGTCTACAACATCGGCGGCGGCGTCTGCGACAACGACGGCAACGTCACCGGCGACGATTTTAAATCGGTTCAAATCGGTGGCCCGTCGGGTGGCTGTCTCACGCCTGAGATGCTCGACATGCCGCTGGATTTCGATTCGCTCAAAGCCGCCGGCGCGATGGTCGGCTCCGGGGGCCTGGTCGTCATGAACAACCAGACCTGCATGGTCAGCGTCGCCCGCTTTTTCATGCAGTTCACCCAGAACGAATCGTGCGGCAAATGCGTACCCTGTCGTGAAGGCACGAAACAGATGCTTGCCCTGCTGGACGACATCATGGGTGGCACGGCCGACGCCGACACGCTCGTGCAGCTCGAGCAGATCGCCCGCGCCGTGCAGCTCGGCTCGCTGTGCGGCCTGGGTAAAACCGCCCCGAACCCTGTGCTGTCCACGCTCCGCTACTTCCGCGAAGAGTACGAGGCTCACGTCTTCAAAAAGATGTGTCCCACCGGCGAGTGCAGAGCTTTGGCCCTGCCCGAAATCGACCCGGTGAAATGCAAAGGCTGCACTGTGTGTGCGAAGAAATGCCCCGTCGGCGCCATCACCGGCGAGCTGAAAAAGCCGCACGTGATTAACGTCGAACTGTGCATCAAGTGCGGCGCGTGCAAAGCGGCGTGTAAGTTCCACGCGATTAGTGGCGTGTAAAAACGTAACACACCGAAAATCCCGTTTAGCCGCGCAGCGCGTACGGCGCAAGCTGCGGCACGATCAATCCCGCTTCCACTGCTTACACAGAACACGCTGCGCGGCTAAACGGGATTCATCCCATGGAACAACAATTCAAAAATACAAACCCATAAAGGAATCCATATGACTACCCCCAAAACCCTCACCGTCAACGGACGCGAAGTGGAATTTACGGACGAGCGGAACCTGCTGGAGGTGATCCGCAAGGCGGGGATCGACCTGCCGACGTTTTGTTATCACAGCGAGCTGAGCATTTACGGCGCGTGCCGGCTGTGCCTGGTGCAGGTGGAAGGCCGCGGCGTGATGGCGGCGTGTTCGACCGCTCCGGCGCCGGGCATGGTGCTGATGACCGAGACGAAGGAAATCCGCGAGATGCGGAAAATCAGCGTCGAGCTGCTGCTGGCCAACCACGACCGCGAGTGCACGACGTGTGCCCGCAGCGCGAACTGTGCGCTGCAAACGGTCGCCCACCGCCTGGGCGTGCATGAGGTGCGGTTCAAGCCGCTGACGGCCAAGGAGCCGGTGGATCGTTCGTCGCCGTCCATCGTCCGCGACCCGAACAAGTGCGTGCTGTGCGGCGACTGCGTGCGGGTGTGTTCCGAACTGCAGGGCATCGGGGCGATCGATTTCGCCAACCGCGGCTCGAAGGCCAAAGTCGCGCCGGCGTTCGACGCCGATCTCGATTTCGTGGAGTGCGTCAATTGCGGCCAGTGTGCCGCCGTGTGTCCGACGGGGGCCATCGTGCCCAAAGACGACACCCAGAAAGTGTGGGACGCGCTTTACGATCCGACGAAAACCGTCGTCGTGCAAATCGCCCCGGCAGTTCGCGTGGCGCTGGGCGATTACTTCGGCGTGGAGACGGGGCTGGACGTGGCCGGCAAGCTGGTCGCGGCGCTGAAGCTCATGGGCTTCAAAAACGTTTACGACACGTGCTTCTCCGCCGACATGACGATTTTCGAGGAAGCCACCGAGTTCATCAACCGCTTCACGAAGGAGGGCGTGCTGCCGATGTACACCAGCTGCTGCCCGGCGTGGGTGAAGTACACGGAGATTTATTATCCCGAACTGCTGCCGAATCTGTCGAGCTGCCGCTCCCCGCAGGCGATGTTCGGTTCGGTGGCCCGGCGTACACTGCCCGAGCAACTCGGCTGCCGAGAGCAGGACATTTTCGTGGTTTCGATCATGCCGTGCACGGCGAAGAAGTTCGAGGCGAAGCTGCCGAAATACGCCCCGCATGGCGAGAAGGAAGTGGATGTGGTCATCACGACGGCGGAGGTCGGCCGGATGATCGACTCGCTGGGAATCGACCTGTCGGAGCTGGAGCCGGAGGCGTTCGACATGCCGATGGGCTTCTCGACGGGGGCCGGTGTGATTTTCGGCACGTCCGGCGGCGTGATGGAAGCGGCCCTGCGTTATGCGGCGGAGAAAATCGAAAACAAACCGCTGGCAAGCGTCGACTTCAAGGCCGTCCGCGGAATGGCGTCCCGGAAAGAAGCCGTGCTGAATCTCGCCGGCAACGAAATCCGCGTCGCGGTGGTGCATGGCCTGGCCAGTGCGAAAGAGCTGATCCAGGACATGGAAGCCGGCAAGGCAAACTACCATTTCGTGGAAGTGATGGCATGTCCGGGCGGGTGCGTCTCCGGCGGCGGTCAGCCCGTGGGCATTACCGACAAAATTCGCCGCAAGCGCCAGCAGGGGCTGTATAACGCCGATAAAATGCACCAAGTGCAGAAGTCGCAGGACAACTACCTCGTCCAGCAGTGTTACGAAAAATGCATCGGCGGCCATCCCGGCTCGCATGAAGCCCACCACATGCTGCACACGATTTACCAGAACCGCAGCCAGCTTTTCGACGCCAAAATTCCGATCATGAAGGGCACCGCGGCGAAGCGTCTGCCGATCACCGTCACGATCTGCGCCAAGCAGGAAAACTGCCCGGGCCAGTTGCTGCTGGGGATGATCACGCAGTACGTCAAAGAGCGGAACTTTACGGACAAGGTGGATCTCGACGCCGCGTTCTCCTCCCGCTCCGCCGAAGACGGCACAATCTGCGTCACCGTTGGCGACCGGGTGATCGAACGCACGAAGTTCACGAATGCCATGAACACCGTCGAGCAGCTCGAAAATCAGGCGGCCTTCGAAGGCATCAAACGTGAGATCGAAGCGGGTGTGGCGTCCTTATAAGCGACATGCCGTCCAACAAAAAGGCAGCCGGGTTTCCCATTCGAGACCCGGCTGCTGTGTTTTTTAACCGCTTGAATGCATCTGCGTCACAAACTGGTCGTTTCCTCAAAACAGTGGCCGGGAATGCAGCGAAGCGGAATGGCCGGATAAGCACCTTCGTGTGTTTTCCCACTTCAATCCAGTTACATCGCAACCTTCCGCTTGCGGCTTCGCAGACACCGCATGCCAAAGATCGTGGCCCCACCCGTCAATAGCATCAGCCAGGTCGACGGCTCGGGAACGCTGGTGGCATCCAGAAGGCCGATGCCCATCAGGGCCAGCCCGCAACAGTTGCATGGTTCGAACGTGGTGAAATCCCATCCGAACCACGCTTCGTTATACTCATTGAGGTAGTTCCCCGAGAGACGGACATTCTCGTCGTCGATTTTCGTAAAACGCAAACCGGTGTCGACGTATGCCGTGCTGTTGAGGAAAGCCAGCAGGGTGTCGGTCACGGCGACGCTGCCGTCCGTGGTGGAAAATTTCAGATACAGGTCGGGCGTTGCGCTGGAGGAGCCGTATACGTGAATCGCACTCTTTTTCGTGTTGTCGGAGAGTGTAGAGATGGTGTGGAATCCATCGAGGCTCATATCCCATACATAATTAGAATCGTCTGTAGCGACAGTCAACTTGATGACTTCTCTGCCGTTGACCGTTTCCTGGCTTCGGGAGAACCCGAAGGGCGTGTTGTCCGTGACATAACGGTACGAAACGTAGGACTCGGGTAAATGGGTAAGGTCGTTCATACCAATGAAGTCCAGGGCTTCGATAACCGTAATTTGTGGCGTCTTCAACGCGACGAAACCTGGGATTGAAATCGCAATCCCTTCTGAAATATCGGCCTTCCCGGTTACTTTGATCGTGGTAAGCCCGTCGCCGTCGAGCATCGAATTGATCCATCCCGTTCGGGTGGAAATTTCCCGCTGTTTCGTTAACGATCCGAAATCCACCTGCGCCTTGGAGCCATAGATATTTATCCTCGCGTTGCTATTGTACGAGGTCACCTCGCCGCTGACCAGCAGCTTTCCCTGCCCACTGACCGTGACGGAACCGGTGTTGCAATAATCCCAGTACGTGGAGAGCGTATTCACTTCGGAATACCCCAGCCGCAGCGAGGCGCCGCCCGTAAGCTCCATCTTGGCGTTGTTGGTAATCACCACGCTGCCCAGGCAGTTGATCAAGCCCAGGATATTCGCGGAATTATCCATGTACGCGACGTAAACGTCGCCGTTGGTCGTCAGGGTGGAATTTCCCAGCATCGCCAGCGATCCGCTTTGGGCGAAATGACCGATGATCAGCCCCCGGTCGCCAGCATTTTTGTTGATGGTAACCGACGTGTTGCCCCGGGTTTCCAGGGAAGCGATCACCGTGGGATTAATCGAAGTCGTCTGATTACCATTTTGCGAGCCTTCGCCGATGACCAGCGAGGAGGTGGTCAGCGAGCCGCCCTTCATGACGTGATGTGATTGAATCGCGGTCTGCGGGGCCTGCCGGTCGCTGCCCAGAACGAGATAGGGCACGTTGATCGCGCCGCCGTACTGATTGATTTGGTGCGTACCGGCTTGCGTGCCGATGACGACGCCGTGGTCGGAGGCCGTGGTGGTGAGCGTGCCGCCGTAAAGCTCGATATGGCTCTCCAGCTTATGAAGCGTCCTGGCTCCAAGAGTGTAGTCAGCCAGCGAGTCAAGATAAAGCGTGCCGCTGTGGATGGTGGCGGTGTCGCCAAGTCCGGGGCCGCCCACCGGCGGAGTGGATGCCCAGTTTCCGGCGGTTGTCCATGTGCCCGTGCCGCTCCAGGTATAACTGCCTGCCTGCGCAGCAACACCCGGGGGGAGGCAAATACATATACATAATGTAAGTAGAATATTCAGGCAGGGCTTCTGCATTACATCTCCACAACGTCAATCTATAGTTTCAAGCAAAAATCCATTGCCGAATCGCTAGAGCACATCCAAAATCGATGCAGCCACAAGAACAGCAGCCGGGAGCGCAGCGGAACGCAGTGACGCGAAGAGACCGGATAGAATCGTCCGGGTTTTTTTCCACTTCAATCCGGTCTCTGCGCTAACGGCTGCTGTTTCCCGCCGTTTATATTGATTTTGGATGTGCCCTAATACCCAAAGATATATACAATTTTAACAAATTCTCGATAATAGTCAATAAGATTTCCGGAATAATCGGCAAAATCCACCGGGTTTGCTATTATATCTTGGTTTTTCGGGGCAAAATATATAAACCAGGCTATTTTCGAAACGTATGTGCAAAACAGGTCCTCGCAATTTTCAGAACATCCCGTTTTTTTGCCGGATTCCCCCTTGTAATTCGGACGTGGATAAATAATAATGGAGAATGATGGATTTTCAGATTAAAAAACCGCCTTCGCAGCGTATTTTTGTTGTAAGAACCCGAAGTCGGATGAAATAAGCAGGTGTTAACCAAAGAATTTAGAGAATATGGCGAAAAAAGAAAAGAAAAATCACTGGGATTTCCTCATGGAATCCCTCGGGAGAGCTCCAAAACAGAATTCAGAGCAGGATTTGGACGGCGGAGATGCCGTGGAAGGCCCCCCAGCGGCCCCGGAGCCGGAAGTGGAAACGCTGCGTTTTGTTGTGCAGGAATCGGTGGAAGAAGTACCGGCCGCGGAGGCGGAAGATGTTTTCTCTTCTCTGGACTGGGGAAAGCCCGCGAAGGAGTTCAGCGGCTTCAAAAAGTCGGAAGAGCAGGGCACGGTGGTCAGCGCCAGCGCGTCGGCTGTATCGGAAACACCCGCGCCGAAAGCGAAATCGGTTCCCGCAGCGGAAGTGAAGACGGAAAATGCCGTTTTTGGTGCCGGCCTTCAGGATACCACGCCGGAAGAGGAGCTGGAGCTTTCTCCGCCGGACTCGCCGGAAGCGTTTTGGTTGACGGAGGCGGCGGAGGCGGAAGCCGAGAACGAAAAGGCGGCGGAAGCGGAGCCGGCAGCGGGATTAATCGGGAAGATGCCTCCCCGAAAGCGTTCCCGCAGCGGTTTTGGGGCTGGGCTGCTGGAAGAGGCCGCGGTGGAAGCGGAGTCGGAGGTGGCCGAGGAGTCTCCCGTGGCGCCGGAAATCGCGGCGGCGATGGATTTTGAACCGGAAATTGCGGAAGAAGCGTCCCCTGTGCAGGCGGAGGTGGATGCGCTGGATTCGTGGGGCATGCTGGCGAAGGAATTTGGAATGGTAGTGACCCCGCCGCCGGCGCCGAAAAAGCCGGAAGCGGCGAAAGCACCGGTTTTGCCGCCGAAAACGGAGCCGAAGCGCGAAAGAGGCCGTGCGGATTCGCGTTCGGATTCACGCACTGATTCCCGTTCTGAGTCACGCACGGAAAATCGTGGCGAATCTCGTGACGACGCGCGTTTTTCACGGGTGGAGAAACGGGAGCATGAAAAAACGGACGATTCTCCCCGGCGTGAAGGGCGCAGGGGCCGGCGTGAGAAGCCGGAATTTGCGGATGCCGTGGCCGAGCGTTTTGAATCGCCGCGGGAAGAGCCCCGTCAGTTTTCGCGTGATGAGCGGAAAGATAATCGTCGGGACGAGCGGCGGGATGACCGAAAAGACGGCCGTAAGGATGATCGGCGGGATGAGCCGAAAGACCGCCGGGATAATCGTCAGGATAATCGCCGGAAAGAGCGTCAGCCGGAGGCGGAGCAGGAGAAGGCCCGCAGTGTGGTGGGAAATATCATGCGGGATGTGGTGGCAGACAAAATGACGGAGGCGTCCGGGCGGGGGCGCAAGGGGCGTAACGACCGCCGCGGGGGCGAGTATCCGGTTTTTGACGAGGAAGTGAGCCGTCAGCGGATGCGGGAGCTGTTCCCGGAAACGAACGCGCAGGAAAACCTACTTTCCGAGGCGGACTCGACGGATGATGTGCCGGGTGGGCGTGGGGGGCGACGTTCCAGGCGTGGTGGCCGAGGTGCCGAGCAGCGTGCGGCGGCCGAGTTCACGGCCCGTGTCGAGGCGGATTTTTACGCGGACGAGGATATCCCGGAAGGTAATTTCTGGCTGGACGATGCGCCGGCGTTCGACGAGCGTAAAGACGACCGTTCCGGAAAACGCAAGAAGCGGAAGAAGGACAAGAAATCCGGCGAGAAGCAAATGAATTTCAAGGAAACGCCGACGGCGGAAGAGAACGCTGCGGTTTCCGGCGATCAGCAGTCGCGTAAAAAGCGGCGGAACAAGAAAACGCTGGACGGGGATGTGTTCCCGCTGGGCCGGGACGATTTCCGTGGTCGGCCGGGGAAAGACCCATACCTTGATCTGGCGATGGACGACGACGACTGGGATGATGACGACATGGAATTTGACGCGGAGGAAGACGATTTTTCACCCGCCCCGGCGAAGAAATCACGCAACAGTCGCCGTGGCGGCAAATCGGCGGCGGATGCGAATGCGCCGGCCGGCCGGAAACGCCATGAGTGGAAAGAAGCGGCGTATGACGACGTTTCTGACGAGGACGACGAGGATGTGTGGGGCGAGGACGAAGACGATTTCGATGACGATTCCCAGTACGCGCCGCCGAAACCCGGAAAGAAGCGCAATCGTCGTGGAAGAGGCGGGGCGAATAAGCCGCGCGAGGAATTTTATGATGACGATCAGGACGACGACGACGAATTTTTCGGCGAGTTGGACGACGATCGTGGCGATGATGACGACGACGGGTATGAGGAGGCGTACGAAGAAGAGCCGCTTCCGCCGCAGCAGCGGAATGTGCCCACGTGGCAGGACACGGTGAACGTGATCGTGGACAAAAACATCAAATCCCGCAGCGGTAGTGGCGGAGGCAACAAAGGCCGTAAGCGCTGGAAGTAATCGGAAAGAAAAGAGCCCCGGGAATCGCTGGCATGCTGGTGTTCCCGGGGCTCTTTTTGTTATTTTCCGAGCTGATTCAGAATTTCGACCGCCTGCGGCTCTCCCTGCCCGGCAGCCCGGTAAAGATATTCAATCGCTTTCCGCTCATTTTTTTCAACGCCGTTTCCTTCAAGATAAAACACGCCGAGAAAGCATTGCGCCTGCTTTTCACCCTGTTCGGCGGCTTTCGTCAGCCAGCGAATCGCCTCGGCCATGTCTACGGAAACGCCGAGGCCGCGGACATAACCGACTCCCAGTGCGAATTGCGCGGCGATATCGCCTTTCTCCGCTGCCTTGCGATACCAGAGCATCGCTTCTTCGTAATCCTGTTCGACGCCCAGGCCGTTAAAGTAAAAGAATCCCATCCCGGATGCCCCTTGCGCGTCTCCCAGCTCGGCGGAACGGCGTATCCACGTGACGGCTTTCTCCGTGTTTTGTGGCACGCCGACGCCCTCGTGGTAAGCCATTGCCAGCCGCGCCATCGCGTTGGGCTCATCGCTATCGGCCGCCTCGTACCACCAGACGATGCCCCGCGGCGGATTTTTCTCCACACCATATCCGAAATAATAGCATATCCCCAATCGCGTTTGTGCTGCGGGGTATTTATGATGTGCCGCTTTTTCATACCACGCCACCGCCTGTTCCCAGCTCTGCTCGACTCCCTCGCCGGACTCGTAAAGCCAACCTAGCTTTGCCTCCGCCGCCGGAAACTCTTGCTCGGCCGCTTTACGGATCAAGAAAACCGCTTTTTCGGTGTCCTTGGGGAGAATCACACCATCGAGGTAAGCTTGGCCCAAGACGGCCTGGGCTTCTATGTAGCCGTTCTCTGCCGCCTTGTGAATCCAATGAACCGCCTGCGCGTTGCTCTGTTCGACGCCGGCATATCCCATGAGATAGAACCCGCCGAGCGTTAGTTGGGCGTCGGGATACCCACCCCCGGCGGCTTTGCGGAGCAATTCCACCGATTTCACTTCGTCTTTCCTGCATCCTATCCCGTCTTGATAACAGCCGGCCAGGATATACGTCCCTTCCGGATCACCGCATTCCGACGCCTGGGAAAACAGCGAGAAGGCCCTAGCCTCGTCTTTCCCCACCGCCCGACTACCGCCGTAACACTGGCCGAGCCTGATCATCGCTTTCGTATCGCCCGCCCCGACAGCCTTCGTCAGCCACATCAGCCCTGGCTCGGCATTCATACGAAACTCCGGACGCCACTTCCGCTTCCGCCGGTTTTTCTCCAGTTCGGGTGGAATATAGCACTCGGCCAGCTCCACCATCGCGGGCGTGTGGCCGGCCTCGGCTGACTCCTCCAGAAGCCGCAGCGCCGCCTTCTGAAGCCGATCCGCCTCGGCGTGTTGGCCCAAATCCCGATAGCGTATCGCCTGCGCGTATTTCTCCTCGGGGGTGTCTTCCTTGACCGGCTCCAGCGCGGGCAGCATCTGCGTCACTTCGACGTCGGGATCCAGCACCAGCTCCGTGAGCAGATCGGGCAGCGCCATGACTTCCACATCCTCCTGATCTTCCGGCGTGAACTCAGTCGGCAAGTCGTCCGTAAGCGCAATCGAAATGCCGCCGCTACACAGTAGTGCCGCAGCGAAAAGCCACGTGAAACGGTGAAAATTACTTCTCTTTGGCATGATTTTTCTCCGTGGGGACGGCGTAGGGGTTGCCCGATTGTTGGAGCATCTTCACCGCGATCGGATCGCCTTTAGCAGCTGCGCGATACAGATATTCCAGTCCTTTTTTTTCGTCTTTTTCTATATTCTCACCTTTGAGATAACACCACCCCACCATGCTTTCCGCGGAGGCGTAGCCGTCTTCCGCCAGGGCCAGCATCAGGCGAAACGCCTCGGCTTCGTCTTTGGGAACGCCGGTTCCTTCGAAGTAACAAATTGCGTAGGCGAACTGAGAGGCTTGATTACCGTTGTCGGCTGCCTTGCGAAACCAGCGGACGGCCTCGGCTTCGTCTTTTTCGACTCCGATACCCTCCTTGTAGTAGTTGGCGAGATAGTGCTGGCCGAGGGGATTGCCCAACTCGGCGGCGCGGCGTGCCCAGCGTACCGCTTTCTCCTCGTCCCGTGGCACAACGATTCCCTCCCGATAACACCCACTGAGAAATACCATGGCATCGGGTTCCCCGTTCTCGGCGGCTTCGCGCAACCACATGACAGCTTGGGCTTCGTCTTTTTCCACACCCAGGCCCTCGTAATAGCATTGTGCCAGCAATCGTTGCGCGGTGGGGAGGTTCTGTCGAGCCGCTTTTTCATACCACGCGGCCGCCTGCGCCACGTCCTGCTCGACACCCCTGCCATTGGCATAACAATCCCCCATTTCGCCCTGCGCCCACGCATCGCCCTGGTCGGCGGCCTTGCGAAACCACGTAACCGCTTCTGTTTTGTCCTGGATAACCCCTCTGCCGAAAAGGTATAAGTGCCCCATCATTCGCTGGGATTCCGGGTCGCCTTGCTCCGCCGCCTTGCGAAACCATTGAGCCGCCTGGGCGTCGTCCTGCGGAACGCCGAACTGCGCTTCGAGATAGGCTGCCCCCAGATACCGCTGTGCCGGAGGATGCCCCGCGTCGGCGGCTTTGCGGAGATATTCCAGTCCGTGGGCGTTGTCGTGGGCTTTCCGAGATTCGTCAAAATAAAAGCGAGCCATCGCCAAAAGTCCGTCGGCGTTACCCGCTTCCCCCGCTTTCATGAGCCACCCCGTCGCTTCGGGCACATCCACCTTGCCGCCTCGGCCGTTCAGATGATAATCCCCCAGCGTCACCATCGCCCGGGTGTCGCCCAGCTCCGCGGCCCGATGAAGCCACGTCAGTTCGTGCTGGTCGCGGTTGGGGTCGCTTTTGGCCAGCGAATAAATCTCGGCCAGCCGCAGCATCGCGGGCGTGAAATCTTCCTCGGCGGAAGCCGTCAGCCACCGCATTGCTTCCGCGATATTTTCCGCGACGTCTTTGCCTGAAAGATAACGGTCGCCCAGCTCGCACATCGCCGGCGCGTCGCCGTCGGCAGCCAGCTTCTGCACCTCGTCAAGCGCGCGAGAGACGTAGATCCCCTCCGCCGGATCCTGAGAAAAACCGCGCGCGGCGGTCAGCGCTAGAATGACAGAGAAAAATAACAGAATAAAACGCGTTTTCCGCATGGCATTCCTCCGTGAAAAACCGTTCTTCATGGATAGATGAATCCCACTGCCAGGGGAAAAGCATTTTTGAAAAAATGTTTCTCCCCTCTTCGTTGCGAGAATTCACCCCCCTTTCAAAAAACTTTTATGCATTTTTTCTTTTTTCACAACCTAATCCCGGCCGGCGATGATTTCGGTGCCGATGCCCTCGGTCGTGAAGATTTCCAGCAGCAGGGCATGGCGGATGGCGCCGTCGATGATGTGCACTTTGTGAACGCCCTGGGCCACTGTCTCCAGGCACGCCTGCACCTTCGGAATCATGCCCGCGACGATCGCGCCGTTGGCGAACATCACGTCGGCCATCTTTTTCGTCAGCGTCGGGATGAGGGAGTCCGGATCGTCCTTGTCGCGCCGCACGCCGTTGACGTCGCTGAGGAACATCAGCTTCTCGGCCCGGAACGTCTGCGCGACCACCGTCGCCACCGTGTCGGCGTTCACATTGAGCTTCTGCCCGTCGTCGGTCATGCACATGGACGGAATCACCGGGATGACGTTCTGCTCGAGAAGCTCGATGATCGGGACGGTGTCGATCTGCGTGGGCGTGCCGACGAAGCCGAAATCCAGGGGCTTGCCGTCGGGGTCGTGGACGACGAGGCGTTCGCCAAAAACGACGTTCCTCGTGCTGAAATTCAGGGAGCGGGCCATGCCGCCGAGAATGACGATCTGCTCGACGATCTGCTCGTTGAGCTCCGTGGCGAGGATTTGTTCGACGATTTCCAGCGTTTTTTGGCAGGTGTAGCGCCGGCCCTGGACGAAATGGGAGTTGATGCCCGCCTCGGCCATCGCGCGGTTAATGGCGGGGCCGCCGCCGTGGACGAGGATGGGCTTGATGCCGACGGTCTCCAGGAAAACCACGTCCTCCAGGAGATGGGACATGGCCAGCGGGTCTTTCATCAGACTGCCGCCGAGCTTGACGACCATGATGTTCCCGCGGAATTTCCGAATCCAGTGCAGCGCTTCCAAGAGCACATCCGCTTTTTCAGTGGCGTCCAACACGCGTATTACCCCGTATGATTTTTTCGAATATTATCCCTGTGATGACAAAAGGAAACACGTATTTTACCACGTCCGGGGATGGCGTCAAGTGCGGCTGTGGGACAGGGAAACGATAATGAGCCGCAAAAGCAGCATAGCGCATTGCGGAACGGCATGAAGTTGTAAAAAACTGCTTCAGGTATCTGAATCAGCGTTTTAAGGCACTGCTACCCGATCTGTAAGTCACGCTGCACTATACTTACGGCTCATTCTATTTCACTCATTCGCCCTTCTGCCAGTTGATGGGGCAGACCTCGCCGTGTTCCTCGAAAAATTTCAGGGCCTGGACCATGTGCAGGGCTTCTTTGGCACTGCGGCGAAGGAACAGATCGTTGACGACCATGTGGCGGATGACACCTTCTTTGTCGATCAGGAACAGGCCCCGCAGTGCGACGCTCATGGGGTGCAGCACGCGGTAGGCGGCGGCGATTTCCTTGTTCAGGTCGGCGATCATCGGGAATTTAACGTCGCCCACCCCGCCGGCGTCGGTCGCGGTGGCACGCCACGCCTGGTGGCAGAACTGACTGTCGGTCGAGCAGAACAGCACCTGGGCGTTCTCGGCTTCAAACTCCGCCGCAGCTTGCGAAAACGAAACCAACTCGGCCGGGCATACCGGCGAAAAGTCCAGCGGATAGAAAAACAGCAGGACGTACTTTCCGCGATAATCCTCGAGCGAAATTTCCTGAATCTCTCCGCTGGGCATTACGGCGTTGGCACGGAATAACGGGGCCGGGTGGCTGACTTGGGCTTTCATGGCGATCTCCTTAAAATAATGGTAACTTAAACGTAAAACGCACACCGTCGGCGCAGCATCGCACCGCGATACCCTTATTTATAAGGTTTTTATAGAGAAAAGTCAAGGATTCGGAGAATTATTCGTCAAAAAGCTTTTTTTCCGCAGACAGAGTAGCACGCCGCCGCCCAGCAGCAGGAGCGGCCACGTGGCAGGCTCAGGGATGTGGATCAGCGCGTTGAGCGTGATGTTCGTGCCGTAGGTTTCGTTGAGGTGCAAAAGACCCCAGCCGAGGGTGTCCAGGCTGGTGGTTGCGAGAAAGTTGTCGGGCAGGGTGAGTTCGACATAGCGTTCGTTCAGGGCCCAGAGCGAAAAATGCTCATCGGAGGCGGCCATGCCGTTATTGAGGTAGCCGATGAAGACGTCCAGCAGGCCGGAGGATTCGGCGTTGGCGAAATTGAACTTCGCGATGATCTGCCATTCCTGGTGGCCCGTGACGTGTACCCAGCCGGCGTAGGCGCGGTTGGACGCCGGGGTGAAGACGCGCTGGGTGTCGAGATCCCAGACGGGCGTGCTGTCGGCGAATCCGAGGGTGTAATGGCCGTTAATGCCCGCGTTGGCGATTTTCAGGTCGGGCGCGTCGGCCAGCGAGAAGCTGCTGAAAAAACTCGCGGCGCTGCGGCCCGTGAACACCTCGAACGTATCCCCGGCATCGTGCGCGGCGAAGCCCCAGGCCGTGACGCGGTGCTTGCCGGAGAGGTTGATCGCGTTGGTCGTGGCGGATGTCGTGTTCACCGCGGACGTCCCGGCGGTGGTCGAGTCGATGTAATAATTCGTGTCCATCAGCGTCCCGCCGTGGTTGTAGAGGCTGCTGGAGGTGATGGTCGAGCCGGCGCCGAAGACGTTGAGG
Organism: Thermoguttaceae bacterium; assembly: GCA_031553595.1. Classification (GTDB taxonomy): domain Bacteria; phylum Planctomycetota; class Planctomycetia; order Pirellulales; family Thermoguttaceae; genus RGIG3701. Next base: position 38,069 of record JAVBLI010000015.1, on the reverse strand, counting down.
ATGCCACTGACGCCGTCGTTGTAAATGTGCGTGGCGGAGATCGTGCCGTTGGTGACGTTGATCGTGCCGTAACCGTCGCGAACGAAGAGGGTGGTGGCGCTGACCAGCGAGCCGCCGTCGGTGATGTTGAAATACCCCCTGCCGCTGAAATGCCCCATGTGCAGGAAATTACCACTGTAAAGCAGGGAATTGGCGCCGGAAATGTTGGTGATGCCGGTGCCGTTTTCCTTGCCCATGCAGAAATAACCGGGTCCGGAGGTGTTGACCCGCATGACGGCGCCTTCGAGAATGTTCAGGATTCCCGTTCCGGTCAGGCCGATCACGGGCGAGTCGCCAGTGACAGTGAGTTGGGTGCTGGCGCCGGTCAGGTTCAGCGTGCCCGAGCCGGTAGGGCGGCCGATATCCATGTAGTAGACCGTCGCGGTCATGCCGGACATGTTCGCCGTGCCGTTGTTGCCGATATAAACGGTGTCCACAGCCGCCGGCAGGCCGTTAGGCGTCCAGTTTCCCGCCACATTCCAGTCCCCCTCCCCCACATTCCACGAGCGCGTCGCCGCCCACGCGGAATGCGTGCACAGGAAACATAAAACGAGGAAAAGGAGGATTTTCCGCAGCATAAAAACGGGCTTCGGTTACAGAGGCTGTCCACTGATTACTTGAACACTATTTTAAATAGTATACCTTTATTTCACGGACTTTTCAAGTAAATTTTTATGCGAGAAGATATTTTGGGGGAATTTACGGCCGATTATTCCGAAAATCCAGACATTTCACCCGGGTCAGGTCGCGGAGAAGGAGCCGGCCGTCGACGAACGCCATGGGTCCCCAGGAATCCACGCCGTCGGGGAAGATTTCGTAGCGCGCGATGAGCGTGAAACCACTCGCGGTGACTTCCCCCACGCTCAGCGTGCCGGTGTCGTTCATAAGGAAAAATTTCCCGCCCGCGGAGATGTATGGGCCCCAGCCGAAACGGTTTTTCACGCCGCTTGCCCAGCGTTCTTTGCCGGTCAGGTCGAAGCAGACCAGTTGGTTGTCGCGCTCGCGGACGCCCAGGAGCATGTCCTGATACAGAATCGGCGTCTGCTGCATGGAACTGAATTTCTGCTGCCGCCAGTACTCGGCACGGCAGGTGTATGGAAGCGGATTTTCGGCCGTCGGGGTGTCATTTTTCTGGATCGTCAGCAGCGTACTGCCGGCGTTATAACTGCCCGCGCAGAAAACGCGGTCGCCGGGCAGTACCACCGGCGCGGGGCACATGGCGTGAATGCCTTTCCAGGTGGTGTCTTCCCAGAGAATCGCCCCGGACTGGGCGTCCACCCCCACCACGCCGCGCATTAGGGGATATACCCACGTCTTTCGGCCGTCGAGCATCATGGGCGTCAGCGAGGCGTGCGTCATAGGCCATGCGTGGGGATTCGGGGTGCGCCAGATTTCTTCGCCGGTCGCGCAATTGAACGCCACCAGCAGGGCGTCTGAGCCACCCACACCCAGAATGACGCGCGTCTGGCCCGCCGCGTCCGTCTCCAGCACCGGGCACTGACCCGCGTACCACTCCGGCACGGCCGCCCCGTATTTTGACTTCAGGTCGACGAACCACAGCAGCGCGCCTGTCTTCCGCGCGACGCACATGACGTGACATTTCGGCCCCAGGGTGACGATGAACTCCTCTGAAACGGCGGGGATGGTGCGCGACATGCCGTGATAACGCAGAATCTCCACGGGGTAACTCCGCCGCCAGACTTCCCGGCCGTCGTCCATCGAAAGGCACCGCAGGGCGTCCTGCTGCTTTTCCATGTCGTAATCGAGAAAATACGCACAGCCGCCGCAAACCGCCATGCCCGCGTACCCCTCCCCGGCCGAGACCTCCCACAGCACCGGCGGCGTGCCGGTTTTCGGGATGTTCAGGGGCGTTTCGTCACGCGAAATCTGGTCGAGATGATCGCCGCGAAAACAGCTCCACGTGCCGGTGATCTTTTCGGAGGGTTTTCCATCGCCGGTGGTGAAAAAAGTCTCCATTTCCGTCGCTGCCGCCGCTAGCTTCCGCCGCGCGGCCACCGCCTCCGCCGTCTCCTCCGTCAGCGGCACCCGCATCGCCGACTTCAAATTATCCGGCAAAAACGCCCCCGACTGCGCATGCTCCCACAGAAAAAACGCCCCGGCAGCGATTGCCAACACGCAGAACGGATACAGAAGCTGAATGGATTTGAATGAAAACATGAGTTTCTTGTGAAAAATGAGCCGCACGCGACGCGCAGCGGAGCTTGTGGCGGATTGGAGGGGTGTTTAGGGCAGTTATCAATGGGGTATCCACAAGAACAGCAGCCGGGAATGAAGCGGAGCGCAATGACCGGATCGGATCGCCGGAATTTTTCCCACTTCTATCCGGTCACTGCGCTAGCGCTTCGTTCCCGGCTGTTGTTCTTGTGAGTAAATTAATTTGATGGATGCTTTATTGTTTCGTGTGTCCGTGTTTTTACGAGCCATTGCGCGGTCCGCAAGTTGCGCTGCGCTCCCCATGCGGCTCATTGATTATATCACCGCCGGGAGTTCGTACCCCGCACGGTGTTCGCGGGCCAGCAGGACGTTGGCTTCGGCGTCGTCAAGGAATCGCTCGGCGGCAGGATCCCATTTCAGGTTACGGCCCACGTACCGCGCGATGTTCAGGATGTGGCACAGTGTGGCGGTGCGGTGGCCGAACTCCACGTCGGAGATGGGCGTTTCGCCGCTGCGGATGCAGTCGAGCCAGTTGGCGTAATGGTTCCGGTTCTGGAAGGGTGAGTCTTTCAAGAGCGTCTCGGCGAGTTCTTTCGGGTTGGAGGTGAGGTTGCCGCGGAAGATCTCCATTTTGCCTTGCGTACCGAGGAAAATGGCGCCGCCGCGGTTGGATTCCAGACCGTTTTCGTCGCCGAGTTTGACGGTGACGCCGTTGGCGTAGCGGAAGGCCAGACGGGGTTGGCTACAAATTTCGTTGCCGCGTTTGGCGGATTCGGGCTTCTCGTAAGTCGGCGGCACGAGACGCTCGCCGGTGACGAAGATTTCAGTCGGGCCGGTCTCCTGCATGCCCAGGGCCCACTGAATCTGGTCGAGTCCGTGGGTGCCCCATCCGGTCATTTCGCCGCCGGAGTAGGGGCGGAATGAGAGCCAGCCGGGGTTGCCGCGGGGGGTGAAAAGCTGCGAATGAAACGGCACCACGGGCGTCGGGCCACACCAGCGCTCCCAATCCAGGCCGTCCGGTACGGCTTCTTCCGGCAGCGCGCCCAGCCACGGGCTTTCGTAATTGGCGGCGATGATTTCGCGGATTTCGCCCAGGCCGCCCTCGCGAATGAATTGGCAGCCGATGGCGTTTTCTCGCTGGCTGCGCTGCTGGGAGCCGGTCTGAAAAGTGATGTTGTATTTTCGGGCCGCGGCGACCATCATTCGGCCTTCCGAAACGGTCAGCGACATGGGCTTCTCGGCGTAAATGTGCTTGCCAGCCTGGGCAGCGTGAATGCACGTCAGCGAGCGCCAGTGCTCGGGCGTGGCGGAAATCACGGCGTCCACATCCTTCCGCTCCAGCACGCGGCGGTAATCCTGATACGCGTCCGCCTCCGAAAGCCCGGCCTTTTTCGCCTCGCCCACCGCCCGCGGGAGGTACACGTCCGCCGTGCAAATTGCCTGGGCCTGCGGGAGTTTCGTCGTACCATGGAAGACCGGTCCCCCCTGACGCCCCATGCCGATCCCGGCCACGCCAATACGGTCGTTCGCGCCGGGCACACCGTTTTGCGCTAGCGCCGTGCGCGGAATCATCATCGAAACCGCCACCGCGGCGGTGGTGAGTTTCAGGAATGTGCGGCGTTTCATGGGTTTACTCCTGCTCTTTCATTTCACTTCATCCGAAAATGCTTTTTCGCGAAACGGATGTACTGATCCCAATCGAAATCGGTGACGTCGTGCACGCCCGTGCGGATATGATATCCGATCGTGCCGCCGACGGAGGTGTTCAGCGGTGGGAGCTTCGCGGCGTTCGTCACGCTTCCGAAACCGTCCGTGCCCAGCAGTTTATACACCTCCGCGGCATAAAAACCCCCGAGAAACTCGCCGTACGGGTCCGCCCAGCGGTCTTCTTCGGCACTGGCGATGTAAATCGGACGCGGGGCGATCAGCGCGATGAGTTCATGCTGGTCGAAAGGCAGCGCGTTCACATTATCCCCATACGGGCGGAAATTCATGCAGAACCAGTGCGGGAACGCGCGGTTAATGCGCTCCACGCGCTCGCCGTACTCGCGCCGGCTCAGAGCCGCGCCGCCGCAGCCGGAATTATTCGAAACGACGATCGCGAAACGCTCGTCGCACGCCCCGGCCCACAGCGCCGTCTTCCCCAGCCGCGAGTGCCCCATGAGCACGACTTTTTTCGCGTCAAAAATTTCGTCCGTCTCCAGATAATCCATGGCCCGGCTCATGCCCCACGCCCACGCCGAGATGGCGCCCCAACTGTTCCCGTCCCGCAGCGCATCCGGATTCCCGGCCTTCTGTGAGTTTTCACCGGCGGCATCCGCGACTTTCCTGGCCGGGCCCGCGCCGTAAACGCCGAACACGCCTTTTCGGAAGCAGGTATTATTATCGTCCGGCGCGATGTCCTGATAATAAATTGTCGCCACCGCAAAACCGGCGTCCAGAATTTTCTCCACGGCCCAGCGCGATTTCGAGCCGCCGCGGCGTTTTTCTTCCGGAATGTTCGTTTCGTCCGTGATGAGATTTTCATTTTTATCGAAAACGTCGGACATGAAAACGCCGGGATCATCGGAAATTGTGTGGTTTCCGTTAAAATTCGGCCCCAGCATCACCGGTACGGGGCCGGCCGCGTTTTTCGGAATGTAAATCAGCAGATTCGCCACCTGGCACACCTGGGCATCCGTTTCCACATCCTCCGAAATCCCCACGGGCCCTGTCGCCGTGTTCCGGTTCACGGCTGCACGCGGCGCGTCCTGCTGGCACGTTTCCCCGAGCGTGAAATCTTCACCACCATCCCCGTCTTCCGTTTCCAGCGTTTCATCCAGGACCGCGTCGTCTCCCCCCGCACTGACCCCACCGGGCGGGCAGAAAAAGATGGCCACCTGGCGGCGGATGGCTTTCCCGCCCAGCGCTTCCATATCTTCGTCCACCACGGAAAACGAAACGAAATCCGGGTGATTTCCCGCCTCACGCAGCGCCGCGGGCAGCTTGCCGAACATCTGATCCGCGAAAAGCGCCAGCAGCTCCCCACGCCGCGCGTTCCGCCACTGAGCCGGCGTGGTCACGGGCGTGCCGGCCTTCATTTTCAGCGCTTCCGGCAACTTAAACCGCGGCACTTTCGCCTCATCATAATTCACCCACTGCTTCTGCTGGGCTTCTTCGCCAAAGAGATATTCGAACATGCCTGTGCCTCCCTGGATCATACTGAAAACGACGAAAATGACCAAAAAACGCCCGAAAAAACGGGGGTGGGTGCGTTTATTCATAAATACTCCTTGTAAATCGCTCCGGAGGAGCAAAATGTTTATAGAAAACGGTAATCCATAAACATCCCGTCCCTCCGGGACAAGAAAAATCCCGCAGAACAGTGATTCCAAATATTATATCACCTCAAGAATCCCATTTCAATCCCCGTGGCGCCGGAAAAACGTCACCGCCGGAGATAAAATCACCGGATATTTTCATTTTCCACAGCCCAGACCGGCTGGGAATATTCCAGGCCGTAACGCTCGGCGTACCGCTGGCCGTGCTTGCGGCGCTGGGATTCGGCGGGCGGCGCGATGCGGTTACCGTCCAGGATGCCGCCGTCGGTGGACGTGATGAAAATGGCCGGGTACGGACAGCCTGTGATGGTGTTATTCCGCACGGTGATGTTACGCAGCGTCCCGGCCTTCATGATTTCGCCCTGCGAGTTGGTCGCGACCACCGAAATCGCCCCCGGCTGCGAATCCCCCCAGCGGTCATGGTGAAAGAAACAGTCGCGGATGGTGTTATTTTCGATGATCAGATCCCGCGAATAACCGGCCTCCAGCCAGTACAGCTCCGGCGCGACGATAATCGCCCCCAGTTCGCAGCCGATGATCGTGTTCCCGGAGATTTCGCCGTCCGCCGCCTTCACCAGCACACCACGGGCACGCGTAAAACCCAGCGTGTTATTCCTCGCGATGAACCCGTTTCCCACCCGGTTCACGGCGTACACATTCCCGCCCGGCCCCACATCCACCGCCATGTCCAGCGTAAGCTCATACACCCGCGCATACCGCGGCGCTCCGCCCGTGCCGCCGTGCAAAATGTATTTTTTCAGGACTTCCGCCACGTTTTCACGATCAAAATCGACCAGCAGCGTAACGTCCGTGACCGCGGCGTCACCGAGAATTTCGCCCTCAAAACTCGTGAACCGCACCGGATCCCCCGCCTCCAGGCGAAGTTTGTGGCTGTGCGGCTCCAGAATCCGCACCCGATTCCCCTCCCTGCCCACGACAAGATAAAAATTCCCGTTAATCGCAATGCAATCGTCGCCGTGATCGCGGAATTCGCAGTTTTCCACCCGCGGCCCGCGCGTCGCAAACGTGCTGTGCAGGGCGTCCGCGTTTCCGCTTCGCAGCCGGGGGACGGCTTTCGTCGCGTCCGCCTCATTTTTCAGCAGTCGACAGCGCGTGTACCGGTTAGCGTGGCAGCCGAGCTCGAGGTACGAAAAGCAGTTCGAAAAATAGAGCGTGATGTCCTCAAAAACGCAGCCGCTGGAGTCGTCCGTGATGATGGTGTGCGTGCGCATGGGCCCGCGCGACTTCACGCCCAGCACGATCATCTCGCCAGGGGAAATCCGCCGATTCGGGTCTTCGTGCGGGAAAATCATCTCCCACCGGCCGCTGGGCAGGCGTTTTAGCGCTTCGCCGCCCATGGTCCAGAGGTTTTTCTTGAGCCGGCGCGTTTCGGGGTCAAAAATTTGCACCCGATCCGCCGTGACGTTCTCGGCGTCATACCCGCCGTGAATTTCGATTTCCAGCCGCATGGGCTTCTCGGGCGCGTCCACGGCCGTGATCGTCCCCTGCGTGAAGGGCAGGGTTTCGGTGTCAAAAGTAAAGCCGCGGATGGTTAGATTTTCGCAGTTCCGCACCGCGATGATCTGGGACGGGATGCGGCACAGGACGTGCGAGCCGCCGCCGTCGATTTCCACGTCTTTCAGGTTTTCGAACGTCATCGGCTCGGCGTCCCGCAATTCGAGCGAATATTCGCCCCGCGGGATGCTGATTTTTTTCTGCCCGGCCGCCAGCGCGTCAGAAATCAGCGTGGAAAGCTCCGGCCGCGGTATTTCCGCCGCTCCGCCCGTCAGCGGTGTGGTCAGCAGCATGAAAATAACGGTGAGGATGCGGTGTTTCATAGGAATGGGGGGGGAATGAGGAATGAAAGGAGCTCGCTTGCGTCATTATGCATTACGCATTTAAAAAAGTTCGGCTTCAATCGCCGCGACGTCCGTGAAATCGGCCATGATCCAGTCGGCGCCGGCGTCCGTCAGGCGGGTCGCGCGCTGGAGGTTCAGGCCGCCGTTCAGTTTTTCGTTAAAGGCGATTCCCACCGCCAGGCCGTTCAGGGCGTGCACGTCCCGCGTTTCGATGTGGCCGTCCCCGAATCCGACGAGGTTTTCGCCCGCCAGGCCGCTTTTTGTAAGGATATTTTCAAAAATCGCGGCTTTTCGGAAGGTTTCGCCCACACCATGGGTGCCGAAAATGCCGGCGTTAAAGAATTCCGTCACGCCCAGCAGGTCCGCGCTTTCCCGGACAGTGGTTTCCTCGGAGCCACTGGCCACGGCCAGCAGAATGCCGTGATTCCGGAGCATCTCCAGGCATGCACGCACGCCCGGCATGAGGTATTTTTCCGGATCCGCCCCCGCCCGCAGCGCCGCCACACGCGGCCCTGTGACCCGCTCCAGACGGCGGTAATACTCCTCCAGGTACGTTTCGGCCGGCTCCGGCGTCCCGCCCCGCTTTTTGATCTCCTCCGCCAGCGAAAACGCCTGCGAAATCGTTTTCCGCCCGGTGTTCAGGTCCACGATATCCCAAAGCCGCTCCAGCGAAACCGGTTCGACATGCAAATACGGCTGCAAATACTCCTGAAACATCTCCACCAGCAGCTCCTGCCAGTCCTCGACGATCCGGCTGATGGTTCCGTCAAAATCGAAAACCGCCACCTTCACCGCCCCACGCGGCCGCGCCGCCCCAACCACATTTATTGTGTTCATTTTTTATTCGCTACGTGTTTATGTAATATTTTTTAGTTTTTCACAAGAACAGCAACCGGGAGCGGAGCGTTAGCGCAGAGACCGGATCGAAGTGGGAAAAATCCCGGCCACTCTATCCGGTCTCTACGCGTCACTGCGTTCCGCTGCGCTCCCGGCTGCTGTTTTTGCGTCCAAATGATTTTTGAAATCTCCCGGGGCGCTGCGAATGGCGCACAGAGACACACCTTTCAGCATATCACGTATCCGGATTCTGTCAATGAACGCCGCGGGGCGGTGAAGGCTGTTTTGTGCTGCAAAATGAAACACTCCACGACGGAGTTTCCGTTTCTTATCAGCTTTAGGGAAAAAAAACCGAAAAAAAGTGAAAAATGTCGCCTCGGTGTGTTGCATTTTGCGGCGTCTGGATGTAATCTGATAGAGAGGTGTTTTTATTTTTTTAAGCACGGTTAAGTTTTTCGACTTATCCGCCGATGTTCGTGCGCAACGATACATATAATAATAGTGTCATTTTTGGCAGGCAGCGAGTGCCTCTCGGCGGGGACAGTCCATTTAAATACTTGAAAATTTCGTAAGTCAGGGTCTATTCTTATGGCGAAGCCTTTTTTACGCATTAATCTTTCGGAAAGCGGTCTGTTTTTCCGGCCGGTGGCGCTGGAACCCGGATGTCCTCTTTTTGACCCCACGAATGCGAATGACAAGATTCTTTTCCGGTGGTTCGGCGGGATGACCCCCGAGCCGGAATGGGATGAGCTGGAGGAAAAAATCGCGTTTTATGCGCGAAACGACCAGGGCGCGCGGGTGGAGGAGATCACGTGCCAGACGGTGACGAATAAGGAGCTGGATGATGATCTGGTCACGGAAATTGACCGTCTCCAGCAGCGTTTCGACCGGATTCGGCCCACGTCCACCACGGAAAAAATCCTTTACGAAAAACTCTCGGAAGAGTTTCACGACTTAATCGAAAATAAAACCCGGCCTGACCGGACGTATTATTTCTTTAAATACCAGGACGCGGCGGGGCTGTGGCGTCTGATCTGGATCTGCGGATACCAGCCGCTTCAGCAGGAATTCGGCACGCCGATGATCTGTGATGATGAGGCGTGTAACGAGCTTTATATCCGTCTGCCGGGCAAGAAGGCGGTGTGTCCGATCTGCCTGAAAGTGCCCTCCGCCCAGCGTAAAGCGCGCGAAGCGGCCAAGCGCCGCCGGACGCGCATTATGTGGAGCCTACTTTTACTCCTATTATTATTATGGATTGTCTGGAACCAGTTCACGCTGAAGGTGACGCCCGGGCCGTGGACGGGGTACGTCGGCACGGTGGCCGATTTTAAGGTGAAAACGCCGGGAATCGACGGTTTCGGGTGGTTTTTCTCGAAAGACGTGACGGTCGAGGTGCTCCGGCAGGTGGATGACCCGCTGATTGCGCAATTTCTTGGGGATTCGCAGCGGGCGCTGGCCGTCAGCCCCGGGGAGACGAAAATCACGTTTTACACCGGTTTGCGCTGGAAAACGATTACGGTCACGGTGCGGCCGCCGGTGAACCCCGAGCGGGTGTGGCTGGAGCCGGAAAATGTGGAGCTGGCCGTGGGTTCCGTCACGCGCGTGCGGATGATGGGCGAGTATGAAGGCGGCTTGACCGCGGAGTTGAGTGACTCCACCGCGTGGACGTCCAAAAATGACGGCACAGTGTACCATTATAACGGCTTCCTGGAAGGTCTGAAAGACGGTTCCTCGACCATCGCGGCCAAGTACCGCGCCACGCCGAAAGATCCGTGGATGGACGCCGCGGCGAATGTCACCGTGACGGTGAAAACCATGGAAAAACTGACCCTTTCCGTGCTTTCCGCGGGAGAAACGCTGCCGCCGGGCAAAAAGCTGGCCGTGAGAGTGCAGGGCACAGACGCGGAAGGGAAAACGTATGATTTCGCGGGCTCTTCGCGCGTGAAGTGGACGGTGGACCCGCCGTCCCTGATGAAAATCGGCGGGGAAACGGTGATGACTATGCAGAACGGCACGGGGCGTCTCCAGGCGGAGCTGCTGGACGGTTCCCCGGCGGGGCACACGCTGCTGATGGCGGATCAGACCGTGACGGTGGAGGCGAAAGCCGCGCGGTTCCAGAAATTACGCGTCGCGCCGAAAGATAAAGAAAAGGGCCTGAGTCTGGCGTGCGACCAGAAATTGGCGCTGTCTATCATTTCGCCGGATGATTCGCAGTTGCGCATCACCAGCAGTAACCCGAAAGTGGTGGAAATTGACCGGGCGCGAAATCTGATCGGCCGTACACCCGGCACGGCGGAGGTGACGGTGACGTGTGGAGACGCCGCGGAAACGGTGAAGGTGACGGTCACGGCCGTGCAGCCGGATGCGATTTACCTGCGGAATCCGGTGGCAGGCGTGCCGGTGGACCACGACGCAGCGCTGGCGGTGGTGGCCCGCGCGGGTGCGGAGCGTTATTATGAAGTGGCTTCGGACGCCGTAAAGGTGGAGAAGGCCCCGTCCGTGAAATATGCCGGGGTGGATCGTGGGCTGCTGAAAATAAAGGGTTTTGACCCGACGGTGGCGGATAACCCGCAGAAAATCGCGGTGGTGCACCGTGGGCAGAGCGTGTCCGCGCCGGTGCATGTGATTCCCGCGCCGCTGCGGCTGACGATTACGCCTGCCGGGAAGGTGGCGCTGCCTTTGGGCCTGTGCATGACATTCGACGGAAACGCGGTTTACGGGGACGGCGTCCGCACGCTGGTGCCGTACACGCGGATGGAGTGGATGACGGACCCGCTGCCGGAAGACGTGCAGGGTTTCGACTTCCAGAAGGGAAAGGCCATGGCGCTGGATGTGGGTGCCGGGCCGGTGAATATCTGGGGGAAATATTTCGGCCAGGAGTCGAATCGCGCGGAACTGACGACCACGGAGCGGGCGGACGTCACGCTGGCGATCGAGGTGGATCGCGATCTGCGGATTAAGGACGAAATGGGTGTGGCGCTTTTAGTGGGCCGTACGCCGCAGGGGGATGTGGAACTGGTGCCGGGAATCGGGAAATTCGAGTCGCAGGGCACGGACGTGATCGGCATCATGAACGAAAAAGCCGGTGTGTATAAGGCTGTGAATCCGGGTGTGGCGGCGATCAGCGCGACGCATCCGGCGGCGGAAAATCCTGCCACGCAGATGCTGCGTGTGGTACATGGGCGTAATGCGCGGATGTTTTGGGAGCCGGCGGACACGCGTCTGGCGGTGGATGAAGTCGTGCCGTTCCGCCTGATGCTGGAGGGGCGTGACCCGGAAGCGGCGGCGGGTGAGGAGAGTAAATGGACGGTCGAGATGAACTCGCCGGGCGTGTATTATCATTTCGCGAAACCGGATGCCGTGAACTGGCAGGCGCCGCAACTGACGGGCGTGCAGGAAGCGTCGCCGTTCGAGGTTTCCGCGTCTTACCTGCCGTACGTGAAGGGTTCCGCGAAAGCCATCGTGGAGGTGTTCCGTGCCCAGCCGCCGCAGACGCTGCGGGTGGTGCCGGCGGAGGTTACGCTGGCGCCCGGGCAGTCGCTGGCCCTGGAGGTGCAGGAGCAGTTGGAGGGTGCGGACGGTTTCGAGGAAGTGCAGCCGGACGCGGTCGCGTGGGAAATTCCGCGGAACGTGTACTGGACGCCGCCTTTCGGTGTGTTGCGGCCTGTGGCGGAAGTGCCCGCCGAGAACGCCGAGAGCTTTACGCTGGTGGCGAAATACCGCGGCAAGTCGGCCCAGTGCCGCGTGAACGTGGGGGCGCAGACGCTTTCGCCGTCCGATCCGGACGTGGAACTATTCGTGAAACGCCAGCCCGGCGGGAAGCTCCTGCCGGAAGGCCGTGCGCAGCAGTATTCGGTCTGGATGCGGAAAGGCGAGCTGGAAGAGCCGGCCCCGAACGTCCGCTTCACGCCGGATTTCGAAAATGAATTTTTAACGTGGGAAGCCCCCACGGTGTACGCCACGAAAGCGGGGTACACGCACTGGTTCCAGGCGAAAGTCGGGGATCGCGCGGTGCGCTGGCATGTGCAGACCGTGAACCCGTTCATTCCGGGTGAGGCGGCTCCGCTGCCGGAAGGTGCGCCCAGCGAGGTGCGGCTCTTGAGTAATAGCGGTACGGAAGTGGAAATGGCGGTCGGCTCGCGCTACGTGGATTACCGTGTGGAGGCCGAGTGGCCGGACGGCACAGTGCGTTTCGTGACGAATGACGCGGTGCTGCACCCGATGGACGGCGACAAAACGATCGTCAGTCCGCAGAACAAGCAGCTTCTGGGCCTGAAACCCGGGAAGGTGACGTTCATCGCCGAGTACATGGGCGTGGACAGCACGGAGCCGAAACTGACGATTACGGTCACGCCGGAAATTGAGGCGGACGCGTTGAAGCTGGAGCCGACGAAGGACATTCGGATGATCCCGGGCGACTCGGTGCAGTTTAACGTGCACGGTTATAAGGCCGGGAAGTCGGTGGGCCTGCTGCCGATTCCGGAGACGACGGTATGGAAGAGCACGAATGAGGCGGTGGCGAAGCCGCAGGGCTCGCAGACGCTGGGCGTGTCGGTCGGTTCCGCGGACATCACGGCGGAAATGCTGGGCATGGCCACCCCGCCGGCGGCGGTGCAGGTCGTGGCGACCGTCGAGGAGCGTTATGGCCCGACGACGAATCTCATCCCCATGTTCGTGGGCGAGAGTAAGTATATCGGCAAGGATTTCCAGATCATCCGCGGGAACGTGGATTACAGTATGCAGTGCCACGTGACGCCGCTGGTGCCGGGCATCTGCGCGTATGACGCCGCGCGGCACGCGCTGGTGGGCATCGCCCCGGGCGCGACGGACGTGACGTTTACCACGGGCGATAAAGTCGCGAAGATGCGCGTGGTGGTCGGCGGTGTGGATGCGCAGACGCTGGCAGCGTTAAAGGAAGGCACGGTGGTGGTGGAGCCAGCCGTGACCACGATTTCGCCTGGCCAGGTCGCCGACCTGCGGGTGTACGCGGTTTCGAAAGACGGCAGTGTGCGGCTGGAACGCACGGCCTCCGCCATTTTCATCAGCAGCGATCCGTCCGTGTGCGAAGTGCGCGGCCTCCAGATCTGCGGCCAGAAACCCGGCGGCCCCGTGAAAATCTCCGCGCGGATTCCGGAAGTGCCCACGGCCGGCGAGTCGCAGGTGACCGTGGACGCGAACTCGATTACCGAGCTGATCACGGAACCGGCTGCCCTGAAAATGTCCGTCGGCGACCGCTCCCACCTCTTCGTCCAGGGACGCAGCGCGTCCGGCCTGCGGCCGATGTTTGCCCACGCTGACCTGAAGACGAACGTCGAGGGGGCCTCCGTCCAGATGCAGGGCATTAATAATGTGGAAGCCGTCCAGGCGGGCAATTCGCTGATTCATCTGGACTGGAAGAACGGCCAGGCGAAGCGGACGGTTTCCGCGGAGGTGGACGCCAGTGCGTATACCAGCCTCTCGATCGACCCGCCGGAAACTACCCTTGCGGTGGGCGAAGGCCGGGCGTATCAGGTAACGGCGCTGCGGAACGGGCGGATTTACGTCCTGACGCCGGCGGACGGATTACAGCTTTCCGTGACGGACCCGAATGTGGCGGTGACGAATGATAATATGGTCTTCGGCAAGTCGCCGGGTCGTACTGGCGTGGTGGCGCGTTTTGCGGGCCTGACGACGGAAGGCACGGTGAATGTGGTCGAAACGGGAACCGTGGTCGGTGACCCGACCGTTGTGTATAACGATCCGACGCAGGCCGTGTCCTATGTGCCGACCGACCCGGCGGTGACGGTCGACGAGGCGCTGGCCCGAGCGGTTTACGGCGGCGAAGGCGTGTACGTCGACGGTGTTTACGGTGGGTATCCTGTACATGGCGTAACGCGTGTCGACGGTTCGGTGATGGGGCTGCGTTTCGAGCCGGCGTCGATGCGAATCGCGAAAACCGGCGGCGACGTGGTCGTGCGGGTGTACGAAGAGACGGAGTTCGGGCGTGTCGGCCGGGAAGTTTCGGCGGATCCGAATCTCGAGCTCACGGCGGGTTCCACGCTCATCAGTCTGGCCCGCGGTGACGACGGGCTGTACCGCATTAAGCCCACGGGCAAAGACGGTCAGGCACGGGTTACCGCGAAGCTTGGTCCGCTGACGGCCCTGCCGCTGTTCGTGCAGGTGGGTGAGTATGACGCCGCGTCCGCGAGTCTGATCGTTTCCCCGAATCCGCTGATGATGACGGTCGGTGAGGTGACGGCGCTGGATGCCGTGCGGGTCATGCCGGAGCAGGGTGTGATGCCCTTCGACGTGGCGTACCGCGTGACCGTGCTGGACGACACCGGCACCGTGGCCGTGGAAGGCCAGAACATCCGCGCCCAGAAGGCTGGCTCGGCCCAACTGAAAGTCAGTTCCGTGGATGCTGCCGGCAAGTACGACGCGATGTCGACGTACGTGCAGGTGCAGGTCACGCAGCCGCTTCAGCTTTCGATGACGCCGATGGATCACGCCATGCGGGTGGGTGAATTAACGCCGCCGTTCGTGGTGACGGCCCGCGACGCCACCGGGGCGACCTTCCAGGTGCCCGCGCAACTGATGTCCACCGACCCGAATATTTTGCAGCCCGACCCGGCCGATCCGACGCGATTCCGCGCCGTTTCGCTGGGCACGACGCAAATCCGGGCGTCCCATAACGGAACGGATATTTACGCCACGGTTTCCGTCGGCGGCGACCGTTTCATGAATGTGGAAGGCCAGTTGAACGAGGGCCCGAGTGCCTTTAACGTGATGCTTACGGTCTCGGCCAACGCCGATTCCGGGGCGCTGGAGTACCGCGTTTACGAGGCGGGGCAGACGCCGCCGGAAAGCTGGATCGCGGGCCAGGCGTCCGACATGGGCCAGAGCGTGATGCTGCCGGGGCCGCAAATGGCGTACAACCCGAACCGCAACCACCAGTACACGCTGGTCGTGGAATCCCGCACCGCCGGTGGTGGCGAACCGCAGAAATATATGTATAATTTCAGATTGGCGGGAATCATTGAGAAAGTGAACTAACGCCTTCGGCGCGGATATGGAATTTAGGGGATGGGATGTGGTGAGAAGCGCTTTCCTCCCATCCCCCACGTCCTATATCCCATATCCAAAACACTATTTTTAACCTAACCTTTATAACCTTTTAACACTAACATAAACGCAAGACATGGGATTTCCAGACGAAAGAGATCGACAGATCATTAAACAGGCGGAGCGGGTCGAGCACCTGGCGACGGATATTTGCGACTGGCTGGCGGAGTTTAACGCGGACCGCCGCAAGGTGGACATGTTGCCGATTCCGGAGAGCGACGAGTTCGAGGTGCTCCAGTTGCGGCGGCTTGCCCGGAGTCTTTACACGTCCTCCAAGGTGCCGGTGGCGGCGGCGGTGTACGGCCCCTCGCAGGTGGGAAAGAGCCTTTTCATGGGCCAGGTGCTGCGGGCGCAGAGCGAGCAGTTCAGCCCCTTGGGCCGCGACGAGGCCCACGGCGAGCCGGCCTATTACAAAGACCTGTCTTTCAATAACGACCTGAACCCACAGAGCGGCTCGAACGAAGCGACGGCCCTGGTCACGCGTTTTACCACCAAAGACCGCATCGCCGCCAGCGTTTCGCCGGAATATCCGGTGATGGTCAAGGCGCTGACGCGTGTGGAGTGGCTGCGTGTGCTGGCACGCGGTTTCGCGGTGGAATGCCGGGGTTTCGATTTCGCGTGGGACGAATCCCATCTGGAAAAGATGCTCGACGAAATGTCTCGCAAGTTCCCCGGTTCGGGCGTCGACCGCAAATGGCGGATGGACATCCTCGACGCGTATTCGTACATGCGGGGCGTGGATCGCCGGGGGTATCCGACGAAAGAGGCGATTCTCAACGCGCTTCTAAGCCGGTATCATCTTTCGGAAGAGGGGTACGTGCAGGCGGCGTCCCAGATTTTCTGGGGCGGCTGGGTTTCCCTCACCGGGCTTTTCATCCGCATTAATACGTTTCTCGAAAAATTACAGTCCGGCGACCACGACCCGGCGATTCTCGTCCACTGGGCGGGTGTGCGATTTTTGCTGGACTCGCAGCGGGCGAAGTTTCACGAGCGCAAAACGTCGCTGTGCTTCCCGCGCGTGGAGTGGGCCGACTTCCATCTCCGCCAGCGACAGGGGTGGTACGTCCTGGAATATAACCCCGGTTCCGGCGACGGAACTGAAGATCTGGAAACGATCCAGGCCGCGATGCTGGAGCTCGTGCTGCCGATTCTTCCGCACCGCCTCAACGACGACTGGCGGAAGGTGATCGAGCAGATGGACTTCCTCGACATTCCGGGCATGCGGGCCGGGCGTCAGGGGGCCGAGCAGGGCAAGCGGACGGACGCCGACAAGCTGGAAGAACAGATGGAAATTGTCAAGCGCGGTAAGGTGGCGTACCTTTTCGAGCGTTTCACTGACGAGCTCCAGATTCAGACGCTGATTCTGCTCTCCCGCGGCGGCAACCTGGAAGTGACGTCCCAGATGAAGCACCACATCGACAAGTGGGGCCGCGCGCGTTACGGCGACAAATACTGGCCCTCGAAGGTGCACGACGACATCCCGGCGCTGTTCATTGGCATGACGGGCATCGACGAGGAATTTCGCAACCGGCAGGAGTATGCCGACAAGGGGCTTTATCAGCAGCGGCTGCGGCAGTTGGTCGACACGCTGGGCCCGGTGATGACGGAGTTCGGCGGCCGCGGCAAGGCGTTTACGAACACGTACCCCCTGCGTTATCCCGGCACGTGGGACACCGACCAGGAGCAGCGCGACGCCGACGATCCGCAGAAATGGGAGCGTGCGAAACATGCGTTTTTGGAAGCCGAGCTGGTGCATGAATTCGTCGCGAACCCCGACCAAAAGTGGACGGCGGCCATGGCGGACGGCGACGGCGGCCTTTCGCTCATCAGTGCCGGCATCCGCGCGGTCACTACCGCCACGGACAAACAGAATCAGTTGGAGAGCGAAGTGAAAGAGGTCATGGACCGCCTTTTGCAACTCTCCCGCGCGTGGGTGGTCGACCCGGACGCGAACGTGGATCGTGAAAAACGCATCCGCGCGGCCGAAAAAGTCGTGAATTGGCTCGTCGGCGACCCCGAAGCGGCGTACGCCCGAGTATATGCTCTGCAAGAGGCCATGAGCATTCAGGAAGGTGAGAACTGGCAGTTGGCCGATTGCGCCGACACGGGCAAGCGCCATGGCGATCCGCTGCCGCGGAGCCTGCGGGGCTTCCTGCATGAGTGGGCCACGAAGCAGGTGCCCAAACGCTGGGAGGAATACACGAAAAAGAACGAGGAAGGCTCGCCGTGGCTGGATCCGAACGACCTGAACACCTTCGTGCGTTACCTCCGCGACTACCTGGTCAGCGATCATTGCATCGACGGGCTGATCGACCACCTCAACCCGGTCGTGAACCTCAAAACCCGCGACGAGGCGGCCCGCCGCTACGCTCGTCGGAAGTACGTCAAGATGATCATGGACGACTACGTCATGAATCCCGGCCCGACCTGGGCGTCGATCGCCCCCCCGCAGATCGAAGCGGATGATGACGACCCGAATAAGCAGTCGCATGAAAAGCCGATGGAATACTACGGCAATTACGGCCTGACCGCCATGTTCGTCAAACGCTGGTGCGAACGGCTTCCGGAAGCGCTGGCCCTGGGCGCCGGCGACCACATCCAAATCCCGCCGGGCAACGAACAGCTGATCGATGTTTTACGGCCGTTCGAGTCGGTGAAATAAGCCCTGAAAGGGCGTCTTTACTAGCCCCAAGCGTAAGCGGGGGGCACCACGTGCGTGGAGGAAATTGGCGGTTTGTGTACCGCGAAACCCGTGAAATTGCGGATTTATTGGTGTCCTGAACACTACCCGCAAGAGCGAGTTTCAACCGCATAGTACCCCGCGCTTACGCTTGGGGCTAGTAAGTTCAAAATTTAAATACAAAACAAGATTAACCATATAACTCAAATCGACATGCATACACTTTTTGCAAATACCGGTGTTCAAATCGTCTGTGTCGCCCTGCGTGGTGGGACGCGTTATCAGACCAGTCAGATCGGCAACGGATGGCAGCGCTGCCGCTGCGGCGCGGCGATGGAGGAGGACACGTCCTCGAAGAAGAAGAAGGACGCAGCCGCCCAGCCCACCGGCCAGGACTATCCGTATATCCAGTGGCAGATCATCCAGGGGGCGACGACGAAGCTTTTCCTGGCCGTGGATACCACGTGCGGCGACCCGGAAATCGGCTTTTTCTGCGACGCAAGCGCCCTGACCGGCGACTATGATATCATGCTGGAAAACATCCAGGATATGAACGGCCAGCCGCTGCGGGGCGTGGGGCAAATCCCGATCCGCATTCGCCCCGCGGGGGCCGTTTCCGGCGACTCGAAGCACGTGCACATGGTGATCGATTTCGGCAACTCCCGCACGGGGGCGCTGCTGCTGGAGGTGGCCGGCGAGATTTCGCAGACGCCGCAGATGCTGCCTTTCGAGCTGCAAAACCGCTATCATCTGAATTCATATAACGAAGATGGCGAGTTCGTCCGTACGCCGTCCTCGCGGTGGTTTTCGTCGAAGACGCACTGGTGCAACACGCCGTACCTGCCGCCGAAGCCGATGAAGAAAATCGAGTACCATCAGGTCGATGAGGGCGGCGAGAAAAAGGGCTGGTTCGGCGGCTGGAACGGCAACGCGAAGCAGAAGATGAATAAGGTCGAGGTGACCGTCCGGCCGCAGATGTTCGAGGACATTTCGCAGGTCCGCATGGGCGTCGAGGTGGATGACATTTTGCAGGTCATCGCGACGATGGACGACATTCGCACGGGGGTCAGCTCGCCGAAGCGGTATTTGTGGGCCGACGACGCGAGTTGGCTCGAGGGCGCGAACTGGCACATGGCGGATCCGCACGACCGCGAGCAGTCGCATGTTTACACGTCCACGCTGCGCGGCGCGCTGATGAAGTACATCCACGAAGACGACAGCGATTTCCTGCTGGCCGAGGGCGGCGCGAAGAACCGCGATTTCGCCACCGAGCAGCCGCTGAAGCCCCGCCACGCGCCGCGAGCCATGATGACGGCGGCCCTTTACGAAATGCTCACCCAGGCGTACTCGTACGTCAACTCGATCGCCTACCGCATCCAGTCGGGCGACGCCGGCCGGTCGCGCGAGATTCGCACGATCAGTATGACGTACCCCAGCGGCATGATCCCGGAGGAGAAAGACCGCCTGCGCCGCCAGGTGCAGAAAGCGATCGAAATTTTCAGCATGACGCTTGGCAAGCACCAGCGGGTGAAGCCGCTTCTGAATCTTTCCATCGACGAAGCCAGCGCCGTGCACCTGACGTATATCTGGAGCGAGCTGCAACTGCTGGGGCAGGACCCGCGGATCTGGTTCGAGTCGCTTCACCAAAATCGTAAGGCGGCGCCGGCGGCAGTGGTGGAGGAAGAGCCGACGCCGATGATGGGTTCTCCCGCGGCGCGGCGGCGTGGGGCCATGGCCGGCGGTCGACGTGGCGGCCCTCAGAAAGAGGAGTTCGGCAATAAGGGCCTGGAAGTTCGCATCGCGTGCATCGACATCGGCGGTGGAACGACCGACCTGATGATCGCGCAATATAACTTCGAGTCGAAAATCGACGACGACATTCGTGGCCACGTGCTGCACCAGGACGGAATTTCGCTGGCCGGCGACCAACTGGTGAAGCGGCTTTTGGAGCGGATCGTCGTGCCGGCGTTCGCGGATGCCGTGGCGATGGATGCCGAAGACGTGCTGCTGCTGTTCGGGCCGGAAGTGCCGCGGAACCGTGAATTCCGCGCGCAGCGGATTACGTGGATGAACCGCCTGTTCGTGCCGCTTGCGCAGCGGTATTTAACCATGGGTAGCGAGGGAATTACGGACGAGCCGGTCAGCCACATGGATCCTGACCTAATCGACCCGGCGATTATCGAGTCGATGCAGGCACTGTTCGACAAACTCCGCGGCCCGGGCTATTATAATTTGCAGCAGGAAATGGAGCTTTACGTCCACCCGGCGGAGCTGGAAGACGTGATGCACGAGGTGTTCGACGAGCTGCTGTTCGACCTTTGCCAGCGGTGTATCGAGTACGAGGCGGACGTGGTGCTGCTGGCCGGGCAGCCGTCGAAGCTCAGTTATGTGCAGAAGCTGGTGCGGATGTACCTGCCGCTGTCGCCGTCGCGGATCGTGCCCATGTATCATCATTACGCGGGCAACTGGTATCCGTATCAGGACGATAAGGGGCAGTATCCGGGCGTGATCATCGACCCGAAGAGTCCGGTGGTGGTGGGGGCGGCGATCGGGTTCATGGCCGCCAACGGCATGCTGCCGCAGTTCAAATTCGAGATGACGGGCAAGTCGGAAGAGAACAGTTATTACTGGGGCGTCATGGGCGACTCGACCAGCGGCATCCGGAAAGAACGTGTGCTGTTTTCGCCGGCCGAGGAAGGTGCCCGCGAGGAGATTATCGAGTTTTCCACCAGCAGCCAGCGCGTGATCATCGGGCGGAAGATGAGTGCGGTGGAGACGGCCCAGGCCACGCCGATTTACGTCATTAAAATGAACGTCGGAGACCGGATCGGCCGAACGGAAGTGACGCTGAAGATCAAACGACGCAAGGCGGCCGGCGGTGAAGAGGAAGGGCTGGAAGTGGATTCCGTCACGGGGATCGTGGCGGGCCAGGACGCGGTGCTGGGCGAGAACGTGTTTTTCACTTGGCGGACGTTGGCCGATGAACGTTATTATTTGGACACCGGCGGGCTGGATAACATCGAGTTGGGGTAAATATTTTACCGAGCCGCAATCGTAAGATTGCGGATAAGACGTACCGACACATTGCATTGCAACACAACGAAATACATTTTTTTCCGCTTTAATTTTACACACCCGAAAGGCACATCATGAAACGTATCTTATTCACTGCACTGTTTCTCTTGGCCTTTTTATCTTCCCCGCTCTCGGCCGAGGAGACCACGCGTAAAATTCTCATCGTCACAGGCGGGCATGGTTTCGATGAGCAAGAGTTTTACGAAATGTTCGACGCCATGCCGGGCGTGACATACGATAGGGCCGAGCTGCCGAAAGACCAGAATTTGCTGGCGCCAGGGCTGGAAACGAAGTACGACGCGGTGGTCAGTTACGATTTGAACAATTTTCCGCTGACGGAAGTCCAGCGGGTGAATTTCGAGCAACTGCTGCAAAACGGCATGCCACTAATTGTGTTCCACCACAGTCTTGCCGGGTATCAGAATTGGCCGACTTATCGGGACATCGCCGGCGGGGCATTTCTTTTTGCCGAGACGGAAGTCGATGGAAAAACGTGTCCGGCGTCCACTTATCAGTATGATGTAGAGATGAAAATCGCCATCGCCGACAAGAATCATCCGATCACACAGGGGATGGAGGATTTCGAGATTCGCGACGAAATTTTCAAAAACGTTTACATCCACCCGGGGGTGCATGTGCTCTTGACGACCGACCATCCGGACGCCACACGGGAGGTGGCTTGGGTGCACCGTTACGGCAACAGCCCGGTCTTTACCCTTATGCTGGGCCACGATAAACACGCGTTTGCCGACGAAAACCTGCGGAAGTTGCTCCGCCAGGGAATCGCGTGGGGGATCGCGGAAAAAGAAAAAATTGACAAAATATCGGCGCAAAATCCTTGTTTTAGGGTGTTTCGTAAAGCGATGCTCGAATATGTGAGCACGCATGGTGATAAATTCATCGGGTCGGTTCGGGGAATTGAGGATGAAAAGTACGACGTGGAAATCGTGAGTCTTGCGAAGGATAGGAACATTATCGGGTACTGGGATATCAATACCCGGGAAAAAACGATCACCCGACAGCATGGATTCCAGGATGAGCGTTCCGGGGAGATGTGGACGGCTACGTTTCACTATGACGTGGATGAATCGGACTGCAGTGTTTCCATTATTTCAGGTGAACAGACGAAAGATTGGTGGGGAGAGAACTGATCGCCGGGTCATATCCAGGGCCGCAATCGTGAGATTGTGCGGTTACGATCATTTTGGGGAAAATTTTAAAACCAGAACGGAGCTATCATGGCGTTTTTTAAATCGGGCGGTGACGCGGATGGCGGCCAGCAGAAGCCGGTAACGCTTTCGGGGCTTTACGGCATGGTCGAGGATGCGCAGAAGCAGATCGCGGAGTACCTGCTGAAGCGGGAGGCCGAGTTGCGCAGCGCTGCTAAAGACGGTGGCGCGACGGTTGCAGCCGGGGTGGTTTCCGGCGCGGCGGCGCTTGACCCGCGACAAATTTCGCAGATGCTTTCACCGGTGATTGAACGCCTGGACGCGATCGGCGAGATGCTGGCGGAGCAGGGCGGTGGCGGTGCCGGTGGTAGTGCGGTGGCGGCGGACACCGGGGCGCTGGAACGCCTGATGACGGAACGCTTTAACCGCCTGGAAGCGTACATGACGGGGAATACGCCCGAGCCGCTGGAGGGTGCGATGGAAAATCATCACGCACTCCAAAATCACGCGCAGCCCTCGCATCCGGAGCCGGAATATCATGAGCCGCCGCATCAGCCGCAGTACGCCGCATCTCACGGTGGGCATGGTGGCGGTGGTGGTGACGGGGCGTGGGAAGAGGCGATTTTCGGGCCGTACCTGGCCGGGAATCGGACGCTGACGGCGTACCGGCAGTCGCTCTTGCAGGGCATCCGCCACGGGGATATGAACAGCCGGTATTTCGCGGGCGTGCTGATGATGTTTCAGGCGGCGGCCCCCGACAAAATGGTGCTGCTGCTGAAAGACCTCGGTGAGGCGTTTTACCGCTGGTCGCCGAAGCGGGGCATCGACCCGGACGCGATGGAGGTTTCGTTGCAGGAGTTCGCGACCCAGGCGTGCGAGCGGGCTGGGCTGCCGAATTCCATCGAGCTGGTGCACCCCGGGCAGCGTTTCGACAGTGCCCGCCATAACGCCACCTCCCGCGGCGTGGAAGTCACGAACGTCCTGGGCTGGGTGGTGCTGCGGGGCAACGGAAGTGTTTACGCCAAAGCGACGGTGGAGGTGCGGTAACACGGGCGAAAAGGTTAATACGATTTTAACGTTTTTTTACATAACATAAAGACATGAAAACTTTTCAGTGCACGAAATGTGGTTTTAGCGTTCAGCAGCCGACGGAGCCGTTTCGGTGTCCGCAGTGCGGGAGTCAGGGAATCGGGCTGTTTCGGCTGATTCAGCAGACGGGCGGTTATCCGCAGCAGGGCGGATACGGGCAGCAGCAGACGCCGCAATTCGGGGGTCAGCAGCAATTTGGCGGCCAGCAGCCGGGGTACGGCGGAGGTCAGCAGCCGCAATTCGGCGGGCAGCAACAGCCGGGATTTGGCCAGCAGCAGCAATTTGGCGGCCAGCAACAACCGGGTTTTGGCGGACAGCAGCGTCCGAATTTCGGTGGCCAGCAGCAGCAATTCGGCGGCCCCCAGCAGCCGGGGTACGGGCAGCAGCAGACGCCGCAGTTCGGTGGTGGGCAGCAGCAGCTGGGGTATGGCGGTCAGCAGCAGCAATTTGGCCAGCAGCAGCCGGGGTACGGGCAGCAGCAGACGCCGCAATTCGGCGGCCAGCAGCAGCAATTTGGCGGCGGTGTGCCGGGTGGCGCGATTCGTCCGGGCTTCACGCCGGGTGGCGGTGGCATGAATCGTCAGGGTGGCGGTCAGCAGCCGGGGGGATTTCAGCAGCAGCAATTTGGTGGGCAGCAGCCGGGGTACGGCGCGCAGCAGGGGATGCCGCAGGGCGGTTTTCCGCAGCAGACGCAGCAGCCCGGTGGGTTTTCGCAGCAGCAGGGTGGATTTCCGCAGGGCGGGCAGATGCACCAGGGAATGCCGGGGCAGGGAATGAATCCGCAGATGCCGGCGGGCGGGGGGATGATGCCCCAACAGCAGGGATTCCAGGAAACCCCGCAGAACATGGGCGGCATGCCCGGCGGTGGCGGGTTCCCGGGCGGCCAGGTTCCCCAGCAGCAGATACCCGGTCAGATGCCGCAGCAGCCGCAGATTCAAAATCAGGTTCCGCAGCAGGCCATGCCGGGACAGGGAATGCCAGCGCAAACACCACAGCAGCCGACTCCCCAGATGCCGCCGCAGCAGACGCCGGTTCAGAATCAGGCTCCGCCTGCGCAGCGTCAGGCTCAAGCGCCGCCGTCTCAACCTCAGACGCCGCCGCAGCCGCGTCCGCAAAGTCCGCCTCCGCAGCAGCCGCAGTCGCGCACGCAGGCGCCGCAGCGTCCGGCGGTTCAGCCTCCGCCGCGTAAAGCGCCGCCGCAGACACCGGCTGAAACACCGCAAAAACCAGCGGCCGAGAAGCCGAAACCGGGGATTCAGGTGGTGCAGAAAGCGCCGCCGCGACAGAAGCCGGCGGAGCGTGCTTCGGATGACCGTGCCCGTTACCGGGCGCCTGAGCCGCGGAAGCAGATTCGCCCGGAAGTGGAGCGTCCTGAGCGGTGTTACTGGAGTTTTCCGGAAGAGCCGCCGTTTACGTGTGATGCGAAACCGAATCGGAATGCACCGGTGGTGGATCCGAAAGGCCGGCTGGTACTGGTTTCGCAGGGGCATTTATATGCGCTGGATATTTCGGGACCGGAGCCGGAGGTGGCGTGGGATTATGTGATTAATTCGCATGTGCCGGGGCCGATCGTCGTGGATCAGGATAATCAGTACCATCTCCACTCCGTGGACGGTTACGTTCACTGCATCACGGCGGAGGGGCGGCAGTCGTACATGCCGGTGCAGGTGGGCGAGCCGCTGGGTTATGCCGCGCCGCTGGTGGATGCGTGGGGAAATACGCTCATCAGCGGGTATGACGGCGGGCTGCTGCGGGTGACCCCGGATGGGAAGAAACAGAGTTCGCCCTACTTCCGTAGCCGCGCGAAGCTGGATTCGTCGGGCGTAATCGCCGGGAACATTCTGTATATCGGCTCGGAGGAGGGGTATCTGTTCGCGATCGGCCTGGAAGACGGCCGGGGCGTGGGCCTGTGGGATCAGGGAAAGGAAGTGGGATATGCCGGGGGATTTTTGAATTCCTCGCCGGCCGTGACCGCGAACGGCATTATCGTCGTCGCGGCCCGCACGGAGCGGCTAATCGGCTTCCATCCGTCCGGAGAAGTGGTGTTCACCACGCACATGCCTGGCCAGCTTTTGGCGTCCCCGGTGATTGACGAGGCCGGGCACATTTACGTGGGCACGAGCCTCGCCACGCGGCAGGGCCAGCAAGGTTCGCTGGTGTCCGTGGACGGCGAGTCGTATAAGATCCGCTGGCAGTATCAGGCCGAGGACATGGTCGAGTCCACGCCGGTGGTGGGGGATGACGGCACGATTTACTTTGGGGATAACGCCGGCTGGCTGCACGCCCTGAACGCGCGGGGTGATAAACGCTGGGCCGTGAAATTCGAGGCGCCCATCCGCAGCGCCGGGGCGATCGTTTCGCCGAAACTGCTGGTGTTCGGGCTGGATGATGACGTGATCGTGGGCGTACGCTGCGAGTCGGACGATCAGGCGCAGAGTGCGTGGCCGAAACTAGGACATGACCTGTTTCACTCGTTTATCGGCCCGGCCGCGAAACCGCTGCGCCGCGGGGAGAATGACGGAACCGGCGAAGAATAAAACAGCAGCCGGAAATGGAGCGGAACGCAATGACGCGCAATGACCGGATAGAAGCGGGGAAACTCTCGGCGATTCTTATCCGGTCATTCCGCTTCGCTGCATCCCCGGCTGTTGTTTCCAGACGCCCGCTCTCACGAAAACAGCCCGTACCGGAAAATGCACCATATGGCTTTTACGCCGTCTTTCCAGTTGATTTTCTTTCCCTCTGCGTACGTTCTCCCCGAATAACTCACCGCGGTTTCATACACGCGAAGCTTCTTTCGCGCGATCTTCGCCGTGATTTCCGGTTCGAATCCGAAACGGTTTTGCTGCAAATCGGGCAAAATTTCCTGGAGACATTCCCGCCGGAAAACTTTATAGCAGGTTTCCATGTCCGTAAGGTTCAGGTCCGTAAAAAAATTGGAGAGCATGGTCAGGAACTGGTTTCCCAGCGAATGCCAGTAATATAAAACGCGGTGGGGGTACCCCGTCAGGAAGCGGCTTCCGTACACCACATCCGCTTTTCCGTCGAGAATCGGCCTCAGCAGTTGCGGGTACTCGGCCGGGTCGTACTCCAGGTCCGCGTCCTGAATGATCACCACATTGCCGGTCGCGTGGGCGAAACCGGTACGCAACGCCGCCCCTTTTCCCTGATTCTTTTTATGATGAAGCAGCACGAAACGGTTATATTGGTCGCCGCGCTGCTGGTAACCGGCCGCGATTTCCTGCATTCTTTCACGGCTGTTATCCTTGCTGCAATCGTCGACCAGGATGATTTCCTTACGGATCGGAACCTCGGCTACCTTTTCGACGAGAATATGTAGCGTGCGTTCCTCATTGTAGACCGGAATGACGACGGTCAGCACAAAATCATCCGGAATGACGAATAACCCCAAACTATTACATGTACTTTTACCTAAAAGCTGAACCACGTGGTCATACCAGGCCTGAGAATAGGGAACGAAATCGGGACTGTATGTGTACATAAAATAATCGGCGATTTAAAATGGAATCTTAGTTTGTGTAAATACAATATTTCATCTATTATACCATTCTTTACGGAAAAAGCCAGCCTTGGGAGAAATTTTCACCAAAAAACGGTGGAATCACTGCGGCGACAAAAAAAGCGTACGCACCCGGGGAGGTACGTACGCCGATGGAATTTTCACGCATGGGGCATGGCGATTATTCCTCAATAATCACGCGAACGCCCACGTCGAAAACTTTTTGCCACGTGGGGTACGATTTTCGCACCGCGGAGCCGCATGCGGCGGGGCGGTCGCTCCAGCTGCCACCGCGGACGACTTTCGGCTTCGCGACGTCTCCGTCATTCCGCCCATCATCGTCGCGGTACGGATATGGGGCGTAGCTGGAACGCGTCCACTCGGCGGCGTTGCCGATCATGTCGTAAAGCCCCCATGCGTTCGGGGCGTACTGCTTCACGTAATCGGAGACGATCCACTTATCCTCGAAACGGTCGTCCCGCAGAGGGAAACGGTGGCCTTCGGGGTAATGTCGGCGGATGTGGACTTTGCTGCCACCGTCCCAGTTGGTATACGTCCGTCGCAGCTCAGCCCCGGCGAGATTCGCGAATTTCGAGAAATCCGTGTCCCGGTTTCCATAATAAAACACGTCGCCGCTGCCCGCCCGCGCGGCCCACTCCCACTGCGCCTCGGTCGGCAGGTCGGCCTTCACGCCGCACTTGTCGGAAAGCCATTTCGTGAACGCACGCGACTCCTGCCACGTGACGCGGGAGACCGGCTGGTCAGGGTGATTCGCGATGTACCCCGGCACGATGTGGTCTTTGCCGTCTTCCTTGTGATAACGGGTGTCGTGATCTGGATCGTACGTGGCGAACTGGGCATTGGTGACTTCCGTCTCGGACATCCAGAACGGCTTCGCGATTTTCACCACGGCCCGCGGGATTTCGTCGGCGTATTTCGCGGTGTCGGGCTGGGAACCCATGATGAACTCGCCGGCGGGAATCCGCACGAACGTCATTTCCACGCCGTCGGCAAGCTTCATCGTTTTCTTTTCGAGCTCGCCGCCGACCATCGCTTTCGCTTGCGCTGGCGTGAACGGGAAGTCGGGCAGGGTGAGCGCGTCGGGCTCACGCTTTGGCTGCGGGGCCGGCGTGATCCGCTCGATTTCTTCGGGCTTGCGATTCGCCAGCGCCTCGCGGTATTCCTCCTCGGGGTTCGCGGTGTGGTAGGCGTAAATCTCTTGCAATTCTTTGCGCCGCTTTTCGACGCCCGGGTTATTCCACATCCCGCGGTACGGGGCGTTGAGGTCGATCCAAGTGTAAAGCCGGTCCCAGGCTTCCGCGTCCAGCTCCACGCCGTGGTGGCCTTTTTTGAGCCGCTGGATGAGTTCACTGGTCGAGGCGTGATATTCCATCGGGTTGAGCATTTCCAGCTCGAACTCCGGGCCGGGCCGGCGGACGTAGGGATTCAGCGCGGCGTAGGACGTGTCGCTCTGCCAGTTGCCGGTGTTGTGCGCGACGAAAGACGGAACGCCTTTTTCCTTCGCGTTTTCGTCGTTATGGCACGTCACGCAGTATTTTTCGAGCATGGGCTGGATTTCCACTTCGTAGCCCCACGCGCGGGCGGGGCCGTACCATGGTTTGAGCTCCTGCGGGGCTTTGCGGGCCGCCTGCGTTTGCAGCGCGGGCACGGCGTCGTTCGGGCGCTCGTGGCATCCCACACACGAAATTTTCTCGCCCGGCATAGCCACCGTCCAGCTCCGCATTAACTGTAATGCCGCGCCGTCTTCGTCCAGGATGTGGAACGCGATCGGCGTGTTGGCCGGCACCTTGAAACAGACGGAGCCGTCGTCCTCGACTTTCGCCGTGCCGAGAATCCGCTTCACGTCCCAGCTCGACTCCTGGCCCACGGACTCGTGGCCGCCGCTGCCGTTGTAGCCGTAATGGTACGCGAAAACCCGCACCTGCTTCGCCACGCCTTTCGGCACGCCCTTAATGCCCCGGCCGAGATTCACGTCGGTGATGAAGATCGTGCCGTCCGGGTCGTCGTGATTCGTGAAGTCCGGCAGCACCGGCGGACGCGGCGTTTCCCGCAGCGGCGTGGGCTCGAAGAGCGCGTACTCGCCGGGCAGCTCCTTAATGAGCGTCATGTTGTCGAAAACGTCGACCAGCCAGACGCCCCACCAGTCGTTGCCGGGCTTCTTTACGTTCACCAGAAAATACTTGTCGCTCAGCGGGTACGGATACACGAAACGGATCGTGCTCTCGCCGCCCTGATTGTCATACACGTTGCCGAAAACGTCGCGACCGTGGCCCGGAATCTCCTGCACGCAGCCGGTGACCTCCTTCGGGAAAACTTTCGTCATGATGTTCAGCTCGGAATCCTCGGGCCCCCACTCTTTGCCGGTGAGAATCGGCTTGAAGGGGTATCCCTCGCCCATCTGCGGGTCCACCAGCAACAGTCGGCCGCTTTCGGGTTCGGCATGATGGCCGCCGACGACTCCCACAACCAGACTTCCGTGGCCGGGGACGGGGCGGGCGTGTTTGTAGGCCGTCGGGAAACAGCTCCCGCTTCCCCACATCGCGACCTGCTTTGTGCCGTCCGGGTTCATGCTGAAGAGGATGCGGCTGAAATAATGCGGAATGTCGGTGTACTCCCACCGCAGGTACATCACGCGGCCGTTGGGCAACATCGTCGGATGCCAGTCGCTGTCCTGCTCGAACGTCAGTTGCCTCGCGGCTTTCGTCTGCGTGTCCACGCGGTAAATGTTCGTCATCTGCCGGCTTCCATTTTCACATGGCAGCCCCTGCATCCCGGCCGTCGAGCACGCCACGATCTGGCCGTCCTCGGCGAGGTACGTCGAGTCGAACCAGTCGACATCCGCCTGGTCGCCGGGCGTTAACTGCCGAAGATTCTTGCCGTCCGTGTCGATTTCGAAAACGCCCCATCGCCCGCCGCCGTCGGCCGCAGAGAACATGAGCTTCTTGCCGCTGAAATGCAGGTCCATGTCGCGGATGAGGCTCGTGTGGGCCTCGTGGCGGTAAATCGGCGTCAGTTTCGGGGCGTCGCTTCGCAGATCGCTGAGGATGCAGATTTCGTTGTCCCAGCCGCTTTTGTCGATCGTCATGTTCGTGTACGCGTTCAGGCCCGGGAAACCCCAGCCGTGAGCCGGGTTGCGCTTCAGGACGAGAATTTTGTCGAAATCCAAAAGCGGATTCTCTAGCGCTGCTTTTTTGATGAGCGTCGCCAGCGCCGCTTTGGCGTCGTTGTCGTTTTGGTTTGCCGCCAGCTTCGCCTCGATGTCCGCAAGCTGATTCAGGTACTGGCGTCCGTTTTTGTATTCGTCGCCGTACGTTTTCACCAGGTCCTCGAGCATCAGTCGGGCGGACTCCACGGTATTTACCGGAACCTTGCCGTTATCGTAGACCGACTCCTTCTTCGCGGTTTTGTCGTCTGCCACCAGCGTGGCGGTAGCCAGGCAGAAAATCGCCACGGCCGTGAGGATGGGGGAGCGTTTTATCATCATGCGTTTTAACTCCATAATATTAATGTATGAGGTGGGAAAATGGGTCACAGTATTCCCATCCATTATAAAGGATGCACGCGTAAAAATCAATCACGAATCGCGCATTTTTTTTCTGACTTTGCGCATCCGCACGGGTACGCTTCTCACGGGCCGTGAATTCTGCTAAAATGGATGCATCTCTTTATGTCCACGCTCACTTTCAGGAGAATGTTCATGCCGGCGTCGCGTTTTACACAAAAAAAACTCTTTTCGGAAGCGGAAATTCAAGACGAAACCCGGCGGGTCGCGGCGGAGATTGACGCGCATTACGCTTGCCTGCAGGATGCCGGGGAATCGCTGCTGGTGGTGGGAATTTTGAAGGGTGCCGTGCCGTTTTTCGCTGATTTGGCACGGGAAATCGAGTCGCCGGCCGAGTGGGATTTCGTGGAAGCCGCGTCTTACGGAAACGCCACGGAAACTTCCGGTGAGGTGCGTCTGCTGAAAAAGCCCACGCAGGACGTGGCCGGCCGGCATGTGCTGCTGGTGGATGATGTGGTGGACAGCGCCCTGACCGCGGCGTTTCTCGTGCGTTGGATGCTGGAGCAGGGGGCAAAAACCGTGCGGCTGGCCGTTTGCGTCGATAAAACCGCGCGCCGGCAAGTACAGTTCGGCCCGGATTTCGCCGCCTTTCGCATGGCTGTCGGGTATCTTTTCGGATATGGAATGGATCTCCACGGCGGATGCCGCAGCCTGCGGAATATCTGGCTGATGGAAGAAGAAACGGAAGAGGGGGCGGTATGATTTCGCTGGGCTGGAAATGGATTTTTCCACTGATCTTTTTCGTCGCGGCAATGCACGGAGAATTACGTGCGGAAGAGGCGAGCCCTCTGCACTTACGGATCATGAGTTATAACATCCACATCGGAATCGGCATGGACGGCGGCGGCCCTAAATTGGATCGAATCGCAAAAATCCTGATGGACGCCCGGTGCGATTTGGTGGGAATTCAGGAAGTGGATAAAGGCACACGGCGCACGGGAAGCGTCGATCAGCTGGCGGAGCTAAAGATACTCATAGGTATGTTCGGTGAATTCTCTCAGGCCATTCCGCATGACGGGGGTGAGTACGGCGTGGGAATGCTCAGCCGCCGGGAACCGCTGCGCATGTATGCGGTTCCGCTGCCGGGAAAAGAAGAAGCACGCGTGCTGCAGGTGGCGGAGTTCGCGGATTTTGTGTGCTTTAACACACATTTTTCGCTGATGGCCGAAAGCCGCTCGCAGTCCGTCGCGCTGATCGAAACGGAAGCGGTGAAATTTTCCGCGATACCGGTCTTTCTTACCGGCGATTTGAATGCCACGCCGGACTCGGACACCGTGGCCGCGCTCACAAAAAAATGGACGCGGCTTTCCGGTGAGGAGTACACTTACGCCACGGAAAATCCGCAGACCACCATTGATTATATCTTCGTGCGCCTGCCGGAAGGTTTTTCCGCGAAGATTGTGGAGGCGAAACGCCTGGATGAGCGAACGGCGTCCGACCATTTCCCGATTTTCGTGGATGTGATTGTTACGAGTGACTAAAAAAGTGCGATTGGAGCTGGAGTGCAAAAGATACTCATCAGTTTTTTGTTGCCACGCTCATGAGAAATTCGACCACCTCGCCGATTTGTCCCGGCGAGCAAATTTCGGGGTCAAGAAACGCCTGTTGCTTCACGCCCTCCATGATCGAAAGCAGGCGATTCGCATTCCCGGCGGGCGAGAAAATAGCCGGCCCCTGTTTTGAAATTTCTGTCAAAAGCACCGCAAAAAAATCACGTGCCCGCGAATAAAACGCCCCCCAGCTGGCCTTCACGTCCGCATCCGTCAGCGCCAGCGCGAAAAGCTGGGCCGTGAAGAAGCGGTTTTTCTTGTCGAACAAGCACAGCTCCGCTGAAGAGACGACCGCTTTTCGAAGCTGATCCAGCGGGCTGGCACCGAGGTAAGCGAATTCGACGACCGTTCGCTCCCAGCGGCGATAGTAACACTCGCAAGCTGCAAGTAGCAATTCTTTTTTTGAGCGGTAATGGCAGTAGATCGCCCCTTTCGTGACCGACGCGCTGTCCGCGATCATGTCCAGCGTCACGCTTTCCATGGGGATTTCTGAGAATAACAAAAACGCCGACTCGGCTAACCGTTGCCGAGTATCCTCACCTTTTGGGGCGGGCGTATTTTTTTTCGATTTTGTGGCTGTGCTGTTTTTCATGGGTCGGTCCTGCCTAATCTCTTAATGTGTGAAACATACCATCGAGTATTATAACAATGTTGGTCTGATTTGTAAAGAGCATGAAAATTATTACTTCTCGGCAATTTCACTTGACACAGAACGCGCCGGGGTGTATGATAGATACCAATGAGTATGTTGTTTTACATCAACCAAAGGAGGAGAACATGCAAATTGGTTTTCACACGGACGCCTTTTCATCGGCGTTCTTCAATTTTGAGAAGGCCCTGCAGTGGGCCCATAAAAATGACGTTCATTTTATTGAATGTGGGTTCCTCGACGGGGTCTGTTGGCTTCATGGACTCGGCTATTTTCCGCATCTGGCAAGTATCGACGACCCGCTTCGTATTCGCCACTTGATGGACAAATACGACTGCCATCTCTCGCAAATTGATGCCGCTTTTCCGCTTTCGGAAAAGACCGGCGCCACTTACGGCGTTCCATATGTGCTCAATACCATTAGGTATGCCAAGTTGTGCGGGTGTCCGCGGGTGGCGACGACGGACGGGCTGCACAAGCCGGAGGGCCTGAGCGACTCGGAGGCGATGGTTCTCATGAAACAGAGTTACGAAACACTCGTCCGCCATGCCGAAATGTATGAAATCGATCTGACGATCGAAATTCATGGCTATTTTACAACACAAATCGACCGCCTGGCGGAGATGCTGAATTTTGTGGATTCGCCGCGACTGAAACTGAACCTGGATACTGGAAACTCCTTTATAGGCGGAGGGAATCCGATCGATTTTGCCAATCGTTTCGCAAGCCGCACATCGCATGTGCATATTAAAGACGTCTCCCGGGAGCTTGCGGAGAGCATGCGTGGAAATGCGACGGGAATCGCGCTGAGTCATTGCGCGATCGGAGACGGAGTAAACGCTGAAAACATTCGGGAGACACTGCGAATCCTTCATACTTATGGGTATGAAGGCACATTAAGCATGGAGGTGGAGGGGCAGGGCGGTCCGATGATTGAAAAGTCCTTGCACTGGCTCCGACGAACGCTTGTGGAATTAGATATCCCGGAAGAGAAAGCTTGTTAATCTGTACCAATAATATATAAACCAAAGAGGCTGAAAATGATAATAGAATTATTAGATAGAAAATACCTTTTGGTATGTGCTGTTTTTGTGCTTCTATTATGGATGACGACGCAAGGGACGGCGGAGGAAAAGCCTGTGCGCGTAATGATCGTCACGGGAGTGGATTATCCTGGGCACCCATGGCGGACACAGGCCGTGGAGTTGCGCAAGGCGCTGGCGACGGAGCCGCGGCTGGATGTCCGTCTGGTGGAGGATGTGGAAATCTTTGGCACAGACATGATTTTCGATTATGACGTGCTGATGATGAATTTTAAAAATTACGAGCCGCTGAAGCGGGAGGAGTCCGCGAAAACGAACCTTTTGCGATTCATGGCGGAGGGTGGCGGGATGATGTGTTTTCATTTTACTGGGGGGGCGTTTCAGGATTGGCCGGACTTTGCGAGGATTGTGGGCCGGGTCTGGAATCCGGAATTAAGGGGACATGATCCGTATCAGGAATTTACCATTCGTGTGAAGCAAAAGGAACATCCAATCATGCGGGGTGTGTCCGATTTTAAAATCACTGACGAACTTTACACTTGTCTAATAGGCCAGAAAGAAATTGATGTGCTGGCCGACGCGGTCTCATCCGTGGATGGAGAAACATACCCGATGGTATTCACGTATACCGAGGGGAAAGGCCGGGGTTTTTACACAGTGCTCGGCCATGACGCGAAGGCGTTCGAGGCGCCGGAGCTGGCGGTGATACTGCGGAATGCGGCGCTGTGGTGTGCGGCCAAAGACGCTCAGCCATCAGCGGCGACGACAGCAGCACCGTCGCGCGTGGATGAGATTAAATCGACGCTGGGCGCTGGCGAAAAATTACTTGCTTACATCGACTGCGGCGGCGACGTGAAAGTCGACGAGGGACTGAAAATCACGGCACTTGGCGAATTGGAGACATACTGTTTTGCAAGCGTCGTACCTGCGGGTCTTACTTCGCAGGCGAGTGTTCTGTTTGCGAAAGAATCGGTGTCGTTTTTGATCGAGGGGCTGGATCGCGCGAAAAAATATCGTCTGAATGTCGTGTGGTGGGATTGCGATGCCAACGGGCGGGTACAGTCCCTGATTGTCCGTTCGCCGGATGAAAGTCAGGTGCGTATCCTCAGGCCCGGGCGTGCTTTGCCGGATTATATGGAAAGTAAATCGCCGCCGCAGACGGTTTCGGTGGCGCTACCGATGACGTATGTGCGCGACGGTAAACTTCGGCTGGATGTGAAAAACGAGGCTGGGCCGAATGCGGTGGTCTCGGAAATATGGATTACCGAATTGCCGTGAGATTTTTACTGTTAACATAAATACCTGAAATTCAATAACTTAAGGAAACCGTTTCATGAAAAACACATCTATCTCCCGCCGGCATTTTCTCAAAACAGGCACCCTCGCGGCAACGGCGGCCGCGTCTACGCTCGCCTTTTCCCGCAGTGCCCACGCGGAAGGAAAAGAGGAGATACTCATCGGTATGATCGGCTGCGGCGGTCGCTGCACGGGCGCGGCGGCCGAGGCGATGGCTGCCGACCCATGTGTGAAGCTGGTCGCGATGTGCGACGTTTTCGAAGACCGCGTAAAGGGCAAGCGTGAGTGGCTCAGCCAGACCAATCCCGATCAGGTGCGATGTCCGGAAGAGAACTGTTTCTGGGATTTTCAGGGCTATCAGAAGGTGATCGATCTGTGCGACGTGGTGTTCATCGCGTGCGCTTCGAAATTCCATTCGATGTATGCCGAGGCGGCGATTAAGGCCGGGAAGCATGTGTTTGTCGAGAAGCCGGCCGCGATCGACCCGCCGGGGATCAAACGTTTACAGTCGGCCACCGACCTGGCGAAAGAGAAGGGCATCTCGCTCATGTCGGGGCTCCAGAGCCGCTGGTCGTACGCGTGGCAGGAGGTGATGAAGCGTATTCACGACGGCGAAATCGGTGACATCATCGCGATGCAGTCGATGTTTCTCCGCGGGCCGTACGGGCTGGTGGGGCGTAAGCCGACGCTTAGCGAAGTCGAGTATCAGTTTTCCAACTGGTATCATTTCTGCTGGCTTTCGGGCGACGACGTGACGCAGTCGTTGGTGCATAATGTGGATCGCATGAGTTGGGCGATGCAGGAGGAGATGCCGGAATGGGCGTTCGCGACGGCCGGCCGCAGCGGGTCGTTCGGCGAGGTTTTCGGCGACATGTTCGACCACGCGTCGGTAGTTTACGAGTACAAAAGCGGCGCCCGGCTGTATGCCCTGTGCCGCACGACCAACGGCTGTTACGACAACAGCGGCGACATCATCATGGGCTCCAAAGCGACGTGCTACCTGCACCAGAACCGCTTCGTCGACCACCAGGGTAATGAGATTTACCGTTATCGCGGCAGGGGTAACAACCCGTATCAGACGGAGCAGGACGAGCTGATCAAGGCGGTTAAAACCGGTGTCCCCGTCAACTGCGGCGACTTCACGTGCCGCGGCACGATGGTGGGTATTCTCGGCCAGATCGCGGCGTATCAGGGCAACGCGGTGAAATTCGAGGATGCGAAAAACGCCGATTTTCATTTCGGAAACATTACGCCCGACGCAGTGAATATGGAGATCGAGCCGCCGACACTGCCCGACGAAATCGGCAATTATCCGCTTCCACTGCCCGGGATGACGCGGTTTGTGAAATAATATTTCGAGTCCCAGGTTGCGACAGCTGAGCAGAGCCAAACGAAATGGCAGAGCCGCAATCTTACGATTGCGGAATGGATTTTCCATCAGTGAAAAGTCCCCCAAATTTCCAGCGTCTCTCCCGCAATCTTACGATTGCGGCGCTGCAGGATAGCAACAAGTCAGCGTTGATATTGATTTTGGATGCGCTCCATCCGGCGGCGGAAACGTTACCATCCTTTTCCCTCGCCGATGTGTCCTGCGGCCACAAATCGCTTTGATTTTCGTTGTATTTCCCGTCTTTTTCGTCTCAGCGTCGAAAGAGGCGGGATTTTCTCTTGCATATTTTTGCATTTTCAGTTAAACTAGTGTATATAGGGAGAAAGTCACACGCTTTTTTCATTTTTTGTCAGTTATCCTGAAGACATGGGGTGAGGATATGAAACATAGACAAACGGGGTTTACGCTTGTCGAATTGCTGGTGGTGATCGCGATTCTTGGGGTTTTGATGAGTCTGATGCTGCCGGCGGTACAGCAGGCACGGGATGCGGCGCGGCGGTTGACGTGCAATAATAATTTGAAGCAGCTGGGGCAGGGCTCGCTGACGCACGAGTCGATGCACCAGTCGTTCCCGGCCGGCGGTTGGGGGTGGGCCTGGACGGGTGACCCGGATCGCGGATTCTCTTGGAAGCAGCCCGGCGGCTGGGGATATAACGTCCTGCCGCACATCGAGCAGGAGCCGCTTTATCTCCTGCCGCGAAGGGCGAACCCCGACGATTTGAGCAGCATCGACAACATTACGCAGGAGTCGAAAAACGCGGGCTACACGATTGTATCGACGCCGATCCCGGTGTTTACGTGCCCGGCCCGCCGCGCGGCGAAGGCGTATCCGTATACGGCGGGTCATAATGGCTCGTTCCGAAACATCGCGATGCCCGGCAGCGCTTATTTTTATCGTGGCGACTACGGGGCCAACGGCGGCGATATCTATCGCGACCCGGGCTTCAGCAGCATGGGAGACGGCAGCACGGCGGGCCCGGCGGCTTATAGCAAAGCCATCGAAAAAGACTTGCAGGACTTGACGCGAACCTTCAGCGGCATTATGGGCACCGCCTCTTATACCAAAATCCGCGACATCCGTGACGGGGCCAGCAACACGCTGATGCTTGGCGAAAAATATATCATGCCAGCCTATTACGAAACCGGCGAAGCGGGAGACGATAACGAAGCCATGCTCGTCGGCAATAACCCCGACATCGTGCGTTTCGCCCAGATTCGGCCCGCGCAAGACCGCCCGGGATTCGCGATCGACGGCGTTTTCGGCAGTTGCCACTCCGGGATCTTTTACGGCGTGACATGCGATAACTCCCTGAAAACCATCAGTTACGGCGTGAGCCATCAGGTTTTCATTTACCTGTGTAATAAAGCCGATTTGCAGCTGTTTAACATGGAAGATCTTTTAGATTAGTCCGGCATCTTCACACCGCCGACAACCATTGCCATGCAAGCGAAACACCCGCGTCGAACCGTTGCCGCGGGTGTTTTCGTAAGTCTTAGAGCGGTTACCAAGTGAATGCATTCAAGAAACAATAGTTTTTCCAACGATTCCTTCCAGTACGACAGGATGTCGTAATTGCTGTAAACGGCGTTTGAGAAGTACAGCGCGCGGACAGCAAAAGTGCAGCGTGAGGAGAAAAAAGAAAGAGAGGGGGGGAAGCAGGAGAGGAAAAGGGGTTAAGATTGGTGTGTTGGGG
>JAVBLI010000027.1:0-16668 GCA_031553595.1 Thermoguttaceae bacterium | reverse complement strand
CTCGGGCACCTCTGGCCCCCCCCGAGCGCGTATATATTGGCCTTCTTTTAACACTTTTTGTAGCGGTTCGCGGCGCCCCCCGGGGTACCGCTTCGCTCCCGGCTGCTGTTATTACAGCTATCTCCGTGGGGAACGTGCCCTATTTCATCGTTTTTTTACGGAAGCAAACCGCCAGGCCCATGCCGCCCAGCAGCAGCAACATCCACGTCGCCGGTTCCGGAACACCGCTGGTGCTGTCCATCAATTCCAGCGAGCCGAGCGTCACACCCGTGCCATACATACTGTTGAAAGCCGTCAGCCCCCAGCCGATGACATTATAGCCGGAGTCGAGGTGAATGATCGCCTTGCCGGTGTCGTCGAAATCGTCGGCGAAAGTGATATTCATTCCGCCGGGATTGCCTGCCTGGATATACGCTTTCAGGGCCTCGATATCGGCAGGGCTGAGCTTCGTGTTAAGGAACGTTGCCATCAGATCCACAGAATCCGTATATTCGGGCGGCGTTTCCCCGCCCTCTTCTTCTGCCGGAGCCGGGCCGAGTTTCACCCAACCGTCGGTTGTCTCAAAGACACGATGGCTGTCGACATCCAGGTCCCAGTGCGTCATCGCGGAATCCTTGAAGCGGATTTTAAGGTCCGTACTACTCCGGTCAAAATGAAATGGAGACGTACTGGAAAAGGCGCCCTGAACACTGTTTGCACTGTAAAGTGTGTAGGAATTATTATCGACGGCATCCGCATCAAAAGCCATGAAACCATAGGCGCTGATGATATGCGGTGTGGCAGCTGAAGCATCGACTGAATTATCGGCAAAACTAACCGTCCCAGTGGCGGTAATGGTCGAGGCACCATTGGCGCCGAGAAAGAAGTGGATCGTTTCCGCACCGGAAAAATCCAGTCCACCGACAGCCAGCGTCGCATTGCTGATATTCAGCACCACGGAAGATAGTGTTAAGTTCTGGGCCTCGGCGGTGCCGTTGATGATGTTGACCGTTCCGCCATTGATTTCTGCGTCAGTGCTGCTGGTGGGTACGCCGCTGTTCCAATTTCCATCGGTAAACCAGTTACTGTCTGCGGCGCCGCCATTCCAGACAGTGGCCGCTTCTGCGATCATAGCGCCAATAAAAAAGAATGAGAAAACCAGAGAAACGCAAAGACAAATTTTCCGTGATGCCATGACCGCGACTCCATTCGAACGTTGTTGACATGAAAGTGAATAAGGTGAGATCAGCCATTATTATAACTTTCCGGCCGGGCCGTGCAAGCGGAAAAAAGAGAATTTTCCGTAAAAATCAAGTTTACTGGCCTGCGGTTTGTAAAACTTGGCAAGATACGAAATGACGGCAATTTTATTGCTGGCTCAGGCAGCATTCCGCCAGTAGAAGAATCGCCAGCGCGAGGGTGATGAAGCAGACGCCGCGACGGGAAATTTGCAGGGCGTCCGGACCGAAGCCGAAATATTTCGCCTGTCCGTGCCAGAGATAAAGGCCCAGCGGGACGGTCAGCAGGCCGAATAGCAGCAGTTGCCAGCGCGCGGCTCCGTGTTCGATCAGCACGCCGGCGTCGGTCGGGCCGAGGGTGGAGAAGTCGGCGCCGATGTACACGCCATTGGCGATGAGGCAGAAGCCCGCGAAAAATCGGAAAAAATACCGCCCGGGCAGCGGCAAAAGATAAATCGCCAGCGGCAACAGCGCACCCGTCAGCGGCCCGACCCACGTAATGGCCAGCGTGTGGGAATTCGGCACGACGTCCGTGCGGGAAATCGTCAGCGGATGAAGCACCACCCGCTCGACCTCCACGCCGTACAGCCACGCCGTCAGGACATGCCCCGCCTCGTGAACCGCCTGAAAAAGCAGCCACGCGAGAAGGACAGCGGTGACGGCGTGCCAGTACTTCACGGGGATGGGGGATGGGACATGGGAATGGGAGGAGAGGACGATTGGCAATGGAGGGCGCATTATGTCGGGCGATGGAGTGAACGACATGACGCGAAGTCCATCCTCCATGCCCTATACCCCATCCCCACCCGCTCACAGCGGCGGGTACTTCTCCGCCTCAAAGCCGCTCGCGGGCGTGAACGAATGCAGCGATTCGCCGGCGGCGGTGAAGTGGCGGAACACGATTTCGCGCCCGGCGGCATTTTTCGAGTAGTGCAGCTGGAGCATGCAGGCGGCGGTGATGTTTTCGGGGGTGAGGTCGCCGACGATCATCAGGCTGGGCCCTGTGTACGTTTCCGGCTCCAGATACAGCGTGTCGGGCCGGCCGGCACAGTGTTCGAGGTACTTTTCGCGGATCATTTCACAATCGTCGGCGTCGCGCCCCATGACGACGCGCGTCGTGTCGGAAAGCCGCAGGTGGCGCCCGTGCCGCAGGAGTTGATACTCCCACATCTCGGCGGCCGGGGCGTTACGCACGAGATCGAAAACGCGCGGCGCAAAGGATTTTTGCGTCAGGCAGCAGCCGGGGGACGCGGGGGAAATGTACGTAATGCCCAGCTCTCTGCCCAGCGCATGCAGCGGTGTGCGAGCCCGGCCTTCGAAACCGTAAAGCTGCTCGCGGTCGATCAGGCCGGTCTGTTCCGGCTCCGAAATCGGCAGCAGTTTCGCACTGATGGGGCGAATCAGCCGGCCTTTAAGCCCCGACTTGAACTCCAGCATTTCCAGATGATGCCGCCGCTGGCTCATGGGCCGCTGCCCGAGTACCTCGCCGGTAATGACGGCACACGCGTCCGTCTCTTCCATCCGCCGTTTCGCCATTTTCAGCATGAACAGATGGCAGTCGAGGCACGGGTTGGCCGCCTTGCCGTAACCGAAATGGGGATGCCGAATGATTTCGACATACGCCGGCTCCGTCATCACCGCCCGCAGCGGCACACCCAAATCGTCGGCACACCGCTGCGCCTGATTGTATTCCTCGACAAACGGCGTGAGCACGTTCAGCCCCTCCACCTCCACGCCCTGGTGCTGCATGATCCGGATCGCCAACGCGCTGTCATATCCGCCCGACAGCAAGGCGATTACTTTTTTTTGCATGAAAAATGGAGGAGGGGTTGGGGCGGAAGTATTTACTAGCCCCAAGCATGAGCGCGGGGCACTGTGGAGCAGAAAGTTTTCTTGCAGCCGGTGTTCCGGAAAATCCAGACGTTATTGTTTTTTGCGGTTTTGAACACTCGCTGCAAGAACAGGTTCAAACCGCGTGGTGCCCGGCGCTGACGCTTAGGGCTGGTAAGTTTTCTCAATCATCCGCGGGATACGGCGGCAACTGGCCCTGGAGCTGGTTGTAGGCGTTGTGTGCCGCCCGCTGCTCGGCTTCTTTTTTGTTTCGGCCCCACGCGCTCTGGTAGTTTTTTTTGCCCACCTTGACGGAGATTTTGAAGCACTTGCTGTGGTCCGGGCCGCGCTCGTCCTTGACCTGGTAGACGGGCGTCAGGCGGAGCTGTTGCTGGACGTATTGCTGAAGCAGGGTTTTGTAATTCTTACCGGCGTCGCCGCTGATGTTTTGTTGCAGCTCGTCCTCGAAAAACTCAAGCACATAAGTCCGAGCGGCATCCACCCCGCCGTCGAGATACACGGCCCCGATGACGGATTCCTGGACGTTCGCCAGCAGCGAATCCGGCAGGCGTTTGTTGTATTCCATGCCCTTGCCCAAAAACAGCATCGGGCCCAGATCCTGCGCCTTGGAAATCCTCGCACACGACGCCCGGCTGACGACGGCCGACTTAATTTGCGTCATTTCGCCCTCCATCGCCGCAGGACAGCGGTGATAGAGAATATCCACAACCAGGGCCCCGAGAATGGCGTCGCCCAGAAATTCCATGCGTTCGTTGGAGGTCTGCGGCGTGGCAGCCCCGGAGGAATGCGTGAGGGCCGCGCGGAGCAGGGCGGGGTTCTGGAAGCGATAATGAATCGCATTCTGGCAGGCTTCGAGTTTTTTGTTGGCTTCGGAATCAGCGAGCATAGGATGTGGGGGATAGGATGTGGGATGTGGAGGATCGGATGTGGGATGTGGAGGACAGAAAGATGTTAGCATCTCGCCAGCACCATTCCCCATATCCTATATCCCACATCCATTATAAAGGAAAAACGCTGGCGGCAACAGCCCGGGCGGCGCGTCATTCTTCGCCCCAGAGGGTGAGGACGAGTCGGCGTCGCCCGCCGTGGATGCGGTGTTCGCAGAGGTAGACGCCCTGCCAGGTACCCAGCAGCAGTTGCCCGTCGCCCACCGGAATCGTGAGCCCGGCACCCATCAGCGACGCTTTTCCGTGGGCGGACATGTCGTCCGGGCCTTCTTCGGTGTGCGTGTACTGGAAATTGTCCGGCGCCCAGTGCCGCAAGAGCGTTTCCATATCCCGTGGCACGTCCGGATCCGCGTTTTCATTGATCGTCAGGGACGCCGAGGTGTGCTGAATGAACACGGACAGCATGCCCACCTTCATCGTCGCGATTTCCGGCATTT
This sequence comes from Thermoguttaceae bacterium, assembly GCA_031553595.1. Lineage (GTDB taxonomy): Bacteria > Planctomycetota > Planctomycetia > Pirellulales > Thermoguttaceae > RGIG3701. The sequence continues at coordinate 12,216 of JAVBLI010000027.1, read as the reverse complement.
CGTCTCGCAGGATTCGCGTGATGAGGTGACACCCGCGCGGGAAGGCCGGAAGCGTGAGGTGTTTTTGGTAAAATTTCATATCGTCACCACTTCGCTATCGTCGTCGCTTTCTTCACCACCTCCCGCATCGTTTCCAGCGGCGGGGCGACGCCCGTGAAACGCTCGAATTGCAGGCCCGCCTGGAGGACGAACATCGTCAGGCCGCTGACGGTTGCGCAACCTTTTTCGCGGGCGTCCTTGAGCATCAGCGTGTTTTCCGGGTTGTAAACGGCGTCGAAAAACGTCATCTCCGGCTGCATATACTTCGCCTCGAACGGCGTGGCGTCGCCGTGGGGGTACATGCCGATGGGGGTGCAGTTGGCGACGATATCGGGCTTGCAGAAATGCCGCTGCTCCCAGAGGATGGAGCGGGCGTTGCCGCCGTCGGTGTTGAGTTTGTGTGCCAGCGCGTCGGCGGTGGCGGTGACGATGTCCGTGAGAATTACCTCCGCGCCTCGCCTCGCCAGCCCCACGGCCAGCGCCTTGCCCACGCCGCCGGAACCCAGGATTAACGCCGTTTTCCCGGCCAGCGGTTGCGCCATCGGCTCGCCCGTCTGTGGGTCGTCGTTCGGCTCCGTCCACCGCACGTGCTGCGGAATGTGCGGCTGGTTGAGCACCTCCGCCATCGCCGCCATCGCGGCCTGGTAATCCGTATTCATCCCCACCCGCACGCCGTCCTCCCATAGCACGGTGTTACACGCGCCCACCACCTTCACACCCGTCTCCACGCGGTCGAGCTTCGCGATCACCGCCTCCTTGTGCGGTATGGTCACGCTCACGCCCCGCACGCCGAGCTTCGGGCAGATCGTGTCCAGCATCTCGTCCAGATGCTCGCGAGGCACACGCATGGGCAGATACACGCGGTCGTCCATGCCGAGCTGCGCGAACGCGGCGTTGTGAATTAGCGGGCTGAGACTATGTCCCACGGGGTCGGCCAGCACGCCGTAAACGCGGGTCTCGGGCGTGATTTTTTCCACGCGGTAAAGCTTCCGCATGTCCTCCCACCAGACCATGCCGGGGGCGACCGCCGCATGCTGATCGCTGGCACAGTAGGTGAACGGCGAGCCGTACCGCACGCACAGCACGCGCGAGGGCACGCCCATGTCGCCCATGCAGAAGCCGACCGTCGGCAGCGTTTTGCTTCGCCGCTCAACCATTTCCAGCATCCGCATGCCGTCGCCGGGACTGTTGGCGTGCGTGCAAATCTTCACGATGTCCGGGTCTTGCTTCGCGAGCCGCTCGAAGATTTCGTCGAGGTCGGCGGGCGTTTCGTTAAAGTTGTGGTAACTGACGATCCGCTGCGTCTTGCCATACCGCGGGGTCTCGGCCGCCACGCCGTCTTCAAGGTCGACGTAGTCCACACCTTCGACGATCGCCCCCCGCAGCAACATCTGCCGGGCGTCCTCCGAGAGCTTCCACTGGCCGCCGTCGGTGGGCCGGCGAATGGTAATGATCACCGGCGTCGGCCGATTGCCCAGCAGCCGCTCGAAGTTGACCCGCGTCTGCAAATGATCCAGCCGCAGCTCCACCAGCTTCACGCCCTGTTCCGCCAAAAACTTATGCTGCGCCAACATGCCGCGATGGCGAGGCTGGGCGATAGTTACGCATATCATGGGTGGTCCTTTCATGTGGTTGGGGGGACGGGGAATAGGAAATGGGGTATGGTGGGACGCGTATCACTCGTTCCATTGAATGATATCGCATTTCGCGTCCGGATCGAGCGGCTGCATTTGATTGTACCTGCTATAGCTACCGCCGGATAATTCTTTCGTCTCGATGTTCAGGGTGAACGGAATCCACATATCTTCTTCCCGGCAACCGATATCATAGGAAAAGCCGGTGAGCATGTCGCCGTCGAGTTGAAGGCGGTCGAAGCCGTCCCAAGATATTCGCGGGCTGCACCACAACCACCCGGTGTGAACGTCAAAAATGAGTATCTCGATTCCGGAGTAGTCGCAAACCAGGTATCCGTTGTCGGCTTCCAAAACTTCGCAAATCCCCCCGTTGAAAATCATCCGCGGCTTTTCTTCGTCCGGATTCATAATATACACCGTTCCGCCGGCGATGACAATCATTCGGTTGAATTGCGGGAAATCATATACGGCATTTACCTTTGTCCAGCCGGGATTGAAATTCGCCACCCAGCTTGAGCCGTCCGACTTGTAAAACCGAACCGGAAAGCCCTCGTAATAAAACGGCCTGCCATCCTCCGCGATGGGGACATACATGGGCCCGTAAGCCGGCAGCGATTTCAGGATTTCGTAGCGTTTGGACATGGGAAAATTTTAAATTATTAATAGGGATCCCGTCGAGTTTGACCCGTTTAGCCGCGCAGCGCGTTCGGCGTAAGCCGTGGATGCGAAGTGTCGGCGGCGTATGGTTAAAGTTCATCGACGTAGCACACAAAGTACGGGCGTTCGCGATAAATAGTGATATTCTCATCGGGGTAGCCGTCGGGGCGTCGGTAGGATTTTATCTCACCGGTCTCCGAGACGTAGGAATGGTTGATGATTTCTTCAATTTCGTCAACAGAATATCCATCCGGCATGTGAAAAAATTCAAACAAATAGCGCGTTCCAAAGCTGAAACACTTCCCATCCTTCATTCTGGCAACGAAACCGGTGAAGGACATGCTGGTTTCACCTTGTATTTCATTTAAAACGGCTAGCGGAAATGCATTTTTACTTTTTTCCACTTTATGAATGTCATGGCATACGATACGATTACCTTTTGTAATAAAATGCTTCACAATTTCCCGATAGCGAACTTCCGGCGTACCGCTAAAACAGCCGTTACCAAGTCGTTCTTCGTCAAAACGCCGGAGAGCCAAATCAACAAATTTATAGGGGTTGTAAAATATAACACATGGCAAAAACACACCGTCTTTCAAGTGTGCCGATGCACGGTATCCGTGGCCAGCGATGTAGTCTTTCAGCGGTTCAGTATTTTCTTTTAGAAATGCGATAATTTCATGCTTATCCATTGATCTCTCGCGTCCTGTAAAATATTTAACTCAGGTTGTTGGAATCCATTGCGTTTGATCCGTTTAGCCGCGCAGCGCGCTGATGCGTTTCGGCTGCCAACGCGCTGCGCGGCTAAACGGACTGTCCGTTGTGTAAAAATTATCACAATAACACTATCCCCAAACCACCATCCCCACCCCCCACTGCGTCACGTCCTGTAAAACATCTTATCCAGCTCCGCGCACGTCCAGGTCAGGATGGAGGGGCGGCCGTGGGGGCAGTGGTCGGCGGGGGGGCACTCGGCGAAGAGGTCGAGCAGGATTTCCATCTCCTCGCGGGAAAGTTTTTGCCCGGCTTTGACCGCCGCCTTGCACGCGATGGTGTGCAGGATGTGGTCGAACAGCACGTCGACCGTCAGGCGGCTGCCCTCCTGCTGCATGAAGCGGAGGATGTCGTGGAGGAGTTCGTCGGCTCGCACGCGGCCGACTTTGGTGTGGGAAAACAGGATGGCAGGCAGGCCGTGGATGAGGATGGTGCTGCCGCCGAAGGGCTCGACGAGGACGCCAAGTCGCTCGAGGTGCTCGCGGTTTTCGAGTAACAGGGCGGCTTCGGCGGGCCGCAAGTCGATAGGCTCGGGCACCAGCAGCCGCTGGATTTCGGCGGCGTTGGCGTTGACGCGGTGCCGGAGTCGCTCGAAAAGGATGCGTTCGTGCATGGCGTGCTGGTCGATGAGCATGATGCCGTCGGGCGTGGCGGCGACGATGTAACGATTGTGCAGTTGCATCGCACGCGGCGGCACCTCCACCACCGCGCCGCGAGGCATTTCCGGCAACCCGGCCAGCGGTGCGTCTTCTGCGTCTGATGGTGGCGGTGTATTCTCACGCTGGATGCGCGACACCGACAGCACGCTGCGGTCTTCGAACGGGCGGAACGCGGGGATTTCGCCGGGAATGCCGTGGACTTCACGCCGCTGTCCCCAGCCGGTCGCGTTTTCGGACGTGCCGTTCCAGTCTGCCACCTGCTGCCGCCACGGCGTTTCGGTTTTTTGAGCCGCCGCGCCGGGGATGAACTCGCCTGCCGCGCGCGAGGATTCGAAATCGCTGTCGGCCCGCCACGGATCAACGTTCGACAGATTCTCGATCACGCCGTCCGAAGCCCGCATTTTTTCGCTGCTGACGAAAGTCGAGAGGTTCGTGGCGAGGAACTTCGTGCGGAGCGTGGACAGCAGTTGGCTGTAGACCACGCCGGAATCCTGAAACCGCACCTCCATCTTCGTCGGGTGCACATTCACATCCACGGCTGCGGCGGGCATCTCGATCTGGAGGAACGAAATCGGGTAGCGGTTGACGGTTAGCAGCCCTCGGTACGCCTCGTTCAGTGCGTGCTGCAACGAGCGGTCGCGGATGGGCCGGCCGTTGAGAAACAGATGCTGCAGCTTCGGGTTACTGCGGCTGTAATTGGGGTGGGCGACGTAACCGTGGATGCGAATTTCGCCATGCTCGCTGGCGACGGGAATCAGCGCATCCGCCAGTTCCGGCCCCTCGACATCGCGGATGCGCTGCAGCGGGTCGTCGGTCGCCGCCAGGTCGTGAAGCACGCGCCCGTTGTGCTTGAGCGTGAAGTGCACGCCGGGGTTGGCCAGCGCCAGCCGCTGGAACGCTTCGGTGATGTGCCCCAGCTCGGTCTGCACGGTCTTGAGGAATTTTTTCCGCACGGGGGTGTTGAAAAACAGGTTCCGCACCTCGATGCGCGTGCCGGGCGCACCGCCGCAGGGAGTGGGCTGGGCGTAGGTGCCGCCGGCGACTTCGATCTCCATGCCGGAAAGGATTTCGTCAGGCGTTTGCGTCACCGAAGCGTATTTCGGCTTCGCGTCGGGATTCACCCGGCTCTGGATGCTGAGGCGGCTGACTTCGGCCACGGACGCCAAGGCCTCGCCGCGGAAACCCATCGTCGCGACGCTGAACAGATCGTCATCCGTCACGAGCTTGCTGGTTGCGTGGCTGGTGACAGCCAGGAGCATGTCCTCGGGGGCGATGCCGCAGCCGTTGTCGGCGATGGCGATCATTTCCATGCCGCCGCGCTCGACGGAAACGTCCACACGCGTCGCGCCGGCGTCCAGCGAATTCTCCATCAATTCCTTCACGACGCTCGCGGGCCGCTCGATGACCTCACCGGCGGCGATTTTGTTGATCAGACTTTGCGACAGAACCTGAATGCGAGGCATGCGATTGGGATTAGGGGATCGTGGATTGGGGTTTGGGTAGAAAATGGGAAGGCGTAAGCGCTGCGGAGAATGCTGCGATTACGCCTTGGAGAACGGTTTTTTAGGTGGAATGAACACCGCAGGGGGGTTAAAAATCGTTGGGGTTGACAGGGTTGAGGTCGTTACGGATGCCCAGCCTGGCGTGGACGTCGGCGCTGATGGTGTACTTGATGGGCCGGACGGTGGCGTCGCACATGGCCATGAAGAAAAAGGACGGGTGGGCGCTGCCGAACGCATATTCGGGGCTGCCGAAGCCGGGGGTGTCGCGGTAGGGCTTGGTTTTGGATGGCGTGTTATGCTTGGAAAAACGGACGTTGTCCTGGTCGAATCCGACGGACCAGCCCTGGTCGTCGTTGCCGGGAGCGCCTTCATACTGACCGGCGTCGAGGTATTTTTCGCCGAGAAGGTAGGTTTGGCCCAGGCCGTCTTTGACGCCGTTGGCTGGCAGGGGATAACGCCGCTGGACGACACCGCTGGAAATTTTGGCGGAATCGCTTGGCGCGCCGAGGTATTCTTGAATGAAGGTGGCGTCGCCGCTGTCGCGCCACTGCTGCTCGCTAGTTGTCTTGCTGAAGCCGCCGCCGTCGCCGAAACCACCGATTCCCCATCCGTTTCCGCCGTTACCGGCATAATCGCACTTGCCCACCAGCGTGCCGCCACCGACGCTGATACCCTTCGACGGGGTCGATCCGCCGCACTGATACCCTCTCGGCTCGCGGCGGGAAGGACAGTAAAACAGCGGCGTCACGGTCTTGATGGCCTCCAGACGTTCCGCGTTCTGGGCGTCGTCGGATTTGTTGCCGCCGGTGTTAAAACCCAAATTGTACAGGTTTTCCTGGTCGATGTGCGGCAGGATCGAGTACAGCCAGCCGCCGGGCTGCGTGAGGCCGGCTCCCTCGTTCGCGTTGCCCACCCAAGCCCAGCCCCAACCGCCGCTGGGGAAAAAGCCGTGCGTCGACTCATACACGGTGCAGCCGTAAGCCAATTGCTTGATGTTATTTTTGCACTTCAACTGCCTCGCATTCTCGCGCGCGGCATTCACCGCCGGCATCAGCAACGCCATCAGCATCCCGATGATCGTAATGACCACCAGCAGCTCGATCAGTGTGAAACCGTCAGAACGTTTGCATTTCATAATTCACCCCCAAGGGAGTGTAAAGTGTAAAGTGTAGAGTGTAGAGTTTATCAAACGAAAAGGTCGAATTCATCGAAAAATAAACGCTACACGCGGTACGCTGTACGCTTACACTCTGTGATTTAATCCAATAACGGAAACGAAAATAATGAGCGGGTCAAGGAGCGGCCCGGCTTTACGCCAGGTCGCGGTCTTCGAAAAGGATGAGGGCCGCCAGCAGCGCGACGGTGGTGTATAACAGGCAGTAAAAACCGGTCAGCAGCAGATAATAGCCCGAAATGAGCTCTCCACCGCCGATGGCCGCCTCGATGCTGTAATGGCCCAGGCCGGGAAGGATGGCCGCCAGGAAATTGCCGATAAACCCCACAATCGCGAATTGCCCCAGCGCCGATGACTTTACCATCAACGGCACCAGGTGCCCCAACGCATATATGGATACGCAAATCGTCATGTTCGGGATCACCGGCAGCCGCGTGGAAAGGGCCACCGCGATGGACGTCATGATGATCACCTGCATGAACGTCAGGGCAATCGCCGGCTGGACGCTTTGCATCGATTCCAGACACGCCGCACTCTCCGGCTCCAGCTCGCAGTTCTCCCGCGAGTCGAACACCACTTTATACGCACACGTCGGGACGAAAAAAGTGGATAAAATGATACAAAAAATGGACACGCCAATGATGATGCCGAAAAATTTCCCCAACACCAGTTGCCGCCGGCTGATCGGCTTGGAGAGGAGCGTTAACGCCGTTTTTTCCTCAATTTCCTCGGAAATCGACGAGCCCGCACTCCAGACGGCCAGCAAAATCCCCAGCACGCGGATGAGCGTCAAGCCCTGGGATTTCATGATTTTAATGTCCTCACCCAGCGTATTATAAGGAATAAACGGGAAAATGAGGATGGCCATGATCCCGAAAATGGCGAAAATGGCAAAAATGGGCTGCTGAATGACGGATTTGGTTGTAATGTCTGCCACGGTGGCGATTTTTGGAAACGCAAATTTCAGCAGCAACCATAATGCCAGCACGATCAGTGCCACGCTGCCCAGATAAACCGGCACAAACCACATGGTCCGCAGCCAGGTGGTGGCCAGGCCGGGAACCATTAATGAGCTGAAATCCGCCATGAAAACGCTACTCCCCCAATAAAACTTGGAAAACACTTCATCCACTATACGTTTAGTTTACCCAAAACGGCTGATTTTTACAAGATGAAGCGATGAAAAATTATGGAATAAATACCGGGTTTTTCATTTTGCCCCCTTTCCCTGGGGAAATGGGCGCACTAAAATGAAAGTAGGCCTGGCGATCTGCTGGGGATTTTTTCACTTTAAGTTAGGAAAAGGTGACGTAATGAACAAGATCGTGAAAAATTTTCGTTTCGGGGCAGGTTATCTGATTGTAGGGATTCTTTTTATTATCGCAGCGTTCTTTTCGTTTTTTAATCCCATCGGAAATATGGTCGCCCTGGCGGTGGTCATGGGGGCGATGGCCCTGGTCAGCGGGGTGGGGCTGGTAACACACAGCAACGGGGATACCCCCCGGCTGGTGGTCGGTATCCTGGAAATTCTCATCGGCGTGTTCCTGCTGGCCGTGCTGCCTGTTACGGCCAGCGTGATTCCGTATCTGTTCGCGGCGTGGTTTATCGTCCACGCGATTGCCGATGCCATGACGCTGAGCATCTGCCGGGCGTTCGGAGCCGGCTACTTTGTGTTCGTCCTGATCCTCAGCCTGCTTTGCGTCGGGGCTGGCGTCTATCTATTATTGCACCCGGGCGTGTCGATGCTCGTGCTGTCGTACCTGATGGGCTTTTATTTCGTGCTGATCGGCATCGAGTGCATCATGCTGTGGGCGTCCGGGCCTTCCGTGACGATGGAAATCGACGCGGAAGATTTGGCGTAAAACCAGAAATGAGGCGATCATGATCAAAACGGCACTCATCACCGGCGGAGCCCGCGGAATCGGCCGTGGGGTGGCGGAATCGCTGGCCCGGGAGGGCTGGAATCTCGCTCTTTGCGGCACGCGTGCGGCGGCGGATGTGGCCGTGGCGCTGCGGGAAATCGGCGAGTTGGCCCAGCGCCACGGCGCAGCGATGAAGTATTACCCGTGTGACGTGGCCGATTCCGTCCGGCGCGAGCTGATGCTGGCGGACGTGTACGCCGACTGGGGCGCGCTGAACCTGCTGGTGAATAACGCCGGTGTCGGGGCCCGTGTCCGCGGGGATCTGCTGGAGATGACGGAGGAAAATTATGAATGGCTCATGGGGATTAACCTTCAGGGGCCATTCTTCCTCACGCAGTCGGTCGCGCGGCGGATGATTCACATGAAACAGCGGAACCCGGCCCTGCCGGCGTGCGTGGTGAACGTTTCGTCCATCAGCGCGACGGTGGCGTCCGTGAATCGCGGCGAGTACTGTATTTCGAAAGCCGGTGTGAGCATGGCGACGAAACTCTGGGCCGCGCGGCTGGCGGAAGAGAAGATTCCGGTTTATGAAATCCGTCCGGGCCTGATCCGCACGGACATGACGGCGGGGGCCGAGGCGAAATACGATAAACTCATCGCCGAGGGACTTGTGCCCGCCCAGCGGTGGGGCGCGCCGGAAGATGTCGGCCGGGCGGTGGCCATGCTCGCGCGCGGCGACTTGCCGTACAGCACCGGGCAGGTCATTATGGTCGACGGCGGCATGCAGGTGGAAAGACTGTAAAGTATTCACAAAAACAGCAGCCGGGAATGAAGCGAAGCGGAATGACCGGATAAGCACCGTCGTGTGTTTCTCCACTTCGATCCTGTCACTGCGTTCCGCTGCGCTCCCGGCTGCTGTTTTGGCTTCTAAAAACATCCCATCACTCCGGGATGTTTTTTTATCCAAAAACGGCAAAAATTATCAGAAATAATCAAACAAAATCAAAAAAAGTTCTTCCCATCTTGCTTTTTGGCAGGGGAGTGGATATAATATATGATATTCTTATTGTGAATTATTTAGACCTATTACTATTGGGAGTTTTCGATGCGCTTTATTTCCCGCCTGTTTCTGTCGCTGGGGTGCTGTTTTCTGGCAGTGTGCGGTTGGAGTCATTCCGTTTCCGCAGACGTTTCGTATCCGGATGGCCAACCCGGGCGTGTGGTGGCAACGGATGTTTTGGTCAGTTCGCCGGGTGGAAATCCCAACCAAAATGGCCTGTTCCCCGGGCTTTACGTCCTTTCCTCTCCCGTGGCGAATGCGATTACGCTCAATAACGCGACCATTTTCAACAATCAGGACAGCATTACCATCGACGCCGATTACGGAATTGAGCTTACCGGCCTGGGCACCTTCCGCGTCGGCTGGGCGGGGCAGGGTTATCATATCCGGATCAACAGCATCATTTCCGGCGTCGGGTCGCTGGGTGTTTCTGGCGACTCGCCCCAGGAGGTACAGCTTTACAATGTGAACACCTATCAGGGGCGGACGATCATCGGGGCCAATCTGAATCAAACCACGCAGGAAGCCACGCTGGCCACGTATGTCAACAACGCGCTGCCGCACGGCACGGTGGTGGAATTTGGGGTTTCCAGTTCGCAATTGCTGTTGAAGGGCACGCAACAGACGGTCACGGGATTTCAAAGCAACGCGACGAACTACGGCCGGATTGTCGGCGACGGCGGTTATCTTCATGTGAAAATCCCCACCAGCGAATCCTATACATACTCTGGTACGTTCGACGGCGGTACAGGAGGCACGACCTGGCTCGACGTGGCCCTGGAAGGCGAAGGCACGCTGGTTTATGGCGGAAACAACACGGCGACCCGCACCCATCTCTTCCTCAATTCTGGCACGCTGGCCCTGGACCGCACCGGACGAAACGACATGCTTTCCCACCTGACGCTCAATGGCGGAACCGTCGAATTCCGAAACACGGATAACATCAACTGGATTACCGGCAGGCTGACGATCAACGCAAGTTTCGGCAAGCTGGACCTGGCGGGTGCAAAAATCGCGTTCAATTACGCCGACCACAGCAGCGCCTCCATCCCCAACGATTCTATTTACAACAGCAACCCCGATAAAGCCGCGCTGATGATGCTCCACAATGTGGGAGCCGGAACCGTGTCGGCCCACAACGACATCTTCGACGGAAATAATTATCAGCTCGGCGTTCGCGGAAACAGCGGTAGCGAAGTTTATCTTGCCCCCAACCAGACCTTTACCGGCGGAGTCCTGCTGGAGAACGTCCTGATGCTGCCCGAAGGGGTGGGGAATTTTGACGGCTCTTATCTGGGGGTGATTCCTGCCACCTTCAAGAAAGACGCGATCATTCTCAGCGACGCCACCTTACAAAACCATGGCAACGGCACCAGCGACGGCAATGTGGTCATCCACGCAAACCAGGGGATCGAGCTCGTCGGCACCGGCGCTTTCCGCGTTGGCTGGAATGTGAACTATTATTTTGAAGTCAACAGCGTCATTTCCGGTTCCGGCAACCTGGGGGTTTCTCACGATGCCGCCGCGGAAGTTCGGCTTTACGGCAAAAATACCTATGCCGGGAAGACGATCATCGGTTCCTCCCAGCTTGCGTACGGCAACAGCGGTGCGATACTGGCCACGTATGTCGACGGCGCGCTGCCGAGTACGACGGTTGTGGAGTTTAACAACGGCGCCACCGACGGCTCGACCAACGTGCAGTTGCGGCTGAAAGGGACAAACCAGACGGTTGCCGGCCTGACCAGCAGCTCGCAGTACGTCCTCATCACGAACGAGGATCACGGCCAGGCCACGCTGACGGTTAACACCGCCGCGGGAGCAAGCTACGACTACACCGGATTGATGGCCGGCAACATCCATTTCGTCAAAACCGGCGCCGGCATGCAAACGTTCACCAACAACCTGGCCCACACGGGCGGGACGGAAATTCAGGCCGGTGTGCTAAATTTCCGCGCAGCAGCCGACACGACGATGACCGTCGCCAGCGAGATTTCCGGAGCCGGGACGCTGAGCATCAACGACGGGGCCGACGCGACGGCGGGATCTGTCGTTCTCACCGGCAACAATGCCGCCTTCACGGGTGGGACGGTTTTCGCCGGCGCCGCCGATTACACCGTCACCGCGGGCCACGACAGTGCTTTCGGCACGGGCGGCAGCATTTCCCTCACCAACACGGGCACGACCGGGCTGGTTTTCGACACGAGCTCCGGGAAACGAACGATCGCCAACGCCATTAACCTCAACACCAGCGCGCTGAATCTCACGAACTCCGGCGGCAACGAAGCGATTTTCGCCGGCGCCCTTTCCGGCAGCGGAGCGTTTACCTCCACCGGCGTGAACTTCGAAATCGACCTCGCCGACTGGTCGACGAATTACGTTGTCTGGGAGTCCCTCACCGGGCCGGTGAATTTCACTGACGCGGAAGTCACATTTTACATCACGTCCTCCCTGGGTGATTACGCCGACGGCACGGAGTTCGAGTTCACCGATTCGCTGGGGAATATGTGGGAAAAAATTCTTTTCAATTTCGATGCCATGTCCGACCCCTCGGGGTGGAGTGTGGGTAACGGATTCATTACCTACGACAGCGGGCAATCAGCCACCCCCGAACCGGCTACCTGGGCCCTGATGCTGCTGGGGCTGGGCGCCGTGGCGTGTTTCCGCTGGCGACAGCGGCAATCAGCTGCCGCGTGAGTTTTCGCTTCCATAATCATTTAGAGGAGTTGTCAAACTAATTCACTCACAAAAACAGCAGCCGGGAGCGGAGTTAGCGCAGAGACCGGATCGAAATGGGAAACATCCCGACTATCCGAGCCGGTCTCTGCGCGTCACTGTGTTCTGCTGCGCTCCCGGCT
>JAVBLI010000050.1:0-17702 GCA_031553595.1 Thermoguttaceae bacterium | reverse complement strand
CCACAGCCCGAAGCGTAAGCGAGGGATAATGAGTCGCGGAAACACCAAAACATGGAGGACATCACTCACGTGCATGTGTTTTACTTCCGCTTTTTGTATACAAAACCTCGGTGCAGCAATGTCCCGAGGTTTTTTTTATGGGGGAGGGAGCGAGATATTGACTTGGAAGATTATTCATGGATAATAAGGAGTATGGGATAAGGGGACAATGAGCTGATCCCAGAGGAGTCGCACAAGGTAGTCAGGGGTGAATTTTTAAAAGAGCTGATTTATTATGGAAATTAAAACATTGAAAAAAAGCAAATAAGAAAATATTATGAACTTCAAAAGAAGAATAACGATTGGAATTTTTATCAAGATAGAGAATTTATTGAAAATTTAATGCAAACTCGTTTCAACTTTTTGATTACTACCTATGCTCTCTTTTTAACCGCTTTTGTTATAAGTAAGGGTTCATTAACATATTCGCTATCATCAGCCATTTTAATCATCGGTTTCGTAATTATCACTTTAATGGCATTAACAGTTATTAGAATTCGACTTAGGCTAGAATTAGTATTAAAAATGATGTATGAGCTTGAAGAATAGCATATTGTAAATATATTTGCAAAGGAGGTGGAGAAACATATATTCATTCGTATCATAAATGCTAATGGAATTATCGGTATTCTTATACCAATTATTCTTTTTCTATCAATTATTGTTTTGGGTATATTGCATTGGTCTAATATTATTTAAATCATCTCCCGAATGAAAAGTCAAGCGTTCGTTCTCACCCAGTTCCCGTTTTGTCGCACAACGTTTGGTTGCCGTGTTGCGTCACCATTTAAACAGCAGCCGGGAACGAAGCGTTAACGCAGAAACCGGATTGGAAGCGGAGAAATGCTCGACAGTTCCATTTCGTTTCACTTCACTTCACTCCCGACCGCTGTCTTTTGCGTTACGCATTCCGACGGTTTTCACCCGGTCTCCACTTTCGCTGCGCCGTTCCCACAATCTTATGGGTGCGGTTCGTTTTTTCTTTCCCGGAGAACTTTCCTTTTGTCTGCGTGTCTGATACAATAATAATGTTGATTCGTGCATATCTGTAATTTATGGTGAAAATTAAAAAGGATGGAACAATGAAAAAGCCTTTGATAACCGGTCTTTTTGTTGCCATTGTTGCCTTTGCGGTAGAATGTGTCCTGGAAATTTGGAGCATCCAATCATCAAGCAGTTCGACTGCCGCGATTGGCTACGTTTTTTTACCATTTGTCGCCTTCTTCACGGCGATTCCTTTTTTTGTGATTGGGTTTTGCGCTCATTATGCCGCGGTGAAACTCCGCCAACGCGCACGCGTCGGTTACTTTTTCGCGGCGATCGCCGTGACGCTGAGTGCATATTTCATCGGCATGTCCGTCTATAACGCAGCACTTTTGGCAGAGGTGCAAAGCGTCCGCACCATGCCGCAGCCTCAGCAGTCTGCATTCCTTCAGGATTCATCCTGGCGAACGAACAAATATGTTTTGGGTGCCCTATTGGAGAACCCGGACGTTTCCGCGGAATCGCTCTATCAGATCGCAATGATTCCCTCGCCCGATTTGCATCACCGTATGTGGGCAACGCCCCCCATCATGGGCGAAAACACGAGAGGTCTTGCCGTGATGCGGCTGGTGGTGAAGCATCCGAATGTTGACGAACGAACCCTGGTTGAATTGGCGAAGAGCCCGGACCACTATGTTTTAGGCGATGTGGCGAGCAACCCCAAAACCCCAGTGGAAATCCTGCGGCAATTTTACGACATGCCGGACAGAGACTATCTGATTGACTGGGGGTTAGCCTGGAATCCAAACACGCCGGCGGACATTTTGCGCGAACTGGCGAAATCGCCCAATGAATACACGCGTAGCACAGCGGCGGGAAATACCGACATTTCCGTGGAAGCTCCCGTGGAAGGCCAGGAAAGGTAGGCGACGTCCTCTTTTAAGGATTTTTAGAGAATGTCTCTGCCAGCTTTACTTTCGTTTTTTTGTGTGCGTGATGCAAGAAACGATGAATATTTGCCGAGAAAACTTTACTTCCGATGAAAAGATGATATAATGTAGGGAGTGTGTGAAAATAACAGCTTTTGGAGTTATAGTTAATTTGGGTTGTGGTGGATGATGTCGCAGGGCACGGATCGCGCGAATGGGTGGATATATACGCTGTGTCTGGTTTTGGCACTGGTCCTTTTGTCGCTGGTGTTTGGAATTCGCCGGGAGTGGATCCCGCCGTTTCTCCAGCCGGATTCCTGGACGTATCAGTATTATGATGAAAATATTTTTCTCGGCCAGACGGATGAATTGCGAACGCCCGGATATCCAGCGTTCATCAAGCTGACACAGTGCTTTGCCTCGAAAGAGAATGGGTTGATGGCGATCGTGATCGGGCAGATCGTGCTGTTCGAGGTGAGCGTGGTTCTGTTTTATCTGGCGGTGAGAGAGCTTATCCGCAGCGGGGTTCTGGCGTTTTCATGTGCCGCGATTTATGGCGTGCGTTATGAAACGTGCCTCTGGTGTTTTCATATTATGTCGGAGTGTCTATCGCTATTTTGCGTGATTTTGTTTTTCTACATGATGGTCGTTTATATCAAACGGCCCGCGGTATGGAAAGCCGTGGCGATCGGGCTGGGAAGTTTTCTGATGGTCATGGCGAGACCCGTGTTCGTTTACGTGATTGCGCTGCTGCTGCTATTTTGGATGCTGCGGCTGTGTCTTTGCCGGGAAAGCCGTCGCAGCGCGGGGTGGGGAATGGCGGTGACGCTGGTCGCGGTGGCGCTCACGCTGGGATATTGCGAGTTGAACGAGCGCAATCATGGTTTTTTTGGCCTTTCCAGTGTCGGTTATGTGAATGAGCTGGAGCAGGTAATTATCACGAAATTATATGAGAGGGGTCCGAACGAGGAGATGAACGAAAAAATCCGCGATTTTTTGCGGGATCCGGCGGAGGCAGAGGCGGGGGCGCATCCGCTTTTGATTCAAAATTTGATAAAGGAGTATTCGCACGCAGGGTTGAAGGCGTATACCGGCCAGACGCTTCGTGAGAATCGCGGCGTTTTTATCGGGGATGTTATGCGGCGGGTGAAGGAAATGGCCTCGGATCGGTATTTCGCGGTGCTTTACACGCTATTTTTTGTCGAATTGGCCGTGATTTTGGCATTATGGATTGGGTTTCGATCCGTCCCCTGGCTGCATTGGGGCGTTTGGGGGATGGTTTACGGGATGCTGTTCGTGGTCTTTTGGGGTTCGTTTGCGGAGTATATCCGCCTCATGACGCCGGTGCTGGGGCTGGTGCTGGTGATGGTTTTCCGTTATTTTGACATGGCCTGGCAGTTCTTTCGGCTTCCGCGGGAGGCGTTCGCGGCATATTTGAAAGAAGGATTGTAGGCGGGGAATTTCAGCAGGCGGTGAATGATGGAAAAGCAGCATCAAGAGGAGCTCGGCCCGGGCGTTTCTTCCCGGCGACGGTGGTTTGGCGGGATCGGGTGGAAGATTTTGTGTTCGCCTTTGCCATGGATTGTCGTGATTTCGCTGCTGGTGCTCTGGAAGGACGGGACGCCGACGTATGTGGCGCCGGATTCACCCGATTATTTGAATTATCGGGTGAATATTTTGGCCGGGGAAACGGATGTTTTTCGCACGCCGGTTTATCCGTGGTTTATTCGAATAACGCAGTGGTTTGCCTGTGGCGAGGATCGCCTGACGTGCATCGTCGTGGGGCAGATTCTTGTGTTCGAGTTGAGTGTGATTTGTTTTTATCTTGCCGGGCGGGAGTGGATTCGCAGTCGCGTGCTTCTGGTGCTTTGCACGCTGTTATATGCCACGCGGTACGAGGTGGCGCTGTGGTGTTTCAGCATCCTGACGGAAGTGACGTCCGCGGCCCTGGTAGTCTTTTTCTATTACGCGATGGTGATTTACATCAAGCGTCCTTCGGCCTGGAAAGCGGCGGGAATCGGTGTGCTGAGCCTGGTGATGGTGATGGAGCGCCCGGTGTTTATTTACACGCTGGCGTTATTATTGGCGTTCTGGTGTTTGCGATGTTTGCTGTGTGCCCCGACCCGGCGCTGCGAGTGGGTTGGCCTGATGGCCACGCTGGTCGCGGTGGGGGTGACGCTGGGGTATTGCCAGTTGAACGCTCGCAATCATGGGGTTTTTGCGCCGTCGTCGGTGACGTATATTAACCAGTTGGATCAGATTATAGATATGGAGCTGTACCGTAACGGGGCGGATGCGGCGATTGATCAGCTCATCGCGGAGCACCTGCAGGACCCGGAGGAAGCGGCAAGGTATGGCCATCCGCGCGTCATGCTGGATATTCGCCAGCGTTATGGCCTGGCGGGCATGAAAGCATATACCACGCAGACGCTGCGAATGAATCGCGGCGAGTTTCTGGAAAACGTCTGGCAGCGGATAAAGCACCAGGTCGCGGATTTTCATTTCAAGCTGTATTATTTCATTTTCCTCTTCGGCCTGCTTGCGAATTGCGTGCTCTGGGGTTATTTTCGGCAGGTGCCCTGGCTGCACTGGGGCGTGTGGGGGATGGTTGCCGGGATGCTGGCGGCGGTTTTTTGGGGCTCGCCTGGCGAGTATGGACGCTTGATGACGCCGGTGTTTCCGCTGAGTTTGGCGTTTGTTTTCCGTGTCGCCGATGCATTTTGGCAGAAACTTCGCCTGGATAAAGACGCGTTTACGGAGTATTTGAGAAGCGGTTTATGATCGCCAGTCCGCCTCGCGAGGTGAATATACGCCGTAAAAGAAGGTGCGGAGAACTTTACTTTTGCGGAGAATAGTGTATACTTTGAATATGTGTTTGAAAGCATGGCAGCGCACCCGCCATTTTTGATTCTCTAACATAAAAATAAAATGTCACAAGCTAAAAAAGCGATTATTATCGGAGCCGGGCCGGCGGGGCTGACCGCGGCGTGGGAGTTATTGACGAAGACGGATATTCGTCCGGTGATTCTGGAGGGGTCGCTTGAAATCGGCGGCATTTCCCGCACTGTGGAGCATCACGGTAACCGTATGGATATCGGCGGGCACCGTTTCTTTTCGAAGAGCGACACGGTGATGAATTTCTGGCGGGGTGTGATGCCCATGCAGTCGGCTCCGTCGAAAGATGACATTATTCTGCACCGCGAGGTACCGCTGGATGCGGCGGGCGTGGACCCGGAAAAAGAAGACCGCGTGATGCTCATTCGGCGGCGGGTTTCCCGGATTTTTTATCTGCGCAAATTTTTTGATTACCCGATCAGCATGAAACCGCAGACGTTCATTAACATGGGGGCATGGAACACGTTCCGTGCCGGGGTGGGGTACATGTGGGCGTCGGTTTTTAAGCGGAAGGAAGTCACGCTGCGGGATTTTATGATTAATCGTTTCGGCGGACCGCTTTACCGGATGTTTTTCGAGGGGTACACGCAGAAGGTCTGGGGCCGCAATCCGAAGGATATTTCCGCCGACTGGGGCAAGCAGCGCATCCGCGGCATTTCGCTCTCGAAGGCGATTCTCTCGGCGCTGAAAAAGCCGTTTCAGAAGAAAGCGAAAGGCGACGTGGCCCAGAAAAACGTGGAAACTTCGCTCATCGAGCAGTTTATTTACCCCAAATTCGGCCCCGGGCAGCTCTGGGAAACTCTCGCGGCCGACATCCAGCGGCTGGCGAAAGAAAAATATGGCGACGATTATGAAGTGCTGCGGATGGATCGGACGGTGACGAACGTTCACACGCAGGACGGACGCGTCACGGCGGTCGAAACCCTCGCGGCGGACGGGACGGCGGAGACGTTCGAGGGCGATTATTTCGTGTCGTCCATGCCGATCAAAGACCTGGTCGAGGGCATGGGCGCCGCCGCCCCGGCGGAGGTGCGCGAAGTGGGGGGGCAGTTGCCGTACCGCGATTTCATTACCGTCGGCCTGCTGGTGAAAAATCTGGAGATCAAAAACACCACGAAAATGACGACGGTCAGTAATATCGTGCCAGACTGCTGGATTTACATTCAGGAGCCGGATGTGGAGATCGGCCGACTCCAGATTTTCAATAACTGGTCGCCGTACATGGTCAAGGATTTGGAGAACACGACGTGGGTTGGGCTGGAGTATTTCTGCACCGAGGGCGACAAGCTGTGGGAGATGGACGACGAAACCTTCATTCAATTCGCCGTCGATGAACTGTGCAAAATCCGCATCATCCAGCGGGAAAACCTCCTGGACAGCGTCCGCGTGCGGGTGAAAAAAGCGTACCCGGCGTATTTCGGCGCCTATGACCGCTTTCCCGAAGTGCAGGCGTTCCTGGACGGATTCGCGAATCTGTACTGCGTGGGGCGTAACGGCCAGCACCGCTATAATAATATGGATCATTCCATGCTGTCGGCCATGGAAGCCGCCCGCCTGATCGCCGCCGATAACCCCGATAAAACCACGCTGTGGCAGGTGAACACGGACGAAGAATACCATGAATCGAAAAAATAAAACGCCCTGGTGAATTGAGAAATGTAGCCGCAAAAACAGCAGCCGGGAGTGCCGCGTTAGCGGAGAGACCGGATGGAAGTGGGAAAACCTCCGGCGATTCTTTCCGGTCTCTGCACGTCGCTACGCTCCCGGCTGCTGTTTCCGGGTGCGTCAATTCATTAGGGAACCGCGCTAACAGCGGCGGTGTTATTTTC
Source organism: Thermoguttaceae bacterium (assembly GCA_031553595.1). GTDB lineage: Bacteria > Planctomycetota > Planctomycetia > Pirellulales > Thermoguttaceae > RGIG3701. The sequence continues at coordinate 11,026 of JAVBLI010000050.1, read as the reverse complement.
CCGGTTCGCCCAGCGAGAGATAACACTGGAAAGAACGTGCTTCCACCAGGAACGGCGCGTCCGGGGGGAGAATCGGGCCGTCCATGTTCGGGTAAACGTCGCGCGGCGTCTCGACGGCGGTGTTAATGAACTGGCGCCATGTGACGATCCGCGCGATGGGCGGCACGGTCACCTGCACCGGCTCCGGCCCACTGTGAAACACCATCAGCAGATTACTGCTGGTACGCATCTCGCCTTCCGCGGCGGACAGCGGGGGATGGTGGGGGCGGCGCAGGCCGGACAGGACGCTGGACTGGGCGGTGCGGTGATGCAGCGGGCGGTGTCGCTGGGCGTGGTGGATCATGGCGGCGTAATCGAATTGCGGCGGAATGGCGGCCAGAAGGCACACCAGCGTCCGGGAGTTTTTCACCCAGTCGTATGTTTTACCGTCTTGCTGAAACCACGAAATGTCTGGGAAATAATGGCCTGGGAACGGCTGGCCGGCAAGAAAATTCCGGTGACGCAGTGCCGGCTCCGCCTTTCGAAATTCCACCAGCGTGCGGTAAAAACGCAGCAGATCTTCCTCCGCCGCGGTGACCATTTTCCAGTTCAGCCATGAAATGTCGTTATTCTGGCAGTATGCGTTATTATTCCCTCGCTGCGTCCGCCGACACTCGTCCCCCATCAGCAGCATGGGCACACCCTGGCTGAAAAGGAGCGTTGCGATCATATTTTTAATCTGTTTTTTGCGGTTTTCCTGAATTTCCGCATTCCGCGTCTCGCCCTCCTGGCCGAAATTCCAGGAATGGTTATTATTCTCGCCGTCCCGACCGTTTTCGCCGTTCGCGGCATTATGTTTCCCGTTATAAGACACCAGATCGTTCATCGTGAAGCCGTCGTGGGCGGTGATGAAGTTAATGCTGTTATAAGGAAGTCGGCCGGTGTGTTCATACAGGTCGCTGGAGCCGGCCAGGCGAGTGGCCAGGGGGGCAGTCATGCCGGGGTCTCCGCGCCAGTAACGCCGAACATCGTCGCGGTACCGGCCGTTCCATTCCGCCCAGCGTGCGCCGCCGAAACTGCCCACCTGATACGCCCCCACCGCGTCCCACGCTTCCGCGATGATTTTCGTGTCGGCCAGTAGCGGATCTTCCGCCGTCATCTCCACCACCGGCGTGTTCGGCATCAGATTCCCCTCCCGGTCCCGATTCAGGATGGAAGCCAGGTCGAAACGGAAGCCGTCCACGTGATAATTATGCACCCAGTGGCGCAGGCAGTTAAAAATCAGCTCCCGCGTGATGGGATGATTGCCGTTGACGGTATTTCCGCACCCGGTGTAATTTTTGTAAAACCGCTGGTCGTTTTCCAGCATGTAATAGACGGAATTCTCCAGGCCCTTAAAAGACAGCACCGGCCCGTTCTCGTTCCCCTCCGCGGTGTGATTGAACACCACATCCAGGATGACTTCGATTCCCTCTTTATGTAGCTCGCGGACCATCTCCTTGAACTCGCGCACCTGCCCGCCAGGGGTTTTGTCCCACGCGTACCCCTGATGCGGCGCGAAAAACGCCACTGGATCGTACCCCCAGTAATTCTCCCGGCCACCGTCCCGCTTCCCCGGCGGACTGTACTCCATGTACTCGTGCACGGGCATGAGCTCCACGGCCGTCACGCCCAGCGATTTCAGGTACGGAATTTTCTCGATCACGCCGCGGTACGTGCCCGGATACCGGCATTCGCTGGTGGGGGACTGCGTAAAGCCGCGGACGTGCATCTCGTAAATCACGGAGTCGGAAAGCGGCAGCCGCAGATGGCGGTCGCCCTGCCAGTCGAACTCTTCATCCACCACCACGCACTTCGGCGGCACGAGCGTTCCGTTACTGTCGTACAGATATTCTCCGCTGACGGCTTTCGCGAACGGGTCGATCAGCCGGTGAGAACTCTGAAAACGCATGCCGAAATGCGGCGCGAAGGGCCCGTCGACCTGATAATGGTACATTGCCCCCGCCTTCAGCCCCTGCACCTGGATGCTCCAGACGTCCCCCCAGCGGTGCAGCTCGGAGTCCAGGGAAATGACCTCCGCAGGCTCCGTGTCTTTTACATTCGCGTAAAGCAGGATCCGCATTTTACGGGCATTTCGGCTGAAAACCATGAATTGCACGCCGTCCCGGGTGAGAATGGCGCCATACGGTAATTCGAGGCCGAATCGTGGTGTCAACACCCGTGCGCCGGACGTCGGACTCAGGCGGCGAAGGAGATGATTTTCCGGGCCGTTTCGGGTGAGTTCATCCACGACTTTCCTCTTTGCGTAAAATGAAAAATCTACAAAAAATTTACCATTATTATAGTTTACGTTAAAAAAACAGAAAATGCAAGAGAAATTTTAAAAAGAGCTATAAACGCCGCTTTAAAATGAGCAATGAGGAATGAGGAATAAAGAAATGACGCAAGCGAGCAGCCGACCTGGGGCGCAACCATCTTTTATTTCTTTATTTCTCATTCCCCATTTCTCATTCCCCCGGGGGTACTTGCCAGAAATCAAAAAATGTGGTCTGATACAGGGGATATTTTTTCATGGAGGACACGAGTATAGTGTGTATCCGTTTTTATTACTCAAATCCTGGAGACTCAAAGATGAGCGACCCCCATTCCCACGGCCATGCCAGTGGCCCGAACACCGGCTCCTACAAATTGGCGGCCGTCGGCATCGCGCTGGTGATCATACTGTATCTCGTCCTCGCCTACATGGGCATTCCACAGAAATGGACGCAGGAGAAAGTCGAGCATGAGCATAACGCTCACGCTCCTGCCGCGGCGATGGAAACCCCGGTGGTGGAGACTCCCGCGGCCGATGTTTCGGCGACGGATGCCGCTCCGGTGGAAGCGAAGCTTGAGACGGAAGTGAAAACAGCCCCGGCCCCGGCTGCGACGGAATCGAAAACCGCTCCGCCGGTGGAAATTCCGACCACCTCTGAAACGAAAACCATCTCCGTGACGCCGGAACTCCCGGCCGCGACCACTCCCGCAGTGGAAACCGCTCCCCCGGCGGCGGCCCCGGCTGCGACAGAAACGGAAAACGCCCCGGCTTCGGAAATTCTGCTGGAATCCGTGACGATGTCCACAACGGAACCGGCCCTGGCCCATGACGCCCACGATGCGCATGATGCTCACCACGACCACGCGGCCCACGGCGACCACGGCGAGGCGACGGACGTGCATCTCCCGCCGTATTTCATGATCCTGCCTTTCGCGGCCCTGCTGCTGTGCATCGCGCTTCTGCCGCTGATCCCGGCCACCGAGCACTGGTGGGAGAGCAACCTGCACCGCTTTTACGTCGCGGCGGGGCTGGGCATCATCACCCTCCTTTATTACGGCTTCATGCACCCCGGCGTGATTGATAACCACTGGCCGTACCACTGCCTGTCCGACGCCACGGCCACGAGCAAAATGTGGACCGTTTTCTCGAACGCCATCATTAGCGAGTTCATTCCGTTCATCGTGCTGCTGTTCGCGCTGTTTTCGATCGCCGGCGGCATTCGGATCGAGGGAAACCTCGCCGCGAAGCCCGGCACGAACACCATCATGATCGCCATCGGCGCGCTGCTGGCCAGCTTCATCGGCACCACCGGCGCCGCCATGCTGCTGATCCGTCCGCTTTTGGAGACCAACCGTGAGCGTAAAATCAAAGTGCATACGGTGGTGTTTTTCATTTTCGCGGTCTGTAACTGCGGCGGCTGTCTGCTGCCGACGGGCGACCCGCCGCTGTTTTTGGGCTATTTGGCCGGCGTCGACTTCCTCTGGACGATGAATCTCTGGCGCGAGTGGCTGTTCGTCAACGCCCTGCTTTTGGCCGTGTATTATGCCTGGGACAGTTTTTACGCTTATCCCCGCGAGGCGAAAGAAGACATCCAGAAGGACAACACCGAAACCGCCAGCCTCAAGTTCAAGGGCCTGTTCCCGAACGTCCTGCTGCTGATCGGCGTGGTGCTGGCCGTCGCGCTGCTGGACCCCAGCAAGACACTGCCCGGCACGACCTGGCATCCCTGGATGTTCCTGCGTGAAATCGTGCAGCTGGGCCTGGTGTTCATTTCGCTGATTTGGGTGACGTCGACGCCGCTGCGGGTGGCGAACAATTTCAACTTCGGCGCGATTATCGAGGTGGCCGCGCTGTTTTTCGGCATTTTCCTCACGATGCAGGTGCCGCTTCAAATTCTCAACGAGCAGGGCGACAAACTCGGGCTGCATTCCGGCCAGCATTTCTACTGGAGCACGGGCTCGCTGTCCGCGGTGCTGGATAACGCCCCGACGTACGTCGTGTTCAGCACGGCGGCGAAGAAAGTGACGATCGAGGACGAAAAAGCCGGGAAAATCGTCACGTATCAGCACGGCGACAATGCGGCGCGCGAGGCGGCAGAGAAGAAAGTGGCGGAGCTTAACGCCGCCAATCCCAGCGGGAATGTCGAGGCGGTCGAAACTGAAGCCGGCATCAACACGAAGCTGCTGGTGGCCGTCAGTCTTGGTGCGGTGTTCATGGGCGCGATGACATACATCGGCAACGGCCCGAACTTCATGGTCAAGGCCATCGCCGAGCAGGAAGGCATCAAAATGCCCAGCTTCTTCGGCTACATGGGGTACAGTTTCGCGATCCTGCTGCCGATTTTGTTAATCATGACGTTCATTTTCCTGTAATCGGAAGAATACGCGTCAATAAGTCCTCTACGGCGCCCGGGGCTATCTGCTTCGGGCGTTTTTTATTGTTCACAAACATGGTTTTCCTGTTTTTTGATTGAAAAAAGCGGTTTCGTGATTTTTTTTCTTGCAAAAAAATAGCCGCATGGTTATAATTGAGAGAGTTAACTTAAAATGCGGTTTTTCTTTGCCGCGATGGTGTCCTCCATTTCAGAGACAAAACATGAAAATTTCGTCCAGATATATCGCATCGTTTGTATTGTTTTTGGGGCTTCTGTCGACGTCCTTGCTTTCTGTCACCCCGGTTTACGGGGCAGTGTCGTCATGGCTGACGGCGATTAAGGTTACAGACCCACCCTATGGAGGATATACCGGTAAGAACGTGGTCGTCAGCGTCATCGACTGCGGGATCAATACGGACCTCGCCGCTTTCGCCAACAATCGGTACACCGACGGCAGCGGAAACTATCAGGACCTCAATTATACCTACTATGTGAATTCCCCATTTACGAAGGCTGCCGGCTGCAAGCCGCCGGGTTCCGGCGATTATCACGGCACGCAAGTCGCCAGCGCGGTTTTGGGCATGGTGCCGACGGGGGCGTTGTATCCGGCGTATCTCGCCTCCGACGCCAAACTTGTTGGCATACGTTTTGATTTCAACAACCAGGTAAGCTACGAGATGATTGTCGACGCACTGAGTCATTTACACACTCCCACTTCCACGGGCCCGATCAAAATCATCAACAACAGTTGGGGTAATCTGGATGGTTATGGCTCAGCTTCCGAGGTGTGGTCGTATAAAGATGGCGGTGGGGAGACTATGGCGTATTTCTTCCAGCCCGGTGCCGTTGTCGACACGTTGAACAAGGCGGTCAAGGGCGGCCAGATTATTTTCTTCTCCGCGGGAAACTCCCGAGGAGGCGGGGTAGCAGCATCCGGTAGGAAATGCACCAATTCCAAAGATTCGGATAAAAGCATATTCACAGCCGCGCCGCAGACGATTACTGTGGCGGCTTTAGATCGCGCCGGAACCTCGCTTGCAGGCTACAGCAATTATGGCTCTTGCGTTTTCATCACCGCCCCCGGTGACCTGGAAATGGTTGGTTACTCTGGAGGAAAAACCTCCAATTCGGGCACCTCCTTTTCTTCCCCCACCGTGGCGGGCGTGGCGGCGCTTGTGGTCGAGGCCGCAGCTGACCGGGGGCTGGAAATGGACACCCGCTTTTTCAAGCACCTGCTGGCCACGACTTCCGACGCGAATATTACACACAATACTTCCAGCGACGCACAGATATTTGTGACGAACGGCGCTGGTCTCAAATTCTCGAATTCTTTTGGCTTTGGCCGCGTGAATGTTGATAAACTGCTAACCACCATCGCAACGTCGGATTATCAGGGGGTGACCGATCAGACGGTGCTCACGGCCGACTGGTCGGATTTGGTGGATGTGAATCCTGCCGGGCATATTTACAAAACGGTTTTTAATACGGACCTGGGTACTTCAAGCTTTTCCCAAAAAGAACGGCTGCTTTATGTCTGTACCGATGAGGCCATTTTTTCCAAACCGATCGTGCCGGCTCCCTCATCTGCCGGTGTCCAGCCGCTTTCCAACCCCGCCCAACACGCCGTCATGCTAACGCCCGACGCGCTGGAAATCACGACGTTCGATACTATTTCCACGACCGAAGGTGGCATCACGCCTATGGCTTCGCCCGGTGTGCTGAACAAAACGTTGGTTTTCCAGACCTCGGCCAATTTCAGCAACATTGATTTCGATGATTATTTCAAGTCGACCGGCTACATTCAGACGCTGGAGGAAGTGGTGATCACTGTGGGTGTTAGTGCTGGATGGCTGGGAGACCTGCAAATCGAGTTGGTCTCGCCCTTTGGAACCCGAAGTGTCCTAGCCTTTGGTGACGATTTCGGAGACGGGGAAGACGCAGGTAACCTCATCTGGTCTTTCTGTTCCAACGCTTTCTGGGGTGAAGCGATTTATGATGAGGAAAACCCGGAAAATGATTGGGTTTTGAGTATTTTTGATATGTATGAAGGCAATTCGATGTCCGTCTATTCGAGTCAAATTTCCAGTACGTTTTATATGGGCAGTCTCACGACGATCGGCGGTCATGGCGGCGGCGGCAGTGAGGGGGTTCCGGAACCGGCCACATGGGTGCTGCTGGCCTGCGGGATGTTTGTCGTGCTCGTTTATCGTCGCAGGCAGGGGAAATAACACGTTAGCAAAATAAAAAAATGTGGAATCTCGGCTGAAGTTCGAGGCTCCGCATTTTTTGTGCGCTTCGGAAAAATCCCCCCAGTACGAGCAATTTCTCCAGTTTTATCTCGTTTCTTGCCTTTTTTCTACTTTTTCCTCTTGAAATTCTGGAAAAAGGTGAAATATAGACTATAATTAAGCGTATGTATATTTAACGCAAACTTTGTAATCTGCGCCGATGTCCTTTTTTATAATTCCAGAGCGGTTATCATTTTGAACCAGCGTTTTTCCCGATTTCGTATTTTGGTAGCGGTTTTCGCGGTTTTCCTCACGACGGTTGCCGCTGCGCAGGGGTATTCTTACCCGGCCTGGCTGCAATCCATGCATGTCGGTGAGGCCCACGCGATGGGATACACCGGTGCGGGGGTGTCGGTGGGCGTGATCGACGACGGCGTGCAGATGAACCACCCGGCTTATGCCAGCCAGATCTCCAGCGACAGTATTACGTACATCAGTTATCAGGCGGGTGCCCAGACCACGGCGGGCTGCGAGCCGACCGGTTCCGCGTGGCACGGTACCTGCGTGGCTGGCTGCATTACCGGCACGGGCCCGGCCGCTCTCATCAGCGGCACGACCTACAACAACACCCTGGCACCGAACGTCAGCCTGACCGGCATCCGTCTGTATTTTCAGTCCAGCCCCATGTATTACGACTCCATCGCCGCGACGCTGAAGTATAACAACAGCAAAATCGACATCAAAAATTGCAGTTGGGGCAACGACGCGTGTTTTTCGGGGATTCCGAGCACCATGCTCGAGAGTTTCGCGGACGCGAAGGCGAATAACACGATCATGGTTTTTGCGTCGGGCAATGCGCGGTCGGGCACGGCGAACGGATATGTGCGGGATGCTGGCAAATCGCCGTTCCAGGCGGTTCCGCAGGGGATTACGGTGGCGGCGCTGGATAACGCAGGGAATTCCTACGCCTCTTTTTCCAGTTACGGCGCCAGTGTGCTGGTTTCGGCTCCCGGCAGCAGCATTTACACCACCGACCGCACGGGCTCCGCGGGGGCGAACAGCGGCGACTACAACTCTTTCACAGGCACGTCCGCCGCCGCCCCGGTGGCCACCGGCGTGATCGCCCTGGGTGTGGAGGCCCTCCACGACAACCCGAACGGTGTCACCGTCTCCCCCCGGCTGATGAAACACCTGCTCGTGCAGACGTCCGACCAGATTCACTCCACGGCCACCGGCGCCATACTTGCCTGGCATCAGAACGCGGCTGGCCACTGGTTCTCGCCCACATACGGTTTCGGACGCGTGAACGCCGAGGCGCTGGTGATGGCGGCCCTGGAAACCCAGGACGTGACGCCCCAGACCATCATTACCTCGAAGTGGGTCACGAACGTCGCCGCGGGCACGACGAACCTGCAATTTTATTCCAACCAGGAATCGCTGGCTTATGCCAACGCCACGAAAGGCACAATGCTGACTTCATCCGTCGCGGATCCCTTTACGGCGAATTTCACCCAGAACACGTACACGACTTCCCTGCAAAATTACGCGAATCCGGTGCTTGCCGACGCCGCGGGCCAGTACGGCGACTTTTCGCCCATCCTTACCGCCACGGGGACGCTTGTGCTGGAGACCAGCGTGATGTTCGACGCCGCTTATTTCGCCGCGTCCGGCGTGGCAATTCAAAATCTTGAGGAAGTCGTTTTGACGATCGGCGTCTCCGCTACCAATCTTAACGATCTGCAAATCGAGCTGGAATCTCCCGGCGGCACGACCAGCACGCTGTGTTATGCGGACAGCACGGTGAATGCTGGCAGCGCCGATATTTTCTGGTCGTTCATGTCCAACGAATTCTGGGGCGAAACGCCCGTCGGCCTGTGGAAACTCCGCGTTTATGACACATACGGCACGGTCGACGTCCTCCCGAAAGGCGACTGGATTTACACCACGTTTTACATGGGTGAAATTTCAGACGGTCTTCACTTGAACGATTTTGACTCCGTTCCGGAGCCCGCGACCTGGATTCTTTTGCTGGGTGGCGCGATGGTAACGGTTGTGCTGAGGCGAAAACCGTCGGCCGCGCCGCGGGCGTGATGCCGCGGCATTCCCAAAAACCGAAAAACGGGTATAATGACTGGAATTATTTTCTCGTGTTTAGAGCATCTATCAGATTAATTTACTCACAAGAAACAGCAGCCGGGAGCGCAGCGGAACGAAGTGACGCGCAGAGACCGGATAGAATCGCCGGGATTTTGCCCACTTCGATCCGGTCTCTGCGCTAACGCTCCGCTCCCGGCTGCTGTTCTTGTGAGTGAATCAATTTGGTAACAGCTTTAGTGACAAGTAATCCGGCATTATGAAACACGCCCGCAAAAAACTCATCTCCGGCACCGCGTTTACCAGCATGGGGACGCTCATCAGCCGGATCCTCGGCCTGCTGCGCGAAATGGCATGTGCGAATCTCTGGGGCATGTCTTCCGGCGTGATGGACGCGTTTGTGCTGGCGCTGCGGCTGCCGTTTTTCTTTCGCCGCCTGTTTTCGGAAGGGATTCTGGGTGTCAGTTACATTCCCGTGGTGTCCCACGAAATCGAAAGTGCCCAGCGGAAAGCCGTCGCGGCGGGAAAAGACCCGGAAGACGCGGATTACACGAAAATTTGGAAAATCGTCTCCACGGTGTTCGTTTTTTTGTCGCTGATCCTCACGGCGGTGGTGCTTTTCAGTGAGGCGGTGTGTCTGGGGATGCTGATTTTCCGGGATCCGCCGCCGATGTCCGTGCTCTTCCTGAAGCTGCTGATGATTTCGCTGCCGTCCGCGCTTTTCATCTGCCTGATTGCGCAACTGGCCTCCACGCTCCAGGCGTTTCACCGCTTTTTAGTGCCCACGTTTCCGCCGATTTTCATGAACGCGGTGGTGCTTATCCAGGTCTGCACGATCGCCATGCAGGTGGACAGCGAGGAAGCGCAGGCCATGATCGTCACCACGGGCATGATGTGTTCCGGGATGTTTCCGGTGGCGTTTTTGTGGTTCTCGCTGTGGTGGGGGAACGGGTTTCGTTTCCAGTTCGACTTTCGTGCCACGCGGTTTATTCTCCGCCGGATTCTCCGGGGGATGATTCCCATGATGCTGGGGCTGATGATCATTCCGTTTAATGCCGTGATGAGCAGCCTGATCGCGTGGACGTTTTCCTCGCCGGTGGGCGGGGTGGATTATATCTGGTGGCTGCCAGGGCAGTTGGCGTATCCGCTGACGCAGGGCGCGGTCTCGGCCCTGGCGCTGGGGGAGCGGCTGTATCAGTTTCCGCTGGGCCTGTTGGGAATTCCCGTGGCGGTGACCATTTTCCCCATGCTCAGTCGCGTGGCCGCTTCCGGAGACCGGAAAGAACTTTCGCTGTTATTGTCGCGCGGCCTGGCCATGACCCTCTTCCTCGCCGTGCCGGCCACCGTGGGCCTGATGATGATCAGCACGCCACTGGTGCGGATTCTGTTCGAGCACGGAGAATTTTCGCATCAGGATACGCTGCGGGCCGGGAATATGGTGATCGTGTATTCGTCGGCGGTGTGGGCGTTTTGCCTGCTGCCGGTGGTGATCCGCGGGTTTTACGTGCTGGGAGATCGCCGCACGCCGCTGCGGGTCGGGGCGGTGATGGCGGGGCTGAATATCCTGCTGAATCTCGTGCTGATCTGGTTTTTCGCGGAGACCGGGCTGGCGATTTCCGCCGTGGCGCTGACGGTGTTTCAGGTGCTGTGGCTGCTGAGCGTCATGCACCGCCGACTGTTACGGCTTTCGTGGAAACTGATCGCGCTGCGAGCGTTCCGCTGTATCACCGCCACGCTGGTGATGGCGGGCGTCTGTTTCTTGCCGTGGATGCAGACGCTGCTGGCGGTGGCCGGCGGCGAAGACCGGCATTTTTACCGCCTGGTCGTGCTCACGATTTACATCGCCGTCGCGGGCACTGCGTACCTGGCGGCATACGGCGCGATAAAATTCGGGACTACGCGGCTCGCTAAAAATGAGGGGGATGATTTAGAGCATCCGCACCATTAATTTTCTCACAAGAACAGCAGCCGGGAATGAAGCGCAGCGCAATGACCGGATAGAACCGCCGGATTTTTTCCCACTTCTATCCGGTCATT
>JAVBLI010000043.1:0-17700 GCA_031553595.1 Thermoguttaceae bacterium | reverse complement strand
CCACATTTCGCATTGCTTATGACACGTTGTGCGATGAAAAACCACAACCGTCGCCGGACTTGCATCCCACGACCATCGTCGTTCCTCACACTCCATATCACACTCAAAATGACTTCACTCACTTCTTGTGCACATGTTGTTATTTACTTCCACCATATTGTCAAAGATTTGATCTCACCCGGAGGTGAGTTGTGCCCTGCGGCTTGTTTCGTCCGTCAAGGTAAAGAGGATTATAACGCAAACCCCGCACTTTACAAGAGGGGGGCGGGCATTTTTAAGATTTTTTTTATTTCCCTCGTTTCGGTCATGCCGGGAAACGTGGGTTTAATGCCTGTTTTCCAGCATTTTTTGGCACTTTCATCGCGCGAAAGAAAATCTTTTTTCAGGGCTGTTTCTCGTCTTAATCCCTCACAATTTCACAGTTCGGCAGGGCCTGCAAAAACATTTTGCCGTAAAATTTCGTCTCGATTCGCGGGTCCATGATGACGACCATGCCGGTGTCCTGTTTCGTGCGGATGAGGCGTCCGAAGCCCTGTTTCAGGCGGATGACGGCGTCCGGCACCTGGAATTCCATAAACGGATTCCCGCCTCGCGCCTTGATGGCGTCCATCCGCGCCTCGGTCAGCGGGTGGTCCGGCACGCGGAACGGCAGTTTCGTGATGATCACGTTTCGCAGCGCATCCCCCGGCACATCCACCCCCTGCCAAAAACTATCGGCACCCAGCAGCACGCTGCGTGGGTTCTGCTTAAACCGCTCAATCATCCGACTTCTCGGCATGCCTTCCCCCTGACTCAAAAGCGCAAGATTTCGGCCTGTCAGGAACGGCGTAATCGCCGCCGCGATGCGGTTCAGCAGGCCGTAACTGGTAAACAGCACGAACGCGTGCCCGTCCGTCATGGTCACGTACCGGCAGATGCGCTCGGCCAGGTGCCGCTCAAAATCGTGTGACTGCGCCACTGGATCCGGCATGTTTTGCGGCAGGACGATTCGCGCCTGATGGGCGTAATCGAAGGGGCTGCCCAGCGCTTCGGTACGGGCCTGCGTGAGTCCGATGCGGTGGCGAAAATAGTCGAAAGCTGGGTCGGCGGGGATGAAAACGTCTGTTTTCGCGGCGGCTTTTTCAGGGCCGGGCATGCCGGGTAACTCGGATAAATCTCGCGGCTGGGGAGTGATCGGTGGAAGTGGACGCACGGGTTTTCGCTGGGACGCACTGCCGGTGGCCAGCGTCGCGCTGGTCATGATGACGGAGGCAGATTCGTTATAAAGATGCTCGCGTAAAAGCGGGCCCACATCGATCGGCGAGGCGCACAGCGCATACTTCGCGGCGCGGCGCCGGCCACGGGTGAAATTCGCGGGAACGTATTCCATCCAGTAGACGAAATCGCGGGCCGACTGTTTCAGCCAGGTGTCCAGATTCGCGGCGAGATTCCGCAGCCGCTCGACCAGCGCGTCCAGCTCCATGCGCTCTTCCGCGTTCTCCAGCGCCACGGCATCATTCCGCACACACCCCGCCAACTGCGAAAGCGCGAAGCTCAGCGAGTTCGGCACATCCACCGGCCGGCGCACACGCAGGGAGCCGGAAAAACCGGTGCGAGGCGTCTGATTTCCAGAAATGCCCGGCGTATTAACCGTTCCAGACGCCCGTGGATACGGCGTGTCCTCCCCGTCATCCGAAAACTCATCCTCATCATCCATCGCGCGGCGGAAGTGCGGCGACTCCTCCGGGCGCGTCTTCGGCGAGGACTCGCGCATGGTGGCCTCATACCACTGCTGGATGTTCGCAAAAAATTCATCGGCTGCGTCATAACACCGCCGCGCAAGTTTGATCGCCTCAGGAAAATCATACTGCGCCAGCACGCCCCGGCCGGTGCGCTCGTTATACAGCCGCCGCAGAAGATACTCCACCTGGCCGTTCGTGACCTGAATGCCGAGATGATCACCCGCCACAGCCTCCACCGTATGCGCCTCATCGAACACCACCACATCATACTCGGGCAGAATCGCTCCGCCCTGGGAACGGACACCAAGATCGCTGAAAAACAGGGCGTGATTGACCACTAAAATCTGCGCGTTATGGATTCTTCGCCGGGCGGTTTGGTAAAAACATTTCGAATAATATTCGCACTTTTTTCCCGCGCAATTCCCCTGCTCGCAGCACACCTCCTCCCACACGCGTGGCAGCGGACGCGTCTCGAGGTCCGAAAGCGTGCCGTCTTTGGTGGTCTGCCCCCACGCGTGCAGATGTTCCAGCTCGTCCAGCTCCTCCATACTGCTGAACAGGGAATGCGCATGCCGCTGGGCGTTAAAAAACCGCCGCCAGCAGAGGTAATTCGAGCGGCCTTTGACCAGCACGAACGAAAACTCCAGTGGCAGGAGGCTGTTCAAAAACGGCAGGTCTTTCTGGATGAGCTGCTCCTGGAGACTGATCGTGTGCGTCGCGATCACCACCCGACGGTATGGCCGCTGCATGCGTTTCGGCGTTTTCGCGGTGACTTCCTCGGGGCGAAGTTTCGGGTTCACGGGCAGCAGATAATCCTGCGAAGTGCCGAGAATGGCCGGCACGAGATACCCGTAACTTTTTCCCACGCCCGTGCCGGCCTCCACCACCAGGTGCTTCTTATCCAAAAACGCCGCGAGGATATCATCCGCCATCCGGACCTGCTCGGTGCGCACCTCGTACCCCGGCATCCGCCGCGCCAGGAGCCCGTCCTGACCGAGAATGGATTGAGGCGTAAAGGTTTCAGACATGGGATTTGTGGATTGTGGTTTGTGGATTGATGGGGATGTGGAAAATAGGGAGTGATTATGTTTTGTGCGTGATCCGGCGCGATGCCTGTATCCCCCAAACCACAATCCACAAACCCCTAATCCCGCTTCTGCGTTTTCGCCCAACTGTCTTTGAGCGTCACGGTGCGGTTAAAGACCTTCTTTTCCGGAGTGGAATCGGGGTCGCAGCAGAAATAACCCAGGCGCTCGAACTGGCAGCGGTATCCCGGCGCGACGCCAGCAAGACTCGGCTCGAGCTTACACCCGGCGAGCGTTTCCAGTGAATTCGGATTCAGATGATCCATGAAATCGCCGTCCAGCTCCGCGGCACTGGCCACCGGCAGCAGCGTGTCGTAAAGCCGGACTTCCGCGTCCATGGCGTGGGTACACGAAACCCAGTGGATTGTGCCCTTCACTTTCCGCCCGTCGGGCGACTGCCCGCCGCGCGTCTCGGGATCCACGGTGCAGCGCAGCTCGGTGACATTTCCGTCCGCGTCCTTCACCACTTCTTCGCACTTAATATAATAGCCCCACCGCAGGCGGACTTCCTGCCCCGGCGCGAGGCGGAAAAACCCTTTCGGCGGCGTCTCCATAAAATCGTCCCGCTCGATGAAAAGTTCGCCCGAGAACGGAATCATCCGCGTGCCGTCTTCCGGGCGCTCGGGATTATTAACGGCCTCGATCATCTCCACCCGGCCGGGCTCCCAGTTCGTGAGCGTGACTTTCAGCGGACGCAGCACCGCCATCACCCGCGGCGCGGTGGCGTTCAAATGTTCGCGGACACAGAATTCCAGCAGCCCCAGATCCACCGTGCTGTCCATTTTCGCAACGCCGATCTTCTCGCAAAACGTGCGAATCGACTCCGGCGTGTACCCCCGGCGGCGAATTCCGCAGATCGTCGGCATCCGCGGATCATCCCACCCGCTGACACGCCGCTCGTTCACCAGACGCAGCAAAAGCCGCTTGCTCATGACGGTGTACGTGAGGTTCAGCCGGGCGAATTCGATCTGCCGCGGGTGGTAAATTTCGAGTTTTTCGCAGAACCAATCGTAAAGTGGGCGGTGATTTTCGAATTCCAGCGTGCAGATCGAGTGCGTGATGCGCTCCAGCGAGTCGCTCTGGCCGTGGGTAAAGTCGTACATCGGGTAAATGCACCATTCATCGCCCGTGCGGTGGTGCGTGGCCCGCATGATGCGGTAAAGCACCGGGTCGCGCATGTTCATGTTCGGGGACGCCATGTCGATCTTCGCCCGCAGCGTCCGCGCGCCGTCCGCAAATTCCCCGGCCCGCATCCGTGTGAAAAGGTCAAGATTTTCCTCCACACCGCGGCTGCGGTACGGGCTGTCTTTCCCCGGCGCGTTGAGCGTCCCACGGTACTGCCGCGTCTCCTCGCCCGTGAGGTCGCAGACATACGCCAGCCCCTTTTTGATCAGATCCACCGCCCAGTCGTAAAGCTGCGGAAAATAGTCGGACGCGTAATGCAGCTCGTCCCACCGGAAACCCAGCCAGCGGATGTCCTCCATGATCGACTCGACGTACTCGTCCTCCTCCTTGCTGGGGTTCGTGTCGTCGAAACGCAGATTGCACCGGCCTTTATACTGCTGCGCGATTCCGAAATTCAGACAAATCGATTTCGCGTGGCCGATGTGCAAATACCCGTTCGGCTCCGGCGGAAAACGCGTAATGACGCCGGTGTGCTTCCCGGACGCCAACTCCTCGTCGATGATTTTCCGGATAAAGTCGCGTGGCGCCGTGGTTTCTTTTTCGTTGGAGTCGGACATGGTAGGGTGTAGGGTGTAGGGTGTAGGAATACTGTTGAATTTTTTCCATCATTCAGCAGTCGACACTCTCACATATTTTACGGGAAAACAAAAAAAAAACAAGAAAGCACAGGGAAATTTCCTGAAAACCCGTGTAAACAAGAAACAGCAGCCGGGAAAGGAGCGGAGCGTAATGACCGGATAGAAACGGGGGAATGCTCGGCCATTCCAACTAGGTTTCTGGAAGCGGTGAGTGAATTCCCATTTCGATCCGGTCATTGCGCTCCACTCCATTCCCGGCTGCTGTTCTTGTGCCATATCAATTTTGAATGCCGGATGGGCTCAAAAAAGCCTCCCCCCATACCGAAAAATAGGATTTCTGCTATTATATCCGGTATTCAGATTTTTATTTTGTCAAAGTATGGAGTTTAGGCAATTCAGAAAGGTCATTCCCATGGCTGAGGAAAAAAAAGAAACGATTCGCCCGGATTTCGCGAAGGGCGACGGGCTGGTGACGGCCATCGCGCAGGATGCCGAGACGGGCACGGTGCTGATGCTGGCATATATGAACGAGGAAAGTTATAACGAGACGTTGGAAACGGGTCGGGCGGTGTATTTCAGCCGCAGCCGGCAGAAACTCTGGCGGAAGGGAGAAGAAAGTGGTAACGTGCAGCTGGTGAAAGCAATTTTCATCGACTGCGACCGCGACGCGATTCTGCTGGAAGTCGAGCAGATCGGTAAGGCGGCCTGCCACGAAGGTTATCATAGTTGCTTTTTCCGCAAAATCACGCCCGCGGGCGTCGAGATTTTCGGCGAGCGGGTGTTCGACCCGAAAGAAGTTTATAAAAAGTAAACGATAACCATCCAAATCATCTTCCAAAAGGAAAAACAAATGAGCGAATCAAAAAACGTATTAAAGTTAGGCATCCCGGCGGGCAGTTTGCAGGACGCGACGGCGGAGCTGTTTCGGCAGGCCGGGTGGAATATTAAGTTTCAATCGCGGAGTTATTATCCGTCGATCGACGACCCGGAAATCGAGTGTCTCTCGATCCGGGCACAGGAAATGGCGAGGTACGTCGAGGACGGCGTGCTCGACGCGGGGCTGACGGGGCTGGACTGGATCATGGAGACCGGGGCCGACGTCCGCGAGGTGTGCGAGCTGATGTTCTCGAAAGTCAGCCGTCGGCCGGTGCGCTGGGTGCTGTGTGTGCCGAACGACTCACCGGTGGAGACGGTGAAGGACCTGGAGGGCAAGCGGATCGCGACGGAAGTCGTGGAGCTGACGAAAAATTACCTGGCCAAGCACGGCGTGAAGGCGAAAGTGGAGTTTAGCTGGGGCGCGACGGAAGTGAAGCCGCCGCGGCTGGCGGACGCGATCGTCGAGGTGACCGAAACCGGCAGTTCGCTACGGGCCAACAATTTGCGGATCGTCGACGAACTGCTCCAAAGCACGACCCGCTTCATCGCGAACAAAAATTCCTGGCAGGATCCCTGGAAACAGCAGAAAATCCAGGACATCGCGATGATGCTCCAGGGTGCCATTCAGGCCGAGGGGCTGGTTTATCTGATCATGAACGTGCCGCTGGCGCAGGAGGCGAAGGTGCTGGAAATTCTGCCCGCGCTACAGAAGCCGACGATCAGTCCGCTTTCCGACGAAAATTGGCTCTCGGTGGCGACGATCGTGAAGCTGGACGCCGCGCGGATGCTGATTCCGCGGCTGAAGGAAGTGGGCGCCAGCGGAATTATCGAGTTGCCCCTGAGTAAACTGATCGATTAAATCGCTCCGCCGCCCGTGAAAGCGCGGAGCATTCTACACAGGCTTAAATTCCATCCGGCATGGGATTTAAGCCTTTTTTGTTTTCGCGAGGGACTAAATTCCCTGCCAAATCACCCAAAACGCGTAAAGATGATTAAAGAATTTATGCCGATTTTCATGATAATGCTAATAATTCGCAAATCACCCCTGCATAAATCAACATAAAATCAAATATTTTTCAAAAACAGACGTGTTTTCAGAAAAAATCGATTATTTCTCATATAACACCTCGTGGCTTGGCAAAATACGCCATCTTTTCTGTGTTTTCGAAGTATAATATATTATAGAGAGGCGTAAGGGATTATGCCCCGTGTGAACGGCAGTGCACTTCGGTCAGGCCGTCCGGATTTCCTGATATGTATGAATGGACATTGGATTAAAAACAGGAAATAATCATGGAAACGCGTAAAAAAATCTTTATCACCGGGGTGACGGGATTCATCGGCACGATTTTGACGGAAAAGCTTCTGGCGCGTGGTTATCAGGTGCGGGGCCTTGGCCGACGGGAACACCCCACACTTCCCCCGGGCGGAATCGTGTCCTCGGCGGAAACGTGGGAGCACCCGAATTTCGAATACGTTCGCGGCGACATCCTCGACAAGGAATCCATCCTGCGGGGGATGCGTGGCTGTGATTACGTCTTTCACCTGGCCGCGTACGCCCAAAACTGGCACCGTGACCGGGGCATGTTCGATCGTTATAATGTGGACGGCACGCGGAATGTGCTCGAAGCTTGTGAAAAACTCGCTGTCCAGCGGCTCGTGCACACCTCCACCATCGTCACGCTGGGTACGACGAAAAAAGGCCAGGTCGGGGATGAGTCCATGGGCCGGCCTACCGCCCGCTGCTTCACCGAATATGAGCGCACGAAACTGCTCGCAGAGCGGGAAGTGCTCGACGGGTACCGGACGCGGAATCTGCCCGCCGTGGTCGTGAATCCCACCCGGGTTTTCGGGCCCGGCCAACTCAGCGAATCAAATTCCGTCATTGTGCTGATGGATCTTTACCGCAGCGGGAAATTTCCATTCCTCGTTAATTTCGGCAGAAACCTCGGAAATTACGTGCTGGCCGAAGACGTGGCAGAGGGGCACATCCTGGCCATGGAGCGCGGTCGGCTCGGCGAACGCTACATTCTCGGCAGCGATGAAAATCTCACGCTGCGCGACATTTATAATTTCGTCGACGAATTCCGCGGCCAAAAGGGGTTCAAATTTCCACTCTGGCTGATGTGGCCCATGATCGTCGCCCATTCCCTGCAACTGGCCGCGAATCTGTTCGACATTTATCCCATCATCACCCCCGGCTGGGTGCGACTTTTCTCCACCGACGGCGTATTTTCCGTCGAAAAAGCGAAACGCGAGTTGGGATACACGCCCACGCCCATGCGCGAAGCGTTTCGCAGGACGTATGCGTGGATGATGCGGGTCGAGGAAGAAAAACTTCAGGCGGTCGAGCAGATGCATGGCAGACCGAAGTTGACCTAGCGCAGTTATCAAATGTTCGGCAAGAACAGCAGCCGGGAGCGAAGCGGAACGTAGTGACGCGCAGAGACCGGATAGAAGCGCTGGAATCTTTCCCACTTCGATCCGGTCTCTGCGCTAACGCTCCGCTCCCGGCTGCTGTTTTATGCGCACGTAACCTGCCCCCTGGAAAGAATGACAAGGATCCAATTTAGCACGCCCTAAATCTCCTAGTTTTCCCTGTTTGATTGCCCATTTTGCCCGTCCTGTTTATACTAACGAATATTTTTGGAAATAATCCCAAAAAATCAAGAAGTCAAAACAAAAAGTCTTGTCGCGGTTTTTTAATGCCGTATAATACAGATATCGTGAAGCGGCGATAATGAACGGTTTCGCTGTCGCGGCTTTTGAGAAAAACAGAAGTAGTAGACGAGGAGTAAGAAAATGGCAGTTACAGTTAGCGATGCTTGCATCGGTTGCGGCGCATGTATTGACACGTGCCCGGTCGGCGCCCTGGAAATGGTGGATGACAAAGCGAAGTGCAACGACAATTGCTCGGAATGCGGCGCGTGCATCGACGCGTGTCCGGTCGAGGCGCTGAGCCTGTAATTTCAGATTACCGGCGAAAATACAGCTTATCTGCTGAGAGGGGCTTTGCGTCCCTTTCAGCTTTTTTTATGCGATTCGGGCTACCATTTTACACGGTATCTGATAGAATTCGGTTTTACGTTTTGCGTGTCCTGAAAGACGGCTTGTTAACAGTGGGAAAATGAACATGAACAGTAACGCCGAGGCGGTGGAAACACTGCGGTGGAAAAAAATTCCGGTTTTGAATGACGGGTTTGTGTGCCTGGTGGATTGCATGGGCGACGACCGTGCGATCGTGCAGGCGGCACGCGTCAGTTACGGGGACGGCACGCGAAAGGTGTCGGACGACAAAACGCTCATCCGGTACCTCTTGCGGCATCGGCACACCACCCCCTTCGAGATGGCGGAGATCAAATTCCTGCTGCGCGTGCCCATGGACTGCTGGCGGCAGTGGATTCGCCACCGCACGGCGTCCGTCAACGAGTATAGCACCCGGTATTCCGTCGCGATCGACAGCATGCAGACCACGGAACCCTGCGGCTGGCGCCTTCAAACCGCCCAGAACCGCCAGGGCAGCGACGGCGTTTGCCCGCCGGAAACAGGCGAGGCACTTAGCGCTAAAGAAGCCGCCTTTCAGCAGTCGGCCCGCGATCTTTACGAAGAACGCATCCAGGCCGGCGTCGCGCGCGAGCAGGCGAGGAAAGATTTGCCGCTGTCGACATACACTGAGGCGTACTGGAAGATGGATTTACATAACCTGTTGCATTTTCTAATGTTGCGCATGGAGTCGCACGCGCAGCTGGAGATTCGGGAATACGCCCGGACGCTGGGCGAGGAGATCGTGAAGCCGCTGTTCCCGCTGACGTGGGAGGCGTTCGAGGATTATTACCTGGAGGCGATGACGCTGACGAAACTTGACCGCGGCGTGATTGCGCGGCTGGCCGGGATAGGTGCAGTGCCGGCGACGATGGTGCAATTCATGGCGGCGCAGGCCGACTCGTGGCGCGATCTCGAACGTTGCCGCGAGCGCGACGAGTGTTTCGAAAAACTCCGCACGCTGGGCATCGTCAGCGGGGAATGAGAAATAAGGAATGAGGAATTTCGCAAGCGTACTTCAAACATTCCTCATTCCTAACTCCTCATTCCTCATTTTTTTAGTCCGTCCGTCTTGATCTCGAGCTTTTCATTCGCGGCGAGCATGGCGTCCCAGGTGAGGGTTTCGCCTTTGCGGGCGGCGTCCCGGCCGAGGATGCCGGTAAGGTTCGCGCGGATGGACGGGGCGACGGTCGGGTTCCGGAAGTCGCCGGCGACGATCGCTTCATAAAATTCTTTCGCGTTCGTTACAGCCCCCATCCAATAAAGATTATTCGTGCGACCGCCCTCATACGGCTTGTGCCCGCGGATGCAGACCTCGCCGAAATAATCGGTTTCCAGCACGCCGCCGGTGCCGTAAGCGCGGCAGACGATTTCGTCGCGCACGCCGGGGAGGAATTTCACGGACGCGAACTGCAGCGTAACGCCGCCGGGGAAGGCGTATGCCACTTCGAAATGGTCGTTAATGTCGCCGTGCTTGCGGGTACGCCGGCCGCAGGTTCCGGAGGCGTGAAGCGGCGAGCTGTCCAGCACCCACGTCGCGACGTCCAGCGCGTGCACATCCTGCTCGATGATGCAGTCGCCCGAAAGCTCCAGGGCCTGATACCAGTTCATGAGATACTCTTCGGGCGTGTTGACGGCCGTGTCGTGCCCGCCTCCTGCCCAGGGATAAAACGCGTAAACGCTGACCAGCTGGCCGATATCCCCCGCATGCACCCGTTTCAGCGCCTCGCGGTAAAGCGGACAGGCGCGGGTCTGGTAATCAATGATGAAGCCGAGATTTTTTTCGGTGGCCTTCTTTCCGGATTCCTCCACGGTAAGCGTTCCGGGCACGTCCACCGCGATCGGCTTGGAGAGAAACACGTGCTTTCCGGCATCGACCGCCGCGGCCGCGTGTTCGGGATGGAAACCCGGCGGCGACTCGATCACCACGGCGTCCACGTCCGCACAGTCCAGCAGCGCTTTATAACTGGAAAGCGCCCCGGCAAAACGCCGCTCTTCCGGAAGCGCAAATTTATCCGCCAAATTCTTCGCGCGGCCTTCGAAATAATCGCACACCGCGGTGATCTGGTAATTCGGATTCTGGCTGAAGACGGCGGTCATGAATTCGCCTCGCCCGCCGCAGCCCAGCAGGCCGTAACGCAGGGCGGAGTTAGCGGTGGAGCCGAAAACGGATTCCGGCTTGAGGATCGTGGCGGCCGCGACGACTCCCGTGGCGGCGAGGAAATTTCTGCGGGAAATGGTCATGGCGGGCTCCTGAGAAAAAAGGATGTGGGGGATGGGGATCGTGTGAAAACAAAAGAACGGCGAACCGTATGTCAATTATACATCGCCAAGCGGCGCGATTCAAGACCCGCGCAGGAAAGAGGGACGCAGTTATCGAATGGATGCATCCGCAAGAACAGCAACCGGGAGCGAAGCGGAACGCAGTGACGCGCAGAGACCGGATAGAATGGCAAAAAACTTCCCCACTTCTATCCGGCCTCTGCGCTAGCACTCCGCTCCCGGCGGCTGCTTTGTGGCGTCAGACGCCAGCCCATCCCCTAAAAGTTAAACTGCCACGTCCACTCGATGACAGACGCGGTCGCGGTGCCGTTATCCCGATATTTGGTGGTCCAATAGCTGTATTCGATCCCCGTGCGGAGGTATTTCGTGAGGTCGTAAACGAGGTTGACGTAAAGCACGGAGTTGGACAAGCGTCGCGAGACGGTCATGTCGGAGTCCAGCGGATCGTCGATTCCGTATCCCACCGCGGAGTGCAGGCAGTCGGTGATGTCCCACCAGATTTCGCCCCATCCGCCGGTGCTGTGAATGCTTTTCAAGGTGCCCATGCTGGCGGCGACCGCGCGATAATCCAGGCTCTGCTCAATTCCGCCGGCGACACTGGCCAGGCCCTGACCGTGGAAGAATTCGCCCTGGATGCCGACACGCTCGGTGATGGGCAGCGACAGGTCCACATTCACGGACCACGAGTCGATTTCGCGGTCGCCGATGATCGTCGCATACCCCTGCTGGCCGTAATGGCCGGAAATGCCGAAACGCACGGGAAGCGGATTCCAGCAGCGCTGAATCTCCCACCCGACGCGGGCCTGAACCGTGGGGAAACTCGCGACGTAATCGATGTTCGGAAAATCGCTGCCCGAAAATTGCGAGATGGACATCTGCACTTCCATCTTCATGTTTCGGCTGAGATAATGGTATCTCTCCAGCCGTACCTGCGGGTGGCGATATCCGATATTTCCCGCGTTCCACTGCAGGGAATAATTCAGCGCGTGCGGCACGAGCGGCGAAATGACGTCCTCGGTCTGCCCCACGAGGAATTTAAAATCGTCGTTTTCCATCTTCCAGTATACTTCGCGCAACAGGATGCCCGGCTTGTTGTGCGTGGGGTTAATGCCGCCCATGAAATCGATTTCCACTTTTCCGCCCGTATGCACCGGCATGCCCCAGAAGCAGAGATCCGGGCCGTCCATCCAGAGGCCAACGCGCGAACGCCGGGCCGTGAGGATGCAGGTGTCCTGGCCGTGCGTGTCCTCGGGCTGAATCCACATGACAGTATCTTCCGGCGCGTGCTGGGAAGTGGCCCCGATCAGAGACGCCCACACCCGGCCGTACGGCGTAATGCGGAACTCGCCGCTGCGCCAGGCATTTCGCTCGACTTCCTTCTGAATTTCCGCGGCCAATTCTTCGTGGGTGATGTACTGCTGCTCCGGGGGCGCAGTTTTCGGAAGCGGGGTGGCGGTTATGTTTTTCGCACTGGCGTTTTGCGTTTTATTCTGCTTTTTTAAAGCCGTCAGCTCCCCGCGCAGCGCGGCACTCTCCGCCTCCAACTGCTCCAGCCGTGCGAGCATTTCCGGAGAAAGCGTGACCCCGCCGGGTGGATTTTCCGCATTTTGAGCGTGTGCAAAATTCGGGAAACCGAAAAACACCGCAAAAAGAATGCAAAAAGAAACAAAAAAGAAATGAAATTTTCGTGCCATGGCCTGGATTTCGACGCAAAAAGACGTTAAAAGTTACGTAACCGTCTGTTTTATCGGACATACAGGACGAAAGCGTGATTAAAACTGATAAAATCGTTAAAATTTAACTTACCGCTGTATTTCACGCGTCACACTTCATACGTATTAAAGCTCGCGCGGGCTTCCAGCGGCATTTTTTCTGGCTGATGGCCGTCTGAAAGCGGCACGCCCAGCGGGAGCAGTATAAACACGGTCTTCCCGGCGGGGATTTTCAGCAGCCGATTTATTTTCGCGGCGTTTTCTTCGGATTTCAAAAAGCCCTCCACCCACACCGAGGCATACCCCAGGGCGGTAACGGCCAGCAGCATCTGGGTGACGGCGGCGCCGCAGTCCTCGGCATGAAAACTGAACCCGTTCGGCATGATTTGCGGCTGAGCCACGCACGCGATGACGGCTTTCGCGGTCTGAAACATCGTCTGGGGCGAAAGTTCCGCGATCTGGCGGATGATGGCCGGGTCGTCCACGATGACGAATGTCGGCAGCTGCGAATTCCTCGCGGTGGGGGCCAGCCGTCCGGCATCCACGATTTTCCGTAAATCCTCTCGCGGCACCGGCGTGTCCGCAAAATCCCCCCGGTAACTGAATCGCTTGCGAAACGCTTCAAAAACGTCCATGATTTGCCCTTTCTGTATAAATTCTCATAAAAATGGTGCCCACAAAATACTTGATCGCCCGCACAGAATATTTTATCACGCCGACCTTCCCGTGTAAAGGCTGGCGAGTCCGGAATCTCGCGGTTTTGGGGTTAACGCACTTGACAGCTGCAGTAAAAAGTGGAAAATGGGGATTTCCCCTCCATCCTCCATCACCCATCCCCCCGAAACATGGTACGCGACCTCCCCATTAAGCGCCACACGTTTAAAGACCTCACGATTGAAGGGTATTCCCGCGCAGCAGTGCAGACGTACTGGCGGGTCGGGGAGCTGAATGTGGAGTTTGACGCCGGGGCGCACCCGTGGATGTTCATGGGCACGGGGAATCTGTTTCTTTCGCACACGCACCTGGACCACATGGCCATGCTGCCCAGTTACATCGCGCGGCGGCGGATGATGAAGATGGAGCCGCCGAAGATTTTTCTGCCCGAAGCGTTTGTGGATAAATTGGCGAAACTGCTGAAAATCTGGACGCAGCTGGACTGCGGAAAGTTTCCGTGCGAGCTGATCGGCTTGAAGGACGGGGATGAGGTGGAGCTGGGGCGTGAGGTGCTGGTGCGGGCACTGGCCACGGAGCACCGGATTCCGTCGCTGGGGTATGTGGTTTATAACCGCCGGAAGAAGCTGAAGCCGGAATTTCTGTCGCTTTCCGGACCGGAAATCCGAGATTTGAAGGCGTCGGGCGTGGAAATAAATTACGAATTGCGTTTCCCGCGCGTGGCGTACCTCGGGGACAGTAACCCGCTGGGGCTGGATCGGCATCCGGAGTTTTATCAGGCGGAAGTGCTGATCATGGAGCTGACGTTCGTTGAGCCGCAACACCGGCGGGATAAGATTCACAAATATGGACACATCCACCTGGACGATTTAGTCGAGCGGCGCGAGAAATTCGAAAATGAGCTGATCATCGCGTCGCACTTCACGGCTCGCAGCACCGTGGAGCAGGTTCGGCGGTGTGTGCAGGCGAAATTGCCGGACATGCTCGGTGGCCGCCTGATGCTGTGGCTGTAAGCACCGCCGGTGGATGTGGGGAATGGAGGATAAACGCCGCCATGTCTGCGACAATTTCTTATTCCTTATTTTTCATTTTTAATTTCCATCCCCCACACCCCATCCCCCATTCCCTTTTTTGAAAGGTAGCCCATGAAAACCCGACTCTTTTTTCTCGCGCTGGTGCTGGCCATGATCCCCGTGGCGGTGTATTTTTTGGATAAACCGTGCTCGTTGTTTTTCCGCGATTTAAACATGCAGGTATTCATGGGGTACTGGAGTCCGCCGACGGTGGAGGAGGTGGTGTCGGGCGTGCCGGAAGACATCCGGGAGGTTTTCGCGTGCATCGAAATTCTTGGAAATAAGATCGGCGTGTTCGTCGTGATTCTTCTTTGCGCGACGCTGGGCGGGCGGTGCTGGCGGAATCTGTCGCTGCTGGTGGGGAGTGTCGTCGGCGCGGCGGGTGTGGGGTATGTGCTGAAAAAGTGCATCGTGCGCGACCGGCCGTTCGCTTTCGATTTTCAGAAGGCCATGACGGAATCGTTCGGTGGGTTTTCGCCATTCAAGAATTCAGTGGAAGCGGCCCAGAGTTTTCCATCGGGCCACACCATCGCGGCGGCTGCGCTGGTGACGGTGCTGGCGTGGCTGTATCCGCAGCAGCGATGGACGTTTTACGGGCTATTAGCATGGCTGATGATGTACCGCGTGGCGATCGGGGCGCATTATTTCAGTGACACGCTGGCCGGGCTGTTCGCCGGGGCGGTGGTTGCGTATGTGTGCATCCTCGCCCGCCAGTGGGTGGGCCGCCGCGAGTTGTAAACGCTCACGCATCTTCGCTTTTCAGGCTGCCGACAAGCTGGATGAACTGGTCCATGCTTTTCAGCCGCTGGGCGGTGTCGGGCAGGATAGCCTGGTTGATCGCCCGGGCGAGAATCGGGTGAATCTGCGGTTGCAGTAGCGTAACATCCGGCGCGGCAGTGTCATGCGATAATGCCGCGCGGCCGTCCTTTCCCGCTTCCCACGGCAGGTGGCCCGTCATGATTTCATAAGCCGTCACGCCGAAAGAAAAGACGTCGAGCTGCTGGTTGGTAGGCTTTCGCCGCACGAGCTCCGGGGCCATGTAATTCGGCGTACCCGTGCGGTTCCCCGGCTGCATGAACATCGGCGTGGCAGGGACGGAAAGGCCGAAATCCGTCAGTTTCATCGTCTTCTGGTCGGCGGTAAGAATAAAGTTTCGCGGGCAGATGTCCCGGTGAATGAAGCCCTTCTGGTGCACATACCGCAGCGCCTCGGCACCCTGCTTGAGATAATACAGCCGCTTTCCATCGAGTCTTTCGGGCGTGCTGGAGAGAATGGTGTTCATGCCGCCGCCGTCGAGATATTCCATCAGCAGATACGTCTGGTCTTTCGTCGTCTGCCCGACTTCATACGTTTTGATGACGTACGGATGATCCATTTGCAGCGCGATCTCGCCCTCGGTGGGCTTCTTCATACCCTTAAAACGGGCCTCTACCTCGGCCAGTTTTTTCATGTCGACGATTTTCAGGCCGAAGGTTTTGCCGCTGGAACGCTCCTTCACCATGTAAAAACTGGACATGGTACCGGAGATGGCCGTGCGAAGAATCTCGAAACGCCCCTGCACGTCCATCTTCTCGGGCGAGGAAAACATGCTCTTGATGGAATCCAGAAAACCCATAATACTACCTCCGGTAAAGCTGTAAGCCGCAAGCTATAAGCTTTAAGCTCGCGGAGAGTGCTTCAAGCATGTCACAAAAAAGTAAGGGGATGATATTGGGATGGCCGAGGAATCCGGCAGCGGAACTGGAAAACCTAAAACTTGCGGCTTATCGCTTGTTGCTATTTTCCGCAGTAGTCAATCGCGCGGGCGATTTCGCTTTTCAGGTCGCGGCGATGGACGATTCGGTCGACGTATCCGTGCTCAAGCAGGAATTCGCTGGTCTGAAAACCCTTCGGCAGTTCGATCCGCACGGTGGCTTTAATGGTTCGCGGGCCGGCAAAACCGATCAGGGCTTTCGGCTCGGCGAACGTCAGGTCTCCCAGGGAGGCGAAACTCGCCGCCACGCCACCCATGGTGGGATTCGCCAGCACGGAAATGTACAGGCCGCCGGCTTCGCTGAAACGGGCCAGGGCCGCGGAGACTTTCGCCATCTGCATCAGCGAGAGAATCCCCTCCTGCATGCGGGCGCCGCCGCCGGACGAACTGACGATGATCAGCGGCAGGTCTTTCTCCGTGGCCCGCTCGATCGCCCGCGTGAGCTTTTCGCCCAAAACGCCACCCATGCTGCCCATCATGAAGGCGCTGTCCGTAATCCCCACCACCACACGCCGGGCGCGGATCATGCCCGTGCCGGAAATGATCGCGTCTTTCAATTGCGTCCGCTTCTGCTCCGACACAACCCGGTCTTTATACGACTTCTGATCGAAAAACGCCAGCGGATCCAGCGACGTTAAATCCGCGTCCCACTCCTCAAACGTTTTTTCGTCCAGCAGCTGCTCGACCCGCGCGCGGGCGGAGACGTAAAAATGATGATCGCACTCGGGACACACCCCCATGCGCTTCTCGGCTTCTTTACGGAAAATCGTCGCCTGACATCCGGGGCAGCGAATCCAGAGCCCCTCGGGAACGCCGCGCTTGGTCAGGTTCAGGTATTGTTGCCAACTGCTGCTTTGATCGGACATGGCAAAGGTTGGGGATAGGGAAATTAGGAAT
Organism: Thermoguttaceae bacterium; assembly: GCA_031553595.1. GTDB lineage: Bacteria > Planctomycetota > Planctomycetia > Pirellulales > Thermoguttaceae > RGIG3701. The sequence goes on along the minus strand of JAVBLI010000043.1, from coordinate 823 downwards.
TAGGAATGAGAAATGAGAAATGTTTGAAGAACGCTTGCGAAATTCCTCATTCTTTTATTTCTCATTCCTCATTTTTAGTGGCGCCGCCGTTAATCTTCCATCACGTCTTTTTCGCGGTTTTTGGAAAGGTCGTCGACGTCTTTTTCGTATTTTTTAATCAGGTTTTGGATTTCTTCCTGAGCCGCGTCGCGATCGTTTTCCGAAAACAACTTGTCTTTCTCGCCTTTTTCCGCGTTTTTCATGCCGTCGCGACGAATGTTCCGCAGCGAGACTTTCGCCTCTTCGGTCAGCTCACGAATACGTGCGACCAACTTTTTCCGCGTCTCGGCGGACATGGCCGGGATGTTCAGACGAATGACTTTTCCGTCGTTCTGCGGCGTAAATCCCAGGTCGCTGGCAATGATCGCCTTCTCGATGTCCTTCATCGTCGTGGGGTCGAACGGGCGAATGACGATCTGCATCGGCTCCGGGCACGCGACGCTGGCCAACTGCTTCATGGGCATCTGCGAACCGTACGCATCCACCTTCAGCGAATCCACCAGCCCGGGGTTCGCGCGCCCCGTCCGAATGCCCGCCAAATTCGTCTTCAGCCGCGCCACTGCTTTCTCCATACGCTCTTCCACGTCCAGTAAAATATCGTCAACCGTCATGATTTTCTCCTTCGTCGAAAATGGTGAACAGGTGAGTAGGTGAATGGGTGAACAGGTGAAAAAAACCGATTCACCTGCTCACCCATTCACGCTTCAAGCGTCGCGGCCGATGAGCGTGCCGACATCCTCGCCGCGGACGGCAAGCTGAATGTTGCCTTCCTTCTTGAAATTGA
>JAVBLI010000005.1:0-315937 GCA_031553595.1 Thermoguttaceae bacterium | reverse complement strand
GAATGTTGCCTTCCTTCTTGAAATTGAACACGCGGATGGGCATTTCATAATCCCGGCACTTCGAAATCGCTTCCAAATCCATCACCCGCAGATGCTGGGCAAACACGTCATCGTACGTCAGGCGGGAATAAAAAATCGCGTTGGGGTCTTTTTCCGGATCGCTGGAATACACGCCGTCGACCCGCGTGGCCTTCAGCAGGATGGACGCGTCCAGCTCCAGCGCCCGCTGCGCCGCCGCGGTGTCGGTCGTAACGAACGGGCTGCCCGTCCCTGCCGCCAGGATCACCACCCGGCCTTTTTCCAGATGCCGCAGCGCCCGGCGACGAATGTATGGCTCGGCGACGCCGTCCATTTTAATGGCCGTCATCACGCGGGTGGGGCACCCCAGCGATTCCAGCGCGTCCTGCATCGCCAGCGCGTTCATCACCGTGGCCAACATGCCCATGTAATGCGCCGTCGCTTCGCGGATGTGCGTGCCCTGCGTCATGAACTGGGCGCCTCGCAGGATGTTTCCACCGCCGAGCACCAGCGCGATCTGCGTGCCGCTCTCTTGCGCTTCCCGCACCTGCTGGGCGATGTGCACAATCGCGTCCATCGCCAGCCCTCGGCCGCCCTCCGGCGCAAAGCCTTCTCCGGAAATCTTTAATATGACGCGTTCGTAGGCGGGAGTGGCCATGTTTTATTCTCCGTTAAGTCAAGCGAAATGGAAAAAAGTGAACAGGTGAATGCGTGAATAGGTGAGTAGGTGGGAACATTCCTGCTCACCTATTCACCTACTCACCCGTTCTCCTTATTTGCCAAGCATCCAGTGCACGAAGCCTTTGATTTTCAGGCCGGCTTCGTCCGCGTACTCGCCGACTTTCTTCGAGGAATCCTTCACGAATTCCTGGGAAAGCAGGCATTTCTGGGCGAGGAAGGACGCGATTTTGCCTTTGAGGATTTTCTCTTTGATCTCTTCGGGCTTTTTGGCGTTCGCCGGGTCGGCATCCATCAGCTCGCGCTGAATGCGCATCTCGTTGTCGATCACTTCCGCGGCGATATCCGCATCCGACAGCCCCTCCGGACGCATCGCGGCAATGTGCATACAAATGTCGCGGCCCGCTTCGTCCGTCCCCTCTTCCAGAAGAAGAAGCACGCCCACCTTTTTGTCGTGGTGCAGGTACGTCGAAACTTTTTCCGTATACTTCTTGAAACGGCTCACGCGGAACACTTCGCGGATGCGGTTGAACAGGTCTTCCAGCTGGCCCTGGAGCGTCTGCCCCGGCTTGCTGGGAGACGGCTGGGCCATCAGCTCTTCGACCGTCGCGAACTCGGCGTTATTGGCCACCGTCAGCGCGATGTCGTTCGCCAACTGCTGGAAATCAGGATTCGTCGCCACAGGAGCGCTCTCGCACAGCAGCTCGATGATCGCCGTGCCCTTGTCCGTCCTGACGATCGCGATCGTGCCCTCTTCCGTGCTCCGCTCGCCCATCTTCTCCGACATTTTCGCCAAGCCCTTCTTGCGAAGGATTTCCATTGCCACGTCTTCGTCGCCGTTGGCTTCCGACAACGCACGCTTGCAATCCATCATCGGCAGACCCGTCTTCTCACGAAACGCCTTCACGGCGGCAGCAGTAATTTCAGCCATCTTTATGCTTCCTTTGGTTATATTAAAATTTAGTATTGTACTTATATGAAATAGCCAGAAAAAATGGTTAATTGTGAATGGTTAATGGTAAATTATAATCTGCACGGACGGCATGACCAACCGCTTGCGTCATTCACCATTAACAATTAACCATTTCTCTTATTCCGCCGCGCTGACATCGTCGGACTTGCCCTGCTCGATGCTCTTGCCCTTGCCCAGCAGCACGGAGTCGGCCAGGTAGCTGATCACCAGCTCGATCGAGCGGATGCTGTCGTCGTTGCCCGGAATCGGGAGATCGACTTCGTCCGGATCGGAGTTCGTGTCGATCAGCGCGATCGTCGTCACGCCCATCTTCTGGGCCTCTTTGATGGCGTTCTTTTCTTTTTTCGGGTCCACCACGACCAGCACTTCCGGAATGCGGTCAAGCGTCCGCAACCCGTTGAGGTTCCGGTACATCTTCCGGTATTCGCGGTTCAACGAAGACTGCATTTTCTTGGAATACATCGCGAATTCGTCGCTGGCACGCAGCGTTTCCAGTTCTACGAGCCTCTTCAGACGGTCGTGAATCGTTTTGAAGTTCGTCAGCGTACCACCCAGCCAGCGTTCGCCCACGAACGGCATCTCACACCGCTCGCCCTGACGCTGAATCGTGTCCGTCGCCTGACGCTTCGTGCCCACGAACAGCACCAGATTTTTGTCGTCCTGCACGACCTGCATGAGATACTTGCGCGCACGCAGCATGCCGCGGACGGTTTCACGCACGTTGATCACGTGAATCTTGCCCCGGCGACCGAAAATATACGGACGCATCTTGGGGTTCCAGCGGCTGGCACGGTGGCCGTAATGCACGCCGGCATCGATCAAATCCTGAATGAGAATACTTGCCATGGAAAAAATCCTTTCATGTGCACATCGGCCTGAAGCCCTTTCCCGCGACCATCGCCGCTCGAGGCGCCCCTACCGACGTTATTTTTAATCGGCTACAACTACAAAATCCCCCATGCGCCGTACATACGGGAGTGTCTATATTATCACAGAATGCGGGAATCGTCAAGGACGGGGGCGGCGGCAGGTGTAGGGTATAGGGTGGCCCACTGGTCACGGCCCAAAAGGCAAGATTAAGAGGCGTCAAATGGACGTTTTTCATTGTACCCCTCACCCATTGACAGATCTTGCCGTTTTGTTTATTATATGCATATGCATGCAAATAAAATTTCCAGAAACGGTTCCCGATGTGTCTGCCTGCGGCTGCGTAAGGCCAGTCGAGTGGTTTCACAGTTTTACGATCGGTGCCTGCAACCGGCGGGCATTCGCGGCACGCAATATGCCATGCTCATGCACATCGCCCATTTTAAGTACATCGCCGTCACCGAGCTCGGCGAGATGCTGGCCATGGATCAGTCGACGGCTACCCGGGCGGTCAATATTTTATGCAAAATGGGCCTGATATCCCGCATCCCGCCCTCCCGCGATGCGAGAAAAAAAGTACTTACACTGACAGACATCGGAACAGAAAAACTCCGCGAAGCCCAGCCGATGTGGGCGCAGGCACAATCGAAAATGGAACGGATCATCGAAATGTCGAACATTGATATTTTATTCGACCTTCTCGACCAGGCAACGGAAATTCAAAAATAATTTTTTCAGCATATACATGCATATGCATGCAAAGGAGAAAAGATGCCGCAAATCGCACAAACCATCCGTGAAAAAGCACTCAAACTTGGGTACGAAAACTGCGGCATTATTCCCGTGGCGGCGATGGCCGATTTCGAGGAAAAAGTGAATCAGCGGATCGCCAGCGTGCCGAAAGGCGAGGAACAATTCGGGAAATTCCGTGAATTGGCCCACCCGCAGACGAATTTTCCGTGGGCGAAGGCGATCCTCGTGCTGATCAACCGCTATTCTGGCTACGATGTGCCGCCGGTTTTGGGCGACAGTTTCGCGAAGGCATACCTTTTCGATGAGCGACTCGATGAACAGTCGCCGGGGTTTCACCGCCGCGAGCAGATGCGTGCGCACCTCGACACGCTGGGAATTCAGCATGCCGACGAGCCGAAGTTCGGCCTTACGGGCCTCCGATGGGCGGCGGAGAAGGCCGGGCTGGGAACGGTGCGACGAAACAATTTTTTTTATACCCCCAACGGATCTTATGTTTTCATCGAGGGCTTTCTCATCGACCGCGCGCTGGAATGGGTGCAGGAAATGAAGGCGAAACCATGCCCGCCGGGGTGCACGAAATGCCAGGACGCGTGCCCGACGAAGTCACTGCGGGGCCCGAATACGATGATTCTGGCGAGTTGTGTGAGTTTTCAGACGTCACTTTCGGCGAATGTCCCGGGGCTGGGCATGCCCACAGCGACGATGGTGGAGCAGATCGGTCAGCATCTTTACGGCTGCGACGCGTGCCAGGATGCGTGCCCATTTAACCACAGACGCTGGCCCGGCGGCGAGGCATTCCCCGGCCTGGCCGAGCTGCTACCCATGATGCGCCCCGAACGGATCATGGAAATGAGCTACGACGAAATCGCCGCCACGCTCGGGCGAAAATTCTGGTACGTCCTGCCGGAAAATCTCTGGAAATGGAAGCTCAACGCCCTGACCGTAATGCATAACGCCCATGATTCGCATTACCTCCCCGCCATGCGGCTGGGGCTCACCGACCCGGTGGAAGCGGTGCGGGAATTCGCACAATGGACGATTGACAATGGACAGGGGACAATGTGAGATGATGGGCACACACCGGCGTTCATTTCCCGCCCCTCTCGCCACGGCGCGGAAAATCGGATATATTAAATGGAAGCGGAAAATGGAGAAAATAACTCGCAAAAATGAAACCGGAAGGACAGAAAATGGAATATCCCTCGCCGCAATTCCCGCAGACCCGCATGCGCCGACTGCGTTATAACCCGCTGGTCCGGAACCTCGTGCAGGAGTACCGGCTGCACCCGGGACGGCTGGTTCTGCCGCTTTTCGTGCGAGAGGGCACGGGGGTGAAGCAGGAAATCGCGTCCATGCCGGGGGTGTATCAGATGTCGCCGGATGTGCTGGCGGAGGAGGTGCGGGAGGCGGAGGCGCTGGGGCTGGGCGGCGTCATTCTTTTCGGTATTCCGGCTAAAAAAGACGAAATCGGCTCGGACGCGCTGAGCTCGGACGGCATCATCGCGCGGGCCGTGCGGACGGCGAAAGAGAATGCTCCCGGCCTGCTATGCATGACGGACCTGTGTTTCTGCGAGTTTACCAGCCACGGCCACTGCGGTTGCCTGCGGGAAATCGGCGGGCGGACGGATGTGGATAATGATGCCACGCTGGAAATGCTGGCGCGGCAGACACTCATTCACGCCCAGGCCGGTGCGGACATGATTGCGCCCAGTGGTATGATGGACGGCATGATCGGCGCCATGCGGCGGGCGCTGGACGGGGCGGGTTTCGAGCACCTGCCGATTATGAGTTACGCGGTGAAGTATGCCGGCGGGTTTTACGGACCATTTCGGGACGCAGCGGAGAGTACGCCGAGTTTCGGGGACCGTCGGACGTACCAGATGGACCCTGCGGCAGCTGCGGAAACGGCCCTGCGGGAAACGGCCCTGGATCTGGCGGAGGGTGCAGACATGGTGATGGTGAAGCCAGCCCTGGCGTACCTCGACATCATCCGGCTGGTCGCGGACCGCTTCCCCGGCGTGCCCCTGGCCGCTTATAACGTTTCCGGCGAGTACAGCATGATTAAGGCGGCCGCCCAGCGCGGCTGGCTCGACGAAAAAACCGTCATGATGGAGACACTCACCAGCATGATTCGCGCCGGCGCGGGAATTCTGCTGACATACTGGGCGAAAGACGTGGCGCTGAGCATGAAATAACACGGAGGCAAAAATGAAAAAACGCATCCTCATCATCCTCGCGGCGAGCCTTTTTGTGGTTTTCGCGCTGCCGGGCGTGTTTTTCGTTACTGCGCAAGAAGCCCCCGCAGCGCCCACAGTCCGGGCCATGTACTGCAATTCGTGCGGCTTCGGAAACAAAAAAAATGATTGCGTGAAATGCGGGAAATGGGTCGGCAGCAGCAGCTTCCCAGCCTACCTCTGCAACTCCTGCGGTTTCGGAAACAAGAAAAACGACTGCGTGAAATGCGGGAAATGGATCGGTGGCTCCGGCATCCCCGCCGTCATATGTGGCTCCTGCGGTTTCGGAAATCAGCGGAATCAGTGCGTGAAGTGCGGAAAATGACGTGAATTTTAAAATTCGCGCGGCTTCATCCTGTCTGAAAACCGGCTCATCTGATAAATACGTTCTTAGCGCCGTCCCAAAATTCCGCCTGACATGACGGGACGCGATCTCCCGCTGCTTTTTTGCACGCAAAGACGCGAAGTCGCAAAGATATTTCACCAAAAAATGCCATTTTTCTGATGGCGAATGGTCTTCTATTAAAAAATGCTCACGCCATGTCAAAATGCAGCACGCTTCTGTAATGAATCTCTTTTCTAGAGCATCTATCAAATTAATTGACTCACACGAAACAGCAGCCGGGAGCGCCGCGGGATGCAATGACGCGCAGAAACCGGATAGTATCATCGGGATTCTTACCACTTCGATCCGGTCTCTTCGCGTCACTGCGTTCCGCTGCGCTCCCGGCTGCTGTTTCGTGAATATATTAACTCGGTAACTGCTCTAGGCTAACGATAAAGTGATATCTATTCTAAATTCACCGGTTAACCCAGGGTTTCCGAACACATTATTTACATTTCGTTTACATTTCTCGCCAACCACCGCCCCAAAACGCCGCAAGTATTACGCCGAATTAACATTAAACCGCCTTCCAGCCACCGCGAAATACCCGAAAAACAAGTATAATAAGAGAATTATTATCACTCGCGGGCGGCGAGCATCATGGCGCAAGCTGGCACCACCGCCCGGAGTACTCCTGTTTTCACCAAAAATTTTCACCTCACAACTTTACAATTTCCGTTCATAGCCATACCACGAGCCGTATTTCCCGAAGGGCAATCGGCGGACAAGTGGAGAAACTCAACTGTTCCGAATAAAAAGGTGTCAAAAATGCATTTACCGAATAAATACACGCTGAATCACTCACCGGAAATGGTCACGCCGTGCTCGCGGAAACTGCTCCGGCATCCGCACGGCAGGCAGACGAAAATCCTGCTCTCGAGCGTGTTCGGGCCGTATGCCGTGGATGACGAATTCGGCAGCCGGAAAATGAATCCCATGGAATTATACCATAACCAGGTGACGCGGGAACAGGGTGCGTTTTCGCTACGGATGTTCCACCGTTCCTGGGGCCTGATGTTCATCCAGACGAACATCGCCGCGCCGTGTACGGTGCTGGACTATCCGTCCCGCGACCGTTTCATCGAAGAGCTGAAAACCGTCAAATATGACGTCATCGGCATCTCCGCCATCCTCCCGAATAAGGGGAAGGTGAAGGAAATGTGCCGTCTGATCCGGGAATATCAGCCGGAAGCGACGATCGTCGTCGGCGGGCACATCACGAACGGCGACGACTGCCTGACGGATGTGGATTACGATCTGGCGGCCAAGGGAGAAGGCGTCCGCTGGTGGCGCGAGTATCTGGGGGATGACATGGCGCGTCCGCTACGTCACCCGCGTATCATTTCCGGTTTCGGCACGCGCAACGTGGGCCTGAAAGTGGAGGAAGAAGCGTCGCGGATGGCCGCTACGGTGATTCCGTCTTTGGGGTGTCCGCTGGGCTGTAATTTCTGTGCCACCAGCGCGATGTTTGGCGGAAAAGGGAAATTCGTCAATTATTTCGAGTCCGGGGAAGAGCTTTTCCACATCATGTGCGACCTGGAAAAGAATCTCGGCGTGCAGGCCTTCTTCATCATGGACGAAAACTTCCTGCTGCACAAAAAACGCGCCCTGGAGCTCCTGGAATTCATGGAAAAGCATGATAAAGCGTGGGCGTTTTATGTCTTCAGCTCCGCGAACGCCCTGCGACAGTACACCATGGACCAGCTCGTGCGGCTGGGCATTTCGTGGGTCTGGATGGGCCTGGAGGGGAAAGACAGCCAGTATAATAAACTGAACGGCACGGACGTCCATCAGCTCGTGCGCGAAATGCGTGAGAACGGCATTAAAATCATGGGCTCCTCGATCATCGGGCTGGAAACGCACACGGTGGAGAACATCCACGAGGTGCATGCGTATGCCGCGTCTTATAATACGGACTTTCATCAGTTTATGCTTTACACGCCCGTGAACGGCACGCCGCTTTACCGGGAGCTGACCGCCGCGGGGAAAATGAAATCGGTGGAGGAAGTGGATTACGCGGACACGCACGGCCAGTATAAATTCAATTATCGCCACCCCAGCATTCCGGACGGCGCGGAAACCGCCATGCTCCAGGGCGCTTTCGAGTATGATTTCCAGCAGAACGGCCCCAGCACCGTCCGGGTGGTGGAGACCACGCTCATGGGATACCTGAAGCACCGCCATCACCCCAGCACCCGCGTGCAGCGGCGTTATGCCTGGGAAGCCATCCCCATGATCAGTTCTTACGCACCGCTGGTGGCGTATGCGAAAAGTCATTTTCGTAAGAGTAATCCGACGGTTTCGCGCTGGGCCGGCGAGCTGCTGGACAAGATTTACGCGGCATTCGGCTGGAAAGCCCGCCTGATGGGGCTGATCGGCCCGATTTACCTCGGATTCAAGGTGCGCGCGGAAGAAAAACGCCTAGCGAATGACTGGGTTTATGACCCGCCGACGTTTTATGAGCGGAATGAGCACGTGGCGGATTCCGCGCTGCCGGTGGTGGAGTTCGTGCCGCCGCATGTGACCGCGCGTCCGTTTTATGAAGCCGCCGTCACTGTGGGCGAGAAGAAGCCGGCGTCGGAGCCGCTTTACACGATTTCTCCGGAAGCGGAAACACGCGTCCCCGAGTATGTGGAAAGCGTGTAATACCGCAGCACATCCATCCCATTCATTTACTCACAAAAAACAGCAGCCGGGAACGGAGTGTAACGAAGTGACCGGATAGAATCGCGGGATTTTTTCCCACTTCTATCCGGTCACTCTTGTTGCGTTTCGTTCCCGGTTGCTGTTTTTTGCATCTCACGCCGCCCGCGGCTCATGCTTTAAAGCAGAATTTTCTCTCCCTCCAGCACCGTTCCCGGGAGAATACGGGCGCGGAGTTCCTGCTCATTCCGGGCGAACGTCGGCGTGATTTCCACCACCGCGTCCGGCGAAAAATGTGCCCCGGCGCTGCGGAGCCATTTTTTATAAAGCGCCGAAAGCTGGGCCATCACCACTTCCGCGTCATCTTTAAGCGTGGCAAAAACCTCCTCGCGGTCCACGGCCAGCACCAGCGGAAACCTCGCGTATGGCAGGATGTCAAAAAGAAACCGTTCCGGCTTAATCGCCCACACGCTTCCTCCGTGCGTGCTCATCTTTTTCAGCGGAAAATGCCACGGAATGCCCAGCGGATTCTTCGCGAGTTTTTCCAGCATCCGCCGCACCAGCGCCAGGTCAATGATATGGATGCCGATACTCCCGGCCCAGTATTTCAGCCGCCCATCCACGGCCCGCTCCCCCGCCAGATGATCAGGAAAATCCATGTACTCCACGATAAAAATACCATCTTCACCGTCCCGCCGCCGCACGACATTCCCCACGCGCTCCTGTGGGAAATCCTTCTCCACCACGACCAGCGACATTTCACTCTCCGCCATCAGGTGATGCCCCAACAGCTCTGGCTCCGCCACGGGCACCAGCGGATTATCCACGTGAAATGTGAAAATGGCCTCCACGCCGTGATCTTCCATGTCCGCCAGCGATCCGCTGCGCTCCAGCGCCGTCAGCAGCCCACCGTGTCCGTCCGGTCCGAAATATACGTCCGTTTCCGTCTCCAGAAAAATCTCCCCGGTGTCCTGCGAAAAAGCCGGCATTTCCCCCTGCTGAAACACCATCACGCGCTCCGCCGGAAAACCGAAATAATCATTCTCGGCCAAATACTTCTGCGTTTCCTCGTGTGTGGCCCGGCTGGTCATCACATACACCCGCAGCGCCACCGCGTGCTTCTGCTGTAAAAGACGGATTTTCTCGAAATGCACCTCAAAAAGCGTCCGCCCCGCCACGGGCGTAATCGGAAACATCCCTTTCGGCAGCGAAAAATTCAGGCGCGACCCCACGCCGCCAGCCAGCAGCACCACCGCCAGCCGTCCCGCCGCAAGATAATCCGCTCCCAGACGAAACGCTTCTTCATTCTCCACACCCCCCGCGGTGTTCAGGGAAACGCTGTCCTGTGCATCCAGCGGCGCCACGTCCGGACACGGGCCGCCCTCCGCGGCCGACTGCTTTTTATACTCCTGAAAAAGCGCACCCATCAGCGGAAAGTTCACCCTGCTTAAACTCTCCAGCAGCTTCTCCCGCTGCGGCGGCGCAAGCGCTTCCAGATGCTCGCGCAGATGAGCCGGCTGATATTTTATGAGATGTTCGCAAAGTTCCGGATGATCATTCATGGGACACCTCTGTGATTATAACTGCTCTTTCCAAAAAATAATCCACGCATAACCTGCTTTTTTATTCACCACCGAGAGCACAGAAAACACAGAGAAAAATTTTTATCATTCCTTTTTCTCTGTGATCTCCGTGCTCTCTGTGGTGATTTTTGTCGTTTTCAGGTGATGAAAAACGCGGAAAACTTCCCCGCTTTTCTCTGTTTTACCTCTTTTTCATATAATCTTCAAGAACCGCCTTCATAAAATCCTTTTCACGCTGGGAAAGCCGCGGCACGAACTCCCGGAATCCGTAATGACTGTTCAGGTAACAGAAGTCGATATCCTCCAGGCCGATATTTATGCCCTTAATCACATAAATATACTCCTCCAGAATCTCTCCCGGGACGCCCGGCGTGCTGCTCCAGTCGTACATCGCCACCCGCACGGGCAGATCCAACTCCTTATCCACCATCACTTCCATCCGGCAGAACGTCAGCTCCGGACGCTTTTCCAGGAACGTCACTTCCAGGGCGTAACACGCGCGGTCACCCACCCAGGCGTTTCCGTAATACCGTAATTTCGCGTCCTCGAGCACTTCTTTCTGGTCAGAAATCTCGATTAACTGTTTCAAAAGTTCACGAAATCCCAGCTCCGTCACCCCATGCGTGGCGCTGTTTTGAATTGCCGCCGAGTCGCGTGAAAGCAGCAGCGTGCGATGATTGAACGCGTCTCCGGTGTTCACGATGATCGTGTTTTCGTAATGGCCTTCCCAAAAAATAAACTCGCGGTTACGATTTTTCTCAGGGTATTCGTAACGCACATAAACGCTGAACGGCTCTTCCCGCAAAAACAGGTGCATCACGTCACGCTGCCGGCTGACGAGGTTCGTCTGATCCCATTTATAAAGAATGCAGTAATAATCGTGGTACTCCTCTTCGAGTCGATCCAGCCGGTTTTTCGCGTGCAAATTGAATTTCCGCAGAATTTCCACGCTGTCGGCCAGGTACGGCGGATCATGCCCGGAGGCTGGCGGTGTTTTTTCTACCAGGATGGAATCTTCGGACGTCGCCCCGAAATCCGACTGTGGCATTTCCAGACGCTCGATGTGGCGCAATAACGCTTCATGATCCGAAACGCCATCCGCACGGCTACCAACGGGCGGTGAAACGGCTGCGTCGCAGGGTGCATCCCCATCCATTTTGGGCGGTGGCAGCACCTCCAGAATCGGCTTCTGCGTGTTTTGCGTCCACGCGCTGCTCCCGGCATCCGCGTCCTGATTCCGCTCATAAATCTTTATCAGCGGCGAGCGCCTCCGCAGTCCCGGCGCGGATGGCGTGTTTGTAACGTCCACCGGAAATTTCGCCACGAAATACCGAATCGGCTCGCGCTTCATTATTTTTTGTTCATTTTCATCCCGCTGAACCTCCGAGGGCTGCGGCGGCGCCGCTTCCGCCAGACGCTGGATGCCGGGAATCCGGCCACCGAAATCCGTATACTCCGGGTATTCCGGATTCAGAAATTCCCATCCGGGCGGGTAAAATACATGATCGCTGAGGCCGCTGGGCTTCTTTTGCGGCGCCGGAGCAGGCGGGGCTGGCCAATTTTGATAAACATACTTCGCGCAGAAAAACACCGGCAGAAGGCACAGTCCATACACCGTCAACGTAACCATCCTTGCCCCCGGAAAATGCGCAAGGTTTTCTGCTTGAATCGGTTCTTTTTCGATTTTTGTTTCCATACAATTCACTCTAGAAGTGTTTCTGAGTCCACATCCCTGGGTGCCCGGCTTGCGCGCAGGCACAGTCTGTCAAGAAAAAGAGCGAAAGGTCAACTCTTTTACGACTACACCCTTATCATAGCCCAACAAAAAAGGCTTGGCGTTTATTTCTTAAGAAAAAACCCATGTTTTCTGCGAAAAATAAAGAATTCGCGATATTTTTAACGATTATTTGCATTTTAACACTTGCATCATCGCCGCTTACTGAAAACGACACACGTGTTCTTGCTCGCCGAACCACTCCTCAGTGGCGCAAGGATCTACGGCATTTTTCGTCGCAAATAACATCACCACCGCGTGAAAAAGCAAAAATCACCCCTTTTTTCGGAAATTTTGACAGAATGCCGACTTTTTTTGAAAAAATGTATTCCCAAGCCCCTCCATTCCGCATAGAGTGTAGTATATAATAAAGAGGTATGTGAAAAATTTTCTCATTATTTTTTTGATGGGAAAAAAGAATGTTCAATAAGCACAGAATTGGGGAATGGGGAGTGCTGTTATGGTTCAAAAATCTTCTTGTCACATGACGAAAAAAACGGGGTTTACACTCGTCGAGTTGCTGATCGTCATCACGATCATCGGCATCCTGATGTCGTTGGTCATGCCGGCGGTTAACAGTGCGCGGGAAACGGCTCGACAGATGACGTGTAAGACGCATCTCATGAACCTCTCGCGGGGCATGTTGACGCATAACACCGCCAATAACGGACGTTTTCCCACCGGCGGGGAGGATTACCGGCATATCGGCGACGTGAATCGTGGGACGGCCGGGCAGATCGGCGGCGTAACTTCCGCAGCCCAGCGAGGCGGCTGGCCCTTCTGCATCGCCGACTTCGTGGGTATCGGAAACGTCAAAAATGCCGGCCTGCTGGAGCGGTGCAAAACCCCAGTGCCGTTTTTTTACTGCCCGAGCCGCCGAAAACCCGAGCTTTACCGCTCCCTCACCCGTGAAGTCATCGGCGACGACCAGCAAGGTAATAATCCATATTTAACTTCCAAAACCGATTACGCCGCCAATTCCGGCGACATCGGCAGCCCGGAAGTCGACCACGACAGCTGCTATAATTCCGGCGGCGTGATTTTTACTTTTAGTACGATTTACGACCACGACGTCACCGACGGCCTCTCGAAAACATGCCTCCTCGGCGAGAAACACCTGAACATCAACGTGTCGCGCGATCAGTCCGTCGACGACGGCGGCGATGACGACTGCTTCCTGGCAGGGCGAAATTTCGACAGCTTGCGCGTTTCCGGCGACGCAAAAACCATTTATCGCGACCGGGAAGGCTGGGAGGGCGTCACTTATTTCGGCTCGGCCCACCCCACGGGCATCCACATGGTCTTCTGTGATGGTCACCTCGCCAAGCTCAATTACACGATCGACCCAACGATTCTTTCACGCTTAACCAACCGAAAAGACGGCTATTCCGTTTCAGAAAGCGATGTTAAACCGATAAAATAGCCGTTTTTCACACAACAAACATGCACACAGGGGTTTCTATCAGAAGAAACCTCTTTTTTTCTGCGAATACTGCGATACGACGTTTTACGCATTCGCCCCATTTCTCTCTTTCTCTGCTTTTTCGGAGAAAATGAGTCAGCCCACACGCCACTGGCCAGTTCTTCACTGTAATTCCCACCTTTTTGCTAATCGCTACATTCGAAACAGTCGATATATCTAATAATGTCTGCCATTAGTGTCTGATTTTCCCTATATGCGATTCAAGTAATGAGCCATTTTCCCGAAGACCAGGAGAAAAAACCTCGTGACATGCGCGAGGATGGTGCGCCGGACGCCGAAGCGTCGGGGGTGGATGTGCCTAATGACGCGGAAAATAGAAAAGATGCAGAGTTACCGCAAGAACAAAAATCATCCAGTCAGCCCAGCGCGGAGCCACCGCCAAAATTAGCCTTCCGGCGCGTGACGGGCCCCATTAAAATTACGCCACCGGGTGCGGACGAACGAATCCTCAGCACAGCGGAAGAAATCGTCCAGGAACTCCCCGCTTCCGGACGTGAAACGGCTTCTTCGGAGCCGGTAAAATTTTTCCCGGATACGTTTTTTGAGGGAAAACCCGCGGAAGAACTCACGCCTGCGGATTATCAGCAGATGATGCGGGGCGCGGGGCTGGGCGAGCCGATTTTGGACGAAATTCGTCAGGCACTGGAGCAGCATCCGAACATGCTTTACGTGCCGAAATCGCCGAAAGTGCCCGCTGAGCCGGTTTCCGAGGAAATTCCGGAGGAAATCGCGGTTAAGGATGCCGCGGTGGCGTTTCCGCAGGAGATTTCAGTCGCGCCGGCGGAAACAGAACCGGAACCGGCACCCGAGACAAAATCGGAGCCGGAGCGTGTGCCGCCCGAGGTGGAAAAAGTGAAAAAACCGGCCACGGCGGAGATTCCCATACCGGAATTAGATGATAACATACCGGATTATATCCCCCCGCTGGCGCCGGAAATCCCGCTGCCGGGCGGGCTGATCGGGTACATGACGCGAATCGGGGCGCAGATCGAAAATTGGATCTGCAATTTGGGTAATTTCACGTATTTCGCGTGCCAGGTGGTCTGGTGGATGCTCCGATTCCCGCGGCGGGGGACGCTCCTGCCGTGCATGTATGAAATCGGGATCATGAGTCTGCCGGTCATCGCGCTGACGGGCACGTTCATCGGCATGGTGCTTTCCGTGCAGAGTTACCATCAGTTGAAGGATTTTTACCTCGAAACGCGGATGGGGGCCCTGATTAACCTCTCGTTGGTACGGGAGCTGGGCCCCGTGCTTGCGGCGACGATGCTCGCGGGGCGCATCGGCAGCAGCATGGCCGCGGAGCTGGGCACGATGCGCGTCACCGAGCAGATCGACGCCATGAGCAGCATGGGCGTGAATCCGGTGCATTACTTGGTCGTGCCGCGATTTTTGGGCTGTATGATGCTCATTCCGGTGCTGACGATCGTCGCGGACTTCATGGGAATCGTCGGCGGCGCGTACTTATCCGTGTGGGTATACGGCGTGGACTGGCATTTTTACCTCACCAACTCGAATAAAATCGTCGGAAGTTTCGACATTTTCATCGGCGTTTTCAAGAGCGTCTTTTTCGGAGCAGCCATCGGCCTCATCGGCTGTCACCGCGGGTTTAACAGCCGTGCGGGAGCGGAAGGTGTGGGAAAAGCCGCCACCGAGGCGTTCGTATTTTCCTTCGTCACGATCCTCATGCTCGACCTGGCCCTGGGCATTATTTTGGACTCCGTCAACCTGGCCTTCATTTCCACCGGCCCGAAAAAACTGTAAATGAAATTGATAATTGACAATGGATAATTGATAATTATCGCAAGCGAACCATCGGCCTGAAATTTTGCACTACGCAGTCAATTGTCAATTATCAATTATCTATTGTCCCCTCGCACCGTTCCGTCATGAATCATGAGAAAAAGCCCATCCTCGCCATTCGCAAGCTGACCGTGCGGTTCGGCCGACAGACGGTGCTGCGCGATTTGAATTTCACCGTGGCGCGCGGCGAGACCGTGGCGATCATCGGCGAGAGCGGATGCGGGAAGACGGTGCTGCTGAAAAACATCATCGCACTGCAGCGGCCGACCTTCGGCCACGTCCTTTTCGACGGGCAGGATTTATCCCGCATGACGGAGGATAACCTGGCCAAAGAACGCACCCGTTTCGGTTTCGTTTTCCAGCAGGCGGCCCTTTTCGACAGCATGACCATCCAGCAGAATCTCGCGTTTCCGCGCGTGCAGCACACGAAAGAAACGGAGGCGGACGTGCTGACCGTCATCCGCAAACTGCTGCAGGAGGTGGGGTTAAAGGAAAACGTTTTGTCGCGTAAACCGGCCGAGCTTTCCGGCGGCATGCGGAAGCGCGTGGGCCTGGCGCGAGCCCTGGTGATGAACCCGGAGATGATGCTTTACGACGAGCCGACCACGGGCCTGGACCCAATCATGACGGACGTCATTAACGAGCTGATCCTCCGCACGAGCGTGGAGCACCCAGTAACCAGCGTGGTGGTGACGCACGACATGAGTACGGTGCGGAAGGTAGCTGACCGCGTGATCATGCTTTATCCGCTGGCACGTCTGCGGGACGACGAGCCGCAGATTTTATTCGACGGAAAACCGGAAGCCATGGACGCGTGCCCCGACATCCGCGTCCGGCAGTTTATCACCGGAGACGGGGCGGACAGAATGAAGGAAAATTGATGAGCCGCGAGGGGAGCGCAGCGTAACTTGCGGAACGCGTGGAAGCGTGTGACCGCGCCGCTTCATGCACCTGAATTCAGGCTTCAACAGACCGCTGCGATTCGATTCCACGCTTTAGCAAGCCACCACCCGACCCGCAAGTTACGCTGCGCTTCACGTGCGGCTCATTTGGCACATATAAATTAGGAGAATTTCGATGGATGAACGAACGATGCAATTAAGACTCGGGGCGGCGGTGCTGGCCAGTCTTGTGATCGTGGTGATCATGCTGACGTTTCTCGGAACGCATAAAAATTTCCTCAGCCCCGGTTATACGATTTATATTAAGCTCGACGACGCGCCGGGTGTGGTGGAGAATACGCCCATTTACCAGAGCGGGCTGCTGATCGGCCGGGTGAAGAAGGTGGATCTGATGAATGAGAACGGCGAAGAGGGCGTCCTGGTCACGGCGATCATCGACGGCAGGCCGCTGTATCACAATCAGCAGTGCCAGCTGACGACCAAGCTCCTGGGCGACGCGTACCTGAACATGGTGAGAATCCCGTATGACCCGGAGAATCCGGCGATTTCGGATAGGCGCGTGGAAAAAGGAGAAACACTGCAGGGAAAAATCGCGTTCGACCCGGTGGCCCTGATCGAGAAATTCCAGGAACGCATGGCCACCGCCATCACGGATGTCAGCCACGCGGCAAGCAAGTTGGAGAAAGTGGCCGGCTCGGCGGACGAAATGATCCAGGAAAACCGCCAGAACGTGAAAGCCATGATCCAGAACACGAGCCAGATGATCGCGGATTCGCACGCGTTCGTGAAGGACATCTCCGGACTGATTAACGACGACGAACTCCAGGAAAGCGTCCGCGCGACGATCGTGCGGCTGCCGAAAACCATGGATAAAATGGACGCGACCGTGGATTCGCTGCGGACGAATATCAACTCGGCCACCGGCCGCCTCAACGATACCATGGAACAGATGTCGGGGAAAATGGATCATTCGCTGGGCCTGGCGGACAAAGCCCTGACCAACGTGCTGAAAATCACCGACCCGCTGGCCTCCAAAACTGAAATCTGGCTGGGAAATATCGATAATATTCTCCAAAATCTGGACGTTTTCACCGACGCGATGGTCAATCCGAACGGTACCGTGGGCCTGTTGCTGCGCGACCGCTCGGCGTACGACAAACTTTTCCAGACCATGGACCGCGTGAACCACCTTTCGCAGCAATTGGAGCCGATCGTGTATAACGCGCAGGTGTTTTCCGAGAAAATCGCACAGCACCCGGAACTGCTGGGCGTTCGCGGGGCACTGTTCCCGAACTCCGGCGCCTCGGGGAAAGACGTGCCGCCGCCGCGGGGCGTGAAAAATTACGGCGGAAGCGGTACGTACGGCAATCTGGATTTTTATAACACCACGCAGCCCACGTGTCCGAAGCACGGTTATCAGACGAATCCCGCACCCGGAAACGATTACGCGGGGAAAATGAAAGCCGCCACGCCGCGTGCCCCGAGCGGAAACGGCACGTCGCCGGCGGTGACGGCCGAGACGCTAGGCATCCCGCAGGACGTGTTTCAGCGCGGCGAATATGAAGTGATTTCCGACGGCCCCGTCTCCGGCGGTGGAAACGCTGGCGGATACCCGGCGGGAGGGGCTGCATCCGAGCCGGTGGTTTATAACGGCGCGCGGTTAAAACAGGCCACTCCCACAGGAAATCATTATCAGGCCCGGGTGGCTCTTTAATTTTCTTTGAAAATAGGGTAAACTGGTAAGAAGTGCGGGGAATGTCCTTCCTCGTCCCGGAAGGGACGTAATGTTTATAGAAAAGGAATACAAATGGAATCTCACCGTTTCGTTAGGAGCGGGATGTTTGTGGAAATGCTGACCTTCTATAAACATCTCGCCCCTAACGGGGTGAAAACATCCATATTTTATCCTTTTTCTATAAATATTACGTCTCTCCGGGACAAGGAAATGGGAGCGGCGTCCGCGCGTTTACTTTGAAAGGTCACGATTATGGATGAAATGGTAAATATTCGGCCGGATTTTTCGGAAGCGCAAAGACAGGCGATTTTTCGGGCTGCGGGGCGAAAAGTGGCGTATTCCGTGTGCCGGCTGGCAAATACGATCACGCCGGAAGATCTGGCGGGCGTCGGGGAGTTCCCGGTTTATGGCGTTTTCGTCAGCCTGAAACGTTTCGGGCAGTTGCGCGCGTGCTGCGGTTTTCTGGGTGAAAATCTGTTCCTGGCGGACGCGCTGGATGCGGCGGCGCTGCGGGCGGCGGTCGAGGATTTCCGTTTCCCGGTGATTCACAGCCGGGAGCTGCACGAGATGAAAATGGAGGTCTGGATTCTCAGCGGGCCGGAGCGCATCGTGGGGCACGGGCTGGAAATCGCGAAATTCATCCAGATCGGGAAGCACGGCTTACAGGTTTTCCGCGGGGAACAGCGAGGGCTGCTGCTGCCCGGCGTGGCGCTGGAGCTTCATCTGGATCCCATCCGGTTTCTTGAGCAGACGTGTGTGAAAGCCGGGCTCCCGCCGCACGCGTGGCAGCAGGAGGGCACGGCCATCTTCCGTTTCGAGGGGTATCCGATCGTCGGCGATCTGAAAGACGCGCTGGACGATTCCATTCCGCTGGACCCGCCAGATGACGAAAAACACGGCCCGGACGCCCGAAACATGGCGTGGCTGGCGGATCACTGTTATCAGAATATCGAGAAAATGCTCACCGGCGCGATTCCGGACATTTACCTTCCCGGCGCTTTTGACGGCCCGGTGAATGGCGCGTGCGTGCGGCTGAAGATGCGGAATCAGTACATGGACTGTGCGCACACGTCTTTTAACGGCGAGGAGCCGCTGCAAGCGTCCCTGCTGAAAATCGCGGAGAATGCCGCCGCGTCGCTGAAAGGGCACCAGATTCCCAGCCTGAAAAACATCCAGGCGTCTTTATGCGTTTTCTGGGACATTCATCCGCTGGGCACCGCCGAGGTGTGTGATTTGGAAAAGGAAAACATGAACGTGAAGGACACGGGCGTGATCGTCCAGCGTTTCGGGCGGTGGACGCTGTGTTTTGAGCCGAAAAAGCGCCCGGCGGAACTCCTGGCAGACGCGCTGGAGCGTTCCCAGTTCCCGGCAGACCAGGATACCGTGGTGTATACCGTGAAAGTCCGCACGACAGAGCCATTTTTCATCACCAGCACGGTGCAGCTCCCAGTTTCTGAGGCGCCGGAGCGGATGCCGGCAGTGGCCGGGGCGTTTTATCCGGCGGATGAAAAGCAGATGCGGGCGGAGCTGGCCCGGATGTTCGCGGCGGGCGTGGATGATGATGCGCGTCCGGAAGTGTCCGTGTTCAGCGCGGATGAGAATGTGGGTGAAAGTACGGATGAAAACGCCGCGACGGATGCGGATGCGACGCTGGCGGGGCCCGTGGAACTCGCGCCGTGGGAGGTAAAATTTGCGGTGGGGCCGAAAGAGGAATACGCCGGCGCGGTGGTGCCGCACGCGGGCTGGACATACTCCGGGCGCCTGGCGGCCCAGACCCTGGCGCAAATCGTTTTCCCGAAAAGTGTGCTCATTTTCGCCCCGAAACACCGCGCCGCCGGTGTGGAATGGGCCATTTCGCCTTACGAAAGATGGAAACTCCCCGGCCGATCCATGATGGGAGACCCGTCCATGGCGAAACAGATGGCGAAAGCCGTGCCGGAATTTCATGTGGACGCACTGGCCCACCAGCAGGAACACGCCGTGGAAGTGCTGCTGCCGATCATCGCGCAACTGGCCCCCGGATCCCACATCCTGGGCGTGATGCTTCACGGCTGGGAACAGCGGCTGCCGGAAGTGGCGAAAAAACTCGCGGCCTGGATTTCCACCCTCCCGCAGCGCCCGCTGCTGATCGCGTCCACCGACATGAATCATTACGCCACGGATCTGGAGACGCGGAAGAAAGACGCCCCGGTGATCCGCGCGATGATGGAGCGTGACCCGGAAAAAATGCTGCAGTGCGTCCATGACGGAAACGTCAGCATGTGCGGCTGCCTGCCGGTGGCGCTAGTGATGATGACGCTCCGGGAGCTGGGCGCGCTAAATGAAGCGGTTCCAGTGGGATACTGCACCAGCGCGGACGCCACGGGCGATAAACGCCAGGTGGTGGGGTACTGCGGGATGCTGTTTAAGTAAATCGTCCTGACGGACTGGTGAAAATCGCATGGCAAAAAAAAACACGTCCCTCATCCCGAAATCCCTGACGAAAGCCGTGGGGAAAGTCGCGAAAAAAGTCGTGCAGGATCAGAAGCGGAAGCGGCCGGCGTTTTCGCCCGTGCTGGCCATTCTGATTCTGCTGCTGTGCCTGGGGGTTTATTTTTACTCTGACGGAACGGACTCCGCGTCTCTTCGGCCAGATGATGAATACGCCGCGGAAAATGAGGCGGGCCAGACGCAAAACGCGGAAAAATTCACCGGCGGTGTGGTCGCGCTGAAGCCCGGAACGTATCCCGTCCAGCGCGTGGTGGACGGAGACACGCTCATCCTGGACCCGAAATTTTTGGGGGTGAAAAAAGGCCCACGCGTGCGATTTTTGGGGGTAGACACGCCGGAAACGGTGAAGCCGAATCATCCCGTGGAGCCATTCGGACCGGAAGCATCCGCGTATACGAAACGCCGGGTCGAAGAAAACGGAAACGCCGTTCGGCTGGAATTCGACTCGCACGCGCAGGATCATTACGGCCGGCACCTGGCGTACATCTGGCTGGGCGACTCGCTCTTGAATGAGGAGCTGATCCGGAATGGCCTGGGGCGTTACGTCTCCGAGTTTCCGTATTCCCGCGAGATGAAAGACCGCTTCCAGCGCGCGGAACTGGCGGCGCAGCGGGAAAAATTGGGGATTTGGAGTCTGCCAAAAAAGAAATGACTTTTCCATAACACGCCATGTACATCAAAACTTTTGACGTTTTTTCTGTTTCGCTGCCGCTTTTGAAGCCGTATTTTTATGGAAATCGCTGGCACACGACGCTTGAATCCATCATCCTGCGGCTGGGGGACGGCACGCATTTCGGGTACGCGGAGGTGGCGGCCACGTGTGCGCCGCGCATGAATCTTGCGGAGGTGCATCGTTCGCTGGCGGAGGATTTCTCACCGAAAATGCACCAGGCCAGCTTCTCGAATGTGCAGGAGCTGGAGGACGCGCTGGGCTGGCTGGCGGAGGAGCCGTTCACGTTCGCGGCGGCCGAAATTGCGTGGCATGATCTGGCGGCCCGTGGAAAAGGCGTGCCGCTTTATGAAATGCTCGGGGCGGGAGTCGTGTCCCAGGAGCTTTCCGCGGTGCTTGACCGCCCGGCGGAGGAGTATGAAAAAATTGACCGGGACGCGTTCCTGGATGATGTAAAGTCTTTATACGCCGCGGGTTACGCACATCTGGAGCTGAAAATCCGTCCGGGGTGGGATCACCGCATGCTGCACGCGGTGCGGATGGTGGCGCCGGCCCAGTCGCTACACATTGACGCGGAGGCGGGCCTACGGCCGAAACACATCCTCGGTGTCTGCCAGGTGCAGGATTACCTGCCGTGGATGTTCGAGCAGCCCCTGGCGGCGGACGATTTCGTGGGTCATTATGACCTGCAGGACATCATTCACGTGCCCCTCGGCCTGGACGAAAGCATCACGTCCGTGAATGCCGCGAAGACGGCCCTGCGG
Source organism: Thermoguttaceae bacterium (assembly GCA_031553595.1). Lineage (GTDB taxonomy): Bacteria > Planctomycetota > Planctomycetia > Pirellulales > Thermoguttaceae > RGIG3701. Next base: position 294,182 of record JAVBLI010000005.1, on the reverse strand, counting down.
CTGAAGTCGGCCCACTGCCTGAAAATTCACCCCGTGCGTGTCGGCGGGCTGCGGGCGGCGAAAGAAATTCTGGAACTCTGTAAAGAAAATGGTCGCCACGCGTGGGTTTCCTCACCGCTTCAGACGGCCGTGGGCGCCGCGGCGGCGCTGGCCCTGGCGTGCGTGGACGGCGTGACCGGGCCTTTCGAATTTCATAACCCGGTGCGGTATTTCTCGCCCGAAATCTGCGAAAAAATCCCCCATCTGCCCACGCCTGAACGCGATGAAGACGACTTACTCCGCATCACCCCCGCGCAAAAGCCGGGAATCGGGATGGAGTGGAATGAAATGAGGAATGAGAAATAAAGAAATGAGAAATGACGCAAGCGTAACGCCAAATCCATTCCTCATTCCTCATTCCTAATTTCTGATTCACAGCGATCATGCCGGCGAGGTATCCGCCTTTAAAGCCGGCGTCAATATTCACCACGGAAACGTTCGCGGCGCAACTGTTGAGCATGGACAGCAGGGCAGAAATGCCGCCGAGATTCGCGCCGTACCCCACGCTGGTGGGCACCGCGATGACAGGCACGGCAACATGCCCGGCCACCACGCTGGGCAGCGCCCCTTCCATGCCCGCCACGACGACCAGGGCCGCGCAGTCGGCGAATTCCGAAATCCGCTGGATCAGACGGTGAGGCCCCGCCACGCCCACGTCCGGGATGAACACCACATCCACGCCCATCCACAGGGCCGTCTCGCGGGCTTCTTCCGCCACGGGCAAATCGCTGGTGCCGGCGGTCAGCACGGCGATTCGCGGCCGATCTTTTTTCTGCTCGCACGCCGCGGCGTTCACCAGCCGGAACGTCCGCGCGACGGGGTTTTCCACGCAGGTCTCTGCCGGGAAATGCGCCCGCAGCATCTCCGCCTGCTCCGGTTTCACACGCGTGGCCAGCGGCAAAATGCCCCGCGCCGCCTGCCGGTGAAAAATCTCGACGAGCGTCTCCGGCGTTTTTCCTTCGGCGTAAATCACCTCATGAAACCCGCACCGCCGCTGACGATCATAATCCAGATGCACACCGTGAGCGTCTTCGGAAGCATTTTTTGGTTCGTTTTGCATGGTATTTTTTCGTTTATTAATTTGTCTGACCACGAGAAACAGCAGCCGGGAGCGGAGCGTTAGCGCAGAGACCGGATCGAAGTGGGATAAGCCCCGGCGATTCTATCCGGTCTCTGCGCTACACTGCGTTTCGTTTCGCTTCGCTCCCGGATGCTGTTTTTTGCGTCTGTTTTTCTCACCGCGTCCGGTTCCGCACGAAATCGTCGAACTCCACCAGCAGCGTAAAATCGTCCGGCTTGCGCAGCTCTTCCAGACGCCACGGCAACTCGACCGTGAACGTGCTGCCCACGCCCAACTCGCTCTCGACGCGAATTTCGCCCTTCATCAGTTTACAGAGCTCCTTCACGATGGAAAGCCCCAGCCCGGTGCCAGAATGCTCGCGGGTCATGGTGCCCCCGTCTCCCATGGCGGATTTCCCCTGGCGGAATTTCTGGAAAATGGCCTGCAGATCATCCTCCGCGATTCCCACCCCGGAGTCCGTCACGCGAATGCGCACCCGCGCAGCGGAAACATCATAGTGCGGCCCTTTTTTCTCGGGATCATCCTCCGCGGGCGGCAACTCGCGCAACCCCTCCGCCTCCACCGTTACCTTCACCATCCCGCCTTCCGGCGTGAATTTAATCGCGTTCGACAACAAATTATTCAGAATCTGCTGCACGCGGCCCAGGTCGAGATGAAGCCGGGGAAGGTCAGGCGGCACGTCATACGTGAGATTAATATTTTTCTTCTCCGCCAACGGCCGAGCCATGTCGCACTGGGCGCTGACGACATTTTTCACCCCAAAATCCACAAGTTTCACTTCCGCACGCCCGCTGTCAATTTTCGCCAGATCCAGAATGTCATTAATCATCACCAGCAGCATGTGCCCGGAATTCTGAATGTTTTCCACATACCGCTTCTGCTTTTCGTCCAGCGACGCGATGGATCCCAGCACGTTACTGAAGCCGAGGATGCTGTTCAGCGGCGTCCGCAACTCGTGGCTCATCGTCGCGAGAAAATCGTTCTTAATGCGGTTCAGTTCCTTCAGCTGGAGGTTCGCCCGGCCAAGCTCCTCAATCTTCGCGTCCAGCACCTGATTCGCCCGGCTTAAATCCTTCTGGGCATTCACCAGCCCGCGCAACATGCGGTTAAAGGAAATCGCCAGCGCCTCGAATTCGTCACCCGTGTGCAGATCCGCGCGCAGCTCGATGTTTCCGTGGCCAATCCCGCTGCTGACGTCGCGCAAATGCCGTAACGGCCGAATGACCACATAACGAATCGTGAGATAAAACGCGATCATGCCCAGAAACGCCGTGATGAGCATCACCGCCAGGAGCATGTTCCAGGACCAGTTGATGGCCTGCTGCGTGGGGCCGTTGGGGATGGTGACTTTCAGCACCGCCATCAAGTCGCCCTCTTTCCAGCGGTGGGTGGGGATGCCCGTTTCGGAATCCACGCCGCCGAGCTGGCTGTGGCACGTGATGCACTGCTGGGCCGCCACGACGGGTTTATAATAATGGTACATCTCGCCTTCCGCCTCGCCACGCGCCCGCGGCACCGTCTCCGGCTTCTCGCGGTACTCGGCCAGCATTTTCCCCAGCAACTCGTCCGTCTGCGCTTCCGGCGCGTCCGGCTTATAAATCGCCCAATCGTACTTCTGCTGCGCGAGCTGATCCGTGATATCCTGCACCACAACCAGGAATTCCTTCTTCGGCTCCAGCTTTTGCCAGTGATTAAGCATCAGGGCCTGGTCGGCCAGAAGCCGCGCGGTGTCCGGGTTACGCTTCGTCACCAGCGACTCCGTCACGTACCAGTAAAGCAGAAAGCTCACCGTCAGCACCAGCACAAGAAATCCACCGAAAATCAGCAGGCATTTCACCTCCAGACTCGAATAACCGGCGGGCAGGGCTGAACGGCGACGTGGCATTTTTAGACACTCCCTTTACGCTCGCGAAAGATATTCGCCCGTGCGGCTGTCCACTTTAATCGCCGTGCCTTGCTCGATATATTCCGGCACCTGGATGACCAACCCCGTCTCGAGCGTCGCGGGTTTCGAGCGCGACGTGGCCGAGTTCCCCTTCACGCCCGGGTCGCACTGCGTCACCACCAGCGTAATCGTAAACGGCACCCGAATCCCCACCGGCGCATCATTATAAATCAGCACCTGCACGCCCTCAAGATCTTCCTTGAGGTAAAATTTCTCCTCACCCACCTCGTCGTGCGTCAGCTCGTACTGCTCGAAATTTTCCTCGTCCATGAAATACATCTTATCCGGGTCGGCATACAGATACTTCACCGCCCGGACGCGGAAATCGGCCTCATTCAGCGAATCCCCGCCCCGCAGGGTGATGTCCACCTTCTGCTTTGTCAGCAGGTTCCGCGCCCGAAATTTATAGAGCGTGGCCGCCCCCCGTGCGGAAGGCGTCTGCACCTGTACGCCCTCAATCATGCACGGGGCTCCCTCCGAAACCATAATCATCCCACGTTTAATCTCTTTCGCGATCATATAACCCTCAAAAATTCCAATCTTTGCCTCATTTCGCCGTCGGAGTGTGTCCGTCGCCGCTTTTCTGTCATGCTAAATTATACTCTTTTTCCAAAAAAAAACAAGGTTTTCCGTAATGACTCTTTGGACAAGAAACAGCAGCCGGGAATGGAGCGTTAGCGCAGAAGCCGAATTGAATGGGAAAAATTTCGGCTAGAGCACATTCAAAATCAATATAAACTGCGGGAAACAGCAGCCGCAAGCGGAGCGTTCGCGCAGAGACCGGATTGAAGTGTGAAAAATTTCAGTGATTCTATCCGGTCTCTTCGCGTCACTGCGTTCCGCTTACGCTCTCGGCTGTTGTTTTTGTGAGCCGTTAATTATGGTAGAAATTCTAGAACCTGCCAAAATGTCAGTCTTTTTTTATGGGAATTTATTGAAGATGGGGGAATTCGAGAAAAACAGGGCGTTTTCAGTGATCACGCCCAGCGGCGGCGTCTTTGGCACGGATTTTGCATTTTATGTCCTCCGATTGCGTTTCCACTGACATTTCGGCATTCTCTCATGCGTCCGACATGTCCCAGGCCAACAAAATGGCCGGTTTACGGAGACTTTAACCGGTTTTTATGATTTCAGTCACCCTCGGGCAAGCCGCCGCGGGGATTTCATACGCTGATTTCATTTTTCAATTTCAAGTTTTGCCAACGCAGGAGGAATCCACTGTGGCTAAGAAAATGGTGTTTGAGGACGCGGCACGTCAGCCGATTCTGGAAGGTGTTCAAAAATTAGCGAGGGCCGTCCGTAGTACGCTGGGCCCCCGCGGGCGAAATGCGGTGCTGGATAAGGGCTGGGGCGCCCCGAAAGTGACGAAAGACGGCGTGACGGTCGCGAAGGAAATCACGCTGGACGACCCGGAGGAAAACCTCGGGGCCCAGTTGGTGAAGGAAGCCGCTAGCAAGACGAATGATGTCGCCGGCGACGGAACCACCACCGCGACGGTGCTCACGGAAGCGATTTACACCGAGGGTCTGCGTCTGGTGACCACCGGGGGCGTGAATCCCGTTTCCCTTCAGCGCGGCGTCCTGAAAGCCGCTGCCGCTGTCATCGCCGCCATCGAAAAGTCCGCGGTTCCGGTCGACGAAAAGAGCAAAAAAGAAATCGCCCAGGTCGCAGCGCTGGCCGGCAACAACGACCCGGAAATCGGAAAAGTTTTGGCCGACGCGTTTGTGCGGGTGGGCAAAAACGGCGTCGTGACGGTCGAGGAAGGCCGGGGCGCGGAGACGACGGTCGAGTTCGTCGAGGGCATGCAGTTCGACCGCGGGTTTCTTTCGCCACACTTCGTCACGAATGAGGACAAGCAGCTTGTCGAGCTGGACAACCCGTATATTCTCTGCTACGAGGAAAAAATCTCGAACGCGAAGTCCCTCGTGCCGCTGCTGGAGGCGCTGAGCAAGCAGAACAAGCCCCTGCTAATCATTGCGGAAGACATCGAGGGCGAGGCCCTGGCGACGCTGGTCGTCAACAAGCTCCGCGGCATCCTGAACGTATGTGCTGTTAAAGCCCCGGCTTACGGCGAGCGGCGCAAGGCCATGCTGGGCGACATCGCGACCTTGACCGGCGGCAACGCCATCTTCAAAGACCTCGGCATTCAGCTCGAAGCCGTTCAGCTTAAGGATCTCGGCCGAGCGAAACGAATCGTCGTCGGCAGCGACTACACCACGGTCATCGACGGCGCCGGCACGAAGGACGCGATTCACGGCCGGGCGGATCAGATTCGCGCGGAAATCGAGACCGTCACCAGCGATTACGACCGTGAGAAGCTCCAGGAGCGTCTGGCGAAGCTGGCCGGCGGCGTGGCGAAAATCCTCTGCGGCGCCGCGACCGAAACCGAAATGAAAGAGCGTAAATTCCTGCTGGAAGACGCCTACCACGCCACGAAAGCAGCCCTGGAAAAGGGTATCGTCGCCGGCGGCGGCGTGGCGCTGATCCGCGGTGCGGCGGCGGTCGACAAACTTAAGCTCGAAGACGACGAAGCCCTGGGTGCCCAGGTGCTCAAGCGTGCCCTGTCCGTTCCGCTGCGTGAAATCGCGAAGAATGCGGGCGTCGACGGCGCGGTGGTCGTCAGCAAAGTGTCCAAAATGAAGGGCAAGACCGAAGGTTACGACGCCGACAAAGACAAGTACTGTGACCTGATGGACGCGGGCGTTATCGACCCGGCCAAAGTCGTCTGCACGGCCCTGCAGAACGCGGCCAGCGTCGCGGGCTTGCTCTTGACCACGTCCTGCCTCATCACCGACATTCCGAAAGACGAGCCCGAAGCCCCCGCCGGCGGTGGTGGCATGGGCGGCGGAATGCCCGGCATGGGAATGGGTGGCATGGGCGGTATGCCGATGATGTAAATCGCCGAAGGCGACAGCTAAAAGCTATAGGCCACAAGCTATAGGCTTAGTAACTCAAAAGCTTAAGGCTTAAAGCTTGCAGCCTTTCCTCAAATACAAAAAATTTCACACTATATAAAAATTTACTAAGGAGAATCAAATGAGCATTAACTTACGTCCTCTGGATGACCGGATTGTTGTCAAGCCCATGGAAGCCGAGGAGATGACGGCGGGCGGGATCGTGCTTCCCGACACGGCGAAAGAGAAGCCACAGCGTGGCACGGTGGTGGCGGTGGGCCCGGGCAAATTGCTGGATAACGGCAACCGCGGCGAGTTGGCCGTGGCCATCGGCGACGAAGTGATTTACGGCAAGTACGCGGGCAGCGATATCGAAGTGGCCGGCGACGATTACAAAATCCTCCGCGAGTCCGACGTCCTGGCGAAGCTGGTGAAGTAAGGTGAGAGGGTGAATAGGTGAGCAGGTGAATAGGTATCCATCAAAACCCTGTTCACCTACTCACCCATTCACGTGTTCACCTCCAGCCGGAAATCTAACCATTCAAATCAAACTTAGTGTATAAAGGAACTCAAAGTGGCTAAACAATTATTGTTTGACGACGCCGCACGCAAGCGCATGATGCAGGGCGTGGACAAATTGGCGGACGCGGTGGCCGTGACGATGGGCCCCACCGGGAAGAACGTCATCATCAACAAATCTTACGGCGGCCCGCAGGTCACCAAAGACGGCGTGACCGTCAGCGGCGAGGTCGAGCTGGAAGACCGTTTCGAGAACATGGGCGCGAAGCTCGTCAACGAAGTCGCGCAGAAGACGAACTCTATCGCCGGCGACGGCACCACGGCAGCGGTCGTACTGGCGCGGGCCATCCTGCGCGAGGGCCTGAAGAACGTCACCGCCGGCAGCAATCCGACGGCCATCCGCCGCGGGATCGAAATCGGTGCCAATGCCGCGATTGACTATCTTTACACCATCGCCAAGAAAGTCACGACGAAAGAGCAGATCGCGAACGTCGGGGCCATCAGCGCCAACAACGACCGCGAAATCGGCAACCTCCTGGCCGACGCGATGGAAGCCGCCGGCAACGACGGCGTCATCACCATCGAGGAAGGCAAAACCGCCGAAACGACCTTCACCGTCGTCGAGGGCATGCAGTTCGACAAGGGTTTCCTCTCGCCGTACTTCGTGAACCGCCCGGACACGATGGACTGCTACATGGAGAACGCCCTGATCCTGCTGCACGAGAAGAAGATCAGCAACCTGCGGGAGCTGATTCCGCTCTTGGAAAAAGTGATTCCGACGGGTCGGCCGATGCTCATCATCGCGGAGGACATCGAAAACGAGGCGCTGACGACGCTTGTCGTGAACCGGCTTCGTGGCACGCTGAATATCTGCGCGGTGAAGGCCCCTGGTTTCGGCGACCGGCGGAAGGCCATGCTCAAAGACATCGCGATCCTCACCGGCGGCGAAGTCGTCAGCGAAGACCTCGGCATCAAGCTCGAAAACGTCGGCCTGGAGATGCTGGGCAGCGTCAAGCAGGTGACCGTGACGAAGGATGACATCACGCTGGTGGAAGGGGCCGGCAAGAAGGCGGACATCAAAAAACGCATCGACCAGCTGCGTGAAATGATCGAGAGCACCGACAGCACGTACGACCGCGAGAAGTACCAGGAACGGCTCGCGAAACTCTCCGGCGGGATCGCCGTGGTGCAGGTCGGCGCGATTACGGAAGCCGAGATGAAGCAGAAGAAAGCCCGCATCGACGACGCGCTGCACGCCACCCGCGCGGCGGCGGAAGAAGGCATCCTTCCCGGTGGCGGCGTGGCCCTGCTGCGGACGCGCGAAGCTGTAGAAAAGGCCCGTGACAAAGCCCGCGGCGATGAAAAAATCGGCGTCAACATCATCCTCCGCGCGCTGAGCATCCCGCTGGTGACAATCGTCAACAACGGCGGCGGCGACGGCACGGTGGTGGCCGACATCGTCTGTGAAAAGGGAGCGAACATCGGCTACGACGCCAACACGGGCCAGTATGTCGACATGTTCAAAGCCGGGATCATCGACCCGTTGAAGGTGATTCGCACGTCGCTGGAAAACGCGGCCAGCATCGCCGGACTGATGCTCACCACCGAAACGATGGTGACCGACTACGACAAAGACGACAAGCAGAAGCAGGCGACGGAAGCCGTTGTTCGATAGGGGCTTGGGGTTAGGGGTTTGGGATTAGGGAAATGGATAATGGGCAACAAAAAGTCCATTGTCCATTGTCCATTCCCTCCCTAACCCCAAATCCCAAACCCCTAACCCCTATTGCTCATGTCCAAAGTCACACGGGATTATTACGAGATACTCGGCGTGGAGCGCACCGCGTCGGGGGATGTGATCGCGCAGTCGTACCGCAAGCTGGCGATGCAGTATCATCCCGACCGCAACCCGGGCGACGAGGCGGCGATGGAAAAATTCAAGGAGGCCGCGGAGGCGTTCGAGGTGCTGCATAACCCGGAAAAACGGGCGGTTTACGACCGTTACGGACATCAGGGGCTTAACGGCATGCCGGGCGGTGGCGGCGGTGGATTCCACGACATCAGCGACATTTTCGAAGCGTTCGGCGACATGTTCGGCGGCGGTTTCGCGGATTTTTTCAATGGCGGAGGTGGCGGCGGCCGAGGCCGACAGCGGGCGGCACGCGGGCAGGACATCCGCATCCTCATGGAGCTGGATCTGATCGAAGTCGCGCGGGGCGTAAAGAAAAAAATCGAAATCCGCCGAAAAATCGTATGCACTATGTGTCACGGCAGCGGTGCGAAGCCGGGGACAATGCCCGAAGTGTGCGGCTACTGCGGCGGCCGCGGCCAGGTGGTGCAGCAGGCTGGTTTTTTCCGCATGCAGTCCACGTGTCCGAACTGTAACGGCGCCGGGAAAATCGTGAAGCAGGCGTGCCCGACATGCCGCGGCGCGGGGCTTTTCCAGACGATTTCGCAGCAGGAAGTGGACATCCCGGCGGGAATCGACGAACGCACACAACTGCGGATTTCCGGCGAAGGCGACGAAAGCGTCGGTGCCGGCCCCCCCGGCGACTGCTTCATCAGTGTGCGAATCCGCGAACACCAGGTGTTCAAGCTGGACGGCAAAAACCTGATTTGCCACGTGCCAATCACGTATTCGCAGGCGTCCCTGGGCGCGACGATTCAAATTCCAACGCTCGAAGGCCAGCAGGATTTCAAACTCCCGGCCGGCACGCAGCACGGCGATGTGTTTCGGCTGCATAATCTCGGCCTGCCGCAAATGCGGGGCGATCGCCGGGGCGACATCCTCGTGGCGGTGCAGATCGAGGTGCCGAAAACGCTGACGCCGGAGTATGAAAAACTGCTTCGCGAAATGGCGGAGCTGGAGCACGCACACGTTTTGCCGCAGCGAAAGGGCTTTTTCACGCGAATCAAGGATTACGTCCAGTCGCTGTGCCCGGAACATGAAGCAAAAGAAGAAAAGGAGAGCTGATATGGTTTTCGGAAAAAAACACAATCCCGAAGAGAATAACCCGAAGAAGCCGCACTCGATGGAGCGGGAGGATTTAGAAGAGATTTTCCGCCGCGAAATGGGGGATGGCGAAGAAGAAAATACCGCGGAACGTGGCCCGGCGGGAAAAGATTTTTTTGAGCGGGACGCCAAACTCACGGAGCTGGAAAAAGCGCTGACCGACGAAAAAGAACGCTCACTGCGCATCATGGCGGAGCTGGAGAATTATCGCCGCCGTGCAGCGAGGGAGCTGGAAGACGCAAATAAATATCGCGCGATGGACATGATCCGCGAGATTCTGCCCGTGATGGATAATCTCGGCCGGGCGATCGAGGCGGCGGAAAAACAGGATCCTGACGACCCGCTGCTGGAAGGTGTGCGGATGGTACGCCGGCAATTCGAAAAAGCGCTGGAAAGCCAAAAATGCACACAGATCGCGGCCCTGAATCAGCCGTTCGACCCGAATTTTCACCAGGCGATTCAGCAGTTCGAGTCGGACGAAGTGGCGCCGAATACGGTGGTGCACGTAGCACAGGAGGGATATCTGCTGGCCGACCGCGTGGTGCGTCCGGCGCAGGTGATTGTGTCGAAAGGGAAGTCGTAAAATCGGGTGAAATTAAAAAACAACAGCCCGAAGCGTAAGCGAGGGATGAGCGTCGCCCGCCGATACGCTATAACTTTCGGCAGCGCTCATCCCTCGCTTACGCTTCGGGCTGTTGTTCTTGTGACGAATTAAATTCGCATCCCCGGCTTGACGGATTCGCGGCGGGTGGTATACTGAATCCGTTAATTTCGTCACTGTAAGTTTTCACTTGCTGTAAACTCTGTAAAAATGGACACTTCCGCCCACCACAGCTGCTGGCAAATCTTTCAGAAGCCACATTATGCGCTGTTCTTTACCTACTCCGGGCGATTTTATTACCAGGCGTAAAACGCGTTTCGATTTTCTCTTTTCTTATGCCGGGGTGGTACGCACGTCCGGAGTCCGCAAAAAAAATAAAGTCTTGGTGTATTTTTCCACGCATTTTTTATAAGGAGCCCATTCATGGAACTCAGTTTGAAATCCCTCCGCAAGGAGATCGACCGGATCGACACGAATTTGTTGCAGATGCTGCAAAAGCGCATTGAAGTCGCGCGGCTGGTCATTCGCTTCAAGAAGGAAACGAAGCAGGATGTGAACGTGCCATCGCGCGAGAGAGAGATTCTCGACAGCCTCATGGGGCGGGAGCGGTCGCTTTTGTCGTCGGAGGTGATTCACGAAATTTACAGTATTATTTTTACGGAAAGCAAGCGTATTCAGATGGAGGAGAAGCCGCTGGTGGCGTTCCAGGGCGAGCATGGGGCGTTCAGCGAGGAAGCCGCGAGGATGTGGAACGAGGAGGTGGTGCCGATTCCGTGTATGGAGTTTAACGATATTTTTCATGGTGTCAGCGAGGGTTCGTACGAGTATGGGATCGTGCCCATCGAGAACGCGGCGGGTGGGATCGTGAGCCACGTGAACGGTATTTTGCGGAACGCGAATCCGCCGCTTTATATCGTCGGAGCGGTGGAAATGACGATGCGGCACTGCCTGCTGATCGCGCCGGGGTCGGATTTTCGGTCGCTGAGACGCGTGTATTCCCATCCGGCGGCGTTGGCGGAATGCTCGAAATTTCTTGAGATGATGCACCTGGAGCCGGTTCCGTATTATGACACCGCGGGGGCGGCGAAGATGATTGCGGAGGAGGCGCCGGAGGGTGCGGCGGCGATTGCCGGCAAGTTGGCGGGGAGGTATTATAATCTCGAGCAGCTTTATGACGGCGTGGGGAACATGAAAGACACGCGGACTCGCTTCGCCGTCATCGCGAAACAGCCGCAGACCAATGGCGGAAATAAGTGCTCGCTGGTGTTTTCGATTTCGGATCGCCCCGGGGCGCTGTTCGAAATGCTGAAGCTGTTTTCGGATGCCGGTATTAACCTCACGCGGATCGATTCGGTGCCGGACGAGAGCACGGATTTCGCGTTTTATGTGGACTTCGCGGCCAGCGATCATGATCCGAACGTGCGGGAAATTCTCACCGAAATCGAGCGTCAGGCCGTGTTTTACCGGTTCCTGGGATGTTATACGGAGGGATTTGGGGGGAATTGACAATTGAAAATTGATAATTGGGGTTGACCGTAACGGTGGAATTCTGTATTTTAGGCACATGAAAAATACTTATGTGCCTATTTTTTTTGCGCTGATGTGCTTGGCTCCGCTGCTGGCGGTGACGGGGTGCGGCGAGCGGCTGGACTTCTCACGTGTGAATGCGCCGCCGACGGACGGGGCTACTGAAAAAGCGGAAAATCGCCCACCGGTAACGGAGGAGGAAGCCATTTCGTTCGGGGTGACACTCGAAAAATCGCTGCGCGAGGATGAAGGCATGTTCGCCCGGGTGATGGACTGGGGCGCAATCTCGGACGCGGTTTTGCGGGACTTGCCGGAGAACCGCAAGGAAGGAACGTACCGGCGAAAAGACCTGCTGGGCTCGTTGACGCAGTCCGGCGGTGTCGCGCGGCACATTTCCGAAAAAGTGAAACGCGGCGGATCATACCATTTCCTGCGACTGAAAGAAGTGGCCGACGCCCGTTCCGGGGAGCGCGTGCTCATGTTCCGGTACATCGACCCGGACGGCGGCGTGGATTACCATCATCTGTACCTCCATCACGGCCCGGGGAATCTGTTGGCGGTGCGAGAAATTTTCATGTTTCATTTCAGCGAAACGTATACGGACAGCATCCGCCAGACTCTGGCCCCGGAGCTTTACGTCGGCGGCATGCGGAATTACGGCAGTAACATCCCGGCGGTGCGTATGACGGAAGTCGTGCAGATCCAGTTCCGCGAAAACATGCAGATCATCCAGGCCATCTTCGAGGCGTATGAAAAAAGCAATTTTCAGCAGACGCTCGACCTCTTCGACATCCTGCCTGAAGAGCTGCGGATGAACAAGACGCTGCAAATCCTGCGTCTGAACGCGGCCATGCGGCACGCCGACCCGAATGTGTACCTGTACGTCATGGCCGACCTGCGCCAGAATATGAAAAATGACCCGTGCGTCGATTTCCTCTCGCTGGATTATCTTTTCAGTAAAGGGCTGTATACAGAAGTGCTGCGGAGTATGGACCGCATCGACACGATCATCGGGCGCGACCCGTATCTAAACCTGTTCCGCTGCATGGCGCTGGTGCGGCTTGGCCAGCCGGAAGATGCGAAACAGCTTTACCGGATTTCTGTTCAGGCAGACCCGCGGCTAAAATACGACCCGGACTTCAGCCGATTCGAACCGCCGGCGGGGTGATCATTCTACTTTTCGGCGTCTCGCCGCCGCTTAATTAAACACAGGCCCGTCGCGCCCAGGACGAGCATTACCCACGTGGCCGGCTCGGGTGCCGCCGCTGCGTCGCCCATTCCCCCCCCCAGCAGGTAATGATTCTGGACCTGCTCCAGCGTCAGGGCATAATTATAAACGGCCATGTCGCTGAGAAAACCGGACAGCCCGTGGAGGAACAGCTCGTTGAACGTGTCGGTACTGCCGCCGCCATGGGTATCGGTCAGCTCGCCGTTGATAAAGAGAGAATACAGGCCCGCATCGTCGAGGGTGAAGACCACGTGGTTCCAGTCGTCAAGGGTAAGCACGCCCGTAGATTTCGCGATGCGATTGTCGATGTCGGAACCGATGTAAAGGTTCGCCGTGTCGCCATCGATGTCGGCCGTGTGCATCGTGAAGGTTTTCCAGTTGTCGACGTCGCCGCGCACACGGAGCTGGGAGTCGAAGGAATCAGGGTTGAGCCAGAATTCGACGGTGTAGTCGCCGGAAATGCCCAGGCCGGCGGCGTGGAGTTGGACTTTATTGAGATCCTGCGGATTCTCGTTGGTGAGATAAACGGCGTTTTCCCCGCGGATATTTTTCCCGCCGGCGCCATTCACCGTCAGGCCGTCCGTGACGTAAACCATATTTCTGCCGTTGTCGGTCATGTCGAAAAACGTCGTCGCGCCGGCGCCCTCGTTAAACCGCCAGTACGCCATCGGGCTGTCGTTGAGAACGGCCTCTTGCAGCGAGCCGGGCGCGGCGAGAATGTCGGAAGCGTTTCCGATTTTCGCCATGGCGTTCATGCGGGCCACGGTGTTCTGATTCATGGCACCGGACCAAAGGGTGAAGTCGTCGATTCCGCCGTTGAGCCACTCATTCTGGGTGATGCCGAACCAGCTCCACGCGGGTGCGCCGACACCGGACCAGTTGGCCGTTTGTTTTAATTCGCCGTTGAGATAGACGGCCGCGTTGGCACCGCCGGCCCCGTTGTAATCATAAGTGTAGGAAATGTATTGCCACTGGTCGAGCTCCAGGCGAAACGGCATGCTGAAGCGGGCGTCTACGCTGTAGCCGATATAAAAATCGCGTTGGTCGGCGTAATTATGGGCATTAAAACTCCCCCATCCGCCGTTGGACTGGATTGGCGAATTCGCGCCGGCGGCGGGATTAAACCAGAAACTCACCGTATAAGACGCCATGTCCATCGCGGTCTGCGTGCCGCCCTTGGTAAAATCGGCATAAAAACCGGCTTCTTCTCCTTTACCGTCGGATCGGAGTCCATAGAAGGCTGTTCCCAGACCGGTGGGCGTGGTGGTTTTCAACTCGCCGCGGGTGTATGCCGGGTCGACGTTGGGCGTGACCTGCGAGCCGTTCGCGGTACCGAAAACCATGTGCCAGCCGTTACCGGACGAGTCTTTCCCGAAGTTCGTCGCGTCATCAAAACGCCACTCGGCGATCAAGTCGGCAGCTCGGCTGCAAGCGGGAAAATTTCCCCCGAGAACGACGGCCGCGACCGTCAGTCCGACAAACAAAAACGCAGATTTCCAGACGCTCATGGTACTTCCTCACGCAAAAAAGGATTCACACCACACAATTATTCCTTAATCGCCGACATTACCATTATATTATGGCATGTTTTTTTAAATTTTCAAGGAAAAAACAGACGAAACGGAAATTTTTGAGAAATTATCGATTTTCTTCCTTTCTTCTCGCTTTTTCAGGAAATCGGGTGTATAATTAAGGGATGATATTTATTGCGTGTCAGAACCCCGGAGGAAATCATGACCGAACCTTCCCACACCCCGCAACGCCAGCCGATTTTCAGCCAGATTGATGTTACGAGTATGGTTTCGCCGCCGGAATCGGTGGGGCCTGACTCGGTAAAGCAGTTTCAGAACGACCAAATCATCCTTCAGCAGCAGATTATCTCGCAGCAAAAACAGATGATGGCACAGCAGCAGCGGCAGCACGCCGAGATGATGAACTGTATGCGCGAACTGCTGGACCACCAGCGGCGGCAGAGCAGCATGCACGCCCAGATGATCAGCATGCAGTCCCAGGGGGCACAGCAGCGGGCGATGGAACTGAAACAGTGGCGGGCGGCGCACCCGCAGCTGTCGCTGGCATGCCGCTCGGCCCTGGAAATGCTCGGCCGCGTGCAGTCAGAATATTATGACAAAATGGTCTCGGAAATCGATGATTCCGGAACCTCGCTGGAGTATGGCGATTACATGGTAAACGAGTTTATCGACCGTTTCGGCCCGCGTCTGGTGCATCTTAACAGCCTGCTGCAACTGCTCTCGCAACTGGCAATGCCGCCCGGAGAAGAGGCGGAACTGCTGGACGACGACGAATTATTCCGGGATTGACGCATTTTCGAAATTCATCTGGACGCAAGAACGGCAGCCGGGAACGAAGTGAAGCGCAGCGTAACGGAGTGACCGGATAGAATGGCCAATTTTTTCCCCACTTCGATCCGGTCATTGCGCCCCGCTCCAGTCCCGGCTGCTGTTCTTGTCCAAAATCACTCAGAAAATGCTCTAATACGGTTCATTTTTCCATATCCGCCTGCATGACCAGTTCCAAATAACTGTGTTTCTCCACCTGCGTCAGGCCCAGCTTCCCCGCCAGCGTGCGAATGACTGCCTCCGCCGCCGGAAGTTGGGTTAAATCCTCCGCCATCACCTCTATTTCCGCCCATTTTCCGGTCGGCGGCACCTCATCATAAGAAATTTCCACGCGGTGAACATCCCACAAAAACCACGCCTTTTGTCGTGTTTTCCTTACCGGACGCACTTCGCGAAAGCCAAGCGCCGTCAGCAAATCCCCCCACGCACGGGTGGCGGCCGTGAGTTCCTCCAGCGACCCGATTTCCTCCATTTTCGGCTCGGAAAACGCCAAGGGAAGCTCGATTTCTGGCCGGGTTTTCGTTTCCGTGGCCAGCCGGGCACCTTTATACGTGATGAAACAAGCGAATTTCGGCGACGCAAATTTTGCATCCCCCGCATTTTCACTCAAATTTTGTGCTTCCATCCCATATTTCACCTGGCGGCGAATACGCAGGGCCTCATCTGTCCGGGAAAAATCACGCCCCGGATGCTGGTAATATGTATCCGTTTCCTCCACCCGGACAGTCCAGACGGCCCCCAGTTCCGCCACCTTCGCAAGAAAATCGTCTGAATCCGTCAGTTTAAACTTCTGTTCCACTTCGTACATAAAATATTCCCCGTGTTTAGGCAGACTTCATAAAAAAATTTGAATTCCAATGCATTTTTTCACCACAGAGCGCACCGAGATCACTGAGAGAATGTTTCCCAGTGGCGTTTCTGGCTCTTTGTAGTGAATCTTATCAATAAAAACTTTAATATTTGCGGCAAATTTCATCATATCACTCTCCATTCGACTATTTTACCCTAAAACTGGGATTTTGCAAGAATCCGAAATTTGTTATACTGCGTAAAGATGGTTACCTTTTCGTTTCGTCTGCGAAACCACATTTTATCCCGAAACCACCTCTCATGAAAGACGTGAACACGCTCCGTTTTACGATTTTGGCGCACGCACACCCTGCGGGCCTTCACTGGGATCTGCTGCTGGAGCAGCCCGGGACGCAGCGACTGGCGACCTGGCGTGTGGATGCCGAGCCGGAAGATTTGTGTGCGATTCAGCGCGCGAAACGGATTTTTGATCACCGTCGGCTTTACCTGGATTATGAGGGGGAAGTTTCCGGCGGGCGGGGTGCGGTAACCCGGTGGGATGCTGGGACGTACACGCTGCTGGGGCGCGAGCCGAATTTTTGGATCATTGAGCTTTCCGGCGTCCGGGTGTCCGGGCAGGTACGGCTGGATACTTCCGAAAATTCGGAATGAGTGTATAATATAATAGTATGATGATGATTTAAAACTGGATGTGTATTTTACGCAACTTATCCATTTTGCGTAAAAAACATACAAAAAGATAGGAAAAAATGGCATCACAAGAATTTCAATTACAAGAATCGCTTCCGTTGACATCCGTTTTCGGATTTCATGACCGCTATCAGCGTCAGGTGAGTGACATGCTGGGGGTGCGGATCTGGGCGCGAGATCATGTAATTTTCATTGACGGACAGTCGGACGCGGTGCAGAACGCCATGGATTTTTTCCGGATCATGCAAGACCGGGTGTTGTTACGTGGAGATCTGACAGATG
The DNA here is from genome assembly GCA_031553595.1 of Thermoguttaceae bacterium. GTDB lineage: Bacteria > Planctomycetota > Planctomycetia > Pirellulales > Thermoguttaceae > RGIG3701. Next base: position 277,193 of record JAVBLI010000005.1, on the reverse strand, counting down.
AAGATGTGCAGTGCATGATTTCGCAGATTCAGGAAGACACGCCACGGCAGGCGGTGGGGAAGTCGGAGGCGTTCGAGACGTTTAACGGCCGGCGTTTTCGCGCGAAGACGGCCGGTCAAGCGGCGTACGTCCAGACCATCCGCAAGAATGAAATCGTGTTTTGTGTGGGCCCGGCGGGAACGGGGAAAACGTACCTGGCCGTGGCGGCGGCGGTGGCGGCGATGAAAGCCGGGACGATCAAAAAAATCGTGCTCGTCCGGCCGGCTGTGGAGGCGGGGGAGAGCCTGGGATTTTTGCCCGGCGATCTGAAAGCGAAAATCGATCCGTATTTACGCCCGCTTTTTGACGCGCTGCGGGATATGATGGATCCGCAGATGGTCCGCCGGATGACGGAGGATGAAATCATCGAGATGATCCCGCTGGCGTACATGCGCGGGCGGACGCTGAATGACGCGTTCATCATTTTGGATGAGGCCCAGAACACCACGGCATCCCAGATGAAAATGTTCCTCACCCGGCTGGGGAATCATTCCCGGATGATCATTTCCGGGGACATCACGCAGATCGACCTTCCCCGGAACGCGACCAGCGGGCTGGTGGACGCCATTCACCGCCTGGAAAACATTCAGAATATCGCGGTCGTGCGGATGACGGATACGGATGTGGTGCGGCACGATCTGGTGCAAAAAATCGTCCGCGCATACGAAGAATAACGGAAAAGGCTGGAAAACATGTCATCAGGAACCTCAAAAACCCGGGCGAAATATCTGGCAGCCATGGAGTTCGTGCCCACGCGATGGGGGCGTGCGGTGGCCAGTCTCCAGAGGGCGGACGTCATCCAGCGGCTGATCGTGCTGGTGCTGTTTCTCATGGTCACGGCCGTGATTCTCCGCGTGTGGGATCCGCCGTTTCCTTATCATACCGGCTCGCTGGTGGACCGGGATATCGTCGCGCGCGTGAACTTTAAGGTGTATAACCACGAAGAAACCGTGCGTGTGCGGGAGCTGGAAAAGAGTAAGGTTTTATACATTTTTGATAAAGACCCGGGCGTAATGCAGGAAAATATGGACCTGCTGCGCAACGAACTGAATAAAGTTGTCAGCGCAAACGTCGATGAGTTTGATAAGTTGCCGCAGGAAATTCAGCAGCAATTTGCGCCGCTGGAGTCAGCGCTGCCAGCGGCCGCGAATGCGAAAACCGATTCCGGAAAATTTTGGAATGTTTTGCGCCCCGGTCGGTCGCGCCATGCGCCACCGGAAAAGGAAAAAGAAAAGGAGAAGGAAAAAACGCCGGCGGCGGCACTTCCTTCCCACGCCCCGGCTTCTCTGCTGCCCACGCCAGCCGCTGCGGGAAGCGGTGCCGGAAACAGCCCCGGCGCCCCCGGAAGAGATGCGGGGAAGGCGGACGCCACGGGAACTCCCCGCACCGTCATGCCAGTCACCGAAACGGGGGGTGTGCATGAGCGCCCGGACGTAGCGGGAACGCCTTCTTCGAGTGTAAGTTCCGTGGAGGAAAAAACGGAAGCAGAGAACGCGGCTCCGAAAAATGAAGCCGAGGAGCGTGCGGCGCCGGAGGAAAATACGCAGCCCGGAGAGCACGCGGCGGCGGAGAAAACACACGTACCTGCGCCGGAGAACATACCGGCCGCGGTGCATGTTCCAGCGGAGAACGCGGTGCCGACAGAGCATGAAGCGGTACCGCCCGTGGAGGAAAATAAAACGGCAGCGGAGAAAACGGAAACGGACACCGCGGCGGTGAATCTGGTGGAGGCGATTCTTTCCCCGACGCCGAAAAAAGAGGCGGTGCCGGAAGCCGAGACGGTTTCCACGGAGGGAAATCATGCGCCGGAAAAGGCGGTGGATGAAAACACTTCGGCGGAAGACAAAAAATCGCCGCAGGATAAGACGCCGGAACATGCCGGTGCACCCGACTCGGCCCCCTCCGTGGAGAGTGTCCGGACGGAAATGACCATCCCGGAACCCGTCGCGCAGGCGGCGGAGAAAACGGCGAAGACTCCGGAAGAGGCGGTATCCGGGAAACCTGCCGAGGAAATTCTCGTGGAGGCGGCGGAGCATGTGCCCCCGAAAGACGTCCCGACTGAAATCGCGCCCCCTGAAAACCCGGTGGACGCGTTCTGCGTAAAACTTGCCGCCATTCTGGCGCCGTTCATGGATCGCGGCATGCTCCACACCGCGGCGGCGAATGAAGACCGGGATCCGCTGGTGCGCGGTATTCCCACGCACATCGATATCGTGGAATACGTCCCCGAAACACGTGTGGCCGAAAGCACGCCCGAAAATGGAACCCCGGTTCCGGCGCCACCGCGTACCGTTCAGGAAAAATACTTGCCCGCGGAAGGAGAACTCCTCACTACCGACGGTCGCCCGCAGGAAAGTGCCGTCATCCTCACCACGAAATGGCGAAAACAGGTGGATATGCAGGATCTGGTAATCGAAACGAACACCCGCCTACTGCACGCTCTGCAGGAAGAGTTGGGGAAGGATGTCGGGCAGGGGATTTTCAATTTTATTTGCCGGAACTGGAAGGCGAATCTCAAAATGAACATCCCGGCCACGAAGCGCGCCATCCAGGATGCGGGCGAGCGTGTTTTGCCCATCGACACCCATTACGAGCGTTCGCAGCGGATCATCGCCGTCGGAACGGAGGAAGATCGCCCGGCGGTGACCAGTGTGAATCTCACTGTGGCTGACCTGGCGCTGCTGCGTGCGGAGAACACCGCATGGCTGGAGTACCGCACCTCGGCGCAGCGTTTTTATCGCTCGCTGTCCGCTCTTTTCGTCCTGCTGGCCATGATCACCCCCATGGTGTGTTTCATTACGCTCAGCGAGCCGCGGGTTGTCGCAGTGTGGCACCGCCTATATTCGCTGATGGGCATGACGCTCGTGGCCCTCATCGCCGCCCTGGCGCTTTCCACCGACACCTGGCGGTTTACGCTGCTGCCCATCGTGCTTTACAGCCAGTTAATCACCATCCAGTATAACCGGAAAATCGGGCTGGTGGCCGGGCTGATGCTGGCGATTCTCGTGGGATTCGGGCTGGCGGTTTCCATGACCGAGCTGCTGATGTATTTCGGCGTGCTGCTGGTGGCGGTGCTGCCCGTGGACCGGATTCGCGGACGTCTTCAGTTCATCAAAATCGGTTTCGGGGCCGGGTGCACGGCGTTTTTGCTCAGTTACAGCAACGATATGCTTTCCGGGCAGCCGGTGGATAATTTTTACATGGCCGGGGCGAGTTACGCGACCGTGAACTTCCTGCAACTGCTGCTGGGCGGGTTCCTCATTCAGGGAATTCTGCCGTTTTTGGAGCGGTGGCTGGGTATTTTGTCGGATGCCCGGATGATGGAGCTCTGCGATCAGTCGAATCCGCTGTTAAGCGAGTTGATCGACCGCGCGCCCAGCACATACAGCCATTCCATGGCGGTTGGGGCGATCGGCGAGCGGGCCGCGGAGGCCATTCACTGCGACGGCCTGCTGGTTCGCGCCGCCTCCTATTATCATGATATCGGGAAAATTTATAAGCCCGACTATTACGCCGAAAACCAGTCGCTGACGGGTGTAAATCATCACCTCGAGCTGGAGCCCACGATGAGCGCGCTGATCATCATCGCCCACATCAAAAACGGTGTCGACATCGCGCGGCAATATAAACTCCCCGAACAGATCGTCGACATCATCGAGCAGCATCACGGCACGACGCTGGTAAAATATTTTTACACCGAGGCCATGAAGAAAACCGGGAATTTGCCGGATCATTCGCCGGTGGACGAGAGCACGTTCAGTTATCCGGGGCCGAAGCCGCAGACGAAAGAGGCCGTTATCGTCATGCTGGCCGACTGCTGCGAGAGCGCCTGCCGCACGATCGTCGACCCCACGTCGAAGCGCATCGAGGGACTGGTGAGCAAAATCGTGCAGGAACGCCTGGAAGAAGGCCAGTTCGACGACAGCGGCCTGACGCTCCGCGAGCTGCGAACTGTGGAAGACAGCATCGTAAAAAGCCTGATTTCAAACTACCATGGGCGGATCAAGTATCCCGACATGAAAAAAGAGGAGAAAAAGTGACATGGAAAAAATCTTCACGGAACATGCCCCGGCCGCAATCGGCCCGTATTCGCAGGCCATAAAAACCGGCGGGCTGATCTTCACCTCCGGCCAGATCGCGCTGAACCCCAAAACCGGCGAGGTGGACGGCATGAGCGTCGAAGGTCAGACCGAGCGTGTCATCGAAAACCTGCGCGCGGTGCTGGAGGCAGCCGGCAGTTCGCTGGAAAAAGTCGTGAAAACCACCTGTTACCTCAAGCACATGTCCGATTTCGCGACGTTTAACGCGGTTTACGCGAAGTATTTCACCGAAAAACCCGCCCGCTCGTGTGTCGCCGCCAAAGAACTCCCGCGCGACGTGCTGGTGGAGATCGAGGCCATCGCGGAAGCATAACGTCTGTAGGAAACAGTAGCCGGGAATGGAGCGTTAGCGCAGAGACCGGATAGAAATGGCCGAATATTTCCCCATTTCTATCCGGTCTCTGCGCGTCACTGTGTTCCGCTACGCTCCCGGCTGCTGTTCTTGTGGCAGCTTCATGGGAAGCGTCACCAGAAACGTGGTTTCCGCCGTGGTTTCTTCAAAAATCACGTCCCCGCCGTGCATGCGGGCGATCTGCCGGGCTTTCGTCAGCCCGAAACCCAGCCCCCGGCCCGACTGATACGACGAAAAGAACGGGTCAAAAATCATCCCGCGAATGTCTTCCGGCACGCCGTGTCCCGTGTCCGAAACGCGAATTTCCAGCATCTCCGGCGGCTGCGGAACGCTCACGGCCACGCGAATCGCCCCGCCATGGCCAATCGCCCGCAGGCTGTTCTGCACCAGCGCCCGGAAAAGCACCTGCATCTGCACCGGATCCGCCTCCAGTTCCACCCGTGGCGAGCATTCCCACACCTCGGGCGGCAGCGAGACCGTCACCTCCCACACGATTTCCTGCTGCGAAAACGCATGCGTGAAACGCCGGGGAATGTCCTCCAGCAGATCCGCGAGAAAAATCTTCCGAAACTCCGGCGCTGGAGCCTGAGCGACCAGCCGTAAGTCAAAAATCATCTCCTGCGCGCGGTGCACATTCGCACAGATCGCCGCCAGCTCCGCACGCTTCCCGGCATCTGTTTCCTGAGCCAGCAGCATCTGCGCCCGGCCGAGAATTGCGGCCAGGGGGTTATTCAAATCATGCCCTGCCCCGGCAGCAAACTCCGCTAATGACGCAAATTTCGCCGCTTCCAGACGCTGCTCAAATTCTTTCCGACTCCGCGGCAACTTAAAAGACGAGTATTTCGACGCCATGAAATTTTCACTTTCGTATTATTCACCACCAAGAGCACAGGAAAAATAAAGATAAACCATAAATTCGCGCAAAAAAACAGAGTGTAGTGTGCGAAACATGGATAAAATACATATTTCGTGCATTACACTCGGGTTTCGGGATTCAAAAACGCTTACCGCTGAAGCGTTTCCATATCCAGGTGGCTGCAAATCTTTTCCAGCAATTTCATCACGTCAAACGGCTTCTGCAAAAAGTCGTTCGCGCCGCTGTCCAGCAGATCCTTGATCTTGTATTCCTCAACCATCCCCGAAATGCAGATGATCCGCACGTCGTCCATGGATTTATTGCTCCGTACGCGCTGGCAAACTTCCTTCCCGTTAATATCGGGCAGCATGATGTCCAGCACGATCAGATCCGGATGGTATTCCTTGACCATCATGCCGGCGTCGAAGCCGTTATTGACCGAACGCACCTCGAATCGGCCGTCCCGATTCAGCACATCCTCGATCAGGCTGACAATGTCTTTATCGTCGTCGACCAAGAGGATTTTTCTTTTACCACTCTCCAGCGCGTCCGTGGGAATTCCATTCTCTCGCATGAAGAGGAATAACTGGTCGCGGGGAATCCGCCGAAAACGGCTTCCGGGAACGCGAAATCCTTTCAGCTGTCCCGTGTCAAAGCACCGAATAATTGTCTGCTGGCTCACCTTGCAAATTTTCGCGGCTTCGCCCGTTGTGAAAACTGTTTTTACAGCCATGTTGAATCCATCCTTCTTAAACCCGCAATGTACGTATCACACCCAATCGGCAAGAGTTTACAATAATGCCAATTATGCCGGCGTTCTCAAACTTGCCAATTACCTTGATTATATCTATTTTGCGGCCTGTGTCAACAGTAATTTCACCATATTTTCCCAAGTTGATGTAAACCTCTTGATTGGCGGAAATAACGGCTTCTTTCGCATCCTCAGGTTCTCTAATCTCTCCAGTACCACCAGCGTAATTTCTCTTCTTCCGGATAATCTTCCGCGGCGGAATATACAGCGCAGCGGAAAACAGCAAGGATGTCTCGTGAAAGTCCGCCGCCGCGAAGACGCTGAAAATCGCTGAACATCGTTTCCGGATCCGCCAGCGCTAATTCATCCAGCGAATGGAACCCCAGTTCTTCCAGATCCGCCGCGGTACGGCGATCCACGCACGGTAATTGCTCGAAAACACTTCGTCTGTGATTTTCACGGTTTTTTTGAAACGCCATAATATCTTACGAGATTTTCTTGTCGAGACAGAAGCCGAACATTCCCGGATTTCGGCTTTATAACTATTTTACAGGGAATATGCGATGTTTTCAAGAACATTCTCTCAACAATTACGCGGATTTTGCCGAATGTAGTAAATGGCCCCGTTTTAGGGAGGTTTTTCAGAATTTCCATTCGGTTTTTGCCCGAGAATTTTTGTACATCTTGCTTTTCGCGAAGTGATTCCGGGAAAGCATTCATTTCGAGGTGTTTTATGTTAAAACGTGCATCGATCGTTTTCTTTTTCTGCGTGGTGGCGCTGATCTTGCTGTGCAGCAGTGCGGAAGCGCAGCGTTTCCGCCGTACGCAAAATAAGTCGTATCCGCAAATTCCGCCGAATTCGTTGTATTCCGACTCGCATGACGGCCCGGCGTTCAATCAGTCCTGGGGACAGTCGAATGCCACACAGGACATGAACCGGTTTTACCATTATCCTTATGTGTATTACCCGCAGAATTTCTGGCCTCAGGAGTATTTCCGCAGTGCCGACGATATGTATAATCGTTATCCGCCGGAAATGCGTATCCCGATTTACGATAAGAAAAATTACAACTATTATCAGCAACCCAAACCCTACCATAAGGGGTTTCATTACATCATGGATGTGTTTTAATCGCTGTTTTCGCGCGGGATTTCCGGGGATTTCCGAGCCGGGTGGGATTTTGGTTTCACGCGGGGCGGAGAAAGTCGGCGGGACGGCGCGCGACAGACGTTATCATGTTTTGCGGAAGACACTGGGAATGGCTTTCGCACGGCATGGCCACGGAAGGTTGAAGGCTGAAACCACGATGATGGCGTCGTGAGACACACATTCTGAGTTCTTTTCCACGAGGAAAAGGGAGTATGCCCCGAAGGTCGTAACGTCGACTTTCGGGGCTTTTTTTTGCGGAGTACCGAGGCGCGTGTGCCCAGAGAGCGTGCAGCCGCAAGAAAACAGCAACCGTTAGCGCAGAGACCGGATTAGCACCGCCGCGTGTTTCCCCACTTCGATCCGGTCATTCCGCTTCGCTGCATTCCCGGCTGCTGTTCTTACCCAAAATCACGCCAAAAATGCGCTGGCACTGGGGGCATTAAAACCACAAAAAAACGCGACCCCGGATACCGGAGCCACGTTTTTATTTTTTGTCGCTTAAAAAAGCCGGCCGTGCGTTACTGCGCCGCCACCGATTCTTCGCGGGTTTTGCAGATATTCACTCGACGACCTTCGCGGTCGAAACGGACATAACCATCTTCCAGCGCGAACAGCGTGTAATCACTGCCTTGGCCGATGCACGCGCCGGGATGGAATTTATTTCCGACCTGACGCACGATGATGTTCCCCGCACGGACGAATTCACCGGCGAAACGCTTCACACCCAGCCGCTGCGCATTCGAATCACGACCGTTACGGCTGCTGCCTTGCCCCTTCTTATGAGCCATAATATCCACCCTTTCTCAAGTAAAATGTGTCATTTCGATAATATCCGAAAATTACAGAACGCACATTTTACCTGAAAAGCCACAGGTAGTCAAGCCCCCCGTCCACATCCGGAATCCCCATGCGGAAAACCTCGGAGCGCTGCCCCGTGGCCGTCTCGTCGCCCGGCTTCCAGTAATTCAGCTTCAGTGTTTTGAATTTCAAGGTTCGGCCTTCCGCCACCCGCCCGTTCGGTGTGTATTTCGAAAGATCCTCTTCCCACTGCATGGCGTTCGTCAGGCCGCTGATGTAAACGGAAAATTTATCCGTCGTGGGATTCACGCCACTCCACAGCGCCATGCCCCAGACTTCCTCGCCGGGCTGGATCGGGCGCAGCGTCATCTGCACACTGTCGAGAATCTCTCGGCCCGGATCCTCCCGCATCCGCACGGCTTTCGCCGCCAGCGGCATGAAACGGTCCGCGTAACGCATGGGAGCTGGCACCGTTTTCCCGGTTTTCGGGTCGAATTTCGTCGAATCCAGCGTCGTCAGCTCAAAATTCGGCACGAAACGAATCGTCGTCTTTGCATTCGGCTTAATATCATAAAACTGGCGTTCGGGCGGAATGGGAAGCTGCCCAACGGACGCCAAAGTTTTGGCTATTTTTAATGCTTCGGCACTCTGAGGCGACTGCACCTGCTCGTAAACCATCCCCGGATTGCGCACCTTATAAATCAGGTACCAGACGATTTGACGCCGCAGTCGGCCGTCCGGCCCCGGCAGCTCCACCTCGATCGTCCGCATGGGCTTCAGTTCCAGCGAAAGATACCAGATGCTCGGGCGGAACGAAACCTCTTTGGCCCACGAGTAATTCACATCGTCGCCGTGCTGCGCCACGATTTCGTTGATGTCCCGTACGAAATCCGTTTGCAGGTCGTCCAGGGCCGGGTTAATGGGGCGGAAGACGTGCGGCGCGAGATTTCGCGCGGGGATTCTCGGCCTGGAAGGCGTCACCGTGCGGGGCGGCGCCGCAGTCGTCGCAGGATTTCTGGCAGCTGGTGCCGGATTTTCCGCGCCACCGGCCGGAGCCGTCTGTCCGTAAACAGGCAGGCCACCTCTGAGCAGAAGAAACGCCATCCCGCAAAACGCGATGGTGCGGAAACGGATAAAAAGGCGGCAAAATTTCATGTTCGAAAATGGCATATTAATAATGGACGCTTATGTCTCTGAAATCAGACGATTTTTCGAGGAATGCGGGATTCCCGAAACCTATAAAAACACGATCTTTAATATTATAATCGTCGGGGACGGCAAAAGTCAACCGTTAAATGGCGGGAAATGGAAATTTTGGGTATTTTTATCTTTTTTTCGGATAAAAAAACAGGGTTTTAAGGGTTTTACATGCTCGGGGTGACGAAAACACGAAAAAACATCCGGCGGGACGGCATTTTTTCGCCGCTCAAAAGTTTTTTTTATTCATTTGGACACAAAAACAGTAGCCGAAAACGCTCTTAATCTTTTTTCTCGATCCGGTAAAGATGCGTTTTCGTGCGCACGAATAGCACGCCGTCCTGTGCACAGGGAGATGCCAGCGCGCCGGCGTCCAGCTCATTCACGGGCAGAAACGTTTTTTCGTCCTCATCCGCGGATGGCAGCAAAATATGGCATTTCCCCTCTTCGTCGAAGCAGTACAGTTTTTCGTCCGCATAAAGCGGCGTGGCGGAAAAATTCCCGCCGAGGCGGCTCTGCCACAGCAGCTCGCCGTCTTCCAGGGCCATGCAGGAAAAGATGCCGCGGTCATCCACCAGGTAAACGGCACGGCCGACGACGATTCCCGTGGGCTTCAGCGGCACGGCTTTCGTCTGCTGCCACGCGATATGCGTTTCGCTGACATCCCCTTTTCCGTCCGGCTTCACGGCCAGCAGATTCCCACGGGCGTACCCCGTCACCAGCAGCACGACTTCCCCGGCGCTGACCGGCCGCGCGGCATTCGAAAATCCGTTAAACCGCACGCGCCAGATTTCCGCCCCCGTTTTCGGGTCATATCCATAAGCGGCCTGCGCCCCCACACTTACCATCTGATCCAGCCCATCCACCTTCACGATAATCGGCGTGCAGTACGCCTTCCGCAAATCCGGGTCCATGTTCCCGAAATCCACGGAACGATCGGTCTGCCAGACGGTTTTTCCGGTTTTTTTGTCGAAAGCGGTCACGAACTGCTTATCCGCGCCGTCATACTGCACGATGAGCGTGTCTCCATACAGAATCGGCGAAGACCCCGGCCCGCGAAGATGCTGGATGTTCAGGTCACGCCGCTGCCAGATTTTCTTCCCCGTTTTCGTGTCCAGGCACGCGGTTCCGTACGTCCCGAAATGCACATACACCCGCCCCTGCTCCACACACGGCGTGCAGGACGCGAAAGTGTTCACGCCGATCAAGTCATCCTCCTCCGTGGTTTCATTCTCGAAAACCAGGATGTCATGAAGGATTTCTCCCGACACTTTATCCACACAGATGGCATACATTTTCAGTCCATCATTCGGCGCGGCCGTCATCCAGATCTGATCCCCGAAAATCACCGGCGAAGACCACCCGTGGTCATGCAGCGGCGTCTTCCACGTGACATTTTCCGTCTCACTCCACATGACCGGGAGATTTTTTGCCGGGCTGTGATTATCCCCGTTTTTGCCGAGAAACTCAGGCCAGTTCTGAGCTTCCGCGTGATGAATGGAACACGCTGCCAGGAGTGCCACAAGTATCCATGTAAATTTTTTGGTCATGATTAACCTCATAAATAATTTTACCATTAAGTTACGCCCGTTTAGCCGCCCAGCGCGTGGCTGCCGTTTTTGTGTCACTCTTTAAAACAGCAGCCGGGAACGAAACGCAGTGCAGTGACCGGATAAACACCGCCGAATATTTCCCCAGTTCTAATCCCGTCACTGCGCTTTGCTGCGTTCCCGGCTGCTGTTCTTGTGCCGCGCATTTCGGCTGCCACACGCTGCGCGACTAATGGGGGTATTCACCACGCCGTTACGGAATCCCCCGCACAATTCGCGGCCCGAGGCATTTCGTCAGCCACACCGGCAGGCGTTTCCATACGCGAATCGCCAGTCCGTACCCCGTATTGTCCGGCCGCAAGTCGTCCATGCTGCCCCGGCGGACGTAATACTGCCACACGGACGGGACCGGCTGCGCCCCCCACTGTTTTTTGAACCGCCACGTGTTACATCCTTCACTGCTGCGGCCGAAATCAAAAATCCGCTGCTCGCGACGGATGCTCCGCGCCAGCAGTTCCCAGTACATGAACATATTCGCGCAATTCGCATGCGAGCTCCGCAGAGCGGCGGCGCTGGGCACTTCCGTCAACTCACGTCCGTGCAGCAGCAGCGCAGCGGCCACGTCACGCTTCTCGGCGTCCGAAATCACGCAGATTTCCGCAGCGCTGCCGAGTTCTGCCGTGATGCGTTCAAAAAGTCGGCGCGAATAAACAGGTGTGCCCACATCCCGCATGGTGTGAGCGAAAAGTTCATAAAATTGCGGCACCAGTTCCTCGCCGCCCCAGCGGATTTCATGCTCCGCGCGCTGCCCCTTCCGCACCTGATTCCGCACTTTCGGCGACAGCCGCTGCCAGAGCGTTTCTTCCTCCGCCGGGAGTTCCAGCCGCATGAGCACTTTACTGGTGCGTTTAAAATTTAAGGCCGGGTGCGCGATTTCCCGTTCATTTCGCAGCTCCAGATACCGCACATCCAGCGCATCCGCCAGCCGCACAGCCTCATCCACCAGCCGGGAGTCGACTTCCGCCTGAAAATTTTGAAACTCCGAAAAATCTTCGCAGAGGGTCTCCGCCACCAGCGGCCCCCCCACATTCAAGTACGGCAGCGCGATCAAAAATCGCCCGAAAAGCAGGCTTTTCATGAACACCAACGGCAGCACGCCCGCGGGCCGGCCCGAAACCTCCGCCGTCACCGTGTAACATTTCTGCGTAAACGCCTCCGCCAGAATGCCGTTCCAGGCGGGCAACCGCGCCGGATGCAGACACGAAATCCCCGCCGTCAGTTCTTCGAACCACGTGTCAGAAACCGGCGATTCACGCAGCGAAACGGTAATATTTTCGGAGAGGGCAGGCATAAATTTCCATCAGATTCAGCGTCACGACACACAACCATGACTATTTTAATGGAAAACGCCAAAAAATGCAAGAATACGCGCTGAAACAGCGCAAGAAAAAAGCGGCTTCATTTTCCGCTTCCATTCGCCGAAGAAAACTCGAAAAACAAGAAAAAGCACTCACCCCACGGCGGCGATGATGGGTTTCTGCTCCAGGATGATCTCTCCGTGGACGGCCGGGGCGTATTCTTCCTGCTGCATCAACTGCCGCATGAAGCGATAATTGAGGTCATGCCCGCTGCGGAATCCGAAGAAACTTCCGTTCCACGTGCCGCCGCTGAGACATAAGTCGCCGACCAAATCCAGAAGTTTATGCCGCACACACTCATCCGCGAAACGCAGCGTGTTCTCGATCACGCCATGTTCGCCGAACACCAGTAGATCTTTCACTGTGGCCCGCTGCGCTAAACCGGATTTTTGCAACACTTCCACATCATCCAGCGTCACGAACGTCCGCGCCGGCGCGATTTCCCGCTTAAAACTTTCCGGTGTCAGCTCCAATTCCATTCGCTGATGGCCGATCGAAACGCACTTTGCGTAATCCAGATCGTACGCCAGTTTCAGCACTCCGGGCGGGGCGGGTGAAATCTCAATCCACCGCTGCGCTTCTTCCAGACGGACGGTGCGATTCACCTGATGCACCTTCACGGGATGCCGCTGCGAGAGAAATCCCACTGACTCCAGCGCCTCCACAAAAGCGCTGGCACTGCCGTCCATGCCGGGCATTTCCGACTCGGTGACGTGAATCTCACAATTATCCACCCACATCCCGGCCAAAGCCGCCAGGACATGCTCCACCATCCCGACGAACGTATCTCCCACGGCCAGGCACGTGCGGTGATGCGCTTCAATACGATTTTTATACACCACCGGAATGCGCGGGCACCCGGGCAGATCGTCACGGAAAAAAGTCAGCCCCGTGCCCGGATCGGCCGGACGAAATTCGACACGAATGTCTTTTCCGGACCAGTACCCAAAACCTTCCACGGCAACGGAAGATTTAATGGTGCGTTGGCAGCGGGGTGGTGGGAACTTCATGGGAAACTCTCGTGGAACTCTGCGAATTTTACGTCGAATGAAAGGTCTTTTTACTCGGAACGATTGAGTTTTCCTACTGATTCGCCGATTACCCTCCGGAAAACACGGCTTCCTGACCATGGAGCAGCGGAATCATCAAATGGCACGAGTAAACATCATATTACATCAAAGACCCGCTCGTGGCAAGTCTCGGGGCGGCAAATCGCCCGCAAATTCACTTGTTTTGATAAAAAGCGGGTATTTTACCTATTTTAATGCAGATAAAATACCCGCCTCAGAAAGGATTTTTCCTTAGCGCTGGCCCGCTTTCGTGCCCACCGCTGCCGCTGCCGCTGCCGGCTGACCCGCTGTCGCGGACTGCGTGGCGTCCGCCTTACGGATCGTCTCGGGATTTGCATTCTGGATTTCCGTCAGCACCAACTGCGTCAGATCCACGGCATTCGTGTTCGCCCACACCACGGTGCGAGCCGCCATGAACTGCGTGTACTGCATCATGTACTGCTCATACTGCTGGATGGAGGGCAGCATGGGCGCGTTTTCCGGCAACTTCTGACGGTCGTAATTCAAGACGATCGTCATGCCAAAATGCCGCGCGACGCGCTCTGTCTGCTTCAGCGTGGTTTCGTAGGTGGTCCGCAGAACCCGCATCCGTGCTTCTGTCATTTCCTTCACCAGCAGCATCTGGCGGGCGCTGATATCGCTGCCGCGCGAGATCATCTGCTGCTCGATTTTGCGGTACGCTTCCGAACCCTTCTGCAGTCGGCTCATCTGCTCCTGAAGCTGCTTGATTTCCTCACGCTTCGCATCCTCGGCCATCATCAACTTGCTGTAATGCTCGTTCACTTTCACGATTTCCGTATCCACGGTCGCGTTCTGGCCCATGATAAAATCGATATCCACCAGCGCCACCGACGCGGGAGCCTGCTGTCGAGCGCCGGTATTCGCGCCGGACTGCGCAAACACGTTGTAGACCAGCGTAATGCCTAAAACCGCCACCCCTAAAATTACACACAATTTTGATTTAGTCATTTTATTCCACTCCTTTGTTTAAAAAACGGCAAAAACTCGCCGAAAAACTTCCTTGTTCAGAAATGTTAAACATGTATGACAGATTTTCCGCGTTTCGTAAAGAGCAGTTTCCGTGAAAAGCAGGAATTTTGCGAATTTTTTGAAATTTTTTGTCACCAGAGCAGTTATCAATTTTTTTCACTCACAAAAACAACAGCCGGGAGTGGAGCGGAACGCAGTGACGCGCAGAGACCGGATAGAATGGCCGAGTTTTTCCCACTTCGATCTGGTCTCTGCGCTAAAGCTCCGCTCCCGGCTACTGTTTCCCGCCGTTTATATTGATTTTGGATGTGCTTTAGGCGAAGAAAACGTGACGCAGGTTTCTTTCGCATGCCGCGGCCAGCGTTTCCGGGGTTTCGTCGCCGCGAAGACGGGAAATTTCCTGCACCACCGAAAAAAGCATCTCCGCCTCCCCCCCGACATGCATGTCCGTCTCCACCAGCAGGCGATCCAGCGGTACCGTTTTTGCCGTCTCCCGCATTTTTTTCCGCGCGGGATCCAGAATACTCGGTGAAAAAGAAAAATAACACGGCGGGCGCCCACGCTCCCCGGCCTCCCACGTCAGCCACTGCCGCGATAATTCGGCCGGCCCGGAAAACGCATGAAAAATCACCGCACGCGGGCATGCATCCACATCTCTCAGCGCGGAAATCGCAGCCGAAATCTCCTGAAAAAGCACATCCCAGCACCGCACGCCATGCACACTGACCGGCATCTTCATCCGCCCGGCCAGGCGAAACTGCACACGAAACGCGTCCATCTGCCGCCGCCAGGACGCCTCATCCGCGCTGCCCGCAGCATCCACGGCTTTCAGACGGTCCAGGCCGATTTCCCCCACGCCGACGCCCGGCAAATTTTTCTCGCGGGCCGTCTCCAGAACCGCCTCCAGACGCGCAGGCCAGCCTTCCGCCGCCTCTTCCAGATACCAAGGATGCAGCCCAAACTGAGGAAAAATAAAAACGCCAGCAGAACGCGCATGTTCCGCCAGCGCCAAAATTTCATTCCAGTCCGCCTCCCTGGCCGCGTTAAGAACCACCGCTGAGAGCCCGATTTCCGCACCAGTCTCAGGGCCTTTTCCCGCATCCGAAAACGCCTCCAGGTGGGTATGCGCGTCCGTCAGTTTTATCATCCGCCGGCCTTCCGCATCACGGCTCGCAGACATATTCCTCGACCAGGCATTTCCGGGTTTCCGTCCGCCATTTCCAGACCGTGTACTGCTGCGTGCGTTCTTCCGGCACCATCACGCAGTACGGCTTCATGACCGTGCGGATCTGGGGCCCCGGGGCCGCGGGAGCACATCCCGCCACCGGTGCGCACGCCGCCGGCATGCATCCCGCCGCCGCCGCGCCATTCGCCACGGTGTTTTCCGTCAGCACACTCTGCGAAGGATTTTCCGCCGGAGCGCTGCCTGTAATACTCTGGGCCGCAGCAGCCTCCGTAACACTTTCCGCACCCTCAGCACCTTCCGCCACGCTCGGCACGGACGTGTACGCACACGCCATTCCCACCGCCGTCGGCCGCAGCTCCCAGCGAGGAACGTTCACCGTATACACCCGCGTACAGACTTCCTGGTACGGAACCTGAACGGCATACGTGATTTCCTTCGTAATTTTACGGTATTTCGGCACCGCCGGGGTACTGACCGTCGCGGCACACGCCGGCGCCGCAGGCTGAACATACGTGGCGGGCGAAACCTGCCCACACGGCAAGCATCCCCCGGAAAAAACCGCCTGACGGCAGTGCCGCGGCATGAAATTCGCACATCCGCACACACGCCGCGGAGGTAAATCGCAGGGATTTGCGCACGGGCCGTAAGCCGCCACGGTTTCGACAGGGGCATCTGCGGGAACGTCCATGTCCTGAACCGTTTTCTCACCGGTGACTGGCGCCGTTTCTTTCTTCGGCGGCAAAATATTCGTTTCAAGCACGGATTTCGTGGTGGTGGCCCCACCCGTAATACTCGTGGCATCTTTCGTGGACGGCTCCGGATCCGCCACGCCGCCCGTCACCACGGGGTCAGCGCCCAGATCCGGCAGCGCCGGCACGTCCGTCGTTTCCGTCAGCGGCGGGATGCTCGCCGTTTCCGGCTGAACCGCAGAATCGTCGCTTCCCATCAGCGCCGGATCAGGCAGTTCGGGCCCACCGCGTAAAAGGTCCAGCGTTTCCCCGGCGGCGTACGCATACCCCGCAGTAAAAATAACACAAATTACGAATAACGGCGCTAAATTTCTCATATTTTCCTCACACTTTTTCAAAAAACCTGGCAGGAATAAAATATTTTCGTAAAAAAAGGTCAAATCCACACGATTTATTAAAGTTATACTTTTCTATTTATTATTTTATGTCGTAAAACAAGCAGCGTCAACCCCCGTAGCTGAATTTTCGTTAAAATTATTATATTTTACGCATTTTACCCATTTATTATTTCATGTTTCGTGCGTCATCTCCAAAAGTTTTGCGAAGAACGCATCCGGGGGGATGGAAATTGTGGAGTAAATCCGGTATGATAATGGATGAGCCAGCGCAAAACGCTTTACGGGCGACAAATATTTAGTAAAATCACCCATTTTTTGTTGGAAAGGATAAAATGGCGAAACGAACCTTAAATCGCAAAGAACAGCGCGTCCCGATGGATGACGAAACGCTGGAACTGGAGGGCATCCTTGACGTGGAAGAGCCGGGCGACGATGAAGCGCCTGCCAAAAAAACGCGTAAAAAGGCCGTCAAAAAAACCACGAAACGCGCCGCCGCGGCAAATAAAGAAGTGCGTCTGAAGGCGTTCTGGGCCGTTTATTCGCAATCATTGCAGTGCGTAAAACTTTTCGAATACGGAAATAAAGCAGACGCGGAAAAATTGGCCGCCGACCTGACCGAATCGAAAAAAGCACCGCATTTCGTACGGCTTGAAAAGCAGGTAATCGAGTGACCGCGTATGGCTGGGCCCGCTTCTTTCGTCGGAATTTAAAACTGAAAGGGAAAGAATCATGAATGGTCGGGAAATTTCTGTTTTTAAGAAAAGCGTCATTTTTTGCCTGGTCAGCGGGCTGCTGCTGGCGGCAGGGTGTGGCGGCACAGAAAAAAAGGAAGGGGGAAAGAAAACAGGCGAAAAAAAGGCCGGTATAAAGCTTGAAGCGGTGCCGGAATCTTTCGACGACGGTCGGCTTACCCTTTCCGTTCCGAAAAATTGGGGGTTAATGCCCCGCAGTCAAAAATTCGCGGCCAGATTTTCATACAAAAAAAATTATCCTCAGCTAAACATTTCCGCTGAGGAAATGCCGGACGACGAAACGGAATTAACCGCGACGTACGTGAAAACCTCCATCGCGAAGCTGGAGAAAAGCGGAGCCGTTAAAGCGGCGAAATACGGAAAATACGAGGGTTTCACTTACCAAAAACAGACGCGCGGCAGTTCATACGATTTCATGTCCGTCTTTTTTGTGACGCTCCAGTCAGGCCGGCTTTATACTTTCCAGATGCAGGAAATCAAGCAGGAATTTTCTGAAAAATCCGTGGAACGGCTGGAGGCGGTGGTGGCCAGCGCGAAATTCGGTGAGCCGAAAGACACGCACACTGCCGAGGAGGGTGACGAGCCCGGCGGGCTTACTTTCGGAGAGGGCGGTGACGGCGAGGAAGATACCATGCCCACGTTCGACTCCAGCGCGGCGGATTTCGGCGGCGGCGAAGAAACGCCTGAAGAATAAAACCGTTTCGGAAAAAACGAGGACGCGAAAAGCCGTAAAATCATGCGGGTGGCGAGAAGGAAACAGAGCGTTACGCTTCCTTTTCGTCACCCGTATTTTCACATACCCACCGGGTGTAGTCCGGATTCCCGAACGTCACTTCCCGGATCATGATTTCCGGCACATCATAAGAATGCATCGCGCGAATCGCCTGGCAGACCATTTCCGCCAGGGCCGCGCGCGTTTTCAGGGTGACGCACAGCTCCTGCGCGTTCTCGATTTTTCCCTGCCAGCGGTAAATACTGGTGATTTGCGGGATAATCTGGGCGCAGGCCGCCAGTTTTTTCTCGACCAGCGTTTGCGCGATCTGTCGCGTTTCCTCCGGATGATCGTGCGTGAAAATGATTTCCACGAAACGTTCTTCCGGGCATGATTCTTCTGTTTTTTTCATCGCTCAATCATCATCTTCCGGCGGGTAAAGCTCCAGCGTAATCCAGAATTTCCGGTGAGGGTAATTCTCGTCTTCCAGGGCCGTGCGGTGGTACGATTTCAGGTAACTGCGATTTTTGCCGAGTTTCGGCGTCTCGTAAATGAGCATATTCGGATCGCTGGTGAGTCGCTTCGCCATATTAAAATGCCGCAGCGTGATGGCCAGGCGGTCCAGATCGCCGGTAAATCCCTCGAACGTAATTTTTTCCACTTCCAGATGGGCGTCAAAATAATACGTCAGATTCCCCACGAGGTCCGATTTATCCGTGCCCGTCACCAGCGGAACGCGATACCCGCGCGTATGCACCGGCCCCACACTCGCCACGTGCTTCCAGCGCGACGTAACCCAGTCGGGCGTGATGTCAAAATCAAAAATATCCAGGAAATTTCCCACCCGGTAACCGGTAACCGGCGTTTCATTCTCGGCCCGCGCCGGGACACTCGCGCCGGTGGTCGGCACATTTTTTCCGGAACCGGCCGTCGCGCCAGTCGCACCGGATGCTCCCGTTCCGGAGAACATGGGGGGCGGCGACAGCGGCGGAATCGGAACCGTGGCCACGGCGGGGGGTGACGGCGGCGCTGCTGCTACTGGCGGAGGAGAGGATGAAACGGACGGCGGCGCGGAGGATGCAGCGGGCGTGGCCACGGGGGATTCCGGTTTATATTCCGGTTTATATTCCGATTTATAAGCCGTGCCGGAAGTTTCCGCAGGCGCGGAGGATGAAGATGAAGCGGAAGCTGCGGGAGTAGCCGCTCCGCCGTCCGCTGCCGAGGATGACTCGCTTTTCGCCTGCCCCACGGGAATGACCGTAATCTCCCCGAATCCCGTGGAATAATCGCCCGGGTCGGACGCGTTCACATAACCGTCCACGGACGACTGCCACGCGGATTGCCGCGGCGTGGTATTTTGTGGCGTTTCGTCAAGAGCCGGCTCGTCCGCCGACACCTTCTTCGCGACGTACGTTTTCCCGCCCGCATCTTCGGTTACCGCATTTTTATTTTTCTCCGAATACAGAAAAAATCCCAGCACCAGCACCCCCGCCATCAGGGAAGTGCGGTTCACGAATACTCGCCAGGAATTCTCTTTCGGCTGTACCTTCACGGTCATGGAATGACGCTCCTTCCGCGCACACCGCTGCATAAAAAAAGTTACACTATATTAAATAGTATACTCCAAAAAATCGAAGAAAAGCGGCGAAAAAGACATTTTTTCAGAGCCGGCGCTTTATTTCATCCAACGCTGCCCGCACATCCGGCATAATCACGTAAAATGATGCCACAGGAAACAGCAGCCGGGAGCGGAGCGTTAGCGCAGAGACCGGATTAGAACCGGAAACCAACTCACCGCTTCTTATCCGGTCTCTATGCGTCTCTGCGTTCCGCTCCGCTCCCGGCTGCTGTTTTCAGCCCACGCCTCACTCGAATTTCTGATGCCCGGTCGGGTACGTTCCCGGCAGAGGCTCCAGTGGGTATTTATTCTTCTGAATTTTCAGCGCCGCCCCGGCCGCCAGTCGCTCAGCCCCTTCCGTAATGATGACCGCGCCGGGCTTCATGATTTCCTTGCCGCGCTCCGTTTCCGGGCGAACCGCGAAATAGCCGGGCATGGACGCCAGCACGCGCACGGGCACCGGCTCCGCCACCGGCGGCTCATCCATACCGGCACGCTCACCGGGCTCGGCGCCGGTTGGCGTTTCGGCTTCCGCTTTCGGAACCGCCAGCCACGCGATGTAACCGTCCGGGCGAATCAGCACTCCGTCTTTGGGCACGATCAGCGACTCGAAAGGCTCCGTCACGGGAACGTACGCCCGGGCACTCATGCCGGATTTCAGCATGCCGTCGAGATCATCCAGCCGAACGCGGACGAAGAACGTGCGGGAAGCGCTGGTGGCCGTGCTGAGAATCGTGGCCACTTTTCCCTCCACCATTTTATCCAGCGGATCCACCCAAACTTTCACCTGCTGGCCGACCTCCATCCGCTTAATCGCATTCTCCGGGAGGTAAATCCGCGCGTCAATCTCGCCCGTGGTGATGATCTCGGCGATCGGCGTCCCAGCGTTCACATACGCGCCCACATCCACGAAACGCTGTACCACTTCCCCGCGGAACGGGGCATAAATCCGCGAGCGTCTGACTTTCAGCTCCAGCTCGTGTAGTTTGGCTTTCTCCTCCAGAATTTTCGCCTCCAGCTCCTGGATGGTGGCCTCTTTCGATTCCTTCTCGCTTTCGCTGACCGCTTTATCCATAATCAGGCCCACGATTCGATGCAACTCGCTGCGCTCATACCGCAGCGTGGCCTCCAGGGCCGCCAGGCGGGCTTTCGACTGCTCGATGGCGAGCTGATTCCACACGGTGTCCACACGGGCCAGGAGCGTTTCGTCTTTTTGCACCGGCGTACCGTCCTCGACCGGCATTTCCACAACCTTCCCCGCCACCTCGCTGGCCACCGTCGTGCGTCCGATTTCCACCAGCCGCCCGGCCAGCTCACTGATTTCCTGCGCGGGGCCAATCGTCACCTCTGCCACCTCCACCGACGCCAGCGGCGTTTTTTTGTCCGCACCGCCACCGAGTTTTTCCATGCTTTCCAGACGGTCTTTCAGGAATTTTTTATTCGAAAGCTGTCCGCGGTAATAACTCTGTGTGCCGACAAAACCGACCAGCCCGCCGACCAGCAGCGCGGTGAGGAAAATGGCAAGATAATTGAGGGATGTGAATATTTTCATGAGAAAAAGGTGGGTAGGAAGGAAATAGGGGAGCAGGTGAATGCGTGAATAGGAAATGAGTGCAATGTATGCTTATTCCTCTTCAAGTTCAAACAATTTTAATTTCAGGATAACGGGCCGACTCGGCTGCGCTGCCAGCCATGCCTGAAGCTCAAAAAGCTTTTTCTCGATGGTTATTTCTTTTATCCTGTCACCAAAGTCAATACCACCATTAAGAATCCCCGTCTCCATGTGCGTCGTGCCGCCGAATTGCAATTTTAAATCTTCGATTTTTTCAATCCACCGATCCAAAAACGCGTCACACCGCTCTGGGGACAGCGGCGCCGACTTCTGGTAAAACTTTAACGTTATCTCATATACGCACATTTCTTTTCACGCCTCTCGGCCGGCAAGTTTTTCTTTCGTGGCCCACAGTCCCGCGGACGGCGTGCTGATGTAATACACTTCCTCGCCGTCAGGCATGGTGTTAAAGCCGTTTTTCATCACCGCCGGGTCATAACGGCGCTGCATTTCCGCCAGATCGGCGTAACCGAAATTCACGCTTTTCATGTCCGCCTCCGAAAGGTGCCCTGGTGCATACGTGATGCGGAACCGGCCTTCCGAAGAGCCGTGAATGAGGTGGGCTGTGCCGTGGGTTAAATTCTGGAGAATGGGCTCCGTTTTCCAGAGTTTCATGATGTTTTCCGTGCCGGTGTACCCGTATTTTCGGATCAGTTCGTCCACATCCGGCTGTTCGCCGAAACGCTCCAGCCCCGGGGCGAGAATCAGCAGCTCGCCGCCGTCCGCCATGGCCATCCGCGTGCGGTAAACCGCTTTATTCGCCACCCACGTGCTGTAAAATTCGTCGCCCTGCATGACGGCCACCACCTTTTTCAGCGGCGGCACCACGGTAATGTTCTGTGTCCGGGACGCCCGCGCGGCATCCAGATACGTCTCCAGATCATCCCCCACATAAAACCCCGTGTGCCCGAGCTTCCCGGCCTCATCATACGCCATCACCACTTCCAGATACGCGTCCGGCAGATGCCCGAGAAACTCCGTTTCCGCCCGATTATAACAGTCCCGCAGCGGGGTAATCAGACAGCCAAGATTATTCTCGATTCCACAGCAGGCCGCCATCATGTGCGAGGCGCAAATCATGGGTTTTCCGCCCAGGCCGATGAAGTAATTCTTGTTATGATTCGCGAAACCCAGCACCTCGTGCGGCACGACATGCCCCACATTCAGAATCAGATCCCACTCGCCGTCCAGCAGCAGCGTGTTCAGCGAAACAGGAATCGCCCAGTCCGCTCTTCCTTCCGAAACTTCGCGCACATACTCGGCCGGGATCTCGCCGATCGTCCGCGAGCCGTTTTTCCAGTCATGCGCGTGGATTTTCTCCTCGGGAACGCTGCCGAACATCCACCGGTTCTGTTCCGGCGTGTGCGGCACGTGCTGACCCAGCGTGGGAATGAGATGCACATCCGCCGTGTGAGAAAAAATCTTGTAAAGCTCCTCCGTAATCCATCCGGAACCACTGTGCGCCCGCGTAATGTCCGGCGGCAGCAGCAGCACGCGCTTCGGGTCTTTCTTGATCCGCGCCCGCGACTCGTCTGCCGCCCGGTGCGTCAGCTCCAGAATACATTCGCGCGACAGTTTTCCTTCTTCCTTAAACCACGTCATGATTTTTCCTTTTTATTCCTGATTCGAAACTTTTGTTCCCGCCCGGCCAGCCGCCCTCTGAAAACGGATAAAACACACACGTTCTCCCGCTGGGATTACCCGCGCCGATTATATTATATTTCTTCCATTTTATTCCATATTTACAGTGTTTAACAGGGATACACGCGAGACATTCGGGAATTTTTTTCATAAATGCCGCAGGCTGGCGAAACTCACAGGTGCCTGAAATGGCGAAAAAATGACAAAACACCTAAAAACCTAAAGTCGCTGGAAAGGTATACCGATTATATCAATTGTAGCGATAAAAACGGCATTAATATTTATTTTATTCATATTAAGGGGGCAGAAAATATGAATCTGGAATATTTCGGACTGACGGAACGTCCCTTTTTGGCTGAACCTTTCCCGGAAGGTTTTTGCCCCACCGGCCCTGTGGAAAACGCACGAAAAGAAATTTCGCGGTGTGTCCGCCGCATGGAGGGCATTTCGCTGGTCACGGGGCCTTCCGGCTGCGGGAAAACGCTTCTTTGCCGGGTGCTGGCGCAGGATTTTGAGGATGAATTAGACGTTTCTGTTTTATGTGGTAAAAATCTCATCACCCCGAAAACGCTTTTTCAGACGATTTTAGCACAACTTGGAATTTCATACACAAATCGCGATGAAAATGAGCTGCGAATTTCGGTGTTCGATTACCTTTCCCTGCCAGAATATTCACTGAAGGGCCTTTTGATTATCGTAGATGATGCGCACGCTCTGAGGATGCGTATTTTAGAGGAGTTGCGTCAACTCTTGGATTCCGTTTTCTCTCCCCGCAGCGGCGTGCGACTGATGCTGGCCGGGCTGCCGAGTCTGGAGGAAAAATTGACGGATCCGAAATTGTACGCATTTTCTCAGCGGATCACCACACGGTGTTTTCTGGAAACGCTCAGCCGGGATGAGACGGAAGAGCTGCTGCGGACGCGGATTTTGTCGTGCGGCGGGCGTTTATCCCTGTTTTCGTCGGAGGTGTGCCGGGAAATTCACCGGCTTTCGGACGGAATCCCCCGGGTGGTGCACCAGCTTGCCGACCATCTTTTGCTGTGTGCGTATGAGCAGAAGCTAGAAAAAATTCCCCAGGATTTCGTACAGGCCGCGTGGAACAGTCTCCAGCAGATCGCGCCGCTGGAAACGTACGGTGAATCCGCGCCGAGCTGGGCGTCCACAGTCGAAAAACCGGCCGGCGGAGCGCCCGTCATCAGCTTTTCCACTTCTCTGGATGACGATTTTTCTGAAACGCCGGATTTCGAGCATGCATCCAGTGAGTTTTCAGAAGATTTCGCGGTTTCGGCTTCTTCCATGAATGCAAAAAAAGATCCCGGTACGCCGACTCCGCAGCGAGGGAAGGAAAAGGAAGCCGTGAAAGCCCCCCCCGGCCTAGGCACGGTGGAATTCGGTACGCTGGATGATGACGATGATCGGGGATATGGATCTGTGCGCGCGGCGGTGCGTGAAGCCTCTGAAATATGTAATGAAACCGTGACTGAGGTGGAACGCGATTTTTCACATGAAAATCGGCGAAAAACGAAAAAAAGCCCTGTCAGTCCGCCCTCAGAACGTGAAACCGCGTCGGAAACGCAGGAGATGTTCCGGGTTTTGAATTCCTTGGTGGAAAAAATGAAGGGAATGGAGGGAAAGGCGGAAAAAGAATCCCCGGCCTCCGGTCTCAAGGAAAAAAAATCCGCGTCCCGTTCTCCGCGTCCGGCGAATGGAAGGGTTTCGGGGCCTCAAAACCCGGTGAAAATTTTTGACGCGGACGCCGAGGATCATGGATCCCAGCCGCAAAAAGACAAAAAACGGCAGCTGAAATCGCGAAAAATGGCGTGCCGCCGCTCCACGATTCCATTTCACGTCCGAAAAACGGAATGCTGCGGAGAAACGGACACGCTCATTTCCAGGATGTACCTGAAAAACACGGTTCAGTCCTTTTCCCAGCTTCACAGCATGCTCGAAGCGCTGCTGCGGGAATACTCGGCGGGCGGAAAACCGTTATTACCGCCGTCACGGATGTGGATGCAGTTACACAGTCTGACCGCCAGTGTGATGCAGCAGCTGGTGGAAGAGCGTTTCGGCGGAGACGAATGTCCGGTTAAACTGCCGTTTCCGTCAGATTTTCAGGCGAAATCGGCGGGTGGCACGTGTCCGTTTAAGGTGGGGCCGGAAGTTTTTCAGGAGCGGCTGCGCTACAAAAAACGTAAAAATTCCAGAATCCAGTCGCTGCTGCAAAATATTTTGAATAAACTCTCAGCCGGGTCTCCGGAAATGGGTGAAACGGAAGCGGCTACAGAAAATGAGCGGGGCCAGGAAATGCCGCGTCCGGCGCAGGACGCGGCCCCGATGCGCTATAAAAAGGCGAAAACCGTGGAAGAAACGCTGGCAGACATTCAGGCGGAATTACAGGACATCCTCCCCACGCAAGATGCCGTGGAGGAAATCATGCCGCCGGCCGAGGAATTTTCGGTGGAATTTCCTGATGAATTCCCAGCAGAAACACCGCTGAATCATTCTCCCGCCGAGCGCGACACTTACCAGGCGCAGACGCTGCTGGAAGACGCGCAATTCGCCAGCGTCCTGGCAAGATTAAAAGCCCCGGGAAAATACCGTCTGGATGAAGCGGACGTGACGTTTTCCGGCGGGACTTCCCTCCCGGACGATTTTCCCGGCGACTTTTCCAGCACGTTCCCCTCCCGCTTTTTCCCCGCCGAAAGCACCGAAAAAACGGATCCTCGCATTTTGCAGGATTATCTGCGAAAATGTAAGTTCCAGTTGGACTCCGACCAGGATTTCGCGGAACGTTTTCACGACATACTTTCCCAGCTGAAAACGCTGGATCTGGAAGAATAAGCTCATCCGAGCGTCTTTCTTCCAGTCGCCGCGGCATGGGGGAGACCAGGCGCGGAGCCGCCCGTCATACGGCGTCCCTCCCCGGCTGATCTTCCCCATGCCCGGCCTTTTGCGCGGCGCCGTTTTTCCGCCTTTTCGCGTGGAAAACATGTCACTTCATGTCACGTATTTTGTCGGGGATGTGGATAACCGTGGTTTTCGTGACATTTCGAGAATCGGATTAAATTCCGCATTTTGCCGGGCTTCATTCTTTGCATTTTTCATGACATTTTCGTGACAGTCGGCTGACAACTTTTCCACGTGGAAAACTCCGTGTAATATGCCGTAAGTATCTATAAATCATGGCACTTAGAGCTTTCGACATTTTTGCGCGACACGTTTTTCCGGGATAATATTATACCTTTTATAAATATAATATTCTATTATACATTCTCCAGGAAAAATGCTGCCGGGAAAAGGAAGCCGCCGCATTCCCGTGAAAAATGCCCGGGAGTAGACAAAACCCGTGAAAAAAGTAAAATTATAATCATCGGTTCATATATATTCCATTCGCGCATAATATAATCATATCCTGGAAAAAATAACATGAAAGCCCCAGACGTCCACGCCATCCCCTTTAATCCCATCAGCAGCACGGATTATCTCCCGCCGGAAAAGTTGCGGCAATTACAGACCGAGCGCCTGCTGAAAATGGTGACGCTCTCTTATGAACAGGTGCCGTTGTACCGGGAGCGGATGGCGGAGGCGGGCGTCCGTCCGCGGGATATCCGGTGTATCCATGATATTTCGAAACTCCCGTTTACCGTGAAGACAGACCTGCGGGACACGTACCCGAATGGCATGTTCGCCGTGCCCTCCAGCGAAATTGTGCGCTTCCACGCGTCCAGCGGGACCACCGGAAAGCCGATCGTCGTGGCGTATACGCAGGATGATCTGGATGTGTGGACGGAAGTGGTGGCGCGCAGTCTGGCGTCTTTCGGCATTCAGCGAGGGGATGTGGTGCAGAACGCGTACGGGTACGGCCTGTTCACCGGCGGCCTGGGCCTGCACACCGGAATTGAACGCCTGGGCGCGACCGTCGTGCCGGTGTCCGTGGGAAATACGGAACGGCAGATCATGCTCATGCGGGACCTAGGCGCGACGGCCATTTCCTGCACGCCGAGTTATTTCCTGCACCTGATGGATCAGGCGATTTCCATGGGCACGGACATGCGGCAATTGCCGCTGCGAGTCGGAATTTTCGGGGCCGAGCCGTGGACGGAGGCCATGCGCCGCCGCGTGGAGGAAATGACGAATATAAAAGCGTATGACATTTACGGCCTCTCGGAAATGGTCGGCCCGGGCGTGGGCGCCGACTGCGTCTGCCAGGACGGGATGCACATTTTTGAAGATCACTTTTACCCGGAAATCATTCATCCCGAAACGCTCGCGGTGCTGCCGGACGGCGAGGAGGGGGAGCTGGTGCTCTCCACGCTCAATAAGCGAGCCATGCCCATGCTGCGGTACCGGACGCGGGACATAACGAAAATTGAGACGGAACCGTGCCCGTGCGGACGCACCATCCGCCGGATTCACCGCATCTCGCGCCGCAGTGATGACATGCTCATTATCCGCGGCGTGAACGTGTTCCCCTCCCAGATCGAGACGGCCATCATGAAAGTGGAGGGCACGCTGCCGCATTATCAGATCATCCTGACGCGCGTCGGCGGCCTGGACCACGTGGAAGTGCTGGTGGAAATTGATAATGAATTGTTTGACGGGGATATCGTCTCGTCTTACGAAAAACTCCAGAATGATCTGGTGCATGCGGTGGAGCGGATTATCGGCCTGCGGGTGAAGATCACGCTCGTGACACCCCGGACGCTGAAACGCAGTGAAGGGAAACTCCAGCGCGTGCTGGATCAGCGGGAGATGTGAGAGAGTGGAGGGATTTTGGTGGAAATTCCTCTTTATATTTCGCATGTTATCACATTCTGTGTGTGTAAAATCATATTTTTATCAGAATTTTAAAATTCATGGTCATCACGATTGACGGCCCGGCCGGCTCCGGAAAAAGTACCGTGGCGGGAATGGTGGCGAAAACGCTGGGGATTTCGTACCTGAAAACCGGCGCGATGTACCGCGCGGTGGCGCTGGCGGGCATGCGTGCGGGGGTGGACTGGGCGGACCATGCGGCGCTGGTGCGTGTGGCCGAGAAGATGAAGCTGGAGTTTAACGGGCCGCGAATTTTCGTGGACGGCGAAGACGTTTCCGTGGAAGTGGAAAGCCTGCCGGTGACGGCGGTGACGAAATACTCTGCGGAAAACCCGGGCGTGCGGGATATTTTGTCGTGCATGCAGCGGGAGTTCGGCATGGCGCAGGATTGCGTGGCGGAAGGGCGTGAGCAGGGAACGGTGGTGTTTCCGGACGCGGCGTTTAAGTTTTTCCTGGACGCCTCCCCCGAAGAACGTGCCCGGCGGCGGTTCCGCCAGAAGTGTGCGCAGGGGGAAGCGGCGGATTATGAGGGAATTCTGGCGGGAATCATCCAGCGCGACCGGGAAGATTCGCAGCGGAAAATCGCGCCCCTGAAACCGGCGCCGGACGCGGCGCTCATAAATTCGGACGGCATGACCGCGGAGGAAGTGGTGGCGAAAATCGTCGCGGCAGTTCGCGCGAAGTATCCTGAATATCATAAACCGTAAAAAAATATAGGCGAGCCATGCGAAAATCGTTTTTACACCACTGTTTTTACGTGACCATGCAGTACGTGGTGGGACTGTATTTTCTGATCCGTTTCTCGGCGCGTTATTTTTACCCAAAACGGGTGCCGAAAAGTGGGCCGGTGCTGATCGTGGCGAATCATGAAAGTTTTCTGGACCCGCCGCTGCTGGGGGTGGGGACGCCGCGGATGTGTAATTTCATGGCCCGCGAGACGCTTTTCAGTAACGCCACGCTGGGGAAACGGCTGTTTACGTTATGGATCCGGATGCTGAACGCATACCCGGTGAGTCTGGAGGGCAGCGGCCTGGGCGGGGTGAAGCAGACGCTGAAACGTCTGAAAGACGGGGAAGCGGTGGTCATTTTTCCGGAGGGCACGCGCTCGGACGGAGAGCTGCTACCGTTTCACGCAGGGTTTATTTCGCTGGCGAAACGCGCGAAGGCGGCAATTGTGCCGTGTGGAATTTCGGGGGCGGGGGAGGCCATGCCACGCGGGCAGAAGCCGCGCTGGGGATGTGTCACGGTGATGTACGGGGAGCCGATCATGCCGGACGTGGTGCAGGAAATGCCGGAGCAGGAACTTCTGGAAATGGTGGAAACGCGCGTGCGAGCGCTGATCGTGGAAGCGTCGCAGGCCAGGAAGAAGAGGTGAAGCATGCAGCAGCCGTGGATCGCGACGATCATCGTGGCGTCTGAAAACCTCCCGCCGCTGGAGGCGATTTTTCAGGAAATGAACCGCGTGACGGGGTATGAAACGCTGGAATTTCCGTGGTTTTCGGAGGAAGCGGGGCATGGTGTGTTTCGCACGCCGCACGCCACGCTGGCGGTGTCCCTGATTAAATCGGATGAAAATCCGCAGTCGGCCATTCTCCCCACGGACGAGTTAATCGCGGTGTGTAAGCGGGCGTGGCACTGGCCGGAAGCGGGGATGCAGATGCTGAAAATGCGTCGGCAGATCGCGGTGGCTATTCAGCCGGAGGGCGAGCATCTGGACGCCCTGGACGCGGCCCTGCTACTAACATGCCTGGTTCGCGCGGTGGTGAAGAATACGGACGCGGTGGGTGTTTACTGGAATCATGCCGGGAAGATTTTTCACCCGGAGGATTTTCTGGCGCGCATGGAAGGGATGAACCGGCAGACGCTGCCCGTGGATCTGTGGGTGGATTTTCGGATCATTCCGCATCCGGAAGAGCGGACGATTACGTATGCGACGTTCGGGCTGGAGCGGTTTTCGCTGATGGAAATGGAGATTCCGCACTCCCCCCGCGAGCCACGCTGGGTGCTGGACTGGCTGTTTAATCTTTCGCATTCCGTGATTGAAAACGGCGTCGTGCTGGAGGATAAACAGACGTTCGGGCACACGGAGGAAAGCCGGTTCTGGGTGAGTCATGAACGGAGTGCGGCGGAAACGAGGCGTGGGCGCACGGCTGAGGTGATTCAGCTTCATTTTGATGAGCCGCCGCCGGAGTGAAACTGAGAGAGTGAAATCGTGAAGGAGAGTCGGGATATTATCATTGAGCGCCATCCGTGGCCACCGTTTTTGCCGGCCGGGACGGAGATACTGATTCTGGGCAGCTTTCCGCCGCCGCGTGCCCGGTGGTGCATGGAGTTTTTTTATCCGAATCTCCAGAACGATTTCTGGCGGATTCTGGGAGCGGTGTTTTTCGGTGAGAAAGAGCATTTTCTGCATGACGGTGTGCCGCTTTCGGGTGGAAAAGTGCGGAAAATTTTTGACCGTAAAAAAATCGAAGCGTTTTTAACCCGGCAGAAAATTGGCCTTTATGACGCGGCGCTGGAAGTGGTACGGACGAAAAAAAATGCGTCGGACGCGCTGCTGGAAGTGGTGACGCCGGTGGATTTAATCGGCCTGCTGAATAAAATTCCCGCGTGTCACACGCTGGCGGTGACGGGGGAGAAAGCCGCGGACACGGTGGCGGCTTTTTTTGCGGAAACGTGCCGAGTTCAGAAGCCGCAAGTCGGGGCGGTGATGGAGTTTACGTTAAATGGCCTGGCCGTGAAATTCGCGCGTTTCCCATCCTCCTCGCGGGCGTATCCGCTGGCGTTTTCCGAAAAAGTGAAGATTTACGAGAAAATTTTCCGGGAAACAGGAATGTTGAAAAGGTAAAGTGCATGACCGCTCCGCTGTTCGAAATCCGCGACTGGAAAGTGTATTTCCCGTTCACGCGCGGCAGCGTGTTCCGGCGGCAGCACGGCGATGTGCGGGCGGTGGACGGCGTGAATTTTCATGTGAACCGTGGTGAGACGTTCGGCCTGGTGGGTGAAAGCGGATGCGGAAAATCCACAGTTGCGCGTTCCGTGCTGGGGCTGGTGAAGCCCACGGGCGGCGAGATGTTCTGGAATGGCACGCCCGCGCGCGACTTGCCGGAATTTCGGACGTCCGCGTTTCGGCGGAAGTTACAGATGATTTTTCAGGACCCGTACGCGTCTCTGGACCCGCGGATGACGGTGGGGCGGATTATTTCGGAGCCGATGGAAATTTTCCGGCTGTATCCGCGTGCCGAACGGCCGTTGCGGGTGATGCAGCTCATGGATCGTGTGGGGTTGGATCCGCGGTATTTGAATCGGTATCCGCATGAGTTTTCCGGGGGGCAGCGTCAGCGGATCGGTATCGCGCGGGCACTGGCGGTGCAGCCGGAACTGATTTTTTGTGATGAGGCGGTCTCCGCCCTGGACGTTTCCATCCAGGCCCAAGTTGTGAACCTCCTGCAGGATTTGAAAGCGGAGCTGCAACTGTCGTACGTCTTCATCGCGCACGATCTTTCCGTCGTGCGGCACATTTCGGACCGCATCGGCGTCATGTACCTCGGGCGGCTGGTGGAGGTGGCCCGAACGCATGCCATTTACGAAAATCCCCGGCATCCGTACACGCAAGCCCTGCTGTCCGCGGTGCCGATTCCGGATCCGGTCCAGCAGCGGAAACGGCAGCGGCAGATGCTGGCGGGGGAAGTCGGCTCGGCGGAAGTCCTGGAAAAAGACGGCACGCCCCGACAGTGCGCCTTCGCGCCGCGGTGTCCGTACGTCCATGCGCGGTGCCTCGAAGAGCGGCCTGTTTTAATCGGTGAGACACATCAGGTGGCGTGCCACAGGGAGGTGTAATACACCTTACTATTTTTTGGAGAAAAAACCATGAAAATCCAGTATCCGTTTTTGAGCCGGCTGTTTTTCGGCCTGTTTTTGCCGGGTTATCGCGTGACGGTGGTGAATGAGCTGACGCCGCGGGAGCTGGTGGAGATGGGGGTGGAGTCGGTGCTGCTGGATGTGGACTGCACGCTGAAGCGGTATGACAGCGAGTTGCCTGAGCCATGGGTCGAGCCGTGGCTCCAGACGCTGCGGGACGCGAAGATTCCGGTGTGCCTGCTGTCGAACGGGAAAGGCCGGCGGATCGGCGAGTTCGCGAAGAAATATGATTTATCATTTGTGGCGATGGCGTTTAAGCCGTTCCCCTTCGGCATCCGCAAGGCGATTCGCCAGCAGGGATGGAATCGAAAAACCACGGCCATGGTCGGCGACCAGATTTTCGCGGACATCGTGGCGGGGAACCTCGCGGGCGTGAAGACCGTGCTTGTGACACCCATTCACCCGGAGATGGAGCCGATCTTCACACGCATCAAACGGCCGTTCGAGAAACTCATCATCAAACTCATCCCCACCCGCACGCCCACGCCGAGCTGCGAAAAAAACCGATAAACCTTACGCTGCCCAAGAAACAGCAGCCGGGAATGGAGCGAAGCGGAATGACCGGATAAGCACCGCTGCGTGTTTTCCCACTTCAATCCGGTCATTGCGCGTCATTCCCGGCTGCTGTTTTCGTGCAAAACTCCCCGCGCCAGCTTATTTCCCGGCGTCTTCCCGTCGGTCGAGCAGGTCGCCTTCGTCGCGCAGGTCGCGGGTGAGTTTGGAGGTGAAGTCGATCTTGTGCACCGGCTGTACGACGCTGGAGGCGATGTTCCGCAGGTGGGACACGATCCGCTTCATGTAGCGGTAAAGCAGGACGTAATAAGCCGTCAGACGGTCGGGCGTTTCGGTCTGGATGAGACGGACGACGTTGCTTTCGCACTGGCGGGCGATCCACGTGCTTTCGCGGATGAGGTTCGTCGCGGTCTGCACGTCCTCGGCGTCGAACACATGGCGGCACGAGACAAACATCTTGTCGATGAGGCGTTTGAGGATGAACATCCGCTCACGATCCTCGCCCTCGGCCTGGAGCGGCGAAATGACCGCCAGGTCGAAAATATTCTTCGCGTAATCGCCCAGCCGTTCGGCGTCTTTGACGATACTCATCATCACCAGGCACTCCGGGAAATCGTTCATCGTGCCGCGGAGCGTTTTCGAAATGGTGGCGTGGACGATGATTTCCTTGCGGATGTTGCGCTCCGCTTTGTTGATCTGTTTATCGGTGGCCAGGAGGTCTTCGCGGACGTTGTCGGGGTTGACCCCGGCCAGGCATGTGTCGGTGGCGACGACGAATTCATGCCGTGCGGCTTCGAGCATGTCCGAGAAATCTTTACGAATCTTCTGTAACCCGGTGGCCTGCCTGCCGGTGGATTTGGTGAGCCATCTGAACATGGGGGAGCTCCTTGGGGGTTAGGGGGTTGTGGTTTGTGAATGTGGAGAGGAGGGGTCGGCCGTAACTTCTTGCGGGGCCTGTACTTCGAGCGGATTGGCTGGGGAATGGGCACCGTCGGGCGGCGGCGGTTCTTTCCACAGGAATATGCCGGTGAAGGGAATAGCGAAAAACACGGTGCCAACGTAAATCAGTGCCCAGTAGCGGTGTTTAACCACCATGCGGGCGAGGAATTCGGAGATGCCGACGGGGATTTTCCGCATGAAGGGGATGGGGTAAAAGATGAGCATGCCGATGACGTTAAACAGCGTGTGCACCAGCGCGATGGTGATGCCCGCGGAGGAGTTGGAAACGGTGGACGCCAGCAGGCCGGTGGTGGTCGTGCCGATGTTCGCGCCGACGAGAATCGGGAACGCGTGCAGCGGCGTGAGCATCCCCGCGGCATACATGGGCACCAAAAGCGAGGTGGTGATCGACGACGACTGGACGATGATCGTCAGCACCATGCCGATGATGAAGCCGATGTACCCGCGCGTGGCCAGGATTTCCTGCACCCATTGTTCCGCCTTGCCGGCCATGAGCACCTTCATGTTTTTCGTGATAAAGATCAGCGCGAAGATCAGCAGCACCAGCGAAAAAATCATCAGCGGAATCGCCTGCCACATCCCGGCCGGAAGGGAAAGGCCGGTGAAGAAATCCATGATACTTTTCGCCACCGGGGTGACCGTGGCGTTAATCGGATTCAGGGAACTGAGCGCTGAAGTGGAAGACGCGGTGGCGCTGGCCGAGTCACCGTGGGAAAAGAATCCGGTTAAATAAACCGCGGACGATTCGAGAAATCCCACGCCGTTTATCTTGCGGGTGATGAGCTCCACGGGGAAGAGAATCGCGACGGTGAGGATGTTAAAGTTATCGTGGACGGTGGAGCCGGCGAAGGCCCGCCCAAACGCGATTTTGTCACCGGCATGGCCGAACGCGATGATCAGGCACGTGATGGTGGTGCCGACGTTTGCGCCCATGACCATGGGCACCGCGGCGGAGAGATCCAACTGCCCGGTCCCGACCATGGCGACGATGATGCTGGTGGTGGCCGAGGAGCTCTGAATGATCGCCGTGGCGAGAATTCCCACCGCCAGGCCCGCGAAAGGATTATTCAAACCGACGAAAAGCGACTTGGTATATTCGCCGCCGAGCATCTCGACCGAGTTGCCGAAAAGCTTGACCGCGACTAAAAAGAAAAATACCAGCACCACGAAAAGCAGTAACCGTCCCACGATTGCCAGCCGTGCTTGAAACACGGACTCCAGAGGGCTTCCACGCATAAAGTTTCCTTCCGATCAGGCCTATGGACTGTTTTGTACGAAGTACATATATCTCTATTGTGCATTTTAACAGAGGGTCTGGGGAGGTCAAGGGGGGAGACACAGGCAGGTGGGGGACACGGCGCGTAAGCAATGAAAATCCGGCATCTTTCCACGATTTTGGCTTGTTGTCTCTTGCATATTCCGATATCTCACCGTATAATTAGTGAGATTGTTTCATCGACCGTTTTCCTTTATGTTTCCCGTATATTTCTCGTGCCCATGGCTAGAAAACTCACGCTCCGCATACTCGACGGCCCCGATAAAGGGAAAGCGTTTAACGACAGGTCCCTACCGGTGGCGATTGGGCGTGAGCCGGGGAATGATATCCTTTTGAATGATGAGCGGATCAGCCGATATCATCTGAAATTCGTGGAATCCGACGGCCGGATTTTTCTTTCGGACCTCGGCAGCACGAACGGCACGCTGCTGAATGGCGAGTCGATCGTCGCGGGGGAGATTCATGTGGGGGACGTGGTGGCGCTGGGTCGGACGGTGCTGATCGTGGGCTCGCGGCAGGAAATCCGGAACCGGCTGGAGCATCTGGGAGAATTGAACCCCGTGGGCAGTGTGGAGCGGCATCTGCTGGACGAGGATGAATGGGACACGGCGCCGGAATCGCTGAAAGAGGAAATCGCGGCCATGGGAAATTTCCCCGGGAATCCGCTGCTGCGTCTGCACCGTTTGGCGCCGCCGCCGCTGCCGGAAAATCTGGAAATCGACCAATTCGCCCGGCTGTCCGACATTTTTTTGTATTACCAGCTGCGCCTGCGGACGCTGGTCGAGGCGGGAGCGCAGCAGGTAAAGAAAGTGCAGGGTGGCGGCTCCTCGAATCAGATCGTTTTCGAGCTCAAAGACTGGCAGAATCTGCTGGACGTGTATGCCCGGACGGCGGAATATCTGAAAAAGATGAATGATTTTTAATGGATTTGGAGCTCTGAAATAAGGAAGTGGGAATGCGGATTTTTTTAGCCGGGATTATGCAGGGTTCGATGACGGAATCGGGGATGCACACGCAGGATTATCGCGCGCATCTGAAAACGCTTTTGCAGGGGCTGTATCCGGACGCGGAGGTTTACGATCCGCTGGCGAATCACACGGAATCCATAAAATACGGAGACCGCCAGGGGAAAGACGTTTTTCTTTTCCATAATTATATGTGCCGCGAGATGGACGTGCTGGTGGCGTTCGTCCCGGAGGCGTCCATGGGGACGGCGATCGAAATGTGGGAGGCCTGGCAGAACGGCGCGATGGTGGTGGCGATCAGCCCCATGCATAAAAATTGGGCCGTGCGATTCTTGAGTCACCGCCTTTTTCACACGCTGGAGGAATTCGAAACGGCGCTGCGCAGCGGGGATTTAGCGCTGGCGCGCCCGGAGGGAAACCCCGAAAGTCCTGCCATTTCTTGAAAATTGCTCTTGCGGCATTCTGAATTTTTGTGTATTTCTGGAATTTATAGAAAATACGCGGAGTATTTGACGTAAATTTAATGCGCAACAACAAAAATCCAGAAAAAAACGGTCTTTCTGATGAAAACAAAACAAAATTTCCTGCTGCGGTGGCTGCACTCGCCGATTTTTGATTTCTTGTGTGTATTTTTGATTGTGGCGGTGATCGCCGGGTGTAAAAGTCAGACCGGCACGGTCATGAAAAAGGGTGACCCCGGGCTTTCTGGCAGCCATAAAGCGGGACAGGAGGTTTATAAGCCAATGGTCGAGGAGGCCGTGGCGAGGCTTCTTGCCCAGGATATGGCATACTCCGCCGGCTCACTCGCCATGCCCGGCACGGGGCCCATGAAGAAAGTGTGCTTCGTCGGCGTGGAGAATAAATCCGCAGAGGAAATGGGCGATTATCGCGAGCAGATGTATGAAATGATTGACCGCGCGGTCACATCTCACGGCCAGTACGTGATGGTGGGGCACCGTTTCGTGAATCCGGCGCTGCATCAGGCCGGGGTGCGGGTGGATGATCTTTTCATGCCCGAACCCAGGCGGCGCTTCCGGGCCGTTATGGAACAGCAGAACATGCCGTTCGATTACCTGCTTTTCGCGAAACTCACCAGTGGCACGACCGTGGATAATAAGGATTCGCAGCGCGATTACATGCTCACGCTGGAGCTGATAAATATCGAGACCGGCGCCCAGTGCAAAGAAGGCTGTGACCTCAGTAAAGCGTATAATCGCTCGCTGGCGGCGAAAGTGAAGAATCGGTAAAATTTCCAGATGAATCCCCCATGAATCCCGCCGAAAAACAAGAAAACCACGTTAAAAATCGCTTAAATCACCGCTGGTATGTGCCGGTGATGGTGCTCATGGCGATTTTTTGCGTGGCGCTGCCGGGATGCCGGACGTATCAGAAAAAAACGGAGGGGATTCACGCGGCGTTTTACCGGAATGATCTTTCCCGCGCGACAGCGGATCTGAAAGCCCAGCGGGAGAAAAAGGATAACCGGAAAAACGCGGATCTGCTGAAGCTGGAAGAGGCCGTGGCACGGATGTGTCAGGGGCAGTTCGCGGAGAGTGAAAAACTTTTGCGAGAGGTGCGGGATACGTTTGATACCCGTGAAGACCGGAAAGTCGCGGGCGCGGCCGAGACCGCCGTCTCCATGCTCACGGATGACCTGGCCCTCACTTATCCCGGCGAAGATTACGAAAAAATCATGATCCGCGCGATGCTGGCCATTAATAATCTCATGCGGGACGGACAGGACGTGATTCCGTATTCGCTCCAGATTAACATGAAGCAGGAGGAGATCATCCAGCGAGGCACGCCGTTTATGGGCACGGGCGAGAGGCCGGACCCGAAAAAGGCGTATCAATTTTTGCCGCTGGGGCCGTACCTGACGGGGATGATTTACGAGCAGAACGTTACGGAAATGCATGAGGCGGCGCGGGCGTACGCGAAAGTCTGTCAGTGGGCGCCGGAGTTTACGTGGGTTCAGCGGGATTTGCAGCGGGCGCAGACCGGCATTCACAGCGAGCCGGGCCGCGGTGTGGTGTACGTCATTACGCTGCTGGGAAAAGGCCCGCGTAAAGTGCAGACTTCCGCGCCGGCCACGCAACTCGCCCTGTTAATTGCGGACCGAATCGTGTCCGCCACCTCGAAACACAGCGTGCCGCCGACCATCGCGCCGGTGCCGATTCCGGAAATCGTGGAGTCGCCGTGCCGGTACAGCCGGGTAAATGTGACGGTGGAGGGAGGTTTCGGGCCATTTTCGAGTGGTGCCACTTCGGAAACCATCACGGACGTGAACCGCATCGCGCGGGCGCAGTTTGAGGCGAATCGCGACTGGATTATCGCGAGGGCCGTGGCGCGGCGGGTGGTGAAAAAGGCGGGCGTTTATGCCGCGAAAGAAGCGCTGGATGTGAAGAATCCCGCCGGGGAAATTCTCTTGGACGTGGCCGGTGTTCTTTGGGAGGCCACGGAAGAAGCGGACACGCGGTGCTGGAGCCTGCTGCCCGGGAAGATTCAGGTGGCCCGAGTGGACCTTCCGGTGGGAACGCACACATTTTTACTGAACCCCCAGAGGAATGGCTCGGAAAGTGGCAAGGCAAA
The DNA here is from genome assembly GCA_031553595.1 of Thermoguttaceae bacterium. Lineage (GTDB taxonomy): Bacteria > Planctomycetota > Planctomycetia > Pirellulales > Thermoguttaceae > RGIG3701. Next base: position 239,275 of record JAVBLI010000005.1, on the reverse strand, counting down.
AGCTTTCATGAAAGAAGTGAAGGTGGAAGACGGCCGAAACACTTACGTTCTGGCATATATCGCGGATGACGGCCTGATCGGGGAGATTCAAGTCAGCGGCGGCGCAGCGGCTTACTAAATCTGGCCGAAAATTTCTTACCGGGAAGTAAATTTTTCGAAATTTATGTATTTTTTCCATTTTTTCTGTGCGTATGGCTTGAATTTTTGCTTTTCAGGGGATATGATGAAAACGTACGTCGTAACGGATTTCATCACGGAAGGTGAAATCCAGTATTTTTGATTTTTTAGCATTCATTTTCGGAGGACATCATCCATGATGAAAAAACGTGTATTATTCTTAGTCGGCCTGACTGTTTTCGGAGGATTTCTTGTTTCAGGTTTTACCCACCTTGCGGCTCAGGAAGCGGCAGCCCCCGCCCCGGCGGTTGCGCCAGCAGCGCCTGTACCCGCGGCAGCGGCGGAGCCGGCCGGGAAAACGGAGACGGTGGTTGTGGAGCGCGTGCTGGTCAGGCAGGCGTCCCGTGGTGTTTTGCCCCCGCATCATAAGGATGTGGTGACGGCCGAACAGCGCGATAAGATTTATGCCATTCAGGGCGAATACGGCGAGAAAATCCGTGAACTGGAAGACCAGATTAAAAAACTCCGGGATGAGCGTGACAAAAAAATCAGTGATCTGCTGACGGATGAGCAGAAGCAAAAGATCAAGGAAAAGCAGGAGTCGGCACGCGTGAACCGGGCGGTGAAGGCGCGGGCGAAATAAATGAAAAATGAAGAAATGAAGAAATGCGTGTGGAGTACTCCCCCATTTCTTCATTTCTCATTTTTCATTCCTCATTTTTCTCTCCCCTCTCTCTGGGATTATTCCGGTTTCGTGCTAAAATAAAAGCATCATGTTTAACTCGCTGGAATATTATGATTATGCGCTGCCGGAGTCACTGATCGCGGAACGGCCCATGCCGAATCGCCTGGACGCGCGGCTGATGATCGTGGACCGTAAGGCGGACGAAATCCGTCACGGCCGCATTTCTGACCTCCCCGAGCTGCTCTCGTCGCGGGATGTGATGGTATTTAATGACACGAAAGTCGTGCCGGCCCGACTGGAAGGTGTCAGGACGCTCACCGGCGGGCAGTGGAGCGGGCTCTTTCTGAAAGAACTGGATGAAGATACGCTGAAAGACGTGATTGCCCAGACGGATGACCCCGCGGTGCGGCGTTTCGGACTGCCGCTGTGGAATGTGCTGGGCACCACGCGAGGGAAGCTCCAGCCGGGTGAGTGCGTCACGCTTCTGGATATATATTCCCGGCCGTACATCCGTCTGCGGATGCAGAAGAAAATAAAATCGGACGGCTCGTGGCTGTGTACACCGTTGTGGGACGGGGAGCCGCTCACGCAGTCGTGCTGGGAGATTCTAGAACAGGTGGGGCGCGTGCCGATTCCGCCGTATATTCGTAAAGGTCAGGCGGATGCGCAGGACGCGGAGAGTTATCAGACGGTGTATGCCGAGAAGCCCGGCGCGGTGGCGGCGCCCACGGCGGGGCTGCATTTCACGCCGGAATTATTACGGACGCTGGATGCGCGGGGCGTGCGGCGCGAACACGTGACGCTGCATGTGGGCGTGGGCACGTTCCGCCCGATTTCCGCGCCCCGGCTGGATCAGCATGAAATGCATGGCGAGTGGGGGTGCCTGGATGAAAAAACGGCGAAAACGCTGGTGCAGTGCCGGGAAAACGGTGGGCGAATCGTGGCCGTGGGAACCACCAGCGTGCGCGTGCTGGAATCCGCTGAGCCGGGCCAGGCGTTTTGCGGAGAGACACATCTGTTCATCCGCCCGCCGTACGCGTTCCACTCCGTGGATGTGCTGATGACGAATTTCCACCTGCCGAAATCCTCGCTGCTGGTGCTGGTGCGGACCTTCGGCGGAGACGCCCTCATCCGGCGTGCGTATGAAGAAGCGGTGCGAGAAAAATACCGCTTCTTCAGTTACGGAGATGCGATGATTATTTTTTAGCGTCGCGCGGCATTACGTTTGACCCGTTTAGCCGCGCAGTGCGTAAGGCGTGAGTGTGGTATTTCAACTTCCGCTGCTTGCGCAGTACGCGATGGCGGCTAAACAGGGTTTATCAAAAAATAGAACCTTCATTATTTCTAAAAAAAATCGAGAACGAAAAATGGCGTATCCGGATGAAAAAGTTTTGGTCGTGCCCACGGCGGTGTTTCATGAGCTGGGGGTTTTTCAGGGGTTTAGCGGGGATGTGGAGAAATATTTGCCGCGGCTGCTGGACGGCCGGGTGATGGAATTTCGCTTGCGGGCGGAGGTGGAAAAGCAGCCGGAATGGAAGCAGCTGATTCCGTATATTCTTTTCCGCTGGCAGGATGCAGATGGGCGGACGCACATTTTTCGGTACACGCGCGGGAAGGGGATGGGGGAAGGCCGGCTGCACCTGAAACACAGTGTGGGTGTGGGCGGGCACATTTCGCTGGAGGACGCCGGCGGCGCGGCGGCACAGAACGGCCTGGTGACGGATGCGGCGGCGGTGTACCGTGCCGGGATGAAACGCGAGTGGGAAGAGGAAGTGGAGATTCAGACGGAAATTCTGGCGGAAAAGATTATCGGCCTGATTAATGATGATGCCACGGAAGTTGGCAGCGTGCATCTGGGCGTGGTGCATGTGGTGGATGTGGCGGAGCCGAAAGTGATGTCGCGCGAGGATGATATTATCGACTCTGGATTCATTTTATTTGAAAATATTACTGATAATATGGATAATTTTGAATCGTGGTCACAGATTGCGCTAAAATCCATGGAATGATGGTTTTTTTTATGGTTTTCACCGAATTTTTTTTGAAAAAAGCATGTGAAGACCATGGATATTTTTTACAATTATTGATATAATATATATTAAGCAGTTTTTAATAAATATAATCGATTTTCATTTTGCCGCGGGGAGCAGAAGATGGAACCCGGGCGGAGAATTTCGATTTTTCATTTTTATGAGGTGAAAATATGATTCATTTAACGGAATTAGCGGCCTCTCAGGTCGTGGCGGCACGGGAAGGGCAGGAATTGGCGTCGGATCGGTTTTTGCGGATGTCCATTCAGGGCGGTGGATGCAGCGGGCTGCGGTATGGCCTGGCGTTCGACCATGAATTTGACCCGCTGACGGATACCCGCTTCTCGCAGCACGGCGTGGATGTGGTGACCAGCAAGAAATTCGCGGAATTTCTGGACGGCGCGGTGATCGATTATAAAGATAATGCCATGGGAAAAGGGTTTTCGATTGAAAATCCGAATTTCCCGGCCGGCGCGGGCTGCGCAGGTTGTGGCGGCGGATGATGAGACTGTGATTTATGGTTTGTGGCTTGTGATTCGGGAGTGAGTATTCATGGGAAAATTACGTTGCGTTAAGGAAAATCACGTTTTCACCGGGTGGGATTTCAGCACGGGGGCGGTGAAGTGCCTGGCTTTTGATTTGAAGGGGAACGTGCTTGCGGAGTCGCGTTTTCCCACGGATTTATGGCACGGCGGGGAGGATGACCCCGGGGCGATCGAGCTGAATCTGCTCCAGTTGGAGGGGCAGGCTCGGCAGACCACGCGCGCCATCGCGGCGAAATTGCGGGATTTGGGTCGGCTTCAGGACTGGATTGCGGGGGGCATCTCGGCCACGCATCACACCTCGGGGCGGATTGACCGGAATGCTGGGCAGGTGCGGCGCGCGATTTGCTGGAATGACCAGACGCTGACGGAATATCACGAGTTGGGCATGGACCGTCTTGGCGGCGCGGCGGCGGTGACGAAGATGATCGGCGGGCCGTGGGCCATCCGGTATTCGCTGAGTCATCTCGTGAAGGATGAGGAAAAGCTTTCGCGGAAGGCGTGGGAAAACACGTACCGCATTTTGCCGCACGGCGGGCTCTCGGCGGGGTTTTTGACCGGGAATTATGATGTGCTGAGCGTTTCGGCGGCTGCCAGTACCGGGATGATGGACTTTCGCACGCGGCAGTGGTGTAAGGAAATGCTCGGCGCGGTGGCGGATCCGGAGCTGCGGGAGCTTGCGTGGAAACAGTTGCCGACGATTATTGACGCGAACACGCCGGTGGGGCCGCTGAGTGAGGCGCTGGCGGCGGAGTGCGGGCTGCCGGAGGGCGTCAGGCCGCTGGTGTTTCCCACCAGTGATGACCAGCAGGCGGGGCTGGTCGGCGGCGGTGCGGTCAGTGATGGGCAGGTGGCGATTATTCTTGGGAACTCGGCGGTGGTGAACAGCTCGTGTGCCCATTTGCCGGCCGCGGGCGTGAATCTGGATGTGATGGCGCTGAACTGGGGGCCGTATCTGTACATGCGGTGTTACAGTAACGGGGCATATTTCATGGATCGCGTGCTGGGTGCGGCATCGGATTTTGCTTCGCTGGAGCAGGACGCGCGGCAGGCGCAGCCGGGATCAGACGGCGTGGCGATTCTCCCATTTATCGTTTCGGAGCCGTCCCTGGGGGTGATGAAGCCGTGCCTGAAATGGGCGGGTGCGGAGCCGGTAAATGGCGGGCTGCGGTACCGCGCGTGTCTGGAGGCGCTGGCGTACCTGATGGCGCTGGGTGTGCGGGAGCATGAGCGGGCCGGGCAGAAAATTCACCAGATTTCGGTCTCCGGCGGCGTCGCGCGGAGCGATCTGATGTGCGAGATTCTGGCGTCCGTGCTGAACCGGAAGATTAAGCGACTTGCGTCGGATGAAGGCCCGGCACTTGGCGCGGCGGTGACGGCGCTGGCGGCGGCGGAAACGTATTTGCGCGGGACGCAGCCGGGTGCGGCGGCGGATGAGCCGTTTACGGTGGAAGACGCGGTGACGCAGATGGTGCGGTTCCGTGGCGAAACGGTGCCGAATCCGGCCTGGACGGCAGCTTATGAATCCGGATTGACAGCGTTTGAATCGCGGCTGAAGGCGATTTAAGCGATTTTTGTGAAAAAATGCAAGGAAGAGTAGAGGACGAAGAAGAATCATGCGTGGCCAGAACAGCATCGTTAGCCCGGCGGGATTACGTCTGATCGACGAATTGGTCGGACGCCATCCGCAAACCATCACCGAATTGCTCCAGCGGCTGGATGTGACGCGTACGGCGATTACGGAGCAGTTGGATGATCTGGTTGCCAGCGGGTGGGTGATTCGCCAGCGCGATCACTCGGGGGATCGTGGGCGCCCGAAGTTTCGTTATTCGGTGTCGGAATATGCCGCGTCGACGCTTTTTCCGACGGGCAACGCGAGCCTTATTATTCCCACGACGTGGCAGGTGCTTAAGGAAATCGGAGGAGATGAGCTTCTGGAGCAGGTCTTGGATAAGGTTTGCCAGCGCATCGTGAATATGCTTAAACACCAGGTTCCGGGCCCCACGGCGCGCGAGTATTTTCTCCAGTCGATGCAAATCATGGCGCCGCTGGGCGAGGTTTTAAAATCCAGCGAATCGCCGGACGGCCACATGGAAATCAGCCGCCGTGCGTGTGGGGCCAGTGCTCTGAACGACCAGGAATGCACGCTGTGCCGCATGCATATGAAGGTTCTGGCGTTATCAGTACACGGCGGGAAGGTCGAGTTGGCGCAGCACCGTCATGAAGGGCATCCGTGCTGTACTTTCAGGCTTATTGAAACAATCGAGTGAACTTTTGCCCCACTGGGGCGGAAATGATGTTGTGATGAAGTATTGACACCGACATAGCGATTAACCTGGCTTCCGATTCCATCCACTGCGCCGAGATACGACAAACACTGTAAATGATGGTGCTTGTTTATGTCGGCGAGGCGGGCGATCGGTCGTACATGTTCAGCGTTGTGGGAAGATCAGCAGTAAGGAAAAGAACATGGCTCAGACGATTAGTGCGGCGGGAATGCGAATCATCGATAAATTGGTGGGGCGCTCGCCGCAGACGATTTCGGAATTAATGGAAACGATTGACGTCACCCGCACGGCGGTCACGGAGCAGTTGGACGAGTTGGTGACCGGGGGCGTGGTCATTCGGGAACGTGAACGGCTGGGCTCGCGCGGACGGCCGAGATTCCGTTATTCGCTGAATCCGGAAGCGCTGGCCCGGCTTTATCCAGGAAATCAGTCCGTGGTGGTACCGGCCATCTGGAAAGCGATTTTCGAAATCGGCGGGGAAGAACTCACTGGCCGGGTGATTGATGTGACTTCCCGGCATGTGAAAGCCTTTTATGATCCGTCTTTGACGGCGAAAACGCCGAAAGAACGCTTTATCCAGATCATGCAGGCCACGGCGCCGGTGGGCGAGACGATTAAGTGGCAGGAAAACGAAGACGGTTCGTTTGACGTGTGGCGGATGGTGTGCGAAGTCAGCGGCATCAACAGAGATTCCATCTGTTGCCGACTTCATGAACACGTCTTGGAATTGGTGACGGGGGTGAAAGTGCAGCTTTTAGCACACCGGCATGACGGTCATCCGTGCTGCACGTTTCGGATCTGTCCGGCCGACTGAGCCGTAAAGGATGGTTTCGATGAAAAAGCGGGGCGCGCAGCCCCTTTTTTCGTTATAATTGAAAAGGATATTGCCGATTTTTTGTGTTTTCACGGCATTTTTCGTTTTTAAGACGGGTGTTTCCGCTTTTTTGAAGTATACTTCCTGTAGGATTTTCTTCTCAGGCAGCGGCGATATGTCAAAAAATTGAAACGGAGTGAAAGATGTCGAAAAATCGAAAAAATTCATTGATTCTGTTTGCCGTGGTGGTGGTGGTGATCGGCATTTTGCTTCCCGCGCGGATGTTTGATTCGGGGGGGCGTCGCGCGGCGTCGGAAGATGTGTCCGAAACGGCTGGTGGGGGGCAGGACAGATCGGAAACGGTGAAACTGGTGGTGGCACCGGTTGCCGCGCCGGTGGTGCGTGAGACGCGTGAGGTGCAGAAAACCGAGTCGGCTTATGCGGTAGCGGTGACGCCCCAGCGCGAAACGGCGGTCGGCGAGTCGTCCCGGGATGCGTATCCGGAGTCCACGCTGTTTGCGAAAGAAGAGTCGCCGAAAAAGACACGGCCCGCCCGCCCGGCGTATTACGCCGACGAAGATTTTGGGGATGATCCGCTGCTGCCCAGCCGGCCGGCGGTCCCGACGCGTCATATTTCCGAGAAAAAGCTCGTGGTGGATTCGGAGGAAGCCCTGCTGATTCCCGGGCAGCATCTGGCCAACGGTCGGCACCTGACCCGCCGGTTCACGCACGTGATCGAAGATGATGACTCGCTGGAGTCCATCGCGAAACGGTATTTGTGGGATGAAAGCCGGGCGAAAGATATTTTTGAGGAAAACCGCGGTGTGCTGCCCAGCATGACGGAATTGCCCATCGGTGAAACGATCATCATTCCGGAACGGGAATGACGCATGACGCTGACCGTGCCGATCATTCTGCTGGGGAGTCTTTCGGCGCTGCTGCTGGGGATTTCGAAGACGGGCGTCCCGGGGGTGGGGATGTTCGGAGCGCTGCTGATGATCATGGTTTTTCGCGGGCACGAAATGTTCGCGGCGGGGGCGGTGGTGCCGCTGCTGGTGATCGGAGATGTGGCCGGGGTGGGGTATTATTGGCGCGAGGCGAATTGGAAACTGCTGTGGCGGTTGTTCGTGCCGCTGGCGGCGGGGCTGCTGGTGGGCATGGGGCTGATGTGTTTCATGAGTAATGCGCAGTTCCGCCTGACCGTGGGCGTGCTGGTGACGGGCATCCTGTGTTTCGAGTTTGTGCGGGAAAAAATCGGGTGGGTGAGCATCATCCGGAACCGTGTTTTCGGGTACGTGTGTGGATTTCTGGCCGGGCTGACGACCATGCTGGGGAATGCCGCGGGGCCCGTTCTGGCAGCGTATTTCGCGTCTCAGAAACTTTCGAAGAATCATTTCATGGGCACGAACGCCACGCTGTGCCTGGTGATGAACGTTTCGAAAATTCCGCTGCTGATGCTGGCCACGGCAATTAAGATGGGGCTGGATGGAAACGCGGCGGACACGCAGATCATCACGCCCATGACCTTTTTCCTGACGCTCGTGTTTCTTCCGGGGCTGATTCTCGGGGCGCTGATTGGCCGACGCGCGTTTTTTCTCATCCCGGAAAAGTATTTTGTGCCGCTGATTCTGTGCCTGAATTTTCTGGCGGCACTACAAATCCTGATTTCGGCGCTGGTGATGCGATGAAAATCGGCGTGTGGCGAAAAATAACGGTTTTTGAATTTTTTTTCGGTTTTTCGGCCACGGACTGGATTTTTTATGGGCTTTCGATTAAAATGATGTTCGTACGCTTGAATCCCGCTTGCGCACGAAAGAAACAACCCCACCTCTTATGACATTTTAAACAGGGTACCGTATCCATGAAGTCCCCCGCGTGGAGTATCGAAAAGCGTAAAAATGGCACGCTGATTGTTCGCATGCATTCGCGTGATACGGACGGAAAGCCGCTGCCGGACGCGGTGTTTACGTTTCGCCCGAATGACCCGCAGTATGAATTGTGGATGAAACGGCATTCGGAGGGCAGCCCGCAAACTTCGCCGGAATGAAAAGCCGGGAAAGTGCTTCATCCGTTTTCGTCTCTCTTGGCTCCGCCCCTTTACGGATTCTCACGGGGTGGTAAAATACGGAATTATGTTCCGCTGCCGGGTGTCTGTTATCCGGCGGGCTTTCCGTTTCTGCCGAATCGCATTTCGCGGAGGTTTTTCGTATGACAAAATCCACTTCTCCCCCAGATGTCCGGCACGTCGCGATTATCGGCGGCGGGATTTCGGGCTTATCGGCCGCGCATCGAATTTTCGAGCTGGCGCCGGAAACGCAGGTGACGGTTTTTGAGGCCCGGGAGCGTGCGGGAGGGGTGCTGAATACGGAAATTCGGGATGGTTTTGAAATCGAGCAGAGTGCGGATAATTTCATCACCACCGTGCCGTGGGGGCTGAATCTTTGTAAGCGGCTGGGGCTGGAATCGGATGTCGTCACCACCACGCCCGCGCACCGGCAGACGTTCGTTGTGTGGAAAAACCGGCTGTGCAAATTACCGGACGGTTTTATGATGATGGCGCCCACGCGGTGGATGCCCATGGCGTTCACGCCGCTGCTGAGTCCGTGGGGAAAGCTGCGGGCGGCCATGGAAGTGCTCGTGCCGCGGCGAAAAAAGACGGTCGGCGTGGAAAATGGCGAAGATGATGAGAGTATGGAAAGCTTCGCGGTGCGGCGGCTCGGCCGGGAAACGTATGAGCGGATCATTGAGCCGCTGGTCAGCGGGGTGTATGCGGCGGACATGAAGAAGCTCAGCGTTCGTGCCACGCTGGCGAGATTTCTGGAAATGGAGGAAAAACACCGCAGCTTGATTCTTGCCATGCAGATTCAAAAATGGAAGATGAAGAAATTCCGCAAAGAAAGCGGCCCGCGGTACAGCATGTTCGTGACCGTGAAAGGCGGGTTACGGCGAATTACCGAGGAAATTATCAAAAAACTCCCGGATGGAATCGTGAAAACGGGCTGTCCGGTGCAAAAAATCCGGTTTCTGGCGGAAAACGGAAGTGAAAATACAGAAAACATAGAAAATACGCATTCTGGGAAGTGGGAAATCACCGCCGAAATGAACGGAGCGCCGAAAGCGGAGGTTTTTGATGCGGTGATAATCGCCACGCAGTCGCACGCTGCGGCGAAATTGATGGAAAATGCAGCGAATGAGGGGAATACGCCGGGTGAGTTGCGCGAATTGGCGGGTGTGCTGGGGGAAATTGAGCACACGGGGACGGCCGTCATGACCGTGGCGTACCGGCGTGACCAGATTACGCACCCGCTGGACGGGATGGGGGCGGTGGTGCCGGGGGTAGAAAAGAGCCCGATTTTGGCGCTGAGTTTCAGCAGCGAAAAATATCCGCACCGGGCGCCGGAGGATTACTCACTGTTTCGTGTTTTCGCAGGTGGGGCACGGAACCCGGCCATGGCCGAGAAATCGGATGAGGAAATTCAGGCGATTTTGTTGCCGGAAGTGGCGAAGATTCTGGGAATTTCGGGCGAGCCGTGCATGATTTCCATTTCGCGCTGGCCGCTGACCATGCCACAGTATCACATGGGGCATTTGGGAAGGGTGGCGAAAATTGAGAAAATTGTCGGCGATTTTCCCTCGCTGGCGATTGCCGGGAATGAGTTTCACGGCGTGGGCATCCCGCAGTGCATTCATACAGGGGAGCTGGCCGCGGAGAAAGTGCTGGGCGTGAAGGTCGAAAAATCGCCGGAACCGCCGACGTGGGCGCGGTAAATTAGAGCTGTTATCAGGTTATTGTATTCAAGAAGCAGCAGCCGGGAGCGCAGCGGAACATAGTGACGCGAAGAGACCGGATAGAATCGCCGGAATTTTTCCCTCTTCAATCCGGTCTCTGCGATAACGCTCCGCTCCCGGCTGCTGCTTTTGTGAGTGAATTTATTTGACAGCTGTTTTAACGGGTTATTCTTCTGTTTTCGCCTCGCGAGGATTGGTGCGGCTGTATTCGCTGGCGACTTCCGGGTCCGGCTCAAAAGGCGCGACTTCTTCGGCGGTCGGGGTTTTGAATGGCCGCAGCACACGAAAGCCGAGCCATTTTTCGGAGCTCTCCCAGGAGATGCTTTTCGGCACTTGCGGGTCGTCGGCGTTCCAGCCTTCATGGGACGGAATGCGTGCGGCGCTGCGGCAGTTTTGCACATCATCGTACCAGGAGCCGCCGCGGGTCACGCCTGGGTAGCGTTGGGCTTTCTTGAATGGCATGAACGGATCCGTGAGCATTTTTCCGCCGGCGTCGGTGAGTTGTTTTTGGTAGCCGTCGACGAAATACTGATCCAGACACCACTCGCGGACGTTGCCGTGCATGTCGTAAAGGCCCCACGGATTGGATTTTTTTTGGCCCACGGGCTGATATTTGTCGTCGGCGTTGGTGTAACACCAGCCATAATCGCCGAATTCTTCCGGATTGTTGCCGAAACTGAACGCCGTGTCGGTGCCCGCGCGGCAGGCGTACTCCCACTCGGCCTCGGTCGGCAGGCGGTAATAACGTCCGGTTTTCGCTGAGAGCCACTTGCAGTACATCTGAGCGGCATAAAGGGACATGCCCAGCGCCGGGCGATTCATTTTACCCATGCCGAAAGTCATGTCGGTGTACGACACCCGGCTGGGCATGCTGATCGCGTCGGCGATTTCATCGAGTTCGGACTTTACGGTTTCTTTGTCTTTGGAGAACCTCGAAAGCCATGAGGCTTCGTAAACCTCCCAGGTGACCTCGCACTTGCCCATCCAGAACGCGGAGACCTGCACTTCGTGGCGCGGGCGCTCGGCGGCGGTGTCGAAAAACTCCGGCGTGTAGCCCGGATCGGGGGCGAATTTTTTCTGCTCCTCAGCGGTGCTGCCCATCATGAATTTCCCGCTTCGGATCGGCACCATGTCGAATGTCGCATCCGTGCCGGTGATGATTTCGGTGTACGGCTTCATGGCATCTTCCGTCGCGGCGTCGGCGTTCTCCACCGGGAGGGGTTTTGTAATTCGGGAAAGCAGGGTGATGGCATTTTCCTGCCAGGGTTTCAGGGCATCCTCGGCAAAAACAGACGTGGCGGCGAAAATGGCCAGCGCGGCCGTCACGCTGTGGAGTGTTTTTTGCATGTCGGTTTTCCTTATTAATATTTTATAGTGCAAAACAAAAAAAAGCGGACATAATGCGCCCGGCGGGGGAGCAAAATGTCCGCTGATTTCAAAGATTTAGGTGTCGACGCGAAAAGGCGGGATTATTCTTCCAGTTTCTGACGCGGGTTGAGCCGGCCGTAATTCAGCGCGGTTTCAGGATCCGGCTCGAAAGCGGCGGCCTCTTCGACCGTCGGGGTTTTGAAGGGCCGCACCACGCGGAACCCGAGCCATTTTTCGGAGGACTCGAACCAGATGCTTTTCGGCATCTGCGGGTCGTCGGAGTTCCAGCCCTCGTGGGACGGGAAGCGGGCTGCGCTGCGGCAGTTCTGGGCATCATCGTACCAGGCACCGCCACGGGCCACGCCGGGGTAACGCTTGCTGTTTTGGAAGGCCATGAACGGGTCCACCAGCGTTTTTCCGCCGGCGGCGTCGAGTTGTTTTTGATAGCCGTCGACGAAATACTGATCCAGGCACCACTCGCGGACGTTGCCGTGCATGTCGTACAGGCCCCACGGATTGGGCTTTTTCTGGCCGACAGGTTGATATTTGTCGTCGGAATTGTCGTAATTCCAGCCGTAATCACCAAGTTTCGCCGGGTCGGCGCCGAAACTGAACGGCGAGTCGGTTCCCGCGCGGCAGGCGGATTCCCATTCAGCTTCGGTGGGCAGACGGTAATAACGTCCGGTTTTCGCAGACAGCCACTTGCAGTACATTTGGGCGGCGTAAAGGGACATCGCGATGGCCGGCCGTTTGGCTTTTCCCATGTCGAAGGTCATGTCGGTGTACGCCGGGGTGGGGCGGATCATGGCGTCGGCGATTTTTTCACGCTCGGTTTCCTTGAAATCGGGGTTGTTTTGGCGTTTCGTGATTTCCAGCCGGACGGACCAGGCTTCGTATTCTTCCCATGTCACCTCGCATTTGCCCATCCAGAAGGGGGAAATCTGGACTTCGTGCTGGGGGCCTTCGGCGGCGTTATCGAATTTGTCGGGGGCCGTGTCGGGGTCGGCGGCAAGGGTTTCCTGCTCGTCGGCGGTGCTGCCCATCATGAATTTTCCGCCTTTTACCGGCGCCATGTCAAAAGTAATGTCGGTGCCGGAAATGACTTCGGTGTAGGGCTTCATGGCGTCTTCCGTCGCGGCATCGACGTTTTCCACGGCCACGGCTTGCGCGAATTTCGAGAGCCAGGTGATGGTGTTTTCCTGCCAGGGGTTCGTGGTGCCCTGCGCGAAAACGATCATGGTGCCGGTGATGGCCAGCACGGCTGTCATGCCGCGGAGGACGTTTCGGATATGGGAATGCATGGGATACTCCTAAAATAGAACTCGGTGGGTAGCGGCCATGAAAAAAACCGCTGTGTAAAAAATAACACCATTATAATTATACTCTTTTTTGTGAAATTTACCTAGACCCCCGAAAGAATTCTGAAAAATAAAGAAATAAAGGAATGAGAAAACATGGGGTTCCTTGCGGCGGCGGCAAGCATATTTTATACTGGGAAAGGAGTTATTGGTGTTTTCGGGAGGTTTGGACGTGAATTTCAGCGTTTTACGAGCGTTTTTTCTGATTTTTCTGTGTTTTTTTGTCGGATGCGGTGAAAAGAATGCGGCAGAAAGGGAAAATATACGCGCGGAAGTGCCGGAAACGGATGAGAATTTTACGCAGATTGTGTCGCTTTCCCCGGCGATTACGGAAATGATTTACGCGCTGGGGCGGGAGGATCGGCTTATCGGGGTGACGAAATTCTGTAAATTCCCGCCAGAAGCGCAGCAAAAAACGCTGGTTGGCGGGTATTATGACGTAAACCGGGAGCTGCTGATGAAGTTGCGGCCGGAGGTGGTTCTGGTGCCGGTGGGGGAGAATGAGGTGCTGGCGCGCGTGGAGGGGGTGGGGCTGAGAACGCTGGCGTTCGATTTGCGGACGGTCGCGGGGGTGTATGATTCCATTCGGCGGCTAGGGGAAATGCTGGACGCCCGGGCGGAGGCGGCGGTGCTGGTGGAGGATCTCGAATCGCGGATGGAAACGCTTCGGCAGAACGCGGCGAAAATGTTTCCCGTTCAGAAACGCGTGCTTTTCGTCGTTGGACGGAATTATACCGCGCACAGGCCAGAAGATGTTTTCATCACGGGAAATGACGGGTTTTGTAACGCGCTGCTGGCGGCGGCAGGCGGCGAAAATGTGTACCGGGGAAACACGCCGTTCCCGAAAATCTCCACGGAGGGGCTGCTGATCATGAATCCGGATATGATCGTGGAATCCGTCCCCACGGCCCTGCGGCAGAAGCAGTCGGACGCGGAAATTCTCCGTGCGTGGCAGACGCTGGATGTGAAGGCGGTGCGGGATGGGCGAATTTTGCTGATGGATGACGACCCGCCGCTGATTCCGGGGATTTCCATGGTTGCGTGGGCGGAGAAATTGCAGCGGTGGATGCTGGAGATGGAAAAATAGACTGCTTTTCCACAAAAAAAGGCCTTTTTTCCACCGGGAAATTGACGAAACGCGGTTTTGGGGATATAATTCGTTAATGAAAAGGTATGAAACGCAGGAATAACCCCACGCCATTTGAAAAATCCGCACCTCGGAAGTCCGGAGGCCGTATTTCCTCAAGGGTAATCGGCGGACAGGCGGGAATACGCAGCGGTTCCGGGTAAAACTGCGGTTCATGGAGCGTATACTCAGTTTTTTATTCAGACGGTATCCTTACCGCGAGCTTTTTTGAAGGGGAAGAATGATGGCAGAACGTTTTCAGATTTATAAATGCGAGCTTTGCGGGAACATCCTGGAGGTGCTTGAAGGGCGGGACGGCACGCTGGTCTGCTGCGGGGAAGACATGCAGTTACAGGTGGAGAACACCACGGACGCGGCGGTGGAGAAACATGTTCCGGTGCCGCACCGCGAGGAGAACGGCGGGATTAAGGTGGCGGTGGGTGAAGTGCCGCATCCGATGACGGAGGAGCATTACATCCAGTGGATCGAGATGCGAATCGGAAATCGTGTGCAGCGGAAATATCTGAATCCCGGCGACGACCCGGCGGCCCGGTTTTTATTCCCTGAAAGCGAAACTTCCGGCCAGCGCCCCATTTTCCGCGAATACTGTAACCTTCACGGCCTGTGGAAGTCGGAAGGCTAAGCTGGAGATTATCCTTAAAATTTTGGAATAAACCTTCCCGTGTGAATCACCGCTTGCGCGGCTGGGGAATCGGCATTTTATGCCTGATGAATCGCTCTGCGAGCTGGTGAAAACTGGTTTTTACACGGATACGGGGCGTAAGCCTTCTTCACCCGTTGCGCCGCAACGATTTACCAGCCGTGACCACGGCGATTCATCAGGCACGAAGGTGCCGATTCACTTTTTTAAAATACATACGATCATGGCCGAGAAAATGTCCGTTTCAAAAGTCCGCCAGGCCGAGGCGCTGGGGAAAGAGGTTCTGCTGCAGGGGTGGGTGCGTACGTGCCGGGATTATCCGACGTTTAGTTTTATCGAGCTCAACGATGGTTCCTGCTTCGGGAACATCCAGATCGTGGCGCAGAATTCGCTGGAAAATTTTGAATCAGACGTGAAGCGGCTGACCTCCGGCTGCAGTGTCGCGGTGTGGGGGAACGTGCAGGAGTCGCCGGGTGAAAAGCAGCCCACGGAAGTCCACGCGACGAAAATCGAGGTGTACGGCTTCGCGCCCGAAACCTATCCGCTGCAAAAAAAGCGTACCACGCTGGAATTTCTGCGGACCATCGCGCACCTGCGTCCGCGGACGAACACCTTCGGCGCCGTGGCCCGCGTGCGAAACCGCATCTGTGCCTCCATCCACCAGTTTTTCCAGGAGAACGGATTCTATTATATCCACACGCCGATCATCACGGCCAGCGACTGCGAGGGGGCCGGCGAGATGTTTCAGGTCACGACGCTCGACCCGGCCAACATTCCGAAAACGGACACCGGCGCGGTGGATTACGCAGAGGACTTTTTCGGAAAACCATCATTTTTAACGGTCAGCGGACAGTTGGCCGTGGAAAACTTCGCCTGCGCGCTGGGGAAGGTTTACACGTTCGGGCCCACCTTCCGCGCCGAAAATTCCAACACTTCGCGCCACCTCGCCGAGTTCTGGATGATCGAGCCGGAAATGGCGTTTTACGAGCTGGAAGAAAACATGCAACTCGTCGAGGCGTTCCTGAAGCGGATCGTTGGCGATGTGCTCCGCGACTGCGGCGAGGACATGGCGTTTTTCAACGATCGGATCGACGAAAAGAAAACGCTCATCGAACGACTGACGACGATCGTCGAAAGCACCTTCCAGCGCTGCTCGTACACCGACGCGATCAAAATCCTCGAGGAATCCGGGCGGAAATTCGAGTACCCCGTGAAATGGGGAATCGACTTGCAGTCGGAGCACGAGCGCTTCCTCACCGAATCGCATTTCGGCGGCCCGGTAATCGTTTACAATTATCCGAAAGGCATCAAGGCGTTTTACATGCGGCTTAACGACGACGGCGAAACCGTCCGCGCGATGGACGTGCTCGTGCCCGGCGTGGGCGAAATTGTCGGCGGCAGCGAGCGCGAATACCGCCTCGGCGTGCTGGAAAGCCGTATGCAGGCGCTGGGCCTGAACCCGGAGGATTACTGGTGGTATCTCGACCTGCGGCGTTTCGGCTCTGTCCCCCACAGCGGTTTCGGCTTGGGCCTGGAGCGCATCCTCATGCTGGTCACCTCCATCCAGAACATCCGTGACGTCATCCCCTTTCCCCGCACGCCCGGAAGTGCCGAGTTTTAGGGCATCTATCAAATTAATTGAATCACAAGAAACAACAGCCGGGAGCGCAGCGGAACGCAGTGACGCGCAGAGACCGGATAGAATCGCCGGGATTTTGCCCACTTCGATCCGGTCTCTGTGCGCCACTGCGTTCCCGGCTGTTATTTTTGTGTCTAAAAAAACAAAAAAGTTCTCACGAATGGAAAAAATCGTCATGAGCAAAACGAATTGCATCAAAAAATATTTCATCGCGTTTTGTCTCGCGGTTTTTTTTTGTCAGGGCGTGCTTCGGGCCGATGATTGGCAGAAAATACAGGGCGATTTCGCCGATCCGCCGCTTGCCGTGAAGTCGCGGCCGTTGTGGTTCTGGAACAAGGTGCCGAATCGGGAGGAGACGATTTCCATCCTTCAGGCCTGCCGGGAAAGCGGTTACGCGGGCGTCGGGATTCTCCCAAATTTTTCGCAGCATGAGATGCGATTCATGAGTCCGGAGTATCTGGAGCAGTATAAGGTCGCGGCCGATTGCGCCAAGGAACTCGGCATGAAACTCTGCCTTTACGATGAATTCTGGTATCCTTCGGGCTCCGCGGGCGGTCTGCTGCGGGAGCGGTATCCCCAGTATCTGTGCAAGCGGCTGGAGATGGTCGAGACGACCGTTGACACACCGGACGCGATCGCGCTGAACGTCCCGGCCGGGGCGCTGATGGGCTGCGTGGCGATGAACATGCGGACCTTTGCCAGGGAAAACATTACTGCCGCGTGCCAGGACGGGCAACTGGTGTGGCAGCGACCGGGCGATGATGCCGACGTTTACAAAATCATGGCGTTCGTCTGCGTCCCCGACGGCACGAAAAATCTGGTCGATTACCTCGAGCCGTCCGCCGTCCGCGCCTTCATCGAGCTGACGTACGTGGGCTATCAGAAAGTGCTGGGCGAGCATTTCGGCACGACGATCGACAGCGCGTTTTTCGACGAGCCGACCTTTTATTCCACCGGCGGCGGGCGGGCCTGGACACCACGCTTTAACGAGTATTTCCGGCAGACGCATTCCACGGATCCCGTGCCGTTTTATCCCGCGATGTTCATGGACATCGGCGATGACACCGCGGAGGCCCGAAACGCCCTGTTCGGCTTTCGCGCGAAGCTCTTCAGTGACGCATTCGTCAAATCGATCGCCGATTGGCTGGAGCCGTATAACATCCAGTTGACAGGCCACGTCGACCAGGAGGAGTGCGTCAACCCGACGGGCATGTGCGGCGACATGATCAAGTTTTTCGAGCATCAGCCCATCCCCGGCGTCGACGAAATTTTCGAGTACGGCCGAGGCTCCGTCGCCTACAAACTTGTCACCTCCGCCGCGATCAATTACGACCGCCATCTCATCATGTCGGAGGTCTACGGCGGCATCAACGACATGCCCGTCGCGCTGCTTTACAAGGAGGTGATGGACCAGACGGTCAAGGGCGTCAATCTGTTCGTCCCGCACGCGGTCTGGTACGACGCGAATCCGGCAAACATCATTTTCCAGCCGGAACTTTCCTCGCGTGACGCCCTTTACGGCCCTGAATTGCCGGCCTATAACCGTTACGTCGGGCGGATTCAGCGGCTGATGCAAAACCCCGGGCGGACGGTGGCCGACATCGCGGTGCTGTACCCGATCGAATCGCTGCAGGCGACGTATCATTTCTTCGGCCACGTGTCGCCGTACATCGGCGGCGTGCCCGGCGACGAGGACAATTACCAGCGGCTGTGTGAATTCCTCACCTTTAATTTCCACCGCGATTATGTGTACCTGCATCCGGAAACGCTGCAAAAACGCAGCCGGGTCGTGCCGCGCGACGCCGCGCATCCGGCAACGTTTCTGGAGCTGAAAAACACGGAAAACTCCGCGCGCTTCGACACGCTACTGTTGCCGTCCATGCAGGTGATCGGGCTGGAGACGCTTCGGGTGGTTAAAGATTTTTACGACCGCGGCGGGCGCGTGGTGGCCGTCGGCCGACTGCCCGTCCAGGCGACGCGAACAGCGGATGATGCACAGGTTCGTGCCCTGCTGCGGGAGATGTTCGGCGACGAGGCGGTGGAAAAATCGTATGCCGCGATGACGCAAAAGCCGCGCGTGCGTGCGTCCTCCGAGTGGGAGCCTCACGGCCACCCGGCCGGATGTGCGTTCGACGGAAACCCCGAGACGCGGTGGAATGCCGTCACGCAGTCCGGCGGCGGGCAGTGGCTGGAAATCACGCTACCCGTGGCTGCCGAGCTGGCGAAGATCGTCATCCGCGAGCCGTTCGACCGTGTGCAAAAGTTCCATGTCGAATTTTTAAACCCGGAAACCGAAATGTGGGAAAACAAAATCGCCGGGGAGACGATCGGCCGCTGGAAAGAACTCGTGTTTGCGGCGGAGACCGTGGCGGGCGTCCGAATCGTGTTCGATGAAATTTCCGAAGAAAGCACGAGCATCTCGGAAATCGATTTTTTCGATTCGCGCGGGCACTCGATTTTACACCCGCACGCGGCGCCGGAACGTACGTCGCACACGAACGCCGCCGGCGGATGCGCATTCGTCGTGCACATCGATCCGACACGCTCGATGGACGACACCACCGCCGCGCTGCAAAAATCGCTGGGTGAAGCGGACGTCGTATTTTCCGGCATGAAACCGCTGCCATTCGGCACCTCGCAAGGTTCGTTCGCGTATATCCACCGAGTGATCGAGGGACGTGACGTTTATTTTTTCAGCAACTCGACGTCGACATCCGTCGACACAACCGTGTCACTACGGGGCAAGGCGGGCGGGCGTTTCGAATACTGGAATCCGCATGACGGCACGAAAACGCCGGTGGAGCACCACCGCGTCAACGGCCGGGCGGAGATGCTGCTGCGACTGGAGCCGACCGCATCCGTTTTCCTGATCGAAACGGGCGGTGAGTGATGGCCGTTACCATTTTAAGTGCATACCGATAATGAAAGCGTGATGGGAGCCGACATGAAAAATTCCGACGTGCGTTATTTTGTCTTTGACACGGAGACCGTGGCGGATCCGCACCTGGTGGCGGAGGTGAAGTATGCGGGGCAGGGCATCGCGCCGGACGAGGCGGTCGCGCGGTGGCGTGCCGAGTTGATGGCCGAGACCGGGAAGGATTTCATTCCTTACACGTACCAGCGGCCCACGACCATCGCCATCGCGAAAGTGGCGGAGGATTACGAACTGCTGGATCTGATTTCGCTGGGCGAGTCGGAGTTTACGCCGCCGCAAATGACGGAGCGTTTTTGGCGGGGGTGGGAGGCGTATGGCCGGCCGACTTTCGTTTCCTTTAATGGGCGGGGATTTGACGTGCCGCTGATGGAGTTGGCGGCATTTCGTTACGGGCTTTCGCTGCCGGGATGGTTTTCGCCGATGGGCAAGACGTACGACCAGCCGCGGAACCGGTATAATCAGCACTCGCACATCGACCTTTACGACATTCTGACGAACTTCGGCGCCACGCGTTTCTCGGGCGGGCTGAGTCTCGCCGCGAACCTGATCGGCAAGCCCGGCAAGATCGACGTGCAGGGAAACATGGTGCAGGATCTTTATCTTGCGGGCCGACAGCGGGAAATCGAGGATTATTGCCGCTGCGATGTGCTGGACACGTATTTCGTCTTTCTGCGGACGCGCGTGCTGATGGGCCTGCTGACACTCGACGCCGAGCAGCAGCGGGTGGAGCAGACCAAGGCGTGGCTCGAGGCGCGGGTGGCCGAGTTCCCGATTTACGGCACGTATCTGGAAAACTGGGGGCAGTGGGAGAATCCGTGGGTGGAAAAGTCTGAGTAATGAGACTCGTCATGCGGCATAAAAAATTCAACCCGCGGAAATACGACCTGCCATGCCTCAAGTATGCCCTTGCGCTAACCAACGCAACGACGATGTGTTTTCTCATCTTCGTTCTCGCGACTTTCATACTGCTCAGCTATTTTCAGACGCTCAAAAGCCAGGCATTCTTCCGAATCAGCGGCAATTCGATGTACCCGGCCCTGAAAGGGGAAACCTGGATGGTGACGTGCCCGCGCTGTACGTATCTGGGCCAACGCCCCGCCGCCGGGATGCGGATCTGCGATAATTGCCAATGGCTGACGGCGGAAAATACCTGGACACGCTTATACCGGCCGCTCGACCCCGAACGCGTACAACTGGAAATCGGACGGACACCGGTTTTCGGTGACAAGGTGATCGTCGGAACCGACAAGAAAAAAGACGGGATGGTCAAACGTGTCTGGGGCCTGCCCGGGGATGAGGTGAAGATCCATGATGGGAAGGTTTACGTCAACGGCGCCAGGCCGATCCGCTCACTGCAAACCTTGCGCGAAATGCGGATTCTGGTGAACAACGACGGTTACCGGGCCAAACAAAACGGGGAATTTTTTTCACGCTGGCGGTGTGATGATGGCGGCTGGGAAAACCCTCAGCCCGACGCCTGGCGATGCGCGATCCCCCCCCTGCGTGGAGCGAGTACGGAGTCGGCGATGTTTTATACGCACTACCAGGGACAGGCCATTCAGGACGCGGACACCGGCGGCACCCGGATGGAGTACGTGCGAACCCCGATTACCAACCAGCGAAGCACGAACGGAACGCAGATGCGTGCGGAGTGGACCCATCCCGTAAATGAGCTCATGCTGTGCTTTTATCTTCAGGAATTATGCAGCGGCGGCGTTCTCGGTGTGATACTCCCCTCCGGCCGGACGGAATGGGAATTCTTCTTTTTCGCGGCCGAGAAACATGTGTTTCAATCGTTTCGCGCGGAAAAAAACTGCCATTTTTATGTCGTCCATCCGGGTAACAGCAGGAGGATGCCCCTGGTGACGGTTTCCACGCTGGACGGTGTGCCCCGGGTGTGGAAAGATGAGCGGTTGCAAGAGGAAATTTTTCCCCGTGGCGAGGCTTCCATCTTGCCAGCGGATTTACGCATGCGGGAAGGATTACCGGAGGATTCCCCGCGGATCGTGTGTTTTGGGGCGGGGGAGGCGATGATTTCGCATATTATTCTTTACCGGGACGAGTATTTTCTGGAAAATTCAGTCCAATTTGCTTACCCAGCCACGAAATCTCTTGAAAAAAAGCCGCAAAAAGGATACTATTTATTAGGGGATAACTCGTACCTCAGCGAAGACAGTCGGCTGTGGGGGCCGGTCCCGAAGGAGAAAATCGTCGGAACGGTGGTGCATACCATTCATGGGGCTGACCGTTTCGAATATTAAAATCGTCCGATTTTTTCGCGAAATCGTGGCGGAATGCCCTTTTTCCGGTTTCGTTTTCAGAGTATAATGAGACTGTTTCCCCTCTGAGATCCCATGCGCCGCCGGCGCGATTATATAACGTTTCAGGATTTCACACTGTGACCAAATTAACGATCGTCGTTCCTTATGACGGGCAGTCGACCGCCCTGGAAGAAACGCTGGTTTCACTCCTCGAGAACCGCCCGGACGAGAGTGAAATCATGGTCGTTTTAAATTGTGCATATGAAAATACGTATGATCTGGACGAGGATGAAGTCTGTTTTATGCAAAATCCGGTGCCGGAGTCGGAGCGTTTTTTCGAGTCGGCGGTCCACTCGGGAATTTTGCGGTCAGCCGGGGAAATCGTGCATATCGTGCCCTGCGGGAGTCTGGTGGAAAGCGGCTGGGCGGACGCGGCGGTGCGGCTTTTTGTGGAGCCGAGAGTGGCATGTGTGATTCCTCTGCTGCGGAAAACGCCGTGCGGAAGCGCCGTACTTACGCAGGGTTTCCATTTCTCACAGACCGGTGATCTGCTGCCGATTTCGGATCAGACGGCGGTGAAAAATAATTGCGTTCCGCATGTCCCGCACCCGTTCGGCGTGTTTTTCCGTCGGGAAGCGTACCTCGCGGCGGGCGGGCTGGACATGGCGTTCGGCGGCACCCTGGCCGTGGTGGATTTAGCGCTGGAGGTGTGTGAAAACGGCGGAAAAATCGCCTCCACCACGGAGTCCGCACTGAGTGTACCGGAATATATGCTTTACCCGGACGGCCCGGAAAAAACCCGCCAGCAGGTGAGCCGGCTCTTCTGGAAGTGGAATTTCTCGAAACGCCCTCTGGCCGGCCTGAAAACCCTCATGGCAAAATGGCTGTATCTTTCCGGAAAGCGCCCGAAACTGCATTACGAGATGTGAAATCGTCGGCGGCTGTTCTTGTAAGTGGATTATTTAGATAATTGCTCTGAAATCAGCGATTAACCATGCTCTTTTACGTTTCCGGGAAAGTTTAATGGAGGGAAGAGATGTCCTTGACCATTCACAAGCAAAAAACACAGCTTCGGACGGAAATGCGTGCGCGGCGGCGGGCACTTTCAGATATGGCGCGTGCCGTGGCGAGTATGCGGATTTTCGAGCATTTACAGACGCTGGACTGCTGGAAAACGGCGAAAACGGTGATGGTTTACCTGAGTGTGCCGCCGGAGGTGGAGACGGACACCGCGGTCATGCGGCTTCTGATGGAATCCGCTGGCGGCGGGCGGCGGTGTGTGGTGCCGTGGTGTAAAACGGACGGCGAATTGGGGCTTTTTCACCTGATTTCGCCGGAAAAAGAGCTTGCACCGGGGATGATGGGGATTCCGGAACCGGTGGCCGAGTGGCGAAATGTGCCGGAAAGAGCAGTTGCGCCGGGGGAATTGGACCTGATTCTGCTGCCCGGCGTGGCTTTTGACTCCCACGGCGGGCGGCTGGGCCAAGGCGGCGGTTATTATGATCGGCTGCTGGCCCAAACACCCCGCGCGGTGACCGTCGGGCTGGCGTTTTCCTGCCAGATGGTGCCGGAAGTGCCACATCTGCCGCATGACCGCCAGGTGGATTTCGTGGTGACGGAAAACGGAGTCGGAAATTTTTCGTTGTAATTTTACTTTTTTCAAGGAGACATTTTATGGCATATACCCGTGAGCAGATCATCGAAAAAATTGAAAAGGCGATGGAAAATCCTGCGACGCTTTATAAGGCGGAAGATGATGCGAAAAGCGTGAATCATCGTGGAATAACCGCCGACGGCGAAAGATACACGGAAATTATCGCGAAGCACCTGCTGGATAATTACGATCGATGGGCTGAAAAAATCCCCATGATTACCAGAAAAAAAACATATGACAGCACACACGATGGCACGGTGCCGAGTGACCTTTCCAATGCCGAAGGTACATCCCCAAAAATCAAAAAACAAAAAGAAAAACGCCTTGCGATAAAGATGTTCAATACAGTCGATCATTTTTCCTTGATCGGAAAGATTTGTGATTATGAAACCCCTCTAAAATCTGTAAGAAGCGATGTTGCCGGCAAAATCGACCTTTTCTCCAAATGTGAGGATGGTTCCATTATTTTGTTGGAGCTGAAAACGGCGGAAAATCAAGAAGAAACGCTTCTTCGTGCGGTGTTGGAGATATACACCTACTCGCGAATCGTCGACGGCAAAAAATTGCTGAAAGATTTCGGCCTGGCTGCCGACACACAAATCCGCAAAGCGGTCTTGCTTGGACATGGTTCTCAGGCGCATAACGATTACCATGACGGGGAATGGGTGAAGGAGTTAATGAAAAAACTCGGCGTGGAAATCTTTGTGCTGAATGAAGAAACCATGGAGGTCACTCTTCCATGAGGTTGACCATCCATAAAGGCACGCGGCAGATCGGCGGAAATGTTCTGGAACTGGCCACGCGGCAGGCGCGGATCATGGTGGACATGGGGGCCGATTTGCCGAGTGTGGAGCGTACGGAGGTGGAGCATACGCAGCCTGGCGCCGGTGTTTTTGCGGTGGACGGCGTGACGGTGGGCGCCCCGCGCTGCGACGGCGTGTTTTTGTCGCACTATCATGCCGACCACACCGGGCTGGTGCGTCAGCTTTTGCCCGGCATCCCCGTTTATATCGGAAAGACGGCCCGCGAAATCCTGCTGTGCTCCGCCCGGCACGCGGAGAAATATGGCCACGCGAACGATCTGCCGACCATCGAAACGTTTCGGACGTATGAGGCGGCCGTGCCAGTGCAGGTGAAGGACATCCGGGTGACGCCGTTTTTCATCGACCACTCGGCTTTCGACGCCTACATGTTTTTGATTGAGGCGGACGGGCTGCGGATTCTTTACATCGGCGACTTTCGCATCCACGGCTTTCGCGGGAGGAAAACCGTGCCGATGCTGAAAAAATATGTCGGCCGGGTGGATTACCTGATCTGTGAGGGGACGCTGCTGTCGCGCGAAAGAAAACCCGTCATCACCGAGCGAGAATTACAGAGCGAGGCAATCCAACTGATGCGGCATTCGAAATATGTTTTCGTGCTTTGCGCAAGCACGAATATCGACCGAATCGGGGCGTTTTACCATGCGAACCGGGAAGTTCCGGGTGAGAAGGGGCAGCGGCTTTTCGTGTGCGACGAATATCAGGCGGCGATACTGGAAATTGTCAAGAAAAATCATGCCGACAAAAGCGATTTTTACAATTTTCAGGACATTTTCACTTACCGGCGGGGGGCGAAAAACCCGAAGGCTGACGGTTACTTGAAAGATCGCGGCTTCTGCATGATGATTCGTACCGGCCCGTGGTTTCAGGAAATTTTGGACGGGTACATGAAAACGCATCCGCAAGACACGCTGCTGATTTACTCCATGTGGGAGGGGTATCTCGGGGGCAGCGCAGCCATTTCGGAGATGCAAAAATTCATGAACGCTTATCCGCACACCATCCTGCATACCAGCGGGCACGCGACGGCCGGGGATATCCGGCAAGTCTGCGAAACGGTGGCGCCGGAAAAAGGAATCATTCCAATCCACGGCGAGAATCCGGAGGCTTTCGCGGCATTATGCCCGGAATTCCAGGTAATTTTGCCAAAAGACGGAGAAGTAGTTCCGCTTTTAAGATGAAACTCCTCTTGCGTATCTTGCCCCGGTGTGCTATCATTGTGTGTCGTTTTTATCACGCGCAGCGGAGAGGGAACTGTCATCTTAACGAAGAAAATGGGAGGAAAGCATGGCGGCGGAAAGTGTGCAGAGAGTACCGTTACTGGACATTCGGCGGGTGGAAGGGCCGATTATGCCGGAGCTGGAGAAGGCGCTTGCGGACGTGCTGGCCAGTGGGATGTTCGTGCTCGGCGGGGATGTGAAAAAGCTGGAAGAAACGCTCGCGGCTTACTCGCAGGCGGCGGAAGGCGTGGCATGCTCGTCCGGCAGTGAAGCGCTGCTGATGGCGCTGATGGCGTGTGACATCCAGCCGGGAGATGAGGTCATCGTGCCGTCTTTCACGTTTTTCGCCACGGCCAGTGCCGTCGCGCGGCTGGGCGCCGTGCCAGTATTCGCAGACATTCGCCCGGACACGTGGAACATAAACCCGGATGATGCCCGGCGGAAAATCACGCCCCGCACGAAAGCGATTATCCCCGTGCACCTTTTCGGAATGACGGCGGAGATGGACGCGCTGAATGAAATGGCTGTGCAGCATGGTTTGTCGGTAATTGAGGACGCGGCGCAGTCGGTCGGCGCGGAATATTACAGTGAAAAAACCGGAAAATCTTCGCGGGTTGGGGCGCTGGGGAAAATCTGCTGTTTCAGTTTTTATCCGACGAAAAATCTCGGCGCCTGCGGTGACGGCGGAGCGCTGACAACGAATGACGCGGAAATCGCCGAGAAATTGCGGCTGATCCGGAATCACGGCATGGCCCCGCGGTATTATCACCAGATGATCGGGATTAATGGCCGACTGGATGCGTTCCAGGGCGCGATCCTGAATGTGAAGTTTAAGCATCTGGACACGTGGACCGGCATGCGGCAGGAAAACGCGCGGCGGTACCGTGAGCTGTTCACCGCGGCGGGACTGGAAAAACACATCCAGCTGCCCGTGTTTCCGGAGACTGGGCGACATGTGTGGAATCAGTTTTCCGTGCTCGTGAAAGACGGAAAGCGGGACGCGCTGCGGGAATTTCTCGCGAAAAAGAACGTCGGCACGGAGATTTATTATCCCATGGGGCTGCATGAACAGGCGTGTTTCACGTATCTGGGCGTGAAGCCAGGCGACTTGCCGGTGACGGACGCGGTGACGCGCAGCATCATGGCGCTGCCGATTTTCCCCGGCATGGCGGAGGCGGAGCAGGCGTATGTGGTGGACAGCATGGCGGAGTTTTTTCATTGATGATTGACAATTGATAATTGATAATGATTTTATCGCGAGAAACGGGAGCCGGGAGTTGTGCGGATTAACCGTCCGGCAGCGTCACGCGTCCCGGCGGTGGATGTTCCGCAGTGGGTTGGTATGGAGTTTCGGGAATAATTTCATCTCCACCTCCGTGGTGATTTTTCTCGCGATTTCGCATGGCCTGAACTGGAGTGGGCCGTATCTGGGGATGCTCATCGCGGCGCCGTTTCTGGCCGGGGTGCTGCGGTCTTTCGCGCCGGTGATGATCCGCCGGGTGGGCAGCGTGCGGAAATTCTGCATCACGGCGTACCTCACGGAAATCGTTTTTTTGTGGCTGATGCTGGTGCTGGGTCGGCCCGATTATCTTTCGAATCGCGCGGCACTGGCATGCATTACGGTTTTCTGGTGCCTGGCGAATCTCGCGGAACACTGCGGAACGGTGGCGTTTTTCGCGTGGAACGGAGAAATTTTCCCGGAAAAGACCCGCGGACGCTTTTTCGGCATGCGCGAACGCTGGCGGATGGCGGGCGAAATGATTTCGCTGGCGATTTGTGTGGCCGTGATGTACGTATGGGAAAATGACGCGTTTTTGAGAGAAAGCGTCCCTAAATATTACGTGTTCGCGCTGCTGGCGGCGGTGGGCACGGTTTTCATCGCGGCCGGGACGCTGCTGCTGGGGAAAGTGCATGACGGAAAGTGTTTTAAGGCGGAAAAAAGCGGGGCGACTGCGGAAACCTTGACGTTCCGCGGCGTGTTTCGGGAGCTTCTGGAGCCGCTTTCGGACCGCCGGTTTCAGCCGCTGCTGATTTACGCGGCGTATTTTTCGTTCATTACGCAGCTGGAGCAGGCGTTTCAGTTGACGTACCCGGCGAAACTTTTCGGTGAGAAAACGCTGTTTTTTGGGGCCGGGGCGGCTTTTGTGGCGGTGCAGACGCTGCGGTTTTTGATTCGCGGCGGGCAGGTGATTTTAGCCCCCGCGACAGGGGCGTGGATTGACCGTCGGGGGGTGGTGCCGGTGCTGGTTTTTTCGCAGTTCGTGACAGCATTCGGGCCGCTGTTTTATTTTTTCGCCGCGCCGCCGTACGGATGGGTGATTTTCGGCTCCGCGCTGTGTTACATGGCGTACGTCGGGCTGAATGTGGGGCTACCGCAGGTGCAGTTACAGGCGGCGCCGCCGGGAAAAGGCGCGACGTGGCTGGCGTGTTACGGGGCCGTGGGTGGCGTGTTCGCGTTCACCGGGGCGCTTCTGGGCGGAGCGATTTATCAGGATTTTCCATACGTGGATTTCACGCAGCGCGTGTGCGGCGGATGTCCCGTACTGCGGACGGTGTTCTGGGTGCAACTGCCGTTTTTGATTTCTTTCGTGCTGCGGCTGGGTGCGGTGCCACTGCTGCAGAAAATTGATAATTGATAATTGACAATTATCGCAAGCGGGCTGCTGGCCGGTAATTTTACATGACGCAGTCAATTATCAATTATCAATTTGCCCGCAAGTTGCGCTCCCCATGCGGCTCATGTTTCTCGCCCCCGTCTCTTGCTATTTTTTGAATATTCTGGGATAATAGGTAATGCTAGTTTATATAGAGAAGGTACGTCATTTTATTCATTTCAGAGAGTTTTTATGGAGCATACATTTTTGGGGTGGGAGAAGCCCTGCCTGCAGACGGTGACGGAGCTGCTGATCGCGCGGCATAAGAACGGGCGGTACGTGGATTTATCGAATATGGTGCTGGTTTTTCCGTCGCGGGTGGCCAGCCGGCGGTTGCTGACGCTCCTGGCGCAGAAGGCGTATGAACATGGGCTGACGATTGAGCCGCCGCGGGTGAAGGCGGTGGGGGATTTTCCGGAGCTGCTTTATTCGCAGAAATATTCGTTCGCGTCGGCGCTGGTTCAGCAGATCGTGTGGACGCGGGCGCTGCAGAAGTGCGCGAAAGAGATGAAACTCTCGCCGGTGATTCCACAGGCGCCGGATCCGGGGGATGTGCTGGCGTGGATGGAGCTGGGGCGCGAAATGTCCGCCATGCAGCAGGAGCTGGCGGCGGAAGGGATGGATTTTGCCTCGGTGCTGGAGAAATGGGGGGAACTGGAGCGTAAAAACGGCGGAAATCTCCCGGAAAGCGAGCGCCGGCGCTGGGAAACGCTGGAGCGGGTCCAGCGGACGTATCACGCCATGCTGGATGACCTGCGGCTGTGGGATAAACAGTCGGCCCGGCTTTACGCCCTGAAAAATTCGCATCCGCAGCGGGATTTTAACATCCGTTTTCAGATCGGCATGATCGGGTGCGTGGACCTGAACCGCATCCAGAAACTGATGCTCTTGCGCGTGCCGGGGAATGTGGAGATTTTTACGTTCGCGCCTGAATCGCTGGCAGACCGTTTTGACGCGCTGGGGTGCCTGGAGCCGGAAAAGTGGCGGCAGCCGCCGGTGGAGATTCCGGATGAAATGATTCTTCAGGTTACGAAACCGGAGGATCAGGCGCGGGCGGTAACGGACTGGCTGCGCGGGCTGGACGGGCAGTACGCGGCGGATGAAATCACCGTGGGCGTGCTGGATGATGAGCTGGAGCCGTATATTTCGCAGCGGCTGCGGATGGCGGGCGTGACCGCACATTACGCGGGCGGAACGGAGCTCTCGGCGCTGGGGCCGTGGCGGCTGCTGGAAGTGCTCACGGACTGGCTGGATGACCGGCGGTACACGCATTTCGCGGCCCTGGTGCGGCACCCGGACGTGGAGCGGTATTTGCGGGACGTGTGCCAGGTGCCGGTGCACTGGGTGGAGGAGCTGGACGCGTTTTATCATCAGCATCTGCCCGAGCTGATTTACCCGAAAAAACGCCCGGAGGGTGAGGAGGACGCCGGGCTGCTGGCTGGAGGCGGTGGAATGACGGCGGCCGTGGAAGATGCGGAAGATGCGGAAATGGAATCCGGGTTAAAAGCGGCGGGAGTCGAAAGAAATGTGGCGCCGGATACGTTTTTCGCCGAGGAAAACCAGGAAAAACGGGGGCCTTCCGGAACTCCCGGCATGACGGCGGAGCCCTCCTCGGAAGCAGTCATGGAGGCGCTCACGGCCGCAGCGGGCGAAGAACCGGAATATCTCCCCGCGTTTCAGCGGGCGCTGGCGGAACTCAGCGCCATCCGGGACACCATCCTGAAATCCGCGAATTACCATAACGCCGTGAGTATCGCGCGCAGTAACGGCATCCGGAACACGAAGTACGCGACGTTTGCGTCCATGGTATCTGCCGAGTCGCTGGAAATGGACACCCTGACGGCGCCGCTTTCCGTGTGGGGGTGTTGCGTGGTGGATTTTCTGCTGAAAATTTACGGCTGGCGGGTGTTTAACGCGAATCTTGAGCAGGATCACCAGATCGCGCGCAGCTGCCTGGAAATTCGGCGCATTCTGGTGGAGGAAATGCAGCTTCCGCAGCGGCTGATGCCGAAACTGAAATTCGCGGACTGCCTGCGGCTGTTTTTGTCGCAGACGGCGGAGAATCGGCTGAATCCGCTGAACATGCCGGACACGCTGGACTTGCGCGGGTGGCTGGAGCTTCCGCTGGATGACGTGCCGGCCACGATTTTAACCGGTTTTAATGACGGTGTGGTGCCGCAGGCGAAAAACAGTCACGCGTTCTTTCCGAATAAATTGCGGGAAGTGCTGGGGATGGAAACGAATAACACCCGGTTGGCGCGCGACACGTATATTTTGTCCGTCCTGCTGGCCACGCGGGAGGAGTTAAAAATTGTTTTCGGGCGGCTTTCGGCGGAGGGAAACGTGCTGATGCCCAGCCGACTGCTGCTGACGGGGGATGACGCGACACTCGTGCGGCGCGCGAAACGGTTTTTTACGGAAGTCGATGAGCGGCAGGAAATGGCGGCGGAGGCCGGCGCTGTGCCCACAGACGTGTCTGCGCGGCGTCCCGCTGCGGTGTATGAAATTCCGGAACCGGTGATGCCCGCGGCGGTGAAAACGCGGATGTCCGTCTCCGAATTTAATGATTATCTTGCGTGCGCGTACCGGTATTATCTGAGGCACATTCAGAAATTGCATGCCGTGGATGATCTGGCGGAAGAGCTGGACGGCGGGCAGTTCGGGAATCTGGCGCATGAAATTCTCCGGCAGTTCGGGCAGGCGGAGGTGGCGGCGCGGGCGGAAGGCCGGGCCGTGACGGCGGACACGCTGGAAGAAGAAACGGCCCGGGTGATCCGCGTGCTGGAGGAGCTGCTGGAGGCGGAGTTTTCGCGAGTGTACGGGAAAAACGCCATTTCCACGCTGTTCATCCAGAAAGAACAGCTCCGGCAGCGGCTGCGGCGTTTCGCACGGCATCAGGCGCAGCGGACGCTGGACGGCTGGGAAATCCGGCATGTGGAAATCGCGGAGAAAGTATTTTTTCGGGCCGACGGTGGCGCGGGGGCGGTGGTGGAATTCTCGGGCGGCCCCATGCTGATTTCCGGAAAAATTGACCGCGTGGATTATCATCCCGGGACGGACACGTGGGCCATCCTGGATTATAAAACCGCGGACGCCGGGCTTTCGCCGGAGGAAGTGCATCATAAATATTCGGTGGAACGGCTGCGGAAACGCGGAATCGCGGTCACGCCGGAACTCTGGCAGAATCTCCAGCTTCCGTTATACCGTCAGCTCGCGGCGAGTCTGCTGGAGCTGGGGAGAATCCGGCTGGAGCTGGGGTACGTGCTGCTGCCGAAAGACCTGGGAAAGGCGGGGTTTCGTGTAGCGGCGTGGGAGGAGGAGCACCTGCGGACAGCGGATGAAATGGCCCAGCGCATCATCCGAAAAGTGAGGGCCGGCGAGTTTCCGCAGAGCACGGAGAAACCCGCGTATGAGGATGAATTCACATGGATCATGAAAGAATGACATGGCACGTGATGGCGGAAATTTTTTCCGGGGATGATGCGTTTCGTATGCGGGTGCGGGATGCGTGCCAGACGGTGCGCGCGGCGCTTGCGGCGGAGTGTGAAAACGGTCACTGGACGGGGGAGTTGGCGGCGTCCGCGATTTCCACTGCCACCACGGTCAGCGCCTGGGTGCTGCTGCTGAAAAGTGGAAAAATACATGATGAAACGCTGCTGGCCGAGGGTCGGGCGGCGCTTCCACGAGCGAAAAAATACCTCCTAGAAACCCAGAATCCGGACGGCGGCTGGGGGGACACGGACCGCAGTTACTCGAACATCGCGGCCACCATGCTCGCCACGGCGGCCCTGAAGCTTTACGCGGAATCTCTCGCTGATACGGTGGCGGATACCGCCATGGAGCCGGAAAATCCCGGCATTCACGCGGCGCTGGAAAAAACACGCGAGTATCTGGATGCGGCCGGGAACGTGGCGGGCGTGCGGAAACGTTACGGGGCGGATAAAACGTTCGCGGTGCCCATTCTGACGAATGCGGCGCTGGCGGGAATGGTGCCGTGGCGCGAGGTTTCGCCACTGCCTTTCGAGTGTGCGTGCATTCCGCACCGGTTTTTGGGCATGATCCGCCTGCCGGTGGTCAGTTACGCCATTCCGGCGCTGGTGGCGATCGGCCAGGCCGTTTTTTATCACCGCAAAAGTTGGAATCCGTTTACGCGGACGCTACGTAAATTGTGTGTACGGCGGAGTTTACGTGTGCTGCGGGAAAAGCAGCCGGAAAGCGGCGGGTTTCTGGAGGCGGCCCCGCTGACGGCGTTCGTCGTGATGAGCCTGGCGTCCATTCCCCGCGCGGAAGCCATTCCTGAGGAGGTGGCGGTGCTGGAATCCGGGGCCCGGTTTTTACTGGCGTCCATGCGGCAGGACGGAAGCGTGCCAATTGACACGAATCTCGCCACGTGGCTGACGAGTCTCTCCATCAGCGCGCTGGCGGAGGGTGAAAACTCGGCGGAGAACGGCGAAAAAAATGCGCTGGCGGCGGTGGATTTTGAGTGGCTGCTGGACTGTCAGCACCGGCGAATTCACCCGTTTACGCACGCAGAGCCCGGCGGCTGGGGGTGGACGGATCTTTCCGGGGCCGTGCCGGATGCGGATGACACGCCGGCGGCCATGCTCGCCCTGCACACGCTCCTCCGGGAGAAGCGGATTTCCGCGCCGGCGGACATTCAGCGTACGGTGGCGGCGGTGAAAATGGCGGCCGGGTGGCTGCTGGATCTCCAGAACGCGGACGGTGGCATTCCCACGTTTTGCCGCGGGTGGGGCGCGCTGCCTTTTGACCGCAGCGGAACGGATTTAACGGCCCACGCCATTCGCGCGTGGCACCGGTGGATACCGTTTTTGGAGGCGGACGCGGCGCTAGCGGCGAGGATTCCGCATGCCATTTCGCGCGGCCTGCATTACATCCGGCGTCAGCAGCAGCCGGACGGCGAGTGGGTTCCGCTGTGGTTCGGCGACCAGGATCATTCGGAGGAGGAGAATCCGGTTTACGGCACGGCGCGTGTGCTGATGATGTGGCATGAACTTGGCCGGGGCCGGGATGAGTCAGCGCAATGGGCGCTTGCGTGGCTGAAGGCGGCGCAGAACGCGGACGGCTCGTGGGGGTATGGCGAAAAATCCGGAAAGACGCACGTGGAGCAGACCGCCCTGGCCACGGAAATCATGCTGCTGTACGGCGAAACGCAGCACGCGGAAAAAGGGCTTCACCGCCTGACGGCGTGGGTGGAAAGCGGCGAATACCGTCAGGCCGCGCCGATCGGGTTTTATTTCGCCAAACTGTGGTATTATGAACGGCTTTACCCGCTTATTTTTACAGCGAAAACGCTGGGGATGGCGGAAAAAATTTGATAATTGATAAAGCACACGTCGAGTGGCGAGTTAATAGAAAACGTTATATAATGAAATGGTAATGCGGATTTTTTTTGTTTCGTTACAATTTTTCTTTTGCGTGGGGATGATGTTTCCGCAGACGCTCACCGCGGCGGAGGTGGACGTGCCCGCATCCGGAACGTCCCCCCTGGCGGCGCTTTACCGTAAGTGTGCGGATCAGGTGGTTTACATGACGGGCGCGACCGTCCAGCCGGAAAAAAATGAGGTGGTGGAGTTCTTTAAGCAGGACGCGGGGACGGAAGATGAAAATCTCGTGGGCTCCGGATTCATCATTCACCCGGCGGGGTACGTGCTGACGAATGCTCATTCGGTGTTGCGCAGCGTGGTGCCGGTGGTGGAGTTGCGAAACGGTTCCCGGTATGAGGCGAAAGTGGTGGCGCTGCGGCGGAATCAGGACCTGGCACTGGTGAAATTTTCGTCGAAAGAAAAACTTCACCCGGTGGAATTCGCGGAGGCGGAAGATGTCTGCGTGGGAGATCCCCTGGCGATTATCGGCGCGCCGTATGCCCTGAAATACACGTTAACGCAGGGCATTATCAGCGGAACGCAGCGCAGCAGTAAACTGGTGGACGTGCCGGGCGTGATGCTTTACGGTCTGCTGCAGACGGATGCCGGCATTAACCCCGGCACTTCCGGCGGGCCGTGGTACGATATGCGCGGAAAAGTCATCGCGATTACCGTCTCGAAACGCATGGACTCGGAGAGTATCGGATTCGGCATCTCCACTGAAACGCTTCACCGCCTGCTGCCTGACATGCTGATCCCGGATCTGAAAACCCGTTTTCGCGTGGGGTTTACGCCGGGCCTGGCGAAACGGGAATCACCGCAGCAGCCTCAGCAGTGCTGGGTGACGGCGGTGGAGGAAGACGCGGCGGCGGCGAAAGCCGGGGTGCGGGCCGGGGATGTGCTGCAAAAATTGGATGGCGTGGCGGTCAGTTCGCCGCTGGCGTTTTATCTTGGCATGCTCGAGAAGCAGCCCGGAGACCGTGTTCGCCTGGAAATGAGTCGGAAAGACAGCCGGGGTGTGCCGATGACGTTTACTGTGGAGTTTCCGCTGGAAAAAACGCCGGAATATGACGCGGCGAAGATCATCGCGCAGCGGCTGCGGATAAAAGTGAAGCCGCTGACGCAGGAGAAGGCGAAAAGCTGGAATCTGCGGACGGCGGACGGCGTGGAGCTGATGGAATGTGACGCGGAGGTTTACGGAAATTTGGATTCGCCGCCGCAGGTGGGGGACGTGCTAGTGAAGGTAAATTATCACCGCCTGCGGGATGAACGGCATCTGGCGGAAATTCTGGACGAATTGCCGCCGGCGGTGGCGCTGAATCTCGTGTTCGTGCGGGCGGAGATGAAGCCGGAAAAGATGAACTGCATCCGAATTGATGTGAAAAATTTAAAAATCAAGTAATCCTGTTCTTTGAGGCGAGGATCTTTTAAAGGAGAAAAAATCATGGCAGACCGTAATGCGGATTATAAAACCGATAAAAATAAAGTGAAGACGCTCCCCGCGCGAAAGGAAGTGCGTGAGGCGGATACGTGGGATCTGGCGGTGCTGTTTTCGGATACCGCGGCGTGGGAGACGGCGTTTCGGAAGTGGGAGAAGAAAATTCCGAAATACGCGGAATTCCGAAAAACGCTCGGCGGCGGGAGTGAGAACCTGCTGAAATGCCTGCGTTTTTATTTCGCCATGGACCGGGAGGCCCAGCGGCTGGGGACGTACGCGTTTTTGCGCACTGCCGAGGACGGCACGAGTATGGAAGCGCAGACGCTTTACGGAAAATACATGGCCGTCGCGAGCCGGGCTTCTCAGGAGGCGAGTTACATTTCGCCGGAGATTCTGGCGCTGCCCCGAAGCGTGCTGACGGCGTACCTGGCCGACAAAAAACTCGCGCCGTACCATCTCTGGCTCTCGCGGCTGGTGGAGGAGAAGCCGCACACGCTGGGCGAAAAAGAGGAGCGGTTGCTGGCCATGCAGACCGAGATGACGCAGACGGCCCGGAGTGTTTTCGATCAGCTCACGGACTCCGATATGAAGTTCGGCGAAATCCGCGACCATGACGGCGCGAAAATCGAGCTCAGCAACGCGTCCTTCTCCGCCCTGCTCCACGGCCCGAAACGCGCCGTGCGGAAACAGGCGTTCACGCAATATTACCAGACGTATGATGCCCACCGTCACACGCTGGCGGCTCTGTACGCCGGCTCCGTGCACAAGGATGTGTATAACGCGCGGGCGAGGAATTTTAAGACGGCGCGCGAGGCCGTGCTTTTCGGTGAGCGTGTGCCGGTGGTGGTTTATGATAATCTGGTGGCCACCGTGCGAAATGCGCTGCCGATTCTTCACCGCTATTTCGCCGCGCGGCGGAGGCTCATGAAACTGCAAGAGATCCACATGTACGACACGTATATGCCGCTTTTTACGGAGCCGGGTGTGCGTTATCCGTGGGATGAGGCGGTGCGGATGGTGCTGGAGGCGGTGAAGCCGCTGGGACAGGAGTACGGAGATGTCTTGCGTGCCGGGCTGACCAAAGAACGCTGGTGCGACCGTTACGAGAACCGCGGCAAGCAGAGCGGTGCCTTCAGTTGCGGCAGTTATGATGGCCTGCCGTACATCCTCATGAATTATCAGCCGTCGGTGCTGGATCATGTGTTTACGCTGGCGCATGAGGCCGGGCACTCCATGCATTCTTATCTTTCGACGAAAAAGCAGCCGTTCCAGTATCACGATTACGAGCTTTTCGTCGCGGAGGTGGCCAGCACGTTTAATGAGCAGCTCCTGCATCATCATCTGCTGGGCCGCACGCGGGACGACAAAATGCGGCTGAGCCTTGCATGCCGGCTGCTGGACGAGCTGCGGGGCACGATTTTCCGCCAGACGATGTTCGCGGAATTCGAATTACTTTCGCACGCCGCGGCCGAGAATGGCGTGCCGCTGACGCTGGAGTTTTTCACGCAGATGTACACGGGCCTGCTGAAAGATTACTTCGGCCCGGAGTTTACGCTGGATGCGTGCCTGTCCCTGGAGTGTTTCCGCATTCCGCATTTTTACCACGCGTTTTACGTTTATAAATACGCCACCGGCATCTCCGCCGCGCTGGCCCTTTCGCAGCGTGTCCTGCACGGCGGGCGCCGCGAGCTGGACGACTATTTAAAATTCCTCTCCGGCGGCTCCAGCCAAACCCCGCTGGAACTGTTAAAAACCGCCGGCGTCGACATGTCCACTCCCGCCCCCATCCAGCAGGCCATGCAGATTTTCGAAGAAAACGTGACGATCCTGGAGAACGCGTGACCCATGTCCTACTCCTCCCTCCGGCAGTGTGTGAACGATTTGGAAAAAACCGGGCAGTTGGTGCGAGTTGGTGTGGAGGTGGATCCGCGCCTGGAGGTGGCGGAAATTCAGCGGCGGGTGTATGCGGCGGGCGGCCCGGCGGTGTTTTTTGAGTGCGTGAAGGGGTCGCGCTTCCCGGCGGTGTGTAATTTGTTCGGCACCATGAAGCGGACGGAATTTATCTTCCGGGACGCGATTAAAATGGTGAAAAATGTCATGCGGCTGGGTGTGGACCCCGCGGACTTTATGCGGCGGCCGGGGATGTATCTGAATTGGCGGACACCATGGGCGGCGTGGTGTTCGCGGCCGAAGCGCGTGCACAGCGGCGCCGTGATGGCGGAAACGTGCCGGCTGAGTGATCTACCGCAATTAAAATGCTGGCCGGAAGACGGCGGGGCGTATCTCACGCTGCCGCAGGTTTATACGGAAGACCCGGACGCACCGGGGTGCCTGGCCGCGAATCTCGGGATGTACCGCGTGCAGATTTCGGGCGGGGCGTACGTGCCGGACACGCAGGCGGGCATTCATTATCAGATTCACCGCGGAATCGGCATCCACCACGCGAAAGCTTTACAGCGGGGTGAGAAGCTGCTGGTGAACGTGTTTCTCGGTGGGCCCCCGGCCATGACGCTCGCGGCGGTGATGCCGCTACCGGAAGGGATGAGTGAACTTCTTTTCGCGGGGATGCTGAACCGCCGGCGTATTCGCATGATTCCGCAGAAAAACGGTGCCCCGGCGATTTCCGCGGACGCCGATTTTTGCATCACGGGGTTTCTGGAGCCGGAATGCCTGATGCCGGAAGGGCCGTTCGGCGACCATCTCGGGTATTACAGCCTGGCGCATGATTTTCCCGTCATGCGGGTGGAAAATGTGTATCATCGAAAAGA
Organism: Thermoguttaceae bacterium; assembly: GCA_031553595.1. Lineage (GTDB taxonomy): Bacteria > Planctomycetota > Planctomycetia > Pirellulales > Thermoguttaceae > RGIG3701. The sequence continues at coordinate 201,723 of JAVBLI010000005.1, read as the reverse complement.
CGCGATTTTCCCGTTCACGGTGGTGGGTCGGCCGCCGCAGGAGGATACGGTTTTCGGGGCGTTCATTCATGAACTTACCGGAGAAATTCTTCCAAAAACGCTTCCCGGCGTGAAGGCGGTGCATGCGGTGGACGCTGCCGGGGTGCATCCGCTTTTGCTGGCCATCGGGCAGGAGCGGTACACGCCGTATGAGAACGCACGGCGGCCGCAGGAGCTCCTGACGCTGGCGAACATGATTCTCGGGTACGGGCAGCTTTCGCTGGCGAAGTACCTGTTTCTGGCGGCGGGTGAGGATGACCCGCGGCTGGACGTGCATGATCCGGCGGCGTTTTTTCAGCACGTGCTGCGGCGGGTGGACTGGACGCGCGACCTGCACTTCCACACGAAAACCACCATGGACACGCTGGATTACACGGGTGGCGGACTGAATCGCGGCTCGAAAGTGGTGATCGCGGCGGCGGGCGATGTGCGACGCGAGTTGCCGACGGAAATCAGCGAGGCGTGCGCGGAAGAGTTAAAGCGGGTGGAAAATGCGGGGTTCCGGGAGCCGCGGGTGATGATACCAGGCGTGCTGGTGATGACGGGCCCCCAGTGGCGGGATGAAGGCGGGCGGCGAGATTCGGCGTGTGAGCGGTTCTGCTCGCAATTTACGCAAGATGATAAAATAAACCGCTTTCCGCTGATCATCATCACGGATGACAGCACGCGGGCGGCACACACACTGCGCGATTTTCTCTGGACGGTGTTCACGAAAAGTGACCCGGCAGGCGACATTTACGGAATCGGCGCGTTCACCGACCGCAAGCATTGGGGCTGCCGCGGGACGCTGGTAATCGACGCGCGACGAAAGGATTTTCATCCGCCGGAACTGGCCGAAAATCCGGAAATCACCCGGCGCGTGGACACCCTGGCGGCGCGTGGCGGCCCGCTGGAGGGGATCTTTTGAGTACTGCTCCAGAATAGCCTGCGTTTATCCCATTTCTATCCGGTCACTGCGTTTCGCTTCATTCTCGTCTGCTGTTTTTGCGAGAAAATGAATCGAAGCTCCAGGTTTTTTAGATTTTTGCACGACTGGCGACTAAATTGATTTGCTGTGTGATTTATCAGAAAAAAAGGAATATAGATTAAAAGGTAAAGAGCGACGCGAGGCACTTTTAATGGTTATAACATCTATTCCAAAAAAATCTTGGACTCCTTTTCATCTTTTTTTCTGACACAAGGTTTTTCTGTAAAAATCTTTCGTATATGGCGATATATAGATACCGGTAATATGGTTGTCACTCCACGGCCGCTCTATCTGCATGAACAACGAAGTTACTCGGGACGCTACTCTGGATGCTGCGACAGATTCGTATGAAAAAATCTGAAAACCCCTGTATTTTCCGAAATCCGCGAAGAAAATCCGGACCGAAGCCGTTTTTGCGCCTTTTTCACAATAGTGTAATCTGATAATTTTGTACGAAATTTTACGTTGTATGTTGAAACAGTTGCCACTGCACTTCTGTTTTTTAGTGCTGCTCTCGAATTTTTCGTATGCAGTCGACTATACGTGGAATACCACGGGCGCGGGCAATCTGACGCAAACCCAGTACTGGAATGACGGTCTCGGCTCCACTTATCCGGGAACCGGCGATACGGCAATTATCAGCCAAGGCACGATGAACGTCAATTCGAGCACTGTGTATTCGGACTCCCGGTATCACTATCAATTCAACAGCAACCTTACGCTTTCCCAGACCGGCACTTTTCGGCCTTTACAAACCAGCTCCAGCTACGTTCTTGAGTACGGTACCGTCAGTGGAATTTCTCTGAACATCCGACAGACCGGCGGCGATTTCACCGTCGGCGGTCTTTATCTCGGCAGTGGGCGAGTGGTGCCCGCGAACATGATCACCACCCGCTACGACATCTCCGGCGGCACGCTCAACGCGCTGGGAGCCGTTCTCGGATATGGAAAAAACACAAACAGCACGATGAATATCAGCGGCACGGGCACCGTGGTAAAGACGGACATGATGGTCGTGGGCTCCAAGGGGGGCACGGGAATCCTCAACGTGTATTCCGGCAACCTCTTCACCGCGAATTATGTCAGCAACCTCTTCGGTTACGGCAGCAACAACACCGGTCTGCTGGTGGGAAACGGGGCCGGTGGCACGGGAACGTTTAACCTCTACGACGGGAAAGTGGTCGTGCCCAACTTTTACAGGGTCGGCATGTCAGGCACCGCCGCGTCTCGTGCAAAAGGCACTGCCAATCACACCGGCGGCTTTTTCGAAGCCTGGGAAGCCTACGTCGGGCAGGGGTATGGCGACGGGACCATGAACCTCAGCGGCGGCACTTATCTGGGGCACTACGACCTGATCATCGGCAATAAAGAAGGCGCCGGCGTGCTGAACCAGACGGGCGGGAGCCTCGTCCTGAAATACCAGGGGTACACCAGCGATCCGTATTCGCCATATTATTCGCCGACGGCTTCGCCCCTCTCGACGACCTTCTACGACGACGGCGCCTCGGGCACGATCATTCCCATGGCCGGCCCGGATTTGGGTGGGGACGTCGATACGGATCCAGACGACGATACGAATGCCATGGGGAGAGTGGTGGTTCCGTACGGCCTGACGATCGGGCATCGTGTCCGCGACGGCGGCTCCGGGGTTTACAATATGTCCGGCGGCACACTGGACTGCTACTACAATGTTATGGTGGGCAGCTCCCAGGAACCAGCGGCTCGCCGTGCCGACACCTCGGCGGTATGGAATATCTCCGGGGATGCCGTCGTGCGTACCTACGCCGGCACGTCCGGCACGATCCAACCCGGCGACCTGAACATCGGGTACATCGCCGCGGCGTCCTACCTGAAAACCCTCACCGCCAATCAGGACATCAATAAATACATTCACAGCGAAGTCAATATTTCCGGCGGCGATATCGCGTTCTCAGGCGCCATCAAGGCATACGGCCTGGACAGCCACCTGTTCATCCTCGGCTCGAAGGCGACCATCAAGGCGTCGGGACTGCGGCCCGCAAGTCTCACGAATGCCGACAAACTCAACATCGATTATTATCTGGATGTCGGCGGCGCCTCGACCCTGGATATTTCCGGTGAGGCCGATATCCGCGACGGGCTGGATGTGCGCTGCGCGGCATTCATTTCGCTCCAGGTACCGTACGTCGATCTGGTGATGGCGGATTCCGTCATCAATGCCGGTGCGAATGTGACGCAGGCAAGCGTGCAAGGCCTGGTGCGAGATCACACGCCGTACGAGTTTGTGAAAACATTCCTTGACGGCAGTGAGGCAGGCAGCGATGGTCGTCAGATCGTGCGGCTGGAGTTTCGCGAGGACACGCCGACCTGGAATTTGAAGGGGATTTATCGCTGCGCGGAAGAGGAGTATATCAAGGGGTCCCTGAAAGTGTCGGGGGAATACACGAACCTGATCGCGATTTTTTCGCCCATGGACGTCGACACGGCCCGCCTGCTTGAAAACTATCTCAACGCGTCGCTGACGGAAAAGGGTATTTACTTCTCGCTGCTGAACACCGCCACGGATTATATGGTGTTCGGCCAGTACCTCAATGCCGACGGCAACGCGTGGTTCGGCTGGGATCTGACGGCGTTTAACGACGCGAATGGGACGACGATCCATTTCATCGGGTTCAATTATATGAATGTGCCCGAGCCGGCGACGTGGGGGCTGATGGTGCTGGGCGGCGGATGTTGCCTGCTGGCGGGCCGAAAACGGATGCGTGCCGGGGCGTAAAACATTTTTGAAATATCGGCTCATTCAAGACCGTGCGGGCGCTTGTCGGCACGGTTTTTTTACGTTATGATAGAATGCAGGCGGCGATAAACGGGCAAACGTCGCGGGCGGAAGCGGAGTAAAAATGGCGACGAAGAAGAAAAAGGAAGCCGAGTGCCTTGAACTGGACGAGACGATGCGCGCGTTGGGTGCGCCGCCACGAAAGATATCATGGTGGGTACAGTTACGGCTGATGCTCGGGGAGCTGGCACGGGTAAGAATCATCGGCTGGGTGCTCGTGTGTGCTGTCATGCTTTTTCTCTGTGCGGCGTTCGCAAGGCCACATGGTACAGATGTGGACGAAAATCTCTGGCGGGATGCCGGGGCAGGGACGCTGGTGACCATCGATGTGGATACCTGTTTCGGAGGGACAAACGTCACGGCGTATCATTATGTTTTCCAGTACACGAACTCGGAGGGAGAGGCGGTGGAAGCCGACTGCATGTCCATCGGCAAAAAAATGGTATCGGAAAGCGGCGCTGCGCTGGGGGAGGGGGCCACGGTAAATCTGGAGCGTCAGGAGAAATCCGGGGCGTATCGGATGAAAGAAACCTTCGCGTTGGGAAAGGCGGCTTCGAAAGATTACGCGAAGAGTCAGCCGATGGTCGAAGAAACCGGAACACACAGTTGGTTGAGCATCGTGCATTTTCTGCTGAAACACGGTTTCTTTGTGCTGCTGGTTCTGGGGGTGATCGTGTTGGACTTTTATTACAGCCTCTACTGGTACCGTCGGCTGTTTGCGTATGGCGAAATCGGAAAAGCCGCTGTGCAGAACCTGGGCACTCAGTACTCGAAAAGCGGAATCCCCCTGACACAGCACGTGACATACCGCTTTCACGCGGCGGACGGAGCGTATCACGAAGTGGCGGGGAATATCTCGCCGGGTCTCGATCTTTCCGATCGGGAGGAGCTGATCATCCTTTACGACAGTGAAAAACCGCAGCGGATTCTGCCCCTGGCCATGCTGCCGAAAGGCATTTCGCTGGATGATGAAACGGGCGAGTTCCGGCTAAAATCTTCCGGGACGTATGTTTACACGGTGATGATGGCAGTGGCGAATTTGCTGTTTCTAGTGATTTTCACTGTAGAACTTGGTATTTTTTTAGGGCTTTGGGCGTGGTAAATGCACCGAATGACGGCGAAGATGGAATCAAGCGATGGTAACGAAGAAAAAAGCGGAGCGACAGCGGCTGGAGCTGGAAGAGACGATGCGCGAGTTGGATGCGCCGCCGCGGCGTGTTTCGCTGTCGGTGTGGGTGGGACAACTGACTTCGACCAACGGCGAGATTCTGGGCTGGCTGTTCGCCTGCGCAGGAATGTTTATGGTGTGCATGACCCTGAACTGCTCTCACATGGCGGATACGGCGCTGGTGAATGACTGGCGGAACGCGGGGCAGGCGAAGCTCGTTTCGTGCGCGCCGGCGCGGGGGTTTAAGGACACTCGCCGGCATATTTTTGAAGTCACGGAGGGACATGACGAGACGCGCACCGAGACCTGTTTTTCGAAAGAAAACATGGAGCGTCTGATCGGCACGAGTGTCCCAGTGGAGTACTGCGGGAAGTATGATGTGTATCGCATCGTGGACACTTCCGTCGGCGTGTATCCGGATGGAGGAAACGCGAAACTGTTGGCGTGTGTGCTTGTCGCCCTTCCGCTGCTGGGGCTGGGAATGGTTTTGCGGGGATTTTATTACGGCGCCCGGATCCTCTGGTTTTTGAAATACGGCGAAGTGGCGGTCAGCAAAAAATGTAAAGTCCGCATGCGTAACGAAGAGACCGGCCGGCGCGAAAGCACGCTGGTGTTTGAATACAAAACGCTGGAGGGCGAAACGTTTCGTCACGAGCTGCCCGAAGACGGCATGCTGGATTTGCGGCGCGACGAACAGACCCCGGTGTTTTACGATAAACGCTCGCCGTGGCGTTATTCCCTTCGGTATCAGTGGCGGACGTTCGGGATTTCCATGGATCCGAGAAGCGGCAAATTCCAGTACGCGCAAACGAACAAATTTGTAAAAATGTGGGTGGCGTTCCTGTTTTACATTTTGTTTTTGGGCTTTTTTATTTATCTCACGTCGTATTTCTGGGGTGGATGGAGTTTGGTGTAAAACCGTAAAAAGAAAGGGTGATGATGGCAAAGAAATGGGATGATTCGCTCTCGCCGGGGGATATTTTCGGGGTGGGGGACGTGAAAGTCGAGGAGATGGGCGAGGACGGCGTGGTGCAGTCGGTGATGATCGACGGGCGGCGGTACATACTGGACGAAGACGAGGATGCACTGGACGTGGCCCAGATGCCTGACCCGGCGGTGATGCGGAAAATTCGTGAGCCGCCGCGGAGGGTTTCGCCGCTGCTGTTTGCGAACATGTTCTGCGCGAATTCACCGGGGCTGCTGATTTTCGGCTGGATTTTTGCGTGCTTCGGAATGATCTTCGTGTGCGCGTTCGTCGGGCAGATTCGCATGGCGGATGTGTTTGGGAAGTGGAAGCCAGCTGGCACCGCGACGCTCGTTTCCAGTGAAGATGCGAAGATGAAAGTGAACGACACACGCATGTATCGCCACTCGTTCACCGTCACGCCCGAAAACGGTGAGACGATTACCTGCGTGTGTCATTCCGGCTCGAAACTGATGGATGACGGCGACCAGCCGCGCGAAGTGCAGGCACTGTATGACACGCGTTTCGGGGCGTATCGACTTGAGGATACATCGCTGGGCGTGATGGGCGGATGGGGGCTGTTCTCGCTGTTCGTGCTGCTGTTCCCCATCATCGGGCTGGGCATCGTGGTCTCCACGTTTCGCACGGCGCTGCGGAACTGGCGGCTGCTGAAATACGGGCAGGTCACGAAAGGCGTGGTCATGGATATTTCGCCCACGGGCACAAAGATTAATCATCAGGACGTGATGAACGTGACCTTCGAGTACATCACCGCCGACGGCCAGCGGCTCCAGGGTTCCAGCAGCGGACTGGACGTCTCCCGCATCACGGACGACGACTGCGAGGTGCTGTTTTACGACCCGCAGCACCCGAAACACATCTTCCTGCTGGACTCACTGCCCGAAGGTTCAGGCCCGGAGGATGTCACCGGCGCGTTTCATCTCCGCAGCACCGGCACGCTGATTCGCACCCTGCTGATGACCGCCGTGACGCTCATGTTTTTCGCGATTTTCATGGCCGAGCTAGCCTACTTCTTCGGCTTCTGGACGTTTAGGATGGTTCAATAAAAGCCGGGGTGCGAAATGAAAAATGCAGTTCGCGGATATTTGCTGCTGCTGTTTCTGCTGCAACTGGGCGGAATCGGGTGGATGTTTTGCTTGACGGCGATGCACCTGACGCCGGATAATATGGAAACGGTGTTGGCGCTGGTGATGACGGCATTTTTTACGCTGCTTGCCGCGACGGCGACTTACGGGTGTTTTTGTCGGCAGTATGGTTTTTGCGTTATCGCCGCGGGACTTTCGTTCATGTATGTGGGCGGCGTTTCCCTGTTTATCGCGCTGGTGTGCCTGCCAGTCATTCTTTGCGCAAACCTGCTGGCCTGGAGCGCGACCTGGACGTTTTGTGCGCTGTGTTCCCATGCGGAAGTGACGAAAATCGCGGATAATCTCAGTTGGCGTGTATGGAACATGTTTGTCGTGCTGCTGCTGGCGGTGAGTATGACGGCCGCGGCACTGTGGCAGTTTCATATACGGCGTTATTTGCGGTGTGGATTTTCGCATACGTATATATGGGACGCCATGAAACACGATTTGTATTGGCGGCTGCTCATGCTGGCGATATTTATTTTTCTGCTGATGAATGTGATCGGATTTTTGTGTTCCCGCTCCAGGGCGGAATACCGGGCACTGCCGGGCGAAAAACGGCCGGGGTGGGGCGCGGCGCTGATGCGGGGGTTTTCCCGGGTGCTTGCCGTGGTTTACATCGTCATGTTTGCGGAAATTTTCCTGGTACTCTTTCACGTATTTTTTTTCACGCTTTCGATGCTCTGCTGATGCGTGTGTCGGCCTCCCTGCCCTCCCCTACTTCATTCCGCGGCGGATTTGCCGTATAATAAAGGGTTGTCGGAACGGGAAAGTCGGCGTTATAGCGAAAGGAAAAAGCCATGAAAGCGTTGATCGTGTTGGGGCACCAGAATCCGGGGGCGAGTTTTTGTCGGGCGATCGTCGAGACGGCCAGAGAGACGCTCGCGGCGGCGGGGTATGAGGTGGCGGTGCGGGATTTGTATGCCGAGGGTTTTGATCCGATTCTGACGGCGGAGGAGTTGGCGCTGACGGCGGATGCAGTGAGCGGGCCGCTGCGGGCGGACATTCAGCAGGTGCTGGACGCGGACCTGTATGTGATCGTGCACCCGAACTGGTGGGGGATGCCGCCGGCGATTTTGAAGGGCTGGGTGGATCGCGTGATTCGGCAGGGATTCTGTTACGCGTTCACGGCCGACGGGCCTGTGAAGAAGCTCGCGGGGCGGAAAGCGGCCGTCTTCACCACCGGGAACACCCCGCCGGATGTGGAGGTGAATGTGCTGGGCGACCCGCTGGAAAACCTCTGGAAAAACATCGTTTTCGGCACCGTCGGCGTCGAGGACTTCGTGCGGCGGAATTTTGCGTCCGTGATCATGAGTACGCCGGAAGAGCGCAAGGCGTGGCTGGCGGAAGTGAAAGATGTGGTTGAAAAGTTAGCGTGATGGAGGAATGGGAATTGTGGCTTGTGGATTGTGGATTGGAAATTTAACACAAACCGCAAATCACAATCCACAAATTCCTTCCTGCGAAGGAGAAAACGGTGGGCGAGATACATTCCCCGGCGGCGGTGCTGCCAATGACGGCGGTTTTTACACGGCATCCGCAGGCGCTTGCGTGGGTGCGGGAGCGGATCGCGCGCGATTGGGGCGAGATCATTCTGGAGAGTGCGGGGTTTCCGTTCCAGCAGACGCGTTATTATGATGCGAGTATGGGGGCGGGGCTGACGAAATATTTCTTCGCCATGCAGCCGCTGGTGGAGCCATCGGTGCTGGTGGAGATGAAGCATCAGTCGAACGCCTGGGAAGAGGAGTTCGCGGCGCTGGCACGTGAGCGTTGGCCCGGCGAAATCCCTGAAGCGCGGCCCGTGAACATCGACCCGGGTTACGTCGATCTCGGAAAACTCGTGCTGGCGTCGACGAAAGATTACGCCCATCGGCTGTACATGGCTCGCGGCATTTACGCTGAGATCACGCTCTTTTACCGCCATGGTGCGTGGCAGGGCCATCCGTGGACCTTCCCCGATTACGGCTGCGGCGCGTACGACGATTTTCTGAATCAGTGCCGGGAGGTGATTTTCCGCGCGAGGAAGAAGTGAAACGGCACGGGAAGATGTGAAATGGCACTGGCGTGCCTGGTGAATCGCCCTTCGGGCTGGTGAAGTGTGAAGTGTTTTAAATTGCTATCAAAACATTTCACATTTCACAAGCCGCGCCGCGGCGATTCACCAGGCACGCCAGTGCTGATTCATTAACCGCGAATGCGGTTTTACTTCGCGTCGCGGATTTTGATGTTTTTGAAATAGATGTTGGACTGGCCGTGCTTGCCCTGGAAGCCGATGGCGCCCTTGGTGGCCATCTCCGCTTTCGGCTTGCTGAGCCAGCCGGGAATCTCGGAGCCGTCCGGGTTCGTCTTCGCGGAAGTCCACTGGGTCATGTCCATCTCGGTGACTTTTTCGCCGTTGAGGGTGACTTCGATTTTCGGGCCGACGCACTTCACCACCATCGTGTTCCACTCGCCGGGGTTCTTCACCAGCAGCTTGCTGGGGGCGACGTGGCCGTAAATGGCGGCGCAGTCGCTGCGTTCGGGCTTGCCGCCCTCTTTGATTTTCTCGCTGTCGTCGAGAATCTGAACCTCGACGGAGTTCGGAATCCAGTTGTCGAGGTCGGTGCAGTAAACCAGCACGCCGCTGTTGGTGTGGTGGTCGGTCATGAATTCCAGCGCGACTTCGAAGTTCTCGTAATCGCCCTTGGCCCAGATGGACTGGTCTTCGCTGGCGGTCATAACGCCGTCGTTGCCGATGGTCCAAACGCCTTCCTTGAAGGTCGCGTTGGAGAGGTCGGCGTTGAACAGCGGCTTCCATCCGCAGCAAGCCTCGTCGGCCATCGCCGCCGTGCCGAAAACGAACGCCATCGCCAGGGCGAGTGTGATTTGGGTGAGTTTCATGAATTCCTCCTTGTTTATTTTGCGTTGGTAGTGTAGATTTTACGCACTGTGCGTATCACTGTAATTTCTCATTTTAACACGCGGGTGCGGCGGCTGCAAGAGTGGCGGCGAGAAAAAAGAATACGAAAAAAGGCTTTTAAGCCAAACGACCTAAAAGCCTCGCGTGAAGCGCCCGAAGAAGGACTCGAACCTACGACCCAGCGGTTAACAGCCGCTTGCTCTACCGACTGAGCTATTCGGGCAACTCGGATTATCTTAGCATATCATGTTTTTTTTGCAAGGGGGAGGGAGCGAATTGATAATTGATAATTGACGCAAGCGAGATGCAGACTATATAATATTAAGGTATGTCAAAAAATGTTTTACGGAGCTGAATACGTTGGAAGCGAAATAATTATCAATTATCAATTATCAATTTTAAATCTCCACCTTATCCCACCGGCTGTAGGGCACGAAAATCTTGCTGATAAAGTAGCCCAGCTTGCCAATATAAAGCTGCTGGAATTGGCCTTCCTTCATTTCGGAGGCGGAAATGCTGTGATTTTGCGGGTACGCGTAGTTGCCGAACTCGGTGGCATCGTAAATATCGTTGCCGGTTTTCATGTCGATCAATCGCACGGAAAACTGAGCCTGGCCACGGTATGTGCCGGTGCCTTCGATGTGGGTATATTCGTACAAATCGATCGCGATCACCTGATCGGCTCCCACCGCACGCCCGACTTCCTCGAAATCCAGGTCGCTGTCGGCACCGTCACAATATTTTTCGATTTCAATCTGCGGAATCAACTCGATTTTCTGTTTTTTCTTGAGCTTCGTCAGGATGTGCACGTTCACGGATCGGCCGAGCTGCGACGCCGTGTCGCCGTACTGGTAGGACAGCGCCGCCTTCGGACGGCAGACGATCGCCACCTTTCCCTTCAAATCTTTACAGGGCGGGTCGACGTCGTCGCCATAAATGATGTAGCCGAGCGTCCCGGCCGCGGCGGCACAGCCCCCGACAGTACCCACGATGCTCAATAACCCGATGAGCAACAAAAATCGAAAATGCCGTGACATATGTTCCATACGCTGGAATCCTTGCGAGTTGGAGCCGTGTGAGGGGAATAATACGATAAACCGATGGAGATTAGCACATTGCGAGAATTGACGCAAGAGCGATTTTTATCCGTATTTTGTTTATTTTCACAATTTTTTGGGAACCAGCTTGTTTTTTTGATTTTTTCGAGATAAAATATTGATATATTCCACGCGGAGAGGGAATATTTTTACCTGGAACCGTTGCGTTTTCCCATCTGTTCGCCGCTTACCCTTCGGGAAAGACGGCTCGTGGTTTGCCTGTGAACGGAATTATCCAGTGATTTGAGTATTAATATTAGGAGGTTAGGATGAAAACGTTGATACAATTGGTTTTGGACGCGGTGATTTTGATGGTGGTGATGAACGTGCTGCTGGGTGACGGCGTCGGACTGATTCCGGCACTGCTGGCGTCCATCCTCGGGGCGCTGATCGCGGTGGCAATGACAGTGCTCTTCGGTACCCCCGGTGGGCCCAATGCCGGTTTGCTGGCCGGGGCAGTCGCGGCGCTGTGTGTTGGAATTGGAATTACTCTGGTTTTTCCGGTCACATTGCTCAACGCGTTCCTCATCGGCATCATTTTCCTCGTGGTTCGCAGTTGCGTTTATTTCGTGCTGGCAAAAGCGGTGAAATAGAGCCGTTTTCAAATTAATGTATCCGCAAGAACAGCAGCCGGGAACGAAGCGCAGCGAGAGTGACCGGATAGAACTGGGAAAAAATCCAACGACTCTATCCGGTCATTTCGCTTTGCTACATTCCCGGCTGCTGTTCTTGTGGCTGCTCTGATTTTAGAAATAGGTCAAGCCGACTTATTTCTCTTCTTTATCCGTTTCGACAATCCAAATATTGCGGAAACGCACGGGGTTGCCGTGATTCTGGAGCCGCAGCGACTCTTTCGGGCCATGCGCTTCCCATTCCGGCGGTTTATGCCACGCGGTGGCGCCCAAAAATTCCCAATTATCCTGAATTAACACACCATTCTGATAAACCGTGATGAAACCCGGCTTGACGAGCTTATCGCCGTCAAGGACGGGGGCGGTGAACTCGATATCGTACGAATTCCACTCGCCCGGGGCGCGGCAGACGTTTTTAAGCGGCGGGTGCTGCTTATAGATCGAGCCGCATTGGCCGTCGTAGTAGGTGTCGTTATCGTACGAGTCCAGAATCTGCAATTCGTACTTGCCCATGAGGAACACGCCGCTGTTGCCCCGGCCCTGATCCCGCGACTCGACTTTTTCCGGCGACGCCCACTCCAGATGGAGCTTGCAGCTGCCGAATTTCTGCTTCGAGCTGATGTCGGTCTCCCGCACCTCAGCATACCCGTCTTTCACGAGCCACTTGTCGCCGCCGTTCCAGGCGTCTAAATTCGTACCGTCAAAAAGCACGATCGCCCCTTCCGGTGGAGGCGTCGTGGTCGGCTCGGTGCCCTCGACCACTTCCGGCTTCTCCCACACGATCCCGCTTTTCCACTCGTTGGCATGTGTTGCGACCTGGAAGCAGGCGAGGATCGCGAGGCTTAACGCAAATTTTCGAAACATCATGAACTCCTTTGCTGAATTGATGGTTTTATGGAGTCGGCAACAAAAAAACTTGCCGCCGCGGTTTGTGGAATCGCCGCGACAGATTACGCATCCCCGCCAAACCTCCCAATAAAACACGTGATGGATACTTATAAAATACCACCGGCGCCGTCGCGTTGCAAGACCTGTGGACCGAATTTCGGAAAAGTTCCCGAAAATTTTCGGGGGGTACTTGAAAAACATTTGCAGTCGCGTATAATTCGAAACATCAGAGTACGCAAGCGGGCGTAGCTCAGTTGGCAGAGCACGACGTTGCCAACGTCGTTGTCGAGGGTTCGAACCCCTTCGCCCGCTCTCAGGCCTGTGTCGGTTTTCCGGTGCAGGCTTTTTTTGTCGCTGAAAATATCAGTTTTTTTCACCGCTCGGCGCGTTTTTTTTGGCATATTGCCCGAATCGCCCTCCTTTACATTCGGCGGGGAAACGCGTATAATATAAGTGGTGTAAGGGCCGGGCGAATGCTTGCTTCGGTGTTAAAGATATTTTTTAAGAAATCCGGTACGGTTTACCGGGAGTGCTAACAGTTTTAGGAATGAATACCATGTCTGATGAATCTTTGTCTCCGGAAATGGAAAATATGGAAGATGCCGGCCAGCAGCTCTCGCTGGAAGTAAACGTCGAACAGCGCAGCACGTGCGAGCGTCATATTACGGTCACGATTTCGCGTGAGGATATCGATCGCTTCATGGATAAGGAGTTTGAGGAGCTGGTGCCGGAAGCGCAGGTTCCCGGTTTCCGTCCTGGTCATGCCCCTCGCAAGCTGGTCGAGCTGCGGTTCCGGAAGGAAGTGGCCGAGCGGGTCAAGAGTGCGCTGCTGATGGAGAGCATGTCGCAGGTGAACGAGACGGAATCGCTGGCGCCAATCAGCGATCCGGTGTTCGACTTCAACGCGATCGAGATCCCGGAGTCCGGGCCTCTGGCGTTCGAGTATGATGTGGAAGTGCGTCCGGAATTTACGGTTCCCGACTGGCGTGGGCTGAAGCTCCAGAAGCCGGTGCGAGAGTTCACGGATGCGGACGTCGACGCGGCGCTTTTGGATCTCCGCGCCCGTTACGGCAAGCTGGAAGAGAAAGACGGCGGGGCTGAGAGCGGCGATTATATCGAAACGAAACTCACGTTCAATTATAACGGCGAATTGGTCAACCAGAGCGAAAACGAAGTGATTCGCCTGCGTCCGGAGCTTTCGTTCAACGACGCGATGCTTGAGAATTTCGACAAGCAAATGGCCGGCGTGAAGGCTGGCGAGACGCGCGTGCTGAAGCTGAAGCTGTCGGATTCCGCCCCGAACGTTCCGCTGCGTGGCAAGGAAGTGGACGCGGTGTTTGAGGTGAAAAAGGTTTCGAAGCTCGATTTGCCCGAAGCGAACGAGGAATTTGCGACGACCCTCGGCTTCAAGAATCTCGGCAATTTGCTGGACTTTCTCCGCGGCCGGATGGAGCGTCAGTTGACGTACGAGCAGGAGCAATCGGCCCGCGAGTCGATCACGGGGGAGTTGCTTAAAGGCGCGGACTGGGATCTGCCGCCGGCACTGCTGGAGCGTCAGACGCAGCGCGAGCTGTACCGCACGATGCTCGAATTGCAGCGGTCGGGTTTCGGCGTCGAGCAGATTCAGTCGTACCTGAACGTGCTGCAGCAAAACAGCCGCGAGAGCACGGCGAAGCTCCTGAAAGAGCATTTCATCCTCGAGCGGATCGCGGAAGACGAGAAAATCGACGCGGGCGACGATGATTATGATGCCGAGATCGTCGAAATTGCCACGCAGACCGGTGAAAATCCGCGTCGGGTCCGTGCCCGTCTGGAAAAAGAGAACCGCATGGATGTGCTGCGGAACCAGATTGTCGAGCGGAAGGTGATCGAGATGATCATGGAGAACGCGGATTTCACGGAAACGTCGTACGAGCCGTACCCGGCCGAGACGTCTTCGCTGGACCTGCCCGCCGGCGGTGAAAAGCCGGAAGAGGAAGCGGCGGAAGAAGCGGACGCGTGAACCGGTGTCCAGCGCGGTGCGTACTTTAGGTAAAACCGCGGATTGCGAATTTTTGTAAAACCGGGTCAGTGCGGTAATTGATCCGGTTTTCGTTATAAAATGGTGAATGGTGAATGGTGAATGGTGAATGATGCAAGCGATTCGCTCGTGTCCTTCCCGCCTCCGTCTCGCAATCACCATTCACCATTCACCATTTACCTTCACCATTCCATGAGCGATATCATTCATCCCGGAACCTTTTCCTTCCCCACGGCCCAGCGCGGCAATCAGTATCAGCGGCAGCGGAATCTGACGCTTTCGGACTTGCTGTTGGAGAACCGGATCATTTTTCTCCAGGGCGTCATCGACGACGGAAACGCCAGTGCAGTGGTGATGCAGCTGCTGTATTTGCAGAGCGAAAACCGGCGAAAGGACATTCATTTTTATATTAATTCCCCCGGCGGGAGTGTCAGTGCCGGCCTGGCGATTCTGGACACGATGGCGATTTTGTCGTGCCCGGTGTGCACGTACTGCGTGGGCCTGGCCGCCAGCGCCGCGGCGGTGCTGCTGGCCGGTGGCACAAAAGGCAAGCGTTTCGCGCTGGAACACTCGAAACTAATGATTCACCAGCCCGCGGGCGGCGTCGGCGGCCAGGTTTCGGACATCGAAATTCAGGCACGCGAAATCATCCGTACCCGCCAGCTGCTCAACGAAATCCTCGCCAGTCACACCGGCCAGCCGATCGAGCGGATCGCGAAAGACACCGACCGCGATTATTATATGACCGCGGCGGAAGCGGTGGAGTACGGCCTGGTCGACAGCATCCTGCAGAAGCCGGAAGAGACGACGGAAGAGTAATTTCACCACCTCCCTCAACCTTCGACACAATCCCTCAAGGAGAAAATATGCCTCTCATTCCTTATGTTATCGAAAAAAGCGGCCGCGAGGAGCGGGCGATGGATATTTACAGTCGGCTGCTGAAAGACCGGATCATTTTTCTCGGCAGCGGCATTAACGATGAAGTGGCCAACGCGATCGTCGCGCAACTGCTGTTTTTGCAGTCCGAAGACCCGCAGGCCGATGTGCACCTTTATATTAACTCGCCCGGTGGGAGCGTCACGGCAGGGCTGGCGATTTACGACACCATGCAGTTCATCACGTGCGACGTGAGGACTTACTGCATCGGGCAGTGCGCCTCGATGGGCGCGGTGCTTTTGACGGCCGGTGCGCCGGGGAAGCGTTTTGCACTGCCCAACAGCCGGATCATGATTCACCAGCCGCTGGCCGGCGCGGAAGGCACGGCCGAGGAAATTCTCATCCACGCCACCGAGTTCAAGAAGGTGAAGGCGAAGATGAATGAAATCATGGTGAAGCACACCGGCCACACTTACGAAAAAATCGAGCAGGACACCGACCGCGATTATTTCATGTCCGCCGAGGAAGCGAAAGGATACCATCTGGTCGACGAGGTTATTTCCAGCCCGCTGGCCGAGAAAAAATAGCGAATTCGGCCCCAAAATAACGAGTTTCAGCGCTTTTCCCGAAAGGAATTTCCATGAAACCCCACCCGCGTGTTATCATCCGCCAGGTATTTATTATTCTGGCGGTGTTTTTTTTGTTGATGCCGGGCGTGTGTTTTTCGCAGGGCACGCGCACTTCCCATGAGAATATCCGCCTGATAAACCGGGACTCCGAGGACACGCCGAACGTGGTGCTGATCATGCTCGGCGACCTGGGTTTTTGCGACCTGGCGTGCTACGGAAATAAATTCGTCCAGACGCCGAACATTTCGTGGCTGCACGGTAACAGCATCCGCATGGAAAATTATCACTCCAGCACGATCAGTGCGCAGACATGCGCGGCCGTGCTCACCGGGCGTTACCCGGAGCGGATGGGCGTGTGGCGCGACGCGGCGGGGCGGAACGTTCTGCGTTTTGGAGAGTTTACGCTGGCCGAACTGCTGAAACAGGGCGGGTACCGTACGGCGGTTTTCGGAAAATGGAATCTCGGTATGGGTGACTTTTACGCCCCGGAATACCGCGGTTTCGACGAATCCCTGATCATCCCCGCGGACGGTTTAGGCCAGATTCCGGATTTCTGGGGGAACGCGGACGAATCCCCCGTCATGCGGCATAACGGAAAACCCGTGCAGACGCGAGGGAACATCACCCGGACGATTTTTGACTCGGCCAGCAAGTTTTCGCAGGTGAAAAGCGACTCGCCGTTCTTCATTTTCATGCCCATGACGGTCTGCTCGCCGCCGTGCCGCCCGACGGAAAAATACTTGGACGAGATCATCGCCTCCGGCGTGGAAGAAGAGACCGCGAAGTATTACGCCCTGCTCCGGGATTTCGATGACGCACTGGGCGATTTCATCAAAAAATTCCAGAAAAACGGCCTCCTGAAGAACACGATCATCATTTTCACGTCCGGAAACGGCTCGCCGCACGCCACGTTCAATAAAAATTTTTCCGGCGGAAAAGGTTCTTTGCGGGAGGGGGGCCATCGGGTGCCGTTCTTCATTTTCTGGCAGCGCGAGTTCCAGCACCATAAAGGTTCAGACATCCAGCGGCTGGTCATGCACATGGACGTCGCGCCGACCATCCTGGACATTTGCGGCCTGAAGACGGACCGGAAACTCACCGCGCGGTTTGACGGCATTAGTTTCCGTCCGCTGCTGCTTTCCGGCGGTGAGGCGTGGTTCCCGCGGACACTGTACATGCAGCCGCGGAATGTGGAGACGTTTCAGACACCGGTGGGATCCCTGGTCATGAACGAGCGTTTTCGTTTCCTGGACGGGCGGCAGTTGTATGATGTGCAGGACGACTTGCGGCAACTGAAGGACGTCAGCGGGCCGTTTGCTTCGGACATGAAAACGCTGGAGAAGCTTTATAAGAAATGGTTCCAGGACGTGGTCGTGGAACAGGGGATGCCAGTGAATCCGATTTACGTGGGCGGCGGGCTGACCTTTTCCGAGAAAATCGGCATGAAAAAATCGGTGCAGGCGGAGACGTTTAAAACGGAAACGGTGCCGGATGCGAAAACGAAACGGGAAATCATGCAGCGGGCGCTGACGGTGATTCGGGCTGAGCGCAAAACAGGTGAACCGGACGTGAAAACGCCGCCGCCGGTAACGGTGTTAACCTGTTATGATTGGCGGATGAACGCGCCGCTGGTGTACCCGGGTCAGCTCGCCGCGCTGCCGGCGGAAAGCGGTGTGTGGGAGACGGAATTTCTGGAGGCCGGAACGTATGAGTTCACGCTGCGCATCGCGCCGGAAAATGTGCCACGCCCGATTCCCGCGGTCACGGCGTTTTTGCAGCTCGACAAAAAATCCACTCCCGCCACCGTGCCCCGTGACGCTACGGAGGTGAAAATACTTGCGGAAGTTCCCGCCGGGCCCGTCACCATCCGCGCCCTCTTCAAGAGTTCCAGCGGAACGTTCGGCGCGTATTTCGTGTATGTGCGGAAGGTGAAATGACGCGAAGATGCGCGGCGTTTAAAACAGCAGCCGGGAACGAAGCGTTAGCGCAGTGACCGGATAGAAGTGGCAAAAATTTCACCACCGCTATCCGGTCACTGCGCTAACGCTCTGTTCCCGACGGTTATTTCTTGCGACTGAAATGCTTCCCACTCACATCCGCTGAACGGTGCGGATGCCCAGCAGCTCCAGGCCCTGCGAAATCGTGCGGGCCGTCAGGTCGCACAGCAGAAGCCGACTGTCGCGCAGCGCTTCCGTCTCCGCCCGCAGCACGGGGCAGCTCTCAAAAAAGGTGCTGTACCGGTTCGCCAGTTCGTAAAGATACGCGGACAAGAAGTTAGGGCGATAATCTTTCACGCTTGCCTCCAGCGCCTCCGTGAATCGCAGCAGCTCCACCGCCAGGGCACGCTCGGCGGGGTGCGTCAACTGGAGTTCCGCCCGTGAAATCACGGCTTCCGGCGTGATGCCGCCTTTCGTGAAAATGCTCCGCACGCGGGCATACGCGTACTGCATGTACGTGGCCGTGTTTCCGTTCATGGCCAGCATTTTGTCGTAACTGAAAATGTAATCGCTGTCGCGGTTCTGGGAAATGTCGGCGTATTTCAGCGCGGCGATGCCGATATTCTGGGCCGTCTCCTCGAGCGTTTCGGGCGGAATGTCGCTGCTATTCTCGGCCAGTACCGCTTTCGCCCGCGCGACGGCCTCATCCAAAAGCCCCTCCAGCCCCACGGTGTCCCCGCTGCGGGTTTTGAACGGCCGACGATCCTCGCCCAGCACGGTGCCGAAACTCACATGCCGCAACTCGAGGTTCTCATACCCCATCATCCGCACGCACTGGAACAGCATCTCGAAATGCTCGCTCTGACGGTGATCCACCACGTAAAGGATCGCGTCGGGCGAAAAACGCTCCATGCGATACTCGATCGTCGCGATGTCCGTCGTGGCGTAAAGGTACGCGCCGTCCTTCTTCTGCACGATCATCGGGTTCTCGCGGCCTTCGAAAAACACGCACACCGCACCGTTACTCTCGCGCGCAAGACCTTTATCCTTCAGCATTTGTACCACGCCGGGCAGACGGTCGTTATAAAAACTTTCGCCCAGCGTTTCGTCGAAATGCACGTCCAGACGATCGTACACGCGGTCGATTTCCTCGAGACAGAAGGGCATGAACTGCTTCCACAGCGAGAGATTCTCGGCGTCCCCGGAATGCAGACGCTCCGTTTCTTTGCGGCACGCGTCCGCGATTTGCTCATCCGCGTCCATTTTTTCCCGCACCAGGCGGTACAGGCGCGAAAGCTCCGGCACGGGCGCGGCGGCGAAAGCGTCGTCGTCGCGGAAATGTTTCCAGCCGTAAATGATCATGCCGAATTGCGTGCCCCAGTCGCCGAGATGATTGTCACCGATGACGCGATGGCCGAGGAATTTCAGGATGCGGTACAGGGCGTTTCCGATGACCGTCGAGCGGATGTGGCCCACGTGCATGGGCTTCGCGACGTTCGGCGACGAATAATCCAGGATGATCGTCCGCGGCACGTCCGCCACCGGCACGGCGAGGCGGTCATTTTTGAGCGCCGCCGAAAGCAGATTCACCATCCACGCGTCATTCAGCGTGAAATTCAAGAACCCTGGCCCGGCCACCTCCACTCCCGCGAGCATGCCGTCCGTGTTCGCCGCGAGAATGTCTTCCCGCATGGCGCCGGCCACCTCCCGCGGATTTTTGCCCAGCGACTTGGCCAGCGACATGGCGAAATTCGCCTGATAATCGCCGAATTTCGGATCGTTGCAACGGGTCAGCATGCCGAGAAACTGCTCGGGCGCGTCCGTATATTTGAAGAGAATGGGATGAAGAAGCGTTTCGAGCTGGGAACGGATCATGGTTTGGCCCCGCAAAAATGGGTGTGAATCGGGTAAAATGAAAGCTCTATTTTATCCGATTCACGTCAAAACGCAAGAGGCGGGGAAAACCCGTTTATGCCTTTTTCACGCCCGTTTCGCGGTATTCGAGCATGGGATCCACGGCCAGCGGGAGGTGCACGGCCTGCCCGGACGCCGCGGACTGATAAATCGCGAGAATGATTTCCACGGAGCGCCGGCCTTCCTCGCCGCTGACTTTCGGCTGCGTGCCGGTCTGGATGGCGTGAATCGTGTTGGCGAAGATTTTCGCATGGCCGTGATGGCCGATCGCCGCGGGGTCAGCCGCACCGCCGCCACCGCTTTTTTTGTTTTGCATGGCGTCCAAAACCGCAGCATCCCCCGCCGCTTTTTCCGCAAACTCCCAGCGGATGATGTCCTCTTCTTCGATGGTCGCGGAGCCGCGCGAACCGTGGATTTCGATTTTTTTGAGGAAACCGGGATAAATCGCGGTGCTGGCTTCAATCACACCCAGGGCGCCGTTTGCGAAACGCAGGGCGGCCACGGCGGTGTCCTCCACTTCAATCCGCACGTGATCCAGGCAGTCGACCATCGCGCGAATTTCCACCACGGGGCCCATGAGCCACGTCAGGAGGTCTACGCTGTGGATGGCCTGGTTCATCAGCGCGCCGCCGCCGTCCAGTGCCCACGTCCCACGCCACGCTCCGCTGTCATAATATTCCTGCGTGCGAAACCACTTCACGTAACTGTCGCCGACGGTCAGCCGGCCGAAACGCCCGCCGTCCACGGCTTCTTTTAATTTCAGGCTGGAATCATGGAAACGGCTGGGGAAAATGACGGCCAGCTTCACGCCGTTTTCCTGGCAGGCCCGGATGATCGCGTCGCAGCGGTCCAGCGTAATTTCCAGCGGCTTCTCCACGATCACGTGCTTTCCAGCGCTCGCGGCGGCCACGGCCGGGTCAAGATGTGCGCCACTGGGCGTGCCGATGGTGACGATGTGAACTTCGGGATTCGCGAGCATTTCGTTTAAATCGGTGTACGCCGTGCAGCCCGTGGCACTGGCCAGCCGCTGCGCACTGGCGGGGTGCATGTCATAACAGCCGACGAGCTTCGCGTTCTCGCAGTCCGCGATCGCCTTCGCGTGAAAATTGGAAATCATTCCGCAGCCGATAATGCCGAATCCGTATGGCATGGGTTTCTCCGTTTATTTTCGGGTATGCTTTTGCGAGCCGGTTTTTACGGCCTTCCGCATCTTAAAAATCATTATTTATTTTACCAGAAAATCCGCGTGGATGGAAGGCGGCGAAAAAACGCGGAGTGAAAAGAAAAAGAGCGGCACTTTCGCACCGCTCT
Source organism: Thermoguttaceae bacterium (assembly GCA_031553595.1). GTDB lineage: Bacteria > Planctomycetota > Planctomycetia > Pirellulales > Thermoguttaceae > RGIG3701. Next base: position 180,422 of record JAVBLI010000005.1, on the reverse strand, counting down.
CTTAAAATCATGGATACTAATTCCGAATTACATCGTCGTGGAAGCTTCCGGAAGGGCAGCCGGGGTGGGCTCGACCATGGCCGGGGCGGCATCCGTAGCCGGGCCGTAGGACATCACCTGCACCGGAACCTGCACCGTGGTCACCCGCGGCACACACCGGGACACGGTGTACGGAACCTGCTTCTGCACGAGCTGCACGCGATTCACGGTCTTCGTGAACTGCTGCGGCTTCATGACCGTGCAAGCCACTGTCTTCGTGCACTGTTCCTGCACCATCTTGCATACACGCTGGCACACCTGCTTCTGGCACTGCTCCTGCACCATCCGACACACGCGGTAATTCACCGTACGCATCTGCGTTTCCTGCACCATCCGACACACGCGGTAATTCTGCACACATGTCTTCGTTTCGGGCACCATCTTGCACACTTTGTACGTGCAGACACGGGTCTGCGGCACCATCTTGCACACGCGGTAATTCTGCACGCAACTGCGGGTCTGCGGCACCATGCGGCACACCTTATACTCGCACGTCTTCATACAGGTCTCGCGGACCATGCGGCACACCTTGTAGGTGCACATGCGGGTCTCGGGCACCATTTTGCACACTTTGTACGTGCACACGCGGGTCTGAGGCACCATTTTGCACACTTTGTACGTGCACACACGCGTCTCGGGAACCATCTTGCAGACTTTATAATAGCAGTTCTTCACGCACGTCTGGGGCACCATGCGGCACACCTTGTAGCACACCGTCTTCACACAGGTTTTCGGAACCATGCGGGTCACGTTATACGTGCAGACGCGGGTCTCGGGCACCATCTTGCAGACACGCTGCGTCACCGTCCGCATGGTGGTTTCCGGAACCATCCGGCACACCGTGTACGGCACGATTTTTTCACAGACCTGACGCTCCATGCGGCAGACCTTATATTCGCACACCTTCGTGCAGGTCTCGGGGACCATGCGGGTCACGGTGCACGGAACCTGCTTCTCGACCACGCACCGCTGGATGCGGGTGCAGGTGATCTGGCGTTCTTCGCACGTCGGAACCCACACGCGGCGGCAAACCGAGCGGCATGGATCACAAGGATCCACGCACTGCTGCGTCTGCCAGCACCCGCCGGGAACCCGGACGGTACGCGTTTCGGTGACCGGCTGGCACACCACTTCACGCACCGTACGCATGACCGTTTCCGTCACCGGACGGCACACCGTGTAATTCACCTGACGCTGACGCGTTTCCCACACCGGCTGGCACACCGTGTAACGCACGGTACGCTGATGCTGCTCGGCCACGCGGCGGTACGTCGTGCACGGAACCTGTTTCTGGATGCATTCCACCTGCGGGCGGCACACAGTATACGTGCGCTGACGCTGCTCCACCACCGGCTGGCACACCGTGTACTGAACCTGACGCTGGCGGGTCTCCCACACCGGACGGTTCACCGTGTACTGCACCTGACGGCACAGGGTTTCCCACACCGGGCGGTTCACCACGTACTGGCGCTGACGCATCTCATACGTGGGGACATTCACCACATACGTCCGCTGGCGGGTTTCCCACACCGGGCGATTCACGGTGTACGTCCGCTGGCGGGTTTCCCACACCGGACGGCACGTCGTCACCTGAACCTGACGCTGGCGGGTTTCCCACACCGGGCAGTTCACCGTATAATTCACCACACGCTGGCAGTTTTCCCACACCGGGCAGTTCACCGTGTACGTCCGCTGGCGGGTTTCCCACACCGGACGACACGTCGTTACCTGGTACGTACGCTGACGCGTTTCCCACACCGGGCGATTCACCGTGCACGCAATCTGCTTCGTGCGCGTTTCCCACACCGGACGGCAAACCGTGTAATTGATCGTTTTTACCTGGTTCTCCCACACCGGGCGGCACACCGTATAATTCACCTGACGGCAAACCGTCTCGGGAACCATCCGCGTGCACGTCACCGTCTCCGGAACGCAGACACGCTCCGTGCAAGTGCGATAACAGGTATATTCCTGTTTTTCCCATACGACTTTTTTGCAGGTCTTCATGACCGTGTGGCACTGCACCTTACAGCAGGCGTAATCGCAGCATACGGGCGAAGTGCTGCAATAGCGGGCCACTCCACAATACCGCGCTTCTGCCGTGCTGACCGAAATCAGCATCAGAAAGACCATCGATATTGCTAATCCATATAAACGTCTCATTATCGTATCCTCCAATGGACTACAATGCTTGCCGAATTTAATTGGTAAAACAATTCAGCCTTTTAAAATCTATTTTCGGTAAAATCCTTTTAATTCGTTGATTGAATAATGCAAGAAGTTAAAGTTCCTGTATATTACACAATCTCAATAATAACATTATAACATTTATTCTCGGCATTTTCAATAATTTTTCCAATTATTGTGTTAAAGTAACAAAAATAATTGAAAAAAGCCTGTTTGTAGGAAATATGCCTGTTATAACGTGCCTGCCTGGCATGAGAATCAGATGGGTTATCTCGATTGCACCTCTTGTGCAACGAAATCCGCGTTATAGTCATCGGTATTTGGGCGAACTGGACAAGAGAAGAATTATTCATAATTTATCATTTTCGAGAAAAAAGTGATTCTGCACTCTGTGAGGGAAACACGCATTATGTGTAATTTTCAGGAAATAGTAGAAATTGTAAATATTTACTATTCACGTAAATGATGTATAATACATAATATGGAAAAATAAACACAGGTTGTGGTGGGAACGATGAATATCCTTGTTTTCTCTGATGATTGGGGCCGACACCCGTCGAGTTGTCAGCATATTTTCAGTCATTTTTTTGATTTTGAAGAGATCGACCGGATTTTTTGGATAAACACCATTGGAACCCGGCCACCCCGCCTGGACTTCCTCACCCTACGGCGCGGCCTGGGCAAAATCCTTCAGTGGGGGGGGCTGAAACCGCCTGCTCGTCCCCAGTCGCCGCGTTTAGCTGACCCGGACGGCCCATGCAAAACCCCTGAAATCCGTAATCCAGTCATGTTTCCCTGGTTTCGAAAATCGCTTGACCGAAAAATAAACCGTTATTTACTAAAAAAAGCGATCCGCGCCGTGGTGAAGGATGTCACGGGCCCCGTCATCGCGGTGACCACCCTGCCCATCGTCGCGGATGTCGTGGGGGACGGCTTCCCCGATTCCCCCATTTCCCGCTGGATATATTATTGTGTCGACGATTGGAGTCAGTGGCCAGGCTCCGACAGCCTCACCATGGAGAAAATGGAGAAAGATTTAGTCCGAAAAGCGGATGTAATCATCTCCGCCGGTGTCTCGCTTCAGCAGCGAATTTCGGCGTTAGGGCGTGCATCTTCCCTGCTGACTCACGGCGTGGATCTCGCCCACTGGCGGCCTTCCTCCACAAAAATAGTGGAAATGGGGGCTTTTTTGCCGTTGTTGAAAGATGCGGAACGCCCAATTTACACGTTCTGGGGGCTGATTGACGAACGGATGGATATAAATTTCGTAAAGCAACTTGCGGACGACATTCCCCAGGGCACGATTATCATGGCGGGCCCGTGTGCAGCGGCCTCCAGACTTTCCCAACTTGCCCATCCCCAAATTTTAACCCCCGGCGCACTCACATATTCGCAGCTTCCTATCCTCGCGGCTTGTTCCGACGTACTGATAATGCCATACCTTGACATCCCGGTGACGCAGCAGATGCAGCCGCTGAAGATGACGGAGTACCTGGCCACGGGGAAACCGGCCGTCGTTCGCCGACTGCCGGCGTGTGAGGCGTGGGCCGACGCGATGGATCTGGTGGAAACACCCGAGCAGTTTTCAAAAGTCGCTCAATTGCGTGCCACCGAAGGTATTCCGGCCGCACAGAAAACCGCACGATTGCGATTGGAGCAGGAATCCTGGGGGGAAAAGGCCCGGCAATTTAAGGAAATTATTCTCCGGCATGATTAAGCGTGGGTTTTCCGCCGATAAATGGAAAGCCAACACGATTTGTTGGAGACATTATTATTATATGGGATTATGAAAGATATTATTCCGATTACATCTGAAAAACGCGCGAAAACGCAAAAGGCCGTGGTGCTGGAAACCCGTGTGGTGACGGGGACGGGCGGCGGGCCGGAGAAAACGATTTTTAACACGCCGCGTTTCATGAATCCGTACGGATACCCCACGCTCTGTGCGTATATGCACCCGCCAGGAGACCCGGGTTTCGCGGTGCTGTGTGAGCGGGCCGGGCGGCTGGGATGTTCGTTGATCAGCGTGCCCGATAAGGGATTCTTCGACTTTTCTGTCAAGCGGCGGATGCTGGAGTTTTGCCGCGAGCATAACGTCACGATTTGGCATGCCCACGACTACAAAAGCAATCTGCTGGGACTGTGGATTCGGCGGTCGCACGCGATGAAACTCGTCACGACGGTTCACGGCTGGGTGCATAACACGTGGAAGACGCCGCTGTACTATTTTCTGGATCGCTGGTGCCTCCGGCATTACGACCACGTCATTTGCGTTTCGCACGATCTTTACGATGAATGCATCCGCCGGGGCGTTCGGCCGGAGCGCTGTACGCTGGTGGAAAACGCCATCGACGCGAAGCAGTTTTCCCGTACCATGCCCATCGACGCAGCGAAGCAGATGCTGGGTTTCCCCACGGATCGGATCGTGCTGGGGGCGTGCGGACGACTGTCGGCAGAGAAGAATTTTTCGGGGCTGGTTCGTGCCACGGCCGCGCTTCTGGAGAAGGGATACCCGCTGGAGCTGTACATTATCGGCGAAGGCCCACACCGCGAACATCTGGAGGAAGTCATCCGGCAGACCGGGCGGCAAGACCACATCCACCTGCTGGGATTTCGCGACGACATCAGTGCGATTTACCAGGCGATGGACATTTTCGTGCTCAGCAGTTCGCGCGAGGGGCTGCCCAACGTGGTTCTGGAGGCGATGGCGTACGAGCTTCCCGTGCTTTCCACGCGCGTGGCCGGCGTGCCGCGGCTGATCACCAACGGTTATAACGGCGTGCTGGTGAACATCGGCGACGCGGATGAGTTGACCCGGATGCTGGAAATGCTTGCTCAGGAGCCGGATTATCGGCGGATGATCGGCGAAAACGCACGCTCGACCATCGTCAAGAGTTATAATCTCGGCGCGCGGATGAAGAAAGTGCGGGACGTATACGACCATCTCCTCGGCCTGGAGGAATAACGTCTTCGACATGGGGAGGTGTGTTTTTTTGCAATTCCCCCATACCCCCCACTTGTTTTTTTCGCCGCGGCGGGTATACTTGCAAAATCCTATTTGGCGAGGTTGTAGCTCAGTCGGTAGAGCAACTGACTTTTAATCCGTAGGTCCTGGGTTCAAGTCCCAGCAACCTCACTCGGCCCTTTTGCGTTTCCGCGCAAGAGGGTTTTTCTTTTGGCGTATGCTGGCAGAAATACGGCACTTGCGAAATCGGTTGCGATAATATGTTGTCGTGCGCAATGCCGCGCTCGGACGGAAAGTTGGACACGACTCGGACGGTTTCCTGGACGCGCGCTTTGATGCTTTCCGGATGTTTGACCGCGAACGGAATATTTTCCAGCGCCGCTACCGCAGCGGTACGCATGCCACCACCTTCATCACTGTCTCTGTCGGCACATATTCCAGCTTCTCTGGATTCATCGAGTCGCCGGACTTCAGGAACCGAAACGGATTCTGTCCCAGCCAGCCGATTTTTTCCGCGTAAATGAACATGGTCTTCACGATGCCGGTTCGTTTCGCGACCGTCGCCTTCGCCATGAACAATGAAAAAGACATTATACCGCCGGTCATAAGTCAACGACAACCCGAATATCCTCCACAACATCATGGCATCGCCTGGGCAGGAAGTGCGGCGAGTTGGTCGCGAAGCCAGGCGGAAGTGTAGTACGTCGCGTTGTCGAGGATGATGTGGATCGCCTCGGCATCCGGATGTTTGGCGGCGAGTTTTTTCAACAGCCGCAGCGACGAATAGGCGTTGATGGTTTTCGGAAAATCGGTGACCGTTTGCAGTGTGTCGATGTCGATCGCGCCGTGGATACTCACCCGACGCCAACTGCCGGTGGACTTCAAATGTTTTTCGACGCCGCGGCGAATCCAGCCGTAAACCGGGATGCTATTTTGCTGGGCATGGCACGCGTCGACGAAATAGATCGGATCGTTTTCGCCCTTGTTTTCACGGAGTTCGGCATACATCTCGACGAATGCCGCCTGAGCCTCCGGATCGAGTTTGCCGGGTACGTGCTTCGGTTTTTTGTAAACGAAGCCGAGTCGGTGGAGGAGTTTTTTCACGCCGACAGGCGAAAATTTCACACCGTATTGTTTTGTCCTGAGCGTCGCGAGCTGTTTGTTGGTCAATTGAAAATTTTCTATCACCCTTTTCTGTTCGCCCCGTTCGAACGCCAAGTTTAACTTTTTCCGAAAATAATCAACAGAATTTTTTAAATGGCGGGAGTATATATGGATTATCGGCATGGTCGTAAGTCGCTGATTACAAGGAATTTATATTTTTAAACACTGCCTAGCCCATCTCCAAGATTCTTGTTAACGTGAAATGGCAGATCCGCAATCATGAAATTGCGGGCGAGACGCTGAAAATCAGGAAAATTTCTTACCGATGGGAAATCCATTCGGCAATCTTTTTTATCGCGACGCTTGCTTTCGGCAGGGCCGTCCGTTAAAATGAAAGCAGGATCATCCCCCGCCCGAGGTTTTCTGCCGCGAAAGTCCCGCCCATTTCAGCTCGAAAGGAGTTTCTCATGACACGTCCCCGTTCTTCTATTTTGAATCCATGCGGTTCCGGATGCCGGTTTTCGACATTCGCGAAAACTGCTAAAAAAACCATCCTTTTCGCCATTTTTCTACTTGCGTTTTGCCATGCGGGAAGTGTGCAGGCCGAACCGCTCGCCCTGGTGAAAGACGGCAAAACGGAATATGCTATCATCCTCCCGGAAAAAGCCAGCGAGGTGCAGAAAACGGCGGCTACGGAGCTGCAAACGTTTTTGAAACAGATGACGGATGCGGATTTTCCAATCAAAACGGCAAATTCAGACACAGCCGATACGGCGAGAAAGCAAATCGTGATCGGCCCATCCGCACTTTCCCAAAAAATACTTGGGGATGACATCAACGAAGCGGAGTTGCCATATGACGCGATTGTCATCAAAACCGTCGGGAATACGTTGGTTCTTTCCGGACATCCTCAACGTGGGATGTTATACGCCGTTTATACGTTCCTGGAAGAATCGTGCGGATGCCGGTGGTGGACTGCTGCAGAGTCTTTCATCCCGAAAAAGACGGAACTGAAGATGCCGCCAATGCGCGTGATCTATTCGCCCAAACTGATTTATCGCGAAGCGCATTATCTGGGGGCGAATCATGGCGAATTCGCCGCGAGGATGAAAAACAACGGAGCGCTGCGTCCGGTGTCGCCGGCTTTTGGCGGACATCACCGATTTCAATACTTCGTCCATTCTTTTTACTTCCTGATTCCGCCGGAAAAATATTTTGAATCGCATCCCGAATGGTTTAGCGAAATAAACGGAAAGCGGACGGCCGATACTGCACAACTCTGCTTAACCAATGAGGAAATGACGCGGGAACTGATTAAAAATGCGAAAGATTCGTTACGTCAAAATCCGGAAGCAACTTTTATTTCCATCAGCCAAAACGACTGGCATGGTTACTGCCAATGCGAAGAATGCACGAAGATTGCGGAAGAGGAAGGTTCACAGGCTGGCCTCTTGCTTCGCTTTGTGAACCGTGTCGCGGAAGCGGTAGAGGAAGAATTTCCCCATGTTTTTGTGGAAACGCTGGCGTATCAGTACACGCGAAAACCGCCGAAAATCACCCGTCCGCTGGATAACGTCATCGTGCGGCTGTGTTCCATCGAATGTTCTTTCTCACAGCCGCTTGCCGACGGAGTCCAAAACGCGACGTTTCGGGAGGATATCGTCGGCTGGAGCGGCGTCGCAAAGCATCTTTTCATCTGGGACTATGTGACGAACTTTCCGTTCTATATGCTCCCTCATCCGAATTACCACGTGCTGGGTCCGAACATCGAATTTTTTGTAAATCACCATGTTATCGGAATTTTCGAGCAGGGGGACGACCATTGCGCGACCGGAGATCTGGTGCGGATGCGGAATTGGGTGATTTCCAAAAAACTTTGGAATCCCGAACTGGATGATGTTTCCTTAAGAAACGAGTTTATTGTCGGATACTACGGCGAGGAATTTTTACCGTTTTTTGAAAAATATTTCGCGCTGATGGAAAAAGAGGTAGAGACGACCGGGTTTTACCTCGGAATTTTTCGCACGCAGACCTCCGATTGGTTGAGCGTGGCAAGTTTCCTGAAAGCTTATCAATTATGGAATGAAATGGAAACACTGGCGAAAAAATTGGAAACGGAATCCCCTGAAAAATATACTGGGATTTTTGCAAAAATTCGCCGGGAGCGAATGCCGATAGACCTGGTATGGATCATGGAATCCGGAAAATATCGGACACAAGCCAGGCTTCAAGGCATTTCTATCGATGGCATCATGCCGGAATTGCACGAATTGGTACCGGATTTTATCGCACGTCTGGATGCGAACGACGTTCGTCAATTTCGGGAGTGGAATGGAGATATTTCACTCTTGAAAGAAGAGCTTTCACGCAGGGTGCAAATGGCGGGAAGCATACCAACCATTCCCGATTTCTGCGTAGCAATTCCTGAAAACCGATGGCTGGATATTCAAGACGATGCCTTCCATCTACATATGCAGGGCGTGTGGACGGATGTCGCATCGGATGAAAATGCGTCGAATCGCCTGGCAATCCGAATGCCTGGCGACCATTATGAATGGGCGATGACGTGGAACGTGCCGGCTTATCTTTCCTTATTGCAAACACCGGACGGCAAAGAGGGGGCGACACCAAAATACCATGTTTATGCTTATGTGCGATGCGATTCTTCCGTAGAAACAGGCCCTGCCATGACGCTGGGAATTTACGACTCAAAAGAAAAGAAGACTATCGTTTACAAAGCGCTTTCTGTCGAAGAAATTCGAGGAACAGAGTATCAAAAAATTGATCTTGGAAGCTGGCCTTTGACGACCGACCAATTTTTCTGGGCTGCACCGCCAAAACGACCGGGGGAAGTGGAAGCCGTCTATGTGGATCGGCTTATCGTTGTCCGGGAGGATGACGGGCTCTAGCGCACCTCCAAAATTGATGCAGTCAGAAGAACAGCAGTCGGCAGCGCAGCGGAACGTAGTGACGTGGAGAGACCGAATCGCCGGGATTTTCCCCACGCCGATCCGGTCTCTGCACTGACGCTCCGCTCACGGTTGCTGTTTCTTGCCATTTACACTGATTTTGGACGTGCTTTAAGCGGCGGCTACCAGAGCTGGAACTCGTTAACCGTCGGCACCTCGGACGCCTTCAAGATATGGAGGCGAAACCGCGTCGCGGTAACCGGCGTGGGAAAATCCAGGCGTTTGCGTGCCCCGATCGAATCGCCGTCGAGAATGGGCACCCACTGCCCGTCGCGCTGGTATTCCAGCGTAAACGCCTCCGTCCGTGGAAACGAACTCTCGTGGATCACGGCGTACGTCACCATCGTGGGCTTTTCGAAGCGCACCTCCAGCCAGCCGCTGCGACTGTTCTCCTCGCCGCCCCAGCGGGAATGAAAATCGCCGTCGACGGCTTTTTCCGGGCCATACTCCTGCGTATTATTTTGCCACACGCCGGAAGCGGTGATTTCCTGTCCTTCGGACAGCGGAACCGGCAGCGCCGCTTTTTCCCGGATCATTCGGCCTGTCTCCCGCAGCACCTCCACATCCGCGTCCCGGATTTTGCCTTCGTAGTTCGGGCCGATGTTAATCGAAAAGATATTTTCATATTTCACCGCGCCGAGATAATCGCGATACAGTTTTTCCGGGGGATAAACCAGCGCGTCGTATTTCGGCAGCGAGTAAAACCACATCGCGCCCCCGTCATGCGGCGGCAGGATCGGGTAAGTGAACTCCGCCAGCAGGTATTCCGTTTTCGCGTCGGCATTCTTCCCGTTATTGAAGCCGCCCCCGGACAGATCGCTCAGCGGGCCCGGCTGCCCCATCTCCCCGAGTCGAATGTCGGCATACGACTGATCGCCGTGATTATAGCCGATGAAACACCCGGGCTGAAGGGATTTGCAGAACGCGAACGTTTCCTCGTGGTTCAGGCCGCCTTCGCCCACGGCGTGGTCGAACCAGATGTATTCGATCGGGCCGTACTGGGTGAGCAACTCTTTAAGCTGGGCTTTTTTGACATCCGGATTGACCCCGCCGCCATTTCCACCGTCACCGTCGACGGCCCCCGGCCAGTTCCAGTCGCCCTCGGAAAAATACAGGGCGAGCTTAATACCGTATTTGTCGCAGGATTTTTTCAGCTCGGCCAGCACGTCTTTTCCCAGCGGCGCGCGCGTGACTTTCTTTTCCGTCGTGGCGGTATCCCAGAGACAAAAACCGTCATGGTGTTTCGCGAGAAACAGGATGTATCCCATCCTCGCCTCTTTCGCGGTGCGGGCCCACTGATCCGTGTCGACGGATGTCGCCTTAAAATACACGGCGTCTTTATCCTGCGTTTTCGTCCACTCCATGCCGGAAAAAGTGCTGTACGACCAGCAAATAAACATGCCCCACCGAAGGTCTTTCAGCGCGCGGGCACGCTGGTGCATATCGACCGGCGCAGGATCGGCTTCCCGAGCGAAAACCGGCGAAACGAGAAACATACTCACGAGTATGACAGAAATCATGCCATTGCGTTTCATGATCTTACCTCTTTCAGATAATATAAAGGTGGGATGAACAAGAAATGCGTACCTCGACACGAGGGAACGGACATGTACACATCCTTTTACCTCCTGGGCACTGCCCGAAAACACGCGTCTTGAGACGTCACTTTCCGTCCGTCTCGGCGGGCAGTGTGATGATGAACCGGCAGCCGTGCGGCAAACGCTGCTCGACACGAATGGTGCCGCCGTGTTCCGTGATGATTTTTTTGCACACCGGCAGGCCCAGCCCCGTGCCGCGATTTCCTTTCGAAGACTCGAACGCCTGAAAAACATGCGCCACCTGCTCCGGCGAGATGCCCGGCCCGGTGTCTTTGACGATAATCTGCACCGTCCCTTCCTGCGGAACCCAGCGTGTCTCGACATCCACCTGCCCGCGCGGCACGAACATATCCCCCACGCCGCTCTGGCTGGCCTGGTGATCATACTCCAACGTGTGGCCGGCGGGGTCATCCTCATCAAAAATATGACTGCCATCCGAGAAAACCGACTCTCCCCCGCCGTGCGATTCTTTCTCGTCCGCCTCCTCCTGAAGGGCGATGGCCTGCTCCACATAATCTGCCAATGCTTCACGCCGCACCGTTTTTTCGGGGCCTTCTTTCAGCACGCCGGAAAGGTGACCGCCATCTGTGTCCAGCATTTCCGCCGCGGCGTCAATCGCATTTGTGATCAGGTTCAGCACGGCATGATGAATCCCCTCCGGGTCAAAACGCATCTGTGGAATCTGTAAGTCCGGCCGCCACACCAGCAGCACGTCCGCCTGCAGCGCATGCGAGAGCATCATCTCCGCCACCTCGCCCACCACGCGGTTTAAATCGCACGGCACCACCTCCGGCTTGCGCTCCTTGCTGAGCGTCAGCATGTCCATCACTAGGGCGGAAATGCGGTTCTGATTCCGGTCCACGATCTTCCATCCGCGCGAAACCAACTGCTCGTTATGCTCGCCCAGGCCCATCTCGATGAGGTAACTTCCCCCGCGGATGCCCTGGAGGATGTTCTTCACGTGATGGGAAATGGTAGCCACGGTCTGCCCGACCGCCGCCAGCCGCTCGGCCTGGAGATTCGCGCTGTAATACCGCGTGTCCTCGATCGCCAGCGCCGTGTGGTGCGCGATGGTGATCATTAATTTCAGGTGATCTTCGCCGAAACGGTGGGTCTGCTGCGAGGGATTCGTAATGATGTCCGGCGGGGAATACGTGTCCAGATAAATCGCGCCCACCACGCCGTAACGTCCCTGTAGCGGAACGCAGATCACTTCCCGGATACCCAGCGTGACCACGCTGGCGGCCGAGCTCCACCGATCATCCTGCGTGGCGTCACTGGTCAGCACGCCTTTTTTATTTTCCAGCACGTAATCGAGAATCGTTTTGCTGATGATCATTCGCTGGCCGGCCGTTTCGGTGTCTCGCACACGTTTCGCCCGGGGCTCCAGTCGCGTGGTGGCCTGGTCGAAAAGCAGAATGCACCCGCGGTCGGCGTCAATCCACTGGAAAACCAGCTCCAGAAGCTCATCGGCCAGCCTGCCGGTATCCATGCAGTGACTGACGGCCAGCGTCATTTCGTAGAGCAACTGGAGGTACCCTTCCGCCCGCGCGGCCCAGGGAGCGGCGGGGCTGGTAAAACGGCGGGCGCCGGTCATAAAATCCTGGCCCTCGGTGTGCGAAATCGCCCGCAGAATTTTCGCGCCGCCAGCAGAAGTGGCCATGGTCACTTCCAGCTTCGCGTCTGCCGCCGACCTGCCTGCAGGATGCTGCGGCCCGGCATGCTGCCTTTCCGGATGCCGTACCGCGGCGGATCGCCCCCCCTGCTCCACGGGCCCAGGCGAAATGATATCATCCAGCGCCGCAGCCGATTCCTGCGTGAAGAGCATCAGCGTGCCGCCCATCTGCACACTGTCGCCGGGAGAAAGCGTCTGGGCAGCGGAAAGCTGTTTTCCGTTTACATACGTGCCGTTCGAACTGTTCAGATCCGTAATCACCCACCGGAGCGTCACGTCACCGCCCTGCGAAGCGGGAACGCACGTCAGTTTCGCGTGACGCCGGGAGATTTCCGTGTCCGGCAGGCAGATTTCGCAAGAAATATCCCGCCCCACCACACACCCGGTCTCCGGCAAAAGAAACCGCTGTCCCTGGGAATTACCGTGAATGACAAAAAGAGATGACACGAGAAGCTCCGACTCACATTTCCATGAATAAACTTGCCTCAATTATACCGCATTTTAACAGAAATTTCCATACCTTCGCGATTTTTCATAAAAAACTCCTTTTTTTTAATATTTTCCCGAAATCGGCGTTGACGAAAACAAAAAAAAACGGTAATCTCCGGATGTAATGAATGTGGGAGACGGAAAAACGCTTCCGAATCATTCATTTTCAAGAGAACCATTGACACCCATCCCTGATGCGCATCCCGGCTTTTCGCCGCCTCGCGTTTCAAAATCGGATGGAGGCCGTCCAATCGCTCTCGGTGCAGCGAGAATGTCTACTGCCCCCCTGGGGACATGAACCTGACCGAGAGTTTTTTTCTTTTTATACCCGGCCATTCAATCAAATAAATTCAGAAATCCCGTTTTATTTGTTTTTCTTACGCAAAATCGGCCGTGCGGGGCTGGACGATTTCAAAAAATCTGGTATTCTGCAATTTTGTCAAAATGACCGGAGAGCCGTTAGGGGGCGAGTGCTCGGCGTGTGCTCTGGAAAAAAGATTTTTGAATGAATTCAGACCCGATGGAAGTTCCTTGCCGCGCCGCCAGCGAAACGATTGAATTATTCCACAGGGCCACGGAAGCGAATCAGCGCACGTCGGCCTGTCATGGAAACACCATCGTTTTAAATCCGGAAAACGCGGAAGACGTGCTCCTGACAGGAGATCTTCACGGAAACGCCTCGAATTTCACGGCGATCGTCGAAAAAGCGGATCTGGAGAAACATCCCCGCCGGCATCTGGTTTTTCAGGAAATCTGCCACGGCGGCGGCTATTACCCCGAAGGCGGCGGCTGTCGCTCCCACCAGGTGTTGGAAAGCGTGGCGGAGATGAAAGTGCGTTACCCGCAGCGGGTGCATCATATTCTCAGTAATCACGAAATGGCGGAGCTGACGGAGTATCCGATTCAAAAAAGCCGGATGCTGCTGAATCTGACGTTCGCGTGGGGGCTGCGGTACTGTTACGGGAAGGATTCGGAGGATGTCCGCCTGGCGATGGTCGGGTATCTGGAGAGTTGCCCGCTGGCGGTGCGTGTGGCGAAAAATCTGTTTTTTTCCCACAGCATCCCAGATCAGTTGGACGGCGGCGGCGCGATTTTCGATCGGACGATTTTTTATCGAGCCCTGGACCCCGGGTCGGATTTTCTGCGCGACGGTTCGGTGTATCGGCTTGTCTGGGGCCGGGATTATCGGCAGGAAAACGCGGACGCTTTCGCGGCGATGATGGACACGGAAATTCTGGTGACAGGCCATGACCCGGCGATGGACGGGTATCGCTTCCCCAATTCTCGCCAGGTGGTGCTGGATTGCTGTGGCCCCAGCGCTTGCTGCATGCTCGTGCCCACGGACGGCGCGGTGACGCTGGAAAACCACCGGCAGTATGTGCAGCGGCTGAATGCGAAAGGCTAACGGCTGGCGCACTTCCAAAATCGATATATACGACACGAAACAGCAGCCGGGAGCGGAGCGTTAGCGTAGAGACCGGATAGAAGTGGGAAAAATTTCCGCGATTCGCTCCGGTCTCTTCGCGTCACTGTGTTCCGCTCCATTCCCGGCTGCTGTGTCTTGAATGCATTAACTCGGTAACCGCTCTTGCATTCCGCATTACTCCCCGAACCATTTCCGCAGCAGCAGTTCGCGGTCAGTGGGCTCGGCGGCCCGTTTTTTGTCGTTTCTGTCCGGGCCGTGCTCGACGCTCCAGCCGTCCCACTCGCGGAAGGCGTGGTAGGCCCAGTCCCAGCCTTCTTCTTCGAAAATCTCGATACAGTCGCGTAAATAGCGATATGCGCTGTCACCCGGGGCCCAGCGGATGGCGCTGAACTCGCCGATATACATGGGCACATGGTAATCGCGGACATACTCCCGCGGCGCACGCAGTGCGGCCCGCAGTGCGTCTTTATCCCAATGCTTGCCGTCGATTTCGCCAGGGTATTCGATCGGCGTTATCTTATCGTAAACGTTTTGGTGCGTGAATTTATGTGGGATGTACATGTGCACGCTGTACACCACATTCGGCACTTCGGCTGGGTCGAACGGCTGGAACCAGTCCAGTCCGTTGGGGTCGCCCCAGGGGGCCGGCTCGACGATAATCGCGTGGCTGGTGTCGATTTTGCGAATTTCTTTCGCGGTTTTCAGGGCTAGGGCGTGCCAATTTAAAACCGTGCCGTCGTCGGGCATGTCGCCCTCCACCGGCTCGTTCAGCAGATCGTAACCCCAGATCATCTCGGCGTCTTTATATCGCAGAGCCAGTTTTTTCCACACCGCGACGAATGTGTCCTGGAGTTCCTTTTTCTGAAAGAGCGGCATCGCATTCCCTTCGGAACCCGGCAGCCGGCCTCCGGGTGGGGTGTGCAGGTCGAGGCAGACGTAAACGCCGTATCTTTTGCACTCCGGCAGCATGGCGTCCAGCAGTTTGCACTGCGCCTCAATCCACGCTTCGTACTCCGCGATCGTTGCGGTGTCGGCGGGGCCATTCGGGAAGCCGGCCCAGAGAAGCTGCCAGCGGACGTGGTTCGCTTTCCACTTGCCGGCAAGAACCTGAATGTCTTCGGGGCCGAAATTACCGGGGCTGATCATCGCGCCGCGCAGCCGGGGCTGGGTGTGCCCGCGGTACACAGGACGATCATGGGCGGGCACTTGTTGCGGCACCACGCAGCGTTTGCCCGTGACGGTGATTTGAATGTCGTCGATCATCACGCGGCCCGTCGTGTTTTCCAGCCCCAGCACGAGTGTGGCGGACACGGCATCGGGCGCGATCGCGGCGTCGAAACGGATGGGCTGCCAGTCGAACGTCCCGTGCAGGCCATCTTTTTGCAGCCACTGCTTCCCGTGCGGCGCGTCGAGCACGAGCATGACTTTGATGCCGTTCCACGGGTTCGGCGGCACGGCCACATCCTCCGCCTTCACGCGGGCCTTCACACGCACACGCAGACCGCGGTATTCTTCCACGGGCAGCGGAATCGTCATGCAGGCGTTACGCTCCCTGCCGTCGGCGGGCAATGTCACCTCCAGGCTGCCGTCGTGCACGCGGACGTACTCGGAGTTGGAAACCGTCGCCCCGGCGGGCATCGCGTCGGCGGTGAACGCCTCACGGAAAATGGTGTCGCCGACCTCCGCGGCATGGGCGGTGATGGCGGCGCAGAAAATGATGAAGATGGTGAGGATGTGCTTCATGGGAATGGTGAGTGTTAAGTGTTGAGTGTTGAGTGAAAATTCGGAAGCTTAGTTTTCTCTTATCACGTGAAGTGTTTCCATCTCGGCCGGGCAGCGGTCGGCCACGTCGTTCTGCTCCCACCAGTCGTCGGGCTTGAGGTACAGCTCGCCGGGATGGTCTTTTTCCACGTCGAGACGGTCGTCGCCGGTGAGGAACCATTTTTCGGTCGCCACGGCCCATCGCGGCGCGTCGGTAATGATCACCGCCTCGCGCCGCACATTCATCGGGTGCTCGGCCCGCAAAATCCGGCCTAAATCGCTTGCCGCCAGCAGGGAATGCATGCGCGTGCAGGCCAGTTCCGGCTGTTCGGGAAACGCGATCCACCACGGCAACTGGATTTCCTGATGGTGCAGCATGTTGCGGCGAATGTCCTGCTGCGGAGCGTCCGGCGCGGTGTTTTTCCGCACCGCCAGCCCACGCACGCCGAGCACGGCCCGGAGCGTTTCGGTGTGCTCCGCTACCCACGCGTCCAACGTTTCCAGCTCGGGCTCACGCGTGTGGCACCACAAAAACACGTCTGAAATCTCCGCCGTCACGGCGTCCGTCATTTCCAGAAGTGCCTTAAACGCCGGGACATCCGCGTCATCCTCCACGCAAAGAAAATCGTCGAAAAACGCGTGCGGCGCAAGCGCCGGATCATCCGTCAGCAGCAGGCGCGCCTGAGGAAACTCCGTGGGGGAAAGGGAATCCCACATTTTTTGCAGGGTTGCATGCGGATCCGCATCCTCAGCGTAAACCCTGTCAAAAACGCAAGTTACGGTGGCCAGGCGGTCCAGTCCGGGCGTTTCGGCGGCGGTGTTTCCGAAACACCCGGGCAGGGTGACGGTAAGACGGTCGGCGGATAAGATGATGTGCGGCATAGGAAAAATAGGAATTAGGAATGTGGAATGATTTCGACGCACGCGTAACGGATGGATTTTCGGTTGTCGGAGTGACCGAGGATGTCGATTTTGAAGGACGGCGTGTTTCCGGTGCGCGGCGTGGCGGTGAAAAACTGGGTGAACGCTTCCCGGAAGGGTAAAATTTGCGATTCGCCGCAAAAGCCGTCCTGATTCAGTTCGGCGAGGCGGTTTTCACTCACTTGCCGCACGGGACTTTTTCCGTCGTCGTTTTCCAGGCCGGCGAGATTGTACAGGATGAAAAGCCTGCCGTCGGGCGTGGGGTGAAACTGGGCCGCGTGGCAGATCGGCTTCCATTGCCCTTCCCCGCAGCGGTGCAGGACGTTTTGCCGCAGCACCTCCCCCCGGCGGATGACGGCATGCCGGAGAGAATGCTCCTGACGGGCGTCCGGAAAAAACTTCTCCCGCAGACGCGTGTCGATGTCCGTCTGCGTCCAGAGAACGTGCACCGTCTCCCCGTCCGGCGCGATGAACATGTCGCAGACCGTAATCCGTCCGCCGGTTTTTTCGCAGGTGGCCAGCTCCAGCCAGGACGCGAATTCCGCCGTGGTGACGTCTTCCGTCCAGGTGAAGAACAGGCGGCTTAAGTCGTAATCCCAGTCGCTGCCGGTGAGTTCTTTTCGATAAACTTTCCACTCGGGATTCGGCTCCGGATGGGCACTGACACCGCAAAGAAACACGCGGCGGTCGGCAAGCGAAATCACCGGATAACAGATGCGGATGGGCCCGGGCTTCACGAACGCGTCTCCCCACGGCCACGCGAGCCGGCCTTTCGCCACGTTTTCGCCGTCCGCAACGAAAAGCGTCCACACCCCGTGCGTATACCCGTCATTCTGGAACAGCAGCAGCTCGCCACGCCCGGCGTCCACGACGAAATTCCGGTACGTGTGCGACTGAAAACGCGGCTCGCCGTCCCACTCGGGCGAAAAACGGTCATCCATTTTCAGCGCGGCATGAGCGTCCGCATCACCGGCATCTTCCGCCGGAAGTTTCACACGCACGATTTCCGGTTTCGCCGGGCCATCATACACTTCCGGGTCCGCCACCAGCGTGGGGTGCGCGGAAATGAACAGCAGATTTTGCGCAGGCAGCACGGCCAGCGGCGCCGGCTCGCGCGTCCGGGCGGCGTCAGTATAAAGGAGCTGCCATTTTGCGTCATCCGGATTTTCGTCACTCCGCCGAAAGAACGTCCACTGACAGTTATTCAGCGGTTTCGCGTCCGGAAGCACCGTAAGCCCCGTGATATAAACCGTTTCGCCCATCCGGGCCACGCACGAAGAACTCCGGCACCACAGCGGCCCCGCCCCGTTCCCCGCCTCCTGCAGCGGATACACATCTTCCTCGGCGAGAATATTCGCCTGGAAAGCGGGCGCAGACACGGACTCCGCCGGCATCTGCGGCGCTTCATCCGCGCGGACACCCACCGCCGGATGCGCAAAGAACATGAGCGTGCTAAGTGAAAAAAACAGGATGGCGGCGGTGGTGATTTTCATTTTTTGTCGGTTCCTTTAATGTCCTGGGGCAGTTACCAGGTTCATGGATTCACGAAACAGCAGCCGGGAATGAAGCGAAGCGGAATGACAGGATCAGAAGTGGAAACTTACTCCCCATCTCCGGATGGCCGATTAAAATAGCCGGACATTCACCGCTTCTATCCGGTCATTCCGCTACACTCCGTTCAGCTTCATTCCCGGCTGCTGTTTCTTGTGAATTTACTCCACCGCGGGAACGGCAAGATTCAGGCGTTTTTCCACCCCGACGGTGGTTTTATCGCCGTGGCCGGGGTACAGGATGGTGGTGTCCGGAAAGGTGTAAATCTGCTGGCGGATGCTGGCGGCAAGCTGATCAAAATCCCCGTCCGGAAAATCCGTGCGGCCCACGCTCTGCTCAAGGATCAGGTCTCCCACGAAAACCACATCCGGCTCGCACCCCTTCAGCCAAAACACCGTGTGGCCCGCGGAATGCCCTGGAGTACGCCGCGCTTCGAATTCCAGGCCGGCGAAATGCAGCGTCTCCGCCGTTTTCCCGGTGTCCGCAAAATCCGCGAATAACACCATGTCCGCCGGCGGCGCGGTAAGCGATATGCCGAACATCGCGGAGAGATTTTCGTAAGCATCCGTGAGTTTTTTCGCATCCTCCGCGCCCATGACGATCTGCGCGTCCGGAAACACTTCTCTCAGCGGCCCGATCCCGGCGATGTGATCCGCGTGTCCGTGCGTGCATAAAAAAACCACCGGCGTAAGCTCCTTTTCCTCCAGCACTGCCGCAAATTTAATCGGATCCAGCCCGGGGTCGATCACCACACATTCCCGCTTTTCATTATTCTCATCATACACGATGTACCCGTTCTCCATGAACGGAACACTCAGCACGCGTTTTATTTTTATGGACATAACGGCCCTCTTTTCTCCTTTATTTTACCACTTTTTCTCCCGTGGACAAGCCATGCGGGTTTCATGAATCGTCGGAAAGTCGGCCGAAAATGCCATCCTCCTCCGTCATGACGCGCACGGCGTTTACACCCACCAGCCGGCCCTGTAAATCCTCCGCCGCATGAAACATGACCGGCGCGTAACGCTCGGACGTACCGCGGAGAGCGAATTTTCCGGCGGCGAAACGCGTGCTTTCCACCAGCACCTGCATCTCCGCGCCCAGCAGGCGTTCAAAAAATGCCCGCCGCATTTCCGCTTCCAATTCCGCTAAATACGCCGCCCGCCGCTGCTTTTCCTCGCCCGGCACCTGCCCCGCCATGCCCGCTGCGGGAGTGCCTTCCCGAGGACTGAAACGAAAAATGTGAATCTTCGAAAAGCCGATTTTCCGGGCCATTTCACACGTTTCCAGGAATTCACGCTCCGTTTCGCCGGGAAAGCCGACGATGATATCCGTGGTCAGCGCCACATTTTGAATCGCACGTCGCGCGGCCATGCACCGCGTGAAAAACGCCTCCGCCGTGCCGGGACGGTTCATATGTTTCAGGACGGAATCCGCGCCGCTCTGCATGGACAAATGCAGGTGCGGACATACACGCCCCGGATGCGCCGCCATCAGCGCGATCAGCTCATCCGTGGCCTCTTCCGCCTCCAGACTGGAAATCCGCACGCGAAAATCCCCCGATAACTCCGTCAGCCGACGCACCACCGTGGCCAGCGAAACGCCATCCGTTCTCAGCACTCCTTCCGCACCCGCCCCGCGCCAGTCCGCCTCCGCACGGCTGCGCATTCCCCGGCCGTAATACCCCAGATGAAGCCCCGTCAGCACGATTTCCCTGTAACCCCGCGCGACCAGCGCCCGCGTCTCGCAGACCACCTCCTCCACTGGCACGCTGGATAAGGTTTTTCGCAGGTGCGGCACGATACAGTACGTGCAAAACTGCCGGCATCCGTCCTGGATTTTAACATACGCCCGGTGCCGCTCTCCGAAACCCTCTAGGCCGACCGCATTTTTCGCGTATTCGCCCCATTCCTCCTTGCCACACAGACACCCCACCACCGCCGAAACGCGGTTTCCGCCGGTTTCTTCCGCGGTCACCACGTCCGTCACACCCGGGATTTCGCGAAACATTTCCGGATTTCGCGCGGCCGCACACCCGAAAACCAGAACACGCCGCGGCGTACGACGTTTTATGATCTGGCGGACGGTCTTCCGGGTTTTCGCCTCCGCCTCCGCGGTGACGGCACAACTGTTAATGATGCAAAGATCCAATTCCGCCATCACTCCGTCTTTCGCGTCCGCAAGGGCCCTTTTAAAAGGCGTGTATCCCTGGTGACGCAAAAATTGCGAAACCTCCTCACTCTCATACTGATTCACCTTACAGCCGAGCGTGATAACAAGGAAAGTTTTCATATTTTACGCCGTCTTCCATTTTTTGAGGGAGAGCGAAAAATCGCGTGGAAATTTCATGTGCATTCGGCCCCTCACTCCTTCCACCTGGAAGCAATGATGGTACACTGATGGGTGCAAGTCATGCAATTTGCAAAAACGGAAAAATCGCAATCCTTCCTACAATCGACGCATTTAGAGCCGCTGATTTCAATGTGACTGAAAAATTGCTTTTTTATGCGATTACGTGGGAACACATGTGCTGTTTTTTCCGATTATTACAATGAGTGTTACGATCAAACACATTATTTTTTTATACCATTTCCCCTGAACGGAGTGAATGTGCCCCTGCAAAACGCGGCGGATAAAAAATAAGTGTCATTACATGATAAAAAGTCAGTGCCTGAAAGTCAAGGAGTGTTTATGCCCTTTAAAAAAATATATTTGGTCGGGTGGGCCGTTCTGACCGCGGTTTTTGTGACACTTCTGTATGAAAATTCCGCCCGGGCGGCGGATTCTTCCACTGCATCTCTTTCCCAGGAGGTGTACGTCCAGT
The DNA here is from genome assembly GCA_031553595.1 of Thermoguttaceae bacterium. Classification (GTDB taxonomy): domain Bacteria; phylum Planctomycetota; class Planctomycetia; order Pirellulales; family Thermoguttaceae; genus RGIG3701. Next base: position 158,913 of record JAVBLI010000005.1, on the reverse strand, counting down.
CGGATCTCGTGCTTTCGCGTTCCGTTTCGGATTCGGCGCTGCCGGACGACGTGGCCTCCAAATTATCGTTGCCGCCGCTGCCGGATTATGCGTTATCCCTGAAAAAATTGCTTGTGGAACCGAATCCCGATGAAATACTGAGGAATGTCACGGCCGCGGATTATGAAAAAGACGCATTTTTAAGTCTTGCGCAGCAGTGGCAAAAAGCGGTGGACGCGTTTCAGGTGCCGGAAAACGGTGCGGTTCAAAAATCGAAAGCCGAGATCATCCGCTCGATGCAGGCTCTGGAAAAATGGTTTAACACGAATCGCGTGGAAGGAAACACCTGGAAAAAGCGGCTGAACTGGGACGCGATGAGCCGGGAAATGAAAAAACCGGGGTTACCGGATATTTATGTCCTGGAAAATGCGTATTCCCGTCTTTCTTCGGGGGCTTTCGGACTGGAGCTGGCGAGCTTTGCGGATCTTCGCCTAGCCATCCAAAAATACGTCACCGTGATGACGGTTCGCGCGAAACCAGATGAAGCGAAAGAAATGTATCAGCGCGTCACAAAAATGCTGGCGGTGCTGACGGCGGAAGCCTCCAAAAATCCGCACACCGACACCCGGCGAGCGGTGGAGGCGTGCCTGCGCTGGATGGACTGGACGGATCAGTCGGCCGAGCTGGTCGAAAAAACCCGCCAGCAGTGGAATCAGCCGAACTTCATGGTGGACGTGGCGGGCACCCTTTTCCAGCGTTACGGGACGAAAGAATTGAATGAGCCCCAGACCATCCGAGAAGTGGTGGGGCAGGCGAATATTCAGGGCACCGCGACCTTCGAGGGGGCGCTGAAGGTTTTCCCCGTGCCGAATGATAAAAAGGTGGAGATTCGCATTCAGCTGGAAGGCGTCTCCCGCGGGTCGACTGTCGCGACGCAGGGGCCGGCCACGGTCCGCAGCCAGTCGGTCAGTAACATCTCGGCCAATAAAACCCTGTTCATGGATTACCAGAGTGTCGCGGCAACGAAAGCGCGTGCCGAAATTAACACGGATTCCCAGATTACCTCGGTGAACGTGAGCGGGCGCATGGGGCAGGCAGTGGCCGAGCGGCGGGCGCATGAGCAGAAAGGCCAGACGCAGCGCACCTTATCGGCCCGAAATGCCGCCAGAATAGAAAATCGTCTGAATCAGTCCCTAGAAGCCCCGATCCAAAAAATAAATCAGGGGGTTTATCAGGATCTGCGGAAACAGCTTGAACCGCGGGGAATCATGTTTTCGCAGACGCAGATGTACTCAGATGATAAACAGATAACCCTGCAATCGTCGCTGAGCACCATGAAGGGATTAACGGCCTCCTCCGCCCCGCCCGCCCCGGCGAATTCTCAGGGGTCGGCGGATGTTCAAATTTCTTTGCACGAGTCGGCCATCCAGAATATCTGCACTGGTTTTTTTTCTGGAATGCTCCTCGACAAAAAAGCCGCTCAGCAGTTCAAAAAATCCGCCCCGAAATGGCTTCATTCCGCCGAAAAAGCGGCTGACGGCGAGAAATCGGTGGAAGGAGATGATGAGCCGCCAGCAATTGAATTCTCAAGTCAGTTTCCTGTTATCGCGAGTTTTGCGGATGGAAAAATCGTGGTCTCGATTTATGGAAAGCAGTTCATCAGCAATGAAAAATCGTACCCGGCGATGCGGATCACCGTGGCATATAATCTCGTGCAGGAAGATGGGAAATTTTTCCTTGTCCGCGACGGGAATTTTGAGTTGCTGCCGCCCGGTTTCGATCCGGAAGTGGATAAACAGCTCCCCTCCAGCGTGACGACACTTCGCCGTGTGATTGCGCGTCAACTGAAAAGCCTCCTTGAAGAGAAAATCGAGCTGAAAACCATTCCCTTAAATCCGAAAAATGACACAAAAAAACCGGTAGATGGGGTCGGTGAGTTGCGGGAAATGCAGATGCGGCCGATTTCCGTTACGATTCATGACGGGTGGATGCAGGTCGGTTTTCAGGTGGAGCCACTTGACGGCGGTCAGTGAAAAAGGTGGAGTGCCGTCCGCATGTCCCGGTGGGCCAGGCCGGCTGAAAATCAGCAGACGCTTTCGAAAAAACCTCGTCAAAGGGGATTTCCGAAAGCGTTTTCCATTATTTATTTGGCAAAAGTGTGTATTTTTCATGCGAATGTGATATAATATACGGGCGTGTGTTTTTCGCATATGCTTCTCTCCTCCCGCCGGAGTGAAAATGGAGAAAATAAGCTCCTTTGCGTGGCTGCGGAGGCTGCAAAGATGCAATTTTTTATATAAAATACAGCGTATAATATATTATAGTGAAGGAGCGTGGGCCATGGTGTTTCAGTTTTATTGTCCGAACGGGCATCTTTTGCAGGCGGAGGAGGCCCAGGCGGGCGTGACGATCGCGTGCCCGGTGTGCAAAATGGAGTTCATTATTCCGCCGCCGACTCCCCAGCCGCCGACGGTTGCGCCGCCACCGGTCACGAACACGGGCGCTGCGGGCGGAGAGACGCTTTCCGATTTATTCGCTCCGAAAACGCCCGTTTCGGATAATCCGCTGGATTTCAGCGCGAGATCCAGTCCTTTCATCGCCGAGGAAACGGATTATTCTGCGGCGCAGTTTGCCGCCCCGAAGACGGCGACGACGGTTTCGTACCTTCATATTCCGTGTCCGTCGGGGCACATTCTGGAAGTCACGCGGGATTTTCTGGGAGAAGAGGCGGTTTGCCCGCAGTGTCAAAAGGAGTTTGTGCTGCGCTTTGAAAAAAGTCTTGAGTATCAGAAGGAAAAAATGCAGCGCGACACGCTTCGGGACACAAAAATGGCGAAAGCCTGGTTAATGTGGTCGATCGCTGCGGCCGTCGGCGTTTTGATTTTTATTTTTATTTTGATTTATACGTGAGTTTCCCGGTGGGAGAACGCGCCGCGAAACCCAACTCTGCAAAGAATGAGCAAAATACGGCGTTTATGCGAACCATCCCGCTGCTTTTTCTGAAGAATCCCTGCCTTTTTCGCCGATTATGCTGATTGTAACGGCAATAACACCCGATTTAACTGATGGTTGTTGAATACTTCAAACAATTTCGCTTTTACCGGACCGGCCGTGTTTTCGTAACGGCCGGCGGGGGCGGAATTTTCACACAGACCTTCGGAGGATTCTGATCATGAACGTGATTTTCGGCAAAAAGGGGCTTTTGTTTGGTGCGGCGGCACTGGCTTTCGTGTATATGTGTGCGGTATCCGGGGAGCTTCGGGCGCAGGGGCCTGGATATATGACCACGAAATCGCAGGATTGCGCTCAGGACGTGGGGGTGACAAGTGACGGGCATCACGGCGGGCGGGTCGACCCGGATGGCGGGTGGCAGCCGAAAGGCCCCGTGACCGACTGGTGGGGCCCCATGCCGCAAACGAATTACACCCCCCGTTACGGCTGTTATCCCGGAAATGCCCGTACGATTCACCGCTACCCGGCTTTCCACGGCTACTACTATCGTAATCCGTACAATTACCGGATGTACTCCGAATTCCCTTGGAACGCCGACATGGCGGACCCGCAGCCCTACCCCGCCCAGGTGCGTCCGCAGACGGGTGGACTGCCCGGCGATCCTTATGATGGGCAGGAAATCATCATGAACGAGCGCGTAGTCGAGTCGCAGCAGCCCACGCCGGCGGTGAAGAAAAGCGTGCCGGCCGCCATGGGGAAAGTGCCCCAGGCCAACGGTCGCTAATTGTCGACACGTGTGCGTCGTCACGCACGAGGAAATACGAAAGAGAGCGGTTTGCGAGCCGCTCTTTTTTTGTTCTGTCGCAGAGGGCATGCCGGCCAATAATTTTTCTAAAAGGAGCATTCGTCCCCCTTGTCATGCGATGGAAAGTTGCTATAATTCGTTTCAAGTGGTGTGGGCGATAGTGCCTACATACAAGCTATGAGTGAAGCTAGCATAGCTCAATTGGCAGAGCAGTTGATTTGTAATCAACAGGTTGTGGGTTCGAGTCCCACCGCTAGCTCTGGCTGTTGAAAACCAGCTTTTAAACCTTGGAACCGCAGTCTTTTTTCGCTTACCCGCCGATTACCCTTCGGGAAATTCGGCTTCCGGTTTGGCGAGGATGAAAAACGCAAACGGTTAAGGTATTTACCGGTGGAGTTCCCGAGTGGCCAAAGGGGGCAGACTGTAAATCTGCTAGCAATGCTTTCCGTGGTTCGAATCCACGTTCCACCATTTTTGGAAGTGTAGGGTGAAAAGTGTAGAGTGTAGAGTAAGTCGTTCGGCATTCCCGCTTTGGTTGGCAGTGCCGAGCCACTCACTCTACACTCTACACTCTACACTTTACACCCGCCCATCGGGCGCCGCGGGTGTAGCTCAATGGTAGAGCCATAGCCTTCCAAGCTAAAGACGAGGGTTCGATTCCCTTCACCCGCTTCGTTGTGTATGTAACATCATAACGAAACCCCGGCCGTAGCGGGCCGGAAGAAAAGTATTGAGTATTAAGTGTAAAGTATTGAGTTCATCACCCGGCGGATTGTGCCACATAATGATGGCAAGAATCGAGCTTGATAAACTCTACACTCTACGCTCTACACTCTACACTTTCGAAAGCTGCTGTAGCTCAGTCGGTAGAGCACATCCTTGGTAAGGATGAGGTCATGGGTTCGATTCCCATTGGCAGCTCTGAAAGTTTTGAGTTTTCGGCCTATACCCAAACCGCTTGAAAATTCCGTCCCCTGCCAAGCAGCAAGCCGTTTTCCCGAAGGGTAAGCGGCGGACAGGCGGGAAAACCTAGCGGCTCCGAGTATAAGTATTTCGCAATATTTATGTGCTTAAAACTCGAACGCAGCCGCGGTGAACGGTTCCCGCAGTGCTGGCACGAACTCAAAACTTGAAACTCAAAACTTTTTCAACCAATATCTTGAGGTAACCAAATGGCAAAAGAAAATTTCGAACGTACCAAGACCCACGTCAACGTGGGAACGATCGGTCACATCGACCATGGCAAGACGACGCTCACCAGTGCGATCCTCGCCGTGCAGGCCCAGAAAGGCCTGGCGAAGGTGAAGTCGTACGCGGACATCGCCAAGGGCGGTACCGTCCGTGACGCGACGAAGACGGTCACTATCGCGGTGGCGCACGTCGAGTACGAGACCGAAAACCGGCACTACGCTCACATCGACTGCCCCGGTCACGCCGACTTCATCAAAAACATGATCACCGGTGCCGCACAGATGGACGGTGCGATCGTCGTTGTCTCCGCCGCTGACGGCCCGATGCCCCAGACGCGCGAGCACATCCTTCTGGCCCGCCAGGTCAACGTGCCCAACCTCTGCGTGTTCCTCAACAAGTGCGACCTCGTCGACGACGAAGAGCTGCTGGACCTGGTCGAAATGGAAGTCCGCGAACTGCTCGAGAAGTACGACTTTCCCGGCGACGACATTCCTGTCATCCGCGGTGCCTCGAAGCCGGCCCTGGACAACCCCGCCGATCCCAAAGCCGCTGCCTGCATCGGCGAGCTGATGAATGCTCTGGATACCTACTTCCCCGATCCGCCCCGTGAAAACGATAAGCCGTTCCTGATGGCCGTCGAAGACGTGTTCTCGATCGAAGGTCGCGGCACGGTCGCCACCGGTCGTATCGAGCGCGGTGTCGTGAAAGTCGGCGACGAAGTCGAAATTGTCGGTTACACCGATATGCCCCGTAAAGTGGTTTGCACGGGCGTTGAAATGTTCAAGAAAATGCTCGACCAGGGCATCGCCGGCGACAACGTCGGTCTGTTGCTCCGCGGCGTGAAGCGTGAAGAAATTCAGCGCGGTCAGGTTCTGGCCAAGCCGAAATCCATCACCCCTCACATCAGCTTCGAAGCCGAGGTTTACATCCTCTCGAAGGAAGAAGGCGGCCGCACGACGCCGTTCTTCACCGGCTATCGCCCCCAGTTCTACTTCCGCACGACGGACGTGACGGGCAAAGTCACTCTTCCGGAAGGCATCGAAATGTGCATGCCCGGCGATAACGTGAAAATGACCGTCGAGCTGATCGAGCCCATCGCCATGGACAACGAAAACCGTTTCGCCATCCGCGAAGGTGGTCGTACGGTCGGTTCCGGCGTCGTGACGAAGGTCATCGAATAACAATGATAAATGGTGAATGGTGAATGATGAATTGAATTATCGAGTCGCCTGCTCTTGACAAATGGAAAGTTTTTGATAAACTTTTCATGAAAGTTGGAAGCTCGCTGGTTGAATTCAACATTTACCGTTCATCATGAACCATTTCCCAGGGGTGTGGCTCAATTGGTAGAGCAGCGGTCTCCAAAACCGCAGGTTGAGGGTTCGAGCCCTTCCGCCCCTGCTACAATTTATCGTATTATCTAGGCGTATCAGTACATCGGAGGTTCGGATGGACAGCTTTTTTTCGACCGAATTATATAAACGCACCCAGGGGAGAATCGTCCGTCAGACGACCGCCGCGGTGGTGTTTATTATCCTGATGGGCCTCGTGTATTCGGTCGCGATGTCGATGAATAACTTCGCGCCGAAGCTTATTACGAATAGGCTTTCCGAAGAAACGGCCGAGATCGTCCTGGTGACGCTACGGTCGCTGATTCCAATTCTCATGACGCTGGTTTTCGCGTGGTTCAGCTTCCGCCTGGTGCACATTCACCGTTTCGCGGATTTTCTGATCCACGTCGAAGCGGAAATGCGAAAAGTGTCCTGGCCGAGCAGGCCGGAATTGATTCGTAGCGTTGGCGTCGTGATTTTCGTCATGTTCAGCCTCGCGATCATTTTATTCCTCTTCGACCTGGGCATTACCACTATGTTCGCATGGATCGGCACCGGAATGAAAATGCTTTTCATTAAAATAGGAATTTTTAGTGCGTGACCCCTTGCGGAAATCGCATTGTACGTTATAATACAACGTTTTCAGGAATCGTTTTAAGAGCGGCCCCTGAAACCCCGTTCGACCACAGACGCAAATGTGGCAGTCAGTCAACTGACGTTATTAGGAAACCTGGCCTCTGAGAGAAGTGAGTCCTTTGAATGGATGATTCATCATCGAAAGAACTGAAAATCGAAGAAACCGCGCCGGACGGCAAGCCCGTCGAAGCGGCCGAGGCCGAGTCCGTGTCCGAAGCTCCCGCGATGGAATGGTACATCCTGAAAGTGCAAAGCAATCGTGAAGATTCGATTGCCGCGACGTTGAAGCGACGTGCCAAAATCGCGAATCTAGACGAGTATTTCGGCCAGATCGTTGTTCCTATTGAGTCTGTTACTGAAGTCCGCAATGGGCGGCGTCGAACAACGAAACACAAGCTTTATCCCGGTTACATCATCGTGCAGATGGCGATCACCGAGGATACCTGGTATTTGGTGCGGCAGACCAGTGGTATCGGCGATTTCGCCGGCGCCGGAGGCAAGCCGTTGCCGATGCTCCCGGAAGAAGTGAACCGCATCCTCTCCAGCCAGCAGCAGAAGGAAGAAGAAGCCCCGGCCCTGAAAATCGGTTTCCAGGTTGGCGACCGTGTGAAGGTGAAGGAAGGGAACTTCGAAAACATGGACGGCGAGGTCAGTAGCATCGACACGACCAGTGGTCGCGTAAATGTGATGATCAACTTCTTCGGACGCAGCACCCCGGTGGAGCTTGAGTACTGGCAAATTGAACTCCTGTAGAAGCCGTCGGTTTTTACAGATTCAGGCTAAAATGTCGTGTTCCGGCTGCGTTTGCGGAGAAGTTTTATCCCCCCGCCGCACCCGTCATTCCACGGCTTATCAGAAAAGGTGTTATCATGGCAAAACAATTGGTAGGAGTCGCCCGATTTCACGTCCCGGGTGGTAAAGCGACGCCGGCCCCGCCGGTGGGTACTTCGCTGGGTCAGTTCGGCGTGAACCTGGGTCAGTTCGTCACGCAGTTCAACGATCGTACGAAGGGCGACATGGGGCTTCGCATCCCGGTCGTGGTCCGTTGTTTCAACGACCGTACGTTCGAGTTGGAGACGAAGAGCCCGGCGGCTGTCGACTTGCTGAAGCAGGCGGCCGGGATTGTCAGCGGATCGGGAAACGTCCCGAAGGTGAAAGTCGGCAAAGTCACCCGCGCGCAGGTCGCTGAAATCGCGAAGCGCAAGGCCAACGACTTGAATGCAAGGAATCCCGAGCATGCGTGCCACCTGATTGAAGGTACGGCTCGCAGCATGGGACTGGAAGTGATTGACTAAAGAGAAAATTCAGCATAAAACGTTTGCAAGCCGTCTCGGGCGAAGGAAATCCATTCCCGGCGGTGAACCAGGCGTTTCATTAGAAGAAAGCGGAAGCAATGGCTAAGCGATCAAAAAGAATACGAGCTCTGGCGGCTCAAGCGCCAGGAAAAAAGCCTCTCCCCCTTGCGGAGGCGGTCAGCATGTTGAAAACGTTCAACACGACGAAATTCGATCAGTCCGTCGAAATTGCGATGCGGCTGGGAATTGATCCCAAGCAGGCGGATCAGATGGTGCGTAACTCCATCGTGCTGCCTCACGGGATTGGCCGAACGCTGCGAGTGGCGGTGTTTGCCAAGGGTGAGAAGGCCGACGAAGCCCGCGCTGCCGGCGCCGACATCGTGGGTGATGTGGACTTGCAGGCCGACATCAAGGCGGGAAAGATGGACTTCGACGTGTGTATCGCGACGCCCGACATGATGGGTGTGGTGGGCCCGTTAGGTAAAATCCTCGGCCCCCGCGGCATGATGCCCAGCCCCCGTGCCGGTACGGTCACGATGGACGTGGCGAAGGTCATCCAGGAGTACAAAGCGGGAAAAGTCGAGTTCCGTAACGATTCCGGCGGCAACGTCCACGCGATCGTCGGAAAGCTGAATTTCACGCAGGAACAGTTGTGTGAAAACATCCAGAAATTTATCGATTTCATTCTCTCCCTCAAGCCGGCGACGGCCAAGGGTCAGTATGTCAAAGGCGTCGCCATCAGCGCAACCATGTCGCCCGGTGTTCGTGTGCAATTGTAACGGGTGTGTGTTCAGTCGAATTAATAAATCGGAACTTGAACCGAATTACGGTTTAATAGCAAGTAAAGAATAAACCATGAGTAAGTATGTAAAAAATCTTCTTACCGATCATGTCCGGCAACAACTCGACGGCGTCCAGGACGCCTTGCTGATCGACATGGTGGGAATGACGGCGAATATCACGAACGTGCTGCGCGGCGAGATGGAAGCCAAGGGCATTCACATGATGGTGGTGAAAAACACCATGGCGAAGCGCGCGTTGGCCGATTCGTCGCTGGCCAATCTGTTCTCGACGCTCGGCGGTAGCTCCGCCCTGTGCTGGGGATGTGAAGACATCGTTTCCTTGGCCAAGGAAGTCACCGCCCTGACCGAAGACAAGCGGTTCGCGAAATTGCTGGTCACGAAGTGCGGCGTCATGGACGGCGAGCGTCTGGATGCCGAGATGGTGAAGACCGTCAGCAAATGGCCTTCCCGCACCGAGCAGCTCAGCCTGCTGCTGGGCCAGATCCTCGGCCCCGGGTCGAAACTGGCTGCGGCGCTGCTGGGCCCTGGTGGCACGGTTGCCGGGCAGATCGCCTCCAAAGCGGAAGAATGAATTCCGCCGGATGTGTTGCGGGCCGACGATCGTCGGGTTTCCGGATGCGAGCGGCTTGCGTGAATTGAAAAAACGTTACCGTCTGGGGTGAGCCGGGCGGATGATCATACATTATATTTTATCAGGTAAAAGTGGTTCACCGGGTGAATCGAATCGGTTTGGCGGAGTGTGAGAGAGGCCGGCCGACGAATGCGGATGCGCGGAGTGTGAGAGAAACGCGTCCACACGGTTCAGTGAAGTAACAGCTTTTGCAAAATCGACTAAACGAAAGGAATAATGAAATGTCCGAAGAAATCCGTGAATTCTCCGCGATGGCGAAAGACCTGGGCGACAAAATTGCCGAACTGACCCTGAAGCAGGCCAAAGAGTTGGCCGACTATCTGGAAGACGTGCACGGCATTAAAGCCGCCGCTGGCGGTGCTGTCATGGTTGCTGCCGGCCCCGCGGCCGCCGAAGCCGCTGTGGTCGAAGAGCAGACCGAATTCGCCGTCGTCCTGGAAAGCTTTGGCGACAAGAAGGTCGACGTCATTAAAGTCGTCCGCGCCGCCACCGGCCTGGGCCTGAAGGAAGCCAAAGACCTCGTCGAAGCCCTCGGCAAAGTCAAAGAAGGCATCTCGAAAGAAGACGCCGACAAACTGGCTGCCGAACTGAAAGCCGCCGGCGCGACCGTCGCCGTGAAATAAGTTTTCCGCGGAAAATTACAAATCGAAACCGGCTGGGAGAGTTTTCTTCCGGCCGGTTTTTTTATGCGCGCGTCGTGGCGGATATGGGGGATATGGGGGATGGGATGTAGGATGTGGAGTGAATGCTAAATGCGGTGAATGGCAAGTGGGGCCAGAGGCGCGCCAGCCCACACCCTACACCCTATTCCCTGCCACCTTGCTTCACCATAACCTCAAGAATCTCCGACAGCCGGATGGATGCCTTCATCGCCCCGGCCCGCAATTTCGCCATGTCCACCACGCTTCCCGGTCGTTTGATCGCGGTGTGAAATGCCGCCCCGAGCTGCGACATGAACGACTTCTGGTGCATCAATTTCTGGATGTCCTGCGGAATTTTGTCCTCCAGCGAATCACTGATGGCCCGCACACAATAAAGCGGAATCGCCCGGTCCCGGCACATCTCCGCCAGCACGTACGTCTCCATATCCGCGGCCTTCGCCCCGTACTTTTCACTGCACTGCCGCTTTTCCTGCTCATCCTCGACGACGTGCTGATATGTCAGCAGCCGTCCACCCTGCACCGCGTTTTCCCGGGCCTCACGCGTTTTCAGCATCTTTCCCGGCAGCACGTCCAGATCCATGAGCCGAAATTCTTCGTCACACGCGCTGGTCGGAAAAAACAGATCATTCTTTTTCAACTCCGGCACCAGCCCCCCGGCAAACCCCGCCGAAATCGCGAAGTCCGGGCGATGCGCCTGCAGAACCGCCTCGGCCGCTCGCCGGGCACAGTCTTTCCCCACGCCAGTGCGGACGACGAAAACTTCCCGTTCCTGCGAGTCGAACCGGCCGCGCATGACGTGAAAGCCGTCCGCCTGCGTCCGCCGCGTGTTCGAGAGCATGTCCTCAAAACTCCCGGATTCCACCTCCAGGGCAAAGAAAACGACGATGGTCTGCATGGGGGCCTCCGAATGATGATGACCGCAAATAACTGCGATAATGTGAGAAAACCGTTTTGCGCATCAATAAGGGGAAAACATTTTTGCAAAATTGTTTTCCCCTCCCGGCTGCGCCGATTCACCTCTTTCAAAAAACTCTTACTATTTTTTGTTTTTTCAGCCCCTGCTCCACTCCGTGCCGCCCGGGCGGTCTTCCAGCGTAACGCCGAGTTCCTTCAACTGATTCCGAATCGCATCTGCGGTGGCGAAATCTTTCGCCTTTTTCGCATTCGCGCGAAGCTCGATCAGAAGCGTCATCAGGCCCTGCACCAGCAAATCTTCCGCCGCCGCGTCTTCCGCCTTCACCGCCTCTTTCTGGAACAGGCCCAGCGTGGCCGACAGTCCGCGGAGAATGCGGGTGCCGTCAACGAGCGTGGCGACGAGTTTCACCTTCTCGGGCCCTTCCGCCATGCCTTCCAGTTTATTTTCATCCACGAAGCGGTTCAGGTGCCGCACGAGTTCAAAGAGCTCGCCGATTCCCCCGCCGGTATTAAAATCGTCATCCATGGCAGCCAGAAAGCCGGTGCGTTTTTCGCGGATCCACGTCAGGAAATCGCCCGCAAACCCCGCCACCAGCGCATCCTCCGCCGCACGGCCAGCCGCATAATCCAGCGCGTAAAACGACGCGCCCGTCACCCGCTGAAAGCGCTTAAAGAAGCGGTAAAACGTTTCCAGTCCCGTCTCCACCTGCCGAATGCGCTCGGTGCTGAAATCGATCGGTCGACGATAATGCGTGCTCAGCACAAAAAAGCGAATGGTCTCGCCGGGAAACTCCGCGAGCATTTCCCGAAACGCGCCGGCGCCTTTCGACTTACTGATTTTCCCGTCTTCCTGCGAGGCCAAATCGCCGGCCTCCGCCTCACGCGTGTTGCGCCCGCCGAGCTTTCCGACCTCACTCGACGCCTGCATCAGCCCGTTATGCATCCAGTATTTCACATACGGCTTCCCCGTGCAGCACTCACTCTGGGCCACCTCATTTTCGTGATGTGGAAACACCAGATCCAGCCCGCCGCCGTGAATCTCGAACGTGTCTCCTAGCAACTGCTGACTCATCACCGAGCACTCGATGTGCCAGCCCGGCCGGCCCGGCCCCCACGGACTCTCCCATGCCGGCTCACCCGCTTTCGCCGCTTTCCACAGCGCGAAGTCCGCCAGATTCCGCTTCTGCCCCGCCGTCAGCCCGCCCTCACCCAGCATGTCTTTCGGCGACCGCCCGCTGAGCTTCCCATACTCCGCAAATTTACTGACATCAAAATACACGTCCCCGTCCGCCGGGTACGCAAAACCCTGTGCGATCAGCTTTTCGATGAACGCGATAATGTTCCCCACGTGCTCCGTGGCTTTCGGAAAGGCCGAAATGGTGTCGACGCCCAGGGCCGCGAGATTCGCCTGATAATCGGCGGTCATTTCATCCGCCAAAGCCGCCATGGTCATGCCGCGCGCCGCCGACTCCGCGATGATTTTATCGTCCACGTCCGTGATATTCACGATGAAACGCACCTCGTACCCGTTATATTCCAGGTAGCGTGTGATGGCGTCAAAAATCACCGGCCCGACCATATGCCCGATGTGGCTGGGCTTATAAACCGTCGGCCCGCAGAGATACATCCCCACCCGCCCCGGCTCCAGCGTCTCGAACGCCTCTTTCGTTTTCGTCAACGTATTATAAACCTGAATCATGGAAAACCTTTCCCATTAAATGTACTTTGAAACGTACTTCACTAAAGAAACCGGACCGGCAGCACCATCCGCCACCCCACATTTTACGCGCCACGCCCGTTTTGTCAATCCATTCATTCCTCACTCCCCAAAACCCTAACCCCGATTCAGCCCTTCCACGATCAGCTCCCTCACCAGATCCACTTCCACCTCCGTTACCACATCCAGCTTTTGCGTCCAGGTGGTGGTATGCCGACGATCGAATACCGTCATGCCCTGCGTCAATTCCCCAGCACACTCCACATCCCCGGCCTGCATCTTACTGCCGAACAAATGCGGATGCGTCAGCGTCAGCACCCCCACCGCGTCCTGGACGTACATTCCCTCCAGCCCGAAATGCTGGCGGTATGAATACAGCGACTGGGGAATGACTTTCCGCAGAAAATCGCCTAGTTTCGTCGACGCCGGCGGCAGGGCGTCAAGAATGTCGTAATGCAGCACCACCCGATTCGTCACATCCAGCGGCACGAGCGTCTTCGCCGCCTTACATCGGAAAATCTGCCGCGCGGCATGCGGATCCCGATAAAAATTGAATTCCGCCACCGGGGTAACGTTCCCGGCCTCCGAAATCGCCCCCCCCATCATCACCAGCCGATGCGTCAGCATGCACAAGTCGCCTTCCTTCGCGAACGTCCGCGCAACATTCGTCAGCGGCCCGCACGACAAAATAGTAATTTCACGCGGATGGGCACGAATCAGATCCGCGATGATTTTCTCCGCTGGGTGGGTGCAAAAGAGCTCGGCGACATGAAAATTCAGCTCGTCCAGGATATACGCCCCCCAGAAACTGCGGTTTTCGGGAAAGCCGCACTCCTGCATGTCCCCGCCCACCCCCAATCGCGGCAGCCGGGGCGGGTCAAGATATTCGATCACCGCCTGCACCATCCGCAGCGCCGCTTGGGCAGGCACGTGCCCTCCGCTGACCGTTACGCCCAGCACATCCAGCCGCGGATCGAACAGGGCCAGACACAGGGCCAGAATGTCATCAATTCCCGGATCGATATCCAGAATCACTTTTCTCGCCATGAATGCGCTCCCTTTCTCCTAAAATCGCCGCCGTGAAGAGCGTCCCCGAATGTCGGCCGCGAAAACAATTTCCCCCAATAATATATCCTGTATACGTATACTATAATAATGCAGCAAGAGACATTCGTCAAGGCAGAAAAGGTTTCGCAAACACCCCATTTTGTCTGTGTAACAATTCAAAACAAATTAAATTTATCATGCACACAATTCGTTCTCTTCGTTTTGTTTTCTAGAAGGCTTTCCAGCATTCATCCCCATGCGTTTATTTCACACAGACGCACCGAAAACGGCCACCGTGGAATGATCTCTGAGCGATTCACGCCTCCCAACTTTATTATTGCGGTTTTTTGCCGGAATCCCAGAGTATACAGCATTACAAACACCCCATCTCTTGCAACGCTGCGCGGCAGATATGAAATCGTGGAAAAACCGTCCGATTCCTTTTTCCGCCTTAAGTCACTCGCTGGGCATGCCGATTTTTTAATATCCAGATGAAATTCCGTTTTTTCGTTTTAGCCTTTTTTTGTGAATAACCGGCGGTATTTTATCATAATGAAGTGGATCTTTCACTTTTTTTGAAATTATTTTTGATTTTTTAGCGTTTTTTTTGTAAAAAATGATGAAATTTTTATTCTGCATACTGGTAATTTATCAGAAAAGCGGTTAGAATAGAAGTTAAAGCTTAGGAAACTCCGACGAAATCATTTCATGGAGTGGCCATAATGCGTTTCGTTTAAGTAGATTTGTAACATCCATTCTGGAGGAATCACAATGAAAAAATTTGGAATTTGCGCTGTGCTGCTGAGCATGGTCCTGTTTGTCGGCTGCAAAGATAAAGTCAAGAAGGAAACCCCGACGACCGATGGCAAAGCCCCCGTCGAAGCTCCCGAAAAGGCTGACGAAAAAGCCACCGACGCGAAACCCGTCACCGATGCGAAACCTGCCGCGAAACCCGCTGCTGGCACCGCTGTGGAAGACGACGAATAATCCCTGCTCACGCAGTTTTATTCGCTTGAAACAACGAACAAGATGCTGAAAGCAATTTCGGCATCTTTATTTTTTCGTACTTGCCATGAAAAAAGTGCTCTTTCTCGGACACAGCGCCCTGGCGGGCGGCGCGGAGTACTGCCTCGACACCACGCTGCGGTTTCTGGACCGTCAGCGGGTGGAGCCGTACGTCTTTTTCGCCGCGCCGGGCCCGCTTCTCGAGCAGACCCGCAGCCGGGGTATTCCCGCCGACGTGCTCACGATGAGCTGGTGGGCGCTGTACACGCCGAGTTTCTGGGAATGGAAAAACCGCTTGAAAATCCCCTTCCGTGTACGCTGGCTGGCCGATTTCATCCGGAAAAATCAAATCGATCTGGTATACACGAACACCATCGCGCTATTCGAGGGTTTCATGGCCGCGAAGATGGCTGGCGTGCAGCACGTGCATCACATTCATGAGGTGCTGCGGGGCGAAAACATGCGTCCGCGGTGGTTTTCTCTGCCGTGGATGGCTCGCTGCTGTTACGCTTCCAATGCCCGGGTGATTTTCGAGTCGGAAGCCGCGAAAGAGGTGGCCCACACCCTGCTACCGCCCCAAATGGAGGCGGAATTCCAGGAAAAATCGCGTGTCGTGCCCAATTCTTCCCGCTTCACGGCCGAGGAAAAGGCGGCCTTCGATTCCGCAGCCATCCGAAAAACGTGGGGACTATCGCCTGAAAAAACGACTATTCTGTGGATGGGCCGGTTTTCGCCGCGAAAGAATCCGCAGATGCTGCTTCGTGCCGTGGCGGAAATGCGGAACCGGGATGCGGTCGAGGTGCTTTTCATCGGCGAGGGCCCACTGGAGGCCGAGATGCGGGCGGCCATCAACGAAAACCATCTCGTGGATGTCTGCCGGATCGTGCCGTTCCAGTCCGACATCCGCCCGCTGCTGGCCGTGGGCGACGTGGCCGTGCTCACTTCCACAGAAGAATCGTTCGGCCTGGTGCTGGTCGAAGCCGGTACATTCGGCATCCCCGCCGTCTCCACGCGGGTCGAAGGCCCCGGCCACATTCTTTCCGACAACGAAACCGGCTTTCTCGTCCCCGTCGACGACACGATGGCCCTGGCCGAAAAACTCGACACGCTGACGAAAAACCCCGATCTCCGCCATCTCATGGGCATCCGCATGCAGAACCGCGTCCAAACCCACTTCGACCCGGTCAAAAACACGCAAAAAATCCAGGATCTTTTCGACGAAATCATCTAAAGGCTATGCGTTTTTTCACTTTTTCGCTAAAATTCTCTTGCATTTCTTTTTGTCGCGAATATAATTAATGGTGTCCTGCCACGAATTTTTCTATCGTTTTGCCGATCTATCCTGCCATTTCCCCAATGGCTAAAAACAAGGAGCGTGTCATGCAACTTCTAAAAACCCATCGGAATAAAAGCGTAATCTGTCTTGTAACCCTGCTGGTTCTTTGCGCGTCGACGGTTCAGGCGCAATACGATCTTGGCGGCGTCGACCTCACGACCAACAACATCACCGACGGGGCGTACGCCGGCGGGATCATCAACTCAGACGGTGCCGGGGGCGAAGCCGCCGACGCGGTGCTACGAATCACCGGCCCGACCAACGGGTTTACCTACGCCGGCGTTCTCGGCAATGTGGGCGGCGCTTTCTCCAATTTTAAGCTCGTGTTCGATGTCAATCGCAACGACCACACCTACATCACGCCAACCGGCAACGCCAATTATCACACTCTCGGCACGGAAATCGTGCAGGGCATTCTCGTCATTCAGACGGAAGCGGCGCTGGGTACAGGCCCACTGACCATCAACGGCGGCGCCTTGGCTTTCGGAACCAATTACGGCAATTCAAATTTCAATCGCGACATCGAGATCGGCCCCAATAACGCCGTTCTGCGGAAAGGCTGGAACGGTGACACTACCACCATCAACGGCGTAATTCACGGCGTAGGCAACCTGTACTTCGGCCGCGACAACGGAACCTTCGTCCTGACGAAGCAAAACACCTATAGCGGAAACACGGTTATGGGCTACACCGGGCTTTACGCCTACAATGCTGGAGGGGTTGTTGTTAAACTGGGAATCGACAACGCCCTGCCGAATACGAATCTTGAAGTCGACGGCTCCGGCACCTTCGAAATGAACGGATTCAACCAAACGATCTCGACGCTCACCGGCGCGGGCACGATCCGCAACGAGTCCGATCATCTCGTCGGCGACACCGCCACACCCATGCGATCCACGCTCACGGTTTCCGACGGCACGTTCAACGGACGCATTACCAGCAACAGCAACACCCGCAACATCACGGTCGTGAAAAACACGGCGGGCGTCCTTTCCTTCGGCGGCGCGACCGGCAACTTCGACAACTCGCGTCTGGAGGTCAACGAGGGAACCGTCGAGTTCAGGAAAACCGGCGGCACCGCGTTTAGCCAGGTGCGTCTGGAAGCCGGCACGACGATGAAAGTCGGTGCCGGGAATCAGCAAATCGGCGATCTCGGCGGCACCGGCGTCATCATCAGCACCGGCGACGTCCCTGCCGACCAGACCGCGACGCTCACCATCACCGGCAACTTCGACGGCTTCACCACCGTCGGTGCCAGCGGCTCCTTTGGCGTCAGCGGCGGCACGCAGAACGATTTCCGACTGGTGATCTCCGGCGGTGGAAAAGGCCTCCGGGAAAACAACACCTATCAAAGATCCGCCATGGTTTCCTACCACACCGGTGGCACAATCGTCGAGACGACGGGGCTGACGTCGATCAGTTCTTTCAATCTTTTCGGCAACGACCTGACGATTCGCAACGCGGCCATCATCGGCATTCAAGGCCATGAAAACGGAAGCGCCACCATCAATCTGACGTACGGTTCTGAAACCGACCAGACCCCTCTGAAAGTGGAAGGGCAAGGCGGCGGATTCCGAATGGCAAGCAACAGCACGCTGAATATCGCCAAGCCCATCATCGGCAGTGGCGATTTCGTTCTCGCGGCCGACAGCAACTCCCGGCTGACGCTCTCCAGCCCGGACAACGATTATAAAGGTCGAACGATTATCGGATCGCCCTATCTAAGTTGGAACAATGACAGTGAGCGAGCGATCCTGACGCTGGCCGCAACCGGTTCTTTGCCGAAGGGAACGGAGCTGGTCTTCGGGCAGCAGCGCAGCAGTAACAATTCCGGAGCCGACAATCCCTATATGTTGGAACTCAACGGAAACGATGTGACTCTGTCCAAAATCACCGGTGGCAAAGGGCGGATCAACAATCTCGGCGGCACGCAGGCGACCGTTTCGCTGAATTCCGACACCGATTGGAACATGGCGGATGTCCAGTTCGTGGGCGACATTCTCCTGAAGAAAACCGGTGCTGGCACCGCCACGGTGCATTCGTCGATGTACTCCGTCAGGGAGCTGGAAATCAGTGGCGGCAAGCTGCTGGTGAATACCGACGCGGGCGCCCCCGCCGGCAAAACGATCCACGTTACCGGCAACAGCGGCATGGTTGCCGACACCTTCCAAAACTGGGGGCGGGTATTCGTCGCGGGCGGTAGCACGGACAACACTACTTTCCGGGGCGTCACCGCGGCGCCCGACTTTTTTGTGCGGAGCATGAGCGACGTCGCCGACAAGGCTTACGAGGAAAAGCTTTCCCACAACTCCGGCCTCTGGCGTAACCAGAGCACCTACGTTTACACGCTTGAGTTCGAAATCACCGCCGACGCCACCCCGATTCAGTTCTTCAAGAATTTCGACGACTGGGGCCTGGTCACGATCACGCCCACCGACAACGGGACGCTTGGCACGCCCGAGGTTCTGGTCGACAGTGGCACGCACAATCAATACATCATCACCGAGGCAAAGACATTTGACCGTGGGACATACCTCCTGGAAGTGCGTCTCGGGCAAGGTGGCGGCGGCGTTGGAAAAACACTTGCGGCTGCCGATCTCGGGCTGGGCATCTACGTCGGCGGAGACATCGCCCCGGTCAGCACGACAGACGGAAACCTCGCGGCACTGCTCAACAACATGAACAAATTTTCCGCCCTGACGCTTGACGACAACGGAAATCTCGCCTTCGGCCCCAACAGCCCGATCAAGTCGCTGACCGAAAACCGGACCATCGCGACGAATTTCGACATCGACGGCGGTGCCACCTTTACACTTTCCGGCAACGGCATGGGCAACATCGCGTTTACCGGCACCGCATCGGGCGATGGTGTGCTGCGAATCGAGGCAGGAACCACGAACTTCCGCCTCGAATCCGCGAATACGCATAAGGGTGGAACGGAATTTACGGACGAGATCACGGTGGCCAACAGCGCCGCGTTCGGCAATGGTGGTTCCATTCGTCCCGACGGCCGGACGACGATGGTGCTGGACCTTGCCAGCGGGAATATCACCAACGCGATGATGATTGGCAGTGGCAGCTCGCTGGAGTTGAAAGCCACAGACGCGAACGCCGGTCTATTCACCGGCAGCATCGGTGGCAGTGGCCAATTGGTCTTCGATCTGGATGCGATCGACTCGGCGAATCCGCTGTTCATTCTCGATTCGCTCAGCACTCTGGATCTGTCAGACGGCCTGGAGTTTGCAATCATCGCCGCCAATCCGCGCTCGCTGGACGGTATTACGTTTGACCTGATCGCCGCGGAGAATGTCGATCTGGGCGGGCAATCAATGGAAGACATCCTCGGCTCGCTGTTCAATTTTGGTCTCGCGGGCGGCAACATCTGGGACTTTGGATACGACAATAATAATTTCTGGGTCACGTTCGACGCAAACAAGGTGCCGGAGCCGGGCACGTGGACGCTGCTGCTTTTGGGCGTGCTGGGCGTGTTCGTGGCGAGGCGGCGCAAGGCATAATCATTTTGGCGGCCGTCAGGCCATCCCTTTTTTTGAAAGACCTCGCGGACGTTTGCCGCGGGGTCTTTCGCATACGGTTGCGAGGTTTTCATGTTTCCGCTGACCAGTTTTCAGAATCCGCGAATCAAGGAAGTGGTGCGTTTGCGCGATGGGCGTCATCGGCGTGCTGCGGGGCGGTTTTTGATCGACGGCCGGCGGGAGGTGGCCAGGGCGCTGGTGAGGGATTTTCCAGTGGAGGAAATTTTCTTTTGTCCGGAGTTGGCGATTCAGGAAACGCATGCATGGCTGGCCGAGGTGATGAAAAACGCGCCGCCGGAGATGCGCTTTTGGGAAGTGCCTGCAAAGATTTTCGAGAAGATCGCGTACGGGCAGCGGGAGGATGGCGTGCTGGCCGTGGCGCGGATGGTGGAGCGGACGCTGGAAGAAATTTACACTGCCCTGCCGAAAGCCGAGCCGGCGAGGATCGCGATTCTTGAGGGGGTGGAGAAGCCAGGAAATGTCGGTGCGATTCTGCGAAGTGCGGACGGTGCGGGAATCTCGGCCCTGATCCTCGCCGCCCCCGGGACGGATCTGTTTAATCCGAACACCATCCGCGCGAGCCTGGGCACGATTTTCTCCATACCGGTATGCGTGGCGAGCCCGGCCGAGGTGCTGGCGTGGCTGCGGCGGCACGAAATCGCGATTTTCGCCGCGCGGGTGGACGGCGCGATCCATTACACCCAGGCCGATTTCACACGCCCGTGTGCCGTGGCGCTGGGCAGCGAGGCGTGGGGCCTGACGGACGCATTCCGCGGCCCCGACATCCAGGCTGTTTCTCTGCCCATGCTGGGAATCGCCGACAGCCTGAACGTCTCCACCAGCGCCGCCGTCCTCTTTTACGAGATGCTGCGCCAGAGGAACGCGGCGGGAGTCACATGAGCATCCGCTTCGAAAAGCAACGCTTCGGCATCGTCTTCCGCGAAAAGAAACTCGAGTGCTTCTCGCTGCCGGGATGGCGAATACGTGGTCGGGGAAACGGCGGCGGTGTGTGCGCCGGTATGAGCGGGGGCCTCGTACGCCGACCAGTATAAGTGGACGTCCCGCTGCGCCGCCGCTTTCGGCATTCGCAGCGGCTGCGGAAGGTGAATCGCATTCGAAATAACGTCGGCGAGCGGTGCCGTTGGCGTAACTTCTTCCATTTCAGTCACTTGCGACGGAATAACGATGATCGGCTCAACGCGCGAGACGTATATCAGCTCCGGCGGCGGCAGTGTCTGAATGGAAGGCGAAATCGCTGTGACGGCTGCTTGCTCCAGGCGATCTCCCGTCGTGATGTCATTGACCGTCGTGATATCATCCGTCATGATATCTTTGGCTGTAATGTCATCCGCCGGGGCGTCATCCGTCGTCACGGTACTTGGCGCAAGTGGTGTTTCCACCACGACTTCCGGCGTCAGCGATTCCGGCGTTTCCGGCTCCGGCGCAATGTCGGGAATCGCCGCGACTTCTGGAGGCGTGGTTTCGCTCAGCGGCTGGCCTGCCGTCTCGCCAGCGGCCGCCATGCGGGGAATGGTGATCGTCTTGGCGTCCGTGGCATTCATGCCATACTGTTTCGCGAACGCGATGAGATCATAAATGTTGATCTTTCCGTCGCCGTTGAAGTCGGAGGCGGAATGCAGCGACGCATCGTTGCCGTAAGTTTTCGCGAACGCGATGAGGTCGTAAATGTTGATTTTTCCATCGTCGTTCAGGTCGTAAGGCACGGCCCACACGTCCGTTCGGATTTCGGCGTCGGACACACGCAGCCATGGATGTTCGCTTGCATCGTGCAGGATATCTTTCGCGGCGACGCCCGGCTGTTTCCCCGGAGAAACGGCGGTTTTTGCAGGGGTAAACTCGATCGCGCCGAGCATTTTCGTGGCGCCGGCGACATACGCACCATCCAGCCACAGCGTTACCGTCAGCTGCATGAGCGACGTCGTTCCCGCCACAAGTTTCGCGTCGCCGAGCACCATCTCCAGGCCGTTGACGCCCCGGGCCGCCACGGGCACGAACAGATCGGCGTCATACGTGATCGTAAACTCCCCGCCCTCCACGACTTGCGTTTCCGTCCAGAGCTCGAGCCAGAATCGTTGCCATTCGTGAATCCGCGGCGTTGTCGTCGCGCTCTGCGTCGCGGTGTAATTCGGCTGCGAAGTGATTAAGACGCCGGTGGCCGTCATGGGCGTCGTCGCGTAGAACTCGTAGGCCCCGAGGTCGATTGCGCTACCGAAAAAGCGTCGGCTGCCCGCCAAATCGCGAGAGTCTTTATCCATGCCCGCCGCGACGGCGTATGCGTTGTCGCCCCGGTCGATCGCCTGCGAGCCGACTGCCAGGCGGTAATCGCCCGCCGCGGCATCGACAAAAAGCGGCAGGGTGGATTGGTAAGTGATGTTGTAGTCGGAATCGCCGTGCCAAGCGGTGAATGCGCTGAGATTGTTGAAGCCCAGAATGGCACCCTCATAATTGTAGATATCAGCTACGGAATTTGCTGTATTCAAGGCGATGATTGCGTTGTAAAGATTTAGCATGGCGTCATACGCATTGTAAAATCCGCCACCGGAATTTTGAGCGGAGTTTCCCGCGATCGTACAATTCGTTACTGTCAGCACGCTGTTGTTACTAACACCGCCGCCAGAAGCATCGGCGGAATTTTCGGAAATCACACAGTTGACCAGCACCATTTCGGCATCGTGATAAACCCAATCGTCGATGTCGTCGTCCCAATCATAGCCACCATTGTGTTCGATTCCGCCACCATAGTAAGAGGTGTTTTCCGTAATCAAGCAGTCGGTTGCAGTAAAGCTTCCGCCTTCGTTGCAGGCCCCTCCGCCGTAACGCGCGGAGTTATCGGAGATGGTGCTACCAGCGATAGTCAGCTGGCCTTCGTTGTAAACTCCTCCGCCGGAACAGTACGTTCCTCCATCTTGTGAGGTATACGCCGTGTTTTTTGAAATTGCGCAGTTCGTGACAGTGAGCGTACCGCTGTTGTAGATTCCACCGCCGTAATAGTCGGCTGAATTCTGAGTGATCGCACAGGCTATCAGAACGATCGTGCCGGACGAGTTGATGTAAACCCCACCGCCGGAACTGGCGGAGTTTGTCTTGATCGCGCAGTCGGTCAGCACCAGTGAGCCCTGAGGGGCGTAAATTCCGCCGCCGAAGTTGGCGGTGTTTTGGGAAACGACAGAGCCGTTCAGTGTCGAGACGGTACCGGAGCTATAAATACCACCACCGTAGCTGGCGGAGTTTTTCGTGACCGTGCAGTCGGTCAGCATCAGCGATCCCTGGGGGACATATACCCCGCCGCCGCCGGAGTTGGCGGCGTTTTTTGAGAAGGTGCTGTTGGCCGCCGTGAGGACGCCGTTGCCGGAAACTAAAACTCCACCGCCGTAGTAATTGGCGGTGTTATCCGAAATGACGGAGTTGATCAACGTTAAAATGCCGCCAAAACTGGATATTCCGCCGCCGGAATAAGTGGCGGTGTTTCCCGAAATCATGCAGCCGGTGATCGTCAGATTGCTTTCGCTGCTGTAAATCCCGCTGCCGAAATTAACGTTGTTTCCCCCGGTGATGCTCAGGCCTTCGAGTGTCGCAGTGCTACGATAAAAATTCATCACCCGCGACTGCCCGCCGGCATCGATCGTAAGCAGGTTCTGTCCCGGACCGATGATCGTGATGTTGGAATAGATGTCTAATTCGCCCTTGAGAAGCGTGAGCGTCCGAGCACCGTCGGTGAACAGCCCAGGGGCGAAGGTAACGACATTGTTGCCTATGAACGCTGTATTTTTGATCGCCTCCCGCAGCGAGGTTTTTCCGTCATTGACATCCATGACGTCGCCCAGAGTCGTCACGACGGTCGATCGCGCTTCACGTTTTGGATTGAGCCAATCGAAAAACTGATTGACGAGGGCGACCTTTTGCGAAAATTTTTCGCTGCTTCCCGCTTGGTATTCATAAATAACATCCTGGACCATTTGCGCCCAATCTTCCACGCGCGCGGACATTCCGTAGCTGCCCGAGAAGTCGGCAAGAACCGCATCCGGCTTTATCGTTCCGTTCGCATTCCATGAAATGCCAGTGAATTGTTCCCAGTAAGGATTATAAGTGTTGTTCCACGAGTGGGCGAATTCATGGATGGCGGCGAAATTCCCCCGAAGGAGGAACACTTCGTCGTACGTGTTGAATGAGCCTTCTCCCGTGTCCGAAATCGTGACGTAGGTGACGCCGTTTCGGGTCGGGTTCGCAAGGATTTTATAGTTCCCGATGACTTCGTTGTATACATGAAGGATGTCCATCGCCTTGACTACCTCGGCTTCCGTCCAGGCACGAAGCGGGCCGTTATAGGTTCCAGCGGTGGTAGTTCCGTCTTTCCAGGTTGCGGAGAAGATCAACTGGGCGTCGTCGCCGGCACCGAGGGAATGGCCCGCGGCCCATTTGTCGTTGGTGCCCACAAAGGCGAAAACGCTGCTGCCGACGCCTTTGCTGGAATTATAAAAGGTGTTGACGCCGGTACCGCCGATGAGCATGTTGTTGCCGCCTGCGCCGGTGTCGATGGAATTGGTGCCGGAGCCGCCGTAGAGATAGTCGCTGCCCAGGCCGCCGACGAGTGTGTCGTTGCCGTCCCCGCCTTCCGCGTGGCAGACGATGCTGCAGGAAACGCCGCGATAGACGTTTTTGAACGTGTCGTTGCCAGCGTTGCCGAAAAATTCGATCAGCCGGATCGTGGTTTTATCATATTCCCACTGGGCCTGCTGCGTTTTTCCGGTGGCGTCGAAGGCATGAACGATCACCCTGCTGGCCGTTTCCTCGATTTCAATCCAGTCGTCGGAAGAAGTGCCCTGAATGGTCAGCGTTCCTTCGGAAAGCGTCGGCTGGCCGACCAGCGCACCGGCCGCCAGCAGTTCGTCGGGAGAAATCGCCAGCGGGGAGACGGATAGCATGTGCCGGGCCTCCAGCGATTCGATTTGCAGCTTGCGGGTATGCTGCGGAGCACTCTTTTTGGCAGAAACGGATGCCCTGGCATGAAAACGATTCGTGCGTTGCGAAAGCATGGGAAAACTCCTCGGGTGTGAATAAAACGGGTAAAATGATAATGTAAATCGTAAAACTTGGTGCGACTCAGGGGCGAACATCACCACGGCCTCACCCGCTGCGTTTCGTGAACGCTTCCTGGAGAAACGCCTGAAAGCCGTTCTGCGTGAGCTCTTTTTCCGTGCGGAACATGAACCGCAGCACATCATACCCCTGCTGCCGGCCGTCCACTTCCGGCTGGAATCCAAAGCTCGCGATCTTTCCCTGGGGGAATGCGTTTTTCGGGCAACGGAGTTCGAGGTACACCGCGTCCGGTTTTTTCGTCCCGATGCGCGCCCAGAAAAGCTCGTCGCCCATGGGTGTCACCGGCACGACCACGCGGTTCGTCCATCCCCACTTCGCCTCCGGCGCGAGATTTTCGATCATCGTAATGAGTTTTTTGAGCACCGTCACATCCCATTCGCGCCGCCCGGTGGTGAGCGTGCCGCGCGACTGCTCGTGCCACTTTCGGCCCAGCGTCCGCCACGGTTTAAACTCGTCCGGCTCTTCCTCCGCCTGCTGCTGCAGAGCCTTAAACCCTTCCACCGCACGGTCAAAGAACGCCCAGAACGCCGGCCGATTCACCTCGTCCCAGTAATGCGTTTTCAGCTCCACCTCCTGGAACGCGCGCCGGTCGTCCAGCACCCGCACGCGAGGCGTGGTCCCGTAAAGCGGCAGCTCCGTCATCTCGTTCAGCGGCTTCAAATCCAGCTCGCGGATGAGCGTTTTCGCGTCGAACGTCCCCGTCGCCACGCGAAAACTCAGCTTCAGCAGCCACTCGTCCGCCGTCCGGATGTGCAGGAACCAGCCCAGCGACTTTTTCGTCCCCGTGATGCGAATCATGTTTCGGTCATTCCAGTCGATTTCCAGCGAATCCTCTGCCTCCACCCGGCGAATGACTTCCTCAAGAATCCGCGCGTCCCATTTCGCCGGCGTCAGCACAGGCGTGGGCGTACTCTGCGGCACCACGGAATGTTGTGGCGCGACACCGGATTTTTCGTCATAATCCCCGCCGCCGTTCCCGTTACGCCCCACCACCGTCCGCGCCCGGCCCTGCGTATGCCAGCGCAGTCCGTCTGTCTCCCACGGCATTTTCGCATCCATGGCGATAATCGCGTCCACCGGCGTCACGTCCGCCTCCGCTTCCCGCTGAGCCGTGTGATCATAAACCGTCCGCACCTCATAAGGCCCCTCCGCCAGCACCGGCGCCAGCACCTCGCCGGTGTAAGACCGCAGCATGTCCACGCCAGCGTCTGGCGTATTTTTCTTCGTCCGCGGCGTTTTTTTCTTCCCGGATTTTTCACCGCCGGATACAGCGGCCTCCTCCGCCGGTACCGCCAGCCGCGCGTGCTCCACCAAATCTTCCGGCGTGCCCGCCATCACCACATACCCGCCGCGCTCGCCCGCTTCCGGCCCCAGCTCGATAACCCAGTCCGCCACCTTCAGCACGTCCGTGTTATGCTCAATCACCAGCACCGTGTTCCCCATGTCCACCAGTCGGTGCAGCACGGCCAGCAGTTTTTTGAGATCCTCGAAATGCAGCCCCGTGGTTGGCTCATCCAGCAGATAAAGCGTCCTCCCGGTGTCCGGCCGCGCGAGTTCCGCCGCCAGTTTCACGCGCTGCGCCTCGCCGCCGGAGAGCGTGGGTGCCGACTGTCCTAGCGTGATGTAATCCAGGCCCACATCACAGAGCGTTTTCAGAATCCGCCGAATCGCGGGCACATTCTGGAAGAGCGTCAGCGCCTCCGCACACGTCAGGTTCAGCACGTCCGCGATGGAATATCCGTGAAACCGCACCTGTAGTGTCTCGGCGTCATACCGCTGCCCGCCGCACGAATCGCACGTCACCCACACATCCGGCAGGAAGTGCATCTCGATTTTCAGTTCGCCGTTCCCTTCACATTTTTCGCAGCGTCCGCCGGGAACGTTAAAACTGAAGCGGCGTGACGTAAAGCCGCGAAGTTTGGACTCCGGCAGTTGCGCGAACAGCTCACGGATATGGTCGAACACGCCGGTGTACGTGGCGGGGTTCGAGCTGGGCGTCTGCCCGATGGGCTGCTGATCCACCTCGATGACCTTATTAATATACTGGATGCCTCGCAGCGACGTAAACGCCCCGGGCGCACGGCCCGCGCGATGCAACTGCCGGGCAAGCGCCGCGTAAAGGATGTCGTCCACGAGCGTACTTTTCCCGCTTCCGCTGACCCCCGCCACCGCCGTAAGCGTCCCCAGCGGCACCTGCACATGAATGTCCTTCAGGTTATTCTCCCTCGCGCCGATCACCTCCAGCCACTCCTGCGGCCCCGTGCGAGGAATCACCACTGATGTGTTTTTCTTACCCGCGGTGGCGCCCTTTTTCACACCGCCGCCCTGCCCCGCAAGCACCGGCGTCATCCGCCGATTCTCTGGAATCGGAATCCCCTTCTTCCCCGTGATATACGGCCCCGTGACCGACGTTTTTTCTTTCGCCAACTGTTTCGGCGTGCCTTCCCCGACGATTTCCCCGCCCCAGCGTCCCGCTTTCGGCCCGAAATCAATCACGCGGTCAGCGCTTGCGATCACGTCTTTATCATGCTCCACCACCAGCAGCGTGTTCCCCAGATCCCGCAGCCGGTGCAGCGCCGCGATCAGCTTCCGGTTATCGCGCGGGTGCAGCCCGATGGTCGGCTCATCCAGCACGTAAAGCACACCGCACAGGCCGCTTCCGACTTGCGCCGTCAGCCGGATCCGCTGCATTTCGCCACCGGAAAGCGTGGGCGCGCCCCGCCCCAGCGACAAATATTCCAGCCCCACATCCACCAGAAATTCCAGCCGGTTCCGCACTTCGCGAATCAGCTCGCCCGCGATTTTCTGCTCCGTCCGCGCCGGTTTCCAGTTCCGGAAAAACGCAAGCGCCCTGTCCAGCGGCATCTCGCAAATTTCATCCAGCGTCCGCCCGTGCAGCCGGACCGCCGCGGCATCATCCCGTAGCCGGCTCCCACCACACTCCGGGCACGGCGCGTCCTCCAAAAAACTGTCCAGCCGCGAACGCAGGGACGGCACCATCCGCGCCGCCTCCTCCACCACCGGCATGAGCCCCTTAAACTGAAACTTGAAAAGCGGCGCCGCACCCTTTTTCGCTCCCGGCACCGTAAACCACCGCTCCCCCGTGCCACGCTGCAAAATCCGCCGAAACCGCGACGCAAGCTGCTCATACGGCACATCTGTCGGCACTTCCATCTCCTCACAAAACGCCTTCATCATGGCGTATGCCAGCGGATTTTCCTCGCCCGGCCACAGCGAAATCGCGCCCTGCGAAAGCGTCAGTTTTGGGTCGCGCAAAAGCACCGCGGGGTTCGCGCCCATCTGCACGCCGATTCCCTCACACGTGGGGCACCAGCCCAGCGCATTATTAAACGAGAAATTCGCCGGGGCCAACTGCTCAAAACTCCGCCCGCAGTGCTCGCACACGAAATGCAGGCTGTGCGTCTGCTCGCGCCACCGATTTTCGGGCTTTTCCGCATCCACCTCCAGCACGCGGAGCGTCCCGCCGCCGATGGCCAGCGCCTGCTCCACGCTCTCCGCCACGCGGCTGCGCGAATTGCGGTCCGTCCGGATTTCCACCCGGTCCACCACCACTTCCACCTCATGCCGGCGCCGGCGGTCAATATCCGGCACCGCGTCCAGCTCATGAATCTCGCCGTCAATCCGCACGCGCAAATACCCGCTCTGCCGCAACTCGCTCCACAGCGTTTCATACTTATATCCTGTGGGCACCTGCCGCGGCGCCAAGAGCACCAGCCGTGTTCCGGACGGATACTGCATCACGCGCCCGACGATTTCATCCACCGTCTGCGTCCCGATTTTCCGGTTACAGTCGGGGCAATACGGCACGCCCAGCCGCGCGAAAAGAATCCGCAGATAATCGTAAATTTCCGTCACCGTCCCGACCGTCGACCGCGGTGAATTACTCACCCGTTTCTGCTCGATCGCGATCGCCGGCGACAGCCCCTCAATCCGTTCCACGTGCGGCTTCTGCATCTGCCCGATAAACTGCCGCGTGTAACTGGAGAGGCTCTCGACATACCGCCGCTGGCCTTCCGCGTACACGGTGTCCATGGCGAACGAACTTTTTCCACTGCCGCTGGGCCCGCAGCAAATCGTCATCTTGTCGCGTGGGATGTCCACGGTCAGCTGCTTCAGGTTATGCTGAAACGCCCCCTCCACGTGAATATTTTTCGCCCGCTGGGCCGCAGATTCTTTTGCCGCCGAGCCGTTTTTCCGCCGCGCGGCGGTTTCTTTGCGCGCCTCGGCCACACGCTTTTTCACGTCATCCTCACGGTCCATCAGCCGGGATAAAGCCACGCCGGTGTACGAGCGAGGGTGCGCCGCCACCTCCGCCGGAGTCCCCGCGACCACGATTTCCCCGCCCGCGCCGCCGCCTTCCGGCCCGAGGTCGATCACCCAGTCCGCCGTCTTAATCACATCCAGATTATGCTCCACCACCAGCACCGTATTCCCGGCGTCCGCAAACTGATGCAGCACCCGCAGCAGCAGCTCTATATCCGCGAAATGCAGGCCCGTGGTGGGCTCATCCAAAATGTAAATCGTCCGGCCCGTGCTGATCTTCACCAGCTCGCGCGCCAGCTTGATGCGCTGCGCCTCGCCGCCGGAGAGCGTGGTCGACGACTGCCCCAGCTTCATATAATCCAGCCCCACGGCCCGCAGCGTTTCCAGCTTCTGAAACACTTTCGGAATGTTCTCGAACACCCGCGACGCCTGCTCCACGTCCAAGTTCAGCACGTCCGAAATGGAATACCCCTTAAACAGTACCTGCAGCGTTTCATGATTAAACCGCTTCCCGCCACACACCGGGCACGTCACCCACACGTCCGCCAGGAAGTCCATCTCCAGCTTATTCGCGCCGTTCCCCTGGCACGCCTCACAGCGCCCGCCCTCCACATTAAAACTAAACCGCCCTGGCTTAAACCCCCGCTGCCGCGAGTCCGGAAGCTCGGCGTACATGGAGCGGATTTCATCAAAAAGCTTAATGTAAGTCGCCGGGTTACTCCGCGGCGTCCGGCCAATCGGCGACTGGTCAATCGCGATCATCTTATTCAGATGCTCCAGCCCCTCTACCTCCGTGAACGCCCCCGGCACCCCCAGCCCGCGATTCAGCTCCCGGTTCAGCAGCTGCCGCAAAATGCCATTCACCAACGAGCTTTTCCCACTGCCGCTGACCCCCGTCAGACAGATGAATTTCCCCAGCGGAAACTCCACATCCACGTTCTTCAGATTATTATGACTCGCGCCGCGAATCACCAGCGATTTTCCCGTTCCCACGCGCAATTTCTCCGGCACCGCGATTTTTCGCTTCCCCGACAAAAACTGCCCGGTCACGCTTTCTTTCGCCCGCAGCACGTCCTCCACACTCCCCCGCGCGACCACCCGCCCGCCGTGCACACCCGCCCCGGGGCCGAAATCCACGATCTGGTCCGCCGCGAGCATGGTATCCTCATCATGCTCCACGACGACGACGGTGTTCCCCAGGTCGCGCAACTGCTCAAGCGTGGCCAGAAGCCGGTTATTATCCCGCGGATGCAGCCCGATGGACGGCTCATCCAAAATATACAGCACGCCTACCAGCCCGCACCCGATCTGCCCCGCCAGCCGAATCCGCTGCGTTTCCCCACCCGAAAGCGTGGGCGACGTTCGCGCCAGCGTTAAATACTCCAGCCCCACATCTTCCAGAAATCCCAGCCGGCCGCGAATCTCTTTCAGCACGTCCTGCGCGATGAACGCCGCTGTCACATCCAGCTCCGGCTTCCCGAAAAACCGAATCACGTCACTGATGGGCTGATCGCACAGCTCCGGCAGCGACCATTCCACCACCGCGCCGTCACGCACCCCACTGCTGGCGATTTTCACGGCCCGCGCCTGCGCGTTCAGCCGTTCCCCCTGACAGAATCCACACCGGCAGACGTCCATATATTTTTCCAGCCGCCGCTTCAAGATCCGGCTGTTCGTGGAATGATACTGCGACAAAAGCGCGGGAATCACGCCCTCATACACGCCGCCCCACTTCTGGCCATTCGGCCCGGCCCGCCACGTAAACGTAATGTGCGCCGTCCCCGTCCCGTAAAGCAGCTTCCGCCGTACCGCTTCCGGCAAGTCCCGCCACGGCGTCTCGAGCACGCTGCCCGCCGGCATTTCATACGTCCGCTCTAAATATTCCGCCGCGCCTTTATAAATCACCCGCCGCCAGCGTCCGAGATCATTCCACGGCGGAACCACCTCCACGCACCCCTTCAGGAACGACTTCCCGTCATTCGTCACGATCTTCCGCGGGTCGAATGTGTAAACCTCACCCAGCCCATTACACTCCAGGCACATCCCCTGCGGACTGTTAAAGCTGAACAGTTGCGGCGAAGGCGGCTCGAAACTCAGCTGACACTGCCCGCACGCGTACTCGCTGGAGAGCGTGAATTCCGAAAATGCCTGGCCGGTTTTTCCCGCTTCACTTCCAGCACCCGCCATGTTTTCTTCCGCCGCGGTGTCCGGTGCCACGATCATCGCGTTATTCCCCACCCGCAGTGCCGTTTCCACCGCTTCCGAAAGCCGCCCGCGATTTTCCGGCGAGACCGTCAGGCGGTCAATCACCACTTCAATAAAATGCCGCATCTGCCGGTCAAGATTCAGGTCATCCGCCAGATGCACCACCTTTCCGTCCACGCGGGCCCGCACAAAACCCTGCTTCAGCAGATCCATGAACAGATCTTTATACTCGCCCTTCTGGCCACGGATGCGCGGCGCGAGAATCAGGATGCGCGTCCCTTCCGGCAGCGCGTTCACCTGCGCGAGAATCTGCTGGCGGGTCTGGGCAGTGATGCGCTGGCCGCACTGCGGGCAGTACCCCGTGCCGACGCGCGCGTAAAGCACGCGCAGAAAGTCATAAATTTCCGTGATCGTCCCCACCGTGGAGCGTGGGTTATGGCTGGTGGTTTTTTGCGCGATGGAAATGGATGGGCTCAGCCCGGTGATCATGTCCACATCCGGCTTCGCCATCTGGCCGAGAAAATGCCGGGCGTGGTGCGAGAGGCTTTCCACGTACCGCCGCTGGCCTTCCGCGTAAAGCGTGTCGAAAGCCAGCGAGCTTTTTCCGCTGCCGCTGACCCCCGTAAAACACACCATCTGATTCCGTGGCAAAAGAATGTTCACGTCCTGCAAATTATGCTCGCGGGCGCCGTGAATATGAATATCTTCCGATGACATGGCGTTTTCGCCGTCCTTCCGTATCTTTATTTTAGCAGGGTGCGGTTTTTTTTGCGTTATTTTCCGCTCAAAAAACGGTTGCCCTGTGGCTGACAAGAATAATCTGGCTATTATATTACCGAACTGCCCGAAAGTCAATCGCGGCAGGCGGCGATTTTAAAAAAACTGCTGGATCCACACGCCGGCATGCATCATACGAACTCTCCCGAGCCGAGGAGCGTAAAAATACGAAACATTTCGGGAAAACGGGGTGGCGTCTGCCCACCGGGCGTTTTTTGTCAAATATAACTTTCAGGCGTTGTGGAAAAAGAGGGTGGGATACGCACTTTTGCCAGAAAAAAATTTTTTGATGCGA
Source organism: Thermoguttaceae bacterium (assembly GCA_031553595.1). Taxonomy (GTDB): domain Bacteria; phylum Planctomycetota; class Planctomycetia; order Pirellulales; family Thermoguttaceae; genus RGIG3701. Next base: position 126,396 of record JAVBLI010000005.1, on the reverse strand, counting down.
TTTTCAAAATCCTGGCGAAATCCCTGTTCCTGGCCAATTTTACTAAAAAAATGTTACTTTTTGGTAAAATTTCTTAAAAAAAAGCTAAACTCATCTTGACAGAAACTTAAAATTTATATAGAATCTGACTTGTATGTGGTTTTGTGATTTTCACCCCGACCGGGTGCCTGTGTCCACGACATTTTATTCACATCCGCAAACCCCATTAAATTCCATGTTTTCCGCTCCGCCGCGGGCTTATCCCAAATCGGTGTGCGTGCGAATGGGTCGCACAAAGAGCAAAATGGAATGTGTCGTTAAAAAAAGTCTTGTTATTATTTAGGAGGACTGAACCATGAAAAACGTTTTTGAAGCCATCCTGGAATGCGGCCACGACGAAGATTTCGTCCCGCAGGTCACCTCGGATTTCCAGCCCACCGACGCTCCCGCCGGCTCCCTGGCCAAGCTGCGCGTCCTGCGTGAGCGGATCCGTAAAGGATTTCCCCTGTGGCACGAAGAAGATCGAAACGATTACAGCGGCCTGACCGGTTACCGCTCCGCCACGGAGGAGTAAGCGGCACGCAGTTTGTTAATATATCATGATGCAGCGATGACGCAGCACTCGGGAAACACAGCCGTTTCCTTCTCTTCTTCAACGAATTACGCATGACAAAAAAACGACAGACGCCGCCCTTTCGGGAATGGCATCTGTCGTTTTTGGGGTTTATACCCATAACATTTGAAATTCAAGTGCCGTGGGTAAGTGGGTTTTCCGCCAGGCAAACGGAACGTCCATCAACCCATCACGCGGCTGTTTCGGTCAGGCCACCGAATCGCCACGTTCCGTGGTGGATTACCACCGGAAGAAACGCCGCATGGGACTTGCCCCGCGGTTTTCCGCTTTCGCGTCTTCTTCCTCAGCCACGGCCACCTCTCTGATCGCATCTTCATCCGCTTCGGTGGAATCTTCCGCCGAGGGACGCGTCGAAACTCGCCCCCGCCGAAAATCGGCCAGCGTCCGCCGCTCCGCCGCTGCTCGCGACTTCACGGGCTCCGCGGAGGCACTGGGTACCTCCACATCACGCTGTTCCTTTTCCAACTCGTCGCGCAGAACGAGTACATCGTCCGGCGCTTCGATTCCCAGCCTGACCCGATCCCGGGCCACCCGTACCACCGTAATCACGATGGATTCGCCGATGCGAATGCGTTCGCTCTCTTTCCTTGATAGCACTAACATAAAGCAAACCTCCTTGTTCTTGCCGCCCTGAATCAACAGACCGACATCTCGTCAACAACTTCTTCCAGCAAAGTCGTCTGCTGGACTTTTTGGCCCGACGGACCATAAAACAACACCTGATTGTTTTCCGTTTCCCATATCGCGGTGAATTTCACCATGCGGGGACCGTGGAGGCAGTAAAATATGCCGCAAGGCTTACCTCCACGCTGAAGCCGGCGTTCCGTTAATGGGAATGCGTCTCGCTTCAATAAATTGTGATTACATAATGTTTCGTTAATAAAATCTCTAAGTTCAGAACAACTCGATACCTTGAGCTGACTGCAGACCATAACGTTCCTCTCTTCCGTTTTGGCACTGCGGACAAAATCCCTCTCTCCGAGCCATCCGACACAATAACTTTTGAAATAACGACTTGAATTTCATGGAAAAACCAAACATGCACAAGCCGATTTCACTTGCAACTCTTTTCAAAAATAATCATAAGAAGGGCAATTAACGTCGAATTGCCTTTCCAACAACCATTAATGGAATGTGAAATATCTTGCGGGTCGTATGTTTTTAACCAAAAAATGAACGTCGATCCAAAGTTAATTGGTTTTCAAGGCGTGTCCGAGGAAAATTATCCAGCGTTTATGGGTTTTAAGTTTCGTGCTTTAATCAAACAGCTAGAATACGCATTTTATGCAAAATGAGCATCTATGTTATACTGGGTAGTATCGGAGATAAAAGAGTTTTACGTTAGAAGTTTAATGGAAGAATTATAGAAAATTTAGATAAAATAAAGCAAATACAATTGGTGCAATAAAATAGAGTAACATTACGGAATATCGCCATTCACCGCTGCAATCTCCCGACACCGCGAAAAATACGTAATTTTCGCTTCTCTCCCTTTAATTATTTTGCGACATAGATATAATAGCCATGTATTTTTATCCATCCATGGCCATTGCGGCACAAGCAGGGAAACACAGTATGAGTACAGAAAACGTTTGTCTGGGACATAAAATTCGTCTCCACCGCGAGCGGCTGGAGATGTCGCTGGAGCAGTTGGCCGAGGCCAGTCGCTGCCCGGTGGTGCTGCTTGAGCGGCTGGAAAGCGGCGATCTCGTCCCGTCCCTGGCACCGCTACTGAATATTGCACGCGCACTTGGCGTCCGCCTGGGCACGTTCCTCGACGATTCCACCCAAAATGGGCCCGTCATTAACCGCGCAAAAAAAACGGAAGCCCTCCAGGCGGATGGAGCGCGAGTGGTGCGTTTTTCGGGTGCCAGTTCCGACTCGGCCGCCGCCGCGAAAAGTGCCCTGGAGTTCGCGCCGCTGGCTGCCGACAAACAGGCACGGCACATGGAACCTTTCCTCATCGACGTGCGTTATAACGAGGAGCATCCGCTGAGCACCCACGAGGGCGAGGAATTCATTTACGTCCTGGCCGGCCGGCTCGAAGTCAGTTACGGCAAGATGACGTATGTGCTCGAGGCGGGCGACAGCACGTATTACGACTCGATCGTCCCCCACAACGTTCATGCCGCGGACGAGGGCGGCGCGAAGATTTTAGCTGTGGTCTACACCCCGTTTTAACAATGCTTAATGCTAAATGACGCAAGTGAGTAGCCACCCTACACCCTACACCCTACACCCTACACCCCATGTTCACCTACAAAGTCTACCCCCGTTTCGGCGATTCCGATCAGCTCGGCCACATTCATCATTTGGCGATTGCGTCCTGGTTTGAGGAAGCGCGGAACCCGATTTTCCGGCTGGTTAATCCGGATTTTAAAATGGACGGCTGGAACAGTATTCTCGCCCGGCTGGAGATGAACTACATCGGCCAGATCCGATATGCCGACCAGGACGTGGAGATTCACACGTGGATCACGCACATCGGGAACAGCTCGTTTCACATCGTCCACGGGGCGTATCTCCGCGGAAAATACGTCGCGCTGGGTGGCGTCGTGATCGTCAATTACGATTTCCAGCAGGAGAAAGCCATCCCCATCTCCCCCGACCTTCGCAAGCGTCTTGAGGAGCACTTCGAGCCGAACCCGCCGTACCGCCTCAACCCCCAGCGCTAAATGAGTAATTAGGAATGAGGAATAAGGAATGACGCTAGCGAGGTACTAAATCATTCCTAATTCCTCATTCCTAATTCCTAATTCACCCTCAGCCCCCGAACAACGATGCCCTTCACCTCCCTTCCGCTTGGCGTTTTTTTTGAAGAAATGGCGAAAAAGCAGCCGGATCATGAGTTCCTGGTGTATCCGGATCGGGGTGCGCGATGGACGTATGGCGAGTTCAACGCGCGGGTAGACGCGCTGGCGAAGGGGATGCTTTCCGTGGGGATTCGCCCGGGCGACCACGTGGGCATCTGGGCGAAAAATGTCCCCGACTGGCTGACGTTTACGTTCGCGTCCGCCAAGATCGGCGCTGTGCTGGTCACCGTCAACACGGCTTATAAAAGCCACGAGCTGGAGTATCTCGTCAAGCAGTCCGACATGAAGATGCTGGCGATGGTCGACCGCTTTCGCGACAACGATTATCTGCAAATCATGTACGAGCTGGTGCCCGAGCTGAAGACGCAGCCGCGGGGGAAGTTGAAGAGCGAGCGGTTTCCGGAGCTGAAGTTCGTCACGTACGTCGGGCAGGAAAAGCACCGCGGGATGTATAACACGGACGAGCTCATCCTGCTGGGGCAGAACCTTCCGGACGACGAGCTGCGGGTGTGCATGGCGAAGCTTGATTGCCACGAGCCGGTGAACATGCAGTACACCTCCGGCACGACAGGCTTCCCGAAAGGCGTCATGCTCAGCAGTTATAACATCGTCAACAATGGCTATTATATCGGCGACCGCCAGCGGCTGTCGGCGGCTGATCGCGTGTGCCTGCCCGTGCCGCTTTTCCACTGTTTCGGCATCGTGCTGGGCGTCATGGCGGTGATCACGCACGGCGCGACGGCTGTGATGCTCGAGGAATTCAACCCGGTGCTGGTGATGGCCGCGATCCAGAAAGAGCGGTGCACCGCGGTGTACGGCGTGCCGACGATGTTCATTTCGATTCTCAACCACCCGATGTTCGAGATGTTCGACATGACGACGCTGCGCACGGGCATCATGGCGGGCAGCCCCTGCCCGATCACGGCGATGAACGATGTGATGACGAAGATGCACGCCAGCGAGATCACGATCTGTTACGGGCTGACGGAAGCGTCGCCGGTGTTCATGCAGACCTCGACGGACGACTCACCCGAGCGCCGCGCGACGACCGTGGGCCGCGGGTCCGAGCATATCGAGATCAAGGTGATCGACCCCGAGACGGGCGAGCTTTGTCCGCCGGACGTGCCGGGCGAGTTCTGCTGCCGGGGGTATAATGTAATGAAGGGGTATTACAAGATGCCGGAAGCGACGGCGCAGGTGATCGACGCGGACGGGTGGCTTCACAGCGGCGACATGGGCACCGTCGACGAAGCTGGCTATTACCGCATCACCGGCCGCATCAAAGACATGATCATCCGCGGCGGCGAGAACATTTACCCACGTGAACTGGAAGAATTCATTTACGCCATCCCCGGCGTGCGCGACGTACAAGTGGTAGGCGTTCCCGACGATCGTTACGGCGAAGTGCCCGGCGCGTTCGTCGTCCGCGAAGACGGCTCCGACCTCAAAGCCGAAGATATTCAAGACCTCGCGCGGGAAAAGATGGCGCGGTACAAGTGCCCGCAGTACGTCTTTTTCGTCAACGAATTCCCCCTGACCACCAGCGGGAAAATCCAGAAATACCGCCTCCGCGAGATGGCCAAAGAGCTGCTCCACATCCACGGCACGGCGTTCACCAACGTGGAGGAAGAGAGTGAGCAAGTGAACGAGTGAACAAGTGGCTGGCGTCATGCAACGCCCCTCCTCCACTCATTCACTCGCTCACCCATTCACCTGCTCACCTCCAAAGGAGAAACCCATGAATCAAGAAAAATCGTCCCCCACCGCCGTTTTGCCGGAAGGCCCGACGGTGATTGTCCACGCGGATAACTGCAAGGCGTGCGGACTGTGCATCGCGTTCTGCCCGAAGAAGGTGCTGGCCAAGGGCACCGCGATTAACATTCTCGGCTACGAAGCCACCGTCTACGCTGGCACCGGCTGCATCGGTTGCGGCACGTGCTTTTATGTCTGCCCCGAACCGGGAGCGATTACGGTGATAAAGAAGGCGAAATAATTACAGAGCTGCAATCGTAAGATTGCAGAAACCCGCCCTATCCCTTCCGCAATCTCACGATTGCGGCTCTGCATCCCCACCTTTCACCATCCGCCAGCACCGGTGAATCCGTTTATTGCGGAAATCTTCCGGCACCGTGCGGGCCGTGATTTCGCGGATGGAAACGCCGCGAATGGCTTCTTCTTCGAGCTTGAATCGCCGCGAGTTGTTCGAGAAGTAAATCACCCCGCCGGGTGAGAGATTTTCGATCAGCAGATTCAGCATCTCGGCGTGATTCCGCTGCACGTCCCAGTCGCCGTCCGTGGTTTTGCTGTTGGAAAAGGTCGGCGGGTCTACAATCATCAGGTCGAAAAGCTCGCGGGCCGGGAGGTCGTAAAGAAACTCCATGACGCCGCTGCGAATGTAACGGTATTTGCAGTCGGCGTCATTCCGGCGGTCGGGATTCTTGAACCCGTTCGCCTCCATATTCGCCTCGGCCCAGTCGAGATACGTGTTCGAAAGGTCCACCGTCACCACGCTCTCGGCTCCGCCCGCCGCCGCGTAAACGCTGAACGAGCCGGTATACGCGAACAGATTCAGCACCCGCTTCCCCGCCGCCTCTTTCCGCACCATGTCCCGCGTGATGCGGTGGTCGAGAAACAGCCCCGTGTCCAGATAATCCGAAAGATTCACGAGGAATGTCAGCCCGCCCTCATGCGCGTCGATGACGTAATTGCGACTGTCGTAACGCTCATACTGCGCGTCCCCCCGCTGGCGACGGCGCTGCTTGAGGAAAATTTTCTCGCGCGGCGTTTCCAGCGCCCGACCCGTCACGTCCATCAGATGATCCAGCCAGTCGGCATGCTGCGCCACACTTCGTTCGCTGGGCCGCTCGTACTCCGCCACGTGCAGGCAATCCTCGTACCGATCCACGGCCAGCGGAATCTCCGGAATGTCGCGGTCATAAATCCGGTAACACGTGATGCCCCGCCGGGTGGGAAACCGCCGCAGATGGTGAGCGAGTTTCTTCAGGCGATTTTCGAAATCCGCCGCCGAGCGTTTTTCCGACTCGTTCAGGCCGCCGAAAACGGGCTGGATGGGGGTGCGGGGCTTGGGAATAGGGGAGTGGGGGATGGGGAGTTGAGAGTCGGGCGGCGCGGGCACATCATCTTTTACAAAAAAATCCGCGTCTTCCGTATTAATTTCTGCGTTTTTCGCGTTTTTTTCTTCCCCGGCCTGAATGCCCATCCCTTTTTCCGGCGGTTTCGGCCCGTAAAACTGGTAAAACGTGCACTCCAGCCGCGAGTTATAAATCTTCCGCCGGCGGTCGGCCTGCTGGCCCAGCAGCCGCTCGAAATCCGGGTACGGCGTGAGAATGTAATGCGACCACGTGGGCAGCCGTCGCAGCACGAACGGAATGGCCTCATACAGCTCCCGCACCTCGGCCTCGTCCCCGATCCACTGCCCGTACGGCGGGTTCATGAGCGTGCAGCCATACTGGCGACTGGAGGTCAAATCGCGAAAATCCCGCTGCTGAAAATGGACATCCTCGGCCACGCCGGCCCGCTGGGCGTGATACCGTGCCATGCTGACGGCGTTTTCGTCGATGTCCGTGCCCAGAATTCGCTGCGGAAGCGCGGGGAGAATGGCGGCCGAGGCTTCTTCGCGCAACTCACGCCAGTGATACGCGGGGATGGCGGGCCACGTCTCGGAAATGAACTCGCGCCGCAGCCCCGGCGCGATGTTCCTTCCGATCATCGCCGCCTCGATCGGAATCGTGCCACTGCCGCAAAAGGGGTCGATCAACGGCCGCTCGGGCTTCCAGTAACTGAGCATCACCATCGCCGCGGCAATCGTCTCCCGCAGCGGAGCACTGCCCACCAGGCTGCGGTATCCCCGGCGGTGAAGCCCTGTGCCGCTGGTGTCCAGCGTGATCGTCGCCTGGTCTTTCAAGAGCGAAACCTCCACCGGGAAGGTCGTGCCGTCCTCCATCAGCGAGCCGCCATACGCTTTTTGCAGGCGGGTGACGATGGCCTTTTTCACGATTTTCTGGCACGCGGGCACACTGGAAAGCTGCGATTTTTGCGAGCGGCCCGAAACCGGAAACGCCCCGTTTTTCGGAATCCACCGCTCCCACGGCAACTCGGCCACGGCGTCAAAAAGCGTGCCGAAGTCCACCGCGTGAAATTCCGCCATCCGCACCAGCACCCGCCCCGCACATCGCAAATGCAGATTCGCCCGGCAAACGTCCCGCACTGAGCCCGCGAAAAGCGTCCGCCCAACCTCAATATTCCGCGGTTCATACCCCAGCCCCGTCAGCTCGCGCGACACCACCGCCTCCAGCCCCATGGTCGACGTGGCGATGATTTCTAGTTTTTCTGACAAAAGAGCCTCCGGGGAATGAATTGACAGTGGACAATGAAAAGGCGTAACGTGGGTGAATAAAAATGAAGCGAAATAATTGTCAATCGTCCCTTGTCAATTGTCAATTTTCTCGCACACCGCCTCGATGACCTTCACGCAATTCGTCCGTCCGCCCTGAGAGAAAATGTGTGTGCAGTCGGTGGAACCGAACATCTCGGCCATATTTTTCATGAAATCCATGCCTATTTTGCGTGTTTTAACTTTTTCAGTGGCCACTTCCGCTTTCGGGTCAAAATTTTCCATCCCCAGCACCATCATCGCGGCGCTGATCGCCCCGCAGACCCCGCCGGTGCACATCCCGCCGCCGAAACAAGCCGTTATTTTCTTCGCATTCTCCGCGGACAGCCCCACCTGATCAGCATACGCCAACAAAACGGCTTGCGCACAATTATTCCCACCCTGAAACATCGCCAACGCATTTTCCGCATTTTTGCTTGCCATACGACTCCCCTTCTATTCATTATAATACTACAGCAGTATTTCAGCTTATCTATTTACTTACCCGCAAAGAATAAAAACCGCAGATAGAAGTATTATAACACAAACGAAATTTTTGGAAATCCACCGCCCGCCCTCCTTGACGCGGTGGCGACGGGGGTTATAATACGCTCAATAATATTTCGTTTTCATTAGAATCTGTGTATTTTAAGTAAGAAAAGGTGGATCATGGCCGTTCCAAAACGTAAACATTCCAATTCCCGTACCGGCACGCGTCGCGCGCATGACGCGAAAAAGGCGAAGCAGATTTCCTACTGCCCGGAATGCCGTTCCGCGGTGCCGACGCATGTCGTCTGCCCAACCTGCGGTAATTATATGGGTCGAAATGTTGTCGAAATGAAAAAATAGTCATTCCTGGCAAAATAGATAAGTGACGTGCTGCGCGTGAGCAGTCCGTCACTTATTGTTTATAAGGAGCTAAATCATGGGGAAAACCGCATTTTTGTTTCCTGGACAGGGGACCCAGTATGTGGGAATGGGGCGTGCTCTGTGTGATGCGCTCCCCGCTGCGAGGGCGATTTTTGATAAAGCAGATGAAATTCTAGGCTTTTCACTCACTTCTCTCTGTTTCGACGGCCCGATGGAGCAGTTAAATTCCACCGAAATCAGCCAGCCCGCCCTTTTTGTCAGCAGTCTGGCGGCGCTGGAATCCTTAAAAGCCACGAATCCCGAGTGCATCGCGAACTGCTCGGCCACGGCCGGCCTGAGTCTCGGCGAGTACACCGCGCTGGTTTTTGCGGGTGTCATGGATTTCGAGGATGCCCTGCGTGTGGTGCAGCGGCGGGGGCAGGCCATGCAGGAGGCGGCGAATCGCACGCCCGGCGGGATGGTGAGTCTGCTGGGGGCCGATCTGGATGCGGTCAAAGCGGTCTGTGAAAACGCCCGCGGCGAAAATGTTCTGGAAATCGCGAACCTTCTGTGCCCTGGAAATACGGTTCTTTCAGGCGAAACCGCCGCCTGCGAGCGTCTCATGGCACTGGTCGACGAAAGCGGAATCGCCCGGCCGACTCCCTTGGCGGTGGCGGGTGCGTTTCATACAAAAATCATGCATCCCGCGGATGAACGTCTGGCGGAAGCCCTGAAAGACGTAAAAATGCACGCGCCCCGGATCACGGTGCTCTCGAATGTGGACGCGGCGGCTCACACCGACCCCGAAGAAATCCGCAGCCTCCTGGTAAAACAGGTCGTTTCGCCAGTACTTTGGGAAGCATCCATGGCCCGTCTGCTGGCGGATGGTTACGATCTTTTCTACGAAATCGGTGCCGGCCGTGTCCTCCGCGGCCTGCTGCGGCGGCTCGACCGAAAAATCGCTTGCGAAAATATTGAAGTGTAAAATAATGTAAAATCATAACCCTATATAAATAATGGAGCACGACATGGCGAACAAATACTCACATCTGACGGTCAATCTGGCGGGTCGCGTGGCGATCGTAACGGGTGCCAGCCGGGGAATCGGCAAGGCGATTGCGCTGGCGCTGGCGGAAAACGGCGCGAAAGTGGCCTGCGTGGCGACTTCCGTGGAGCGGCTGGCGGGCGTGGTGGACGAAATCCGTGCCATGGGCGGCGAGGCGGAAGCGTATGCCTGTAATGTCGGCGTCACGGCGGACGTCCAGGCCGTGGTGGCGGGGGTGCTGGAAAAATGGCAAAAAGTGGATATTCTGGTGAATAACGCTGGCATCACGCGCGACACCATGCTGGCCACCATGAAAGACGAGGACTGGGACGACGTCCTTCAGACGAACCTCCGCGGGGCGTTTTTGTTCACCCGTGAGTGCATCAAGCCGATGATGTCGGCCCGTTACGGACGAATTGTTAACGTTTCCAGCGTTTCCGGTCTGATCGGAAACCCCGGCCAGGCAAATTATTCCGCGTCGAAGGCCGGGCTGATCGGTTTCACGAATACGGTTGCGCGGGAGTATGCGAAGCGCAAGGTCACGGCGAATGTGGTGTGCCCGGGCTTTATTTCCACAGACATGACGGCCGTGCTCAACGAAATGATCCTGACGGAAGCGAAAAAACGGATTCCGCTGAATCGGGTGGGCGAGCCGGAAGATATTGCGGATGCGGTGCTGTTTTTAGCCAGCGAGGCAGCCAGTTACATCACCGGGCAGGTCATTCCGGTCGACGGCGGCATGACTGCATAAAATAGGCAATTCACGCAAAGACATGGGGTGTGGGATAGCATGAAAAAAATTTCCCATCGCCCAAAACTTCTCTTGCCTAAACAGGGGAATTCTGATAAACTTGGATAAACACGAAAACATTGCAGCGGCGGCGACGGCCTGTCACGGCGTGTTTTCCGGGCCGGGCCCATTTCGCGGCAAGTCTCGCAAAATGTGTTGTTTAACTATAAAAATGAAGTGTTATTTTTTAGGAGATGAATAACGTGAGTGAACAAAATGTTACGGAACGCGTCATGAGCATCGTCAGCGAACAGCTTTCCTGCGATCCGGAAAACCTGACGGTGGATTCCGATTTCGTGAAAGACCTCGGCGCGGACTCGCTGGATATCGTAGAGTTGGTGATGGAGCTGGAAGAAGAGTTCGGTATTACGATTCCGGAAGAAGAAGCGGACAAAGTTCGTACGGTCGGCGATGCGATTCAGCATATCGAAGCGGCGCTGAACTCCGGCGCGGGAAAATAATTCCTTCCGCAGGGCTTTACTCAGGTTGCGTTTTTTCGGAAGCGGTTTGCCCGTCCGGAAAAACGCATCCTGCATGGTTTGACGCGGCTTTTTCCAAAATTGAAAATCGACTGATCATGGGGAGATAGCATTCAGCATGGAACGGCGCATTGTAATTACGGGGATGGGAATCGTCTCGCCGGTGGGCAACAGCCTTCAGGCGGCCTGGCAGGGAATTTGCGAAGGACGCAGCGGCGGATGTATGATCACACGCTTCGATCCTGCGGAGTTTCGGTCGAAGATCTGTGCTTATGTGGACCCTTCTTTCACCACGGAAGGGTATCTTGATCCGAAGGAACTCAAGCGTCTGGACTTTTGCGAGCAGATCGGCATGGTCGCGGCGATTGATGCCGTGCGTGATTCCGGGCTGGATTTCTCGAAGGAAGACCCTACGCGATGCGCCTCGATCATCGGCAGCGGCATCGGCGGCCTGGGAACGTTCGAAGAACAGATGTACCGCCTGATCGATAAGGGCCCGTCGAAAGTTTCCGCGTTTACGATTCCGCGGATGATTCCGAACGCGGTGGCCGGGCATGTTTCGATTCTGTATGGGCTGGAGGGCCCGAGTTTTTGCGTCACGTCCGCCTGCGCCAGTGCCGGGCATTCCATCACGTGCATGATGGATGCCATGCGGATGGGAAAAGTGGACATCGGCGTCACCGGCGGTTCGGAATCCACCATTAATAAAGTCACCGTCTCGGCGTTCAGTGCCATGCACGCCCTGACCACGCGAAACGATGACCCGCAGCGCGCCAGCCGGCCGTTCGACAAAGACCGCGACGGTTTTTTAATCGGCGAAGGAGCCGGCATCCTGGTTTTTGAGGAGCTGGAGCACGCGAAACGCCGGGGCGCGAAGATTTATGCCGAGGTGATGGGATACGGTTATTCGTCGGACGCGTTTCACATCGCGCAGCCGGAACCGGAAGGAAAAGGCGCGGCCCGCGCGATGACCGAGGCGCTGAAGGATTCGAAACTTTCGCCGTCCGAAATCGATTATATCAACGCCCACGGCACGAGCACGCCGCAGGGGGATATCGCGGAGACGAACGCCGTGAAGCGAGTTTTCGGCGAGGATGCGTACCGTCTGAATATTTCCAGCACGAAAGGCCATGTGGGGCATGCGTTGGGCGCAAGCGGCGCGCTGGAGCTGATTTTCTGTGTGCAGGCGCTGGAAAATAATCTGATCCCGCCGACAATTAACCTGGAAAATCAGGATCCGGAATGCGATCTGAATTACACGCCGAACACGCCGCAGGAGCGAAAATGCCGGTACGCGCTGTCAAACAGTTTCGGCTTCGGCGGCCATAACGTTTCGCTGGTCGTCGGAAAGTATATGTAGAGGTCGGGGGTTTGTGGATGGGGGTTTGGAAATAAAAACACGAATCTCCATCCGCAAGTTGCGTGTGCATACGGCTTATTCGGCCAGCAATTTCGCGATTTTGCGCCCCGTCACGTTTAGCGGGTACTCGGAAAGATTTTGAATCGCCACCCAGCGTATTTCGTTACCGTGTGGCGTTTTTTTATGCAGTCGCCCGGGGTTCTTCGCGTCCGGCACGCCCTCATAACAGTCCAGCGTGATGCGGTATTTCGTGACCCCGTGGCGAAACGTTTTCATCAGCGGCCCGAGATGCATTCTCAGCCCCGTGGCCTCTTGCGTGAATGCCGGCAGAACGGTTTCTGGAGCCGCGTTTTCCGGAATCTCCGTGCGTGGAAAATCCCACAGCCCGCCCCAGCGCTGATGCGGCGCGTATCGCAGCAGACACACTTCCGTGGCGCCGGAACGTGAAGCGCGTGTAATCACCACGGCCGCCTCGCGCCGGTCTTCGTACTGCATTTTCGGCGGCGCGACGGGAATTTCCGCCACGGTGCCCAGTCGGCGTGCTTCACAAAAATCCCGCAGTGGACACGCCCCGCATCCCGGCGTGCGCGGCGTACAGACCAGACTCCCGACTTCCATCAGGGCCTGATTCACTTCCCCCGGCGGAAAATCCTCGGGCCTGGGCGCGACGAGCGTTTCGGCATACGCCCAGAGCCGCTTTTGCGCCGCGGCGGTATTCACGGGCTCCTGCATGGCCATGAGGCGTGCGAAAAGCCGAACGGTGTTCGCCTCCAGGATGGGCAGTCGCTGACCGCTGGAGATGGACAGCACAGCCCCGGCCGTATACCGCCCCACCCCCGGAAGCCGCAGCACCGCCGCGAAATCCGTAGGAAACCGCCCCGCGTGCTCATCCCGCACCACCCGCGCCGCCGCATGCAACTGGCGTGCCCGGCGATAATAGCCCAGCCCCTCCCAGTGCCGCAGCACATCCTGCTCATTCGCGTTGGCCAGGGCCGTCACCGTGGGAAAAGATTCCATAAACCGCTGAAAATACGCAACAACCGTCGCCACCTGCGTCTGCTGGAGCATGATTTCGCTCACCCACACGCGGTACGGGTCGCGCGTCAGACGCCACGGAAGCGTCCGCGCATTTCGGGAAAACCACGCGAGAAGTTTTTTTTGAAGCATGGGAGGGGGAAATTGACAATTGATAATGGATAATTGATAATGAAACGGAGCCGTAAGGGAAGCACAGCGTAACTTACGGATGACGTGGCGGCTTGTGGAAACGCCGGAATATACCTCCCCCCTCATCGCTCCGAAGGAGTGAGATGTTTATAGAATACCTTGCATTTCCACCGACATCCCGCACCTGACGGAGTGGTGGGGTCAAATTCACACGCGTTTTCTATAAACAGTTCGTCCTACGGGATGGGGGAGCGCATTCCACGGAAAGGGATGCCAATGAAGAAACTTTGTACCAGCTATATTTTAATCTTTTTACGAAAGAAAAACAGGTGATGATCATGCGGAATCGGACATTTTTGCGCGGCGTCGCGTGGATTTTGTCGGCGATTATTGTTTTCGCTGGCGTTTTTTGCGCGGCGGCGGAAAAAACAGGGAAATCGGCCGGGCCGAAACAGTTGCGGGTGAAGGGGAATCAGGTGGTGCAGGCCGACAGTCCGGGGAAAGTCGTCCGCCTGACCGGCATGAACATCCCCAGTCTGGAGTGGTGCAGCGGCGGCGAGCACGTGATGGAATCCCTGGTGGAGGCGAAAAAAAACTGGAACAGTAACGTCATCCGCGTGCCGCTTTCCGTGGCGCGATGGTACGGCTGCGAGCAGTGGCAGAGTTCGCCGGACGATTACCGGAAAATCGTGGACGATATGATTCAGGCCGCGGCGGCCCGGAACATGTACGTCATCCTCGACTGCCACTGGTCGAACGGCGGTCAGGGCGAAATCGTGCGGCGTGAGGGCGTGAAGAACACCGACAAAGTGGGGCGGTTTAACGGCCAGAAATGCATGCCCGACGAGGAAGTGAAGGCGTTTTGGCTGGAAATCGCTGCCCTGTACGGCAACCACCCGGCCGTGCTTTTTAACCTGTACAACGAACCGCACGGCGTGTCCTGGGAGATGTGGCGCAACGGTGGCACGAAAACCGAGCACCTTTTCGACCTGAAATCGGGCGAGCATAAAGAAAAAGAATATATGACCGTCGGGCACCAGCAGTTGGTCGAGGCGATTCGGGATGCCGGGGCGAAGAATGTGATCGTGGCCGGCGGGCTGGACTGGGGTTACGACCTGCGGGGAATCTCGGGCGAGGCGGGCGACGAAAAGGTGTACGCCCTCGTCGATCAGTCCACCCACAAAGACCCCAAAAAACGCGGTTTCGGCATCATTTACGACACCCACATTTACCCGTGGAAGGGAAATACCCAGGCGTGGGAAAACTGCATCGGCGGCACGCGAAAGCAGCACCCCGTCATCGCCGGCGAGTGCGGCTGGGACTGGGAAACGATTAAAGTCATCCGCTCGCACACGGATCTGGAAAAAGAGCCGCAGCTCAACCATCCGGTGTGGGTGCCGGAGCTGCTCGACTGGTTCGACGCCAAAACCAGCTCCCTGGGCACCGAATTCGGCAATCAGATGCACTGGACGGGCTGGTGTTTCCACCCCGCGGCGTCCCCCCGCATCCTGAAAGACTGGGATTACACCCCGACGGAATTCTGGGGCAAATACGTTAAAGAACGGCTGAATTCGTATTGATGGTCAAATCTGCGGAGCCGCTATCGTGAGACTGCGGTCGCGGCTCCGCAATGTCTCTGCATGCCTAAAATTCTTCGGTATGACTAATACCCTGGGATCACTTTTCTCCGCGATTTCTCGCGTCCAAACTCCGTAAAAAACGCCTCCCCACCCCTTGCTACAAAGTACGTTCAGTATATAATAAAGAGTGAGTATTTCTTAAGTCTACAGTAGTGTTTATTGTAGTTGGTACCCCGAGTTTGTATGTAAGGAGTTTTTATCGTGACGAAACGTTTTGTAACCCTCGACGGCAACGAAGCCGCCGCGCATATTGCCCATCGTTGTTCGGAAGTCATGGCGATTTATCCCATCACGCCGTCGTCCAATCTGGGCGAGTTGGCGGACGAATGGGCCGCAAAGGGCGTGCCGAATATTTTCGGAACCGTACCTCACGTGGTGGAGATGCAGAGTGAAGCGGGTGCCGCCGGCGCGGTGCACGGCTCGCTGCAGGGCGGGGCGCTGACCAGCACTTTTACCGCCAGCCAAGGACTGCTGCTGATGATCCCGAATATGTTCAAAATCGCCGGCGAGCTGACTCCGGCGGTGTTCCACGTCACGGCCCGCTGCGTGGCGACCCACGCGCTGTCGATTTTCGGCGACCACAGCGACGTGATGGCCTGCCGTTCCACCGGCTGGGCGATGCTGGCCAGCGGTTCCGTGCAGGAAGCCCAGGACATGGCGATGATCTCCCACAGTGCGACGCTCAAGGCCCGCGTGCCGTTCCTGCATTTCTACGACGGTTTCCGCATCTCGCACGAAATCAACACGATCGACCAGATGACCGACGACGAAATCCGCGCGATGATGCCCATGAACATGATCGAGGCGTTCCGCGCCCGTTCGCTGAACCCGAACCGCCCCGTCATTCGCGGCACGGCCCAGAACCCCGACGTGTTCTTCCAGGCCCGCGAAGCCTGCAACACGTATTACGAAGCTGTCGCCGGCATCACCCAGACCACGATGGATGAGTTCGCAAAACTCACGGGCCGAAAGTACCGCCTGTTCGATTACGTCGGCGCGGCGGATGCCGACCGCGTGATCGTCGCCATGTCCAGTGCCTGTGGCGTGATCGAAGAAGCCGTGCAGCGGATGGTGGCCGAAGGCGAGAAAGTCGGCCTCATCAAAGTGCGTCTGTACCGTCCGTTCGACGTCAACGCGTTCGTCGCCGCCATCCCGGCCTCCTGCAAGAAGCTGTCCGTCATGGATCGCACGAAGGAACCCGGCGCGTTGGGCGAGCCGCTGTATCTCGACGTGGTGACGGCCCTGGCCGAAGTCGGCAAAAAAGACATCGACGTCTTCGCCGGCCGCTACGGTCTGTCCAGCAAAGAGTTTACGCCCGCGATGGCCAAGGCGATCTTCGACGAAATGAAAAAAGCCGCCCCGAAGAAGCATTACACCATCGGCATCGTCGACGACGTGACCAACCTGAGCCTGACGTACGACGCCGCGTGGTCGACGGAAGGCGACGACGTGACCCGTGCGTTGTTTTACGGTCTCGGCTCCGACGGCACCGTCGGCGCGAATAAAAACTCCGTGAAAATCGTGTCCAACTACACCGACCTCTGCGCCCAGGGCTATTTCGAGTACGACTCGAAAAAAGCCGGCTCGGTGACGAAGTCGCACCTGCGTTTCAGCCCGCGCCCGATCCTGGGGTCTTACCTCGTGTCCAGCGCCAACTTCATCGCGTGCCACCAGTGGGAGTTCATCAACCAGGTGAACATGCTCTCGGCCGCCGAGAAAGGCGCGACCTTCCTCGTCAACTGCCCGTATAGCCCGGACGAAGTCTGGCAGCACCTCCCCAAGAGCGTGCAGCGGGACATCATCGCGAAGCAGCTCAAACTGTGGATCGTCGATGCCGACTCGGTGGCGGAAGCGACGGGCATGGGCCGCCGCACGAACACGATCCTCCAGGCGTGCTTCTTCGCCCTGGGCAAAATTGGCGGCATGTCCTCCGACGAAGCCATCAAGCACATCAAAGAGTACATCAAGAAGAGCTACTCCCGCAAGGGCGACGACGTGGTGCAGAAGAACTACGCGGCCGTCGATGCCTCGCTGGCTGGTCTGAAAGAAGTCAAAGTCCCCGCGACGGTCACCTCGACCTTCGAGCGTCGTCCCGGCGTCATCGGCAAAGCCGACGCGTTCGTCACCGACGTGCTGGGCACGATCATGGAAGGCAACGGCAACGACCTGAAGGTCAGCGATTTCGCGAACAATTCGCCCGACGGCACGTTCCCCACCGCGACCACGCAGTTTGAGAAACGCTGCATCGCGCTGAGCGTTCCCGAGTGGGATCCCAACGTGTGCCTCCAGTGCGCGATGTGCTCACTGGTGTGCCCGCACGCCGCGATCCGCATGAAGGTTTACGATGCGGCCCTGCTGAAAGACGCCCCCACGACCTTCAAGAGTGTGGACTCCAAGATGAAGGAATTCGCCGGCACGAAGACGACCGTTCAGGTTTATCCGGAAGACTGCACCGGCTGCGGTCTGTGCGTCACGACGTGCCCCGGCAAGAATAAGGAAGTGGAAGGCCGCAAGGCGATCAACATGACGCACATTCACGAAGTGATCGACGCCGAGAAGGCGAACAGTGCGTTCTTCGCGACGCTTCCCGACGTGGATCGCTCGAAAGTGAACCCGAAAACGATCAAAGGTTCGCAGCTGCTGCTGCCGCTGTTTGAGTTCTCGGGCGCGTGTGCGGGCTGCGGCGAAACGCCGTACATCAAACTCGTGACGCAGTTGTTCGGCGACCGCATGATGGTGGCCAACGCGACGGGTTGCTCGTCCATCTACGGCGGCAACCTGCCCAGCACGCCGTACTGCAAAAACGCCGACGGCCGCGGGCCGGCTTGGGCCAACTCCCTGTTCGAGGACAACGCCGAGTTCGCGCTGGGCATGCGTCTGGCCGCCGACCAGCAGAAGCAGTTCATCAGCGAGAAGCTCGTGGCCTGCAAAGACAAGATCGGCGCTGAGCTGGTCGACTCGCTGATTTCCAACCCGCAGCACACGGAAGAGGAAATCGCCCTGCAGCGTGCCAACGTCGCGAAGCTCAACGACATCCTCGCGAAGTGCGATTGCTGCGACGCGAAGTCGCTCTTGGAGTCCACGACGTACCTCGTCCGCCGCAGTGTGTGGGCGTTCGGCGGCGACGGCTGGGCCTACGACATCGGCTACGGCGGTCTCGACCACGTGATGGCGTCCGGCAAGAACATCAACGTCCTGGTCATGGACACGGAAGTGTATTCCAACACCGGCGGCCAGGCTTCCAAAGCCACCCCGCGTGGCAGTGTGGCGAAGTTCGCCGCCAACGGAAAGCGCTCCCGCAAAAAGGACCTGGGGCTGATGGCCGCCGCGTACGGCAACGTGTATGTTGGCCAGATCGCCTTGGGCGCCAACCCGATGCACGCGATCAAAGTGATCGCCGAAGCGGAAGCCCACAACGGCCCGTCGATGATCATCGCCTACTCCCACTGCATCAACCACGGCATCGACATGATGAAAGGCATGGAGCTGCAGAAGGAAGCGGTGGCGTGCGGTTACTGGCCGCTGTATCATTACGATCCGACGCTCACCGTGCCGTTCGTGCTGGACAGCAAGGAGCCGAAGGGCACGTTCCAGGACTTCGCGGCGAAGCAGAACCGCTACAACTCGCTGAAGCTCATGAACCCACCCGCCGAGGTGGAGCAGCTTCTGGCCGAGGGGCAGGAAGATATCGCCGACCGCTTCCGTTATTACGAGCAGCTGGCGAAAGTCGAGCGCGACGCCGAGCCCGAGCAGGAATAATCCGGCGCGACGTTAGCATGACGTAACAAAAGCCCGTGGGACGCGTGTCCTGCGGGCTTTTTTTGGATATGGGACGTGGGGGATGGAGCATGGAGAATTACACTCTACACTCTACACTCTACACTCTACACTCTCTTTCCCCAGCGATCCGCAGAGAAACGCGGCGGGCGGATTCGCGGCGAGGTATTCGTTGATGGCGTCCAGCGTCAGGGCGTCGACCGCCTGCTGCACTTCCTCTTTCGTGCGAACCCGGCCGAGATGATAAAAGTCGCCCGCCATGCCGCCGCACCACGCGCCGCACGACTCCTGCTGCATGACCAGCGAACTCTTGTACCGCGCCTTGAGAGAGTCCAACTCTTCCACCAGCACGCCGTCTTTGAGTTTTTCGACTTCCGCGACGATGACATCCAGTGTCTGCTGCGCGTTCTCGGCGCTCGACGCCGCATAACAGAACACGCCCGCACGGTCTTTCAGCGAGTGGCACGAGGCGTCGACGGCATAACACAGCCCCCGCTTTTCCCGCACCTCCGTGAACAGCCGGGAACTCATGCCGCCGCTTAAAACGCTGATGCCCGCCCACGCCCGCAGGCGATCCGGATGCGCGAACGGCACCGTCTCCCACGCCAGGGCCATGTGCGTCTGCTGCGAGTCGTAATCGAGATGAAAACTTCCACGCGGTGTGTGCTCGCTCTCCTGGGGGACAGGCACATCCACCGTCGGCCAATCGCCGAAAAGCGATTCTATTTCAGCAACCGTTTTTTCCCAGTCGAAACGCCCGGCCACAGCCATGATCGTTCCGCCGGGCCGCACAAACTGCTCGAAATGCTGCCGCACATCCGCTAGCGTAACCGCCTCCAGCGATTCCTCGTCGCCGTCCGGATCGTGCCCGAAAACGCGGCCGTAAAACCGCTGCCGCATCTCCTGCATCAACTGATTCGACGGCTCATCCTTCGCGGCCAGCACCTCCTGCAGAAGCACCATCCGCGACGACTCGAGCAACTCCGGCGGCAAGTGCGGACGGCGAATCACCTCCGCGTAAAGCGCCAAGGCCGGCGAAAGATTCTCGGCCAGCATCGCCCCGCAGAACGACAGAAAATTCGGCGTCACCGCCTCCGAACGGTCGATCCCGATGCGGTCGATGCGTTCCAGAAATTCACGATTACTCCACGGCCCCGCCCCGCGCAGCATCATCTCGCACGTGAACGCCGCCAGCCCATGCCGATCCGCCGCGTCATACGCACTGCCCGCCGGCACACGCAGCGTAAACGAAACCGACTCGAAGTGATCCAGCGGCTCGCCGAGAAGGGTCAGACCGTTTTCAAAGGTGTGGGTGTGAATCATTTTAAATTGATAATTGATAATTGACGCAAGCGAACCACAAACCGGGGACATTCAACACTTCGCAGATAATTATCAATTGTCAATTATCAATTTATTGTGCCGCGCGGTGAAAGGAGCGGGTGACGACGAATCCGACGCCGCGGTAAAGGCGCAGGGCGTCTTCGTTCGTGGCGGTGACTTCCAGTTGCACGATGGAGACTCCGGCCTGCTGAAATCCGATCAGCGCCCGCAAGAGGCACTGGATCGCCAGGCCGCGATGACGAAATTCGGGGACGACGCCGATATTTTGGATGGAGCCGTGGCCCTTCGAATCAATCGCGCCCTGCACGCTTGCGGCATACACCGGCATGGTCGCCTCCGCTGGCATGTATTCCACCAGCCACGTGGCCGCCGGCAGGAATCCCCGCTTATTCACGATGTATTCCAGCAGACGCCGCCCGCCGGTGAGCGTTTTAAAACTGGTAAATAACTCCGCGTCGGTCTCATGCCGAAAGCTGTGGTAATGCGTCCGCGCAAACGCGTCCTGAAGCGTCGGATGCCAGGCGCGGACATGGAATCCCGCAGGCAGCGGCGGCAGCGTAAACTCCTTTCCCCGCACCTCCAACTCCATGCGATAACGTGGAAACGATCGGATATTCATCGCGAAACCACAAATTTCTGGTCTTATAAAAAACCCCGCATGCCGAGGCCGACATCCGGGATTTTCCTGATTACAAACCATGCGGAATGTCGTAAACCTTACTTCTGCACGGATTTACGCACATTTTCCAGCTCGCCGGTCGAACCGAGCTTGCTGTTTTTGTGCTGGATGTAATCGGCGTAATTCACCATGAAAATCTTTCCCGGCGGACGGAGGTCGAACTCGGCCGGGTGATCGCGGAAGAACTCGCGGTGGGTGGCACACCACACCAGCCGGCCGTCCGTGTCGATGTTAATTTTGCACACGCCGAGCTTCGCGGCGCGGATGTATTCCTCTTCGTTCACACCACTGGCGTCTTTCATCGCGCCGCCGGCGTTATTGATGCGGTCGACCCATTCTTTCGGGACACTGCTGGAGCCATGCATGACCAGCGGGAAGTTCGCGGGCACGGCCTTCTGGATCGCGGAGAGGCAATCGAAATGCAGGCCCTGCTTGCCGGAAAACTTGAACGCGCCGTGAGAAGTACCGATGGCCACCGCCAGCGAGTCGCACTGCGTCCGCGCAACGAATTCCGCGGCCTGATCCGGATCCGTCAGCTTCACGCTGCCGACGATGTCTTCTTCCACGCCGCCCAACTGGCCCAGCTCGGCCTCGACGACGATCCCCTTCGCATGGGCACGCTCCACCACCCGGCGGGTGATCGCCACGTTTTCGTCGAACTCGTGGTGCGAAGCGTCAATCATGACGGAGGAATAAAAACCGCTGTCGATGCAGTCGTAACACACTTCTTCCGTGCCGTGATCGAGATGAACCGCGAAAATGGCTTCCGGGAACACATCCTGGGCCGTGCGAATCATGGATTCCAGGAAACGCTTGTCAGTATAATCCCGGGCGCCGCGGGAAATCTGGATGATGAACGGCGCGGCCATCGCCGGATTCTCCGGGTCGGCGTTCGTCTTCGACTTGCCAAGATTGCCGCGGAACAGGCCGATAACCTGCTCCAGATTATTAATGTTATAAGCACCGATGGCGTATTTGCCGTACGCCTGCTTAAACAGTTCGGTGGTGGTGACGATCATGTATGGACTCCTTATTTTGATTTTCAAGAGAAAACAAATATTCCATGCATTTTAGCACATCCCCCGGAAAATAGCAGAGGGGGCGGGTGAAATTCTTCCGTTTCCCCTCCCGGAAAGCCGTTTTCGGATCGCAAAACGCGAAAATTGGAGAAAATACGCAGTTTTCACGTTTTTTTGCTTGCTTTTTGGGATTTTTCATTATATTATTAATAGTGTAAGATCAAATTGTCGTAAACATGGCTTTTCATGGGGAGAAACCGGTCATGCGAGTCAGATTAAAGGCGATCGACTGCAAAACAGACCAACCCGAGGTGGAGGTGACCCTGCCCGCGACGCTCGGGCGCGGTGACCGTTCGGATCTGGTCATCGCCCACCCGGAAGTCAGTCGGCAGCACTGTCGGCTTTTCGAATACCGCGGCGTCGTGCATCTCCAGGACATGCGCTCGCTGAACGGAACATTCACCGGCGGACAGCGGCTTTCGCAGCAGGAAGTGCAGTTGCTGCCGGGCGAAACGTTCATGGTGGGCCCGGTGAAATTCATCATCGATTACTCCCCGAATAAACGCGGAAGCAGCGTTTCACGCGGTTTTTCGGCAAGAATGCCGGCCAGTGGAAGTTCCAGTGCTGCGCAGAGAATTTCGCGAGGATCGTCGCAGGCGATTCATGTGGGCCTGAATGAAAAAACGCTCCCCGCGGACGAGATGAATGAAGTGCACACGACGGAGGGGAAGTGACACCCGCATTTTCGGCGCGCAGTTCCCCATCCGCCTGCCTGGCAGCGCGTTTTTTCCCGGCAAGGTTTGGGCGAGCGGCATTTTGGGAGAAAATGTGTGAGAAAGTCAAAAAAAGTGGCGTAATTGTGTTGCTTTCTCATCTGTAATAGTGTAGAATAGAAGTGTTGACGGGAAACGGCGTGTTAAGCGAGAGGCAATAAAACTTCGCAAAAAACGGTGTTTCCCGCATGTTTTGGCCGTTACGAACCGCTTTTTTTATTTGAGTGAAACGGGCGTTATAATTGACACGCCACGGGAATAAAAAAGGGGAAAAATTCACGGTTCATGTGCGGCTTGAATTGTGAACCGGCCGATAAGATTAATAGGAAGATTGGGTTGCCCGGTGTGCGGCGTGAACAGATGAACGCGGCGAACCTTCCTCACGACGAAAGCGTAATTGAAGTAGCGTGCGGAAGATGGGCGAACCTTGATTTGATGCGTGATTGGATGTGAGTGGATCGTCGCAGGCACTGGCAAGACCTGAAAACATCCCTCCCCGGAAACCCGCAACATTTCGGCCCGTGCCGGCCTTCGGAAACGGCGATTCGGCCTTTCCGTGATGCCGAAAAGTGACGATTTCCCCCTTTTGACAGAGGTTTACGGAAGTCATCCCACTCGCGGCATGTAAAAAATAAGGCGGCTCGGAGAATGGTCGTTGGATCGGCAGAATGCCGGTTTCCTCCGGGAGCGCGATGTGAATTCGGCAGCGATTCGGATTCCGCCCGCAAAGTGTGGTTTTAACATCTCATCGTCCTGAAGCTTGTGAAAGGAAGCTTTGTTTGTCTGTAATTGGAAAAGGTAGTGTTGATTGATGCCTGTGACGCCGCGATTTGACGGGAGGTTGAGCATTTCGCGGAAAAGCAAAAACCATGAAAAACGTGTTGTCAGTTTGGATATGGAGTGTGTCATGAATTATCACCGAGTACAGCCTGAACCTGGGTTCGGGGCGGTTTAGTCCGGGTGGATTAAGCCAGTGCCCCACAAAATTCATGTTAGTGAACGATCGAAGTCGTTTTTCTGTAAATCATGGGTTTTCTCAGGAGGATTAAAGGAAAAGCATTTGAATTTACGTCGATTTGACTATTCATGTTGGTTTCACTTTGTAAATAATAACCTTTCAGATATTGATGACGTGTAGTTTGCGTTGTCCCTCGTTGCATTACCCTCGGATTTGACTGTTTCATGCCCGCGTAGGCGTAAGAGAATCCTCTGTGATTTTCCGGCATGAATGACACCTTCCGAAATGATGGACTTAAGTTCCTGTGCAAGTGGACATGCGAGTTACACGTCTTTTTTTATGCTTCATGCGAAATGCGTGATGGCGAAAGTCACGCATCCCGTGTGAAGCATCTTTCTTTTTATGGATTCACCACCCGGCCGAGAAAAAGCAGCGTGCCCGTGCTGCGGTCGCGGATGGCGAAAAAGAAGGGGTGGTCGGTGACAAAGCTCGTCGATTCCGGCATGGCAGCCGACTTCGCTTGCCCCCAGGTCGCGGCCGCGGCGGTCGTGCCTTCTTCGTCCACCTCGATGAACGTTTTCTGTGCCACGAGCGATAAAAACACTTTTTCCCCTTCGGTGATTCCGGAAAAATCGGATTTATTTTCGTCGAATGCGTCCGTAATGCCGAGTTTCATCAGGGCGCCGTTCAGGTGGTAAGATGCTCCCAGCTTAAACTTTGCCAGCCCGAGTTGCACTTCTCCGGTAGCCAGATTTTTTACGATTTTCTCGAAAAGCTCCGACGAAAGTCGGCTTTCAAGCGCCCCAAGGCCGCCCACGGTGGTGGGCAGGAGGATGAGCATTTCCGTCCGGCCACCACGGTACGGCAGCGAAATCGCCTGAAAATCTTCCGTCTGGTAAAATTCGAAATTTTTGACGGTGAACATCATCGGCACGCTCGGCGGATTTTCCTGATCCTCGGCGGTTCGGAAAGGCCGGGGATGGGTGTTTTCTTTCATGAACGCGTCGCGCCACTGGCCGTGAAAGTAAATCGCACTGGCCAGCACCAGGCGCGTCTCGGCCGATAAATCCCCGGCGGCGATCATGTTTTCTATTTTGCCTCCCGTTTCTTTGGCCGCCCATCGGTTGATCGTTTGGCGAGCGTTTTGCGGATTATCGAAAAAATCGACCTGCCCCATTTTCACGGCAAAATCGTTTCGCATGGTCTGGGAAAAATCGTCACGCACTTTCAGTTTCACGTCGGCCCAGATGCCGTTCGCCAGATTCGGGCTGTTTTTTCCGGTTTTATAACGCAGTGCTTTTAACAGGCCGCCGTACGCCGTTTTTTCTTCCGCGTCCAGTTTGGGCAGGTGCAATGCCGCGAGCATCTGCTGCCGCGTTTGCGCTTCCGCACCCACGGCGGTCATCGTCAGCACCGTATGCAGACCGGCGGGCGAAAAAAACAGATTCTCCTCCGCTTTCGCCTCGCTGGCCAGCTCGCGATACATGTCGAATGCGAAATGCTGCGTGCTGCGTGCGATTTCCTTCGCATTTTCCGTTACCACCGCAGGCGTTTCCTCCTCCCGGCCGCACCCGCAAAAGCCGAGCAGGCACACGGAAACCATCAGCCAGCCCGTCCGTAAAATCATCCGCGATAAATGCCTCATCGTCTGCCCCTTTCCATTTTTCGTTTTCCGCTAAAACATCTCACCCACTTTCCATTCAGCATAACACGTCCGAACGCCGGCGGCAAGGGACGCGGGGCGTTTTCACGCTCACCGCAGACACCGGATTTGCGCAGCCCGCACAGGCACGACAGCTCTCCATACCCGCTCGACACTAAAAAAACCGAAATCCGACAGATCCGCATTATTCGGTCATTTAGAAAAAATGTTCCGCCGCGCGGGCTGAAAATCTCGATAAAACGAAGAAGTGATATTTTGTGTCTGTTTCATGAATCCTTAAGCCGTCCGCGGCCTGAACTCCCCTTACCTCCCGCAAGCGCATGATTGATAATTCACGAGTAAAAAAACGTAAAAACCGCCGAAAAGATGTGCTTCAAAAAGAAGTGAAGGCCCCGCTGGACATGTACCTGGGCGACATTAACAGCGTCCCGCTGCTGACGGTGGAGGAGGAGCAGGAGCTGGCGGCACGGGTGGTCGCCGGGGATCCGGAGGCGCGGGAACGGATGATCAGTTCGAATCTTCGTCTGGTGGTGAGTCTGGCGAGGAATTATGCGGGGCGTGGACTACCGCTTCAGGATTTGATCGAGGAGGGAAATCTCGGGCTGATCCGGGCCGTGGAAGGGTATGACGGGAAGGCGGGGACGCGATTTTCGACGTACGCCAGTTACTGGGTGACGCAGGCCATCCGCCGTGCCCTGATAAACACCGCGAAAGTCATCCGCCTGCCGGCGTACATGGTGGAACTCATCGGGCGCTGGCGCCGCGCGACGAATCAGCTGACAGAAGATCTCGGCCGGGTGCCGTTTCCGGAAGAGATCGGCCGGCGCATCGGCGTCGACCCGCGCCGCATGCCCGTCATCATGAAGGCGATCGGCATCCATAACATGACGCCCGCCATGGATCCGACGGAGGGGCCCAGCCTGGACGGGCTGGTCGTGGACGAGCGCGCCCGCACCCCGGACGACATGCTGGCCGAGGAGGAATCCATCAGTCGAATTAAAAAACTCCTGGGCACGCTCTCCGAACGTGAGTCCATGGTGCTGCGGCTGCGTTATGGCCTGGAAGGTTATGAAGAGCACACCCTGCGCGACGTGGGCGACATGCTCAGCATCACCCGCGAGCGCGTCCGCCAGATCGAGCAAAAAGCCCTCGATAAACTCGGCGTGGCCTTCAGCGGAACGCTGGTCGTTACGGAGACGGAAGAAATGGAAAAAGAATAACACCGTCTTAAAATACTTGGCAGGCTGCAAGAACAGCAGCCGGGAATGAAGCGAATCGCAATGACCGGATCGAATTTTCGGATTTTTTCCCACATCCATCCGGTTCCTGCGCTGACGTTTTGCTCCCGGCTGCTGTTTTTGTTGCCGAATAACCAGAATCTCTTGCCGTGCTGGCGTTTTTTCTGAAAATTCACCGATTTCTCGCTGGAAAGCACCGGCAATTCGGGTTATAATATCTGTATGGCCCTGAAATCGGAAAAAGTCATGCCGATTTCATTTTCTTGCCCGCGAAAGGATTTCCCATGAAAAAAACACTGTTCTCCGGCGCCGCGCTGCTGTGCGCCATGTCCGTTACGTTTACGCTCACCGCTCAGGAGGCGCCGCCGCCGGGCCATCATCCCGAGATGGCTCAGGAAGCCGGGCAGGGCATGCTGCATCTGAGCTCCGTCGCCCTGCCCCATCTCCAGGTGACCGGGACTCCCGATAAGCCCTTTCGGGTGCGGCTTCAGATGGATGAAAGTGTGAAACCGGGCGAGGTTTCCGTGACCGTCGACGAAAACGGCGTGCACCAGGTGCGTGTGCATCCCGAAACGCCGCACGAGAAAATCCGGATGGAAATGCAGAGATTTCGCGAGCACCACACTCCCGCGAATGTCATGTTTCGTGTGATGGATGCGAAGCCCGCCGGCGCGCCGATCGCCGAGCAGCCGGGAATGATGATGCCCGTCACCACCGCCCGCGCGATGCCCCTGCCCGGCGCCCGGCCGATGGTCGATCC
Organism: Thermoguttaceae bacterium; assembly: GCA_031553595.1. GTDB lineage: Bacteria > Planctomycetota > Planctomycetia > Pirellulales > Thermoguttaceae > RGIG3701. The sequence goes on along the minus strand of JAVBLI010000005.1, from coordinate 99,036 downwards.
GGATCTCATTCAGCTTCTCCAGGCCCGCCTGCGACACACCGTGCGGGTGCGGGAATTCTTAAAGCAGAATATTAAAGCCGGCACCGGAAAAGCCAACGACATGGACGTCTCCGCGGCGGAGTTGGCGGTCAAAGAGGCGGAATTCGCCCTGAAAAAGGCGTCTCAGCCCGAGCCGTTCATGCCGCCGCACGTGCTGAACACCGCGAAAGTTACTGCTGCCGCGCAGATGCGTCCCGGGATGATGCCCGTGCCGCGTGCTTTCCCGCCGATGATGACGCCGCCGCCGGGCGCCATGATGCCGGGCATGCCGCCGATGCCGTTTCCCATGCCGGGAATGAATCCGGAACTCGCCAAGATTCGCGAGGCATACGTCGGCCAACTTGCCGCACAGCTTCTGGAAATGCAGCAGGAATTCGCGGAAGCGGATGCCGCATTTAAAATGGGCGACGAAAAGGGTGCCGCTCCCTGGCTGCGGACGAAGATCGTATACCTGGACGCCGCGATCCGCTTTTATCGGGAAGCCAGCGTGCATGACCGCTTCGTGGAATCCGTGCGCGACCGAGCGAAAGCCGCCATGATGCTCGTGCGTGTGCTCGAAGAAAACACGAAAGCGGACGGCCTCAGCGATGAAGACCGCGCGGAAGCACAGCGTCAACTGAAAAACGCTCGCATCATTGCCGCCGAAGCGACGGAAGCGTTTCAGATGATGATGCCGGGGAAATAGGTGGAGAAAATTACAGCGCTGCAGTCATAAGATTGCAGCACGGTGTAATGCGAATGCCTGTGTCGATGCGGTCAATGCCCGCCCTGGTCGTTGCTGCCCCCGTAGTCAATATCCAGAATATCCCTCCGGAGATTCGGGTAATATAAAAAGATGACCAAGTCGGGTTGATACGCTTCCACGACTTCTTTGATAGAGTACCCGCAGTCAGTGGTAACCCCCATATACTCCTTGCAGGAAAGCGACATAAAAGGGGAAAATACCCCTTTAAAAGAATCCCCCACAAGTAAAATCCGTGCGGTGGAATGTGTGTTATGGTTGATAAAAATTGCCTGATTTCCGTATCTGTTTATGTATAAACCATAGCACGATTCATCATCAGCCAGGCTGCTTTTATTTACCCAGATGCGCTCAAACTCCCCCTCGGTTTTCTGGCCGTCGTGCACAACAGTGAATTGCGTGGGGAAAAGCGGCAGCAGAAGGATATTGTTATCCGGGAGAGTATAAAAATTTCCGATGCGGTTTCTTTGTGTCCCCGTATATCGGAACTGAAAACCCTCCCTGGAAAATTTTTCCTGAATCAGCACATCGGCATCCAGCTTCACATCAAAATGGTCGTTGATGAACGCCGCCGTTCTCCGCGCCCCCTGAGAACCTCCCAGTGGATTCCAGTGGTGATCTCCGACAAAAAAAAGCGAATAATAATCCGGGCCGCCGAGGGGAAATTCATCTCGTAAATCGAGCGTCACCACGCCTGCGTCTTTTAATTCCTTCACAAACGCGTCCGCCTTTTGATTGGTCGGATCCACCACTCCGCGCGGCAATTGTGGATCGGTTTTACACACTTTCCCCGGCGCTTGGACATAAAGAAAATGAATACCCTTCTGTGATAAATAATCATTGAACCGAATCACACGGGCCGCGATTTCAGGGAAGGATGCATCTTTATCCTCAAAAGTCAGATAGTGGTTTTTCAACCGTATGATGTCGGTTCCCTCGGCGGCCAGGGTACCTTTTATATAATTTTTGTCGAGATAGTACTGAATTGCACCATATAATTCCATCCATTCCTTATTCCAGGGTATTTCATCCTGAACAGTGCTCTCAATCCCTCCGCGAATGGCGGCCAGATAATTGGATTCATACAAAATATTCACGTGGTTTAAATGCCATTCGATTCCCCAATAGAATTTTTTGACATTGATGAGACACCGCAAAGCAACCGACATGATGAGTATCAAAAAGACAGCTGCGACAATCCGTTGTTTGTATATCATAAGGCACTGATTATCTTAAAAATTGAAATAAATAAACGGATTATAGGAGCCCTTAATCACGTAACACACAGAAATGAAAAACAAGAAAACGTACACGACGCTATATGCGATTTCGCCGACGACCATCTTGTTTTCGTCCAGCTTTTTCTGAAGCCATACTGCTGTCGGGAAAGAAAAAATGATGCCGAAAATCAGGAAACAAAAGTTTTCGTGAAGATGAAAAAAGGCCCGGTCGTCGAAAAGCGGAGCGTTGCTGAGGCCGAACATGGTGTGGAGGTAGGTTAGTGCGCCCCCGATACTTTCAGCCCGTAACAGCACCCAGCCGATGACGACGAAGAGCATGGTATACCCCCATCGCAGCGGAACAAGAAGCGGCGAGGTAAAACGTTTCTCGAAATGCGTGAATTTCTCGAAGACGAGCAGCACGAAATAAAACAGCCCCCAGCAGATGAACGTCCAGTTCGCGCCGTGCCAGAGCCCGGTCAGCGACCAGACCACAAAAAGATTAAACGCCAGTCGCGCCGAAGACTTCACCCGGCTTCCCCCCAGCGGAAAGTAGACGTAATCCCGGAACCAGGAGCTCAGCGACATGTGCCACCGGCGCCAGAAATCACTGACGCTCAGCGATGTATACGGATAATTGAAGTTTTCGAGGAAGTGGAACCCGAACATTTTCCCCAGGCCGATGGCCATGTCGGAGTATCCGGAAAAATCGTAGTAGATCTGAAGCGTATATGCCAGCGCCCCCAGCCACGCCATGGCGACAGAAAGCTCGCCGGCGGAAAGTGCGAACGCCGAATCGGCCGTCCACGCCACGGAATTCGCGATGAGCATCTTTTTACTCAGCCCGACAATGAATCGGCAAACGCCCTCCGAAAAATCATCGATTGTTTCCTTTCGGTTCTGAATCTGCTCGGCGATCGTCTCGTAACGCACGATCGGCCCCGCGATCAACTGCGGAAAAAACGAAATGTAAAGCCCCACATTCAGCGGATTTTTTTGGGCGGCACCATGCCCGCGATAAACGTCCAGCACATACGAAATCGCCTGAAACGTAAAGAACGAAATCCCGATCGGAAGCACAATTTTCGGAATCGGAATGTGGCTTCCGAAAAGAAAATTGACATTCCCTAGGATGAACATCAGGTATTTAAAAATCCCCAGAATCGTGAGATTAAACACGAGCATGGCGACGATCACGGCCCACGATTTCCATTTCGATTCACGAAATTTGTCCACCAGCAGGCCAAATCCCCAATTCGCCATGACCGAGGCAATCATGATCAGGACAAAATACGGCTCGCCGTAAGCGTAAAAGAAGAGGCTGCAGAACGTAAGGAAAATATTCTGCAGCGTCCGGTTCCACTTCAAAAAATAGTAGCCGAGAAGAACCAAGGGGAGGAACAGAAAAATAAAAACTTTGGTCGAAAATAACATGATCCGGCTGCCCGATAAAAAACCAAAAATGTCATCTCAAGTTGTCGGGACAATCCCGGAACAAAACATGATGCACTTACACCAACTTCCGCAGCACCGTCTGAAGAATGCCGCCGTTCTTATAATACTCCAGCTCCACCGGCGTGTCGATCCGCACGCGGACTGGAATCTCCATCACGCCGCCGTCCGGCTTCTTCGCTGTCACCGTGAGCGTCGCGCCCGGCTTCAGCGTGGCGTAATCCAGCGGAATGGTGAACGTTTCTTCACCCGTGAGTCCCAGCGACTGCCACGTCGCGCCGGGCATAAACTCCAGCGGCAGGACGCCCATGCCCACGAGATTACTGCGGTGGATGCGCTCGAAACTCGCGGCCAACACGGCTTTCACGCCCAGCAGCGCCGCGCCCTTCGCGGCCCAGTCCCGGCTGCTGCCCGTCCCGTATTCCTGCCCGGCCAGCACCACCAGCGGGACGTCCGCCGCCACGTATTTCATGGCCGCATCATAAATGCTCATCACCTCGCCGCCCGGCAGAAACCGCGTCACCCCGCCTTCCGTGCCCGGAGCCAGGAGGTTCCGGATGCGAATGTTCGCGAACGTTCCTCGCGTCATCACCCGGTCATTCCCGCGCCGGCTGCCGTAACTGTTAAACTCCTCCGGCGTCACACCATGCACCTGCAAATAGCGCCCCGCCGGGCTGTCTTTCTTGATGGAACCCGCAGGCGAAATGTGATCCGTGGTGATGGAATCGCCGAGTGCCGCCAGGACGCGCGCGTCCGTGATTTTCGGGGCGTTTTCGGTGTCCGCCTCACGGGTCATACTCGCCAAAAACGGCGGCTCCTGCACATACGTACTGTTTCTGTCCCACGGAAAGAGTTCCGCCGCGGCGACGGGAATCGCTTTCCACATCTGAATGCCCACATCACTGGCCGGCGTATTCTCCGCGAACGCTTCCGCATAACACCGCGCAAACATTTCCGGAAGCACGTGCTCGCGCTCCGCCGCCGCGATTTCCGCCGCGGTGGGGAAAATGTCCCGCAGGAACACCGGCGTGCCGTCCGCGTCCGTTCCCAGCGGCTGCGTTTCGAAATCGAAATCCGTCGTGCCGGCCAGGGCATACGCCACCACCAACGGCGGGCTGGCCAAATAATTCGCCCGCACCAGCGGATTCACCCGGCCCTCAAAATTCCGATTCCCGCTGACCACCGCCGACGCGACCAACTCGCCGTCCGTCACCGCTTTCGCGACATCCGCCGGCAGCGGGCCGCTATTCCCGATGCATGTCAGACACCCGTACCCCACAGTCTGAAAGCCCAGTGCATCCAGCGGCTCCGTCAGTCCCGCGTGATTCAAGTACTCCGTCACCACTCGCGACCCCGGCGCCAAACTCGTCTTCACCCACGGCTTCACCATCAGTCCACGCGCCACAGCCTTTTTCGCCAACAGCCCCGCCGCCAACATCACGCTGGGGTTACTCGTGTTCGTGCAACTGGTGATCGACGCGATGACCACCGCGCCGTGCGTGATCTGCTGCCCTGCCCCGACGGTGGCCGTGCGTGCCACGTCCGTTTCCGTCAGCCCAAAACCGCGTTTCTCCACCGGCGCCGTCAGCGACGCGCGGAAATTTTGCTGCATGTTCGAAAGCGGCACGCGGTCCTGCGGACGTTTCGGCCCCGCCAGACACGGCACGACCGTCGCCAGGTCCAGCGTCAGCACTTTCGTATACTCCGGCGTCTCGGCATCCGGCGTGCGGAAAAGCCCCTGCGCTTTCAGGTAATTCTCCACCAGCGCCACCTCCGCGTCCGTCCGGCCAGTCTGCCGCAGATATTCCAGCGACTGCGCATCCACCGGGAAGAAGCCCATGGTCGCGCCGTACTCCGGGCCCATGTTCGCCAGCGTTGCGCGGTCTGCGAGTTTCATGCCGGGAACGCCGGAACCGAAATACTCGACGAACTTCCCGACCACGCCTTCCTTACGCAGCATTTCCGTAATCGTCAGCACAAGATCCGTCGCCGTGACGTCCGGCCGCAGCTCGCCGACCAGTTCCACGCCGATCACATCCGGCAGCAGCATGGACATGGCCTGCCCGAGCATAACCGCCTCCGCCTCAATTCCGCCCACGCCCCAGCCCAGCACGCCCAGCCCGTTAATCATCACCGTGTGACTATCCGTGCCCACGACCGAATCTGGCAGCGCCACGTCCGCGCCGGTTTCATCCCTCCCGAGAAACACGACCTTCGCCAGATATTCGAGATTCACCTGATGAATGATCCCCACGGACGGTGGCACGGCCCGGAAATTACTCAACGAATCCTGCGCCCACTTCAAAAGCGAATACCGCTCCGCGTTGCGGTGAAATTCGAGCTTGATGTTCTCCGTGCACGCCTCCGGGCATCCGAAAACGTCCGTCTGCACGGAGTGATCGATCACGATATCCACGGGCACCAGCGGGTTAATCTTTTTCGTGTCACCGCCCAGCCGCTGCATGGCGTTTCGCATGGCGGCCAAATCCACCACACACGGCACGCCGGTGAAATCCTGAAGCAAAACCCGCGCGGGCTTAAACGGAATCTCCATCCGCTCACCCCGTGGCGTCCATGCCGCGATGTTCCGGATGTCCGCCTGCGTGACTTCAAAATCGTCGCAATTTCGCAGCGCCGACTCGAGCAGAATACGGATGGAATACGGCAATTTCGCCAGCCGCACGCCCGTGGCTTTTTCCACCGCCGACAGACGGTAAAGCACCGCCGTGCCCGCGCCGGTGTTAAATGTGCCGCGTGCGGAAAAAGGGTCTGTTTTCACGTGGTTTTTCATGAGTCTGGCTTTCTATAAAGTGGGGGACATAATATAAATAGGAAACACACTCACAGAATTTTACCGCAAAAAGCTGGCGTGTCAAGGATTCAGGCGTTTCCGCTATTTCTCATTCCTAATTTCTCATTTCCCCCCTCCCCCCCCTTGCGGCCCAGCGCGATTTAGATATAATAGGCTTCACAATGAAGGAAAGCCACGCATTTTTGCTGGCCGACCTCACGGAGATGTAGCGCAATTGGTTAGCGCGTCGGCCTGTCACGCCGAAGGTTGCGGGTTCAAGTCCCGTCATCTTCGCTCCAAAAAGAAACCTCTGAATACGTTTGGCGTTCAGAGGTTTTTTCGTTGGGATGCATGCGTAAAAACAGCAGCCGGGACTGGATCGGAGCGTTATCGCAGAGACCGGATCGAAGTAGCGAAAAATTCGGCGGTTCTATCCGGTCTCAGCGCGTCACTGCGTTCCGTTGCGCTCCCGGCTGCTTCACTCATCGCGCCTCGAGCGGCCCCGGCACGTGATTATTTTTCAGCCACTGGAGCCAGGCGGTTTTATCGTAAAGAAAATTCACGCCCGTCATTCGCTCCAGCGCCTGCAGGACGTCTTTATTCTGGTGTGTTTTTTGTACAATTTGTGGCTTGTTTCCCATCGAAAGCCCGGCTCCACCGCCGCCCTGACTGCTGCCGCCCATGGTGGCCGACATCTGCCCCGGGTTACTCCCCGTGGTCATCTGATATTTATGCGTGGTGGTCAGGGCGTCTATCAGAGCCGGGATGGCGGTGCGATCACCGATTTCGCCCAGCGCCCGGGCGGCGTTATTCAGCTGCACATTACTGCTGCGTTTCGGGGTTAGCCGCGAGACGAAATAATCCGTGACGGCCTTATCCTTATACCGCCGCAGCTCGTCGACGCATGCCAGGCGAATGTCCTCGCTGGGGTCATCCACGGCCGCCTGCCGGAGACACGCCCGCGCTTCGATGCTTCCGATTCGGCCCAGAGCCGCGATGTAAATCTGCTTCATCTGCGGAGTTTTCTCTTTTTCCCAGGCCGTTATCAGCCCCTTCACCGCCAGCGGATCCACCAGCGCGGTGAAATTCGCCCGGGCCTCCGCACTTTTTTTCCCGGTGAGGTCTTTCCGCCACTGGGCGATCAATTTCGTGTACTTCGCGACATCCGTTTTCGCTTCCCTTCTTGCCACCAGCAGATCGCGCTCCTGCGAGCTCATCCAACGGCCGTTATGCAAAACCTTCCCCTGCGCGGCCATCTCCTCCGCCAGCGTATACCAGTTTCCGTCCACGCTGCGGCGGTATCCCAGCTTTTTTCGCGCCTCGGCGTTATCCGGATCTATTTCCAGCACGCGCCGCAAGTGAATTTTCTGGCGGGAGGCCACGCCGTTTTTCAGGCACCATTCGGCCAGCCGCAAATTTCCCTCCGGCGTGTTCGGGGTTTTGGCCAGCTCCTTTTCATACGCTTCCGCTCCCGGGCCCGTGAACGTGATGTCTTTCACATCCGTCTCGGCGAACGTAACCGAAATGCCGTCCGAGGTGACCACGCGGATCTCGGAGCCGTCATCGGTCGCGGACGGGGTAATCTTTCCGGTGAAGCGTCCGCCGTTTTTCAACTGCACTTCATCATCCGCACACGCCGTCAGCGCATACGCCAGCGCCGCGCAAACCGCCGCCGCGAATACCCTCCTCCCCCTCACCACGCCCCGCGCGGTGTTCCACGTGAAAACCCGTCTTTTTTTACTAGCATTCCTCATTCCGAATTCCTAATTACTCATTCATTTTCAGTCCGCGAACGGATGGAAACTCTTCTTCGCCCGCGGCGCCGCCTTCAAAATCGCACCCGCCAGGCCCAGGTCATCCCGCGTGGTAATTTTCATGTTCCTCGCCGAGCCTTCCACCACAAACACTGGGATCCCGGCCCGCTCAAAAAGCATGGCATCATCCGTGATCGCGCGCGAACCGCCGGAATCCAGCCCCGCATACACCCGCTCAAATAAATCCCGCCGAAACACCTGCGGCGTCTGCATCTGCCACAGCCCCTCCCGGCTGACCGTCTCCAGAATCCGCCCGCCACCATCTGCCCCGGCATCCTCGTCCTCCTCCGGCAACAGATTATCCAGCGAAAGCGTTTTCGTCCCGCCGGCACTCTTTTTCGGCGTCCCCTGCACCCGCTTCAGCGTGTCACTGACGGGAATGGCCAGGCAGGCCGCGCCGGTTTTGCGGGCCGTGCGGAAAACCTCATCAATTTTCGCCGCCGTCACACACGGACGCACCGCGTCATGCACGGCCACGAAATCACACGCCGTGTCCATGTGCGCGATGGCGTTCCGGATGGAATCCGAGCGTTCCGCCCCGCCGTCCACCACCGTAATGCCCAGCACCGTGACGTTCGCGCCGAAGCGAATCTCGAAATCTTCGCGGTCTTCCGGCGAAATGACCAGAATCACCTGCTTCACGTCCTCGTGCTGCAAAAACGGCCCGGCCGCGTGCAGCCACACCGCCCGATCCTCCAGCATCATGAACTGTTTTTTATTATGCATGTCCCGAAACCGGGTACTCCGCCCGGCCGCGGGGAGAACGACGCAAAATTTACTCATAAGTACCAATTTCCACGTGAAACATTTGAATCGCGATGAACTTCATCACCGAAGCTTCGTATCCTCATCCCCAAACTCGTGCAAAAGCTCTCGGACCCCCTCGAACTCAGGACCGGAGATATCAATCTCTTCGGGACCGTCGTCCTCAATGTCAGGATGGTTGGGGGGGCGATTTTCCGTCGCCTCACTACCTTGAATTAATATTGGGAATTTTTCTATTGTCCCATCGGCAAATTTTAAGGTTAATTCGAGGTAAATAGGCGGGCCGGCACGGTCATGCACGGTTAAAGATTTGTATCTGCATATCTCCAGCAGGTCCACGTAAGCGCGCAAGTCTTTTTGAGTTAACGGGAATGGCACGCCGCGCGGATAAGCCGGGTCAGCAATTTCGTCATCCAGTTCTTTCGGGATCAGCAAAGTGCCCGACACGACCTGACGGCCTTCAAAATACACCGGCCGCATCTCATATAAAACATAACCGACCACAGTTGTGGCGACCACACCGAGCACCCCGGCGATATAAACCCATTTTCTCATCATTCGTTCCTCTGCGATAAAGCACATTCCAATTCTATTATACCCTCGCCCCGCGCGGATTGCATCCGTTTTCCGACATTTTCTCCAAAAAACCACCCCGGGGGTTTACGCTAAGCGTCAAATCGCGTAAACTGAATACAAATACTCCTAACCCCGAGCCCCTAACCCCGAGCCCCTATGAGCACCACGCACGACCCTCTGACGATCAAAGTCGGCCACAGCCCTGATCCGGACGACGCGTTTATGTTTTACGCCCTGGCCCGCGACGCTTTCCCCACGCCGGGGTACCGTTTCACGCACGACCTGGTGGACATCGAAACGCTCAATCGCCGCGCGAAGGGGTGTTTTTACGAGCTGACCGCCCTGAGTCTGCACGCTTACGCGCACCTGCACGACCGCTACATTCTCTGCCCGTGCGGCGCGAGCATGGGCGACGGCTACGGCCCGATGATCGTTGCACGTGAAACACTCACCCGTGAGGAGCTGCGGAAGCGGACGATCGCCGTGCCGGGGACGCAGACGACGGCGTTTTTGGCCGCCGGCATGTATCTTGAGTCGCCGTTCGAGTATGTCCTGGTGCCGTTCGACGAAATTCTGGACGTGGTCGAGGCGGGCCGGGTGCTTTCGGGCGAAAATGCGGGCCGCGAGGTCGACGCCGGGCTGATTATTCATGAAGGCCAGCTCACGTATGAGCGCCAGGGCCTGAAGCTGATCGTCGACACCGGTGCGTGGTGGATGCAGCAGACCGGCTTCCCCCTGCCCCTGGGCGCCAACGCCATCCGCCGCGACCTGGGCGGAAACGTCATCCGCGACGTGAATCATTACCTCCGCGAAAGCATCCGTTATGGACTCGAACACCGCGAGCCGGCCCTGGAATACGCCCTGCAATTCGGCCGGGGCCTGGACAACACGCTGGCCGACCGTTTCGTCGGCATGTACGGCAACGACTGGACGCTCGATTTCGGCCCCCGCGGCCGGGAGGCGGTTTCGCTTTTGCTAAAACGCGGTTACGAAGCCGGTTTAATTCCGACGCTGGTAACGCCCGAATTCGTCGAATCAACAGAATGAGCAGCACGTGGAGCGCAGCGCAACTTGCGGACCGTCCGGATGCGTGTGATACCAACATTTCAAACGCATGAAATCACGTTTAAACATGTGCAACCCCTTCCGCAAGTTATGCTGCGCTACACTTGCGGCTCATTTTCCTTTAGCGCCGCCGCACGGCGTTTCACCCTTTTACAAGGAGCTAATCCATGCCGAACATTCAACCCATTTATGGAATCCGTTATAATCTCGGAAAAGTCGGAGCGCTTTCCGACGTGGTCGCGCCGCCGTACGACGTCATCGGCCCGGACTTCCAGAACGAGCTGTACGCGATGCACCCGAACAACGCCGTGCGGCTCATTCTCAACAAAGAGCAGCCCGGCGACGACGAAGCGGCCAACAAATACACCCGTGCCGCCGCGCTTCTCAAACAGTGGCAGCAGGACGGCGTGCTGGTCAAGGACGCGCAGCCGGCGATTTACGTTTATCACCAGATTTTCGAGTATGCCGGCACGACGTACACGCGGAAGGGGTTCATGGCGGGGCTCGAGGTGCAGCGCTTCGGCGAGGGCTGCGTCTTCCCGCACGAGCAGACGCACGCCGCGGCGAAAGTCGACCGCCTGATGCTGACGACGGTCACGAAAACGCAGCTGAGCCAGATTTTCGGGCTGTACCCGGACGCGACGTCCGAGGTGCAGGACATTCTCGAGGATGCGATCCGGGGCGAGGCGCCGCTGGAGGCAGTGGACCATCTGGGCGTCATTCACCGCATGTGGATCGTCACCGACCCGGCGATCATCGCGAAGGTGCAGGAGAAAATCGGCAAAAAGCCCATGTTCATCGCCGACGGCCATCACCGTTATGAGACCGCGTGTAATTATCTTGACCAGCTCCGCCAGCAGGGCATTTCCAAAGATCATCCGGCCCATTACGTCCTGACGATGTTCATTTCGATGGAAGACGCGGGCCTGGTGGTGCTGCCCACGCACCGACTGTTCCCGGGCGTGCCGGCGATGACGGCGGACGAGCTGAAGGCGAAACTCAACGGCTTCTTCACGTTCGAGGACGCGCCCAGCGGGCCGGACGCCGCGGAGGGTATCTGGGAAGACATCGAAACCCGCGGCAGCCAGGGTGTCATCGGCCTTTACACTAAAAAAGACGACCGCTGGACGATCTGCACGATCACGCCGGCGGGGGTGGAAAAGCTGGCCGAGAAGGGAATCGCGGACGATCACACGCCGGAATGGCGAACGCTGGGCGTGAGCATCCTTCACCGCCTGATCATGGACACGCTGCTGGGCCAGACGGGCGCGCCGAAGCCGACGTATGTGCACCTGGTGTCCGAGCTGGTGGACGAGCTGAAATCTCACGATTACCCGCTGGCCGCCCTGGTCATGCCCGCGACGGTCGACGATATCACCACGCTGTGCCTCCAGAATGAGCGAATGCCGCAAAAAAGCACGTATTTTTACCCGAAACTGCTCTCCGGGCTGGTTTTCCGCAGTGTGGACGGGTGAAAATAGGGGTTTGTGATTTATGGTTAGGAATGGTTCCGCAAGAACAGCAGCCGGGAATGGAGCGCAGCGGAATGACCGGATAGAAGTGGAAACGTACTCCCCCACTTCCATCCGGTCTCTGCGCTAACACTCCGCTCTCGGCTGCTGTTTCGCGCATACAGAGCCGTGATTGTACTGAGGCGCCGCCGGAACCCCCTTTTTTTATTTCAAAACACAAATTTCTGCTTGACAAGCGGGTCTGCTGCGATTATATTTATATGTATATGTCATTTTTTGTATTCGCTCCCCAAAAGCGATGTTCGAGGAGGTATTTCATGCGCCGCCACCCAAAGATGCCTGCCCATTTCGTACTCCTGATGCTGTCCGCCTGTGTTGCCTGCTGGGTGCAGCCGGTCTGGGCGGTCACTTTCGCCGGCTCTAACACCGGACAATCCACGCTCGATGTGGATCATGGCGGCGATTACGTCTACATTCCCGGCTCGTTTCCCAGCCTGGAAAAAGTCGTCACCGGCACCGTTACCACGTGGACCAGCTTTCCTTTCGCGGCCCAAACCGGCGAAGGGCTAGGGAATCTGACGAACCAGAACCTGGGCAGTAAAATGTGTGCCGCCAGAAATACGACCACCGCCGAAGCCGGGTCGATTTACGTCTATACCGACGTCTCTGCGGCGATCAACGCTAATATTCCGCCAGCTTTCAGCAAAGATTTTTATCCTGACTGCTATCTCCGCCTGAATTTTACGCCCGGCGAACTCGGCAAAATCGATCTCTCAACGGGAACCAAGATCATCGGCTACACGTTGGGCGGCTACTCGCTGGGCACGGCCAACGACTCCCCGATCCGCACGCCCGACTCCTGGATCATCAGCGGCTCGAACGACGGTGGCGCCACCTGGACCGTGCTCGACACACAAACCCATGCCAGTACTACGTATACGGCCCTAACAGGCGTGCAAAACCTGGTTGATTTCGATCTCGGCGCCACAACCGGCTATTACTCCCAATTCCGCATGGACGTTTCCGCAACCCAAGGGAATTCCGACAGCGCATTCCAGATCGGCGAACTCGCGTTCTGGGCGGCGGAAACGAAAACTGTATCGCGCATACTGCCTTCCCATGCCTTCAAGGACAGCACCGCCGGGCAAGTTGCAACCACCGGAGCCGGCTTGACCGTCGATGGAACGGCGACCGCTTACTTGAAAGTCGGAGCGGGAAATTTCAACCTGCACACTGGTTTTGGCACCGCGAACAACGGGGAAGGGCTCCACAAACTCTTCGATGGTACCGCGACTCGAGATCCCGGCACGAAGATGTGTGCCACGGGGGTCAATTTGTCCAAAACGGCCGACGCCAATTCAAATATTTTTTCTGTGGTCGTCGAATTCGACGCGGCGCAGTTCGCCGATGGCTATTCGCTGGGAACACCCCAGGAACTGGAACGCTCGCCGACGAGTTGGAACATTTACGGCCTGGCAGTGGATGACACATCAATCTACGATCTCAACGCCGCAATGAATGATCTGGCACTGTGGACGCTGCTGGGAACCGTCGACAGTTTCGCCTTTAACGGCGGCACCCTGCTGAACAATTTTGATTTGAACAATGATGGCGACGCTTATAATTACTATCGTTTCGATTTCCTGAGCATTGTCAGTAATCTTGCGGGAACGGAGGGTGCGTTTGAGCTTTCGGAGCTTGCGCTCTGGCAGGGAATTCCGCATGAGAATGCGCAAACGCCGGAACCGGCGACGTGGGTGATGATGCTTTTGGGCACGGCCGGCTTGGCGGTTTATGCCCGCCGGAAGCGGAAGTGAGGCGTGTGCCGTTTTCTGCAAAATTTCAGCCGTCATTCACTGGCGGCTTTTTTTATTCCTGCTTTCGGCCAAAAAGCATGCTGTTTCCCGCATTTCCTCTTTACTTTTTTCGCGTTTTTTTCTAAAATACACGTGGAGAGAGAAAGAGGCATGGCGTGACACGTATTTTTTGCATCGTAAATCAAAAAGGCGGCGTGGGAAAAACTTCCACGGCCATTAACCTTGGCGCGGGGCTGGCGCGAGCCGGTTTTCAGGCGCTGGTGATGGATCTGGACCCGCAGTGTAACGCGACCAGTGGGCTGGGGCAACGGCCGTTGGAGCGTCATCCACTGGTGGCCGGGACGCTGTGGAGCGAGGCGATTCTCCGCACGCAGTTGGAAAATCTTTCGCTGCTGCCTGGATGCCGGAGTTTCGCGGATGTGACGACGCTCACCGGCGACGACCGTCAGCAGGGGGCCCGTCTGCGGACGCAGCTTGGCACGGTGGCCCACGCGTATGATTACGTGCTGATCGACTCACCGCCGTCGCTGGGGCAGCTCACCCGCTCCGCACTTGCCTCGGCCAACGAGGTTTTGATGCCCATCCAGTGTGAGTATTTCGCGATGGAGGGCCTCACGCAGATGATTCAGCTCATCAAGTCGGTGATGCAGGAGGATGACGTGAAGCTGGAGTTCAGCGGGATTCTGCTGACGATGGTCGATCCGACGCTGGAGCTGACGCACGAGGTGGAGTCGGAGGTGCGGGAGTTTTTCGGCGAAATCGTGTATGAGACTGTCATTCCGCGGGATGTGGCGGTGGCCGAGGCGTCCAGTTTCGGGCAGCCGGTGCTGGAATATGCCCCACGGAGCCGGGGCGCCAGAGCGTATATCGAGTTATGCATGGAGGTAATGGAGAATGAGTAAGGAAAAGAAACGTCTCGGGCGTGGCTTGAGTGCGCTGTTAAGTGCGTCGACGGGCGCGGGGGAAATGCTGGACACGCCGTATTCGCCGGCGGCGGCACAGTCGGGTACGTTTACGCTGCCGGGGTTGGGCGAGTTGCGTGAGGAATTTTCCGCGGCCGCTGTGACTGCGCCGGTGCAAAAAACGCGTGAAAACACGGCGGATGCCGGCATGAGCCTGGCGGAAGCGCCGAAGGGCCCGCGTTACGAACTTCTGGAAGTAGCGGCCATCGAGCCGAACCCGTGGCAGCCGCGAGAGGAATTCGATAAAGCGGAAATCCAGGCCCTGGCCGAGAGTCTGGAAATGCACGGCCTCCTGCAGGCGATCGTCGCGCGGCGGGCCGGTGCCGGGTATCAGGTCATCGCCGGCGAACGACGTCTGCGGGCGGCCATGCGGCTGCACTGGAAGCACATCCCGGCCATCATCATGGACGTCACGGATCGCGAGATGGCCGAGCTGGCCCTGATCGAAAACATCCAGCGAAAAGACCTGAACGCCGTGGAAAAAGCGATTTCCTTCCAGGAATACCTCGATAAACACAGCGCGACGCAGGAAGAGCTGGCGAAACGGCTGAATGTGGACCGCTCGACGATCGCGAATTTCGTGCGTCTGCTGGGGCTGCCCACGTCGATTCAGAATTTTCTGCGGGCCGGAAAAATCACGCAGGGCCACGCGCGGGCCATGCTGCCGCTGGAGAAGCCGGGCGTGCAGCTGGAAATGTGCGAGCGCATCATGCTGGAAGAGCTCAGCGTGCGGCAGACGGAAGCGATCATCGCCGACTGGCTTGCCGGCAACAAAAACGCCATCACCGGCGAAGACGGCAGCGAGAATTCTTCCGAAAACAAGAAAAACCCCTCCATTTCCGCTGTCCCGGCCCCCGAAAAATCCTCCCGCGCCAAGAAAAAAAGCAGCCACACGCTGGACATGGAGCAGCAGTTGCGCGACGCGCTGGGCTTAAAAGTAAAACTCACCGCCGGCGCCGGCGGCCGCGGTAAAATGGAGATCTTCTTCAAAAACCACGCCGAATTCGAAAGCCTGATGGATTACCTCCGCGGCGAGTAAGGTGAAATTGACAATTGGTAATTGATAATTGACTGCGTTGCACACGTTTTCCGGCTAGAGCATCTATCATATTAATTGACTCACAAGAACAACAGCCGGGAGCGAAGCGGAACGCAGTGACGCGAAGAGACCGGATAGAGTCGTCAGGATTTTTCCCACTTCCATCCGGTCTCTTCGCTAACGCTCCGCTCCCGGCTGCTGTTCTTGTGAATACATAATTTGGGTAAATGCTCTAGTCGCTCGCTTGCGATAATTGTCAATTGTCAATTATCAATTTGTAGCCGATCACTCCCGCGACGACCAGGGCGAAGATCGCGGCGGCCAGCACAGCGAAGGAGGCAAGGTCTTTCGCTTTCCGGATGGTTTCGTGCCACTGGGGCGAGACGAAATCGCAGAGGTTTTCCACCGCGGCGTTCAGGGCCTCCGTGGCGAAGACGGCGAAGATGGCGACCACCACGAACAGCCAGTCGGTGAGTGAAATCCGGAAATAAATACCTGCTGCCACGGCCACGCACGCCGCCGCAAGATGAATCCGGGCGTTATGCTCTTCTTTAATCAGCGTCCGCAGCCCGCGAAAGGCGTGACGAAAACTCCGCAGCCGCTCTCTCAGGGAAAATCTTTTCCGCATCATTTCACCTTTTGTTGGGGGCATCTATCAAATTCATTTACTCACAAGAAACAGCAGCCGGGAACGGAGCGCAGCGAAATGATCGGATTAGAACAGCCGAGCATTTTCCCATCAAACAGTAGCCGGGAGCGAAGTGGAACGCCGTGACGCGAAGAGACCGGATAGAGTCGTCAGGATTTTTCCCACTTCCATCCGGTCTCTTCGCTAGCGCTCCCGGCTGCTGTTTTTGTCAATACATGACGCATCCACATCCGCGTGCGGCGGCAGTGGCGGCGTTTGCACGGCGGTCACTTCCCGGTCGCCGGTCGACGCGAACACCACGCCCAACTCTTCCGCCAGCCGCAGAATGTCGAAATTCAGCCGCTGTTTCGCTTCGTTTTCCTCGACGGCCGTGCTGGCCGCGAAATGACAATTCAGCAGCACGTTGATCGACCAGTCGCCCAGCTCGGTAACATACACCTGCACGCCGACTTTTTTTGAGTCCGGGTACAACAAAATCGCATCCGTCACGCGCTTGCAGAATTCCTCCAGCACACGCACGGGCGTACCGTACCGCAGCGTGAGCGTCGCGCGATACCGGCGGTAATAGCGACGTTCCATATTATCGATCGTCGCCGCGGCGAGGATGCCGTTCGGGATGACGATCAGCGAATTATAAAAGGTGCGGATGCGGGTGGAGCGCAGGCCGATACTCTCGACGACGCCCTCGATTTTGTCGGAAATGATGTAATCGCCGATCGTGAACGGGCGGTCCATGAGAATCATAAGGCTTCCGAAAAAGTTCGCGACGGTGTTCTGGGCGGCCAGGGCGACCGCGATACCGCCGATTCCCATACCGGAGAGGATCCCGATGGCCGAGAAGCCGTACACCTGCGCGACGGCGATGACACCCGTGCACACGAAAAGCACTTTCAGGGCATTCGCCATGAGATCGGCCAGGGCGTTCCCGATTTTGTTCTGCGTTTTCTGCATGTAATTCCGCAGCCACAGTCCGAAAATATCCGTTACGCGCAGCACGGAAAGCATCATCAGCAGGATGCCCATGGGGTGAATGACCCACCCGGCGATCTTCAGCATCAGCGGCGGAATCTGCACGTACTGAACGCCCGAATACCAGATGTAAAGCATGGCCAGGTACGCCAGCGGGCGAATGGCGGCTTTCGTCAGCTTGATGAGCTCCTCGTCCTTCCGCATGTTCCGCATGGGCATCAGGATGACGTAGGATGTCACGGCCGGCGTAATGCGACACACCACCAGCCCCAGCAGGAAAAACACGCCGAGGACGATCCAGTCGAGATACATCAGCCCCGCGAAACGGGCATACACGCCGTCCGGCAAGTGTTTCAGCAGGGGCATCAACCGCAGCCCCACCGGCGGTTTATTCTCGATTTTCGCATAAAACTGCGGGATTTCCAGCACCGACTCCGGTGCGAATTTCCAGATGCCTTTCGTTTTCCGCAGGACGATCGCGCGGTACTGCTGCTCGTCGGTGTAAATATAATAAACATCACCGTCCAGCTCTTCGGGGATTCCCTGCGAGACGAAACCGTCCAGGCGAATGAGGATGTTATACATCTTGAACGCCAGCTTTTCCTTTTCGTCCTCCGTCATTTCCGGCTGGCGGGAGAGGTCGAGCGTGAGGGCCGCTCTTTTATAATCCAGCTCCGCGGCGCGATTAATCAGATACTGCACCGTAGCGCGCGGATTGGTCATCTGCAATTGCGCATAATAGACCATTTTCTCCATGGCGATTTTTTCCGCACTAGCAGCCGGTGCGGGCGTCTCCGCCGTGGGGATTCCCGTCAGTGCCGTCACCGGGGAAAGCGACGCAGCGGGTGGCGGATCCGCGGGTTTCGCAGCCGTTTCGTCCACCGGCTTTTCATCCCCCCCCATAACCGGCGGCGGCAGTTTTTCCTGCGGTGGCACATCATCCGGCAGTACATTTTTCGCACCGCCGTCCGCCGGCACCGTTTCCGGCTTACTGGCCGAATCCTGCGTCACCGGCGTTATCCCCTCCGCCGACGCAGGCGTTTCTTCCGGCACCGGCGTGAGCTCCGTATGAGACGTCAGCGTTTTCCCCGTCTCCGGCACGGCCCCCGCCGGCTCCGGTTTCGTAGCGTCCGTGGGTTTTACGGTTTCCGTCGTCGGCTTCACCGCTTCGTCCCCCGGCAGTACCGGCGGTTTCGCCGTCTCCGGAATGTCCTCCGGGTTCACGATATGCGGCTGCACCTCGCTGCCGCCCGTCACCAGATGATCCAGCTTCTGGGCTGGCGTCATTTTTCCCGTGCCGGTGCCGCCCGTCTGCGCAAACGCCGTCTGCGCCGCGCATGCCATCACCGCCATTATGACGAACACAAGAATCCGCCGTTTCATGTTCTCCTCCCCATTTCACATTACGCATTTCGCATTACACGTCATTTCATCTGCCACCATCCGACGCGAATCATTTCACGCAAACTTTTATTCGCCTCCATAACAGCGCCCGGCTCGAAACCGCAGTGCATCATGCAGTTCGCGCAGCGCGGGTCGGTGCCGGACGGGCCAAGCGTTTCCCACGGCGTGGCGTCCAGCATTTCGCGGTAAGAGGCGTAATGGCCGTCCGTGATGAGATAACACGGGCCCTTCCATCCGCACACATTCCGCGTGGGATTCGCCCAGGCCGCACAGGGAATCTCGCGCCGCCCGGTGAGAAAGTCCATGTAAAGCGGCGTGATCGCCAGCCGCCGACCTTCCAGCCGCTGTTCCAATTCTTGAAACCGCCGATGCGTCTCCGCCTTTTCCAGGAACAGCGCGTCCGCATTCTCCGCGTTAAAGGCCTCATATGAGTACGCCGGCGCGAGCATGAGGCTGCACACACCCAGCGATTCGAGGAATTCGCACAGCTCCGTGATTTCGTCCACGGCCGATTCTTTGTACAGCGTGGTATTCGTGCAAACCTGGAAGCCCGCCGCGACCGCCGCCTTAATGCCCGCCACCGCTTTCTGGAACACACCCGCACGCCCCACGGACGCGTCATGATTTTTTTCCAGACCGTCGAGATGGACGTTTATGAAGAAACGCGTGGACGGCCGAAACGCCTTCTCCGCGATTTTTTCTTCGAGTAAAAGCCCGTTCGTGCAGAGATACACGTGCCGGCGCTGGACGTCCGTGGCCTGTCGCACAAGCTCCGCGATTTCGGGATATAAAAGCGGCTCGCCGCCACAGATGCTCACGATCGGCGCCCCGCACGCGTTCATGGAATCCAGGCACTCATCCAGCGTCAGCATTTCCCGCATGTGATCGGCATACTCCCGTATACGCCCGCAGCCGGTGCACGCCAGATTACACTTAAAAAGCGGCTCCAGCATCAGCACCAGCGGAAACCGCTTCTCACCGAAAAACTTTTTCGCCGCCAAATACCGGCCCATGGATAAATTGAGAGATAATGGAAATCGCATATTTTTAATGTGGATAAGTTGTTGCGTAAAGGAAAGTCCGTTTAGCCGGTGGTGTTATTTTTCCATCGCTTCCATCCAGCGGGAAATGGCCATCAGGGGGAAGTACTGGTGGTAGTAGTGGTAGCGGAGGTAAAAGACGGCGGGGAAGCCGGTGCCGGTGAATTCGGGCTGGGACCACGAACCGTCGGGGTTTTGGCGTTCCAGTAAAAAGCGAATGCCGGAGAGCACGGCCGGGTGGCGGTGCATGCCGAACGCGATCAGCGGTAAAAGCGCCCATGCGGTTTGGCTGGGGGTGGGTGGGCCGGTGCCGCGGAGGGTGATGTCTTCATACGTGGTGGGCGTTTCGCCCCAGCCGCCGCATTCTTGCTGATGGGTCAGCAGCCAGTTAATGCCGGCGATTACGGCGGGGTCCTCTTTCGGCACATGTACCGCGGCCATTCCGGCCAGCACTTCTCCGGTGCCGTAAATGTAATTCACACCCCAGCGGCCGAACCACGACCCGTCGGCACGCTGATTTTTCCGCATGTAATCCACACTGCGGTCCAGCATGCGGTCGCCGGAGCCGTAATGGATTTTCAGGTGCCCGAGCATTTCCATGATGCGTGCCGTGAGGTCCGGCGTGCTGGGATCCGTCATGGCGTTATGGTCGGCGAAAGGCACGTGGGTGAGGAACTCGGCGTTATTATTACGGTCAAACGCTCCCCATCCGCCGTCGGAGTTCTGCATGGCCCGCAGCCAGTGAAGGGCCCGGGAAATGGCGATGTCCGTGCGTTTTTTGTAATCCTGAAAATCGGCGTCCGGCGACACAAAATCCTCCGGGCACACGCCGCGCAGGGCCATGATGGCCATGGCGGTATCATCATTATCGGGGTAAAAGTCGTTAAAATACTCGAAACACCAGCCGCCGGGGGCCGCTTTGACGGTCTTGCTCCAGTCGCCCTCCACCAACACCTGCCGGCCCAGCACCCACTCGGCCGCCTGCCGAACTTTCGGATGGTCGGCCCGCAGACCGCCCGCCGCCAGCGCCCGCATGGTGATGATCGTGTCCCACACCGGAGAACGGCACGGCTGCATCCGCGCGGTGTTTTCCTCCGGATTTTCCAACACGAGCTTCATCAGCTCTTCCCAGAAATATCGGACTTTTTCGTGGTCTTCGGGGTATCCCAGGGCTATCATCGCGACCATGCCCCAGTTAATGGGCGGCTGGATGGCGCCGGGGCCGTCTGAATTCGCGCAGTGCTCCCAGAACCATTTCTCGGCACGCCGCAGCGCCGCTTTTCGCGTGGGCTTCCACGACCGCCGCTGATACCAGCGTAGGCATTTATCGAGTGTGCGGAAGAAAGTGTCCCATGAGAAAAAGCCCGGATTTTCCGGCTTCCCCGGCGCCCGCAGCGGCGGCCAGTCTTTCGGCTCCTTTATAAACAGCTCGCGAATCCCCCGCTCCAGAGGCAGCTCCCGGCACGGGCGCAGCGCGGACACGATCGAAAGCGGCACGATGATCGTCCGTGTCCAGGAACTCACGGAGTAAATATTCACCGGGAACCACTCGGGCAGGAGCATCATCTCCACGGGCACCGCCGGGCAGTGATCGTATGGCACCTGGCCCAGAAGCGCGAGATAATAACGCGTGAAGCTGTTCACTTTATCCGCACCGCCGGCTTTCAGAATCGCCGCCCGCGCCCGCTGCATGTAATCGGCACTGGTCGGGTGCCCCGTGAGTTTCAGCGCGAAATACGCCTTTACGGTATTATTAATGGTCATCTCGCCGCCGGTGTACATGGCCCACCCGCCGTCCGGGCCCTGCGTTTTGACGAGCTGATTCGCCAGCTTCTTCGCAAGCGGCGTGTCTTCCTTCCCGAGGAACGTCAGCATGATGATCATTTCGCTCTGCAGCAACGAGTCGCCCTCCAGCTCCGCGCACCAGTGGCCGTCCGCGTGCTGCTGCGAAAAAAACCAGTCCTGCGAGCGTCTGACGGCATCTCGGATGGGAGCGAAAAGTTCCTGAGCCTGAAGTGCATCCTGCGTGGCGAAAAAATCCATGTTTTTCCTTTTATATGAAGATAAATCACTATTTTATGTCCGAGAATCCATATTTCCTCCGGAAACGGACGGAATAAGCGAAAAATAGACATTGATATATATTATGGCCTTTTCCCGCATTTCGTCAAGAAGCCCGAAAAAGAAACGTTTCGTCGAAAATTGCCCTTTTCAGGTTTTTTAAAATACGTTATGATCCATACGTTCATTTAGTTAAGATTTCTTAATAATTACTGATTCGTAGCGAGTGACTTCATGTTACGCTTTATAAAATCATTATTTTTTCCCGCCATTTTTGTTATGGGCGTGGTGGGTGTTATGGCCATGACACCCGGGGGGCTTTTTTCACAGGATTTCCCCACCTCGGATTACACGCTGCCAGTTCTGGAACAGAATGCGGCTCCGGAACCGTCCGTGCCTTCTTATATTATTACAGACCCCGCGGAATCGGCGGCCCCCGGCATCACGGGCGACCGTTTTTCGGACTCTCCCATTCCGTATCCATTTTCGCTGAATAACCCGTCCGGTGTTTCGGGTGGAATTCCCATGGTCGAGATTCCGGAATATTCCATGTGCGTGACGCAGACGGTGGAGGAGCGTTTCGCGCACTGGGATCCGTCCCTGAAAGCGTGTATTCCGGGGTTCGGGCGCGAGCTGCCCACGTCGGACGCCCCATGGAAGTGGCAGATGATGCCGCAGGGAATTCTGTTCCGTTCTTACATGGCCAGTGATAAGGAAGCGAAAATGGCCGTGCCGTTTTTCCATGAGAGTAAAGGGAATGCGAATTACTGGGACCCGGCCCTTGGCGGGAAAATGGGGCTCATTCGGTATGGAAATTTCGAAAAATTGTATCCGGAAGGCATCCAGGTGGACATCGAGTGCGCGGCCCTGGCGCGTCTGACCGCCGGGGATGAGTGGGAGGTTTTCGGGACGGATTACCGTTTCGCGGCCACGCTCACCGGACGGTACGGCCACTGGGAAGGGAAAACGGGGTATTATCACATCAGCTCGCACCGCGGGGATGAGCTGATGGTGCGGCAAGGAAATCTTGACCGGCGGAATTATGTGCGTGACTGCCTCATGTTCGCGGTGGCTTTCCGCCCGGACGCCAACTGGCGCTTTTATTTTGAGCTGAACGTGGCCGTCTGGACGGATTCTGGCGCGGAACCGCTGCAGGTCGAGATGGGTTTCGAATACAGCCCGATCATGATGCCGAATTTTAAAGGTTCGCCGTTCGCCGCGTTTCACTGCCGGCTGAGCGAAGATAATAATTTCGGGGAGACGCTCAGCCTGCATCTGGGATGGCAGTGGAAATCGCTGTATCAGCAGACGTTCCGCACCGGGCTTTACTTCATGTCCGGGTACTCGGATCAGTACCAGTTTTATAACGTCCGCGAGCGCCAGGTGGGCTGGGGCGCGTGGTTCGATTTTTAGAAGATACTTCAAGTTGATTGGCTCACAAGAACAGTAGCCGGGAGCGCAGTGACGCGCAGAGACCGGATTGAATTACTGGGATTTTCCCACTTTGATCCGGTCTCTGCGCTAACGCTCCGCTCCCGGCTGCTGTTCTTGTGAATAAATTAATCTGATAATTGCTTTACCTTTCTGGCTTCATAAATCATGGAAAAAACTTATGATGCGCTCATCTCATTTTTCAAAAATTCTCCCGGCACTTTTTTTCGCATTTCTGCTGGTACACACACCGCAGGTGTTCGCCCAGCGGGGGGAGTTTACGCTCCAGGTGGTGGATGCTGAAACGCGAAAACCGCTGGCGTGCAGCATTTTCGTGAGAAATCAGGCCGGCGTGGCACAAAAAGCGGTCACGCTGCCGTTTTCGTATGACCATTTCGTGTCTCCGGGGGAGGCGGTGATGAGTCTGCCGCTGGGGACATACCCGCTGGAAATCGAGCGAGGGCTGGAATATTACCCCGTGAAGGGGCATTTCGTGCTGAACCGCTCGGCGAAAGACACGAAAGTCGAGAAACTCCGCCGATTCACGGATCTTCCGCTGGAAGGCTGGTGGAGTGGAGACCTGAATGTCCAGCGTCCGTCGCGCGAAATGGGCGTGTTTATGATGGCCGGGGATGTGCACGTGGCCACGCTGCTCCAGGATGAGGTCAGCGCGCAGCAGGAAGAAAAATGGATGGCGGATGCGAAAACGGCAAAAGAAAAGAAAGCCGCAAAAAAGCTGACGGCGGTAAAAAAACCGGCTCACGAAAACAGTGAAGATGATGAAAATGCCGTGGAGCATGCGGACGCCGCCGGGGAAGATGAAAATCCGCGGGAGGACGTCAGGTGGTGTGACCAGGACCGTGTTTACAGCACACGGAATTACCTCTTGAATCGGGAAGGATGCACGCTGGCCCTGCTGAATCTCTCCGCGCCGCTGGCGAAAACCGTACCCCGTCTGGCGAAAAATACCCCCGCGTCCGGGGAAGAAGCGGGAGATGCGGCGGCCGGGGAGCTTTCCGCGGAGGCCACGTTACGCGAGTTAATCCGTTTACGGAAAGCGGAGCCGGAGATGGTCATGAATGTGCTGGACGCCGACTCCTGGGACATCCCGGCCCTGGCGGCCATGGGATTACTGGACGCGTTCGAGTTACTCGGGCCCTGCGTGACACGAGACCGGCTGCTGCCGCGGGACATGGCGTGGGAAAAGTTTCCGAAAGTGAAAACGGCCGCGAAACTGGACATGAGCCGCTTCAGCGCCAGCTCCCGAAACAGTGTGGGTGGGGAGAAAAATAGTAAAAATGCGGAAAACACGCAAAAACGGCCGTCGGAGCACGCGTTCCTGAAAGGTACCTCGCCCATGCAGTACGCCGGGACGGATGGCCAGCAGCGGTGGGCGGAACAGGTGTATTTTCATCTGCTGAACACGGGGCATCAGGTGGTGCCCAGCGCCGGCAGCGGTTCCGGACAGTCGGTGAACGGCGTGGGCGCAAACCGTGTTTACGTGCATGTGGATGGAAGCGAGTACCGCCGCCGGGTGCCGGAAAAGTCGGGTTTTGCGGAAGAAGGTGGTGGGGCCGCGTATGACTGGCAGGCGTGGTGGGAAGCCTTCCGCCGGGGGGAAGTGGTCATCACGAATGGCCCGCTGATGCAGCCGCACGTGGAGGGATGTTACCCCGGTGAGCTGCTGGAGTATGACCAGAAGGGCCCCATTTCGCTGGAAACGGGCCTGAAACTCGCCACGCGCGAAAAAATTCAGTATCTGGAATTTATTGTGAATGGGAAAGTCACGCAGACAGTGAGGCTTGCGGAGGCCGCGAAAGTAAATCGGCTTCCGCCTGTGGAAATCGAGCGCAGTGGGTGGTTTATGCTGCGGGCCGTGACGGATTCCTCGAAAACGTACTGCGTGGCCATGTCCGCCCCGTATTATGTAAAACTGGAGGGGAAGCGGTATATAAGCCGGCGTTCGGCGGAGTTTTTCCTGAACTGGCAGCAAGAACGCGTCCGGATGCTGGAGGCCGCGGGGCTGGAAGGGAAAACCGGCGAACGGATCATGGAATGCCACCGTTTCGCACTGGATTACTGGGAAAAAATGGTGAAAAACGCCACCGCGGAGTGACGGTTTCCGTGACGGGCTGACGGTTTCCACGACCGCTATTATTTCACCACAGAAAACACAGAGATACATTATTATCTGGGCTGCTTTCCCCTCCGCGTTCTTCGTGCTCTCTGTGGTGAATTCTAAATCGCTTTCCATTTTTCGCGTTTTTGCCATCCATTTTTTCTCTCTCCGGGCATTCCGAAAAATATTAAAAAGCCGACTTTCCCCGCGAACGCACAAAATGCGCAAATGCGGCACACACTGCATATCACATCATCTTCCAGCTTTTTTCATACACGGAAATTTTTCTGACGATAATCCCTGAGTCATTTTGTTTTTAAAAAAGTCAGGGAGTTCGAAGGTGAGTTCATCCTTTCCCGAATATAATACACCGGGGCGAATTACGGCCATTCCGTATCATTATTTCTTGCCGGAGCTGCACCAGATCGGAAGCATCACCCCCATGCTGCGCGATTTTAGCCAGTTCACGGGCTGGCATCTGGATTATCATGCCGCGACGGAGGGGAAAACGCATGGGAGTGAGGCTGAAAACGATAAAAAAACAGAAATCGCCGGGAAAATTTTCGTGGGCCCCATTCCCCCGGAAGCTTCCCTGCCGCACCCGCTTCCTGCGGAAATCGTGCAGGAACTGACGGAAACGGAGGATGTATGGATTCCCGTTCATGTTTCGCTGATGCACTCGCCAGTGCCTGAAGAAGTGGAAGTTTTGCATAAAATTCACGCGGCGGAGGCGGCCACTAAAGAATTTTCGGCAGAGGAAGCGCAGCAGTTTTTGGAGTTTATGGAGGAGGAAGCGGGGAAAGACGCAGTGTACCAGTCGCTGGTGGAAAAACGCATTCCGCTGCTGGATCATAACGCCCCGACGGGTTTTCTACATCTGCATAAACCGGAAAAATTGAAAAATGCCCCGACGAAAAACCTGAAAACACCCACGCAAAACTCGCATTCACCCCATCTTTCTTTTGAAAACGCCCGGAAACTGGCGAATACCGTCGCGGACATGCTCGCCGAGTGGCTCTCGACGCGTCTGCATCTTTGGAAGTTGGAAGCGGAAATGGTGCGGTGCAGCCCCGTCTTTAACCGCCCCGCCTCCACGGACGAAAATCATTTTTCCGCCCGTTTCCGCCTCCTGCTGGAATACACCCGCCAGATGCTCGGCGTGGACGCTATCGGCGTATATTTAATGGACGGCTGGGGAACGCACCTCAAATTGCGAGGCGCTGCCGGCCTGTCCATGGACCGCCTCCAGAAACCAGCCCGCCGTTGGAAACAGATGGTTCCGGACACCATGGCCATGCAGGGGGATATCGTCTTTTATGACGGAAATGAAGTCCATGACTGGCTGCCGCCGGAAGGGGATTTCGCCGCGGGGATCTGCCTGCCGCTGGTTACGGGGCACTCGCTTTTCGGGACGGTCTGGTTTTATTCCGACACGCCGCACTTTTTTGACAGCGAGCGAAGCATCCTCGAAACGGAGCTTTTCGCGGATCATTTCGCGCTGGATCTGGAGCGGGAGGCCGCTTATCTGAAGCAGCTCATGGCGGAGGCGTACGAAGATGAAATGCGGGAAACGGCCCGTTTTCAGAAAAATCAGCTCCCGATTCCCGCCTGCTGGACAGATGTCTGGGATTTTGCCGGCTGGGTAAACGCGCCGCGGACGGTGCGGGGGTTTTGCGAAATTCCGAATCCCACGGAGATATGCCGATCAAAAAAACTCCGTGAAAAACGCGATTTGCCCGCGAAATCCGTCAGCGGCGACTTTTACGACTGGTTTTCCGTCCCGGGAAATCCGGACAAAATCGTGTTCGCCCAGGGAAGCGTGGGGATCCGCGGTCTGGCCGGGGCATGCATCGCGACCGCCGTGAAGACCGCGCTGCGGGCGCATGCCACGTATGATCACAGCGCCGACGAATTATTGCGAATCGTAAATCATACACTCTGGATGCAGTCGGCGGCCGACGGAAAAATTTCCCTCTGTTGCGGCGTCATCGAGAAAAAAGGGGAACAGCAAGTCGTGCGGTTTTCCGCGGTCGGGACAATTGACGCGTATCATTTTCACAAAGAAGACGGCTGCCAGGTTCTGAACCCCCCGCTGGCGGAAACGGAGCACGATTACCTGGGTGCCATGTCCTATTTAAACTGTACGGAGGAGGTTCTGGCCTTGGAATCCGGTGATTTCCTGCTCATGATTTCAGACGGGATTTCATACGGCCTCTCTCCGCTGCGCCGCGAAGCCCGCAAGCAGGCTTTAGAGAAGCTGCTGCACTGCCGACGGAAACACGGAGCCGGGCTGATTACGGCTTTTGCGCGAAATTACATCTTAAATCGCCATGAATTGCCGCCGGGAAAGGATCATTCGGTGCTGGTGATCAAGAAAAAATGACGGGAGGAGCACATCCGTCTTGGGGCGGATGCCAGTCGAGAAGGAAAACTGTGTTTTTGGCAGTTTTCCTTTTTTTTGTTTCACCACTGAGTTTTTTCACCACTGAGAGCACAGAGAACGCAGAGGGGGGATCAGTAATTATACAACAATTATAATGAATACAAACGTTCCTTTTCTTCATCCCGCTTCTACAGAGCGTCACGTCCTGTTTTCTCTGTGTTTTCTGTGCTCTCAGTGGTGAAATTCCCTTCATATCTCGCATTTGCTGCATTTTATCACATTATCATCTGGTTCTCAAAGAATTTTCACGCAAAATCGACAAAATCGTTTAATTTCACCCAATTTCGCTAACGCGAAGAAATGTTCTAGACGATAAAACTATTACTTGCGTTAAAAGTCCAAGCTGCGACTATTCAAGGAGGAGTATTTGAAATGCGCAAACTACTTTTAGTTATCGTTCTTTCCACGTTTGTTATCCCGTCGACCGGGTGTTTGTTGCCGATTTATGACGGCGACACATCGCGTCGTACGCAGCAGTTGCTGAACACGTCCGAGAACCTGCGTCTGATTCGTGACGACTGGGAACGGGTTTGGCTTCTGGATCAGCCGGATCACAACACGCCGTGGAGAACGCACGGCGGGATGATATAATGGTTTTCGTGCCGGCCGTCGCATGGCGGTGCGGTACGAAGGCGGCTGGGGCATGGCGGCGTGTCGGGATGCGCATCATTGCGCGGGGTAACCCGGACAGGTTGTCCATGAAACGGCGAACACGCTCCGGTTTGGTTCGGTGAGCCTGAAAATCCGTCGCGAGAGGCAGTGCATTGCTCCTCCTGTGCGCGAATTTCTCGCGAATCTCCATTGACTCACTGGAAAAACCGGAGTCTCATTCGGGAAATACGTTTTCGGACGTGTTTCCCTTTTTTTGTGAATCATCCACGCCTGCCAAGCGTTTTTTTCGTTATATTGGTTAACAGTTAGCTTCGGCCACCGGTAGGAACTCACAGAGAGGCCTCATCATCACTTCAAAAATCAAAACGTTTACCGTCGTGCAAGACCTCATGTTTTCAGGTGTCACGCATAAAACAGCGGAAGGTGCGATCATGGGAGGAGAGCAGTATCATGCGCTGCGGAAATCGCAGTTTCAGCTTGACATTTCGCCGTTGCAGGGGAAAGTGGTGCGGCAGATACACTGGGATGACCGGACGCTCATTCTGGAATTTGAAAGGGCGACCTTCTTACAGATCTCCACGTTCGTGGAGCCGCAAAATGGTTGTCATTATAATGTCCGGATCGTGAATTCGCATTCGGTAAAAACGGATCGGGAAGCGGTGACGAAGTGGGGCTATGAACACGGAATTTATGATGATAAATATCAAGAAATAGCGAACATATACATCGGCAAAACATTTACGAATGTCTATTGCGGCCCCCAAAATGTATTCCTCTATTTTCTGCACATGCCACTGCTGATTCTTTGCACGGTCGTGCAGGTCGTGGAGAGTGAAAAATTCGTACTCTCCTGGGGGGAAAGTGATTAATTAGCGTTGCCAGGTGGATTTTTCCCGGCCTTCATTGAATTACCGCTGAATCCGCATATAATAAGGAAACGTGTCGGCATGGCATGTTTCCTTTTTTCGTGGATTTCGCCTCTGACCGGGGCGGCCGCGGGTTGAAAATTGCAGAAAGAGCACAAAATGACTTCACTGGCGGTTACGCTCGGCCGGCTGCGGCTGCCGAATCCGATTCTGGTCGCGTCGGGGACCTTCGGGTATGCGCGGGACATGGCGGGGGTGTTTTCGCCGGAGGGCAAGTACGATTTGGCGGCTCTGGGCGGAATCGTTCCGAAGACGATTACGAAAATGCCTCGCACCGGGAACGCGCCGCCGCGGACGTGCGAGACGCCGGCGGGCCTCTTGAATGCCATCGGGCTGGATAATGACGGCCTGGCGGAGTTCGTGGCCCAGAAGATGCCGTACCTGCGGACGGTCACGGCGCCGATCATCGTGAGCATCGCGGGGCGGTCGGCGGAGGAGTACGCGGAAATGGCGGCGGAGCTGGCCTCCGTGGATGGTGTGGCGGCCCTGGAGCTGAACGTTTCGTGCCCGAATGTCGCGCATGGCACGGATTTTGGCAAGAACGCCACGGCGTGTGAATCGCTGGTGGCCGGCGTGCGAAAAGCGTGTGGTGAGTTGCCGATCATCACGAAACTGACGCCGAACGTCGGGGATGTCACTGAAATCGCCCACGCGGCCCAGCAGGGCGGCACGGACGCGGTCGCGCTGATAAACACCGTGCTGGGGATGGCCATCGACTGGCGGACGCGGCGGCCGAAACTCGGAAACGGCATGGGCGGCTTGAGCGGCCCCGCCATTCGCCCCATCGCCGTGCGGATGGTGTATCAGGTGTCGCAGGCCCTGCCCACACTGCCCATCATCGGCATCGGCGGCATCGAAACCGTCGACGACTGCCTCGAATTTTTCGTCGCCGGCGCCACCGCCGTCCAGATCGGCACCGCCAACTTTTATCGCCCCACCGCCGCAATGGAAATCCTCGCCGCACTCCCCGCCGCGCTGGTGTCTGCTGGCGCCGCCAGTGTTACGGATTTAGTCGCCACGGTGAAGATTTAAAACAGCAGCCCGAAGCGTGAGCGAGGGATGAATCGCTGAAAGATTCACCCTTTCCGCCGCCGCGGTTTATCCGGTCGCTTTGTTGTTCTTGCGCGAAACGCCTTCAAATTGCAGGCCGTTTCGCACTTCCCTGAGAGAAAACATTTTTGAAAAATTGTTTTCCCTCAGACTCCCTTTCAAAAACTTTTACTTATTTTTCTTTTAACTTTACCATGCGAATTTTATCCGGCATTCAGCCCACGGGGCGTTTTCATTGGGGTAATTATTTCGGCGCCATCCGCCAGTACATCGAGTTGCAGGGCGACGCGGACAAGGCGTTTTATTTCATCGCGAATCTCCACGCGCTGACGACGGTGCGAGACCCCCAGCGGCTGCGTGAGCAGACCATGGACGCGGTGCTCGATCTGCTGGGCCTGGGGCTTGACCCGGAGCGGGCGACGCTTTTTGTGCAGTCGGACGTGCCGGAAGTGTCGGAGCTGACGTGGCTCTTGATGACCATGACGCCCATGGGGCTTTTGGAGCGGGCGCACGCGTACAAGGAGAAGAAGGCCCGTGGGCTGACGGCGGATGTCGGACTCTTCACGTACCCCGTGCTGATGGCGGCCGACATCATCCTCTACGATTCGAATGTCGTGCCCGTCGGCGAGGATCAGGTGCAGCACATCGAAATCGCGCGGGACATCGCGTCGAGTTTCAATTACACGTACGGCGAGACCTTCGTGCTGCCCAAGGCGCGGGTGCTGGACGCGTCGGCGAAAGTGCCCGGCACGGACGGCGAGAAGATGTCGAAAAGTTACGACAACACGCTGACGATTTTCGAGGAGGTGAAGCCACAGCGGAAGAAGATCATGCGGATCGTGACCGATTCGCGGGCGATGGAAGACGCGAAAGACCCGGAGACGGACGCGCTGTATCTGCTGTTCAAACTCTTCGCGGCGGAGGAGGCGCGGGCGGAAATGGAAGCGCTTTATAAGCGAGGCGGTTTCGGTTACGGCGAAATCAAAAAGGCGCTGGTCGACGCCAGTGAAGCGTATTTTGCCGAGGCGCGGAATCGTCGGGCGATGTACGCCGCGGATCCGAAGCGTGTGGCCGAGATTCTCGCGGAAGGCGCTGCGCGTGCAAGAAAAAAAGCGGCCGAAGTGCTTCGCCGGGCCCAGGAAAATTGCGGCATAAAGGCGAAATAAACCCAGACGCTTTTACTAGCCCCGAGCGTTAGCGAGGAGCATTATGTGGTAGGAATTTTTCTTGCAGGTGGCATATCGACAAATCCAGAAACTGTTGTTTTCAGTCGTTTTGAACACCAACTGCAAGAATATATTCATGCCGTACAGTGCCCCGCGCTTACGCTTGGGGCTAATAAATATTATTGCGACTCCTTCACGATCGTATCGAGTATTTCGCGGACGCGCTGCTGGATATTTTCTTTCGCCAGCGCGACGATGTTGTCGGAGAGGAAGCCGACGGAGAGAACATCGCTTGCCTCATCTTCCGGCCTGGGGTCGATTTTATCCAGTGCCGCGGCGACGGCGTCGGGGTTGTGGACGCTGAAGTCCCAGGGATAAAACCGCAGCACTTTCGGATGCCAATCTTCAATTTTGGACTGGATTTTCAGCAGGCCGCCGGGGTAGACCGCGGCTTCCAGGCCGTGCGGCGCGAGTATCTGCCGCAGCGCTTCTTGCAGCGGGATGTCCTTGGCCGAGAGCGTGACGTGCAGCGTTTCCACATCCATGTCATTGTCGCGCAGATACCACGAATCCGACCGCAGCGTGATGCGGAATTTTTCACTCAAATCGCGGAGGACTTCCGCCAGCGGTTTGCCTTTATATTCCAGCGCAACATTCGCCGCCAGCACACCCGCCAGCCGCTTGTCCGCCTCCGGCATGGGGATCTCCCAGCCGTTATAGAGGCTCAGGAATTCTTCGACCCAGCGGTGATAGCCGTACCACTCCCAGACGGAAATGCCAAACTCTGATGGAAATGTCCCAACCGGCCCCGGTCCGCCACACTCTCGCCAGAAATCCATTGGGCACATAATGATGATATTTTCCAAAATTAGCGCGTAATTAATGGTTGTGCCAGGATATCCGAGCTCGGTCAGCCATTCCACTTCCTCCACGAAATCCGTAAGATGAAAATTGACGGGATAAAGTCGTGTGTACATGTGTTCGAACGCCTTATCGTGCGTGGTGAGCCAGAGGCTGTCGTGCAGCAGCAGGAAATCGAGTTTTTCGTCCGTGTCAAAAATGACAAGCTCCCGAATCAGTACGCGCAGCGAAACGTTATAAAAATTCTGGTCACGGCAAATCGGCTCATTCTCGTCCCGCTCGTAGCCGCGATTCTCCATCGCGTGCCAGTCCACCAGCACATTCACCGGCACGCCCTTTTCGCGGATCGATTTCTCCAACTGCTCTGCCAGTTGCCGCAGCGTGAAACCTTCCGGCGGAATGTGCAGCGAGACCATCGTGTCAAGCGCCCGTTCCAGCCGCACTTCGCCCGGCGGCTTAAACAGACGACGCGGCGCCAGCAGTTCCACCACTTTTGCCTCATCCGTCGGCATCGGCAGGCCGATCAGCTTGTCCGTCAACTCGTCCGGCATCAGATCATAATATCGCTGGAGCGCTTCCGGAATTTGTTCATGCACACGCTGGCAGGCCGCCAGGACGATAAAACCGTTTACCATCTTTCCGTCCTCGAGCTTCTCCCCCGGCGCCGCCACCGCTGCGATAACTCTGCCCTGCCCGCCGTTCTCCTCCCATGTGTCCCTGTGAACGGCGTTTACGAGATAATCGATAACCGTATCCGACTCGATTCGCAAAGTGAATTCCTCTTTCGCAGCGGCTTCATCTTCGGAAGGCCGTTTTTCATCCCCTTCCATAAAAAAGCCCATCTCATTCGCCGATCCTTCATACACATAAAATCGCCACGGATACGCCCGGGTTTCGAGCCTATCATCGGCCCGCACCTCCGACGTGATGAGCAGAACTTCGGAGGTGATGACGAAATCCAGTCCTGTCCCGTGGAACATGCACCGCAGGGCGTTTCGCAGCGAAATGTCCCGCACACGGAGTGAAATCGGCATGTCGGGCTCAAGCCCCATTTCTTCCAGCGCTGCGGTATCCAGACGGACGGAGAAGCCGAGCTTTTCGGAGAGGTCTTTCGTAACTTGGTCCAGCGGAACCTTTTCATAATCCAGCGCCGTCGGGGCGTCCATCGCCGCGAGGACTTTTTTCTCCTCGGGCGAAAGCGCGTTCTGATTTTCAAACACCTCTTGGGCGAATTCCGGTGTGAGGTTTTCGGGAATCGGGGGTTCCCACTGGCGCGACGTGAAAAGCAGTGCGTCGGCGGTGATGGCGAAATCGAGATCCACCCCGCCGAGCATGAGCCGTAGGGCGCTTCCCAGCAAAATGCCCCGCACCTGGAAAGTAATCGGCATGTCCGGCTCGACGCGCGCTTCTTTCAGTGCCTCGGCGTCCAGACGGACGGGAAAGCCTAATTTTTTTGAAAGATCTTCTGCAATCTGGTCCAGCGGAACCTGCTCATAATCCAGCGCCGTCGAGGCGTCCAGCGTCTCACGGATTTTTTTCTCCACGGGCGAAAGCGAGTCCTGCTCTTCCTGCACCTCGTGGGCAACTTCCGGCATGAGAATTTCGGAATGCGTGGACTCCTCCGCCTCATCTTCCTGCGCAAAGACAGCATTCACAGACGGCAGGGTAAAGAGACAGGCCAGGATTAAGAGAATTTTCAGCGTTTTCATGGCGAACTCGCGAATGTATTATGGAGAAGGACAAGAAACAGCAGCCCACAGCGCAGCGTCAGCGCAGAGACGGGATCGAATGGGTGACTACTCCCCCACTTCTATACCGTCTCTTCGCTGACGCTGCGCTGTGGGCTGCTGTTCTTGCATGCAAACGAATCAAAAAATCATCATCCCTCAAATCTCGCGGCCGCGAATTTCCAGTTGGCCTTTTCGAAGAAGGTTTTCAGGAAGTCGGGGCGGCGATTCTGGTAATCCAGATAGTACGCGTGCTCCCAGACGTCGGCCGTCAAGAGCGGAATCTGGCCCGTGCCCAGCGGACACTCGGCGTTCGAGGTCGTGACGATGGACAGTTTGCCGGTTTTCTCGCATTTCACGAGCCAGCCCCAGCCGCTACCGAACTGCGCGACACTGGCGGCGCAGAACTTCGTGATGAAATCGTCGAAACTGCCGAAATCGCGGATGATCGCCTCCAGCAGGGCGCCTTCCGGCTGGCCGCCGCCTTTCGGGCACATGGAACACCAGAAGAAATTGTGGTTCCACAGCTGCGCGGCATTATTAAACAGCCCGCCCCCCGCGGCACGTGCCTGGATGATCAGCTCCGGGAGCGTCAGTTTCTCTTCCGGCTTGTCGGCGATGAGCTTCATCAGGTTGGCCAGGTACGCCGCGTGGTGTTTTTCATAATGAAACGTCATCTGCGTTTCGGTGAACAGCGGCGCGAGGTCTCCCTTGCCGTACGGCAGCGGAATCTGGGCGATCTTGCACAAATCGGGCATCTTGCATGTGTCTGTCATGGCTTCGGCTCCTTTCAGAGTTAAATTACCGGCGGCCGTCAGGGCAGCCATCGCCCCGGCGGTGCGTAAAAAATCACGGCGTTTCATGGAATGTTCCTCCGTGTGAAAAAAATACGACAAAACGTCCTCCCGCCACACGGCTGTTTTACGCTGCGTCGGCAGCAGGCCGGGCGGGTGATTCTTTCATTATAACCGATTCATTTTGAAAAAGAAAGCGAATGGGGGAATTTTGTGGCGATTTTTTGGATTTTGCGATTTACGCGTAATTTTACGAGCGATTCGCCACCAAAAAAATCGCACGCGGCTTGTCATCGGGCGGAATCTCTGATAAAATACACGAATGTACTTTGGGGTTTTCCCCGATTATGACGCTAGAGCACATCCAAAATTGATGCAGTCACAAGAACAGTAGCCGGGAGCGAAGCGGAACGCAGTGACGCGCAGAGACCGGATAGAATAACCGTGGTTTTCCACACTTTTATCCGGTCTCTGCGCTAACGCTCCGCTCCCGGCTGCTGTTCTTGTGAAAAATTAAATTGATAGATGCTTTAAACGCGTCACACACTCCAATTCCCGCCTGCCTTATGGATTTCATTAAATTTTCCATCCAAAACCCCGCGAAAGTCGTCGTGGGGGTAATCCTGACCCTGCTTTTCGGCGTGATTGCGCTGGATCAGATTCCGATTCAGTTGACGCCAGATGTCGACCGCCCGCTGATCACGGTCTCCACGAGTTGGAGTGGCCGAAGTCCGGAGGAAATCGAGGAATCCATCATTCTGGAGCAGGAAGAAAAGCTGAAATCGCTCCAGGGGCTGTGGAAAATGACGTCCACCGCGCGGCTGGGGCGTGGCTTCATCAATCTGGAATTTAACGTCGGAACGGATAAATCGCGGGCCATCCAGGATGTGTCGAACCAGTTGAACGAGGTGCCCAGTTACCCGGAAAACGTGGATCGCCCGGTCATCCGCATGCAGGACTCGGCCAGTGATGAGGCCGTGGTGTACATGCTTTTGCAGTCGTCGGATCCAACGTTTCAGGTGGCGGAATTTTACGATTTCGCGGACCGTTATGTGAAGCCGCCACTGGAGCGCATCGAAGGTGTGGCGGAGGTGGATTTGCGGGGCGGGCGGGTGCATCAGGTGGAGGTGCGTTTCGATCCGTATAAGCTCGCGCAGCGGGAAATTTCGCCCGTGGAGCTGCGTAACGCGCTGCGGTCGGATAACGTGAACGAGTCGGCGGGAGACATGACCGGCGGCCGGCTCGACACGCGTTTCCGTATCCTCGGCCAGTACCGCTCGCTGGAGCCGCTGAAGGAAACCGTCATCAAGCGCGACCAGAACGGCGTGCCCATCCGCGTCAAGGACGTGGCGAAGGTCGAGCTGGTGCTGGAGAAGATGACGTACTTCAACCAGAGCCGAGGCACCACGAGCATGTCCGTCTTCGTGAAGCGAGAGACGGGCGCGAACGTACTGCGAATCGTGGATGAAGTGAAGAAGCGAGTGGAAGAACTGAACGGCTCCGGCGGTCTGCTGAAGCAGTATAAAAATGACCGGTACGGCCTGAAAATGCACATCTCGTACGAGGATTCCGGGTACATCCGTAACGCCATTTCGCTGGTGACGGATAACCTGAAAACCGGCGGGCTGCTGGCGATTCTCTGTCTGCTGCTGTTTCTGCGCAGTCCGCGGCCGACGATCATCATCGCGCTGGCCATCCCCATCTCCGTCATCGGCACATTCGTCGTGATGTGGCTGGCCGGGCGGAATCTGAACGTCATTTCGCTGGCCGGGCTGAGTTTCGCGGTGGGCATGGTCGTGGATAACGCGATCGTCGTGCTGGAAAACATCGACCGTCACCTGGCCATGGGCGAGTCCATCCTCCGGGCGTCTTATAACGGCACGAAAGAAGTGTGGGGCGCGGTGCTTTCCTCCACCCTGACGACGGTCGCGGTGTTCGCCCCGGTGCTGACGATTCGGGAGGAGGCCGGGCAGCTGTTTTATGATCTGGCGCTGGCGATTTGCGCGTCGGTAACGCTTTCGCTGGTGGTTTCGGTGACGGTCATTCCGGTGGCGTGCGCGTATATTTTGCGGCCGCACAAAGAATCCACGAGTGTCGTGATGAAATTTTTCGACAATCTCGCGGGGCTTGCGCCGCTGACGGCCTGGGTGCGCGACAGCTTTTCGAAAATGCTCATGACGCTCATGACGCGGTCGATTGCGGGGGTGTGGGTACGGCTGATGATCGTGGCCGTGATCACCGCCGGCTCGCTGGGCCTGAGCGTTTACCTCATGCCGCCGGCCAGTTACCTCCCGAACGGCAATAAAAACTTCGTCCGCGGCAGTCTCGTCGCCCCGCCAAGTTACTCGGCCATGCAAAATTACAAAATCGGGCGCCGCCTCGAGGATTCCGTGCGTCCGTACTGGGAGGCGGCCGGTTCGCCGGAGAAAAAAGCCGCCCTGCCCCCACTACGGGATTTTCAGACCGGTGAGCAGTACGCGCACATCCCCGGGCTGAAGGAATTCTTCTTCGTCGCGATGACGGACTCCGTGTTTATGATGGCGGTCAGCGACGAGCCGGAAAATGTGCGGCCAGTGGTCACCGTGCTGGCGGACGCCATGAGCGAAATTCCCGGCGCGACCGGAAACCCGGCCCAGTCCTCTATTTTCGGACGCGGGGCCAGCTCGAATTCGGTGCAGGTGGAGATGTTCGGCGAGGATATCGACCGTCTTCGCATCAGCGCGGGATTTTTGCAGGAACGCTTGCGGGACGTCTTCAGCCGCATGGCGGTCGAGTCCAGTCCGCGGAATTTTGATGAAGCCGGGCCGGAAATCCGCCTGAATGTGGATCAGATTCGCGCCAAAGACCTCGGCCTGAGCATTTCGGACCTCGCCGTCGCCAGCCGGGCGCTGATCGACGGGGCATATGTCGGCGATTTTAATTTTGATGGTCTGAACATCGACATGATGATCGTCCGCGACCCGGCGATCGAGGTTTCGCCGCAAACGTTTAAGGATCTTCCGCTGGCCGTGAAGAATGAAAACGGAAGTTACGCCATTCTCCCCGTCGGTACGCTCCTGGAGGAGGAGAAGGCGAATTCCACGCAGCAGATTCAGCGGATCGAGCAGCAGCGGTCGATCACGCTGACGGTGAGGCCGCCGATGGCCATGGCGCTGGAGGATGCGGAGAAACTCATTCAGCAGCAGGTGGACGCGTGCCAGGACGCCGGCGAAATGCTGCAGGGCATCACGCTGCGGTTTTCCGGGAACTCGGATCGCCTCACGCAGGTACGCACCGCCATGATGGGAAAGTGGGACGGCTTCAACTGGCGCTCATTTTACAGTATCGCCCTGAGCCGATTTTTCCTCGCGCTTTTGATCACGTACCTGCTGATGTCGGCCCTGTTCGAGAATTTCATTTATCCGCTGGTGATTCTTTTCAGTGTGCCCATGGCGGCGGTGGGCGGGTTTATCGGCCTGGCCATGGTGCATGCCGCGGACCCGTCGCAGCAGTTGGACGTACTGACCATGCTGGGATTCATCATCCTCATCGGCATCGTCGTCAATAACGCGATCCTGATCGTGCACCAGGCGCTGAACTTCATGCGAGGTTTCGGGGAAAGCGCGGAGGACGTGATCGAGCCCATGCCGCCGAAAGAGGCGATCTGCGAGTCCGTCCGCACTCGCATGCGGCCCATTTTCATGACCACCGGCACCAGCATTTTCGGCATGCTCCCGCTGGTGCTTTCTCCCGGCGCGGGCAGCGAACTTTACCGCGGACTGGGCTCCGTCGTGCTCGGCGGCCTGGCCGTCTCCACCCTCTTCACGCTGATCGTCGTGCCGCTACTGTTCAGCCTCGTGCTGGACGCGCTGGGAAAAACGAAAGTCGAAACACGGGAAGAGATTTGAAAAATTAAGAATTAGGAATGAGGGATGAGAAATTGCTGGCGTGGTATTAAGTGCCTTCTGAAATGACACCTCATTTCGCATTCCGCATTTCGCATTCCGCATTAAACTTCGCCCAGACGTTTTCGAACCACGTGTCCGGCTCCGGAATTTCGCGGCGGGGCACCCAGCGGTGATGGGGATTTCCGGCGGCGTCCAGCCAGCTTTCCAGCACGCGGCGGCGGAATTCCGGGTCTTCCGGGAGAATCCGCACCGGCTGGCCGTTCAGAAAAATTTCATGCGCCGCGTTCTGAACGGCTTCCGATTTTTCGTCCGCCAGCACCACGGCTCCGCCCCGGCTGCCCACGCCGCTGGCGAGCTGAAAGCGGATGGCGTCCAGGGTTAAAAGCTGGGCCGTCAGAAGGTACGCGTTTCGGTGCGTCTCCCGGTCAGCGGCGTCCGGCGGCGTTTTCCGCAGCAGTTGCCGCGTCTCGGAAATCGCATTCTCCACATCCGATTTCCGCCGAATAAACGCCCCCGCACGGCTCATCCGCCGCTGAAACGCGTCTCGCTGCGCACGCCAGTCGCCTCTTGCGGTTTCTTGACTCTCCGCCACTCCCGGCGTTTCTTGAATGTCAGCCGTTTCCGTAATAGAAACATTCTGCGAAAGATCTTTCGCGGCATTTCGCGCGATGAACTCCGCCGCGCGGAGGGCACCCACCTGCCCGGCGTTTAGTGCCGAGCCGCCCGGACGCGTCACGCCGTGAGAGCCGTTCACCTCGCCCACGGGGAAAAAGTTCCGCAGATTCACGGACTGCCAGTGATGGTCGGCCGCCAGTCCGCCGTTATTATGCTGGGCACAGACCGCGATTTCCAGCGGCTCGCATTCCAGAAAAATTCCGTGATCGACGTAAAGCCGAATCGCGTCAGGATTCATTTTTTCCAGTCGCGCAAGGGGTGTGGGGAGTGTGAATGCGCCAGAATTTTTCAGATACGCCCGCGCTTCCGCCGAAAGCTTTTCCGGCTGAAAGTGTTCCGGATTTTGACGGAAGTCGAGGAAAATACGGCGGTTACGTAAAACGGTTTCCTCGTAAACCCAAATGTCGAGCATGGACGAAAGCGGCGCGGCGGTGTGCGGGTCACGGATTTTCCGCGCGTCGAACGGCCACTGATACCCCTTCAAAAAAATGAGAGAATGCAGCTCCCCGGGCGAAATTTTTTCGGTGGCGGCATGTTCCATGAAAAATTCTCGCACGTCGGAAGTGCCGTCCGCGGCGGTACTTAGGAACCGCGGGACGCACTGCATGTATGTGCCGGAAACGTTCCAGCGGAAGGCGGTGGAGGCCAGTCCGAACTGGGATTCCGGGAGATTTTGCGCCACCGCACCCGCACACAGCGCCACGCCGATTGCGCCCAGATGCACTTTCGGGTACACGGACGTTTTATACAGCCCGCCCGGCCCGCCGACTGCGAAGACGGTGTTTTTCGCATAAACCGTGTGCCACACACCGTTTACGTCCGCGAAAACCGCCCCGGTGACACGTTTTTGCGAGGGGATGCTTTCTTCAGACACCAGGTTTTCCGTCAGCAGCTCACGGATGAAAAACCCTTCTTGCACGGGGATTTCGAGCCGCCGCGCTTCACGGATGAGCGCCCGGCACATTTCGCGCGAGGTATATGGCCCGCAGGATGTGGCGCGCTGCCGGGGGTCATGATCCGTTTTATACCCGGCGAACTGGCCGTACTCGTCCCGCGGAAAGGGCACGCCCAGCTCCACGAGATTCATGAAGGCCCGCAGCGAGCCGGCCGCCTCCGCCAGCGCCAGGTCTCCGTGCATGGAGCCGCCCGCGAAATACGTCTCCGCCATATCCCGCACACTATCCGCCTGCGCCCCGCAGCACGCCATTTTATAATACGTCTGCTTGTCACTGCCGGTGTTTATGGACGTGCCGCCGGCGAGGGACTCTGTGGCGATCAGGATGTCCGAAACGCCCAGCCGTTTCAGATGTACCGCCGCCGAAAGCCCTGCGGCCCCGGAGCCGACGATCAGGGTGTGAACGTGTTTTTGCATGATGTTTCATCTTTCATTTTTATCTGTGACACTCTCAATTTATCACGTTTTCGCAAAAAATACCAGTATTTTCACTCAAAACGCTTGAAATTCACCGGATTTTCAGGGATAATTGGCGGAAGATGGCGTGATTTTTTGTGATCCGTGTGTTTTTTGACCACATTCATTCAGCTTTTTTTGCAGGAGATTTTTTCATGAGCGTTCCTTCTTTATTTGACCTGACCGGAAAAACGGCTTTCGTAACGGGTGCGTCCGTGGGAATCGGGCGTGGGTACGCGGTGGCGCTGGCGGAAGCCGGGGCGGATGTGGCGGTGGTGGATATCGATGATCGCACGGGCGAAAAAACGGCCGCGGAAATCCGGAAAATGGGGCGGCGGAGCATTTTCATTCACTGTGACGTGACGAAAAAAGAGCAGGTGGAGGCTATGGTCGCGCAAGTCGTGGCGGAGTTCGGCCGCTTGGACATTTCCGTGAATAACGCCGGAATCGGCATCCTCGGCGGGGATGAGGATTACCCGCTGGAATCGTGGCAGAAAGTGCTGGACGTGAATCTCACGGGCATGTGGCTCTGCGCCACCGCGGCGGCCCGGCAGATGATGAAGCAGACGCCCTGTGAAGGAAAAATCATTAACACCGCGAGCATGTCCGCGCGGATCGCGAATTGTAACGCTTCTTATAACGCCTCGAAAGGCGGCGTGGTGGAGATGACGCGGATGCTGGCGGCCGAGTGGGGCCGGTTTAATATTAACGTGAATTGCATTTCGCCCAGTTATATTCTTTCGCCCATGCATGCCAGCACGCCGGTCGAAGTGCGGGAACGTATTCGCGCACTGACGCCGCTGGGGCACATGCAGAGGCCGGAGGATCTTTACGGACCGGTGGTGTTTCTGGCGTCAAAAGCCGCGGATTACGTGACGGGCGTAGACCTGTTGGTGGACGGCGGGCACACGCTGAACGCCTGGCTGACGCCGCTTTCCAGGGATGTGCCACCGCGTGTCTCGCCGAAAGAGGAAATCGTTTCGCTCCTGCATGACATGGACGCCCTGGAGCTTCCGCATGATGAAGAGGGCATTAATTTCGCGTATCACCCGGAAATCGCGGACGCGTATAAAGCGGCGTTTGGGATAAAATGAGGAATTAGGAATGAGAAATTAAGGAAGAGGTGAATGTGATG
The DNA here is from genome assembly GCA_031553595.1 of Thermoguttaceae bacterium. GTDB lineage: Bacteria > Planctomycetota > Planctomycetia > Pirellulales > Thermoguttaceae > RGIG3701. The sequence continues at coordinate 56,922 of JAVBLI010000005.1, read as the reverse complement.
TTTCCCCGCCGCCTGCCGATTTTTGTGTTTTTTCTTGGAATGCTGGTGATTTCGCCGCGCGCGGTGTGTGCGGAGGATGTGCATGGGGAGGGGAAATCTCCCGGTGAGTGGAAAACGCTCTCGGCGGAGGCGTACCGGGAGATGGTGCGGGCGGATTTTCTCTCGCAGCGAAAATTGCGATTTTCGGTGGAAAACGGCGTGGGCGCGGGCGTTACGCCGGAAGCGGACGCGGCGGGGGCGGTGGACGGCGTGAAGGACGGAACATTTGGCTTTCACACGGCCATGGAAGCGGATCCGTGGTGGGCCGTGGATCTCGGCCAGGTGTTTCCACTGACGAAAATCGTGCTCTGGAACCGCGGGGATTCGTGTGGTGAGCGGAATAATCACATCCGGGTGGCCGTGCGAAACACGGCGGAGGAAGCTTGGCGGGAGATTTACCGCCATGACGGTACGCTTTTCGGCGGCGCGGCGGGCGGAAAACCGCTGGAAATTCCGCTGAACGGCGTGCCGGCGCGATACGTGCGGCTTTCGCTGGACGGTACGGTGTACCTGCATCTGGATGAGGTGGAAATTTTCTCGCGGGAAAATTCCGGGGACGGTGAATCGGAGAAAAACGTCGCGCGGGGGAAGCCGGCCACGCAGAGTTCCGCCAGTGAGTGGTCCAAGGCCGCGGAAATTTTGGGGCACACACCGGATGTGACAGTCCGGGAAGTGGCGGAACACGCCCGGCGTGCGGTAAAACTTGCGGAGACGCTGACGGCACAGGGCGTGGATGTTTCGGCGGAGATGGAAATGATCCGAATTGCGCTTCATGTGGCGGTGACGAAAAATAACACCCAGGTGAAAACGCCGCCGGAGGAAACGCTCTTCGCCATTCATGAAGCCGTGCGGCGGATGACTTTCAAAAATCCGCTGCTGAACGGCGTGGAAGAAATCCTTTTCGTGAAGCGGCAGACCACCATGTTCCCGCATGTTTCGGATCAGCATCTCGGATGGTGGTCGCGGCCGGGCGGCGGGATTTTCGTCCTGCGGGACTTTCGCACGCGGACGCCGAAAATTCGGTGCCTGACGGAGGCGTTTCCAGAGGGGAATTTTGACACGCCGGAACTTTCTTATGACGGAAAGCGGATTCTGTTCGCGTTCTGTAAATATTACCCGGAGGTGGCGGACACGCCGGATAAAACGCAGCGGCAGAGCATGCCGGAAGATTCGTTTTATCACGTTTTCGAGATGAACACGGACGGCACCGCGGTGCGGCAGCTGACGCGCGGCTATTATAATGACTTCAGCCCGCGGTATCTGCCGGGCGGAGACGTGATTTTTCTCTCCACCCGAAAAGGCACATCCATTCAGGCGGGGCGCGAAAGCGCTCAGGCCACGGAAGTGGACGCGTGCGCGGCGGAGAGTTTCGTGCGCTGCGGCGGGGATAATTTTCGCCCCGTGTCCGTTTTCACGCTGCACCGCATGAACGCGGACGGAGAACGTATCCGCGCCGTCTCGGCTTTCGAAAATTTTGAGTGGACGCCCACGGTCGCGCGTGACGGCCGAATTTTTTACGCCCGCTGGGATTACATCGACCGTTTTAACGGCCATTTCATGAGCCTCTGGGCCACGAATCCGGACGGCACGTTCCCGAATCTCGTTTACGGAAATTACACCGTGCGTCCTCAGGTGGTTTTTGAGGCCGTGCAGATTCCGGCGTCCCGGAAAATGGTGTTCACCGCCACGGCCCACCACTCCATCACCGGCGGCTCGCTGGCCGTGCTTGACCGCACGCGCGGCACGGAAGGGGATGAGCCGCTGGAGCGCGTCACGCCGGAAGTGCCGTTCCCGGAAACGGAGCGGAACGTGGGGCATTATTACGCGAATCCCTGGCCGCTTTCCGAGACTTTTTTTCTGTGCTCGTGGAATGATAAACCGCTTCCGCCGCACTCCTGCATGACAGGCCTGGCGGATCCGCGGAATCCGGGAAATGCGGGCGGGATTTATGTGTATGACGTTTTCGGAAACCTTACGCTGCTGTTCCGTGACCCGGAAATCACGTCGGCGTACCCCATTCCGCTGCGGCCGCGCGAGGTGCCGGCGGTGTTGCCGGACCTGGTGGAGGATGAAACGCAGTTGGGCGGCACGTTCTTCGTGCAGGACGCGCACGCGGGGCTCCCGGCGGAGATGCGCGGCGAGGTAAAACGCCTGAGAATCGTCGCAGTGCTGCCGAAAGTGCAGCCGCACATGAACGCGCCGGTGCTGGGCGTTTCGGCGGAGGACACGGGGAAGGCCGTGCTGGGGACCGTGCCAGTAGAGGCGGACGGCTCCGCATTTTTCCGTGTCCCGGCGGGCGTGTCTGTGTTCTTTCAGGCCCTAAACGAAGATGGTTACGCCCTGCAGACCATGCGGTCACTGACGTACGTGCAGCCCGGGCAAAACATCAGTTGCGTGGGCTGCCATGAGTCGCGGGAGAGCGCGCCGCCGGAGAGCGCGAAACTTGCGGAAGCGTTTTTGCGAGACCCGTCACGCATTTCGCCGGATCCGGACGGGAGCTGGCCGCTGCGTTATGACCGGCTCGTGCAGCCGATTCTCGACCGCCGCTGCGTGGAGTGTCACGCGCCGTTTTCGGATGTTTCGGGCGTTTCAGATCTTTCCGGAAACCCGCTGACCACCGCGCAAAAGAAAGCGGCCCGCGATTTTTCACTCCGCCTCGAAGATGATTCTTACGTGCAGCTGCTGGACTGGAACGGCCGGGAACTTTTCCATCTGGTTTACGAAAAAGACCGCTCGGTGGCTGGGGACGCTCCGGCGCTGAAAAGCGGCCTGATGAAAATTTTCTCCGGCGAAACCCCGCATTTCGGCGTGCGTCTTACCCCCGCGGAGCGTTACGCCCTGGCCGTCTGGATGGACACGTACGCCCACCGAATCGGTTCATTCAGCCCGCGGCAGGAAGAAGAACTGGAAGCGTTCCGCGAGAAAATCGCCCCCCTGCTGGCCGCGCCGAAATGAATGCAGCCACAAGAACAGCAGCCAGGAATGGAGCGAAGTGGAATGACCGGATAAAATGGACGAGTGATTTCCCACTTCCATCCGGTCATTGCGCTGCACTGCGTTCCGCTTCATTCCCGGCTGCTGTTTTAATTTCCCACCCCGCCGACTGCACCGCGTGAACACCGCCGTTTTCGGTGGGAGTGAGAATTTGCGTTTCCGTCTCGGGAAGCGTTTCGATCAGCGCCAGCCCGCGTTCTTCCCCCAGCACACTGACGGCGGAGGCCAGGGCGTCTGCCGCCATGGCGGTGGGGGCGATCACGGACACGGTCGCGCGGTGCGTCAGGCCCACGCCGGTTTTCGGGTCCACGAGATGCGAGTAACGCACGCCGTCCACTTCCACGAACTGCGCGAGGTCTCCGGAATTTGCCACGCCGCAATGCGCCAGCGTCAGGAATGTGGGTGCCTGGTTCTCACCGGGCGAAATCACCGCGATCTTCCACCCCCGCTCCCCCGGCGGCGGATCCCCCATCCCGACGTCTCCACCGGCATCCACCAGCACCCGCGTGATGCCGTACGTGGCCAGCGTGGCCAGCGCCTCATCAATCGCGTACCCTTTCGCGATTCCGCCCAAATCGATCCGCACCCCCTGCCGCGAAATCGCCACGGCCCGCGTGTTTTCATCCAAAAGAATATTTTCGTACCCCACGGTCTGGAGCGTTTTTTCGATTTCCCGCTGCGGGGGCAAGCGTTTTTGCAGCCGGGCGCGGCGCCACAGCCGCACCACCTGACCGACCGTGGGGTCAAAGGCGCCGTCCGAAAGCCGCGCGATGCGTACCGATTCCGCTAGCGTCACCCAAATATCCGCGCTGACCGCGCGGAACTCGCCACGCTGGGCCTGGTCGCAAAAACGCCGCAATTCGCTCTGCGGATTATAATCGCTCAGCCGGGCGTTTAAATCGCGGAAACGCTCGAACGCCGCATCCGCCGCCTCTTTCGCATGCGTTTCATTTTCCGCGTACAGCGTAATCTTCACCGGGACGGCCATCTCCACCGACGAAAACGTAAAACGCTCCAGCGCCGCATTCTCCGCCGCGTGCACAACGCTCGAAACGCTGCCGCACATCCACACAAGCAACAAAATGATACCATTTTTCATCCGAAAACTCCATAAAAAAAGCCCGTGAGTCATCACTCCCCAGGCTTTTTAGCTCTCGATTTTTTTGTCATGTGCAGTACGCATGTACCAGACGTGTGCTCTGCCTCACGTGATCGCGTGAAGCAATCTCTATCTGATCTCGACTCCGTGAATCAGCACTCCGGATTTATCCAGGACACCCGATTTCTCCAAATTGGTCTGAAGTTTGCACAACGCGTCTTCCAACGGGGTCACCGGTTCCTCGTCCCAAATAGAGGACGGATCATGCGCGATAAAATTCCCATGACAATGTTGGCACGTCAGCATTTTGCCTACATAACGCACCTGAATACGCAAACGTCTGCCGCAGATTGGACAATTTTGTGTGTACTTTTGTGGATAAGTCATAGCTACGTACTCCTTTGGAGTTGGTTCCCCGATGCGCCGCCATGTCCCGCCGCCCAATTTACAGAGGACACTTGACACATCTATACAACTATAATATAAAGTTAAGGACTGAAAAGTGGGCCGACGAAATGCATCTGAAGAAAAGCATTCACTGGAAAATTCGCCGCAACCGAAGGAAGGGCCAAAGATTTCAGCGCCGATACACGTCGTTCCATACCCGAAGGATGCCATCCGGGGAATCGCCGCCACGCACTCACGAAAGAAACATTTGCCATGAAAAACACGAAAGTCCCCCCCTGTGTTCATGTCAAACATCACGGGTCGGCTCTTTCCACTCCTTTTCAGAGCCGAGCACACTCGTAAGGCGCGTGACCATGACTGAGAACCGCTCATCGACTCTCACTGCGAACGTCAACCTTACAGAAATTATTATACCACAAAAGGCAAGAATTTCAAGTGGTCCCAACTTGTTCACAGCCTTTTTAGAAAATTTTATCATGTTTTTTTGTTTTTTTTGAAAAGAGCTTGAAATCACCGAATATTTAGGTAAAATAAACAAAAGACGCCGGTGCGATTCAGAATCGCGACCTTCACTTTTTACCCTTCATGGGGGATTTTTATGGACATCGCCAAAAAATGGAACCGCCTGGCTTTTCGCCTCACCGCCGGGGTTTTTCTGGTGCTGCTGACGCTTTTTTCGCTGTGGATCATCCGTTTTCAGCCCCCCGCGTCCAACTCTGCCTCCTCGCCGCCTCCGCCACCGACGGCGGAAATGCGAAAAGTCGAGGAAACAGCGAAAGCGCACACGCAGGAAGAGTTTAAAGAACTGCTGCCCCAGCCAGGCGAGACGAATGCGGAGACGGTCGAACGGGGGCTGGATACGGCCCAGCAGCAGGCGGCAAGCCGGACGCACGAGGAAAATCTCTCGGAGCTGGAGCGAAAATCGGCGCAATTGTCGCGTTACGCCACGGCGGAGTCGGTGGAGCAGATTTCGGAAAAGATGGCCGCGTGGACAGGTACAGCCCCCCGCGCGACCGCGCCGCTTGAAAACCCGCCGCCCGGAGAGGTGGATCTGGACACGGCCCAGTTGCATGACGTCCTCCGCACCGGCTCGCCCGAAGAGGGATACCATTATACCGGGATTCTGTTTGATGCCGAAGGCCGGAGCATACACGTGGAGATGGACGCATCGGAGGGCAAAAAAGCGTGGGAAACCATGCAGATGGTCAAAAAAAACCCGCTGATGGAAACCGTGTACCGCGCGATGGTCATCCCGCTGATGGATAAAAGAATGAAGAAATGAGAAATGAGAAATAAAAAAATAAAGAAGGGGCTATGCTTTCATTTTAACCCTGCTAAATAGTCTTGCACCACGCTTGCGTTCATTTCTCATTTTTTTATTTCTCACTTCTCATTTTTCTCACTCCACGCGTTTCATCCATTCCGTCAGCACCCACGCGACGCGGGCCATCTTCAGCGGCGAGCATTTGTCGGGCGTGTCCTGGCTCGTGTGCCAGTACGGATACTCCATGTCGATGATGTCGATCACGGGGATTTTCCCCAGGTCGTGGAGCATGATGTGGTCGTCGATGATGTCGCCTTTTCGCACTTTCGGGCTGAATTCGCTGACGCCCAGCTCCTCGGCGATGCCCCAGATTTCGTCGACCAGCGGGCGGGTGTCGCGCCATCGCCACGAGCTGCGGTCTTTCAGCAGCGTGAGGTCCGTTTCGCCACACATGTCCAGCAGGATGCCCCAGCGGTACGAGTAATCGCGGGCCTGGGGTTTCGGCTGGGCTTTCGATTTCGCCACCGCCTGCGGATCCGCCATGGCATACTGCCTCGCGAAATATTCGGAGCCCACGCACAACCGCCCGCCCTGCCGGAACATAAACTCCTCGGCATCCAGCATGACGAAATCCACGCCGTATTTTTTCTGATGCTTTTCGAGCATTTCCGACACCGATTTCCCCATTTCCATCAGCATCGCCACACAGCACCCGGCATCATTTGCGCCGACAAAAGGCCCCACGCGCCCGGGCGGGTCCAGCAGCGCCACCGGAAGGGTGTCGTAATGGGCCGTCAGCAGAAGCCGCTCTTTACGCTCCGGCGCCCAGCGGATGACCATGTTCGCGCACGGCACGGGGGAGCCGTTTTCCGGGTGGCGGTACGTGAAACGCTGATACTCGACCGTCGCGCCGCATGCCTTAAAATGCTGCTCCAGAAGCTCCTGCTGCTTTTTCATGCCCTCCGAGCCGCTGGGCCGCGGGCCGATTTCACACAGCGCGACGAGATATTTATGAGCCTGCTTCCCGTCTACCGGAATCTTCTCCAGCGGCGTCTCCGCCCGGGACTGTTTCGGATGATTCTGCGCACACTGCACGGTGGTCATGACAAGCGTTCCTGAAATGAGGACGACGAAAATAACGATTAACGCGAGGTTTATTTTTTTCATTTTTGTTTTAGTGATACTTCCTAAAAAAGAGTCCACTCTAAACACCCTTTATTTCTTCACCACAGAGAGCACAGCGGACACAGAGAGGTTTTCATTCCTTACTTCTCTGTGATCTCGGTGCTCTCTGTGGTGAATTTTTTAGTATGAATGTGTGGATGGCAATGACAAATGGTTTTTATTTTTTTTGTTTTAATCCCCGAAACACCGTCATTTTTAGCGGATTCTGCGCAGGCGTGAACTCCGCGTCATCCGTGGCGGCGGCCAGCGCGGCGTACATGATGTAATACTTGGCGTCCAGGTCATCCGCGTAATGAATGATCAGGGCCTCCGGCGTCATGGTGGTTTTCGGCGAGCCCCACTCGGGCAGGCTCTGGTGCGAGAGAATCGCGTGCTCCAGGCGCAACTGCATCTCCGGGCACACGGAAACGCCCTCCGCAGCCAGTTCCCGCACCGCGTCCCGGACATAATCCCGGCCCATGACGATATGCCCCAGCAGCGTGCCTTCCGGGGTGTACGTGAAGCCGCCGGCGGTGGCCGTCAATTCGCGCAGCTTGCCCACATCATGCAGGGCCGCCCCGGCCGCCACCACGCTTTTACACAGCGACGGGTTCATATCCGGCAGGATTTCCGCATATTGATCCGCCAGAAAAACGGCCGTTTTCAGGACGTTCCGGGTGTGTTCCAGCAGACCACCGGCGGTGGCGTGATGCTTTCCTTTCGCGGCGGAAGCGGCCAAAAGCGGCTCCCGGTACGTCTCATAAATCCGCTCCACCACCGCCAGCAGTCCCGCGTCCGTCACATACTCCAGCAGCGTTTCGCGGATTTCCCCGTACGTTTCCAGCGGGTCGAACGGTGAAGCCGGCATGCCCATATTCGGGTCGAAACCATCCTCTTCATCCTTCGCGGTGGCCTCCCGAATACGCACGATTTCCAGTTGCGGGCCGTAATTCGTCGCGCGGTGCGTGGCCCGAATTTTATAAAAACGCCCCGGCTCCCAGGCCTCCTGACACTCCGCAAAATGCGGCGCGTTCTCCCAAATAGGAAACGTCACCTCACGCGTCTCGTCCCGAAACGTCACCCGCACGTACGGCTTCTTCTCCCGCGTCAGCAGTTTCTCCCGGGCCACAAAAAGTACGAAAACATCCGCCTCGGCATTCTCCGCCATCTCCGCGAGCTTCACGATCTGCGTGCCGGACTTCTTCATGGGTGAGACCTTATTGTATAGGAGGATAGGGAATGGGGGACTGGAGATGGGATGTGGGAAATGCGGGGGATAAGGAAAGTGCATGGATCGTCGGTCATTCACCCCGTCCCTTTTTTAATCCTATTCATAATTCTAAAATATTTTATCGTCCGTGCCAAGTGGCGCTGGGGAATTTGTGATTTTTTGAAAACCATGTGCTTTTTACAAAAAACCGATTTTCGTGGTAAAAAGGGCAAAAATCGCTCTTGTGAAAAAGACAGAAAAGCTGTATTATTTGGATAAGCATTATTTTACTCTGACCGTCTCCGGGGCATGGAAGCGCTCGGGGAAACGTCCATGGAAAGGAACATCCGTGACTTCAGAATCCGATCACAAACACGCGCGAGTTTCATTTCTTGCAGTGCCGATGACCCGTCTGGTGGCATTCGTCCTGAATCACCGCGCGATGGTTTTTATTATTGCGCTGCTTTTCGCGGGGGCGTCTTTATATTTGTCGTCGAATCACCTGAGATTTAAGAACAGCCGTCTGGACCTTATTAATCCGGACAGCGAGTGGAATGTTTACTGGAAGGAATATATCTCGAAATTCGGGAAGGCCGAGGACCTTTATGTGGTCGTGGACGGGGACACGCCGGAAGACATCACACAGGCGATGGAACTGCTGGCCGCGAAAGTCAAGGCGCGCAGCGACCTGTTTTATTCCGTATTTTATAAGGTGGACGATTCGGCGCTGTTTAGTAAAGGACTTTATCGGGCGTCGGACGAAGAAGTTCAGGGGCTGCAACTATTTTTAAGCAGTGTACAGGGGGTTTTACGCGGTCAGTGGGAGAGCATTTCGCTGGATCGCCTGATGGCGGAGAGCGTTATGCCGCTGATGGCGCCGCCGGACGCGCTGCCGGAAATGGTGCGTAAGGAGAGTCAGAAGCACATGGAACGGCTGGTCGCCAGCCTGGAGGGGGCGTTTGGGCCGGAATACCGGTATGTTACGCCGTGGCCGGAGCTGGACGTGGCGGCGCGCCGAAATGTGCAGAGCACGGACATCCTTCAGGATCAGGACGCGCTGGACGGTCACATGGGAGTGACGTCTTTCATGCCGTATTTCGGTGGAATGCCGCACCTGATGGCGGATGCGCCGCGCGGGACGCTGATTGCGGACGCCATGCTCGAGGAATCGCCCCGGCCGGACTCCGAGTCGCCCTCACACCGGAATTTCCCCGGCGGCGGTACGGAAATCCTGCCTTTCGGCAGTTACATGGCCCATTATCCCGACTTTTCCGTGGCGGAAGCACCCGCGGCGACTGGTCGCGCTTATCAGGACGGCCCCTTTCCGTCTTATCGCCCCGAACATGCCCAGACGGCGCCGACGTACCCGAGAATCGGCAGCGAAACCCCCGTCACGCTTCCCGACATGGCGGGCAGTATGATTCAGGCCACAGCGGCGCAGGAAACGGACGCCGAGCAAGTTGAAATGCAGCCGGCCAGTGCCCCCACCATGGGGAATAACATCCATTACTGCTGGCTTTCGCGCGGGAAGACCGCGGTGCTGATGGCCAAGCTGCATGTGCGGGAGGACGAAAAAGAGAGCTTCGCGCAAGGCTCGGTGGGAATCGACTGCCTGCGGGGAATGATGGCCGAGGTGCGCGACGAAATGCGTGCCGAGGACGGCAAAGACCGCGTCATGGTGCAGCTTACCGGCCTGCCCGTCATCGAAAACGACGAAATGCGCTCCAGCGAAGACGGCATGTCGCGGGCCACGATCCTCGCCGTGGTTGGCATCACCGTACTTTATATCGTGTTCTTCGGCGGCTTGCGGCACCCCATTCTCGCCATGCTGGCGCTGATGTTCGGCATCGCGTGGTCCATGGGCTTCATTACCCTCGCCGTGGGGCACCTGAATATTTTGAGCATGTCCTTCGGCGTGATTCTCGTCGGCCTGGGAATCGATTTCGGCATCCACATCACCACCCGGTACGTGGAATGCAGGCGGCAGGGCGACGACGCGTATAAAGGCGTCATCCGCGCGGTGTATGAAGTGGGCCCCGGCGTGCTGACCGGCGGCATCACCACCATGGTCGCGTTCATGATGGCCGCGTTTACCGAGTTTACGGGCGTAAAAGAGCTGGGCATCATCGCCGGCGGAGGCGTTTTGCTTTGCTGCCTGGCCGCTTTTATTATTCTCCCCATTTTCATCTTCACTTCCGATAAAAATCGCTCGGCCGACAAACTCCCCGTGCCCCGCAACCCGAATCGTCTGTTGGCGTTTTTCCAGCTCCGCCCCGGGATAACCGTGATGGTGGTAATCGTCCTCGTGGCCGTGCTGGGGTACGGGGTGCGGTACGTGGAATACGATTATAACCTCCTGAACCTGCTGCCTGAGAATCTGGAAAGCGTGGACCTGGAGCACCGCCTGATCGCCCAGACCGACCAGGGATCGTGGTACGCCCTGTCCATGTCCTCGGACCGCGACGAGCTTTTAGAGCGTCTGGAGAAGTTCCGGCAGTTGGAAAGCGTCTGCAAAGTCGAGGAAATCCTGACGATCATCCCCAAAGAAAACCCGAAACGCACGGCGACCATCGCCGCCATCCACGCCTCGCTGGCACACCTGCCCAAGGACGTGAGGCCCGTCATTAACACCCAGCGGGTGCTTTCCGCCACGACGAACGAGGAGATGGACGAAGAGCTGCGATTAAATTCCATCTCCGACAGTTTCGTGCAGATGCTGACTTTCCTGAAAAGCAAAGCGGAATACCGGACGCTATATCAGCGTGTGGAAAAACTGTACGGCGAATTTTGTAATATGGAAATCAAAACGGCGTATTTGCCGCGGGTCGAGCGTTTTCAACAGCAGTTGGGCCAGGACCTTCTGGCACACCTGAACACCATTCGCAGCATTTCGAATCCCGAGCCGCCGAAACTTTCCGAAATTCAACCGGAGCTGCTGGACCGCTTCATGGCCGTGGACCCGGTCACCGGTGAGGCGACGTACCTGCTGAAAGTGTTCGGCAAAGGCGACATCTGGGACATGGATAATCTCGAAAAATTCGTTTCCCAGGTGCGCGAAGTCGACCCGCATGCCACGGGGAATCCCCTGCAAACGTACGAATGTTCGCTCCAGATGCAGAAATGTTACATTGAGGCAGCCGTTTACGCCCTGGCGGCGGTCATGTTTTTCCTGTACCTCGACCTGCGGAGCATCCGCCAGACCGTGCTGGCGCTGTTTCCGGTGGGCCTGGGCATGCTGCAAATGTTTGGCATCATGGGATACCTGGGAATTTCGCTTAACGCCGCGAATATGATCGTGCTGCCGTTGATTATCGGAATCGGAATCGACGACGGCATCCACGTCATGCATGATTTTCGTCACCAGCACAAAAAGGGGTTTTACCGCCTGACCCCCTCCACGTGTACCAGTGTTCTTTTGACCTCCTTTACAACGATCATGGGATTTGGTACACTGATGATAGCGTCCCACCGGGGACTGCAGAGTCTCGGGCTGGTTTTGTCCCTGGGAATTTTCTGCTGCATGTACACGTCCATTCTGATTCTGCCCGCAATGCTGTCACTTTTCTGTCGGTTTGCGGAAGATGGAATGGCCGTGGAAACCCGGGAAGACGAGGAGAAGTTGATCACCCAGCGTGTCCTGCACGCCTACGATCCTTCTTCCGGACATCCGGCGGCGGCGTATTCCGTGGAAACTTCGCGGACGCACTGGACGGTGGAAAATCCACCCGAGGAAAAACCGCAGCCGGCACCGCGGCTTCCCAGTGAAGTGTTCCGCACCGCCACCTCGCAGATGACGGAGCAGACGCCACGCCCGGCTCACACGCCAACCGTGTTCGCCGCCGCGCTTGGGGAGCATACGGAACCCATCCATGCGCAGCGTGAGCAAAAACAGCCCGTCGACGCCGCCAGCGTGAGGATATCCCGTTATATCACCACGCCCAACGGTGAAGTGATTCACTCCACTTCCGCCCCCGCGGCCAGCCCGCTGATCAGTTCCCTGCTGCCCGACAAACGCGCGGCGTAAGCCCGAAGGGCGATTCACCAGCGAAGCGATTCCACTCGGCACACCGTGCCATTCCTACCAACCGTTCTCTTATTCAGGGGGTATTATCATGCCATCTTTCAACCGACGTAATTTCCTCAAGACAAGTATCAGCACCGGTGTGGCGGCCAGCGTCCTTGCCGGAATGGCCGTGCCGCGGGTTCATGCGGCGGAAAATAATACGATCCGCGTCGCGCTTGTCGGCTGCGGCGGCCGTGGTCGCGGCGCTGCGTATCAGGCGCTGAACTCCAATCAGGGCCCCGTCAAGCTCGTCGCCCTGGCAGACGCTTTCGAAGGCCACGCCAAAGGTTTCGCCGACATGCTCAGCAAAGATAAGCCAGACCAGTTGGATCTGCCCGAGGAGCGGATTTTCTGGGGGCTGGATTCTTACAAAAAGGTGATGGATTATCTTGAGCCGGGAGATGTCGTGCTGCTGGCGGCGCCGCCCGCGTTCCGTCCGATGCATCTGGAGTATGCCGCGAATCGGGGCCTGCACATTTTCATGGAAAAATCCTTCGCCGTCGACGGCCCCGGCATCCGCCGTGCGCAGGCCGCGTGGGAAGTGGCCAAGGGCAAGGGCCTGAAGGTCATGACCGGACTCAACAACCGGAAGTACGATCCCACGATCGAAACCGTCCAGGCCATCCATGACGGCGTCATCGGCGACATTCACGCCTGCTACGCTTACCGTCTTCACGGCCCGCTGGGTCTGGGCGGCCGCGGCGACTTCACCCCCCTGCAGCACCAGTTGCGGAACATGAACTGCTTCAACTGGCTGTTCGGCTCGCAGGCGCTGGACTGGGCCATCCATAATATCGACATTTCCTGCTGGGCCAAGCAGGCCCATCCCGTCTGGGTGCAGGGCAGCGGCGGCCGCCAGTGCCGTACCTCGCAGGACGACTCCTGGGATCACATGGAGAACGAATACCTCTTCGAAGACGGCACGCGGCTGTTCGTCAACGTCCGTCAGATCCCCAACACCTGGGGCAGCTTCCGCACTGTCATCCACGGCAGCAAAGGCATGGCCATCCTCGGCGAAGGGATCGGAAATCCTCGCATCCACAAGAATTACCGCGAAGATTCCGAGGTGATCTGGAAGCCCAAAGCCCGCGGCAACGATTCCTATCAGGATGAGATCAACCGCCTGATGAAAATGATCCGCGAAGACCTGCCCAGCGAAGATGTGGACAGCTGCATCAAGTCGGTCGGGACAGGCATCATGGGCCGCATGGCGATGGAGTCCGGCCAGGAGGTCACTTGGGACGCGATGTGGAATTCCACGTATGAGATGTGCCCGAACATCGACGACCTGACTGTCGACAGCGACGCGCCCACCATGCCCGACGCCGACGGCAACTACGCCATTCCCATGCCCGGAATCACGAAACGGTTCTAAACGAATGAGGAATGAGGAATAAAAAAATGAGGAATGGCGCAAGCGAGCGTCATTCCTCATTTTTTATTTCTTGTTTTTATTCCCGATTCTTCATTCCTGATTCCTCATTCTCGCGCACCACTTCCTGGATTTCATCCCGCGAGCTGAAGTAAAAGATCAGGCCCAGGGACGCAATCGTGACGCACAGCAGGCGGTACACCAGCGCCACGAGCATGCCCTGCCCCGCCTCGATGCCCGGGTGCGACTGAAAAAGAATGTCGAACACGGCTTCCTGCGGCCCGAACGGCAGCGGAATCGCGCCCATAGACATCGCGGTCGGCGAAATCCACAGCGTTTCCGAAAGCCGCACCGTGTCGGTGAAAAGCCCCGTGGCGACGAAGAAAATGCTCAGCGCGAACAGCACGTGAATGAAAATCCCCATCACGTTAATGAGGAAAAACACGCCGAGATGATTCTGATAGCGGCGGAAGGCGAGGATGATTTTTTCCAGCGGCTCCCCGATTTTCGGCAGTCGGCCAAGCTTCTGAATCATTTTCCCCCGCGAGGGATCCGGCCCCAGCATCACGAACAGCAGCACTGTCCCCACCGCCGCGGCCACGCACACACCCACCGAAAAACAGTAAACCCACGGGTGAATTTCCGCCGGAATCGTCTGCGAATGCATCACCCCGCTTACCAGCACGGTAAGCGTCGCCAAAACAAACAGCGCGTAAAGCCCGATCACGCGATCCATGAATGTGGCCGCCAAAATGGTCGTCCCGGCATGCGGCACGCCCTTCATTTTTTTTGTCAGCAGCCACGCCTTCAGCAGGTCACCGCCGACGATTCCCAGCGGCGCGAGATTAAACAGGTATCCGATGAAGCCGATCCGCATGGTTTCCACCAGCTTCACGGGCACGCCCAGCGTCCGCACCAGCCACCACCAGCGAATCATTGTCGCCGTCACCGCCGTCAGCGCAAACGCGGCTCCCACGGCCAGCAGCTCCCACCGCTTCTGATCCTCGAACAGTTTCGTGAAAACCGTTTTTCCATGCTCGTCTTTCGCGTTAATCGCCTGGTAAAAGAGAAACCCGAGAATCGCACACGAAATCGAAATCTTCAGCAGGAGAACAATAATTTTTTTAACTTTCGGCGACATATTTTCGTTATCTTCTTTTCTGGGTTACATTTTTTTCTGATGGGAAGGTATAAAAGCGTAAAGCTCGCTGCGGCTTAAAACGTCATTCCCGCAGCGAAATCGCCGCCGTGGGACAATTCCTGACGCAGGCCTCCAGCAGTTCCGGCGCAATCGCCGTTTCCGGCGGGTCATGAAACGGAATGCCCACCCGCACATCATATCCCCGGCCGAACCACGCCAGCCCCGCCGCGTTTTTGTCTCCACTCTCGGCCAGCGTCTGAATGCACAGTCCGCACGCAATGCATTTTCCGGGCTCAAAGATAAGCCGCGGGTGACGAATGTCCATCCGATTTTCGCGCCGGGGAACGTCTTTCCGCAAAAAATGCTTCACGTCCGCGCCATAATCCCGGCCGTGTTTTCGCAGCAGGCACGTCTGCGCCGCGCGACAGTCACAGCGCAAACACCGCGCCGCCTCCGCGACCATCTCCGCCGTTTCCCCCGTTTTCGTCGCCACGGCCCTACTCTGCTCATCCGCCAGCGCCACAAAAGGCGTCATCTCTTCCGGCGTCAGCTTCCCCATCCGCACGCTGTAAAACGCCTCCCGCCCCGCCGGCTCACGCTTCTGCAAAAACGCCCACGTCGCCTCCGCCGCGTCACGCCCCTCCGAGATACTCCGCACCACCGGCCGGGCCGCCTGCACACCACTTTCCCCGGGCACCACCATGGCGCTTCCCGCCGCGAAAATTTTATCCTCCTGCGTGGCCCCGGATTTCCGCCGGGCCGTGAACTTCCGCTGCATGAAATCCTGCGGGCACGCCAGCACCACGGCGTCAAACTCTGCCTCCACCTGGCGGAATGTCGCTTCCGTTTCCACCGGCGAATCGAAACGCGTCTGCACCCCGGTCAGCGCCAGCCCCACCTCCCGCCGAAGCGTTTCACGCGGCAACTGGGTTTCCGAAAAATCCGTTTCCAGGCGCCCACCAGCCTTCGGCGTTTTCTCAAAAATCGTGGCTTGCACCCCGTGGCGCCGCAAAAAATAAGCCGCCGCAATTCCCGCCGGGCCCGCGCCGATCACCGCCACACGCCACGGCCCCGTCTCCGCCACCGTTGCATACGGCACATTCTTTTCCAGGCCCCACAGTCCAGCCTGACGCTTCAGCCGACAAATTTCCACGCCCCGATCCACCTGCCCGCGGCGGCACCCTTTCTCGCACGGCTTCCCGCACACATACCCCAGCACGGCCGGAAGCGGAATGTCGGCGCGAATGGTTTCCAGCGCCGCGCGCCAGTCTTCGCGCTGGATGGCCCGAAGCATATTCGGAATGTCCATCCCCGCCGGGCACAAAAACCGGCACGGCGCCTCACAGTCCCCCGTGTGGTCGCTCATGAGCAGCTCCAGGGCCGTCCGCCGTGCGGCATGCACCTCCGGCGTGTCGCTCTCCACAGCCATTCCCTCCTCGGCGGGCATGGAACAGGCCGGGACGAAATGCGGCCTGTCGCGCAATTTCACCACACACACCATGCAACTGGTCGACGGCCGACAATCCGCCCGAAAACAGATCGTGGGGATCTCCACCCCGGCAGCGCGGGCCGCGTCAAGAATCGTCGCCCCGTCCGAAACCGTGATGGGATGCGTGTCGATAAACAGTGTCGGCATTAATTTTCTCCGTTCCATTTTCCCCGCGGGCTTACAAAAGAACCGTCGGTAACGGAGCGGATGCCGGCCGGGAAACTCCCTCCACATCTTCTCCGCCACTGACGGTTACTTCCATATTACGCGATCATCCTGAGGCAAAAGCCCCATGGTCATCTTAGAAATTCAGCGAAAAGTCGTCGTCCATCTCTTCTTCGTCCGTGCCCAGCGGCAGGCCAGCGCCGGCTTCCGTGTCGTCATCTTCTTCCGCGCCAAAGCCGAATCCCTCGTCTTCCGTGGTGTCGGTGTCATCAAGACCGTCCAGACCGTTTTCAACGTCGTCTCCGCCGAAATCCAGCCCGAGGTCATCATCATCTTCTTTGGCAGGGGTGGCGGCAGCGGGGGTGGCCGGTTTGACATCCGCAGCGGCGGGCTTCGCGCCGGCGGCAGTGGCGGGCGTGGCCGGGACGACCGGCGTGATCAGAGTATCTTCTTCTTCCTCCTCCACATCGCCGATTCCGGGCAGGGGCTCGTCGTCTTCCACGTCGATGTCTTCGACATCCAGCAGCGGGTCGACGGTATCCACGGCCGGCGTGGTTTTCTTTTCCTGCGTTTTCACCGGAGCCGGTTCCACATCAGGCGCTTTCACCGGTGCGACAGCCGGGGCCGCAGCGGGAGCAACCGCCGGCGCGGACGGTTCAGGTTCCGTCGTCGGAGCCGGGGCTGGAACGTTCGCCGGCACCACCGACGTTTTCACGGCAGGCGCCGGGGCCGCGGCAGTACTGTCATCTTTTTCTTCTTCCACAGCCGCGGTCGGCGCCGCAGCCGCACTGCTCTGAACCGGGACACAGCACGCCGGAATCGTCGCCGCACAATCACCCGTCACATTATCACACGCCTGCACCGGCCGATAAACCGCGCGGTTCTTCACACCCGCTTCGCAGAACTGCGCCACAAGAATGGCGGAAACCATGACTGAAAGCATTCCAATTTTCACAAGATTACGCATTCCCTATTTCTCCTTTTAATATGATGGGTGGGAAAATGGCAAAAAATTTCCGAGAGAATATATCGGTACCGCAGTACACCATAACTTATTCCCTTTACATTTTAATCTGAAAATCCTGAAAAATCAACAGGCCACTGCCTATTTCGTCAAAAAAATTTCCCAAAAGCACTCATTTTTCCTATTTGCGAAGAATTATCTGTTTTTCGTATCTTTTATACCGGTTTTTTCCGGTTATATTAATTATTCCACAGCATTTTTTTGTCAGAATCGATATTTTTTCGCGGAACGCCCCACGTTCATCTCATTTTCGGTTTCGATATTCGATCATTACCAGCATCTCCACACGCTGTGTGGAATTCATCAAGCCGATTCCCGCGCGACTTTCCGTCCCCGTGGGCACCGGCATGGGCACTAAACCCAGCGAAACCAGCAGCGCTTTCTCCGAATTCCACTGGTAACGCTCCCGAAAACGGTACTGGCCGACCATCGGCACCGCGATTTTCTGGTCATCCCGCCGCGCGACACCTCCCGCCGGCGTGATTACCATGGGAAGGAAGCGGTCTAGGTGATCAATCTGACACTTCAACTGGGCATCCACCGCCGCGCCATTTACGGTCAAAAGCGGCATGATCTCAAAAATAAATCCGTCATCCAGCGTCACATTTTCCGGCTCCGGCCCCTGCGTACTCCCCTCACGGGCGTAAAAATTTCGCATGTAAGTCCTTGGCCTGGAAAGACTTATGACATGCGGCTGGCCGTTTGCAATTCGCTGTGCCTGAGAAGAATGCAGCGAGAACCCCGACTGCGACTCGAACATGCTCACCACATTCTTCAGGTTTTCCGGCGCGACCGTCCACGCCTGGCTGCCCACCGAAAAACTGGGAATGGGCGTCAGCTCACCGGAGACTTTCTGGCGCCACAGCGGGCTGGTCACCGAAAAAATCCGCACCTGGAACATGTGCTCATGCGGCGCGACGTTCGTAAAACGCAGAACTACCTCCGCCACCTTCCGCTGCACTTCCGGCGTGTGGAACACCCGCACCTCCGTCCCTGTCACGGTCAGCACCGCCGGGACGTCCGCATGCCAGATTTCGAACCCCGTTTCCAGCAAAATCCAGTCCAGCACGGGCAATTCCGGCCGACTGGTGTTCTCGATCCGCGAGGTGTAACGGGAAATGTCATATGTCCGCCAGACCTGGCCGTGAGCCGCCGTCAATTTTTCGCCGGCGTTTTCCTCCTGCCCCGCCGCTTTCACGGGCCACACTCCCGCCAGCAACGCGACCGTCAGAAAAAACGTCCAAAACGCTGGCAGAAATCGAAAATTCCGACAAAAAACGGCGTGGCACGTGGGTAATCGCATGATATTTATGTGGGCATAATATTATAATAGTATAAAACTCCACAAAAAGTGGAATTTCTCCGGAACCGCGGACTGCGGGGCGTGAACAGCGGGGCATTCAGAAAATTATACCCGCTGCGGCCATTCCCGGCAAGACGGGCACACGCGGCTTCAAGAAAAACAAAACGCCCGGCGTGGGGCGTTCTGCTGTGACAAAAATCGTGTAAGCAAAGAAATAAAGCGAAAAATCATTTTTTACGGCTCAAAACCCGGATGGCCACTTCCAGCGCCAGATCACTTTCAGCTTCCGGGGCGATTTCCTCCGTGCCAGCCGGATTCTGTGAACGGAAAATCTGCTCCGCCGCCGTAATCACGTCCATTTTTTCCGTTTCCGGCAGCTCCGTCTTCCCCCCCACGCGCGGCTCCACCTCCGTCAGCACTGGTTTCGCCACGTGATGCACCACGAGATCCGGCGTCACCCCGACGTGATTATATTTTTGCCCCGACGGCGAATAAAACAGGGACGTGGTCAGCTTCACCCCCAGTTTTTTCCCCGAAAGATGAAACACGCCCTGAACGGAACCCTTCCCGAAACTCCGCTCACCGACGACGTACCCGCGGTGATTATCCCGGATGGCCCCGGCGAAAATTTCGGAGGCGCTGGCACTTTCATTATCAATTAACACCACCAGCGGCACGCGCCACGTACCTTCTTTACGGGCCGTGAAACACTGTTTTTGGCGGTCATTTTTTCCGTATGTGGACACGATCACGCCTTCCGGGACGAAAAGATCCGCCATTTCGACTGCCGCCAGCAGCAGCCCACCGGGGTTTCCGCGGAGATCCAGCACCAGGCTTTTCATGCCCTGATGATACAGATCCCAGAGCGATTCATTCAGGGTTTTCGCGCTTTCATCCTGAAATGTGGGGATGCGGATATACGCCACGCCGTCCGAGTCCGGCACGATGTGCGCGTTTTCCAGGGCCGGAATGACGATTTTTTCCCGCCGTAGCATGACATCCCGACGCATCTCCCCAGACGTCTGCAAAACGATGTTCACATCCGAGCCTTCATCCCCCAGCAAAAACCCCGCGGCCCGATCCGCCGAGGCTTCTTTCGTCAGGTCATGGCCGTCCACCGCGAGAATGACATCCCCTTTCCTCACCCCGGCCAGGTCCGCCGGACTCTCGGCCATCACCCGCTGAATGAGAATCGACTCGCCCTCCAGCCGGATTTCCACACCCAGTCCGACAAAATTTCCGCGAATCGAGGAAAGCACATCCTGTAATTGTGTGCCCGTCAAGACGGTAGAGTGCGGATCCAGCGTGTTCACCAGTCCGCAAATACACTCCAGCACCACCGCCGGCGCGGGGGCGTCCGGAAAATGCTTCCGGCTCAGGCTCCCGATTTCCATGGTCGCCTCATAAACCTCGCGTGTCCCCTGTAAATCACGCTCCGTCAGCAGATTTCGAACATCCTGGCGAAAGGCCGAAATCTTCTCATTTCCCACTCCGGGCAGCACTGCCGCGCGGAAAATTTCATCCTCCAGCGCGATTTCCAGCCCGTTTATCTCACGGACGAAAATTTGTCGGGCCGACAGTTGCGCCACATAATAAATGTCGAATTTCACGAGAACGTCCCGCACCAGATCCGCCAGATCCGCCTCCGTCAGCTCCAGGCTCATCTCCCGAAACCCCGCGTCCGCGTACCGGCGAAAAATATCACGGTGAAGCCGGGCGTAATTATACCGCTGCTGCAATTCACGCACTTCCGGGTACAGGCGGAGTGTTTCTTCGTATAATTTCAGCGACTCGCCCCACAGCGCGCGGGATTCCAGTGCTTTTCCGAGCTGAATGACCTCCTGAACCTGCGGCGCCAGCGAAGAAATCGGTTCCGGCTGCTGGGCATACGTGCGGTGTGTCAGGGCGAGAAGCAGAAAACCTCCCAGAAAAAAGCACATCCGCGCAGCAGCAAACATCCTGTTCATGAATCATTCCCTTAATGGTCATCCGTTTAGAATTTCAATTTCATGTTTAAGGATACCTCATAATCGGGTGAAAGTCAAAAACGAACATGGCAAAATCGGCGAAAACATTCCAAAAACCGCCCTGTAAATAACTTTTATAACGCCTGCGCAAGCAGCAGTGACATTTTTTCAAAAAATCTCATCCAAAAACCCGAAATTAGCTAAAGTGAATTTCGCTCAAATTTCATCACTTCGCGTTCTTAATTCCTCATTCCTCCATTTTTATTCCTCATTCGAATCCCCCCTCCCCCGCTTGTATTTTCCTGATAAATCTGTAAAATAGTACAGCTTATATAATGAGAGATGAGATGAGCAGGGCGAGCGTTTCCCGCTTTCCGGGGAGTGTGCGTGCCTTTTTTTGTGTCATTTTTGTGAACTCTATTTTTTTATGAAGGAGAATTACTGTGTCGAAGACGTCATCCAGTAACAAACGCCGTTCCGAATCGCATCTTGTTCGCCCCACGCTGGGGGCGGATGTGGTGGTACAGTCGCTTGTGAATCACGGCGTGGACACGGTATTTTCATATCCCGGCGGGAGCGTGATTCCGCTGCACCAGGCGCTGACGCGTTTTCATGACAAAATCCGCGTGGTGCTTCCGCGTCATGAGCAGGGCGGGGGGTTTGCCGCGCAGGGGTATGCGCGCAGTACCGGGAAAGTCGGTGTCTGCACGGCCACCAGTGGCCCCGGCGCCGCGAACCTGGTCACGCCCGTGGCCGACGCGAAACTGGACAGCGTCCCCATGATCGTCATCACCGGCCAGGTTTCGACGAACATCATCGGCACCGACGCATTCCAGGAACTCCCCGCGGCCGAGGTTTTCCGCAGCATCACCAAGCATCATTATCTGGTGACCGACGCGAACGAACTGCCCCGGATCATGAAGGAGGCGTTTTATGTCGCGAATACCGGGCGCAAGGGGCCGGTGCTGGTGGACATCCCGAAAGATATTTTTAATGCGGAAATCACGCCGGATTATGATGTGGAAATGCAGTTGCCGGGGTTCGTGCAGCCGATTCCGAAACCGTCGAAAGCCGCGATGAATGCCCTGCTGGACGCCATCCGCGCGGCCAAAAAGCCCGTCATCTGCGCCGGTGGCGGCGTGGCGGCAGCGGACGCGGCGGACGAGCTGCGGAAATTCGTCAAGAAAACAGGCATCCCGGTCACCATGACCCTCCCGGCTCTGGGCGTTTTCCCGTATGATGACCCGCTTTCGCTGAACCTGCTGGGCATGCACGGAAGCGTGTACGCCAACCACGCGGTGCACCAGTGCGATCTGCTGATTTCACTGGGCTGCCGATTCGTGGACCGCGTGACGGGAAATGTGCGAACCTTTGCCCCGCACGCCCGGCTGGCGCATGTGGACATCGACGTGTCCGAGATCAACAAAATCTGTCCCGCGGCGATTTCCGTCATCGGCGACCTGAAAGACGTTTTGGCGGAGCTGAACCGGAAGGTGCTCCCGCCTGAAGAGTCCATGGAGCCGTGGCTGGAGGAGGTGTTCACGTGGCGGAAATCGGATCCACTGGCATACGCGAACGGCACGGAGGACATCGCGCCCCAGCATGCCATCCGGCGGATGTGCGAGCTGACGCGCGAGCAGGACCCGATCATCGCCACGGGCGTCGGCCAGCACCAGATGTGGACAGCCCAGTTTTTCCAGTTCGAGTCGCCCCGCCGCTGGATTTCCAGTTGCGGCATGGGCACCATGGGCTTCGGACTGCCAGCCGGCATGGGCGCGAAGCTCGGAAACCCGGATAAAATGGTCATCATCGTCGATGGTGACGGCAGTGCCCTGATGAATATTCAGGAAATGGCCACCTGTTACTGCGAGAAGATTCCGGTGAAAGTGCTGCTGCTGAATAACCAGCATCTGGGGATGGTCGTGCAGTGGGAAGACCGCTTTTTCCGCTCGAACCGCGGGCACACGTACCTTGGCCCGATCGATAATCCGGAGGCCACCGGGAAGGGCACGGGCATCGGCCCGGAAGTCCGGTATCCCGATTTCGTGACCATCGCGAAGGGGTTCGGGTGGGGTGGCCGTTCCATCCGTTATCAGCACGAGCTGGAAGACGGCCTGAAAGAAATGATCGCGGCCCCCGGGCCGTTCATCCTTGACGTCGCCGTCCCCTATCAGGAGCACGTGTTGCCGATGATCCCCGCCGGCGGGTCGTTCAGCGACATTATCCGGAAGTAACCGTTCATGTTTATTTGAACGCAAGAACAACAGCCCGAAGCGTGAGCGAGGGATGAGCGCCGCCGAATGACACCACGCTTTTGGCAGCGCGTCTCCCGCTGGCATTTCGGGCTGTTTTTATTGATGAAAGGGCAGGGCGGATGAAAAATTTTCGCGTGATGATTTCGTGGCTGGCGGTGTTATTATTTTTGACGTCTTCGGTGGCGGCGCAGGAAAAAGTGGCGAGGTGTGTGCTGGGGCCGCCGTTTTTGGATGGCCGCGCGATGCGAGAATTGGCGGCTCAGCCCCAGCAGTGGCGGTGCTGCCGGAAGCTAACAGGGCTGCTGCTTTTCGCCGACCATGCCATCCAGCGGCATTTTCCGGAAGATGAAACGCTGACGGGCCTCTTTAAAACGTTCCGCGAGATGAACTTGCCTATCGAGTTGGAAGTCGGCGCGGTAAAGGAGTGGGGGCACACCGGCGAGGCGTGTTTTCGGAAGCAGACGCCCATGTGGGAACGCTTTACGCGCTGCGGCGCCTTGATCGCGGGCGTGGCGATGGATGAGCCGCTGGCCGCCACGGCCCGACTGGAGAAAGACATGGCGCACGCTGCCCGGGAAACCGCGGATTTTGTGGCACGCGTGCGAGAAAAATATCCCGCGTGGCATGTCGGGGATATTGAGGCGTTTCCGTCCGCCAGCGCGGAGGATCTCATCCGATGGATCGATCTGCTGGAGGAAAATCTGAAACAGCGGGGGGTGCGTGGGCTGGATTTTTTCCGGCTGGATGTGGACTGGATGCATTTCGTGCATGACACCGGTCGGGGCACATGGCGGGATGTGCGGCGGATCGAGGAACATTGCCGGGCGAAAAAAATTCCGTTTAGCGTGGTGTTCTGGGCCGCGAATTATCCGGCGATGGAGAAGAAGGGGCTGGCGGATGATGCCGTGTGGTACGTCGGCACACTCCAGATGGCGGCGGATTACGCGGCGGTCGGCGGCCGGCCGGACCAGATCGTGGTGCAGAGTTGGGTCGGCGCCCCAAAAACGCTTTTGCCAGAAATGGCCGAATTTTCTTTCACCCGCAGCGCGCGGGATGTTTTTCAGAAGTATGGGAAAGAGTAATGGCTTTGGATTTGTGGACTGTGATTTGCCTTCCGCCCAAACCACAATCCACCATCCACAAACCCCTGCGGCACAGCCGCTCATTCCCACCCGGGCATCTGCGTCCAGAGGTAATACGCCCGCGGCGTGGCGACGTTCGAAATCGCCTCCATCGCCTGCTGTTCCGGCGACTTGGCCTGCGCACCCAGCAGGGAAGACATCAGGCCGTCCCGCCTTTTGTAGGTGAAAACGCTGATCTTCTTCGTCTCCGCACCCGTAAACTCTTTCGCCCGCGCGATGGCGTCTTCCAGCGTGCCTTCCTTGTCGACCAGCCCGTTGGCCAACGCCTGCTTTAGCGTGAAGACCTGCCCCGTGGCGATTTTATCCAGACTCTCCGGCGCATCCCGGAACCGCTTCCGCCCGGCATGCACCACTTCCTTGAAGCGCGCGAAACTGTCGTCGACCAATCCCTGCAAAATCCCCCGTTCTTCTTCCGTCAGCGGACGCAGCATGCTGCCCATGCCCTTCAGCGGATGGCTTTTGATCGGATCCGGCTCCAAGCCGATTTTCTCCGCCAGGCCCGTTAAATCGTAGCGCGGAATGATCACGCCGATCGAGCCGGTCCATGTGGAGGGTTCGGCGAAAATGACATTATCCCGCTCATTCCCTACGGCCATCGCGATGTAATAACCGCCACTGGCGCACAGGCCGCCCATGCTGACGACCACCGGAATTTCTTTTTCCTTGCTGAGTTTCGCGAGCTTATTATAATAGAAATCGCTGGCGTACGCACTGCCGCCGGGCGAATCAATCCGCAGCACCACGGCCTTCACGTCCGGATCATTAAACGCATCCTCGATCTGGTCGTTAAACGCCCCGTCCGTGGTGAGAATCGTTTCCTCCAGTTTCAGGACGGCCACGGCCACGTTCCCCGGAGCCGGCTCGAGATACTTCCTCGCGACCTTCGAATCTTTCATGCCCGCCAAAAGAGACGCCATCATCAGCATCGGAAACAGTAGCAGAAGCAGAAACAGCAGCGTACAGCATCCCACCGCGAAAAACTTCCGCCGCGGCTGCACGGGACAGACGTAAATCGGCCCGGACGGCGCATTCACATCCCCCGTCTGACGGGGCAGCGACTGCGGGTGCGTGAGCACCGGGGTGTCTTTGGCCGGCTCTTTGAATAATTGATCCATGTTCGTGTCCTTTGTGTTAATCTTTTTCCGTGTGAAACGCTTCCATTTCCACTTTATTTTACCAGCTTTCACAAAAATTGCCAGACGCACATCCCCGCCGCCCAGCGCGGTCACTCATCCCGCGCGATGGTGTTATACTGGAGGCCGATTTTCTTGCAGAGATTCGCCGCCGTCATCACGCGTCCGAACGGGCTGGCTTTATCGCCGCGGATCATCACGGACGCCCCCGTGGGATTCGCGTTCCACGCTTCCGTCAGCACACCCTCCAGCGTCTCCAGCGGACACTCCTTCCCGTAAACGAAATACCGGCCTTCCCGATCCACATTCACGATCAGCTCCTGCGGCGCGGCCACCAGCGGCACCGCCTCCGACGCCTCGGGCAGATGAATATCCATCATCCGCTCCTCCTCCTCAAAACGCGTACTGACAAGAAAGAAAATCAGCAGCAAAAACACCACGTCAATCAGCGGCGTCATGCTCATGCTCTCCAGCGACGTGCCTTTTTTAATATTCACAGCCATGCGTCATTTCCCTCCACCCGGCTTCTTCGAAACATCTTCGCCTAGAGTCGCCGCGGCTTCCTGCCCGAACGTGGGCATGCCGGACGCCACCCGCCGGGATGCTTCATAATACGCCTCATACTGCTCCGGCGTGACGTGTACCTTCCCCTCCACATCCGCCAGATACACCACAAAACGCGTCAGCTTCTGATCCACATTCAGAAAAATCCGCTGAATCCTTCCTTCATACCAGTGAGCGAGAATCGCGGCGGGAATGGCCACCATCAGACCGGCACATGTGGTGATCAGTGCCTGATAAATACCGCCGGAAAGCTGGCTGGCACGGTTCACGCCGGCGACGGTCGCGTCCATGTTCGCCGTGACCATGAAGGCTTCAATCATGCCGATGACGGTTCCCAAAAGTCCCATCAGCGGGGTAATGGTGGCCGCGAGAATGAGGATGCGGACGTTCCCGAACATGCGCTGGGCTTCATTATCATTCGCCTCCTGGAGCGTTCCCTGCACCTCCAGCATGGGACGCCCGACTTTCGTCAGCGCCGCCGCCACAATGCGCGACGCGGCGGACGGATACTGCCGGCAAAGATTATAAATCTTCCGCGGATCCGTTTTTTCCACGGACATGGCGTCCAACTGACGGAAGAAACGCCGCGGCGCGACGAACGCCAGGTGCAGCGCGACGAAACGCTCCAGCCCCACGCCCACCACCAGCAGCGACATAAACCCGATGGGGTACATCATCCAGCCGCCCATGCGAATCAGTTCCAGCAGCGTGGGATTCTTCACGGCACGTGCCGCTTCCTCACCGCCTTCCGCCGGGGTTTCCGCTCCCGCCGCGGCGTTTTCCGCCTCAGGCGAGATCTTCACGCCGCGCAATTCCTCTTCCGCACGCGCCACCGCCTCATCCGCCGAATCATACTGCGCTTTTACATTCAGCACACCGAAATGCAGGAAAAAAACACTCACGGCCATGACCGCCGCGATAATAATAAACCGTTTAAATAATGCCGTTTTTTGCATACGATTAAATCCTCTGGTTTTATAAAAAAACGTTTGTCTCATGAAGCCGCGCACACGGCGCCTCACTCCTTCATCTTTTTCTTCGCCGCGTCCACTTTATCACTGGCCGGGTATTTTTCGATTAACTGCCGGAAATGCGCGTCCGCCTTTTCCTTCTGGCCCAGCGCCTCAAAACACCGCGAGGCTTCAAAAAGCGCATCCGCCTGAAGCTGCGCGTCTTCAAAACCGTAAATCACCTGATAAAACCGCTTAATCGCCCCGGCGTAATCCTTCTTCAGGAACAGAATTTCACCGAGCATGAACAGGGAGCGGGCCGCGTGAATGCCTTTATCTTCCGTCGCGATTTCCAGGAAGCGTTTCTGCGCCTCCTCCTCATTTTTCTGGTTAAATAACGCCAGGGCAGTCTTATACCGCAGGAGCATCCGCTGCGGCGTCTGCGGAAATTCCGTCAGGCACCGCTCACACAGACGCTGTACCTCCGGCCAATTCTCCTTCAGCTCTTCCATTTTAATCAGCGCCACCAGCGCGTCTTCTCGGTACACGGCGTTCAGATGACCGCTTTCCAGCGCTTTCGTCAGCCACCGCTGCGCATCCTCCCAGCGCGACTCGGCGTAATCACACTGGCCCACCAGAAACCACAGCTCCGCGCGATTCGCCAGCAACTCTTGCGGAACGGCATTTTTCGCATTTCCACTTTCAGCGGTTTTTTCGCCCTCTGCCGCCACATGTTCACTTCCGGCGCCGTATTTCGCCACTTCCACATCCAGCGCCGTCAGTACCGCCAGCGCGTATTCTTTCGCGGTGTCATACTTCTTCTGTTTATAAACCATCCACGCCAGCGGAAGGCGGGCGTTCTGCGCGATGGCGTCCTCCGCGTTTTCCGTGATCAATTTTTGGAACGTCGCGCCGGCCTCATCCACCCGTCCCTGACGGTACGCGTAAATGGCCAGCTGATAAAGCGACTCGCGCACCAGCGCACTTTTCGGGAACTTTTTCGTCAGCGTTTCGAAAAATGTCTGGGCCTCCTCCGTTTTCTTCTGTTCCAGCAGGGCCCACCCGAGTTGATAAACCACTTTATCCACCGCCGGCCAATCCGGTTTTTCCTGGAGAATCTGGCGGAACCGGCTTTCCGCGTCCCCGTAATTCTTCTGGTGCATCCGGCACACACCCAACCCGTAAAGCGCATCCAGACGCAATTTTTTCAGTTCCGGCTGCTGCGAATTCAGAATTTTCTCCCACGCACCGGCTGCTTCATCATAATTCCCGGCGTCCATGGCCAGCACCGCGCGAACGTTCGCGCCGGAATCCGCCAGACGGTCATCCGGAAACTGTTCCTGAAGCTGACGAGCGTATTTCTTCGCCTCCTCCGCGCGATCCATACTCAGCAGGCACTGGCTGACCGCCAGCAGCGCGTCCGGAAACAGCGGGCTCTGCGGGTATTTTTCAATAATCGTCTGGAACGCCTTCACCGCCACGTCCTGATTCTGTAACCCCACCGCACACCGGGCATACAAAAAATACACCTTATCCTGAATCGCCGACTCCCGAAACTTCCGGATGATCTCCGCCAGCACCTTCATGCATTCCTTATACTGCTCCCGCCCGAAAACCAGATCCGCGTAATCATAATAAAGAATGTCCGCCCGTGGATACGCATTTTCACTTCCTGGTTTTTCCAGAAGCTGAATAAGCCCCTTAAACACGCTTTCCGCCTGCGCCGTCAACTGCTGCGCTTCACTCGCGACCGTGGCCTTCTGCGCCATTTTCATCAGCGAAAATCCCAGGATGTGCCCTGCTTCCACTTTCGCCGCCACGGTCTTTAACTGCTCGCGCCGCTGCGCAGTGAGGAACGTCCGCACTTCCGCGAACTTTTCCGTCAGCTGAAGTCCATGCGCCACACTCAGCGTCCACTGATCCGCCGCTTCATTCCGGGGGAATGCCTGAAGGAGCCCACGGTAAAGCCGGTCCGACTCCGCGAAATTTTTCATCCGGTACGCCGCCCCGGCGCCCGCCTGCATCATCGCCACCCGATAAGCCTCCGGCATCTGCGCAAACACCGGCGTCTTCATAATTTCCTGCACATACGCCAGCGATTCCGCGTATTTCTGATCTTTTTCATAAAGATAAATCACCTGGTACGCACACGCGGTCACCAGCCGCATCATCTTTTCCTGGCTCTGGAACTCCTTCACCAGATCCGCGTACAGCGTCACGGCCTCCCCATTCCGTCCCGCCGCCGCCAGCAGATCCGCGTGATCTTTCCGCAGCGAATACGCCAGCGCTTCCCCATGCGCCTGATTCACCTCCGCGACTTTCCAGAAAACCTCCATCCCCTGTTCCGCCTCATTCTGCTCCAGGTATGCCAGCATTAACTGATGCCCCGCGGCGTTACACAGCGTCACATCCTGACTCATCTCCGGCCGCCGAAACGCATCCTCCCATAACGCCAGAATCATCTGCTGCGCATGTTTTTCCGCACGCCCCGCTTTTTTCTCCGCGTCATTCTCCTGACGCAGCGCGATTCCCTGCTGAAACAGCGCCCGTCCCGTCTGCGGGGTGTCAGGGAACCGCTTCCGAAAATCCTCGAACGCCGCCGCCGCACGCGTAAAACTCCCGGATTTCAGCAGTAAATCGGCGAAATTATAATAAATTCCCGGAACATCCACGTCCTGCAGCACCGGATCTTCCTGCCCAGAGTTCCGCTGCTCCACCGCCGCAAGAAAAACGCGGTCCGCCAGAATCCGCCCATACGCCTGCTCCGCGTTCTTATAATTTTTCATGGAAAAATACACCACCGCCAGCAGATCCATGGCCCGCAGGCGGATATTTTCCGGCAAAAATCCGGATGTCCCCGCTTCCGCACCCGCTTGCGCAGCGGCAGAGGTGTCATTATAATATTTCAGCATCCGCTCCAAAAGCTGCACCGTCCCGGCCTGATCCTGCTTCTTCAGCAGAAGCTCCGCCCTGGCGAAAAAGGAAAGCAGCATAAAATCACGCGGGGTTTTTTGCTCCCGCTCCAGCGCCTCATAAAGCTTCTGGGCCTCTTGAAACTGCCCCAGCTGCTGCTGAGACACCGCCTGATAAAACATCACGTCCGTCCGGTAACGCGTTTTCGGGAAATCCGCCAGAATTTTCTGAAAAAGTTCCACCGCCCGACCATAAAATTTCCCCGCCTCTGAGTCCGCTTTTACCGGCTCCGCGCCACCGCCCTCGCGCGGCAACTGTTTCGCCAGCTCATAATTCGAAATTGCCTCAAGATAAACGGATTCCTCGCGCAGCTCAAATTTCCGGTCTTCCGCCGCCTCCGAGAAACGCGGAATGGCATTCCGATAATCGCCTGCCTGAAAGAAACACACACCCAGAAAATGCCGCGCCGCCGAGCACCGGCTGTCCGTGGGATACTCCTTCAGGAAATCCTCCCACTGTTCCCGCGCCATGTCATAAACTTTATTTTCCATCATCCCGTGCGCGGTATTATACGCCAGATCCGCCTCCAGCGTGTCCGCCGCACGGACGGGGTTCAGACCGGGGGAGAGTACGCAAAATAACACAAAAAACGCGCCGGCCAGCGTGCGCAGCATGACAAAGTAAAAGGTAGGAACGGCATGAGCATAATGGGGCACCGCAAAAACTCCTTCCGGAACAGTCCGCGACCGCTGAGCATTCTGAAACCGCTTTCTTTCAGAAAAACTCAACAAAAATTACGGGAAAAACAGTGAAAAATCATCAGATACACTCTATTATATCACACGCGAAAGCAAAAACAACTCGCGCGACTTACATTTACGCCACAGAAACACGTTCTCTGCATTCCGCGGGCGCGTTTTATTTAAAATACGAAAAATACAGAGAAAACACTGAGTTTTCCTGTCATTTTCCTGAAATTTCATAAAAAAAGCCGTTTTTCTTCCCGTGAACTTCAATATTCACCCGTACAATAAAAAAGAATGGCACGTTCCTGGCCGGAACAGACGCGCCGCGTCCTTCCACTCGGAATGACCATTCCCCAAAAAAATTTTTATTTCACGCGAAAAAATCTGCCGCCGGGGCCGAATTCCCGCTCACTCCTGGGTTCTTTCCAGCAGCCAGGCCATGTTTTCCGCAAGATTTCGTACGGTCTGCATCCCCTCCTCATCCTGGCGAATCTCGCCCTTCTCCCGGCCAAACGCCACATTCCAGTAAGAAGATCCCGGCACGATCATATTCGAAATCAGGAAAAAGTAATTCAGCTGTGCGAACGTGAAATTCTGCCCGGCCCGCCGCGCTACAACCAGCGCCGCGCCGATTTTCCGCCGCAGGAGGTCTTTTTTTCGCGTCACGTACCCCAGCCGGTCCAGCAACGCCATGATATTCGGCGTGGCCGACCCGAAATACACCGGGGACCCCACCAGCAGCCCGTCCGCCTCCAGCACCTTCTCCAGAATCAGGTGAAACGCGTCCGTCTTAATCACACACGCCGGCTTCTCCGCCTTCATGCACCCGTTACATCCCGTGCACGGCAGCACATCATGATCCGCCAGCGAAATGAACTCCACCTCCACGCCGCGAGCCTCCAGCTCCTCCAGCGCCGTCTTCACCATGATGGTCGTATTTCCTTCCGACCGCGGGCTTCCCGAAATTCCTAAAACTCTCATCATGTGCCTCCCTAAAAATACTGGTTAAAGATGTAACATTTTCACAAAAAAAAGTGAATCGCCGAGTGCCGATTCACCCGGCGTTACGCCGCGCCGGCTCACCCGACGTCCAGCCGCCGGTTTATAAATCCCACCACCGCCGGGGGGTACGCGTGAATTTCCCAGTCTCCCAGACCCGCGAATGCTGTCCAGTCGAATTCCGTGTCCGCCTCCACCACGAAAAGGCTGTTGGCCGGGGCACGCCGCATGACAGACTCCATCAGCTCATAAAGTTCCTGCGTCCGTTCCTGAAAAAACCGGTACGGCGGACAGCAGAACACCGTCCACGGCACGTCCGCGGGCAGCTCCGGATTCCGCTTATTCCAGAGGAAAACGTCCCCCATCTGCACCTGTACGCGGTTTTCCACCTCCAGCGTTTTCACATTCTGCTGAATCACCCGCGCGGTGGGGAAATGCTGTTCACAGATGGTGGCCCGCGCCGCCCCACGGCTGAGGCACTCCAGGGCCAGCGCCCCCGTTCCGCCGAAAAGATCCAGCACGAAACTGTCCTTAACACGCATGTGAATGAGGTTAAAAATCGCTTCTCGCACGCGGTCTTTCATGGGCCTCACGCGCCGGTCACCGGCATACGCGATTTTTCGCCCGCCGAAGGTTCCGCCGATGATCCGCATCCCGACCGGAATCACCTCAAAAGAATCCCGCTCCTTTTTTTCCGGATTTTTCACGAAATTCCGGTCTTCTTCCGCCCGCCGTGCGTCTTTCCATTTTTCATTCTTCATTTTTTACTCTCCCAGCAGGTCTACTTCCGCGACCAAATCATCCAGCGAGTCCATTTTCCCGGCGATTTCCTCCTCCTCACACATGGGAAAAATGATCGCTTTTTGCGGGCACACGCGGGCACAGGCCGGGCATCCCGGGCGGCACGCGTCCGGCATTTCCACGAAAAGCACGCCTTCCGTGTCCGTGCCGTAAACGCCGAAAAGGCAGAAATTCAGGCATTCCTTGCAGTTCACGCACCGCGTCATGTCCACCACCGGATACCACCGCGGGGAAACCGTTTCCGCCACGTCCGCCGTTTCCGTCATCGCATTTTCGGGCCCCGGCGTCAGGCCGTGCTGCCGCGCGACTTCCGTCAGCGAAAAATCATCTTCACGCACATCCAGAAAAACCGTTTCCGCCGCGGTGTCTGAAAAATGGATGCCGTGTGCCGCCAGTGTCCACTGCTGGGCACGCGGAAACTGAAATCCCATCACGAAAACGCGCTGGGCACCTGCAAAAAACGCCTGCATTTGCGCGACCGTTTCACTTTCTGCCGACAGGTCATACCGAAACGGCGTGAGCATCACGCGTCCATACTTCCGGCACTCCCCGGCCAGCGTCCGCATCCGCTGGGCGTCCCCACCGTCGCGCGGAAATTCCACCAAAAAAACATTCATGCCGGTTCCTTAAAAACCATAAAAAAACCGGGGTGTGCCGCGTCATGCCGGACACCACCCCGGAAAGGTTAAACATCATTACGCCACGGGAGCTTCTTCCACCGGGGCTTCCTCCACCGGTTTTTCCTCAGCGGCTTTTTCTTCCGTCGCGGGCTTTTTCTCGGCCGGGGCCGGGGCTTCTTCCGTGACCTCTTCCACCACGGCTTCTTCTTCCACCACCGGCGTTTCTTCCGCCGCGGCCGGAGCTTCTTCTTTCGCCGGGGCTTTCGGAGCCACTTTTTCCTTCACGTCTTCGACGGCGTCTTTGGCACCTTCACCCACGGCTTCCGCCGCTTCCGTCACGTCTTCGGCCGCCTCGCCAACCACGGCTTCCGTTTTCTCGGTAGCGACCGGGGCTTCTTTTTCCACGGCTCTGACGGCGTCTTTCGCGTCTTCCTTCACGGCTTCCGCAGCTTCCGTTACGTCTTCGGCCGCCTCGCCGACGATCAGTTCCGCCTCACCGGCCTTCGCCGGGGCCACTTTCGTGTCCTTCACGGCGTCTTCCTTTTTCTCTTCGGTGAAGCCGGTGGCTTCTTTCACTTTTTCGATCGCCGTTTCCGCCGCGTCTCCCACAGCTCCCGCCGCTTCTTTCGCGCCTTCCGTCACTTTTTCGATCACGACCGGGGCCGTTTCTTTCACCTTTTCGGTGACCGCTTCCGCGCCGTCCAGCGCTTTATCCATCACCGCGGCACCAGTGGCCACCGCCGTGTCCGTCACCTTTTCCATGAGCGTTTTCGGATGAAGCTTAATCATGGAAATCGTGTGCGGCTTGTCGTTGGCTGTATTCTTCAGGCCCGGGAACGGCCAGTCGAAGTTCACCACATACAGTTCATCGCCGCGCACGATACACTCCGCGGGCTGATCCAGCAGGCCGCCGTCGCCATTTGTGTCGTCGTTCATCCACAGCCAGCCGTGCTTGTGGTTTTTGTCCAGCGTGCGAATGGCGTTCGCCTGGCTGTCGTCGATATAAATCAGATCCGTCGCGGCATCATAAAAAATACCGTCGCAGCAGTGCACCGTCGGGTCGTCGAGCACCACCTTGGAAGTGGCTTTTCCGTCTTTATCGAATTCCACACGGAACATGACGCCGTCGCCAAAGTTGCCCATGTAGAGCGCTCCCCAAGCCCATGTCGCGCCGTCGGCACCGGAATTATCGCCGCGGCCGATTTTCTTCACCGGCAGCACGATCGCCAGGTGTTTGTCGGCCGGAACGCCGCCTTTGACCGTAGCGTCCACTTTAATGTCTTTCTTGCCGAGAATTTCTTCGGACGTGAAACGCCAGATACCGCCTTCGCCGAACACAGTTTCGGGGGAATCGGAAGCCGCTTTGATCTGCGTGTCCGTGACATACATCACATCTTCGTGCCAGACCAGGGCGTTGGCCAGTTTGATGCCGTCGATGACGACTTCCACATCGCCGGTGACTTTTCCGTCTTTCCGCAGCACGCGAAGCACCCGGGAGTTGATGCTGCCCATGCCTTTTTTGCCATCGGAGCAGAAGTACTGGTTATCGGCGACGTAAATGTGTCCGTCCGGGCCGATGTCCATGCCCATGGGGCCGACTTCTTTCGAGACCGGGTGCAGCGCCTTTTTGTCGTAGTTCAGCAGCTCTTCGAGCTTCGCGTTTTTGTCGAACTGCATCAGAAGCGGCGGATTTTTCTTCGCACCCGTTTTCTCATCCCGCGGCGCATAGTTCGGGACGTTCAGATAAATAATGCCCGTCGCGTCGTCCAGCGTCGTGCCATCCGGCACCGAGCAGGAATCCGGCAGATTAATGTATAATGTGGGCCGATTCGCCTCATCCGTTTTAATGTCCACCCGGTGCACCGCGACCGCGTCGCCGCCCGTCGTCGCCACCTGTGGCTTCGGTGGTTCACAGCCCAAAACCATCACCAGGCACAGCGCCAGCAGCATGCTCATGCGTTTCGTAAATAACATAATAGCCTCCTTTATAGTACACATTACCACGAGTTACGGGCCGGGGGGTCATACCGGGCCGAAATAAACCATTTTCTTTCACAGCCGAAACAGAAAGCGCCTCGTCGCGGGGAATTTTTCTGAAAAGCACCTCCGCAAAACCCTCATTTTGCACACCGTTCTCCCTCGGCTTCGTCATCCTGACAGACTTACCTTATTATATGCCTTGAGCCCGTGAAATGCAATTACTTTAGGAAAAAAAACAAGAAATATCAGTTTTTTTCAAATTCACTCACTCTAAAGTCCGCCTGGGCAGTTTTTTTTGCGAACTTCACTTTTTTTGCGCATTTTCCGCTTTCTGCCAAAAAAACTGCTGTTTTTTTCAAAAAAATGGCCTTTAAACGAAAAAACACCCCCCTGGGTGTCTTTAAAAGTTCTCGAGAATGGCTTATATTATAAATAGAAATTGTGCGTAATTTCTGCGCACGCGTTTTTTTTTATGTTTTTTGCGTCTTTATCCCCCTGCTGCATGAGATTCCGCTCCCGAAGGATTCGGAGGCCGCTTTTTCCGAAAGATTATCTGCGGACAAGCGGAAAAACGTTACCGTTCCGGGGATAAAACGTAGCTCGTAAAGTCAACTTTTCAGAAAGGGTATCTTATGAGACACAATTTAAAAAGGACAGGATGTGTCGCGGCGCTAGGAGCGCTGGTGGTTTGCGCATGCCTGTCGGAAAACTGCTTTGCGCCGCCACACATCGGCGGCGGCGGGTTCGGCGGCGGTGCCCACATCGGTGGCGGCGCCATCGGCGGCGGTGGATTCCACCCCAGCTTTAACGCCGGGGCTGCGCGGCCCAATTTCCAGCCGCACAACTTTAACACGGAAGCGCTGGGAAATCATTTCAGCCAGCACCCCATGGAGGGCAGTTCGTTTGTGCCCCAGGGCGCCAAGCCGAATTTTAATTTCGGTGGTGAGCATCATAATCCGCAATTCCCGGTCGCGTCGCATCAGCCACTGAATATCCCGGGGCGGACGCCGCTTGCGGGACAGACGCATATCGACCGACCCACGCCCGGCGCTGGCGGAATCACCCGGCCGACTTTCGGCCCCGGCCCGATTAAGGTGCCGAATCGCCCGGCTGCCTCAGGCGCCACGGCCGCGGATCGGTTCGCGAATGCCCACAAAAACATCCCCGGATGGAATCCGAAAGACGGCCTCACGCCGTCCGTGCCACGCCCGAAATGGCAGGATATGTCGCCCGCACAGGTGGACGGCTTCCGCGGAAAGTGGAACGGCGCGCTGGCCCATCAGGGCTGGAAAAATCCGGATCCTCACCAGCACGACGCGTGGGGGGATAAAGTCAGAAATAACTGGAATGACGCCCACGGCGGAGGCCCCGGCCCCGCGCCCGGCCCTGATGGCGGTGGCGGACATCCCGGCCCTGGCCCTGGACCAGCGCCCGGCCCTGATGGTGGTGGCGGACATCCCGGCCCTGGCCCTGGACCACATCCGCCCGGACCTCCCGGACCGCATCCGCCCGGACCTCCCGGACCGCATCCGCCCGGACCTCCCGGACCGCATCCGCCCGGACCTCCCGGACCTCCCGGACCGCCGCCCTTCACGCCCGGCTGGTGGGGAAATCACCCGTACGTCGGCCCGTGGTGGGGATGCCATTTCGACTGGGATCGTTACCCGTGGAATTACTGGTGGACAGTTCCCGTGTGGGATGGCGTCTGTGCGCTGTTCTCCGGATGGGGATGGTCTGATCCGTATGCCTACTCGTACGGTGACGGCGGGAACGTCGTAGTGCAGGAAGGTGACGTGTATGTCAACGGCCAAAACGTCGGCTCGGAAGAGGATTACGCCCAGAGCGCGGCGGAGCTGGCCACCGTGAACCTCACCGACGACCCGACAGAAGCGGAAAAGCAGGAAGAAAGTTCGCAGTGGATGCCGCTGGGTGTGTTCGCCATGCTCGGAAAACAGGACGAAACGGAAACGAACTTCGCGATCCAGCTGGCCGTGAACCAGAAAGGCCTCATCAGCGGAACGTTCTTCAACCAGAAGACGAATAAAAACTTCCCGGTGCAGGGACGCGTGGACTCGGAAACCCAGCGGGTGGCCTTCACCATCCAGGGCGCGGACGACACCGTTTTCGAAACCGGCATTTACAACCTCACGCAGAAGCAGACGCAAATTCTGATTCACGAGGGGAAAGACAAAACGAAGCAGGCGTACCTCGTGCGTCTGGACGAGCCGAAAAATGTGGGCGGCGACGCCAGCGCCACGGACTCCGCTGCGACTGACAGCGCGGCGGCCCCGGCTGCCGACACAACCGGAGTGGACTCGCTGTAAAGCGATTTCCGCTTTTCGGCTGAAAACGAAAAAACCCGCGCGGGACGCAAATCCCGCCGGGTTTCTTTTTTTGCGTTTCACACACTGGCAAATTCACATTTCACCAGCCATGCGCACGGCGATTCATCAGGCACACCGTGCCGCTTCACCGCCCTTTCAGGGCTTATTCGCCTGCCGCCTCTTTGGCCGCTTTGGCCGCCTTGCTCTTCGCACGGCCACGCAGCTTTTTGGGTGCCTTCTCTTCCGTCGTGGCGATTTTCTTCGTGTCCACGCGGCGTTCCACCAGACGGGTGGCCTTTCCCACGCGATCGCGCAGGAAGTACAGCTTCGCGCGACGCACTTTCGCCGAACGCACGACTTCCACTTTCGCCACTTTCGGCGTGTGCAGCGGGAACTTGCGCTCCACGCCCTCACCCTGCACGATCCGGCGCACCGTGAACATTTCACGTGTGCCCGAGCCGCTGATGGCGATCACCACGCCGGTGAAAACCTGGATACGCTCCTTACCGCCTTCAATGATCCGGCAGTGCACGTTCACCGTGTCACCGATCTCGAAAAGAGGCTTCTCTTTCTTCATGCTGGCCTTCTCGACCAGATTCATAATTTCCTGACTCATTTTTAGTCCTTTCTACTATTATTTAAACGTCAAATTAAATCGTTTTCGTCTTTTTTCGACTTTCGTTTTTTCGGCTTTTTCTCGTAAGGGTTCAGCACGAAGTCCGGCGGAATCAGGTCGGGGCGACGCTCGAGCGTCCGCCGGCGGCCTTCCACATCACGCCATTTCTCGATTTCCGCGTGATTCCCATTGAGCAGGATTTCCGGCACTTCCAGCCCGCGAAACTCGCGCGGCCGGGTGTACTGCGGGCCCTCCAGGAAACGCTCGCCGTGCGAAAAGGAATCCGTCACGCTGCTTTCCTCATGGCCCAGCACGCCGGGGATGAGCCGAATCACGGCTTCCATGATGGCCATCGCCGCCACCTCGCCGCCATTCAGGACGTAATCCCCGAGGGAAATTTCGTCCGGCGCAAGTACCTGCGCGATGCGCTCGTCAAAACCCTCGTACCTGCCGCACAAAAACACCAGCCGCGTTTTCCCGGCCAGTTCTTCCACAATCTTTTGCGTCAGCGGCCTGCCTTGCGGCGTGAGCATGATAAAATGCCCGGACGTTTTCGCCGTTTCCGGAATTTCGTCGACATTCAGTTCCGCATTAAACTCCGCAGAACTCGTCCCGAACTTCCCGGCCTGCACATCCTCCACACATGCCACCACCGGCTCCGGCTTTATCACCATCCCCGGCCCGCCGCCAAACGGACGGTCATCCACCGTGTGATGGCGGTCATGCGTCCAGTCCCGAAAATTGTGGACTCCGACGCTCACCAGCCGATTCCGGATCGCCTGATGAAATAAACTTTCCCCGAAAAAACCATGAAACATGTCCGGGAAGAGCGTTAAAACATCGAAGCGCATGAGAAAAACCTATAAGCCAACGAAAGGTTTATTCCGTGTCGGCAGCGGGGGTTTCCTCGCTGGGAGCCGGCTCTTCGACCACTTCCGCAACTTTCGCGGCTTTCGGAGCTACCACCGGCGCGACGACCGTCGGCGCCACATACACACGGCGAATATTCGGGCGCGGCTTACGGTCTTCCGCCAGTTTCGCCTGAGCCGCTTCCTGCTCTTTGAGGTGCGTGCC
Organism: Thermoguttaceae bacterium; assembly: GCA_031553595.1. Lineage (GTDB taxonomy): Bacteria > Planctomycetota > Planctomycetia > Pirellulales > Thermoguttaceae > RGIG3701. Next base: position 18,103 of record JAVBLI010000005.1, on the reverse strand, counting down.
GTTCAGGCCGTATTTTTTAATGAGAACCGCCACTTTCGGCGTGGGCTGCGCACCCTTTTTAATCCAGGCGTCCACGCCGGCAGCGTCCAGCGTCACGCGGGCATCCGTGTACGGAACCATCGGGTCGTACGTGCCAAGCTCCTGCAAAACCCGCCCGCCACGGGGGGATTTCGAGTCCATCGCACAGATGCGGTAATAAGGACGGTGAAGCCGTCCAAGTTTCTTCATACGAATTCGTACTGCCACTATAAATCTCCTTCGTTCTACGAAATTGAACTGTTTCCCAGGCGGGGATTTATGAAAACATCCCTTTTTTGCCTGAAAATTCTGCCGGGACGAACAACCCGACAGCGACCAAAACGCGAGACCTTCCCGCGCGTTGTATGGTTGCGGCGCGACGAGCACGCCATTTTTTTATATTTTTATTTCTCGGCTTTCGCCCAGTTTTTGACCTGCGGGCCCAGCTCCAGCTTTTCCATCAGCTCGAACCAGCGGTCCATGTTTTTCGGTTTGTCATCGTAATTATTCGTGCCCAGCGAAATTTTCGCGCCGTGCTTTTTCGCCAGCTCGAGGAAACGGGCATTCGGAAACACGGACTCCGCCTGGATTTCCAGGGCCACGCCTTTTTCCACGGCCTTTTTGATAACCGCCTCCATCCGCGCGTCCGTCCACAGTTCGTCGTAACGGTCGGCAAGTTGTGCGGGCAGGTACGTCGGATTCGCGAGGATCGAAACGGGCTCGTCGAGGATGCGTAAATTGTGGGCCAGGTACGTTTCCATCCACGCCTGGGCGTCGTCGATTTTGTAATCGTCGATCCACAACCGCCGCGGCTTGCCCTCGGGGTTGACGCCCATGATCATCGTGTCGGCCAGCACGAAATCCAGCTCGGCCAGCAGTTCCGGGTCGATCACTTCGTACCAGTCGCGGTCGTTGACCTGAATGCCCACCAGCACGGGGTGCTTCCGGGCCTCGGCGATGAACGCCCGCAGCTTGTCGTTATCGGAAAGCGGCCAATCGCGGCCGAAATTCTCCAGCACACCGCTTTTGATGCCCGTTTTCGCCTGCCGAATCGCGGCTTTCTCCGCCGTCATCCCGCCGCGGAGGTGGATGTGCATGTCGTAAACCGGAATGCCCTGCGTTTCGCAGTACGCCAGCCCGGCTTCCAGCGCCGGCGTCATCGGCGGAATGAACGCGTCCTCGGCGGCGGCGGTGAACGTCAGGAAAAAGCTGAAAAACAGCACGGCGGGGAGGGTTTTGGACATGGCGGTGAGGTGGGGTTAGTGGGGGAGGATTTCGGGTGGTCGACGTTTCGCCGATTCTGGAAAGGGAAAACATTTTTGCAAAATTGTTTTCCCCTCTTGGCTGCGCCAATTCACCCTTTTCAAAAAACTCTTACTATTATTTTTTTCTTTTTTACTTATTCTTTTTCTTCATCTTTTCACGTTTTTTCCGCTGGGCAGCCTTCTCCGCGGCCGTAAGCCGTTTGCCGGTGTCGCCTTTCGATCGGCCGATCCCCGGGTCCATCGGATTCGACTGCATTTTCCGCATCATGTCCTGCATCGCGCCCACACGCCCGGCGGCACCCATGCCCGACATCTGCTTCATCATGTCGGCCATGCCCTGGAACTGCTTGATCAGGTCGTTCACCTGATTCGGCTGCACGCCGGAACCGGCCGCGATGCGCCGGCGGCGCGAAAGGTCGATCATTTTCGGATTCCGCCGCTCCTCGGGCGTCATGGAATGGATAATCCCGCCGATACGGTTCATTTCCTTATCGGCGTCCGCGTTGCCCAACGCCCCCTTCAGGGCGTCCATCCCCGGCAGGAAGCTGAGGATTTTGCCGATCGATCCCAGCCGCTTGGTCTGGGCCATCATCCGCTGGAAGTCGTCAAGCGTGAACTCGCCCTTGCGCATCCGCTCTTCCTGACGCTTCATCTCGTCCTGGTCGAACTCCTGCTGCGCCTTCTCGATGAGCGTCATCATGTCGCCCATGCCGAGAATTCGCCCGGCCATGCGCTCCGGATGGAACTCCTCCAGCGAGTCGAGCTGCTCGCCCGTACCCATGAATTTGATCGGCACGCCGGACACGTGCTTGAGCGAAATCGCCGCACCGCCGCGGGCGTCGCCGTCGAGCTTCGTCATGATCACGCCGTCCAGCTCCAGCGCCTCGTTAAAGGCCTTCGCGCTGTTGACCGCGTCCTGCCCCGTCATCGCGTCGACCACCAGATACACTTGATCCGGATGGCAGCGGTTATCGATTCGGATGAGCTCCTGCATCAGCTCGGCGTCCACGTGCAGCCGCCCCGCGGTGTCCAGAATCAGGACATCACAGTCTTGCTTTTTCGCCTCTTCCATCGCGGCGCCGCAGACCTTGACGGGGTCTTTTTCATTAAAATCGGCATAAACCGGGATGCCGAGCTGCTGGCCGAGCACCTGGAGCTGGGTGATGGCCGCCGGGCGCTGAAGGTCGGCCGCGACGAGCATCGGCTTGCGTCCGCGAACTCTAATCATCCGGCCCAGCTTGCCCGTGGTGGTTGTTTTACCGGAGCCCTGAAGCCCGCACATCATCAGCGTCGTGATGCCCGTGCCCTTCAGGTGCAGCGAATGATCCACCGGGCCCATAATACTAATGAGCTCCTGATGCACGATCTGCACCAGTTGCTGCGTGGGATTCAGGCGTTTCATCACCGCCTCGCCCAGCGCCTGCTCGGAAATGCTGTCCATGAAGGCCTTCGCGGCATCATAACTGACGTCCGCCTCCAGCAGCGCGTTCTGCACCATCCGCAGACCATCGCGCATATTCGATTCCGTGAGCTTCCCACGCCCACTGAGCGAACGTAGCGCCGAACCCAAACCTTCGCGTAATGAATCAAACATGGTTTTCGCCCACCTTCCGTGCCATCACGACAGACCATCTCCACACAAAAACAGATTGACTATTATATATAAAATGGCTGGGCCGACAAGGGGGGAGCGTCATTTCGAAGTGATAATTGACAATTGATAATTGATAATTATCGCAAATTTGCTCATTCATTTAGCTTTTAGCACTTAGCATTCAACATTCGCCTCTGCTTTTTTCTCCAAATTGAAAAAATTTCGACTTTTTGCACATTCCGCTTCTTGACCGGGGGTTATGAATGTGCTAAAATTCCTTTTAATCCTTATTATTAGGAGATTTTTTGGTGTTTTAGTCCCGAATTGGCAAAAATCGAATATCGTGGAAAAAGAAATTACGGACCTCGGGCGCCGTTATGAGCACGATGAAGGGTCGCGCAACTAACGGAGGCGTGTACAAAAATGGAACATGACGAATTGAATCCCCAGGCGGAAGGCCTGAACGAAACGCAGAATCAGGCGCCGGCGGAAGCGGTGCAGGAACCGGCGGCTGAGGCGGTGGTGGAAACTCCCGTACCCGTGGCGGCGGAAGCACCGGCTGCGGAGCCCCAGGCCCCAGCGGCGAAAGTCGATCTTTCCGCGGCCAGAGCGGAAGCCCGTAACAAATACGCCGATATTTCGGACGAAGAACAGGCCGAGCTGGATGCGGCGATGGGCGGCGCCGACATGAACGCGCTTTTGAGTGCGAATACCGTGCAGGCCCCGGAGCTGGAGGTGGGTGCGAAAGTGACCGCTAAAGTTTCCCAGGTCGGCGGCGAAGACATCTTCGTCGAGCTGCCCGGAAACATCCAGGCGTTCATCCCGGCGAAGCAGTTCGGCGAAACCATGCCGGAAGTCGGGGCCGAGGTGAAGGCGAAGGTCGCGAAAGAGGCGAACGCCGACGGTCTTTGGGAGCTGACGCTGCCCGGCGTGGCGCAGGATGTGGCCGACTGGTCGGCGGTGCAGAAAGGAATGGTCGTGGAGGTCACGATCACGGCCCATAACGCCGGCGGGCTGGAATGCCGCGTGAACAAGCTGCGTGGATTCATCCCGGCCAGCCAGGTGGCGAATTACCGCGTGGACAATCTGGAAGAGCTGGTCGGCCAGAAACTCGAGTGCATGATCACGGAAGTGAACCCGGCCCGCAAAAATCTCGTGCTCAGCCGCCGCATGATTCTCGATCAGCAGCGCGACGCGCAGCGTGACGAACTGATCCAGAAGCTCGCGCCGGGCCAGGTTTATGACGGCATTGTGCGGAAAATCACGGATTTCGGTGCTTTCATCGACATTGGCGGCATCGACGGCCTGTTGCACATCAGCCAGCTTTCCTGGGACCGCGTGAAGCACCCCAGCGACGTCCTGACCGAGGGCCAGGAAATCCGCGTGCAGATCGAAAAAATCGACCCGAAAACGAAGAAAATCAGCTTCGCGTACCGCGACATGCAGGGGAATCCGTGGGCCAACGTCGAGTCGGAATTCCTGGTCGGCTCGGAGGTGACGGGCACCGTTTCCAAGATCATGACTTTTGGCGCGTTCGTCGCCCTGAAGCCGGGCGTGGAGGGACTGGTGCACATCAGCGAAATTTCCCACCAGCGGATCGGCCAGGTGGAAGACGCGCTGAAAGTCGGCGACGAAGTCACCGCGAAGGTGCTGGAGGTGAATAAAGCCGCCCGCCGGATCAGCCTTTCGATCAAGGCCCTGACGGACGCGCCGCCGAAGAAAGAAGCAGATCCGAAGGCCGAGAAGAAGCCGACGGAAGAGTATGTTGCCGGCAATCGTCCGAAACAGTCGAACACCCCCCTTCGCGGCGGCGTGGGCGGCGACACCGCCGGCGGGCTGTTTTCGAAGTAAATCGCGATAATTATTTTGCCGTCAAGCCAAAAACCGCTGCGGGAAATTCCGGCAGCGGTTTTAATTTTTTTGACACAAAGCAACAACGCAAAGTAAACTCCATGAAAAAATTCTCGCTTATACTGTTTATGTTTTTTACCGCGGTAGCCGGATTTTGTGCGGCGACGATGGCGGAAGAAGAAGCCGTAAAAAACCGTCCGAACGTGATTTTCATCCTCGCCGACGACCTGGGGTACGGCGATTTGAGCTGTTACGGCCAGACCGAGTTCCGCACGCCGAAAATCGACTCCCTGGCGGACGACGGCATGCGATTCACGCAGTTTTACGCCGGTAGCACAGTGTGTGCGCCGAGCCGATGCGCGCTGATGACGGGCCTGCATACGGGGCATGGTTACGTGCGGGGCAATAAGTGGGACGCTGAAAACCAGAGCGACTGCCCCCTGCCGGCCGACACGCCGACGGTGGCGAAGGTGTTCCAAAGCGCCGGTTACGCGACGGGCATGTTCGGCAAGTGGGGCTTGGGAAAGCCCGGCGGAAAAGGCTCGCCCGACCAACTCGGTTTCGACCGCTTTTTCGGCTATTACAGCCAGGTCGACGCCCATAATTATTATCCGCCGTGCCTGTATGACGGGGCGAAACGGGTCGAACTCGACGGAAAAACTTACGCCCACGATCTAATCGAATCCCAGGCCCTGGACTTCATTCGCGAGAATCGTGCCAGGCCGTTTTTCTGTTATCTGCCTGTCACGATTCCGCACGCCGCGATGCAGGTGCCGGAAACGTATATGACGCCGTGGCGAGAAAAATACCCGCAGTTCGAAAACGTCACCGGCCATTACTCCTTCGACACCGTCGTGCGAAACCCCGTCGCCGCCTTCCCCGCCATGCTCACGCGGCTGGACGAAACCGTGGGCAAGGTGCTCGCCCTGCTGGACGAACTGGGAATCGCCGAGAACACCATTATAATATTCACCAGCGATAACGGCCCCCATCAGGAAGGCGGCCACCGACCCGACATTTTCCGCTCCTCCGGCGCCGTCCGGGGCCTGAAACGTGATCTTACCGACGGTGGCATCCGCGTCCCCTTTATCGTGAGATGGCCCGTCAAAGTGAAAAAAGGCACCGTAAACCGTTACGTCGGCGCCTTCTGGGATTTCCTTCCCACGGTGTGCGATATTCTCCACGAAACACCGCCCGCCCCCCTCGATGGCCTGTCCATCCTCCCCACATTCGAGGGTCACGACGAAAACCAAAAGCAGCACGATTATCTGTACTGGGAGTTTTACGAACAGGGCGGCAAGCAGGCGGCCCGCTGGAAAAACTACAAAGGAATTCGCACGAATGTCAGCGAAGACCCGGCCGGGCATATTTCTGTGTACAATTTGTCAACCGATATAAAAGAACAACACGATATTTCAAACGAAAATCCGGAGATAGTGGCACAATTCGAAGAAATTTTCAAAGAAGCCCGCACCGAGTCCCCGCTGTTTCAATTTTAGCCCGCCGGAACAGGCCGGAGGCGACAGACCCGCCGACTTGAGACAATTTTCCAGTTTTTTTGGGAAAAATGCCTCGAAGAAGGATGGTTTACCCAGGGTGCGCCCCTTGACAAGGTGTACTTTTAAGAGTATCTTGATAGCTGTTTATATTTTAACTGAAATTTTCAGGCGGAAGGGGATTTGATGAAGGCGGATGAACGGAATCGAGCGGAAGGTGCGAACGGGGCAGACATCTTGCGGCTGGTGGAAACGATTCACCACGAGAAAAATATCGACCGCGAGGTCATATTTCAGGGGATTGAAGCGGCTTTGATTTCGGCGGCAAAAAAGCGTTTTGGCGACGAACAGCCGATCATGGTGAATATCGACCGAAAAACCGGGCTCATTGAGGCTGTTCATAACGACATTCCGCTGACGCCGGCCGAGATTGCAGAACGCATCGGCGCACAAACGGCCAAGCAGGTCATGATCCAGAAAATCCGCGAGGCCGAGTGTGATCAGGTTTATCAGGACTATTTTGATCAGATCGGGCAGGTCGTGGTCGGGACGGTGCACCGCTCGGAGTTTGGCGGCCGAAAGGGAAAAGATGCCGGCGACGGCCCCCAGCGCGGGCAGGGCATGGTCATCGTGAAGCTCCCGAATGTGGAGGCGATTCTCCCGCCGGCGGAGCAGATTCGCGGCCAGACATGGCGTCCCGGCGACCGAATCCGTGCCACCGTCGCGGAAGTCCGCAAGCAGGGCACGCGTGTGAAAGTCACGCTCAGCCGCACCCGGCCGATTTTCATCTCCCGTCTTTTCGAGCGCGAGGTGCCGGAAGTGGCGGACGGCGTGATCGAAATCAAGTCCGTCGCCCGAAAGCCTGGTGTGCGGAGCAAGGTGGCCGTGGAGTGCATGGATCCGCGTGTGGACCCCGTCGGGGCGTGCGTCGGCGTGCAGGGCAACCGTATTAAGAATATTGTCAACGAGCTTGGCGGCGAGCGCATCGACATCGTCATCTGGTCGGACGACGCCGACGAAATGATCCGCGCGGCCCTTTCCCCCGCGCAGGTCGAGGAAATCATCCTATGCGGGATGCTCGGCCGGGCGATCGTGCTGGTGAACGAGGATAATCTCTCGCTGGCCATTGGCCGGGGCGGGCAGAATGTGCATTTGGCCAGCAAGCTGTGCGGAATTGATATCGAAATCATGACGCCGGAAGAGTTGCAGTCGCAGCTTGACCGCACGGTGACGGCGTTTTGCACGATTCCGGGTGTCACGCCGGAGTTGGCCGAACTGCTGGTGGGGGAAGGGTTTACGACATACGACGACCTTTCGATCATCGAGCCGGAAGACTTGATGCGGATGGGCGGCTTGACGGAAGAGGAAGTGGACGCGATTGTGGAAGAGGCCGACCGTCGCTCGCTGGAAGAAGAGCGGGAGCGGAAGCGTCAAAAAGAGGATCAGTAGTAGCTTAAAGCGGATCGCTTGCGGCTTGTGGCTTTTTTGTGAACAACCCGGAGGTTGCTCATGTGAGATTTTAATCGTATGCAGGGGGGTGCCCTGCAAGGGAGAAGTTGATTGTCTATCCGTATTTATGCGCTGGCGAAAGAGCTGAAAGTCGATAACAAAGCGTTAATGGACATGTGCACCGACGTGGGTATTTCCATTAAAGGCAGCAGCGCTCTTGCCAGTTTATCTGATGAGGATGCGGCGAAAATCCGCCAGCATCTGTCTGAATCTGCGAAAAAGCCCGGCCCGGCTGCGCAGGACATGGCTTTTCATGCGCCGGAGCCGTCGAAACAGGCGTTCGGGAAGATTCCCACGCTCTCGACATCTCGTCCGAAAAAATCTGTCGTGAAAGAAACCGTCGCCGAGGAATCGCAGCAAGCGCCGGACGAGGAGCCGGTGGAGACGGAAATGCGGGACGAGCCGCAAGCTTCTCAGGATGTGCAGGACGAGGCGCCTGCGGAGACGTCGATTCCGGATCCTCCCGATGCGCCGGAAGCGGATATCGCGGCGGAGAGGCAGCCAGTGCGAGAGCCGCGTGGGCCGCTGAAGGGCAGTTCGCCGAAATCCACGCCGCTGGGCAGCCGCCTGAGTAATCGGGGTGGAAAGCCGCAGAAATCAGATGAATCCCAGGCTTCCCGCGATCAGCAGCGGATGTCGGTCACGCAGCGAATCGCGTCGCAGGCCGAGTTGGATGCCCCGGTGCGGCCCGATTTCAAGGCACAAGACCCCATGGGCAATTTCCCTTCGCTTCAGAAGGCGCGGACGATCCGCCGAGACGATGCGGATGCGGCTTCCCGTGCGAAAGGCAAGGATCAGGGCGGCGGCAAACCGGCGTCGAACATCCGCCTGGCCCCAGTGCCGACGATGAAGCAGCCGCTGGTGCAAAAGAAGCGGGAGCAGGAAGCTCAGCAGCCGGTAATTCGCCTGACGCCCGACGTGCTTTCCGGGAAGTCCATGGCCGACCCGCGAACGCTGGAGCAGGTCGAGCAGGAGCAGCGTACGAAGCGCGACGACCGCCCGGGCGTTAAAAAACCGGATGCGACGGTGGGACGCGATAAAGGTCGTGTCGGAGACAAGCGGCCTGGCGTTACGCAGGACGATACCGCCACGGCTGGCGCGGGCGCTGGTAAAAAAGGAAAAGGCAAATTCGGGAAACCCGGCGAGGCGGCGGAGCCTACGCGCGACGCACGGCTCATGAAAAACCGCCGTTCCCGAGGTTCCGACGGACGGGATAATGACGACGGCGAACGCGTCCGCTGGCGCAAGCCCCGCAAGCTGGGTATCAGTACGGCCGCACCGAGAAAGAATAATTATATTTTGCATATGCCACTGACGATCCGATCTTTTTCCGAAGAGCTCGGCCTGCAGGCCAGCAAGGTGCTCGGAAAACTGCTGCAAATGGGGATGATGAGCACGATCAACGATTCGTTGGATGCGGACGTCGCGCAACTGTTGGCCGACGATTTCGGCATCCCGGTGGACATCCGCCCGGAAGTTTCGCTGGAAGACAAGCTCATCGGCGAGTTACAGCAGGACGAAGAAGATCCGGAAAAACTGATGCCGCGGCCACCGGTCGTCACGTTTCTGGGCCACGTTGACCACGGCAAGACATCCCTGCTGGATCGTATTATCGGCATCAACGTGGTCTCCGGCGAAAAAGGTGGAATCACGCAGCACATCCGCGCGTATAACATTAAGCGGGATGATAAATCCATCACGTTCGTGGACACGCCGGGTCACGAGGCGTTTACGGAAATGCGTGCCCGCGGAGCGAACGTCACGGACATCGCCGTGATCGTCGTAGCGGCGGACGACGGCGTGATGCCGCAGACGGAAGAAGCCATCAGCCACGCGCGGGCGGCGGAAGTACCCATCATCGTGGCCCTGAATAAAATCGACCTGCCCGGCGTGAATGAGCCGAAAATTTTGCAGGAGCTCGCCTCGAATAACCTGCTCCCGGCGGAGTGGGGCGGCGACGTGGAAGTGGTTCGCTGCAGCGCCCTGACCGGTGAGGGAATCGATCACCTGCTGGACATGATGCTGACCCTGGCGGAACTGCACGAGTACAAGGCGAATCCCGATCGCCCGGCCGTCGGCGTGTGCCTGGAAGCTTCGCAGCAGGCGGGGCACGGCGTGGTGGCGAAACTGCTGGTGCGCAACGGCACGCTCAAAGAGGGAGACGTCGTCGTTTGCGGCACGACCAGCGGCCGCGTGAAAGTCATGTTTGACACGCTGAAAACGCATAAAAAGATTCATGCCGCGGGGCCAGCCATTCCCGTAAACATGACGGGGCTGGACACCGCGCCCGGTGCTGGCGATCAATTTTTTGTCGTGCCGGACATCGCGGACGCACGGAAACTGGCGGATCAGCGGGCGCAGGAAATGCGTCATCGGAATTTGGCTGGCTCGGCAAAAACGCACGTCACGCTGGAAGGCCTCTTCGATAAACTCGGCAGCGACGAAGTGCAGCGGCTGAACGTTATCATCCGCGCGGATGTCCGCGGGTCGATCGAGGCGATTAAGAAAGAGCTGGAAAAACTGGATCACGACGAAGTGAAAATCCACATCCTCCAGGCCACGGTCGGCGGCATTACGGAAGCGGACGTGCAACTGGCGGACGCGGCGGACGCGATCATCGTCGGCTTTAACGTCGTGCCCGACGAAAACGCACGCGTGCTGGCCGAGCAAAAAGGGGTGCAGGTGCGCCGGTATGACATTATCTATCAGCTCACCAGTGACATTCGCGCGGCTCTGGAAGGGATGCTCAAGCCGGAACAGCGGGAAAAGGAACTCGGGCGGGCGCTGGTGCAGAAGGTGTTTACCATCAGCCGCGTGGGCTCCGTGGCGGGCTGCCGGGTGTTGGCAGGAAGTATTTTGCGCGACAGTAAAATCCGCATCATCCGTGACAACCGTATCCTCGGCGTGTATCCGCTGGACACCCTGAAGCGAGAGCGGGATGATGCGAAAGAAGTCCGCGAGGGTTATGAGTGCGGTATCAAGCTCTCCGGCTTCAATGATATCAAAGAAGGCGACATTCTGGAAGCGTACCAGATCGAGTCGGTGGCGAGGAAGTTTTAGAATTGATAATGGATCATTGCTCACTGATAATTACGCAAGCGAGAAGCGAGGCGTAATTATAGTGATTCAATAAAATGTTTTTCAGCGAGAAAACTTGAACATGAAAATAATAATCAATTGTCAATTATCGATTGTCAATTAGCGAAACGAAGTGGAGCGATATGGGTTCTCGGCGGGTATTACGGGCGGCGGAGGCGATCCGCGAGGTGGTGGGGATGACGATTCTTCGTGATCTGCAGGACCCGCGTGTTTCGGACGTCACGGTAACGTTCGTCGAAGTTTCCGGCGACATGCAGCAGGCGAAAGTGCATGTGTCCATCATGGGTAATGATGCGAAACAGAGCCTGGCGCTGAAAGGGCTTCAGAACGCGGCCGGTTTTTTCCAGCGGAAAATCGCGGACCGCATCCAGACCCGGTACACGCCGCGACTGACGTTCGTACTGGATAAAGGCGTGAAAAACTCGCTGAACGTGGCCCGTATTTTGAAGGACGTGCTGCCGGCGGATGAGGAAATGCCGCGGGATACGGTCATCGGCGAGCTGGACGCGGATGTGGCGGAAGTGGAAGGTCGCGGCGGGCAGGAATAACGCCGCGACGGAAAAGAAAAATTCCGCTGAATGATTATATTTTCTTGTGTGCGAGAATGAATGGATTCCCTCCGCCACAGCATAACGGATGAATGATAAAATTTGTCCCCAGGGGATTAAAAATGGCTGCTGGAAATCGCGCAGAGCTTTTAAAATCGCTTCATAAAGCATTAAAAAAACAGACGTCGCCCACGGTGCTGATGGAACGGACGGTTCTGGAGCATTTCATTTTCGCGACGTGCCTGGAAGATGCTGGTTTTGAGGCGGCGGAGACGGCGTTCGTAGCGTTAAAGGAATCCCTCTCCGGATGGAACGAGGTGCGTGTCAGCAGCCCTGCGGAGCTGACGGAGATGATGCCCCAACTGCCCGACGCGCGCGGCGCGGCCATCCGTGTAAAGAAAATTCTGAACGCCGTTTTTGAGGAGCGTTATTCGTTTAATCTGGACGATTTGCGGAAAATGAACCTTTCCGTGGCGTTCACGAAACTGGAATCCATTCCCGGCGGCACGCCTTTTTCCACGGCATATACCGCGCAGGTGGCGCTGGGTCGGCACGGTATTCCTGTGGGCACGGGGGAAAAGCGTCTGCTTTATGTGCTGGGAATTCTTGAAGAAGAAGAGCTGGATAAGCGGGAAGTCGCCGGACTGAACCGGGCCATCACGAAACAGCAGGGCCCGGAGTTTATGTCGCTGCTGCACGCGGTGGCGGCGGATTTCGTCCTGAACCCGAATTCCCGAAAAATGGCGATTTTCATGAAGGCGTTCGCGCCGGATTACAAAACCCGCCTGGCTCCGCGGCGCGAAGTGAAAGAGGAGAATCTCCTGGAAACGCCCCCGCTACCGGAAGTGCGCGGCTCGCGCCAGTACTCGAAGAAAGAATTGGCCGCTTTCTTAAAGCAGGAAATGCAGGAAGAAGACGCGCAGCTTGATCCGGTTTCCAACGAAATTCCGCAGGAAGAGCAGGGGCAGGACGCGGATAAATCCGAAACAGAAGCCGCCCCGGCGGAGAAGTCCGGGCGTTCACGAAAAAGCAGACGCGGCGGTGCAAAACCCGTGGCGGCAACTCCATTAACCGAAAAGAAAACGGAGGCCCCGGCAGCGAAAAAAGTGTCCCCGAAAAATGTGCCGGATCAGAAAACACCGGCGGAACCCGTGAAATCTGCGCATCCCGTGAAGCGTCCGTCCGTCCCGTCCTTGGATGCGAAAAAGAAAACGCCGCAAAAACCGGCCCCGAAAGCCGCCCCCTCCGCTGCAAAAAAAAGCGGTAAAGAGGTTCCCGCGGCCAAAAAACCGGTAGCGAAAAAAGCCCCCGAGAAAAAAGTGGTCGGGAAGCAGCTTACCGCCGGGAAAAGCGCGGTGAAAAAAGCGCCGGTCAAGGCGCCAGTGAAAAAATCAGCCCCCGCTGCGAAAACGCCTGCGCGAAAAGCTGTCACGTCAAAACCCACGGCCGGGAAGGCGAATCCGGTCAAGAAAACCGTGAAAAATGGGAAAGCCGTCAGTGCTCCCCCGAAAAAAGCGGCTCCCAAGGCAAAAATCGTTCCCGTCAAAAAAGCGGTGAAAAACGCCGGCCCGGCGGGAAAAACCGCCGCTAAAAAGGTTCCCGCTGCTTCCGCCGCAAAAATAGTGAAAACGAATGGGAAGGCGAAAGCGGGAAAGCCGGCCGTCAAAAAGGCCTCCAAAAAGAAATAAGCGAGGAATGAAACACGCTCTGGCTTTTATGAAAAATACGTTTTTACGGGGAGTCAGCCGCGGTCTTTATGCCCCGGCTTTCTCTGTTTTATGCTTTTTGTGGACCGGCTTCATCTCGCCGATTTCCGTGGGAGATGTCTCGGCCGGGGACAGCGCCGGATCTGTTTTTGCCGTCACCGCCTCCTCTTCTGCCGAAGTTTCCGCCTTTCTTGCCAACCATTCTCTGGATGCACATTCCGCGTCTGTTTCCGAGTCACTTTCCGAATCCGCTTCTTCCCATGATTCTGAAAACACCGGTTCGCCGCTTGACGAATTAACGGAAATCCCGCGTGCCGCCCAGCCGCAAATAAAAGTGCTGACGGAAACGCAGCAGGACACGCTGGACTCCGAATATCTTTTCACGCAGGCCCGCATTTTACAGGCATCCGGGAAGCTGCCCGAGGCGCTGCGGAAATATCAGCGGGCGTACCGTTACAGTCGGCAGGCGGAGACCATTCTCGGGAACGTGGTGTATCTCGCCGCGGAGCTGGAGCGTCCGCAGGAGCTGCTGACGTACTTCCGGAAGATGAAAAACCTGAAAAAGATGGACGTGCTGGCATTACGGGACGTGGGGATTCAGCTCACGACGCAGGATGCGTGGCCGGAAGCGGCGGAGGCGTTTCAGGCGGCCATGGATTCTCCCACCGTGCGTGGAAACCCCGCGGCCATGGTCTTTTTGCGTATGGACATGGGCCGCGCCTTGTACGTCCTGGGGAGGTATGAAGAAGCCGCCAATGGTTTTCGGTATGTGTTTTGCGCGATGCAGCACCCTGAGCGTTACGATCTGGATGAGGCCATGAGCGGCATGCTCATGCTGGACGCGGCTTTTTATTACTCCCTCATGGCCGACGCGAATCTCCTCAGCGGGAATCTGGAGCAGGCGGAAACATTACTCGAAAAGTCTGTCCAGGCACAGCACGAAGACCTTCACCGCAGTGGCGTCCCCCGCCGTCAGCAGGAAACGCAGCGGAAAGTGATCACCATTACCGCTGACTTTACTCGCGCGAAAATCGCCTTCATGCGGAAAAATTATCCGGAAGCTAAAACGCTGCTTGAGCTGGTCTTAAACGATTTAAAACCGGAAGCGCATCTCGGTGAGGCCCCGTATAAATGGTATGCGGACACGCTGGCCGCCCTGGACGAAACGGATAAAATCATCCCGGCGATGACGAAATATTATGAACGCGCCCCGGAAGATTCCGTTTTAGGTTTTTTCCTCGCGAAGAAATGGATGGAGGAGGTCCGCCGGGAGAAAGACCCGCAAAAACTCCAAAACGCGCAGCGCCAGGCAGAATTCATCCTGAAAAAGCATACCCGTAAGCACGCCGTCACGGCCCGTCTGGCCGATCTGCTGGAAATCGCGATTCGCCGGGCGGATGTGGAACATTTCTGGGAGACGCTGGAGTACGTTTTCGCTCAGGTGAACTCCCGGGAAGACATGATCCTCATTTTGCGCATCGCGCGGCGGCAGGTGACAGAACCCGTTTCGGCGGCGAATACGGATACAGACGTGGACACGGATGCGGAATCGGCAGCGGAAAATGAAACCGTGGCGTCTGCGGCCGATGTGCCGGACGCGGAAGACGAAACCGTTACGCACCTGGAAGAAACGCCTGGAAAATCGGAAGAAACGCAGCCCCTGCCGAAAGTCGAAAAAGCGTCCTCGCCGCCGGCCGTGGTGGAAAGCTGGAAACATGTGCCCGCCCTTTCTCCGCTGCTGGAGAAGGCCATGGCCGCTGGAAAGAAGCGCGCGCAGGCCAGCGCCGCCCGCCATCCGTGGCGCACGTACTGGCTGTTGGGAATCCTTGAAAAACTGCTGGAAAATCCTGCGCAGGCGGAAGCTTATTATAAATCGGCCGAAGACGCTTTACGCCGACAGCCGACGAAAGATGCGGTGCCGTTTTTTGTGGACCGGGGATTCGGACTGCTGGCCGAGGACGCGTATGAAAAGGCGGTGGACGTGTTCCGTGCCGCCCTGCCGCACGCCACCGAGAAGCCGGACCGCCAGCGCATCCTTTACTTCCTCTCCTCGGCCATGATGCTCGATTTGCAGTATCCGCAGGCCCTGGAGCAGATAAACATCCTGCTCGGCGAGGATCCGAAAAACCTCTCCGCGCAGATTCAGCGGGCGCTGATTCTTTCCTCCGAGGGCCGCACGGCGGACGCCGCGAGGGAGTATGCCCAGTTCATTCACGCGAATGAAGCCGACTATGAGAATCAGGCCGCGCGGGAATTTTTACGCGAGGCCCGCTCGAATCTTTCCGTGCTGAAGTGTCTGGAGGGGGATAAGGCCGTGGCGGCCGAGCTGCTGGAGGAGGTGCTAGACGAATTTCCGGATGATGTGGGCGCGAAAAATGACCTGGCGTATTTATGGGCCCAGAGCGGAACGCACTTGCGGCGGGCGCTGCGCATGGCCGAGACGTGTGTGGCCCATTCGCCCGAAAACGCCGCGTATCACGACACCCTGGGCTGGGTGCATTTTCAGATGAAACATTACGAAAAAGCCGAAACACATCTCCGGAAGGCGGAGGGAATCTCCCCGGATCCGGTCATCATGAGCCACCTGGGCGATTTAAACCTCGCCCGGAAAAACATGGAACAGGCGGAAAGATACTGGCGCGAAGCGCAGCGGCTTTTCGCCGAGTTCCATAAAGACGGAAAGGTCGTCGCCACGGAAGACGAGGCGCATGTCAATCGCCGCATGGCGGAATACTTTCCATAACTTCATTAAATACCGATTCTTTCAAACATTATAATATACTCAAGCCACTTGAAAATTCCGCTCACAGCCAAAGCGCGAGCCGTCTTTCCCGAAGGGTAAGCGGCGGACAGGTGGGAAAACTCAACGGTTCAGGGTATGAACATTAGAAAGCGAGTTAACGCATGGCAGGCCATTCCCACTGGGCGAATAATAAACACAAGAAGGCACTGATCGACGCCAAACGCGGCAAGATCTGGAGCCGTCTTTCGAAAGGCATCATCGTCGCGGCCCGGGGCGGTTCCGATCCCGGCATGAACGCCCGCCTGCGACTGGCCATCGACGCCGCCAAGGCCGTCAGTATGCCCAAAGATAACATCGAGCGCGCCGTCAAAAAAGGTTCCGGCGAAGCGGCCGACGGCGCCGCGATGGAAGAAATCCTCTACGAGGGTTACGGCGCCGGCGGCTCGGCCGTCCTCTGCGAAATCCTCACCGATAACCGCAACCGCACGGCCCCGGAAGTCCGCAAAATTTTCGAAGTCGGCGGAGGCAAAATGGGCGCCACCAACTGTGTCGCCTGGATGTTCGACCGCAAGGGTCTTTTCGTCATCGACGCGACCGGCGTGGACGAAGACAAGCTCATGGAAGTCGCCTTGGAAGCGAACGCCGACGACGTTTCGCCGCAGGGCGAAATTTATGAGGTCACGTGCCTGCCCGACGCCTTCACGAATGTCGCCGACGCCCTGCAAGCAGCCGGCTTCAACATCCTCGAGAGCTCCATGGCCCGCATCCCGCAGAACACCGTGGAAATCGCCGACGAAGACGACGCCCGCCGCGTGCTGAAAATGGTCGACCTCCTGGAGGAGCACGACGACGTTTCCGCCGTGTTTTCCAATTTCTCCATTCCCGACGAACTCCGCGAGAAAATCGAAGGTTAAGCCATTCCCATTTCACTAAGAACGAGTAAAGCCATGAAAATCGGAGTTTTTTGCAGTGGCGGCGACGCCCCGGGAATGAACGCGTGCTTGCGGGCCATCGTGCGTACCGCCGTCTCCGCCGGCCATGAAGTCGTTGGCATCATGCGCGGCTACCAGGGCATCCTGGACGAAGACTTTTATTCCACCGCCGACGGAAACGTGCAGATGATGATGCGGTCCGTTTCCGGCATTTCGATGCTCGGCGGGACGGTGCTGCACAGCAGCCGGTGCCCGGATTTCGAGACCGAGGCCGGCATGAAACGCGTCGCCGAAATCCTTGAGCGACACCGTTTCGATGCCATCATCCCCATCGGCGGCAACGGCACGCTGGCCGGCGCCTACGAATTCCGCAAATTCTGGGGTGGCCGAATCGTCGGCTGTCCGGGCACGATCGACAACGACCTCTGCTGCACCGATTACACCATCGGATTCCAGACTGCGGTGCAGACGGCGGTCGAGGCCGTCGACAAACTCCGCGACACCGCTCACAGCCACGACCGCATGTTCATCGTCGAGCTCATGGGCCGCCACTGCGGTTACATCACCCTTTACACCGCCATCGCCGCCGGCTGCGAAATCGCCTGCATCCCCGAAGCGCCGCTGACCGTGCCGGAAATGGTCACGAAGCTCACCCGCCTGAAGCACGCCGGAAAAGAGTCCATCATCATGGCGGTCGCCGAAGGATATCTCGAGGGCGTCATGTCCCTGCAACAGAAACTGATGGACGCCGGGTGCCCGTTCCCATCGCGCGTCATCGTGCTGGGGCACCTGCTCCGCGGTGGCTCGCCGTGCGCCGACGACCGTATCCTCGCCACCATGCTCGGCCATTACGCCGTCCAGGCCATCATCAATGGCGAGACCGGCAAGATGGCCGGCGTGCTGCATGAAAAGCCCGAGCTGTTCCCGCTGGAAGACGTGATCAAAGCCCACCGCAGCGTGCCGCAATCGATGATCAATCTGCTGGAAGTCGTCAGCAAATAGCTTCCGGCTTCCCCTGTCAGAAACGCAAAAAAAACCTGCTCATCCCAGGAAAATCCAATCGGGGAGATAATATACTCGGAGCCGTTGAGTTTTTCTAACTGTCTGTCGCTTACCCTTCTGGAAAGACGGCTTACGGTTTCGCTGTGAACGAAATTTTCAAGTAGCTTGAGTATAAAAATCTCAAGACCACCAGCTAAGACTAGAGCATTTCCCTAATTTATGCACTCACATACCCGGCGTGGGTGAAAAAGTTGTACCACTCGGCTGGGGTGAAAAGTTGAGGGGAGGTCAGCAGGAATCCCTGGAGTTCGGGTAGGGTGCGGATACAGCGTTTACGGAG
>JAVBLI010000028.1:0-90228 GCA_031553595.1 Thermoguttaceae bacterium | reverse complement strand
TCACCTCCGGCCCCCTTGAAGGCCTCAACAACAAAATCAAAACCCTCAAACGTCAATCCTATGGCTACCGAAACCACCGATACTTCAAACTTAAAATCCTCGCCATCCACCGGTCAAGGTACGCACTTGTCGGATGAACCTTAATTTATCTGTGGTTGGCTGGGCCCCATGCCACCATAATTATCCCGCTTCCACGCTTCATACGTCGTCGGCGTTGTCGTGCGATACTTATTATTTGGGTCGAACCAGTCGAGATAAACCATGGCCCACATGTATGCGGGCATCGAAATGCTCAACTCGACCTTCACCTCCGCGCGATAGTAAACCCGACTCGTCGGGCTTGTCTTTTCCGGGAACGTACGATACCCGCCGTCGTGCGATTCCAGCTTTGCCAAGCGCACTGGCAACGTGCCCGGACCAAAGTCACGTGTTTCAGGATGAGCCACTTCCACCCATTCGACTTTTTCGATCTTATTGATCGCAATATCCACTGGCGTTTGCGTGCCTGCCAGCGAACCGGTTTTGTCAATAGCAACAGTGGCTTTTACAGAGAAATACTCTCCAACGTCTGACGTGATTATTGCCCATTTCGGTTTCGCGGTGGGTGTTGTTATCTCGCTCGCTTTAAGGTTACTGCTATGGCTGGTGCTTTTGACCGTATCGCCAACATACTGCAGTTCGACCATCGCGCGAATGGCGTTGATGTTCTCTTTCCACAGGTGATACCATGGCCCGGACTTGTTTTCAACATTCTTATAAATTCCGCTATCATCCACAGCAGCAAAGCCGCAGCCCCAGGGTTTTTCTTTAACTTCGATCGTGATGCCATATATAAATGTAGCGGCGGCGATTCACAGGGAACCACCGCCGCGGAGGTTGGGAAAGAAGGAGAGGCATTATCGCAGGTCTACGATCGCCTCGAGAATGGCTTTGAGATCCGGGTCGTTATGCGAGAACGGATATAGCGGATAGCCGTAAATCATGTTGCCACGCTGCAGGGGCGGGAGATTGGTCAGCCAGGTGCGGAATTCCGCGAGCACCTGCGCGTCGTGCGTCGCCTTGTATTGCATGACGAAACGGACTTTCCGGACATTGTCGCGAAGTGTGCTGGATTCGAGACTGTCCTTCAGTTCTTTCCACTGCTGCCACGTTTTTTCGGCGTAAACGCTGCCCGGGTAGCCCACGTAAAACGGCGTGGAAGATTTGGACCAACGCACCCATTTCACGGGATAATCACTCTTCGGGTCGATGGTCAGAAACTGTTCCGGCGGCGTCGCGTCGTACCAGCTTTCGTTCAACGCCGTCTCGGTTTCATTCCGGGGCGTGAGCGTGAACTTTTTCTCCACCACGGTGATGAAGTCTTCTTTATCACCGCCACCGGAGGCACGCACGACGGAATGAACCCGCACCCGCAACGTCAATTCCTGCCCTTCCGGCGGCAAATCGCGAATGAATGCCTCGCATTTCGGATCGTGCAACAACTCCAGCGGCGGAATTTCAAACCCATACGAAAGAATCCGCCGTGATTCGTCGGGCTTCAACTCCTTAAGTAGTAGCTTACGAGAAGCCTCAATAGCATTCACATCCCTTTCTTCACGCAACAGCATGTCCCACTCGACGATTTCTATTCGAATCGAACAACGTTGCTGATTTGACATATAAAATATGCCGTTCAAAAAGACAGGTATATCATGGGGATTGTGCACCGCCACCCCGATATGGAGCGTATCGCCAACAACTTAAATCCTCGTATTGTTGTAAGTGCTTAGACCGCCATTCAAAACCTCATTAACTTGATACAAATGCAAGCGAGGCGGAGGAATTCGCGGTAGGTGGCGATGCTGCGGTCGTAGCGGACGGTGACGCGACGGTTCGTCGCGAGGCATCATGCCTCCCGGTCCAGGCCGAGCTGGTGAATCAGCAGTCGCACGAGCCACGCGACGGGAATGATCGTCACGGTCAAAAGCGCGATCTCCAGCCACTGCGTGAGCGAAAGCGGCACGGTACGGAAAATTCGGCCGATGCCGACATAATCGCTGGCCTGCACCATCACGATCTGCACGATGGTGATCATGCCGACGATGAGCAAAAACAGCCGGTTTTTACTTAACAGCGCGAACGGCGACTCGTCGTATCGCAGCGAGCGGCAATTGAACTTGTGCCAGAACTGGAACATCACGAAGATGGTGAAGAAGACGGTCAGCGCGTGGAGATTTTCCAGGTCGCGCGGGTCGGCGTAAAACGTAAATTTTTCACTGGCAGGCAAAAACCACCCGAAATACAGGGCCGAGAAGAGGATGACGACCTGGTAAAAACTGTTCAGCAGGATCGACACGCCCATCGGCGGCGTGATGATCGAGGCATCGCGTGAGACGGGCTTCCGCTTCATGGAATTCGCCCGCGGCGGGTCGGTGCTCAGGGCGATGGCCGCGAAAGTGTCCATAATAATATTGATCCACAGCAGTTGCGGCACCGTCAGCGGCAGCGGCACCCCCACCAGCGGCCCCAGCAGCGCACACGTCAGCGCCACCACGTTCACCGAAAGCTGGAATTGCAAAAACCGCTGAATATTCTGATACAGCGTGCGCCCCCACCAGATGCCCGTGACGATGCTTTTGAAATTATCGTCGATCAGCACGATATCGCTGGCTTCTTTCGCGACCTCCGTGCCGGTGATGCCCATCGAGATGCCGACGTCGGCGAATTTCAGGGCCGGGGCGTCGTTCGTACCGTCGCCGGTCATCGCCACCACCTCGCCATCGCGGTGCATGGCTTTCACCAACCGCAGCTTGTCCATCGGCGTGGAGCGTGCCAGAACCCGCAGCCGGGGAATCGCCTCCAGGAGTTCGTCGTCGTCAAGTTTCGCAAGCGTCGCGGATGTCAGCACCAGGTCGCCGTCGCCGCGCCAATCCTCGTTGGGCATGTAATCCGCCGCGAGAATTCCGGCCTGTTTCGCAATCGCAATCGCCGTCGGCTCGGCATCCCCCGTAATCATTTTCACCTCGACGCCCGCACCCCGGCACGTCGCCACGGCCTGAGGCACCTCCGCGCGAATCGGATCCGCGATCCCGACCAGCGCCACCAGCGCGTGGCCTGCACACGCCATGCAATTTTCCGCGTTTTCTTCAGTGTAACAGGCACACGTAGCCGTCGACTCCGTAAGCGCGATCACCCGCAGCGCGCGGGAGGTGGCGCCGTCCAAGGCCGCGTGAATCGTCGGCATGTGCGGCCCGATCGGCTCCGGCTGTCCGCCGATCATCACGTGCGTGCAGCGGTCGAGGAGTTTTTCCGGCGCGCCCTTCGCGTAACACACGTTGCGCCCGTCGATGGCCACCATCACCAATGACATCTTCCGCTGCGAGTTGTGGCTGAGCTCCCACAGGCGGGGGTATTTATCGCGGTACTGGCGGTAATCCTCGCCCGCGTCGTGTAGCATCCGCAGCAGGGCGCACTCGGTCGGGTTGCCAATCCCCTCGACGATTTCACGGCCGCCGTCGCGCGTTTCGTCGACTTCGATATGCAACGCCGCCTCGCTGTTGGCTGAGATGGATTCCACCAGCCGGGGCCATTCCGCCAGGGCCCGCAGCGCGTCGGCCTCACGCCCGTCCACTTCCTTCATGTCCGCGAAAAGCCACGTCACGGTCATGCGGTTCTGCGTCAGCGTGCCGGTTTTGTCGGAACACACGACGGTTGCCGAGCCGATCGTCTCGGAGGCGACCAGCTTGCGGATGAGACAATTTTCGCGGGCCATTTTCATCATGTTCATCGCCAGCGAGACCGTCACCATCATCGGCAGCCCTTCCGGCACGGCCACGACGATGATCGTCACCGCGATGACGAACACCATCAGCAGCGACTGGAACATCGCCACGCCTTCTTGAAATTCCAAATCACCGGGCAGCAGGCTGTCGTCAATCAGCCCCCAGAATCCCATGCCCATGCCTAGCACCGCGATGAAGACCGGCACGCAGACCAGCAGCCGCAGGGCCGGGTGTTTCATTTTCACGCCCATGCTGGTGAAGAACGGCCGCAGGGCAAAACGCACGGCCAGCACGCTCAGTGCCGCCGCCGCGAGAAGGATGCCGGTCAGGATACCATGCCGCTGGAGCTGCGGCTCCAAAAGTGGCGACTTCCAGATCGTGGCGATGGCCATCACCATGAAAATCGTCATGGAACTGCACACGCCGACGACGCTGATTTGCTTCGCCAGCACGCCGAGCTTGCGGGCCAGCGGCGTTTCGTTCTCCGACTCGCCCTCTTTCCCCAGCCGGGCCGCGATCTGCCCGAGCTGCGTCCGATCGCCGACTTCCGTCACCAGAAACATGCCGTGGCCGTCGCTGACCATCGTGCCGCGATACACTTTTTGCTCGTCGCCGAGCGTTTCCAGCTTGTCGCGCAGCTCGCCCTGCCCCCGCACGGGCCGCTTCTCCACCGGAACCGACTCGCCCGTCATCACCGACTGATCCACCAGCAGCCCCATCGCGTCGACCATCACGCCGTCCGCCGGCACCTTGTCCCCCAGGTCAAGATGTACCAGGTCGCCGACAACGATTTCGTGAATCGAAATTTCCGTAATCTGCCCGCCCCGCAGCACCTTGATGCGGATGTCGTCCTTCACTTTATTCAGCAGATCGAACTCACGGGCACTTTTCAACTCGCTGAAAAAACCCGCCAGCGTCGCCAGCAGCACCGCGAAAATGATGCCCAGCGAATCGATGAAACTCGCCGCCGGGTGGTTCAGAACGTATTTCTCGAGCACCGTCATCAGCAGTGAAATGACCGCGGCCACCAACAAAATGCGGATCGTCGGGTCTTCGAATTTTTCCAGCAGCAGCGTCCACCACGGGTCGCGCGGCGGCGGCGTAAGCGTGTTCGACCCGTATTTTTCCCGGGCTTTTTCCACCTGCGTTTCCGCAAGTCCGTTTTGCAAATCGACGGGCGCGCCGTCAAAGAACATTTGATTTTCAGATGAGTCGCTCATTTTTTTTCCTGCCGCCTTGGAAAAGGGGATGGGTTATTGGGAATGGGAGTGATAAAATTAGGAATGAGGAATGAGGAATGAGAAATGACGCAAGCGTGTCTTGACATCTTCCATTCCTCATTTCTAATCCCTCATTCCTCATTTTCATCACTCTCCCGGCGAGATTTTACTGCTTTTCATCACTCTCGCCCGGTAATGAATGTCGCCGTCGAGGATTTCGAGTTCCTCGCCGACCAGCCGCATGGCGTGTTCCATGTTGGCGATGCCGATGCCGTGGATGGGGGAGATGGCGTTTTTGCCGCCGACGATTTTCGGGGCGATGAAAACGTCCAACTCGTCGATTTCCTGCAAATCGAAGAGGGTGCCGAAGATGCCGCCGCCACCTTCGACCATGAGGTTCGTCATGCGCCGTCGTCCGAGTTCCTCGAGCAATTCGGTGAGCTGATCAGGATGCGTGAGCGATTTGGCCTGGAAAATTTCGCAGCCGCACGCGCGGTATTCCTCCAACTGATGCGGCAGAATTTCCGGCCCCACCACCAGCATCGTCGCCTGCTGCCGCGCCGTCTGCACCACCCGGCTTTCCACCGGCGTCTCCAACTCCGAATCCACCACCACCCGCACGGGCAGCCGATCGGCCACCGGCATCTCCGACCGCCGCATGCCACGGGGCGGCGAACTCGGCGCCGGACTCACCTCTGGGAAATCTTCCGGCCGCACATTCAGCAGCGGATCGTCCTGCAGCACCGTCCCGGCCCCCACCATAATCGCATCCACCCGCGCCCGCAACGCATGCACCCGCGCCCGCGAACTGGGCGAAGAAATCCACTTCGCAGACCGCATCCGCGTCGCGATTTTTCCGTCCAGCGTCATGGCATACTTCGCAATCACCCACGGCCGACGCTTGCGAATCAGCTTCAAATACGGGGCGTTCAGGGCCACGGCCTCCTCTTCACACAGCCCGACCTCGACCGCGATGCCTGCCTCGACCAGCCGCTGCAAACCGCCGCCGTCGACCGCCGGGAACGGGTCCCGCATCGCGATGATCACTTCCTTCACACCCGCCTCGATCAGCGCGTCCGTACACGGCGGGGTCTTCCCGTGATGACAGCACGGTTCGAGCGTCACATACACCGTCGCCCCCCGCGCGGCACTGCCCGCCGCCCGCAGCGCGTTCACCTCCGCATGAGGCCCGCCGAACGCTTCATGAAACCCTTCCCCCACCACGTCCCCCGTCCCGCCGTCCGCCACGATCACACACCCCACCATCGGGTTCGGCTCAACACACCCCTCCCCCAACTTCGCCAGCTCCATCGCCCGAAGCATCCAGTTTTCATCAATTTTATTGCGGGAAGGAATTCGTAACATGGGGTTTATCTTTCCATTTTGAAAATGCGATTCAATACACAGGCTCTACCATGATGTTACAGTTGGGTATGGATTCGAGCAAATCCATCAGCCCGGCCTTCGTGAGTCCCGGGCAATGGCCGACCTTCAACACTTGCAGCGCCGTCAGCTTTTTCAGGGTCCATAAATCGTCGTCGTAAATTTCGTAAGACCACTCGATATTGAGCTCCTCCAGCTGAACCAGCTTTCCCAGATACATCAAATCGACTCCCGTAAAATCGCACATGCTCACATCCAGCTTTCGCAATTGCGGCAAGTCTTCCAGATGGGCCAGGTCCGTCGTCAAAAACTGTCGGTTCGTGCCGATGTTCAGATCCTGAAGCTGCGGAAAATTTTTCAAAAAAGCCAGCGACTCTCCTGTCAAAAGGCGGCACGCCGAGATGTTCAGCACGCGCAGCTGCGATAAATCTTTCAGGTGGCTCAGCCCGGTATCCGTAATCTGTTCGCACCACGCCAGGTCGAGTTTCTCTAAACGGGTCAGGCCCTGAAGATGTTCCAGCCCCGCGTCCGTCACCTGCTTGCACATGCACAAATTCAGTTCGCGCAGCTCGCTCATGCCACGCAAGGCTTTCAATCCGTTGTCGGTAAACCGCGTGATCTTATAAAGATTCAGATACTGCAATTGCGTCAGACTTCCCAGATATGCCATCCCGGTGTCCGTGAATTGGTCATTACTCATGAGGTCCAGGTGCTCCAGTTGCTTCAGGTCGATCAAATACCGCAGGCATTCGTTCGTCACTTCCGGGCAAGCATAGATCTGCAATTTTTTCAGCTTGGTCAGATCTTTGACGCAGGCAACGTCCGTGTCGGTAAGCTGGGGACATTCGAAAAAACTCAGTTCCTCCAGGTGCTTGCATTTTTTCAGGTGCGTCAATCCGCGGGGGGTCAATTTCTCGCACCAACTGAGCGTGATTTTCTTCAGTTTCGGCAGATGCTTCAAATACGCCAGGTCGTCGTCGGTGACCGAGCCGGCACTGAAAACGCTTTCACCGTCGGGGGCGAGAGTGATTCTGTCATTCACATCGGGCGGAAGCAGCACCTCCCGCGCCCCCCGGCCCATCGCGTCGGGTCGTGTGATGAAAAACACCACGAAAAGCACCACCGTGATTCCCAAAACCCAATAAAAACGATACGCCTCACGCGCGGCTTTGGTGGTCATGGTTCGATAATCCCGAAAAATGAGGTGAAACGAAAAAAACAATCCGCCGGCAGCGCCGCCGCGCGGGCAGCATCATCGCAGCCTGAGGGCCGGCTCGGTCGTCACAAGCGGCTTCTTGATCTGACACCCCGGCAGCGCCTCCTGGAGTTCGCGAATCGCACCGGACGAAAACTGCTCGCACGATTCCAGATTCAAACTTCGCAGCGCGGGAAACGCTTTCAGGGACACTAGCCCCGCGTCGGTGAGCTGGCGGCATCCGTGAAGGCTGAGTTTCCACAGTCGGGGCAGCTCCCGCAGGTAAACCAGGTCGGCATCCGTCACATTCACGACGCACGCCGCCTCCGTTCCGTCCGGGGAAAGCAGCACCAGCTTCTGCTGTGCCGCTTCCGAGAGCGTGGCCTGCTGCGCGGCTTTCGCAGGCACTGCCGTAGGATCTCGGCTCTCCATAAGCTCGTTGCAGCGGAGACATAGCAGAGTAAAGAAGGTCACGACACCGACGACAAATACTCTGACAGCCAGCCACAGGTTGATATTTTTCACCGTAAACAAGTCACTGTGCAACCACTGCGAAAATTTACTCATGAAAAGGTCTCCTCTAAAAACTTGGACACCAAAACAATAGTCGGGAATGCAGCGAAGCGGAATGACCGGAGAAGCGCTGCCGAGTATTTTCCCGCTTCTATCCGGTCTCTCCGCTGCACTGCGTTCCGCTACGCTCCCGGCTGCTGTCTCTTGTTCAAGCAAATTGGGAAAACACTCTATTTTTTCTCACCCTTCGATCGCGTTGCCGACTTTTCTCGCGCGTTTCGGCTTGTCGGGGTTGATGCCGCGGGCGATGCCGGTCTGCACCAGCAGGTTCCAGCCGGCCATCAGGTACAGGAACGGATCAAGCGTGCCCACGGAGGGAATGACGATCGTCGGGAAGATGGTTTCCTTCTGGGCGATCGCGACGACGTTGACGCCGATGCCGTCGGCCAGCAGCTCTTTAATCCGCGCACATTCGGACTCGAACGGGTCAATGAGGATGATCGTTTCGTCGGCGTGCATGACTTCCTCGATGCCGTGCAGCAGGTACGTGCCTTCGAGGTAATCGCTTTTCTGACGGGTGATTTCGTTGGTCTTCAGCCGCAGCTCTTCCGCCACACCGTTATTGCGGCCCGCGAAATACACGACCGACGAGGCGGCGATGTTCGCAATCATCCCGGCATCATACTCCGCCGCGAGCACGGCGTCGGCCGCGTCGCCCACCGCTTTGAGTCCGCACTTGCAGCCGCCGGTGAGGTTGCAGAGAATCGACTGCGCGATCAGGCCCTGCTCGACCACGCTTTTCGTCGCCGCCACGGCATTTTCCTTGCCACAGGAGAGCACGACCGTGCGGTTGGCGGTCTCCTCGAGTTTCGTGTTCACGTTCGCGGTCATGGCGAAGCGTTTTTCGTGGCCGGCCTGGGCCAACTTCCGAAACAGGGAAACCACTTCTTTGGTCTGACCGCTGTTCGAGGCACCGAAAACGGCCCAGTGTGTCAGGTCGTACTCGGCGGCCTCAAAACTCCCTGCGGTTGCCATCGCCACGGGCAAGCCTTCCCGCAAGCCGCGCGCGATCGCGCACTTCGACGGGAAAATCCGGCTGGAACCTTCGCCGGTGAAAAACAGCCGCCCCGCCGCCTTCACCGCCGACGCAATCTCCGCCGTCCGCGAGGGATCGAATCTCCGGATCAGCTCCGGCGTCTCCAGCATCTCCTTCACCAGTGCGTACGAACCGTATTTCGGGTCAGTTAAGTTCATGATTCCCTTTCTTCACAAGAATGATTTTCAATGAAAAACCAGCGCGGCGTCCCGTCCCTCGAGAGCCACGAAAATACACTATATATATTTTAATCGAAAAGCCCGGCCCCGACAATCCCCGGGATAAAATGATTATTGCTCACACGGCGGTACGGAGACGCGGCGAAATTTCACAAAAACAGCAGCCGGGAATGAAGCGCAGCGGAATGACCGGATGAAGTGGGAAAACATTCGGTGGGGCGTATCCCTCACTGACGCTTCGGGCTGTTGTTTTGAGATGGCGGCACAAGAACAGCAGCCGGCACCGGAGCGGAACGCAGTGACGCACAGAGACCGGATAAAATAGCCGGGATTTTTCCCACTTCATCCGGTCTCTGCGCTAACGCTCCACTCCCGGCTGCTGTTCTTGCGAAAAATAAATCAAGTGAAAATCGTAGGCACACTGGGCGAAACACGTAATTTTTTCAAAAAAACACCCTTTTTTCGGCAAAATTTCTCCATATTTACTTGAATCCGGCGGGTTTATTGGTTATGATGTAATATACTCTAATTTATTTTAGCGATTTTTTCGAGAAAATTCCATTAAAATCCAGCGAGGCTCGCATGCGAAAAACTACATTTGCGCTCGGCGTTTCCATCATGGCCGCCCTGTTTTGTCTATGCCTGACAGCAAGCCTGGCTTCCGCGGTCGAGCTGTTTTTCTCGTTCGACGGCACGCTGAACAACACCGGCGCCACCACCGAAGTGCTCGTCGGCGGCACCCCCACCCCCATCACGCTGGGCATCAACGGCACCACCCCCGCTTCGCTGTACACGGCGGGTACCGGCCGATTCACCGGACGCGACGTCCTGAATTTCGATAAGAGCTTTTACCTGGACACGAACACTAACATCTCCGGCCTAAACCTCGACGGTAACAGCGCACGCTCTTACACGTTCTGGGCCAAGATCGACAGCGACAACACCAGCGGCGGCTTGTTCCACACCGGCACCAACGTCAACGCCGGCGGCTCCAGCTACGACTTCTCTCTACGGTGCTACGATTGGCAGACGGCCGCCAACGCCGACGTGCTTCGCATCCAGATGTGGGGGGGCGACCTGGATTTCAAATACTCCGATTACTCCGACTGGACGATGTATACGGTCACGTATGACGGGACATATGTTTCGACTTTCGTCAACGGCCAACAGATTGCGCGGGGGGCAAGATCGCTGAACACGGCCGATTCGCCGCTGCGGATCGGGACGTACTTCGACGGCGGTTTTCGCAACGTCGCCGCACAGATGGCCGATTTTTCGGCCTCCGACGCGGCCACATCCGCTCGTGCCGCCTGGCGGAATTATCACAATGCGCTGGGCCATGATCAGACGGGCTTCTTTTTTTCATTCGCCGAAGTTCCCAGCGTACTGGACGGCAAAGAGGGTTGGCTGGTGGGGTGCGGTAACAGTGCGATTCGCACCGGCAACCAAAATGCGCCGCCCGACGGCGCTGAGCTGACGACTTACTTGAACCCCAAGCCGGCCGACTGCAACAATCAGGCGGGCACGGGCGACCAAACGATGGGGATGGTTTGGGGCCCGGTCTTTACCGTCCTAGATGGCGACGGCGTGATCACGGCCAAAATCAGCTCGTTCGGCGGACCGCTGGACCTCACCAAACGCGTGGGCGGCGGCGCCGGCGTGGCGCTGTATAATGTCACCGACGGCAAGCTCATCGAAAGCTCCTTCATCCACGGCACCGGCAATGGTGTATGGTCGACGCAGGACATGCACCTCACCGGCCTGGAAGGAAAAACCCTTACGCTGGTGGCTATCGACCGTGAGACCGGCGGCTACGGGTGGGTCGCCATCGACACCGTCTATGCCAACCCCGGCTCCGTCCAACTGCACGATTTCGAAAAAACGCATAAGGTCACCCTGGAGTACACCTTCGATACCGGGTGGGACGGCTGGTTCGAAACGGATCTCAACGGCGTCCGGCAGAATGAAATCACCAACTTTGGCTTCGGAAAAAATCCCGACGGCGGTTTTATCGGGTATATCGACTCGACGCTGGAATTCAAACCCGGCGAGAGCGGTTGCATCGCCTCCAGCGACGTTCGTGACGGCGGCCGCGACTGGGACGTCCCCACGGGAATTCTGCGCAGCGAAAATTTCATCATCGACGGCAACGTACTCGAATTCATGCTTGTCGGCGGGATGAACAGTGAAGAACATTTCGACCTGCTGATCGACCTGCTGGGCGACGGCAATTATACGGTCGCGCAAACGGCCGTGTCGCAACACAACGACCGAACTTTTCGATACGACTTCTGGTCGCTGGAAGAAGATTGGCAGGGCATGTCGGCGTACCTCCGCCTCTATGACGGCGCCGACGCGAACTGGGGGTGGATCGGCGTCGACAACATCCGCATGCTGAATTTCACGACGCTTGAAAACGGCCAGTCGCCCGAGCCGGCGACGTGGATCATGCTGATCATGGGCGCCGCGGGCCTGATGGCATGTTATCGGCGGCGGATTGCCAAACCGTAATCGCGCGATCATTGCCAAGAAACAGCAGCCGGGAGCAGAGCGGAACGCAGTGTAGCGCAGAGACCGGATTGAGTAGTCGGAATTTTTCCCACTTCAATCCGGTCTCTGCGCTTCACTGCGTTCCGCTCCGCTCCCGGCTGTTGTTTCTTGCGTTGATCACGATTCGCCGCGGAATCCGACGTTCACGATACTCAGGCACTCCAACTCCCGCTGGATTTCGGCGTCCAATTTTTCTTTAATCGTGTCGATTTCCGCCCGGCACGCCATCCAGATTTTCTCGGGCAGCGCGCGTTTCATGTCTTCGCCGAGCTGGTGAAGCCGGGCGTCGGTGAGAATCATCCGCAAGACGAAGCCCGGCACTCGCGTTTTTTTGATCCACTCCTGGGCGGCGTCTTTGCCCAACGTAAGCACCATCGCCGTGGCCACCCCGCCGATCAAAAAACCGATGAAAAGCCCCAGCGGGCCCGCCGCAATCAGCGCCATTCCGCCCCCGCCGCAAATGCTGGCGATGATCGAGGCGCTGATCAGCGTAACGATCGTGCCGACGGCGTCAAGAAAAAAGTCTGTATTCACCGGATCCGCAATCGACGGCGCGTGAATGTCCCCGGCCGAGGCCCTGATCGTTTCACCCGCCGCGTCCAGATGGAGATTCAGGGTACGCATCCACTGGCACAGTTTCGCGCGGGAAGTCGTGTAAAGACCGTTGAGCTCCTCCTCCATCGAACGCTGAACGTCCTCCCGAAGCTGTTCTTCATACGCACGCGCGGCCGCCGCCAACTGCTCCTCCAGCGCCGCGATGGTTCCGCCCTGCTGCCGGAAGGTTTCCAGGGCCGGCTTCATCTTCCCGAGATATAAATCCGCATAAACCCGCTCGGCAATCCGCCCGAAACAGCTCCGCAGTGAATTCTCGACATGCGGTGAAATCTCGTCGCGGTAAAAACGGGCCTTGCCCTTTTCCAGCTCGGCTTTTCGCACGCCGAACTCTTTCTGAATGGCGGGCAACATGGCCAGGCCTTTCGAAATCGCCGCGTACGGATCGTCCACCACGCGGTACTGCTCGGGCGTTTTCCCCAGCCCTTCTTCGCAAAAATCCTTGACGAAAAACCACTGCGAACTCCCCCCGGCCAGCGACACCACGCGCACGTCCTCAGGCCGGATGCCCTTCTGCCGCATGCCGCCCAGAAGCGCCTCCCGGTACCACGCGATCAGGTCCACGCCGCCCCCGCGCAGCAGCGGAGAAATTTCCATATGTTCTCGCCGCGCGAAATCCATGAAAGAGGCCGATGGTGTGTAACTCCCAGCCCGGTGAAGAAACTCCGCAGCGTTCATGCCGTGAATGAAGCCGTAATGGCCGACACTGAATTTCACGGTCTTCGCACGGTTTTTATTCAGGCACGCGGAGAAATTTTCCTTGACCTGCCGGCAATGATACGTCCGCACGATGAAATCCAGCCCCCGGGCGCGCAGCTGGGCGTCCTGCCCGGGATTCTGGTCGCAAAACCACTGATAAACCAGATCGTCGAAGAGGCGTCCGCCGAGATCCATCGCGCCCCAGGAATGACGCACCTCGCCGTTTTGCAGAAACGCGAAATCGCATGTGCCGCCGCCGAAATCGATGACGAGGAAGCCATTCATGACGTCCGTCAGGCGAAACTGGCCGCAGGAAATATCGTTGAGCATCGCCGCGACGGGCTCGTCGACGAGTTCGACTTCCCCGAAACCCGCACGGGCGGCAAGCGTTTTGAGCGTCTGTCCGTATTCCGGACTCGCCTCGCTGGGCACGCCGATAATGACGCGGCGCTCCAGGGGCCGAAGGTCTTTGTGCATCTTTTTCGCATCCCGCGCGACGCATTCCAGGAAGCGGGCCGTGTTCTCGCGGGCCTGGGGGCTGGCGACGATATCGGGCTTGAAGTGCGAATAATAGCGGTATGCGTTTTCCGCGATTTCCCGTTCGTCACAAACGCCGTACTCGCGGGTGGCGCTTTCGCCGATGACGGGGAATTCAGTGGGGTCGGCCGAGGCCGCGTCGGAATAAAGAATGGCGGTGGAAATGCCGGCGGCGCTCGTGTCCAGGAGGATGGAGTCCGTGTTGATCCGGTCGGCCGGGCACCGCGAAATATACGTGTTGGACGTGCCGAAATCAATTGCGAGAATATCTTTTGCCATGTTCGCTCAGTCTCCCTTGTGTTTCCGCACGAGGCCTTTTTTAATGATCTTTTCATCCTGAATGACCGGCATTTGCTCGACCACCACGTTCTCTCCCGGGCGGATGAGGCCGAACATGTCGTAGCGCTGCGTCATGTCCGGTTCCCAACGAAACACCTCGCCGACATCCGCAGCCGATGACGCCGCCCCCGGTTCCACTGAAAGCGCTTTGGGCATCTGAAACCCGCCTATTTCCAGCGTCTGGAGCATCTCGGCGACGGCATATTCCAGATGCTTTCCGCCCGTCTGATGCTGATATCGACTCATGTCCTGCGCGATTCGCACCACCGCCACGAGCGTTTTCTCGGAACCCTCCAGCGGATTGAAGGGGTTCGCCGCCGCCGCGCCGCGAAACATGAGCGTGGCAATCAGCGGGAAGAGCGCGCGAATCCACAGCTCCGCCTCGGTCTCGAGCTGCTCACGGTATGCCGTCCGGTCGTACGTCTTCGCGGGTTTCAGCAGCAGCAGGGCGAACGCGGCCCCGACATACACCAGCACGCGTTTCAGGAAACCGCTTTTGCGTCCGCCGAGAAACGCGGGCAGCCGGGATTTCAGGAGCTGGAGCCCGGCATCGGTCAGTGCCGCGCCGCCGGTGATAACCAGCAGCCATCGCCGCACGGCCGGGCGCGTCGCCACGAAAAGTGACCCCGCCACCGCCAGAAACGCTCCGCCTGCGGCCCCAAAGAAAATCCCGCCGTCGGCACTGCCCAGCCCCCAGTACGTCATCGTCCCGACGAGCCACATTCCCAGCAGCGCCCCCAGGGCCGCATTCAGCGCCAGCACCCACCACCGCACCATGCCGTCGGTCATTCGCGGGCCGGAAATTTTCAGCGTGGGCATCAGCTCGTTAAGGTGCTGCCGAAGAAACCCCACCTGGCGGTCGTCGAGCGTCTCGCCGTGATTAAACATCATGAACACACCGGCGTCGGTCATGGAGTTGTTCAGGCGGTTGGCCATCCGCTGCCTGGCCTCGCCGATCCGCGCGGAGGTCGGGACGCCGTCGCCAAAACCCTCGAAAAACGCGTCGACGGCCTGCGTTTTCGTGTGCTGGACCAAAAGCCGCATCGCGTCGCTATCCACGCCGTCAAGCCACTCGGAGGGAAACATGTGGAACGGAAGCTCCAGCGCCCTGCCCTGCCCCCGCGCGTCGGGCGTGCCGACCCGGGTGTACGAAACGCCGTCGTCGGCAGCCATCACCGCCTTCACCGCACGGGTAATCCGCCGCCGCGCAAAATAAATCCCCACCACCGCCACAAGCGCCGCCAGCGTGCCCGCAAGCCACGCGAAGTGCTCCTCACGGAGAAGGAAATCTTCCAGCGACGTTTCCACCGGCGCTAACGTTGCGGGTGTTTCCGCCACAGATTTTTCCGGGTTATCCACTTCGTCATCCGCCGCCCCCCCGGACACCGCCAGTGCCAGTACCAGAAAAATACCTGCCACCCATTTTTTCAGGAACTTCGCCATCATAATAAATTCTCCGACCAACCGCTGCCCAAATATACCATTATATTATATCCACCTTTTATCGTACCGTCAATGTTTCTCTCCACTTACCGCATTTCCCCCACATGGCGTTAAATTCAACTTAATCGGTAAAATCGTTAAAGTCCATCCATTTTCGCGCCGATAAAGATAACCAGAGACGTTCTTTTTTAAGGGCATTTTCGTGCACATAAAAGAGAAAAAGCGTCCCGCGTATCTGTCCGACGTTTTACCGGAGTTCGCCGCTAACAGATTTTTGTTGCAAAGAAACGATTTTTGCTCAGGAATAAGTCCATGATTCATTTCACCCGCCGACCGTTTTTAGCCATGATTTACGGTCTTTTACTCCTTTCGCTGCTGGGCGCTGGAGGCGGTTGCAGCCGTCAATTTTGGCGGCAGCAGGCGGATTGCGAGGCGGTGCATATCATTGCGGAAAAAACGACCGACCCACGGTGGGAGCTGAAAGATTATCGTTTCGAAGCAAAACGGGAGGCGCGGTTCTTTTCGCCGTACGATAAAGATAATCCCCCCATGCCCCAGGACGACCCGACGGCGTACGCCCTGATGCAGTGCGTGTACGGAAAACGCGGATGGAAAGGCTGGACAAAAAATGGCGTCGTCAAGTCCGTCGAAAATCCCGATTGGGAGCGTTTTCTGCCTACTGACGACGAGGGGAACGTCGTTCTGAACCGTGAGACGGCCATCGAAATCGCCCTGACCAACTCGCCGGATTATCAGACGGCCCAGGAAAATCTCTATCTCTCGGCGTTGCGGGTTTCGCTGGAGCGGTTCGCGTTCGACACCCACTTCGCGCTGGGCGGACGGCTGAATTACGGCGCGTGGTCCGATGGCACGGGCTCTCTGTCCTTCAATTCGATCACGGCCAGCGCCTCAAAGAAGCTCGCCACGGGCGGTCAACTGGTCACCGAAATCGCGAATTCCATCGTGTGGAATTTTGGCTCCGGGCCCTCCCGGGTGTCGACATCTCTGCTGAGCACGTCGCTGGTGCAGCCGCTGCTGCGGTATGGCGGGCGTGCCTACGCGCTGGAAAGTCTGACCGCCACCGAGCGGGCGCTGGTGATGAACGTTCGCCAGATGGAGCGTTATCGCCAGGGATTTTATTTCGACACCATCGCGGGCAACTCCGGCATTTCCAGCCCGGGTAGCAGCGGGATGCCATCGGCGGGGTCGAACGCCTCGGCCGGGGGGGGGCTTTATGATATTATCATCCAGCAGATTCGGCTTGCCAACCAGCGGAGTTATGTCAACGATCTGCGAGACAATTTCTTCAAAATGGAGGCCATGTTCGCAGGCGGGCGTATCAACCGCACCCAGGTCGACCAGACCCAGCAGTCGCTGCTGGCCGCCCAGAGCAGTCTGCTGCAAATGGAAAATAATCACCAGAACTCGCTGGACAGCTATAAAATGCAGCTCGGGCTGCCGCCGGCGATGAACGTGAAGGTCGAGGATCCGCTGCTGGAAAACTTCATCCTGATTCTGCCCGTGGTCAGCGAACTGCGTCTGACGCTCACGGCCCACCAGAAAATGCTGCGGGAAAACGTGAATCACATCCGCATTCAGCAGATCAAAGCCGCGGAGCTCGACGGTGGAGCAGGCACAGACGACGTGGTCAGCCAGCTCGACGAGCTCAACCGCGAAATGCACCGCATCATCATGGAAATGCCCGTCTTGTTCGAAGAAACTGAAAAAATCTGTGACATTCTCGAGGAGGATTTCGTCCGCCTGGAAGCGTCGTACCCCGACCGCATGAAGACGTTGAAAATTCTCCAGAATCATCACGCCACGCGCGGCGGCAGCGAGTATTTCTCGGCCATTTCGCCCGAAACGCTCGATAAACGCGTGGACGAGCTGAAGAAAAAGTATGAGAAATTCCAGGGCGATTTCCGCCAGTGCCAGGCGCAGTTAAGCGCGATCCGCAAAGGGGCGGTGCTCGATTCCACGTCGTTGACGACGAAACTCACGCTGCTGAACAAGTGGATCGACAATTTCAGCAGCCTGTTGCTGGAGCTTTCGCTGACCCAGGCCGGTGTGCGGCTGGACTCGATCATGCTGGCCCCGCTGTACCTGGAAGAAGTCGAGGCGCTGCAGACGGCCCGCGAGCACCGTCTCGACTGGATGAACGCCCGCGCGGCGCTGGTCGACCAGTGGCGGCAGATCGAAATTCGCGCAAACGCCCTGAAAAGCGACGTGACCTTCCGCATGGAAGGCGGCGTGACGAACGTTTCCTCGAAAGCCAGCGGCAGCAATACCATCTCCGACCTCAGCGTGGGCCTGACTTTCGATGCCCCCCTGACGCGGAAATCCGAGCGGAACGCGTACATCTCCGCCCTGATCACCTACGACAGCTCGCGGCGGTCGTACATGCGATTCGAAGACACCATGCACCGGAACATCCGCGTCATTCTTCGGCAGATCGAGCTGGCGCAACTGAATTTCGAGCTGCAGCGGGTCGCGGTGCTGGTGGCCATGTCCCGTGTGGACCAGGAAAACATGAAGATGCTTGAGCCGCCGAAGGTGGGCCAAACCACGTCCTCGAACCAGACGCTCTCCCGCGACCTGGTCGACTCGCTGAACTCCCTGATGAGCACGCAGAACACGTTCATCAACCAGTGGACGGACTACGAGGCATACCGCATGAGCCTGGACATCGCGCTGGGCACATTCAAGCTTGACAACAGCGGCATTTGGGTCGACCCGGGCAGCCCGCTGCTCGACGGACGGTCGCCGGCCAAAGCCATGACGGCCAACAGCGGCGGCATCACCGCGACGGAAATGCCGGATCCGCCGGACCTGCTGGATCGGTTCGACGCGCCGGTTTTAGCCCCCGAATTACAGCCCGTGGACGACGCATTTTTGCCGGATCCCGTTCTGCCAGCCATGCCCCCCGCGCCGCGGAACTCCGGGGTGATCGCGCCGGAAGAAGATCCCGATGATGCCCTGCCCGGCGGCCCGCTGATGCTGGAAGAAGTTTTGCCCCTGGCGCCGAATCCCGACATCCTGAACGAGTAAGCCGGCACACCCGGCCTTCTGTCCAGGGATGACGCTAAAACAACAGCCGGGAGCGCAGCGGAACGCAGTGACGCGCAGAGACCGGATAAAGTAGCTGGGATTTTTCCTACGTCTATCCGGTCATTTCGCTTCGCTTCATTCCCAGCTCCTGTTTCGTGGCTCGCAGTCCGTGGCTCACCGCGGGGTCACGCCGACGGGAATGAACGCACGCAGAATACGGACGTTGCGATTTTCATCGCCGCCGACGTTTATCGGTTTTCCGGAAGCCGATTCCATCACGCGGATGTCGGGAAACAGGGCGTTTTCATGCCCGACATCCACCGTGCCGCACAGCACCGCCATACCGCTGCGCAACGACGGCGTGCAATCCATCCAGCCGTTATACGCGTGATTCATGCCGGTATACGACTTCCCGCCCGTGGCGCCGTGAAACATCATTGCCCGCAGAATGTATGCCAGGTCGTGCGACCCGCGATCATACGGATACGTCACCCGGCGGAGATTCTTCGTGGTCTTCACCGGCGACTCTTCATCCTCCACCATTTCCGACTCCACGAGCATGGACGCCAGATCGTAACGGCGGATACGGTCATCGATCGTCACTTCCTCTCCCGGGGCCAGCGTCCCGAGGTCATACGCCCAGCCGCCGTACGCCAGCATGCAGTGCGAAAGCGGCGTGTCCAGCGGATTCCGCACCGTGCCGTACGGGATGTTCCCGCGGTCTTCGACGGTGCCGAAAAACGGCGTTTCGTCCGGGCGGAGCGCAAAGAAATGTTGCGCCTCGACGCTTTTCGTGCTTCGCGCCACCAGCGGCACCCCGCGCCACCGCCCGTCGCGCACCGCATACCGATAATCGGAGTCCGCCGACTCACGCCCTGCAAACTGCATTTTCGAGGCCATTCCCCCCAGGAACGCGCCCGGCAGCCCGAGGCACCGGAGGCTGGTGTCCTGCGGGTAAATGAATGCCGTGGTCGCCGTGCTGCGCGGCGTGTCCGGAAAATCCAG
Source organism: Thermoguttaceae bacterium (assembly GCA_031553595.1). GTDB lineage: Bacteria > Planctomycetota > Planctomycetia > Pirellulales > Thermoguttaceae > RGIG3701. The sequence continues at coordinate 70,648 of JAVBLI010000028.1, read as the reverse complement.
CGAAATTCGCCCGGTGTCCGCCGTCCAGAAATTTCCCCACAGCGTCTGGCGCACACTCCCTGTGGCCTGACTCACATCCACCACCACCGCGCGGTTCATCCGCACATCCGCCCCGGGTGTCAGCGAGAAATAATAACACAGGCCGCAAAAAAAGCCCACCGCGACGAGGAAGAATCCCCACGCCAGCACCGTCTGCGAAAGCGCACGCACGCCCTGCGCATCCCCCCGGCGAAGTTCCCGCATGAGATAAAAACCGCCCGGCCCGATAATCGCCAGATACACCAGAAACACGAAAATCATGCTCACGAAAGAGAAGGTTTTCACTTGTGGAAACTGATCCAGAGCGCTGCGCAACTGGCCGGAAAGATCGTCATATCCGCCGGTGTGATACGCATGATTCGCCGACTCACTCCCGGCATATTTCCCCGTCTGCTGCGGAAAATCCAGCAGGCGCGCCAGCAGTTTCCCGCGGTCACCCCATTTCGCCAGCGATTCGTGCTCCAGATCAAACATCAGGCACACGAAGCGTCCGAAATCACACCCGCTGCGCACCGCCAGCGGCAAATCATACTGCGAAAACAGCACCCGCGTCTCCGCCATCCGCGGCCCGGGCCCTGTCCACGCCACGCGCGTCACCGGCATGCGGTACTCCTGCGTCACCCCTAAAAGCGGCACCGGCACAGCACTCTGCGCGAAATGCTCCATCGCCGCCGTCTGCGGCATGCTCACCCGCAGCGACTTCTCCTCCGCCGGCAGAAAACGTCCCCAGCACGCACCGTTTTCCGCCATTTTCACGCCATTTTTTCCGGCACACACCAGCAGCATCCCGCCCCGGCGCATCCACGCCTCCAGCACATCCACCCGCGAGGGCGTCCAACTTTCCAGCACCGCGTCATCCTGCGTCATGACAAGAATCGTGCCCACGGTCTCCAGCGCCCGCACATCCGCCGGCAGAAATTCCGCAGACGGCAGGCGTTTCACCAGCGGCCGTAGCCGCCCCGGCACTTCCAGATGCTCCACCGCCAGCTCCATCCCCGCCGTGCTGCCGCCCACCACCAGCACGATTTCTCGCGCATCATCCAGCGGCGTGCCCGGCTCCGCGAATTCCATCCGCTGGCGCACCCCGCCCTCCGCGTCCAGCACCTCCAGCGTAAACCCACCTCGGATATTCCCCGCCTGCACACACAACTCCAGCTTTTCCGGAAGCACCCGCGGCAAGTCCCGCTCATAAACCGCGTTCACGCCGTCACAGTCCGCGATGATGCAGCGTACTTTCTTCGCCGCCTGCACATGCTCGGCCTCCACATTTTCACTTCCAGCCGCTATTTCCGAAAAATGAATCTGAATCGGCATCCACCGCCCCGTCTTCCACGTCCCCGGCCCCACATCCCCGTCATGAAGCCCCCACGTGACACGCTGAATCGCTCTCCCCAGCTCACCGCCCGCGGCACACGCCTCCGCCTCCGTTACCACCACTTCCCAAAGCGGAAACAGACAGAGAGCCACACAAAATAGCCAACGAAAACACCACTCTTTCACTCTTTCACTCTTTCACGCCGCGCAGCGGCTTCACGGTTTCACTTCATCCGGACATTCACACACCAGCTTCAAACATCCCGGGCACCCGGCGCCGTATTTCGCTTCCAGGGCCGCCGTGAGGTCAATTTCCTTCACATTCGCGATAGTCACCAGCCAGGCGATCACGTCCGCGAACTCCAGCGCCAACTCTTCTTTCGTGCCCTCCCGCAGCGCCGCGGCAAGCTCCCCGACCTCCTCCATGAGCCACATGAACGTGGCATCCACCCCCCGCGCCGCGTCCTTTTCATAATACATTTTCCGGATCAATGCCTGAAAATCTGCAAACGTTACCATAATCGCCTTTCAAAAAAATCCTTATTCATTCTTCTTCCAGTTCCAGCGCCAGCTCATCTTCCACCAGGCCGCGGAGCCATTCCTCCCGCGCATCCGTGGAGACCACCACGCCATCTCGGCCGATCAAAATCTGCACGGGGATGCCGTCCAGCACATAAAACTCCTGCATGCTCATGCCGTCCACGTCCGTGTCTGTGTTCAACAGATTTTCCCATGCAATTTCGTTATCCGCGATGAATTTTTTCAGCACGTCCGCATCTTTATCCAGCGAAATGCCGATCACCTCCAGCCCGTCCGCGTGATATTCTTCATACAGTTTTTTAATCACCGGAATCTCGCGTCGGCACGGCGGGCACCACGTGGCCCAGAACACCACCAGCACGACTTTCCCGTCCGTTTTCTTCATGTCCAGCGTTTCGCCCGAGAGCAGTTTTCCCGCGATTTCCATCTCTCCGCCCAGCAGGCTGATGCGGTGCATGGCCAGCCGCAGCGCCGCCGAGCGCTGCTGGAATCCATCCGTGTTCCAGAACATCCGCGAGTAATCCCGGTAAACTTTCACTGCCGTCTCCGGCGCCAGGAAGCGTTCCGCCATCCGCCCCGCCGCCTGCGCCAGCGCGAAATCCTGATCCTCCATTTTTTCCTTGGCCTTCATCTCCGCGTTCATTCGTTCCAGCACCGCCAGAAATTCCTTCTCGCCTTTCGCCACGGCTCGCACCATTTCCATCTGCCAAACATTTATCCGCAGCGTTTTCGCCAGGTCCGCACGCCCCGAAGCTTCCGCCTCCGCCGCCAGGGCCCGCATTTCCTCCAGAGCCGTCTCATCCCCATTTTCCAGCCGGGTGGCCAGAGCCGTCATCTTCTCCCCCACCGCCTGCATGTACTGCGCATCCGCCGCCGCATCCGCCGGGACGTCTTCCGCAAAAGCCGCCGCGTTTCCATAAAACACACACGAAATCGCACACGCGAACACAAATATCGCCGCAAAAAACGCATTTTTCATCATCAAATCTCCTGAATTAGAGGAAAGGGAAAGGTTTATTCCTTTCAGAATACCAGAAAACCCCGCCGAAAACCAGTGAGGGGGCGGAATTTCCCCGCATCCCCCCAACAATTGACGCCGCCGCGCGAGGGTGGTAAAATGAGAGTGTGGAACGGGCTTCCGCGATCAATTCCGTTTTCCGTGTGTTCCGTAACCCTCAATGAATCGAAATGGAGAAACTCATGCGAAATCATCATTACCCCGCCGTATTTTTGTTAAGCCTGAGCGTTTTCGCCGCCAGCCTGCTGACGGCCCACCCGGCCGCGTACGCGAAGAAGTTGGAAGTCGGCGAAGAAAAGCCATTTCAAAAAATCGAAGACGCTGTGGCCGCCGCCAAATCCGGCGATGAAATCCTGATCCATCCCAAAAAAGACGGCTCCGCGTACCTCCAGCCCGTGATACTGGTGCGGACCGCGAAGCTGACCTTCCGTGCCGCGAATCCTCAAAAGCCCGTCATTCTCGACGGCGAGGGCTTTAACTATTCCGGCCGGGGCTCCACGCCGCGCGGCATTTTCCAGTTCGAGCCCGGTGCCGACGGCTGCGTGCTCGACGGCCTGACCCTCACCAACGCCCGCAACGAAAGCAACAACGGGGCCGGCGTGCGAATCAACCAGGCCAACGACATCACCGTCCGCAACTGCGTCATCAAAAATAACGACATGGGCATCATGAGCAACGGCGAAGCCGCCTCAAAAACCGGCGCCGGCCAGTTAATCGAAAAATGCCTCATCACCGAAAACGGCACCGCCAAACACGCCGGCTACAACCACAACCTCTATCTCGGCGGCACGAGCGTCACCGTCCGCGAGTGCGAAATCTCCAAATCCACGACGGGCCATAACCTCAAAAGCCGCGCTCATATAAATGTAATTGTCAACAACTACATCCACCACGCCGCCAACCGCGAGGTGGATCTGGTCGACGCCGAGGGCAACACCGACATCCCCGACAGCGACGCGTACCTCGTGGGCAATAAAATCGAGAAAGACCCCGAATGTGCCGGCAACCGCACGGCCGTTCATTTCGGCACCGACGGTGGCGCCGCCCATAACGGCACGCTCTGGCTGGTCGGCAACACCATCCAGACGCCGTTCATCTCGCCCGTGGTGCACATCAGCGCCGGCAAGGGCGCCGTGCTCGTGAAGAATACCGTCACCGGCAAAAACGGCGTTCTCGTGAAGCTCGACCAGCCCGGCATGCTCGCCGCCGGTGACGACAACGTCATCCACGGCGACTTCACACTCGCCATGCCCAACGGCAGTTCTCTGCCCGTCACGGCCCTGGACAAAGCCCCCGCCGTCCCCGCGGCGCTGAAGACGCTGATGAAAAAATGAGGACGCACTGAAAACAGCAGCCGGGAGCGGAGCGTTAGCGCAGAGACCGGATAGAAGTGGGAAAATATTCGCCACCGCTATCCGGTCTCTGCGCGTCACTACGTTCCGCTCCCCTCCTGGCTACTGTTTCTTGCGCCGCGCTGTTTTCGCAATCTTACGATTGCGGCTTTGCTACAGAATCTCCTGCTTAAGATTCTCAATCAGCGTCATGGCCTGCATGATTTCCGCCTTCTGCCGCGCGGCGTCTTGCGGAATTTCGCGCTCGATGGTCAGCGGCCCGTCATACCCAATCTCTTTCAGCGTCTGCAAAAACAGCTTCGCATCCACCGCGCCCTGCCCGAACGGCACCTCGCAGCCCCACGTCTCGCCCGGGGCGGCCGACCACGTCGCGTCCTTACAGTGACAGCTCCGCACCCACTTCGCCACCTTTTTCAGGGCCGGAATCGGTTCGCCGGAACCGTAAAGAATCATGTTCGCGGGGTCGAAATTCACGAAAACATTATCCCGCTCTAAATCCGTCAGGAACTGGAACAGTCCGTCGCCGGTCTCCTGCCCTGTCTCAAGATGGAACCGCTGTCCGTTCTGTTTCAGATAATCGGCCAGGCCCCGCATGATCGTGATCAGCTCGGCGTAATCCGGATCCGCCGTGTCATGCGGGATGAAGCCGATATGGATACCCAGCGCGTCGCAGCCGAGGATTTTCGCGAAGTCCGCAATCTCCCGGATTTCCTGCACACGATCCGCCCGCGTCTCTTTCGGCACAATCCCGATCGTCCGCTTCACGGTCGGAATATCGGCGTAACTTTCGCCCTTAAAATCGCAGAACACGACGGAAATCGTCACGCCAATTTCCTTCAACTTCTTCAAAAACGCCTCGGCATTCTCCGCCGTGCGGTTTTCCTTGTGCGGGCAGCACAACTGCACCCAGTGAATCCCCAGCTCCTTCACCACGTCCAACTGAACGCCCAGCCCCGAACCGATACTCGCAAAAACGCCGACTGGCCACATGCGGAAACCCTCCATTCAAAATTGTTAATTGTGAATGGTTAATTGTTAATGAATAAGTTTTTGACCCAAGTTTTGTTTTATTAACCATTAACAATTAACCATTGACCATTCTACGAAGTGATCCCCTGCGTGAGTTTCATGAAGGCTGTTTCGAGGTTGATTTCCTCTTCGTGCAGCTCCAGGAACCGCACCCCGGCCTCAACCAGCGCCGCGGGAATGTCGCTAAAATCCGTGACGTCCGCGGCTAGGTAAATCCGCACCGCATGAGGGGAGATCACCTCTATTTTATCCACCATCGGCAGGGATTCCAAGACATGCCCCGCCGTTTCCGCCGCATTTTTCGCCGAATTTCCGGATAAATCGCCCGATTCCGCCAGTTTCAGCGTCAGGACGCCGTATTCCCGCACCTGCCGCAGGACGCTCTGCACATCCGTGTTCACCAGCAGCTCGCCGCGCTCGATGATGCCGATTTTATTACACACGTCGGCCAGCTCGGGCAGGATGTGGCTGGAGACCATGATCGTTTTGCCCATGTCGCCCAGCCGCTTTAAGAGGGTGCGGATTTCGATGCGCGCGCGGGGGTCGAGTCCGCTGGCCGGTTCGTCGAGTAAGAGCACCTGCGGGTCGTGCAGCAGTACCCGCGCCAGGCCCAGCCGCTGCGTCATGCCGCGGGAGAGGCTGGTGACCAGCGCGTCTCGCTTGTAGCCCAGGTCGACCAGCTCAAGCATTTCGTTGCAGCGAGTCCGCCGCGCCTCGCCCCGGATGCGGTACGCCGCCGCGAAGAATTCGAGATACTCGATCACCTTCATGTCCTCGTACACGCCGAAAAAGTCGGGCATGTAGCCGATCATCCGCCGCAGCTCCTGCGGATTGGTGTAAATGGAGTAGCCGCAGACGGTGGCCTCGCCCCAACTCGGCTCCAGGAGCGTGGCGAGGATTTTCATCGTCGTCGTCTTGCCCGCGCCGTTAGGCCCGATAAACCCGAAAACGTCGCGCTCGGCAAGCGAAAGATTGATATTCTTGATGGCGTAAAGCTCGCCGTAAACTTTGGTCAGGTCGCGTGTTTCGATCATTGGGGGTTGGGGTTGGGATATAGGATGTGGGGAATTACGGCGCAAACGCATCAATCAAATTCATTGACTCACAAGAACAGCAGCCGTTAGCGCAGAGACTGGATCGAAGTGGGAAAAATATCGGCCACTCTATCCGGTCTCTGCGCGTCACTGCGTTCCGCTGCGCTCCCGGCTGCTGTTCTTGCGGACACATCAATTTGATAACAGCGTTGGCGTTGGTTCTGGTTCCATCGCGTCGGCGGGGGCGTCCGGATGCGGGGGCGTTTCGGGATACTCGTCGCATCCCATCGTCATGCCTGGGTCACCGCCATTGCGGGTGGTGAGGAAAAAGTACGCGGCCGTGTCGACGTTTATGGGAAGGCTGTCGACGGCACCGCTGACGTATCCGTGCATCACCACGCCGCCATGGCCGGAACCGGGGCCGAAGCGGGTGCCCTGCGCCGGCTCTTTCGAGTACCGGGCGCTGCGGAAACCGTCCTCGCCCCACGGATACGGCGACTTGACGTAATCGCGGTCAAGGTTTGTGCCGCGGTTGCTCGCCGGGATAGTCGAATCCACACCGTATATATTAGCCGTGTAACCGCGAGGGTGAATATACGTGATTAAGTCTGTCGGGGCGCTGAACACGACGTTTTCCGGCATGGTATACAGGCCGCACTCCTGCCCAACCAGCCACCGCGAGAAAATCGGCTCTTCACTCTCCACGATGACGAACGTGTTCGACGTGCCGTCACTAATGTCCATAAGCCGGGTGCGTGAGCCGGGGTACATCACGCCGTCGGACTCATTATATAGCACGCCGGTACCGTAAATGTCCAGCCCCTCGTCGGGTGCGTCCTCGCGCGAGCTGACCTCGTACGCCCGCCGCGTGCTGGCGCTGACGGCTTTGTAATTCGTAATCGCCTGACCGTTGACCACGCTCTGGGTCTTCGTACTCGGGCAGCGGAATTGCGGCAGGGACTCCGCCATCGCCGCGTCAGTCGCCTCGCCGTCTTCGTCCAGCAGGGCCGCTGGGTTCAGCGTCGCGTAAATCTCCTCCTGCCCCAGCATCGGTAGCAACTCCACGAAAAAGCTGTAGCCGTCTTTCCGATAACGGGTTACGCCGTCCTCGGCGGTGAATTCCTTCACGTGGCAACTCGGCGGCAGGCGTTTATACTTGCTTTCGTAAAGGTTGGTCGCCAGCACGATGTCTTTGACATTCCCCTGGCACGTAAGCCGCCGCGCCGACTCCCGGAGCTGCTGCAGTGCAGGCGTCAGGATGCCGGCGGATGCGACCAGGACAAGGATCATCACCAGGCACCCGCAGCTCAGGCCACGCGACCGCCGCTCAATTTCTTTCACTTCAATCATTTCATCCATCACGGTATCTCTTGTGAAAAGGTCATTTGATCAACTCGTAACTATTGATACCCATCTGCTTCATCCCCGGATCGGCGCCGGCGCGGGTGGTGAGGAAAAAGTAAACGGCCGCGTCAATGTTTTTGGAAATGGGTTCGGCCGCGCCGCCGACGAAGGCGTGTATGATCACGCCGTCATGGCCGGAGCCTGGGCCGAAGCGTGGGCCTGTGGCAGGCTCTTTCGAGTACCGGGAGCTGCGGAAACCGTCCTCACCCCACGGGTACGGGGACGTGACGTAATCGCGGTTAAGGTTCGTCTGCCGGCGATCGTTCGGCACCTGATATTTCTTCCCCGGCACCGGCGGCACGTACCCGGCCGGATGAACGTAACGAATCGCGTCCGTTGCCTCCGAAAACGCCATGCCGTCCCGCATGGTATACAGGCCACACTCCTGCCCGACCAGCCACCGCGAAAAAACCGGCTCTTCCGACTCCGTAATCATCAGCGTATGCGTCGTGCCGTCGGTGATGTCGGCGATTTTCGTCCGCGAGCCGACGTACATCACACCGTCCGAGCGCTCCCGCAGCACGCCAGTGCCGTAAATGTCCAGCCCACCCTCCGGCACATCCTCGCGCGAGCTGACCTCGTACGCCCGCCGCGTCGTGGCGCTGACGGCTTTGTAATTCGTAATCCTCTGGCCGTCGACGTGACTTTGCGTCTTCGTGCTCGGGCAGCGGAACATCGGCAGGCTTCTTTTGATCGACTCGTCCGGCAGGTTGATACGCACCCCCTCGGGCAACTCCTCGCCGGGCTGCGGCGGCGGCACATCATTCTCCACATCCAGCGGCACGTTCACATTCATCCTTTTATACAGCGCCTCCTGCTCCATTTCCGGCAGCAGATCGACGAGGAAACTGTAACCGTCTTTGCGATACCGCGTCTCGCCCTCGGCAGTCGTATACTTCTTCACGTGGCAGCTCGGCGGCAGGCGGCGGTATTTCATCTCGTATAAATTGGCCGCCAGCACGATGTCCTTCTGTTTATACATGCAGATCGCTGATCCCGGGGTTCCCCTGGTAGTCCGCGTACTCACCGCCGGTAGCATGACCAGCACCACGACCACCACCAGCCCCACGACCACGCAAAGCTCCAGTTTCGTGAAGCCGCGCCGATTTTTGTTGCGTTTCATAAGCACCTCCCCTGGAAAACGGTCAATTTTCACAGCCCACCCACACTTTTATTATAATCCGAAACCCGCCCGGCGGCAAGAGTGGCGGGAGAGGGGAAATGGTCGCAAGAAACAGCAGCCGGGAGCGAAGCGGAACGTAGTGACGTGCAGAGACCGGATAAAAGTGGAGAAACATTCGGCGGGGCTAATCCGGTCTCTGCGCTCCCGGCTGCTGTTTTTAGCGAGGCTCGCAGAAAACGTGAAATCCCCCCTCCCGGTGGACGAAAACGCGATTATGTGTTAAAATATATCTGTGTTTTTCCACTTTTTCCACTTCATCCGTAACGAAAATAAAGGAGTTCCCCCATGGAAATGAAAGAACTGGTCGCGCTGTGCAAAAAACGCGGGTTTCTGTTTCAGTCGAGCGAAATTTACGGCGGGCTGAACGGTTTCTGGGATTACGGCCCGCTGGGGGTGGAGCTGAAGCGGAACGTGAAAAACGCGTGGTGGGAGGACATGGTCAGCACGCATAACGAGCAGATCCAGACGCCCGGCGCCCCGGCCACCTACGAAATGACCGGCCTGGACTGCACGATCATCATGCACCCGCAGGTCTGGAAATGCTCGGGGCACTACGACCTGTTCCACGATTTTATGGTGGACTGCACGGAGTCGAAGCGGCGGTACCGTTACGACCAGCTCCGCGGGCGGTGGGTGGAGGCGAAAGGCCAGCGTGTGTTCATTCTCGGCGACCCGGCCTGCGAAAACTGGGACGAAACCATCCAGGCCCGTGCGATGAAATTCTTCAATCTCCGTGGCAAAGACGCCGACCAACTGAAATTCGACGCCGAGCTGCTCTCGCTGGAAACGCTCAAGGGCGAGTTCTCTCAGGTGCTGGCGCCGGAAGCGAAAAACCTCGGCTCGCTGACCGCGCCCCGTGAGTTTAACCTGATGTTCAAAACGATCGTCGGCGCCCTGGGCAGCGAAGAAGACGCGACCTTCCTGCGGCCCGAAACCGCGCAGGGCATTTTCGTCAACTTCCGAAACGTGCTGGACAGCACCCGCATCCGCATCCCCTTCGGCATCGCGCAGCAGGGCAAAAGTTTTCGCAATGAAATCACGCCCCGGAATTTCACGTTCCGCTCGCGCGAGTTCGAGCAGATGGAAATCGAGTTTTTCTGCCACCCGGAATCCTCCCGCGCGTGGTACGAATTCTGGCGGAATTACCGTTTCGCGTGGTACGAAAAAATGGGTCTGGCAAGCGACAAACTCCGTCTCCGCGAGCATGATCAGGACGAGCTGAGCCATTACTCCGTGGGCACCGCGGATATCGAATACGCGTTCCCCTTCCTGCCCGAAGGCGAGTACGGCGAGCTGGAAGGCATCGCGCACCGCGGCGATTTCGACCTCCGCAGCCACACCGAGGGCAAGCTCGTCAACCGCGACGGGAAACTTGAGGTGGAACTCAATGAAAACGGCAAGCCCAAGCACCGCGGCAGTGGCAAAGACCTTTCGTATTTCGACGACCAGACGCGCGAGCGTTTCGTGCCGCACGTGGTCGAGCCGTCCGCGGGTGCGGATCGCGCGACGCTGGCGTTTTTGTGCGAAGCGTATCACGAGGACGAAGTACCGGACGAAAACGGCGAACTCACGAAGCGCGTTTCGCTGCGTTTCCACCCCCGGCTGGCGCCCATTAAAGCCGCCGTATTCCCGCTGGTGAAGAAAGACGGCATGCCCGAAATCGCGTGTGAAATTTACGGCGAACTCAAGAAGCACATGGCCGTGTTTTACGATGAAAAAGGCGCCATCGGGCGTCGCTACCGTCGGCAGGACGAAATCGGCACGCCGTTCTGCATCACGGTCGACAGCCAGACGCTGGCCGACGGCACGGTCACCGTCCGCGACCGCGATTCGCTCGAGCAGTGGCGGGTGAAAAAAGAAGACGTGGTAGCGGAGATTCGCGCCCGGATCGAAAAATAGCCGTTTTCGCCCAGAGTAACCCGCAAGTCACAGAAAGGTTTTTCGGGACATGGATGTATTCGAATCCGGCAAGCTGCTGTGTTACGTCATCAATCTGGACAGCAAGCCCCAGCAGTGGGCCGTCATGCAGAAGGAGCTCGCGGCCCAGAACATCCAGCCGCTCCGCTTTCCGGCGGTGAACGGCAGGAGCATGGACGGCGTGCCCGACCCGCCGCGCATCCGGCACTGCGTCTATTATTGGCGTCAGGGTCGCACGATCACGCCCGGCCGGCAGGGGTGTTTCGTCAGCCACCGCGAAGTGTGGCGGCTGTTCCTTGCCTCCGACGCCGAGTATGTCATGGTCTGCGAGGACGACATTAACCTGGCTCCCGACTTCCGCCAGATCATTCTGGAGAGTATGACGTACGCCCACACGTGGGATTATCTGCGCGTGCACCAGGGGCGGTTCTGGGGCGTTTTTCCTTATGCCACCCTGCCCTGCGGCCGGCAACTATGCACGGCCCTGCGGGACAACGTTTCCGGCGCCTGTTATATTTTGAACCGCAAGGCGGCCGATTTCTTTTACCGCCGCACCGCGAATATGTGCGCCCCCAGCGATTCCACGCGGCATTACGGCTGGCGGGCCGTGCGTGAAACCTCCATTTATCCATCCCCCGTCACGCTTTCGGAATTCGCCGCAGAGAGCACCATCACACCCCGTTCTGTGCTGGGGAAGATGCACCCCTGGCATCTCGCGTGGTGGACGATGATGATGTACCGCATCTGTTTCCGCGTTCACCGCTATTCGCTGCAATTTTTGCGGGCCATGCGTCGGATGGTTTTCCGCCCGAAACCGCGACCGGAAGACAAATAAGAGAGATGCAGAGTGCCATCAGGCGTTCGCCCCCGGCAACTGATGTTTCAAGAATGCCAGCGCCCGCCGGCCCGCTTCATCCGGGTCTTCCTGATACGGATAAAGCTCGACGGTGACGAACCCCGCGTATCCCGTGGCAATGATCGCCTCCAGAATCGGGCGAAATTCGATCGCGCCCTCCCCCGGAATCAGGTGATGATGCTCGCGCGACGGCGCGATGTCCTCGACGTGATAATGCCGCGTAAAACCGGCCAGGCGAGGAATCCACGCCAGGATGTCATCCTCCACGCAGAACGCGTGCCCCACGTCGAAATTCAGCCCCACCCGCGGCGAGTCGATTTTCTGCATGAACTCGAGAAACTGCTCACACGTTTCGATCAAAAGCGCCGGCTCGGGCTCAATCAGCAGATCCACGCCGCACGCTTCCGCCACCTCCACGCACGGCATGAACTCCTCATAAAACTGGTTTATCCCCTGCCGCCACGTCACGCCCTCCGGCAGCGGCCCGCCCGGCTCCGTCTGAATACTCTTCGCCCCCAGCTCCGCCGCCAGCCGCAGCGCCCGTTTCGTGTGCTCCCGCCGCAGCGCCCGGTAAGGCCCGTACGGCTCGATCCATGACGGATAAATATACGTCTGCCGCGTGTCCGCCACGGCATTCATCATGAACGCGTTCACATTCGCGATTTCCAGCTCCGTCTCGGCCAGGCACCGCCGGATACTTTCTTTCCGCTCCGGAAGCAAATCCACCGGGTACGCGTGCGGGACGTCCGCCAGCAACTCCAGACCGGTGTATCCCAGCGACGCAATTTTTTTAATCGCCGTCTCCACCGAAAACCGGCGGTACGCGTTCGAACTGTAAGCGAATTTCATTCCTAATTCCTGATTCCTGATTCCTCATTCGGCACGCCCGCTTCCATATTCAGCAGCCAGCGTTTCATATCCAGGCCGCCGCCGTACCCGACGAGCTTTCCGCCGGAGCCGATCACGCGGTGACACGGAATGATGATGGAAATCGGATTCACATTATTCGCCATTCCCACCGCCCGACATGCCCGCGGACTGCCCACCCGCCGCGCGATTTCGCCGTAAGACGCCAGTTTTCCGTAAGAAATTTTCAGCAGCTCCGCCCACACTCGCTGCTGGAAATCCGTGCCCCGCGGCGCCAGCGGAAGATCGAAATCCCGCCGCTTCCCGGCCAGGAATTCCTCCACCTGCCGAAACGCTTTTCGAATCAGCGGCGTTTCACCCCGCAGCTCTTCCCGAAACGCGTCCGTCCACTTCGCGCTGCCGGGCAGCAGCAGGTGCGTAATGCAGCCGTCTTCATCACGGATGGTCAGCACGCCGATGACGGTCTGTTTTGAAAAATGGGATGGCATGGGAAATTTACTCCTCGGCCGCTCCGTCGGAGCGAAATGTTTATAGAAAATTGTCAGAAAACATACTCACACCCCGCCAAGGGTGAAATGTTTATAAAAAATCGGCGCGCCATGAACATTCCGCTCCCACGGAGCGGGAGAATCAGGTGCCCATCCGTTTTCTATAAACATTTCGTCCCTCCGGGACGGCGGCGCCGCTATTTCTTGCAATTCGCCAGCACTTGCAGGGCGTACGCCGTGACAAGATTCGCGTCATTCTCCATCCAGCGCGAGGATTTATCGTTGACCCACGAGCCGTCTTCCTGCTGGTCGACGAGAATCTCCGCGGTGAGCTCGGCCCGCCAGTCGTGCGCCTTACCGTCCGCGCCGGGGAAGGTGTCTTTCCCATAAACTTTCAGGGCTTTCGACATGGCGATGTAATAATAATACAGCCCCGCCTGGCCCTGGCCCGGATTTTCCGTCACGCTGTAATGCTCCGTCAGCCACTTCAGCACCGCTTTTCCCCGCGTGCTGTTTTCCGTCAGCCCGGCGTAAATCAGGCTCTTGAACCCCGCGTAAGACATGGAGCCGTAAGCTTTCAGCGGAACTTTATTACCGGCTTCATCCGTTTTGTCCGCGTCCAGCGGCGTGTAAATAAAACCGCCGTCCGGATTCTCCGCCGCGAAAGGCAGCGTGTTATGCTGGGACTCCAGATTCTGGCACCGCGACACGAAAACCAGTGCCTTTTTGACCGCGTCACCATTTTTATCGGCCCCCAGCGCCACCAGCGCATCCATCAGGAACGCCGTGTTCGAAAGGTCAGGCCGGGACATGCGCCCGCCACCGTAACCGGCCCCGCCATACTTCACGTCCGACGGATCCAGCCCTTCACTTTCGTCCCACTGATATTTCCGCAGATACTGCTCCGCGTTCTTCAGCAGGGCGTCATACTTGCCCTTCCCGTCCGCCTTATTCGCCAGCACGAAGGCCAGCACCGCGACGCTGGTTTCGTAGTTGCCGAAACCGAGTTTTTCATCGAAAATCGCGCCGTCCGCCTGAACTTTCGACTCAAGATACGCAAGCGCCTTGGCCACCATGGGGTCTTCAGCGGTGTACCCGTTCTGGAGCAGGCCAATCAGCGCGATGCTCGTCACGCCGCTGCCCATCATGCTGCTGAAGGAGCCGTCCTCGGCCTGGTGGGCACGCAGATAATCCGCGGCCCGCTTCACCGCCTCCGCCACCGCCTTTTCATCCGTCGCCACTGCCTTCGCGGGCGTGAGTTTCGCGGCAGGAATTACCTCCGCGGGCATGGCCTGCACTTCCACCTCCACGACCACCGCCTCCTCCACACCCTGCGCCTGCACGGCCACACCGAAGAAGGAAAACGCCACCACCACGGCCAGACCGACCGAGCACACGAGAATCTGTTTAAACTGGAATCGTTTCATGATATTTCTCCATGATTATTAAAAAAGACAAAGAACCCCAGCCATTTCAGTGTAACAGATTCGCCGCGCACGGTAAAGAGGGGGAGCGGAGGGAATGAGGAATGCGCGAAAACGTTTTATCAGAAGGGGTTTTGCGCCACGCCAGTCATTCTTTATTTCTTATTCCTAATTCTCCTCACCGGCGGTTTTTCCAGCCGGGGGCGGTGGAGCCGGAGCGGATGGCGCGGGAGGATCCGGGGAGTAATTCTTTTTCCAGCTGCTGAAGCGCCATGTCCAGACCGGGCAGCGGGTGCTGGGTAATGACGGGATTCTGCAGGGGCCCTTCCATGGTCAGCATCATGATCTGGCTGCCCGTGGCGTGCAGCAAATCGCGTAAAATCGGGATATTCACCCCGCCGCGGCCCATCACCGAATAAAACACCAGGCGGACTTTCCGGTCAAAGGTCATTTCACCCTTTCCGATCAGGCTGAACGCGTCTCCCTGGAACTCGATCCGGTCCATGTAAATCATGTTTCCGTCGATTGTGTAACGCAGATCACCGCTGCTGAAACCTTTTCGGTTCACCTCTTTGAGGCTCAGGATTTTCAGCAGGGACGCCATGGTCGAAAGCTCATAAATATCGGCGTCCGAAAGATGGATTTCGCCGCTGCCCTTCAGGAACCGCAAGGAATTCGTGTTCCCGGTTAAATCCACGGTGGCCAGGATGTTTCCGCGGAGTTTCGCGTTCCCCGTCAGGTACGCGCACTCCTCCAGGCGTCCTTTACTGAGCATGGCGTTAAACTGGAACGTGGAAGGCTCCCCGAAAATCATGGTCAGGTTTCCATAAACCTCGCCGCCCACCGCCCGGGCACGCACGGCCTGCCGCGGCACCTGATCCGCACCCGCCGGAGGCGTATCTTGCACGGCATTCGCCTGGGTGGCACTGAACCGGTTATTATAAGCGTAAATCAGTTTCGCCGCGTCTCCGCCCAGGAGCATCTGCCGGCTGTCCACCCAAAACGGCCCCTGTACCTGCGTCAACTGCACATTCTGGTAAAACGCGGAGTCCAGATTCAGCTCGCCGAAGGTGAAAAAGTCGGTGCCGTCCCACTTTCCCTCCACGTTTACTCCGCCGGCGAGATTCGTCAACTGGATGCTCGCCCCGCCGAAGGAACCCTGCGTCACCCCGGCCTCTCCCTTCCAGGAAAGCGTAAACGGGCGTTTCGCGGCGGAATCATACACCACATCCATCAGGCCCTGATAATAAAGCATGCCGTCCGGGCGCACGGAGGTGATGGAGCCGCGGATGCCGCTGGGAATGGCTGTGAGAAAATCCCGGTCGAAACGGATGCCGTCCACGTTCATCTCGCGGAAATGACACTCCCAGCGGTTTTCGGAAACCACCTGCCCGTGCATCCGCCCGGCGATGCGCGACGTGCCGTGCCGCGCTTTGATGTCCGTCAGGGAAACATTTCCATCATCGTAAACGAATTTCCCTTTAAATTCGTCCAGTCGGTACGGCAGTTGCGGCAGCGTGACCGTAATCCCCCCCCCCGGCGTGTCCACCTCCACCCGTTCATGCTTTTTTCCCGCGTTCATCTGGTACGCGTACCGCAGATTCACCGTCCCGGAGGGGCGGATGTATTTAAATAGTCGTTCCACCGTCGGCGGCAGGTTTTTATAAAATTCGTCATCCAGCGTGACGTTCATTCCCGTGATCTGCAGCACGCAATCATCCATCCCCGTCAGCCCCCCCGCACGCGGCGAGTCCTCCGCGGGAATGACGCCCGAGTTCCGTCGCGCCTTGCAGGAGAGCACGACCGTCGCGTCATTATTATCCCCCATCAGGTTTTCCGCCGTGAAGTCGTTATTATGGATGTTAATCGTCCCCCGCACATTCCGCAGCGGATACGGAAAATTCTTGTACCGGCATGAGCAGTTCAGCAGCTGGAGCATGATCCGGTGATCCGTTTTCACCTCCCCGACCTGCTTATAAAACCCCTCTTTTTCCGGGAAGTACACGTCTCCATGATGCCCAGACGCCGCCTGCCACTGACTTTCCTCCAGACGCACCGGTACGGAAAAATGATGCTCGGAAAGCACGTTCACCGCCCCGGCCAGCTCCAGCGTCCGCACTTCTTCCGCCACTTTCTGGGGGCACGCCGCGAGCAGCCGTTCTTCCAGCGGAATCGCTTCCGCACGCACACGCACCACGCCCGTGATGTGAGACGCGTCCTGCGAAACACCCCGCCCGGCCTCCGCCGCCTGACCGCCCGCCGGCGTTTCCGCACCACCGCCCGCCGGATTTCCGCCAGCGCTGGCGGCATGCGGCAAAATACCGCCGCCGACCATATTCACCTCGCCGGAAATGCTTATTCCTCCGTCCGGTGTCCGCCCCTGAAACGTGATCTGCTCCCCCTTCAGCTCCACTTTCCCGCTGAGCCGTTCCACCCGGTAAGGGAAACCGGCATACGAAAGACTCATCTCCGGACAGAGAATCTCGCCCGTAGTCACCCATTTCCGCCCGTCAAAAAGAAAACCGGCGTCCACATCCACCCGCCCCGTGGGGTGCAAATCCCGAATCACCTTCTGAAGCCCCGCCGGCAGCGAGGAACTCACGCCTTCCGTCAGGTCCAGCCGCTGGATTTTCACCTGCACCTGCTTTTTCGCCCCGGGATGAAACCCCCGCTGCATGACGTAAGACGTGATCTGGCTTTCCCCGTAATTCCCGGAAACGTCCGAAAGCACGTACCCGTCATTCGCCACGCGAAAATCCGCCCGGATATTCGTCACCGCCTGCGCAAGCTTTTCGTTTTCTGCCCGCCCGTCCTGAAGATTTCCCTCCACCAGAAAACGCGCCTGCGAGAAATTCGTCAGCGGCGCCACGACCGTCACTTTCCCCGTCATGTCGCCGCGAATATCCTTCAGGGGCTCCATTTTCTCCGCGATTTCCACCGGAATGGCCCCCCGAAAACGCTCGCTGTAATGCAGGGAGTCGATTTCCACATCCACGCGAATCATTCCCGCCTCCGGGTAAAATTTCCCGGAAAATACGGCTGCTTTATTACAAAAAACACTCTGGGCCGTCCCTTCAAAAGGGAGGTATTTCTGCTGTTTCGCTTCCTCCGGCGAGAGCTCCCGCCCTGCCGCGTCCTCCTCTGGCGTGACCGGCGGAAAAATCGTCATCTCCACATTCCGTAGCGTCAGCCCGCGCTGCATGGACGGGTCCGTCATGTCCAGCAGCTCGATGGTCGTGTTCCGGAAGCGGATGTTCGGGGCGGGCTGGCCGGAGGGTTTCAGATTCTGAGCGGTTTTCAGGGCCGTCAGCGACCATGTTCCGTCCGGGCGCCGGTACGTGCGAATCGTGGCGGAATCGAAAATGATTTCCGAAATCGGCAGCTCCTCCACCATCAATTCCTGCACTTTCGTCGGGCACGCGATTACCACCCGCTCCGCCTCCAGCACCGGCGGAAAGCGCACCCCGTACTTCGCGGGCATCCCCCCCGGCTGCGCGGCATTCGCATCTGCATCCACATGCCCGGAATGCCCGCCGCCCACATGGCCCGCATTTTCCGCATAACCGCCGTCATCACCCGCACTGCCTGCTTTTCCGTGTTCCGCTTCCGGTTTCGTCGAAAGCACGAAATTCGCCAGCAGAATCCCCTCTCCGTCCACCAGCCGCGCATCGGAAATGCTAATGTCCGCCGCGATGAAACGTTCCTCGAAAGACGCCAGCACTTTCCGGTACACCACGCTGTCAAGTTCGCTCCACGCCAGCACCCCGACAATCACCGCCCCCACCACACAGAGGAGCATCCCCCAGCGGACATAAAACCATTTCGAGTGGCGGTGATAACGTTTCATCGGAACGAAAATTTCTATTTTTCACTATATAATATCAAATCCGCCTCATTTTACGCCAAATCGCCTTTTCCCGCCAGACGAAAATCCTTTTTTTCCTAATTTTTCGACCGGTTTTAAATAACAACTTTTTTCAAAAAAACCTCCCATCCCCCCTGCCCCGCATGGCTTGCCCCGCGGCTGTAAATGTGCTAAACTAAAGAATCCGGATGCGGAGATGCCGAAAATGCATTCACCCTCCATTATTTAACCCTACCCACATTTTTTCAGGAGAATTCCCTCATGACAACCCGACGTGACATGCTTCGCGGTACGGCCCTGCTGGCCGGCGCTGCCGTTTTTGGTTCCGCTTCCGCTTTCACCCAGGAAGAACGCCGCCCGCGCGACCGCGGCCCGTGGCAAAATGCCATTTACGCCCGCATGCTGAATTGGCGGATCGGCCCGCAATTCTTCTCCTTCAACCGCTTTTCTTTCGAGGAATCCATCCAGAAGTGTAAAGCTACCGGCGCGCGAAGTTTCGAAATTTTCCAGGGCCAGCGGCTATTCAAAGACAAGGACGGCGGAATCGGCGTGGGCATTTCCAAAGAAAACATGAAACTCGTCAAGGCGATGATCGCCGAAGCGGGTGTCGTCCCCCACGCCATGGGCGTCTGCGGTGCCGGGCGGGGCGATTTCGATTTCGCCGCCGAGCTGGGCATGACCTGCATTAACAGTGAGCCGGGCTTCAACCAACTCGAGGAAATCAGCAATCTGGCCGACGAGTACAAAATCAGTGTCGGGTTGCACAATCACCCGAAAGATTCCATCTACTGGAATCCGGACACGGTGCTGGAGCAACTGAAAAATTGCGGCTCGCGCATCGGCGCCTGCTGCGACACGGGCCACTGGCTCCGCAGCGGCCTGGATCCGCTGGAGTGCGTCAAGAAGCTCCGCGGCAAAATCGTCAGCTTCCACATCAAAGATCTCGATAACGGTCACCGCGACGTTCCTCTGGGCAAGGGCGAATGCAAAATCGCCGACATCCTGAAAGAACTCGCCGACGCCCGGTTCCAGGGTAATTTCTCGATCGAGTACGAGTCCGACTGGGACAACAACGTGCCCCAGATCACCGAAGGTGTGCAATTCTTTAACGCCGTCGCGAAGGAAATCGTGACGGAGTAAAAGTGATTCATGAGCCGCATGTGGAGCACAGCATAACTTGCGGCTCATTTTCATTCTTTTTTTCAAGGAGACCATCATGCAAACCAGACGCGACATTTTTCGCACCGCCGCCGTTTTCGGCGCCGCGGCGCTGGGTGGGCGTGCTTTTTCGCAGGAAGAAACACCGGACACCCCGGCCGACGCCGTTTATGCGAGGATGCTGAACTGGCGGATCGGCCCGACCTTTTACACCTTCCATAAATTCACATTCGAGGAGGCTATCCAGAAGTGCGCCGCCGCCGGCGCCACCACCTTCGGCCACTCCCTGGGCCTGATGCTCAGCAAAGATATTCAGGAAAAAGTGAATCCGAAAATCTCCAAAGAAGGTTTCCGCCGGATGAAGGAACTGATCGCCGAGTATGGCTGCACGCCCCACGCGGTCGGCGTCAGCCCCGCCAACCGCGAGCATTTCGAATTCGCGGCGTCCCTGGGCATTTCGAATCTGGACAGCGAGCCGGGCTTCGACTCGCTGGACGAGGTGAACCGCCTGGCCGAGGAGTATAAAATTAACGTCGGGCTGCACAATCACCCGAAACCCTCGATTTACTGGGACCCGGACATCATCCTGGAAAAACTCAAGGACTGCGGCTCGCGCGTCGGTGCCTGCTGCGACACGGGCCACTGGTACCGCAGCGGTCTGGATTCGCTGGAGTGCGTCAAGAAACTCCGTGGCAAAATTTCCAGCTTCCACATCAAAGATCTCACCGCGCAGAAGCGCGACATCCCGCTGGGCCGGGGCGTGTGTAAAATCGCCGAAATCCTCCGCGAACTGGCCGACACGAAAACACAGACCGTGTTTTCCATCGAGTACGAATCCGACTGGGACACGAACGTCGCGCAGGTCGCCGAGTGCATGCGGTTTTTCCACCGGACGGCGAAGGAAATCGTCACGGAGTGAAAATTTAAAATAAGGAATGAGGAATGGTTGGCGTTCTATCCGCATCCATTCCTCATTCCTTATTCTTCATTTCTCATTTTTCTCTAGGCACCAGCAGCCGCAGCTCGCGCATCGCTGCGAATTCCGTGTTATTCTTGCTGGAATGAATCCGCAGGATGAGATACCGCCCACGTTTCACTTCCGGGAACACAGCGGCCTGCCAGTCATGCTCCGAATCAAAAAACCCGCGCAGCACCGGCTCTCCCGGCGCGTCCGGCGTGTCCGTCACGAAAATTTCGCAGTCCTTCAGATTCCCAAAATGCGGTAACGGCAAATATCGCACGCCGCCGATTTCCAGCGTTTTGCCGAAATCCACCGCCAGCTCGTGCCGCGTCTCTTTCTGGGGCGTATTCCGGATGGCAGTCACCCAGAACGTATCCTCATTTCCGTCAATTGCGTTCTTCGCGGGGAAGTCATACTGCACGGTTTCTTCGCTGGAGACTCGCAAAATCCGCCACGGCGTGTCCGCGTCCTCCGCACGCAGGTCGCGCAAATCATCCGCGCGATTCTCCGGCTGCGTGTTCGGCATTTTTTCCCAGCCGCGATCAACTTCCGGGTGATGCACGGCGTCAATCTGCTGGCGGATCCAGTCATGATCATAATGCCGGGAGGAAATGCCGTGCACGTCAAACGCCCCCACGTGCGGCATCACGGCCTGCACACAGTCGCTCACACGCCGGAATCCGGCATCCTCCCGCGAGTGCCATTTTCCGATCTGGCCCCATCCGCCGGCACTTTCCGCCAGCGGCGCCATCAGCACCCGGCTCTGCCGCCAGTCACCAAGATTTACCAGCGTTTCCAGCGGCTGCCGCGCGAGCTTTTCGCCCTCCCCGCCACCGATTTCCTCGCGGATGGCTGTCCGCAGCGCTTCCTCATGCCGCGTCTGAAAATCCCAGCGCTCGGGGCGGTTCTCGGAATAATCGCCGTAAAACTGGGCGTTCAGATCCTGCCAATTCGCCAGCCGCTTCATGGCTTCCGGCTCCGGCTGCCAGTGTTTCACATGCTCATTATTCAGGTACGACATCAGCCGCCCGGCATGCGCGAAATAATCTTTCGGCACGCTGACGTCCGTCTCCCCATTCCGATTAGCCCTTATCACCAGGCCCCATGGCTCGGTCAACTGCTGATACGCCCGGTTAAAAAATTGCTCGTCACGGACGCCGGTCAGGTCCATGTTCCCGTCCTTGCGTCCGTCCAGGCCGTGACAGGAAATGCAGTGACGGTCGAGCACCGGCTGCACACTGCGCGTGAATGAAAACCCGCCGGGATAATCCTGGCTGGGCGAGGGCTGAATTTTCCGGATGTCGCGCAGGCCCGTGGGCTGCGAATACGCTTTCGCCGCCAGCGTGGTCTCGCGCTGCTCATGACACCCCACACACCCCGCGACTTCCCCCGGCTGGAGATAAACCGTGGAGCGCATGGTGAAAATGGCCATTTCGTTTTCGTCGAGCAACTGAAATTGCAGCGGCACCCCGGCCGGCGCCTCGAACGCGACTTTCCCGTCCGGCCCCACCGGCACCACACCCAGCGTGCCCTTCACGATTTCATTATCCACGACGCTCGACTTATCACGGCTCGGCCGCGGCTGACCGTAAATCCGGTTAATCCGCAGCCATTTTCCCTCCCCACGCTCCAGTGGCTGGCGGCTCTGGAACACGTCCTGCACATAAAAAATGCCCGTGGGATTTTCCATTTCATTCACGTTCTGCGTACCGTCAATCCGTGAAACCAGCACCGGCGGTGTCTCCCGCCGGATCAGCGGCATGGGCGAAAAACTCGACATTTCCGGGTCTTCATAAATCTTTTCGCGTCCACCCAGCGTGTCCACAAGGTAAATCACGAAAGATTCCGGCGGATCAGGCCGCCATCCGCGGGTGCCACCGTTGCGCTTATATTCATAGTTCGCCGCGAAAAACAGCGTTTCATTCAGCGGAAACGGCGTGGCATACCCGCCGTCGCGCCCGCCACCGACGGGGTCTCCCGCCTCGGGATACGAAATTTCCGGCGTGACGCGCGTCACCGGCGCCATACCGTCTTCGCCCTCCATGGTGTCCAGCATGTCCAGCGTGCCGAACGAATAATCGTGGTGGGCCATGCCGATACTCGCCACTTTCCGCGAGCCGGGCACCTGAATCGCCGCCACGCTCATGCACGGCGTTCGCGAGTTGGTGCCGTAATAATGGGCCGTTCCCGTGCCGTCCGGCTGCATCTGCCACAGCCCCTGGAGCACGGTGTCATGGCGGTTTATATAATCCCACCGCGTGTAAATCAGGCGTCCGTTGGCCAGCACACTCGGCGTCCATTCATTCGCCTCGCCAAAAGAAAGCTGGCGGATGTTCCCGCCGTCCGCGTCACAGCGGAACAGCAGGTACGCCGGGGTGTAACGCCCGCCGTGGCAGCGGCCGAACGTCTGATTCCGCGTGCTGATGAACGCGATTCCGCCGTCCGGCAGGTAACACGGGTCAAAATCCTCGATCAGCGCCGTCTTTCGGCCGTCCCACCCCGCCATGGGGTCGCGCGGCGTGCCCGTAATTTGCCGCACCCAACTGCCGTCCGTCGCCGCCTCCCAGATATGGAAGCACCGCAAGTCCTGATTTTCCGGTGTCTGATCGCAGAATCCGAAAAGCACCCGCGTTCCGTCCCAGTGCAGGCACGGATTCAGCACCGTCCCGGGCGGGAGTTTATCTTTCAGGATTTCGCGCGTCCGGACATGCTCGCGTGATTTCCAGTTTTCCAGCAGTACCAGCCCGGCTCCCACACCGTTATGCCGCCCCAGATTCTGGTCGCACATGTGGGCATACCGCGGCGGCGGACGTTTCGTGACCAGCATTTTCTCGAAATCCAGCGCCGGATGGCTGAGAATGATTTCCCGCCGCAGCGCGCGGATTTCGTCTTTAAAATCGTCCGGATTTCCCGCCGCGCCGAGTTTCGCCTCAAGCTGCCAGACACGATTTTCCAGCTCCTGAAAAATCCCCGGCTGGGGCTTCGCATCACGCACGTAATCCAGCGTCCGCAGCGTTAAATCCAGCAGGCACCGCCAGTTGTCGCACGGCTCCCAGCGCCCGTTTTTCGCCACTTGCCGCAGCGTTTCATTTTTCGGGGCGTCATACTCCGCCGCGAGGAATCTCACATTCGGCGAGATGCCGTGCAACTGAAATTCCGCCACGCACGCCCACGGCTGAGAAAAACGCGTTTTCGGAATCCGGAACCGCAGGTACCGTGTGGAAATCAGCTTCTCGAAACTCACCGTTTTCGGTTTTTGGTCGGGCCCGAAATCTTCCGCCTCAAATTTTCCACGCAGCGCGAATTGATCCGCCCGGCCATCCTCATTCCCCACGTAAATTTCCCACTCTTCCGGCGTACCATTCCCACCCCCGCGCGGCGGCGTGAGCGTAAAGCCCGTCAGCGCCACACGCTCTCCCAGGTCCAGCGTAAACTCATGCGGCCCCTCCCGGTGCGCATCATGCCGGTGACTCCACCGCGTGCGCCACACCGTTTCCGGATCTCCATCCAGCGCCCGCCACGCCTCCTGGCCATACGTCTCGGACGTCACCGCCGTCACCCGCACGGGCCCCACGTACGCGTCCATTTTCGGGAACGGCTCATCCTCGCGAGGATCCCAGCCATCCAGCGCAAATGCCGCCGCCTCAGAGTCCGCCAGCTTCACGGAAAATTTCGCCATGGCCACGAACGCATTATACTGGTGGTTCGAAAGAATCATGAATTTCAGATACCGCATCTTCTTCGCCGGGAAATTCACGTGGTGCACCCAGCCGTCCGGCACCTCACCCAGCGTTCCCGTCACGTACGGCTTTTCCTTCTGCTCCAGATTCAGGGCATCCTCCGCCGTCAGCGATTTTTCCGCATTCCGCAGGCTTTCCCCCGCCGTGAGAATCGGCGCCAGGTCATCCCCCAGAAAAACGGCGTAATCCTTCACCGTTCCGCTCTTCGCGCCGGGACGGGCAAGAAACTTCACCCCCGTCACCTCCACCGGCTCACCGAAATCACATAAAATCCAGTGCGGCATCTTCGCGTTCTCGGGGTGATATTCCGTGTGCCAGATGGTATCCGGATTCCCGTCCAAGGCACGGTAAACCCCCTCCCCCTTCTGCGAAGAATCCACCGCGATCCGAAACGGCACCACCCGCAGCGGCGTCTGCGCCATGACGGCTCCGGCGAAAAACATCCCACATAATATGATCGTCACACTAAAAAAACGGCTTTTCATAAAAATTCTCCAGAAAGAAAGGAGGGAAGGAATAAAAAGGAAGGGAAATGCCACCACGAAATAAAAATCACTCCACCACATACCGCCGTGTCACCGGGGCCTTCTCCACCCGCGGCCGTAACCCAGGATCCACGTAAAGTCCCATTTTCTCACCCGGCAGCGGACGCATCCCGTTCATGCGGTACACATCCCAGTCATACGGAATCACCGGCCTGCCGAGTTCATTAAACCGGATGTCCTCCCACGGCAGCATTACGTTATTCAGCACCACATTCTGCCCGTACTCGTTCCGCGCGAACGCCCCGCACCCCACGGCCGTGTTACGCAGCACGAAATTCCGATTCGCGTTCTCCGTAATCTCCGCCAGGTCCGGATACCGACTGAGGAACAGCTCCGTGGTGATGTCCGCGCCGCTGTGCTTCACGATATCCGCGAAACCGCCCGCCGTCAGGCTTTCCTGCCAGCGGTCTTCGCCCCACGGATTAAAACTGAACGCGTACTTGCAGTCCAGAAACAGGTTATTATCCGAAATATTATCCTTTCCGCCGTGAATCTGGATGCCGCCGAAATGCCCGCCCGAGGCGCGGTAAAACACGTTCCCGTACATCAGCACGCCACTGATCATGTCATCCAGCCGGATGCCCGCCTGCCCGGCCACGCTCCGCCCGCTGCCGATGTGATGCCAGTAATTATACCGGATCACGTTCCCGCGCAGTGTGGGGTTCCCGAACATGTCGATTCCCGACTGATCATCCGATTCATACACCACGGAGTGAATTTCATTAAACTCCACGGTCTGGTCGAAACCGCCCATCCGCATGCCGTGCGCGGGGGAGTCGTGCATGAGGTTATGCGCGATGCGGTTTCCGCAGCCGTCCGCGTCCACGGCCGGGCCGTACACGTTATCCACGCGCGTCAGGCCCATGATGTGGCAGTTTTCCACGAAACAGTCGCCATACGTCAGCGTCCGGACGTCTCCGCCGCGGAGATGCACGCCGCCGCCGCCGAGCTGAAAAATATCACACGCCAGCACCCCGTGCCGCGTTCCGCTGAGGGAAACGCCCCACACGCCGAAACGCTGGAACGTGCACCCCGCCAGCCAGAAACGCTCGCCGCCCTGGATGTCCGCCCCGGTGGCGCAGCCGTTCTGGAACGTCAGCCCCACGAATGTGGTGTGCGAAACGTCTTTCGCGCCAATAAACGGCCTGTCCATCACCGTCATCTGGAGGGTTAAATTTTCCGCGTCCGCGCCCTCCGGCGGCCACACATAAAGCACCCCCGTCTTGCGGTCCAAAAACCACTCGCCCGGCACATCAATTTCCTCCAGCAGGTTAAACGCGTAAAACGGGGCGTCCGGCACATACCCGTAAGGATTTTCGCCCGTGATGACCGTCACCTCCCCGGTGTCCGCGTTCATTTTTTCCACCTGTACGGACGTGGCCGCCCAGAGGTGTTTCCAGTATCCGAAAAACCACACGGCGTCCGCCTGCCCCCAGCGCTTGAACCGCGCGTCCGTCATGCGAAACACGCCAGGCGTGCGGGCCTCCGAGCCGTCTTTGTGCTCCGAAAGAATCTCGCCGGTGCGGATGAACGCGGATTTTTCGTCGATAATCCCTTGCGGTTTATTCGGATACCGTGCCAACTCCAGCGGCTTTCCGTCCGCATACACATCCACCCACGGGGCCGCGCCGGGGCCGTTCGCGCCGAAACCCCGCGGCTTCACCGGCGGCAGCTTTTCCACATTCACGCCGCACGCCGTCACATCCACCTGCACCACCTTCCCGCGCGACTCCGCCGGCAGCCGCTTCAAAACGGCCTCATCCGTCACCGGCTTAAACCCGTGGAGCGTTTTACTCCCGGAAAACACGGGCTTCTCGCCCTTCGCCGCCGTGTACGCCACCGGGGCGTCCGCCGTGCCGGAATCCTCCGCCGTGAGCGAAAGCGGTTCCAGCATTTCGTACGCCCCGCCGCGCACGATCACCGCCACACCGCCTTTCAGCAGGCCGTCATGCTCCGCACGCAACTTCCGCACCGCGTCCCGCGCCTGCATGAGCGTTCCCAGCGGCGCGTCTTTCGTGCCGGGATTTTCCGCTTTTCCGTCCGGCGCGACATAAATCCCCACCGTGGGCTTAAAATTTTCCTCCAGCGGATTTTTCATTTCCACCGGCGCCCACGGCGACTCGCCCGCATTCATCCGCGCACGCTCCGCGTCCACTTCAGCCTGCTCCTCCGCGCGGTAATCCCGCACGTGGCGTTTTGCAATTAAATCGCGCACGCACATGGCATATCCCGCAAATTTTGTGATATTCGGGTAATTCCCACTGCGCCACACCGCCAGCGCCATGCACTTCTCCACCGCTTTTTCCTGCGTTTCCGTCAGCGTTTTCGCAATTTCCGGTGTGTTCCGTATCCGCGCATACAGTTCCACCATTCCCAGCACCAGCGGCGTTTTTTCATCATTCGGCACGCACCGCCGCAGCGCGTAATCCCGCGCCGTTTCCGGATACGCACCACTTTTATCTTCAGCAATTTTCGCGAAAAGCACCAGCCCCCGCTCCGACCGCAGCCCGGCCGCCAGCACTTCCGCCTGCATCAGCGCGAACGCCGCTTTCAGGGACGCATCCTCCGCCATCCCCGTGAGCTTTTCCGTCAGCGCCGCCGCGTCCGCCCATTTCTCCGCCGTCACGGCATCCGTCAGTTGCGCGTAAACCGCCGTCATTTCCGGGCTTAACGCGTCCTTCACCCGCCACGCCTGACGCAAAACCTCCGCCGGCGGCAGCGCCCCGTCATACACCCGCACCTCCTGCACATCCATCTTCACGGAGCCCACGCCCGCGTTATTATATCCCACCCGAAAACCCCAGTTCGCCGGCGTGAAATCCCCGCGAAACGCCTGCCGGCCCTGCGGCACCCCGTTCCAGTACACCGTCATGAACTCCCCGTCCCAGGCCGCCGCCAGATGCATCCACACCCCCAGCGGCCACGGCTGACGCACCTCCGCGTGAATCGCACTGGAAGGCTGAGGACGCCCCAACCCGAAAGCACTCCGCCAGTGATTCCCGTCCAGCGTGTACCGCATGCCGGACCAGTATCCGTCTCCCATGCCGAAGAGTGTGCCGCCCAGCGCGCCGCCATTCCCGGTGAGCGTCCCCGGCCCCATCACCCGCACGCGCTGCGTCACCGTGAACGCCTTCTTCGCTGGGCCTTCCGAAAACGCGTCCGCATCAAAATATCCCGCATCCAGCCGCACGGCTTTCGTCCCGGGTGAGTCCCCGTCCACCACCGTAAACGGCGTATCCGCGTGGTACGTCATCACCGGCGTGCCATCCACTGCCGCGAGATTTTTCACCACCGGGCTTTCCGGCGTGACATCCTGAAACGTGTAATGCCGCACCAGTTCCGGCGACTGACCGACCGCCTGCGAACACACGAACATCAGCGCGGTGCAAAAAAACATAAAACAAAAAAGCCGAAGCGCGGCCGGGCGGGATTTCATTTTTCTTCTCCTAAAAAATTTTCATAATCATAAATGAAGAAGCGGTTTCACCATCGCGCGTCCGGCAAAACCGCTCCTCCATTCCTCACTTTCTCACACTGCCCCGTTTACCGCCTGTCGCGATAATTCCGGATGCGGTTCTTGAGGTTTTCATCCGTGGTCATGTCTGCCACGCGATCCAGCACGGGCACGACTTTTTCCCGGTTATGCACGTAAAAACCGTGGTCGTTCGCGATATCCACCAGCGCCTTACACGCCGCCTGGCAGAGTTCCGGATCATCCAGATACTGTTCCGCGAACGCAAACACGTTCATGTTCCGGGCCGACTCGATGCGCGAAAGCAGCAGCACTTTATCCTCCGTGGTTTTCGCCAGCGTCATGCCCTTCTTGAACAGTTCCAGCGAGTCATCCACCTGCCGGCCTTCATCCCGCAGCGTCACCACGCGGATGTACGCACGGGCCGCGGGGCGGGATTTCGCGTCATCCCCACTCGTGGCAAAAACATAAAGCTCCTCCGCCGCACTCGCGTCCGGCCAGCTGCACAGGGCCTTAAACGCCGCGTCTTTCAGCTCCGCGGGGCCGCCGCCGGCGAGAATTTCATTCACGAATTTCCGGTTCACCTCCCCGCCCACGCGCCCGATCAGGGGCAGGACAAGAATTTTCTCCGCGTCCCCTTTATTCACCGCAACGCGATAAAGCGCCTCGCCACGCCCGTCACTCTCATCCACGCACGTGCAGAGGTACACGATGATCTGATCCATCCGGTTCCGCAGGCCGTCTTCATCCTCCACGAAAAACCGCTCAATCATGGCGGGAATTGCGGAAAGGTCCCCGGCCGACTGCAGGGCGCTGAGCGCCTGATTCCGGACGCCGGCGTCTTCATCCCCCAGCAGCTCTACAAAGAACGGAATCCCACTGGCCGGGCGCCGGTTACGCAGCACTTCCATCAGGCGGATTTTCGTGTCCCGCTCTTCCGCGTTTTTGCAGGCGTTCATGATCGCCGCGTCCGCGCCGTCAAAATTCAGCTGGGAAAGCGCATCCCGCACATAATCCCACGCACGCCCCTGCGCCGTCTTCGCGAAATCCAGCAGCACAGCCAGCGTGCCCGCGTCTCCCAGCCGGCCCATGGCCAGAACCCCGGAAAACGCCACGGCCTGCTTATCCGCATCCTCGGCGTCCTTTTCCGCGTCATAACTTTTCGCCATCTCCACCGCCAGCCCCAGGGCCGAGCGGTCACGCACCTGACTCAGCGCGTCCATCAGCAGCACCTTCGCCGCCGGCGTCAGATTCTTAAACCGGTTCTGATAATCCGGCACGCCCGCGATCTGCGCATTTTTCAGCCACGGAATGCCCGCCAGCGCTTTATCCCACGCCGTTTTATCGCCGCCCGCAAGCGTGTTCATTACCTCATCCAGGGACACCACCACCACCGGCTGCTTCTTCTGGCGGTAATCCAGCGCGTTCTCAAGCGCCGTTTTCCGGCCTGCGTCCGATTCCTTTCCGAGTCGGTCACGCAGGCATTCCTCCGCTTTCCCGTCCGTGATATTCGCCAGCGCCCAAACGGCCTCATCCCGCAAAATACGGTCCGAGGAATCCAGGAATTTTCCCACCGCCGGGACACTCTCCGCCCCGCCCAGCCGGCCCAACTGCCGCACCAGCCACCAGTGCGCCAAACTCGCGGAATCATCCTCCAGCGCCTCCATCATCAGCTTCACCGCTTCCGCGCGCTTCGCCTCCTGACCGGGCGCCCCGACCTGAAAACAGAACCGCTGCCACTCCTGCCGCTGACCGTTCATGTGCCCCGGCTGATCCGCACGCGTCATCCCCTCCAGCCGCTGGGCGAAAATCTCCGCCACTGCCCGGTCATCCATTTTATGAAAACGGTTATCCTGCGCAAATACCGCCGCCGCGCAGAGCATTACGCCGCACAGCACGCCGCTTAAAATCAAATTTTTCCTACTCATATTTTTAGCTTTCTTGTTATTTTTTCTGAATATTCATCCGTCACAAAAACGTCCGCCCTCACACATTATCCTTCCACGGCGCACGTTTCGGACGGTCAAACCATTTCGCGGCTTCCGGATCACCGACGATTTCTTCCTTCACCGGATCCCACTTAATCCCCCTGCCGAGCCAGTAAACGATATTCCCCAGATGGCAAATCGTCAGCGCCCGATGCGCGGCTTCAATATTCCGGAACGGCTGCTGGCGCGTCTTCGCGCAATAAATGAAATCGCCGAAAATCCCGCGCTCTTCCCACGGATTAAACCAGCGGTAACCCGGAATCTCCACGCGCGTGGCCGGTTTTCTGTGCTTCCCAACGACCGTTCCGTGCCGGCCCATCCGCAGCGAGCCTTCCGTACCTTCATACACAATATCCCCCACGCCGGAGTGGTACATTTTCATGCCGTCCGCGAATTTATAAATGATCCGCCGTTTGTCATCCCCCTCCTCGCCGGGCAGGACTTCCACGGGGCCTTCATACAATTTTCCCGACCCGTACAGCGCGGCCCCGAACCGGTGCGCACCCCAGTCCGTCATGCCGCCGCCGGAATACTCGCGGAAACTGCGGAATCCGCCCGTGGTGAGGGAATGGTGATACGGACGCCACGGCGCCGGGCCCAGCCACATGTCCCAGTCCACGCCGTCCGGAAGCGGCTGTTCCGGCAGATCGCAGTCCTGAGACGGGCCGCCGCAGTCCACGAAAACTTCTTTAATCTCGCCGATCGCCCCGCCCCACAGTAGCCGCGGCAAATCGCCGTAATCTCCGATCACGCGCTGGCTGCCGCCGGACCAGACGATTCCGTATTTCTTAATCGCCTCCGACATTTTCCGCCCCTCGGCGATCGTCAGCGTTTCCGGCTTTTCGCAGTACACGTCCTTCCCGTGACGGGCCGCGTCAATCGAGATGATGGAGTGCCAGTGGTCCGGCGTGCCGATCAGCACCGCATCCAGATCATTCATGGCCAGCACTTCCCGGTAATCCACGAAATCCCGGCAATCATTAAAGTTATACCGCCCGTTTACCATATTTTTCGCTTCCTCACGGTGCGGCCTCACCGGGTCACACACCGCGATGAACTGGACTTCATTAAAGCCCATGAACCCGCCCATGTCTCCCCGGCCCTGCCCGCCGCAGCCGATCAGCGCCATCACCAGCCGCTCACTGGCCGCCGTCTTTCCATCCTTTCCCAGCACCGCTCCCGGCACCACCAGTGGCGCCGCCACCGCCACCGCGGCCGATTTCATAAAAGTTCTTCGTGACAGATGTTTCATATATTTTTTCTCCAAAATGTGAAATGCTCTTATTTATTTTTCATGAAAAACGCGGAATACGCGAAAAATGAATGAAAAACGCGGAAAATTTTTTTATCATTATTACCCCCCATGAATTCTGAGCGACATGACGTTAAAAACTATAAAAAATTTCCGCGTTTTCCATCTTTATTCCGCGTTTTCCGCGTTTCTTTATTTAAAAGGGACGTGTTACCACTTACCTCTCCCCCTCCGGCGTGACGTCCGCAAAATTCGCTTTCGTGTCCAGCTCAAAACGCCCGACGGCCCATTCCACGAACTCGCCCACTTTCCGCACATTCTCGGTTTCTTCCCAGAAACGGTCTTCATGCCCGTACGCCGAGTACGCCACCCGGCCTTTCTCTTCCAGCCGCACCCAGCTGGACGGGAACGGCGGACGCTGATAACAGTCGCCCTGCATGCCTTCCGTCTGCTGCACGAGCACCACGTGCATGTCCGGGTTAAACTGATTCATGGCGTACCATTCCTCGTGATCCACGCTCTTGCCGCCTTCTTTTTCCTTCAGCCACGGAAGCTGAATCGGCTCGGTGGCGGTGACGGTGGCGAATTGCTGAGCACCGTGGCCGCAGAAACGTGAGCCCATCAGCCGGGTGTACACGTCTTTGCCGTCTTCATTATTAATACCGCAGCAGGTGTCCGCGGCCGAGTGAATCCCGACCAGCCCTTTTCCGGATTTCACCGCTTCCAGGAACTTCTGGAAACCTTCCCGCGAGATTTTGTGGATGCGGTCATTATCGGTTCCGCCTTCGTCCAGCAGATTTCCGGAAGTGTAAAAGATAAACGCGGCGTACTCGCTCAGATCGCCGTCAAAAACCCGGCCGTCCTGTGTTTCCACCAGCTCGATGTTTTTGTCCGCGAGGTATTTTTTCAGGGCCACGCCGGAGATGGTGGTGCCGTCATCCTGCATGCGGGCCGGGCCGTGCACGAAACCCTGGGAACGTGTGTAATGCAGCACTTTCGCTTTCGCGGGGGCATCCTCCGCCATGGCGTTTTGTGTGGCGGTGAAGCAGAACATGGCAGCCAGCGCGGCCGCCGGAATCAACAAGAAATACCGACGATTCATGATGTTTTCCTTTCATCAGAGAGAAATGGGGGGGGGTAAAAAACGGTGGGCTGATCAAGCTGAAATGACAGCCCGATATTCTGAATTGTAATGCCCGGCACGTGGGATGTCAACAGTTCGCGCCGGACATTCGCGAGATTTTTTGCGGCGTGACGGGAACGGGTGCACACGGGATATGGGGGATGGGATATGGGATGTGGTTTTTTTGTGGGGGGATTTTAACGCGGTTTTATAATCGGTGGAAACAAAAAACAGCAGCCGGGAATGGAGCGGAGCGGAATGACCGGATCGAAGTGGGGAGAATTCCGGCTATTTTATCCGGTCATTCCCCTGCGCTGCATTCCCGACTGCTGTTCTTGCGGATACCTGGGTATGAAAACCACGGCTGTTTTGCGTAAAATCCGAAAATTTTTCCGCGGGACACTTGAATTTCGCCGGGAAAACGTCTATAAAGGAAGGTAATCGGTCATGATGGGAAGTTTTTTCATCAGAATGTCACGTTCACTTTTTGGGTTCATATTAATATAAGGAGACCACACGGATGTCGAAAACGATTAATGTCGCGCTGATCGGACAGGGTTTTATGGGGCGTTCGCATTCGAATGCCTGGGGGCAGGTGAATCGGTTCTTTACGCCGCCGCTGAAGCCGATCATGCACACGGTTTACGGAATGGCGCAGGAAAACCCGGCCGCGTTCGCCGAGCGTTGGGGCTGGCAGAATATTTCCACGGACTGGCAGTCGCTGGTCGCATCGCCGGAAATCGGGCTGGTGGATATTGTCACGCCGAACTTCATGCACATGCCGCCGGCCGTCGCGGCCCTGGAAGCCGGGAAGCCCGTGGCGTGCGAGAAGCCGATCGCCGGGACGCTGGACGACGCGCGGAAAATGGCGGAAATGGCGAAAGCGAAAGGCCTGCCGACCTTCGTGTGGTTCAATTACCGCCGCTGCCCGGCCGTGGCGTTCGCGCAGAAGCTGGTCACCTCCGGGGAATTGGGCCGGATTCTGCACATCCGCGCCCGTTATCTTCAGGACTGGGCCGGGGAGAATGTGCCCATGGCGTGGCGGTTCAAGAAAGAGCTGGCCGGCAGCGGCGCCCATGGCGACCTGAACGCGCATATCGTGGACATCACCCGCTTCGTCGCGGGCGTGGAAATCGAGGAAATCTGCGGCGCGATCTGCGAAACGCTCATCAAAAAGCGAAAGGTGATGGATGACACCACCGGCGCTGGCATCTCGCAGGATCAGCTCATTAAGGCGGGCGCGAATGCCGGCGACCGTTATGAAGACGTGACCGTGGACGACACGGTTTCCTTCCTCGTGAAGTATAATAACGGCGCCGTGGGCTCTTATGAAGCCGCCCGCCAGGCCACCGGCCATCTGAACGGTAACTGCTTCGAAATTAACGGCACGAAAGGCTCGCTGCGTTTCAATTTCGAGCGAATGAACGAGCTGGAATATTATGACGCCCGGCTGCCGCGCCCCGTGCAGGGCTGGACGAATATCCTGTGCACGAATGCCGGCTCGCACCCGTACGTGGCGAATTACTGGCCCGACGGACACATCATCGGGTACGAGCACGCGTTCACGAGCATGGCGTATGACATCATGAAAGTGCTGGCGGGCGAAGAGCCGACGGTTCCGCTGCCGAGCTTCTTTGACGCGTATCAGACGCAGCGGGTGCTGGAGGCGGCGCTGGTCTCGGCCGAGGAGCGGCGATTCGTGAAAATGGATGAGGTGAAGTAACTCCCCAAAAACAGCAGCCGGGAGCAGAGCGTTCGCGCAGAGACCGGATAGAAGTGGAAACCAATTCGCCATTTCTATCCGGTCTCTGCGTTTCACTTCGTTCAGCTCCGCTCCCGGCTGCTGTTTTAAAATACTGTTTCTTGTGACTGCGCCCACTTTTAACGGTTATTCTTCGAGTTTTTTTCTCTTTTTTGTTAAAGATTGCGTATCTTGCCTGTGCGTTTTTTAATAATGTGGTATACTATTTATTATAAAGGGGCTTTCAGAGTGCTGGGGAGCGTATCCTCTGAAAGCTGAGAGCCTTTTTGAACAGGTTATGATTAAAGTTCGGATTAAATGACGCAAAAAAAACGCACGGGTATCTGGTTGATCGGCGCGTGGGGCGGAGTGGCCACAACGGCGGCGGTCGGGCTTCTGGCCACGCAACGAAAAACGGCTCCCCCGGTGGGGCTGACCACGGAACTTGCCGAATTTTCGCATGTGAAGTGGGATTCCTGGTCCGATTTTCTGATCGGCGGGCATGAAATCCGCAAGTTTTCGTACGCACAAGCGGCGGAAGAGCTGATCCAGCAGAATGCGCTGGCGCTGGATGTGGTGAAGCCGTTTTTGAAACGTCTTGCGGAGATGGACGCGGAAGTGCGTCCGGGTCTTTTGCGTCACAGCGGAGCGGTGGTGGAAGAAATGGCCACACCGGATTTTTGTCCGGTTACGGAATCCACGGAAAAAACGCCGTGGGAGGCCATTCGCCGGGTCCAGCGTGATATGCAGAATTTCGCCGCGCGGAACCAGCTTTCCCATTTAATCGTAATAAACCTGATGTCCACGGAACCTCGGTGCGCATATTTCGAGGAGCGGTTTTCGAAGAAGCCGGACGGTAAAAGTCGGCTTTCTGTGAAAGAACTCGCCGCGCGGGATGCGCAGTGGACGCAGTGGAGCGCGCTGGAAAAGACGCTCCATGACCCGGCGTGTCCGCTGCCGGCCAGTACGCTTTACGCGGTGGCGGCGCTGGACGCGGGGTACGATTTCGTAAACTTCACGCCGTCTCTGGGGGCCACACCTCCGGCGGTGGGCGAGTTGGCGAAACTCAGAAACGCGCGATTTGCGGGAAATGACGGAAAAACGGGCGAAACGCTGATGAAAAGCGTGCTGGCGCCCATGTTCGCCCACCGGCATCTGGAAGTCATGAGCTGGGTGGGCCATAACATTTTCGGGAATCGCGACGGAATTGTGCTGGAAAATCCGGCAAATAAAGCCACGAAGGTCGTCAGCAAGGATCATCTCCTGGAGCAGATTCTGGGTTATAAGCCCCAGACGCTGGTGACGATCGAGTACATTAAGAGCCTGGGCGACTGGAAAACGGCCTGGGATCACATTCATTTTCGCGGCTTTTTAGGGACGCCGATGACGCTTCAGTTCACGTGGCAGGGATGTGATTCCCTGCTGGCGGCCCCGCTGGTTCTGGACCTGGCCCGCATTACGGCGCTTGCGAAAACGCGCCATTTTACTGGAAATATGGACTTTCTCGCCTGTTATTTCAAGAGTCCGCTCGGTGTGGATGAGCAGAGTTTTGTCAGGCAGTTCGAGTCGCTGGAAGCATGGCTGGGGAAAGCACCCGGCCTGGGCGGCGGAGAGAAAGCCGACTGAAAACATGAAAATTCAAGAAGAAACACATGAACAGAGAAAGAAGGCCCCAGGGCTCTTTATGGAATGAAAATCCGTCCGCAGCCCGAGAAGACGCGCGTGGATGGGGTGCGAGAAGTGAGCGTCCGGCGGGAAGAAATCATGCCGCGGACACGCAGGAACCGAAAAAAGTCGTTCGCAGAACTCTCCGCCCGGCAGTGGAGGAAAGCGGCCAGAAAACGCCCGTGCGGAAACGTCCGGAGGCGGAGGACGCGGGGCGTGTGAGAAAAACGGCCGTAACGTCCGCGGCTCCGGTGCCGTCTGGAAATGCCGGGGGAGAAGACGGGGCGAAAAAGAGTAAAAAGCGGAAGCGGGCGAAGAAAGCGGTGAATATCGCGTCGAATCCGTCCGTGAATCCGCCGTCTGTGCGGAAACGCGACCAGCGTCCGGTGACGGCCGACTGGGCGCATCTTTCGGTGGAGGAGGAATTAAAGCGGCGCGGGCTGAAACTCCCGCCGGGGATGCGGCCGGAAGATCTGCAGCTGCCGTCTTATCACGGAAAAGGGACGGAGCGTCCGGCAGGTACGGTAAAACGTCCTGAGCGTCCGGCGGGTGCGGTAAAACGCCCGGAAACGGCCGTGAAGCGGCCGGAGACGCCGGTGAAACGTCAGGAAACGCCCGCGAAACGCCCTGCGGCTCAGAAAGAGGTTTTTCGCGAGGAAATGAACCGGGACGCCCGGCGTGAGAAGCGTCCGCAGCCCGTGCGGGACGAGATGCCGGAGCGTGGAATGGCGCCGAAAAAAATGGGTGCGGTGAAGCCGGAAAGCGACGGGAAAATGCCGGAACGGGCGGCGCGTCAGGAGGCCGATCGTGTGCGGCGTGAAGAGCCGGAATCCCGCGTGCCTGTGAAGAAAACGCCGGCGCCGGTGGCGAAAAAGCAGGAAACACGAGCGACGGAAGTGCGCAGGCCAGAGCTGCGGAAACAGGAGCCGGTGGTGAAAACTCCCCGTGCGGCAGTGGAAACTCCGCGTCCAGAGCGTGAAACACGTCAGGAATCACGGCGCGAAATGCGTTCCCAGACGCGTCCCGAAGCAGGTCCGCAGCGGACAGAAATGCGTGAGAAGCCGGTGACGCGTGAAAAAATGCCGGAAAAACCCGCGGTGAAGCCGGCCCCCGTGAAACATGCGGCGGAAAAGACGCCGATGAAGCTGCCAGCGAAACACGTGGCGGAGAAAATGCCGGCAAAAAAGGCAGTGCAGCCGGAAAAAGCGGTGGCTGAGCAGAGGCCCACGAAAAAGGCGGAGCCACGGATGCCTGAGCCGCGGAAGGTGGAATATGAAAAGAAAACGCCAGCGATTTCTGCTGAAAAACCACGTCAGGAAATGAAAAAGCCCGCGGTGAAGCCGGCGGAAAAACCCATTTCGGCAGCGAAACCGGCCCCGGCGGCATCCACACCCAGTGTGCCGGTGAAGACGGAAGGCGGGCGCGCGAAAAAGTCCATCAGCCCGGAATTCGCGGCGTTCGGGCTTTCGCGCGAAGTGCTTTACGGTCTGGCGGACGCGGAATATCAGACGCCCACGGAAATTCAGCAGGCCCTGATTCCGGTGGCGCTGGAGGGGCATGACCTGATGGGCCAGTCGCGGACGGGCACCGGGAAAACGGCGGCGTTCGCGATTCCGATTCTGGAGACGATTAAATATCAGGAAGATGTTTTCGCGCCGCAAGCGCTGATTCTGGTGCCCACGCGGGAGCTGGCCGTGCAGGTGAAGGCGGAAACGCGGAAGCTTTCCGAGTACACGGATTTCGAAATTCTCGCGGTTTACGGCGGCGTGCCGCTTCCGCCGCAGGTGGCCACCCTGCGCGAGGGCGTGGATATCGTCGTCGGTACGCCCGGCCGCGTGCTGGACCACATTAAGCGCGGCTCGCTGAAACTCGGCCACCTGAAAGTCGTGGTACTGGATGAGGCAGACCGCATGCTGGACGTGGGGTTCCGCCCGGATATCGAGAAAATCCTGAAGCAGTGTCCGCAGTCGCGGCAGACCATGCTGCTGACCGCCACGCTGAGTTCCGACGTGCGTTACCTCGCGAGGAATTTCATGCGTGAGCCGGTGATTCTGGACTGTTCGCCGAAAGATCTTTCGTGCGAGACGATCGAGCAGTTTTACTTCACGGTGGATCCGGAGCTGAAATTCGACTTGCTGGAACGGCTTCTGGAACGGGAGCAGCCGCGACAGGCGATCATCTTTTGCCGGACGAAACGCGGCACGGAGAAAATTTACCGCCGGCTGTCGAAACACCTGAAAGGGGTGGACGTCATTCACGGAGACCTCCAGCAGCGGCAGCGCGACCGCGTGATGGACTCTTTCCGCTCCGGAAAAACGCGGTTTCTGGTGGCCACGGACGTGGTGGGCCGGGGAATCGACGTTTCGAACATTTCCCACATTATTAATTATGACATTCCGTCTTTCTGCGACGATTACGTGCATCGCGTGGGGCGCACGGGGCGGATGGGCCGGGAGGGCGTGGCGTTTTCGTTCGTCACCCCGGAAGAGGGCAGTGAGCTGACAAAAATCGAAATGCGGATTAATCGGCTTCTGCAGCGCGACGAAATCCCCGGCTTCAGCAGCGTGGCGAGTGTTTCGCAAGTACAGAGCATCTCGCAGGCCCAGCTGGCGGGCGGTGACGCGGAAGATAAAGACGGCGGAGAAACGCAGGAACCGGAAAAACCCGTGCGTGACCCGCGGAGACGGAAGATCCGCCGCGCCTTATGAGGCGTAAGGTGCAGGGTGTAAGGTGAAAAGATGAAACGCACGCCACCGGCCGTAACGCAGTGGCGTGTGTTTTTATAAATCGGGAGAAATGGTGTGAAAATTCTTGCCCTGGAAACACTGGACGTCTCGGCGTCCGTGGTGCTGATGGAGGATATGGAGGTGGTCCGTGAGGTGACGCTCACGGCGGACCAGCGCAGTGCGCAATTTCTGACGCCGGCGGTGACCGGGCTGCTGGCGGATGCCGGGTGGGAGCCACGGGAGGTGGCGCTGGTGGCGCTGCCGGTGGGGCCGGGGTCTTTTACGGGGCTGCGTGTGGGGGTGACTTTTGCGAAAACGTTCGCGTACGTGACAGGTGCCGCGGTGCTCGGGCTGAACACGCTGGACGTGCTGGCGGAGAGCGCGCCGCCGGAGTTTCGCCGGGTGGCGGCGGTGATGGACGCCCAGCGTGGGGACGTAATCACGCGGACATACGTGGCGGAGAATGCGGAAAACGCCTCGGCGGGTGCGTGTGAAAATGCGGAAACGCCGTGCTTTTCACGTATGAAACCGTGGGATGACATGCGGCTGGCGGATTTTGATGCGTGGGTGGCGTTCCTGGCACGGGAAGCGGAAACGGACGGGAAAATCGCGGTGACCGGGCCGATCCTCGCCAGAAAAAAAGCGTTTCTGCCGCGGACAGTGGAATGTGTGCCGGAAGAATGCTGGCGGATTACGCCGGTGACGGTGGGGCGAATGGCGCGGGAGCGTTTCCTGGCAGGGCAGCGGGATTCTCTGTGGGACATGCTTCCGATTTACGCGCGTCGCAGCGCTGCGGAGGAGCGTCGATTGGAGAAATCCGCCAGCCCGGGTGACTCGTGATCCGCCCGCTTTTTTTGCGGTGAATTGACTTCCCGGAAGTTTTCGTGTACCATAAAAGGATATGAAACTTTATTAGGAAATACGTGAGGATGGACGGTAAATGCGAAAAGCCATTTTGAGTGACGTACATGGAAATCTGCCGGCACTGCGTTTCGTGCTGGAAGATTTATGCTGCCAGGCGGTGGACGAGGTGATTTATCTGGGAGATATTTTCAGTTGCGAGCCCGGAATGGCGGAGTATGACATTCGGTGCCTGGACCTGCTCATGGAGCTTTCCGACCTGGCCCTGCTGGGAAACCGCGACCTGGCGGTGATTCTGAATGATGCCGACCAAAACGCCGAATTCCCGGGCACGCATTTTCTTTACCAAAAATTATGCGAGAACACGCCAGAGAATATACGGCGGTGGGAATTCCTGAACGGCCTGGACCGGATTTACACCCAGCCGGAAAACGGAACCATGTTTTTTCACGGCTCGCCGCGTTTTCCTCTGCATGGGTATGTGGGCAAGAATGACATTTACGACCCGCGGGCCGCCGCGTATGAGTTCCGCATGATCCATTATCTCGGCATTCATGGCCACACACACTGCCAGGATGTCATCAGCTCGGAGTTAAAGGAAGTGAAGCCGAACGGCGTCGGCGAGCTGGAGTGGATTTTCGAAAAATTCCCGGCCGAGCCGCCCATGAAATATTTTATCGGCGTGGGCTCCGTGGGCGATCCGCGCGGGCGGAACGCGAAAATGGGATACGCGATTTTTGAGGAAAACGACACCTTTTACCGCATGTGCTTCCGGCAATTTGAGCCGATCGAAATGGAGTGAACTTCACGGCGTGGACGCATGCTCGGCGTTCCACGCGGCATGACTTCCTATCCACGTCCCCCCGTTCACCACCCCCGCATAGCATGTCCACCAATTCCCCTGCCGATTCCCGAATTTTGCCGCGTGAAGAATACGTGGAACAGGCGTATCTGTTTAAAACGCTGCGGGAGCGAATGCAGGGTACGGCCACGCAGGAACTCTTGCGGAATCTGCGGCATGAAATTCTTGCCACCACGCAACTGCCCATGGCCATGGAATTCATGTATATGGAGCTCAAACACAGCGGTGTGATGGCGCCGGCCATGGCCCGCATGAACCATTATTTCACGCCCTTTCAGACGTATATCATGCGAGAGGCCGAGCGGGATGAAGGGAAATTCGACTTCCGCGTGGCCCTGGAAATTCTGGAGAAAGAAGCCGGGTGTCGCGCCAGCGGAATGGGGCGTGCGGGGATGTTCATGTATCAGCTGGAGGCCATCAGCCGGAACCGTCTGCGGTATGAGCAGGCACTGCGGGCCGTGGCCGATGATCCGGTTTATGACAGCGACTGGCAGCAGTGGATTCTCGTCGTGCGGCGGCAGTTGGGAATCGTGGATATCGCCGACCTCATTTACGTCCGCAGCGAATATTACCGCATCCAGCGAAAAATCACCGCCCAGCCGCCGGAAAAGCCGGTACTTTTCGGGGAAAAGGAAGGCCGAATCGCCCTGGCCACGCGGCAGAAAGACCCGATGTTCCTCTTTTCCGCGTTTCAGCGCCACCTGGATTATCCCACGGTCCCCCGGCAGAAAACCGAAGATCCGCAGGAACAGAATCTCGCTCTGCTCCGCCGGACGGTGGATAAACTCGAGTCCCGCCTGAAATTCCTGGAGGAGGAAGTCCGCGGCGGAATCGACATCACGAAATATTACGTGAAGGAATAAGAACGTTGAAACGAAAAAACGCCGGCCGGGTTCATTGCCCCGGACGGCGCCGTCACTTTCACCGATTTTACACCGGCCGCGAAAGCATTATCTCTGCTTCGGCTGTGGACGGAATTTGATCTTTTCCGCCAGTTTCACCACTTTTCCTTTGTCGACGTACCCGGTGCAGTCTGAAATAATACGGATGACGTTATTATACTTCAAATCGTAATCGCATACCAATTCGATTTCGGTCGCCTGGGCCTCCATCGCCTTACCGCCAAGCAACTTGCGGGCGTAGGTCCTTAACTGCTCCAGCCCTTCCGTCGTTCCGCGAAACGTCTGACCGGCTAAGCTAACCGTGGTCAGGTTGCCGTCCCGGTCCGCTTTCAACTGGATCGTAATCGAATCCACCGGCGGGCCATCCGCTGGGCCACCGAGGGCCGGCATCTTGATCGCAAAGTCGCCTTCCGGAATCACGATTTTAAACATCAGAATGAAGAAAATCAGAAGCTGGAACACCATGTCGATCATCGGCGTCATGTCCCCTTTCGGGGATTCATGGACGGTTTGTTTTTTCACCATCGCAATTCCTCCTGTTTATTCTCTTCCTTGCGCACGCAAGACGAATTTTTCAAGTTTTTGCTTTTGACACGCCTGGATCACCTCCTGAACATAACCGGTCTTTGCCGCCAGGTCCGCCCGGATGACCACCGTGATGTCCTTCACCGTTTTCCCGCTGCGCTTCGATTCTTCGATCAAACGAGGAAGATGGCTGGCGAGATCTTCCGGGGAATCCGCCTTATCGGCCCCGAAAAGAATCTCATAATGCCGGTTATCACGATTCGCCGGATCCTTCGAGGCGATGTGAAGCGTAAACGAGTCCTTCAGCGGCTGTTCGGGCGGCTTGGCCAAGTCGCTTTCCGGCAGACGCACCCGCTGATTCTGCTCCGCCTGCGAAAAGTTAATCAGGATCATGAAAAAAATCAGCAACTGGAACACCATATCAATCATCGGTGTCATGTCGCCTTCGGCTTTTGCAGACCCTTTTTTTCTTTTGGACATTCATTAATCTCCCGTTTATCGTAGGATTCATGCGGGCGAATCAGGAAAGCAGGCCGTTAAGGCGTTTCTGTTTTCCCGATCCGCTGCATGGTAAGATGAGCCGTAAATCTTGTTATTTTTTCTGGGCCAGTGCCAGCACTTTACCGATCAGGTCTTCGCTGAGCAGGCTGACGTCGAACACCAGACGCTGGTGCCGGTTGCGGTAAATCGTATAAACGATCGTCGCCGGGATCGAAAGAATAAGACCGACGATGGTCGTGAACATAGCCGTGGAAATACCGCCGGCAAGCTCGTTGGGCTTCGGGGGCGTGGTCAATTGGGCGATGACGTTAAACGACATAATCATACCGTGCACCGTTCCCAAAAGTCCGATCATCGTGGAGGTGGCCGCGATCAAACCGATGAGGCTGATGCCGTGCTCCGTGGTCATGCTGAGGTTGTCGGTCGTTTCCTCCATGGCCTGCATGGATTTATCATACCCGGAGGCGAGCTTGGCCAACCCGGCGGAAAGCACCTGGCCGAGGAAGGATTCGTCGTTTTTCGTCATTTCATACGCTTCCTGGAAGCGGCGTTCACTCAGCAGCCCTTCAAACTGCTCCGCCAGTCCCGGCGGGATGTATTGGTCGCGCCGCAGCGCCATGCCATATTTGAAGGAGAGCGCCACAAGGAAGAAGGAAATCGCGAGGAACACGAAACTATATAGCGGGCCCAGCGATTTATACACCCAGTAAAGGAAGGACTCCTTACTTGCGGTGGCAGTCGGGGCACCGCCACCGGCATCTTCGTCATCATCCTGGGCCACCACCTGCTGCGTATCCAGAAGTGTCACCGCCGTGAACGCACTGACAGAAAAGACGCCGATCAACAGCGAACACAAACCGGCACTGAACCAACCCAACAACCATTTTTTCATAAGAACCTCCAAAAGTATGGATAAAATAAAACGTTAACGTTTTTTGGTACACATGGACTACTTGAAAAAGTGGGGGTCCATTGGAAAAAACGACGCAACTTCCAACACAGGAAGCAGGTCGGTTTCCCCAAAAAATCCCCAGCGAATCCTATGCCTGCCGCCCATTCCAATTCGGGTTTTGGCGGCTCACGGCCATCCAAAACACAGAGATTTAAAATGGAAACAAAACAGGCTATTACAGTTTACAGCAAAACCCTTAAAAAATCAACGACCGCGACTTGAATTTTCCAAATTTTCGGTCGTTTTCACCTTAATTTCCGTAGCGGTCTTTCCGCTCCTTCTCCAGCGCGACGGCCCGGCCTTCATTATTGACGCCGTTGCGAT
Source organism: Thermoguttaceae bacterium (assembly GCA_031553595.1). Lineage (GTDB taxonomy): Bacteria > Planctomycetota > Planctomycetia > Pirellulales > Thermoguttaceae > RGIG3701. Next base: position 27,020 of record JAVBLI010000028.1, on the reverse strand, counting down.
ACAGATTGATCAGTTCGTTAAGCGCCTGGCGATCCAGAATCGGGTCGTTACTGTACAGCAAGTGCGTATGAAGGAAAGCCGCGATGGCATCCATCGTCTTGTTTTCCTGAAGCTTCAGGGCCGTTCCCAGGGTGTTGTACGCCAGGGCGTTCATCTGGACGTTCTCGGCCGGGATCTGGGGAAGCAGCCGCTGGATTTCTTTCTCGGCCTCCGCCGCCTTATCGGTAATCGCCTTGCAGCGGGCCATGCCCAGCGCCACGCTCAGAAGCAGTAGCTCTTTCTGGGCCTTGACTTCTCCGCTGTCCACGAGGTCTTTCACCGTTTTATACAGCGCGCCGGCTTCTTTCGCGTTTTCTTTGGAGGTTTTCTCGGTGGCCGTGTCCAGCAGGACGGACGCTTTGCCCAGCGAGCCGCGAACGCGCAGCATCGGGTTTTCGACATTCAGCAGCTTGTTGAACTGCGCCAGGGCCTTCTCCTTCTGATTCATCTGCATGTACAGGTCGCCCAGCAGCTGGACGGACTCGTAAATACGGTAATTTTTGGGATTGGCCTTAATAAACGCCTCCAATCCGGTCGCGGCTTCGTTCAGGCTCGCGTCGCCGCCACGGATGGCGATCTGGGCGTTGGCATACGCCTTGAGAAATTCCAGCTCCACCTTCAGACTGGCGCTGGCGATGGAGTTGGCACTGATCTGGTTCAGCGACGCGCGGGCATCTTCGAACTGGCTGGCTCCCATCTGACGACGCGCTTGGGAAAACTGGGCCGGCTCGCCTTCGTACGTCAGCGTGTCGATATCGCCGACGGGGATCTTCGTGGGCACGCCGCTATAATTGATCGTTACCTCGTCGGGCGTCATATTCGTAATGTTGCCGCGCGTCGTTCGGCCGTTGCTGAGCTGCTTGATGGCATCCTCCGCATGCGAAGACGAGGCGACCATGGAAAACAGGATCGCCGAAACGCAGCAGATCGGGAAAAGTCGTTTCATTTTTTTCTCCTTGAAAATACGATATCATAAAAGAACGAATATAGGTTAATTATACGGAATAACTCAGGTTTCGTCTTCCGGCTCCGCGGCCGAGGCATCGGCGTCGGGCTTGGGGGCCGGGTCGGCGGATGATTCCGGCTTCTTCACCACCGGCTTGATGATCCGCTTGACCGTCGGTTTCGGGGAAGCCTCGTCGGAAGCCTTGTCCCCGGCGTCGCCGTCTTCCGACTTCGCATCGTCTTTCGGGGCCGGCCTCTTCAGAAGCGGCTTTTTCCCGTTCGGCGAAACCGGTTTCTTTCCGTCCGGCGAGGCGGATTTTTCTCCAGGCCGGGTGGTGGGTTTCTGGGCGGCACGCCGGGCCGCGAGGGCCGCTGCCTTTTTCTCTTCCGGCGAAGCGAAAAAGTCGATTTTCATGTCACCGTCCACATTCCCCGCCGGCGCGTCGCCGATTCCCAGGGAAGCGAACAGCTCGGTCGAGGCTTCGCCGGGCACAACCGCGTCGTCGTCCGTCACACCCTCGATCTTCACCGGCGCCTGGAACTCGGGCGAGGTTTCCCCCGTCGGAATCTCGGAAAACTCGGTCGTGGCCATTTCTTCCCGACGATGCAGCTCGGCCCTCGACGGCTTGCGACGACGCATCATGAAGAACAGCGCCCCCAGCATCACCAGCGCCGTAACGCCGACGATACTGTAAAGCAGCACCGGATCCGTGGGTTTCGCCTGCTCCTCAGCCGCCGCTTGGAACACTTTCTCCCTTATCTCTTCTTCCGCCAGGTATTGCTCCAACTCCGCGGCCCGATCAGCATCTTCCTTTATGTCGGCCAGGGGCGCCTCCTTGTCCTCGATGAGCGGATCAATCTTAACGGTCTCGATACTTTGCAGGCCCAGCGCTTTGGCCTTGGGCACTTTTTGCAACAACTGGATTTCCCGGTAGGTTTCGTCGAACTCGTTGTAAAGATCGCCGAAGGCACTGGGCCGCGGCGTACCGTCGGCGTTGACGCCGTAAAGCCGGTAAAGGGATTCGATGTAGCCCTGGGCCTTGCTCAGCGAGTCCTTCTTCTTCTCAGGCGTGTCGTACAGCTTCGAAAGCTCGACGCTGATTTCCGCCATGCGAAGCACGCTGAGGAATTGCTGACCGCGGCGTTTGTTGTAAAAAGCTTCCGACATCTCGGGTTTTTTCATCAGCGCTGGGGTGTCCAAGGTCCATTCCAGTTTGAAATCCTTCGTCGTCTTGAAAAGCCTCGCCCAGCCGTAAATGATGTTATCCTTCGTTTTCGTCTTGTCGCCCGGCTTGATATATTCCTTGAACATCCCCGCCTGGGTATAAATCAGATACTGAATCTTCTTTTTCGGATCCTTGTCGTCCGCATTCTGGGCGATGTCCCACATGATGTTCGCGGCCTCGACCTGCAAGTCGATATTATTGGGGCCGTCGCGCAGCAGTTCGACGTAAATATTCAGCCCTTCCGTCGAATCGCCGGCCTTGACGTACGTCTCGGCCAGACGCTTGTTCAGGCCGTCCAGCAGGGCTTCGGGCTTCGCCGATCCACTGAAAGACGGGTCGGCTTTGCACAGATCAATAATGCGTTTATACGCTGTCACGGCGGCTTCGTAGTATTTTTTCGCAGCCGGACTGACAATCCGCTTGCGGCCTTTAGTGTCCATCAGGCCGTCGCCGAGACTGACGTATGTCTGGGCGATCCACGTCAGCGTGCTGTATTTCGCGTCGCGCTGCATGATGCGCTCCAGGAACATCTCGAATCCCTTCTGCACCTTGCCCATCATTTCCGTATCGCCCTCGGCCTTCATCTGCTGGAGGCTTTCCTCCAGACCGCGGCCGAGATTCAAATACATTTGCGTCAGCCGCGTGTTGGCGTTTCCGCCAGCCTGGCTTTCCGCCTTGGCCAACTCGTCCAGACGGTTCATCACCTTTTCGGCCTCGGCGGTGTCGTTTTCGGAAACGAAAGCCTGCAGGGCGGCGCTGAGAATGGCCTGCTTGTTGGGCTGCGCGGCGGGCGAATCGTTTTTCAGCAGCGTGTACGGGCCAATCGTCGGGTTCTGTAAAACCTCCATCGTTTTGGTCATCTGCCCGGCCTGATTATAAATCTGGCACAACTGGACGATCGCCCCCACCATCGCGGACGAAATGTTCTTGCCCTTCTTCACCGCTTCCTGCTGCTTTTTATAACTGCTGTCCAGCAGCTTCAGCGAGTCCTCACGCCACTGCTTCGCCTCCTCCTGGGTGAATAATTTTTTGGATTCCTCGGCACGGGAGTCTGCGTTATACGCCTTCCAGATGGCGCCGCCGACCTGCCCCTCAGCGTCGGAACGGAACGGGCTGGCGTCCGGAATTCTTTCCAAATATTTCATCGCGTTCTTCACGTCGCCGACCAGAACGAAACATCGGCAGACCCGCTGCCAGCCGCTTTCGATACGGGTTTTGTCGTCTTCCGTCAGCTTTTTCTTCGCGGCATAAGCCTCCATCACCTTCACCAGCGACTGCAGCTCGTACATCACCGCCGTTTTCGCCTCGGCCAGGCTTTTCTCCTTGTGAATCATCTCATTCACTCGGTTTTCGAGCATCGCCGCGTAGAGCTGCGACATCGCGTCCATTGCCGGATTGGCCAGCGGAGAAGCGGTGTATCGAAACGCGATCATATCATAAACGACCGTCGCGTCCAGCGGATAACCGGCCGCGTTTAAAAGACCGGCACGGCGGTAACGCTGATCCAGCAGCAGCGTGGTCTTGTTCGTGTCGCCGAGCATGCTGTCCTTGAGTGTTTCCAGGTACGCGTGCACAGGCAGGATGGAACGGGCGATTTTCTCCAGCTCCATCCGCAGCGCTTCACGCTTCGTCGGGTCGGTTTCAGCGCGGTAAAGCTTCTGCTTGTCGGAGTATTCGCGCGTCAGCTTGTTGACGAACTTCATGACTTCTTCGTAGGATTTGGACAGATGGTAGTTCTCCATCGTCAGGTCCGACTCTTCCTTCACGTTCTGCGGCGCGTATTCCTTCAGAACCAGGTTAATATTGTAGCGGTGAGGCTCGAAACGCTTCAGCATCGGCACCAGCAGCTTCGAAACCTCGTCGGTGAGCTTCGCCCGCTCGGGATCGTCTTCCTTCAGGCGTTTCGCCTGGGCGCCGAGCATCCGCGCGTAATCCAGCGTCGTATCCAGCGAATATTTCGCCGTCTTGTCCACGTCCGGCGTGCGCGACCACTTGGTAAAGGCCTGGCGGGCTTCGTCCCACTCGTCCGGCGTCGGCGCCTTTTCGACGAAACACATAAAATACGCACCCAGCGCAGCGGAATAAAGGCCGGGAAATTCATCTCCACTCAGCGCGTTGGACAGGTCTTTGAGCACCTCCAGCGCGTTCCCCCGGCCTTCGATTTTTTTCTGCTCCACCAGAATCTCCCCTTCGCGCAATCGGCCCTGGTAAGCTACCAACGCACGCGTTTCCGCATAGCGCACCCAGAAATTGCTGAACTTCGCCCGGGCCTCCTCCAGTTTGTCGGCGTATTCTTTGGAACCTTTCTCGTAAGTGTTGGCCGTCTCGTAAACCACGTTCGCTAGGTTATAACGCATGTGGTTCGCAAGGTTGGACGTGCTTTGCCGCAACTCGGTCAGGCGCGTGATCTCCTGCTGGTCTTCGCGCGAAATCGGGGCCGTCGCGCCGGGATCGTTCGTTCGATTACGGAGCTCCTCGTTGAGCTTCCGGTATTTGGCGTCGTAATTTTTCCACTCGGCCTCATACGCTTTATTTTCTTCCGTGACTTTCTTATCCTCTTCCGTCAGGAATTGCTCGGCGGTGGCAAGCGTTTTTCGCGCGCTTTCCATGTACTGTTTTTTATCCGCGGCGGGCACATCCGGGAGATTAGCCCGCTGCATGTCATAGCCAGCCTGGCCGAAAAGAATTTTCGGATAGAGTTCACGAATAATATTGACCTCGTTGCGCTTCGGATGTTCCTTCATAAACTTCAAGAAAAGCGCTATCGCTTTATCCAGCTCCGCCAGACGCTGTGTGTTGTCGGCGATCATGCTCGTGTAGCTCATCCGCATCGAAGCCAGTTGGAAATCGTAGGTTTCCTGGACGTCCTCGGGCAAGCTGTCTTTATTTTTCTCCAGATAAAAAATTCCGACATCGTAATAGCCGGCCTCCTGCAGCGCTTTGAGAAAACGCCGCGTTTCACGGTCGACTTTTTCTTTTTGACGGGCCTCTTCTTTGGCCGGGTCAGTTTGAGCTTCAGCGCGGGCTCCAAAAAACAGGAGCGTGGTCATAAAGAAAAGCGTTACATACCACTTCATGGAAACAGGCGATCGGTTCCACAACATCGGTGAATTTCTCCTTTTACAAAAATACGAACCGCCGCGGGACGAGGATCTGGGCGGCGGACCTGTTAATAATATTTAAATAAAGGCACCGGCAACGGTGTCTATAGAAACCCTTACTATTCTATATTCTACTCCAAAGCAGGGAGGGATTTCAATTCCCCCCCGGGAATAATTGCCATTTTTTTGGTAAAAAGTCGGATTCCTCCCCCTTTTCTTCCTTTTACGCACACATAATGAGCGCTTCTTCGGGGTGTAGAGTGTAGGGAATCGCGGCCACACCCCACACGAAATGTTTTTGATAAAAATGCCCGGCACCCTCCTTGCCAAAAAATGCCTGGCTGGTATACTGCCTCTTATGCTTTATATCGGGGCGTAGCTCAGCCTGGCTAGAGCGCTGCGTTCGGGACGCAGAGGTCGCACGTTCAAATCGTGTCGCCCCGATTTTTTCTTTCCCGTTTTCTCGCTTGCCGCGATTTTCTTCGGTTTTTTCAGCGCAATTTTAATGCGTTTAGCTCATTTTTCATCAACCAGAGCAACTCACCCAATTTATCTATTCACAAGAACAGCAGCCGGGAATGAAGCGGAACGTAGTGTTGCGGAATGACCGGATCGAACTGGGAAAATGTCAGGGCATTCCAGTCAGCTTTTCGGAAGGGGAGAATAAATCGCCGCTTCAATCCGGTCATTCCGCTGCGCTCCATTCCCGGCTGCTGTTTTGTGAATGTCGAAACCTCCATTCCCGTTCTTCGCGGTGATAATTTGCATAAAATCTTCCGATTACGCGATTTTCTCTGAATAAATTAAGTTTTCCGGCCGATAAATCATGAATAGACCGGAGATTTTCTGTAAAAAGGGAAGGAAACAGACATGAAGTCGAAAACGAATCGCAGCGTGCCGCGAAAATCAAAACTTCTCAAAACGGCCCACCGCCTGGCGCTGGTGGGGATGTTGTGGGCCGCGCCGCTGATGATGGCCAGTGCCGAGAGTTACACCGTCGACCCGACACAGGACGTTTCCGCGACGAATTTCCACACCCTGGCGGACATGCAGGCCGCGGGAATCGTGTGGGAGGACGGCGACACCGTCACGCTGCGTCTCGACGGCACCGACGATTCCATGCAACCCGACACGCCATTCGATTTCGGCGACAAATCCGTCACCGTCACCGGCCAAGGCACCATCACGCCCGCCAGTCCGGCGCCGGGCACGAGCCGTTTTGCCGAAACCATAGGCCCGCTGGCCATCCATGCTACGGACGGCGCCACGCTCACGTTCGACGGCTTTTATAACTTCGGCGCCAGCGTGATTAACGGCGATTCGATCACCCTCGGCTCCGCGGGCGGCACCGGCACACTGATATTCTCGAGCAACGTGGCCGACAGTGGCGACGGCGGCGCAATCGTCGGTTCCGACATCACGTTCGCCGGCGGCACGACCATCTTCACCGGCAATTCCGCCGACAACTATTATGGCGGCGCGATTTGCGGCTACGGCGATTTCGCCATCACCGGCGGCACCGCCTCCTTCCTCAACAATAGCGGTGTGATGGGCGGCGCGATTTTCGTCACTGGCAACACCACCCTTTTCGCCTCCGACGGCGACATTCTCTTCCATGGGAATACCGACTCCTTCGGTGCCAACGCCATTTTTCTGTGGAACGACGGCGACGAGAAAACGCTCATTCTCGCCGCCGCCGCGGGCCGCAGCATCCTGCTCTACGACCCCGTCCGCAGCGAGTCGCTGAATGAAAACCTCACTATTGACATCAACTCCACCGACGGCGGCGCGACCTCCACCGGCGGCACTATCCTGTTCGACACCCACGTCTCCCAGGTTTACGGCAACACCACCGTCTTCGGCGGCACGATGCAACTGGCCAACGGCGCTATTTACGGGGCCGCAAACACCATCGGCAGCTTCACCCTCAACGCCGACGCGACCCTGCTTTCCGACACCTTCCACAACGGGATACAAGTCGATACCGTTACGTTGCAAGCCGGCACGACCCTGGCGTTCGACATGACCGGCGCCGTGGATACTGCCACGGCAGGCGTCACGAGGAACCTTACGTTCAGTACCAGCACTTTCGTCGACGCCGCCGCGAACATCGACCTGCGAAATTTCGAAGGCCTAACCACGGGCAGTACCTACGAACTGGTCTACGCCACCGGCATCACCCACACCGACAAAACGCTGATGGTCTACGGCGAAGCCCTCAGCGGCACGCGCGAAGCCGCCGCCTTCACGCTTTCCACCGCCAGCGACACCCTCACGCTCACCGCCAACGGCATCACCCAACAGCTGGCGCACTGGACGGGCCAAACCGACAGTGTCTGGAACACGGCAACCGGTAACTGGGACTTGACCGGACTCGACCCCACCGCCACGGATCAGTTCTTCCACGGCGACGCGGTGGTCTTCGGCGCCACCGGCTATGCGTCCGGCGGCACCGTCACCATCAATGCCGACGGGGTGCAAATCGCTGCACTCGGCGCCAACCCCGGTATGGAAATTCAATCCGGCGACTGGATTTTCGAGGGCGGTGAAATCGTCGGCGGCAGAATTTTCATCACCGGCGCCGATTCCCTGACATTCGCCGGACTGAATGGCTCCGACACCCGCACGATGAACCAGCGCATCCACATCCTGGCAGGCACATCCTCGCAGTTCAGCGACTTCACACTCCAAGCCGCCGACGGGGCGACGCTTATCTTCGACGGCTTCATCACACCCGGCAACGGCGGCATCGTGAATGGCGACTTCTACTCGAATCTGACCCTCGGCGAAGTCGGTTCCACCGGAACCATGATATTTTCCGGAAACTCGGTAACCTCTTTTGGCGGTGCAGTCTATAACAATCAGAGTATCGCGATCGCGGGCGGCACGAACAGCTTCCTCCAAAACACCGCAGCCGGCGGCGCGGCAATTTTTTGCAATACCGATCTCCACATTTCCGGCGGCACGAATACCTTCGCCGAAAACTCAACAATAGTCGGCGGCGGCGCAATCTACTGCTCCAACCTCACGATTACCGGCGGCACAAATACCTTCGTCGGAAACTCCACGGACGGAGATGGCGGCGCGATTTTGGCCTACTATGACATCACGCTCTTCGCCTCCGACGGCGACATTCGTTTCCAGGGCAACACCGACGTCACCGGCGCCAATGCCATTTACGCGGACAACACCTCCAACGCCAGCACGCTCACCCTCGCCGCCAACACGGGGCAAAGCGTGCTGTTCTACGACCCCGTCCGCAACAGCGACGCGAATCAAAACCTCACCATCCACATCAACAGCACCGACGGCGGCGCGACCGTCACCGACGGCACCGTGCTCTTCGACACTCACCAGTCCAAGGTCTACGGCCACACCGCCGTCTTCGGCGGCACGATGAAACTCACCAACGGCGCGATTTACGGCGCCGCGAACAATGTCGGCAGCTACACCCTCAACACCGGCGCGACCCTGGCCGTCAGCAACGCCGGAACGATCATGGCCGACACCATCACCCTGGAGGCCGACTCCATCCTCGCCTACGACCTGATAAACTGCGGCGGTGGACTGACGCTGGACGCCCAAAACTACAACTTCATCACCGGCGACATCCTGAATTTCGCCGTGAAGCTCAACTCCTGGGCCAGCGGCACCTACACCCTACTGTCCACCAACAGCGACAACTTCACCGGCTTCGATGCCGACAACGCCCTGGCGCGCCTCATCTGGAGCGGCACCAACGACCGCCTGGCCATGCAGTTCTCCACCACCGACGGCACGGATCTCGTGCTGGATATGATGGTGGACTTCAACACCGTCCTCAGCTGGACCGGCGACAACGACGGTGCCTGGGACCTCGACACTGAAAACTGGACCGACAACCCCGGCGACACGCCATTCGTCACGCAGTTCGCCCCTGGCGACGTGGTATATTTCGGCGCCGCGGCACAAAATCAGGATATCACGCTCTCCCAGACGATGCAAGTGGCCGACATGGTCATCTACGGCGGGCAATACACCTTCAGCGATTTCGACATCCAGAGCACCACCGACACGAAACTCAGCGGCGCGTCGCAAACGCTTATCGTCACAGGAGATACGACGACCGCAACGTTCAACAACGGCCTGAATTTCACCGGCGGAATCGGCGTCCTCAACGGCGCGAAGCTGACCCTGGCAGGCACCGACGCCGTGACGTCCGGCGACACGCTTTACGTCGACTCCGGCGCGACGCTGGAGATCAATGCCTCCGTCGGCAAGCTCACGGTCTACGAACTTTACCTCGAAGAAGACGCGAATATCGCCGTCATCAACGGCCCGACGCTCAGCGCGGGACAAAACGTAACGATCGACCAGATCATCACCTCCACCGAGGCGCTGGACGAAACGCAGTTGGCCGGGATGCTCAACAAGTCCACCGTCCTGCGAAGCGAAGAGGCCGTCTTCAGCAGCGACGACGTTTTTTATTACATGGGCATGGCATACGCGTCAATATCAGTCGAAGCATTCGCGCAGGACAACGGCCTTCGCCGCAACCTCCAGCGTCTGGGCGCGCTGCTTGACCGGGCCGGTGGCGACCCCGCGATCGCCGGTTTTTACGACGCGCTTTACGCCATGGAAGACAGCGACGACATCGTCGCGGCCCTCGACCGTCTCGGTGCCGGAGAAGTAGCGGCCGACGCCCTGACCATCGCCCTGTGGCGGCCGTGGCAGCGCACCAACAAACGGCTCTATCAGTTAATGGACGAGCAGTATTGCTGCGAAACCACGGTCTACAACGTGGGCAGGTGTCGCCCCACGTCGCATCAATTCTGGTTCGAAGGACAATTCGTCGCCGACAACCTGTCGCACAGCAATGACGCCCTGGCTTATCACCAGCGCCGCAGTGCCATGCTGCTGGGCGTCGACAAGCAGTTGATGAACAACTTCGCCATCGGCGCGATGTTCAGCTACGGCCAACCGCGGGCCTACAACCGCCTGGCGAAAGTCGACGCAAAAGATTACACCATCGGCATTTACAGCCAGCTGCATACGCATGAGTATCTGTATTTCAACCTATTTTTCGGCTACGGATACCAGACCTACGACTACACCAATCGGCTCAGCGGATTCGGCAGCGATTATAACGGCCACGCGCTTTACGGCAGCATCGAGGCCATCAGACCGATCTACTGCGACAGCTACATGACGCTGATGCCCCTGCTGGCGATCGATTATCAGCAGGCGTGGACAGACGGGTTCACCGACGCAAGCGCCGGTCAGCCGGCCATGGCCTACGGAGATGGCAACATGGCGCAAGTCCTGATGAGACTGGGACTTAACTCGCGATACCGGTGGCTCGACCGCGTGCACATGACGACCCGCATGCAGTACGCTCTGAACTTCGTCGACCGCTATGGCGAACTCTCCGCGAGCTTCGTCGACGTCCCCGGCATGTCCACCATGCTCCGCGGCGCGAAGATGGGCCGCAACCTGGTGAACCTGGGTATCGGCGGCGAAATCTTCCTGGGATACAACAACCGCTTCCGCCTGTCCGCCGATTACGACTTCATTTACGCCACCCGCGCCATCTCCCACTCCGGGTTCCTCGGCGCCGAAGTGAAGTTTTAAAGTGTCATTCGCCTTGGTCACGAACCATCGAAAACGACAAAAATTCACCACAGTAAGCACAGAGAAAATGGGATAAAACAATTATTCTCTGTGTTCCCTGTGCTCTCTGTGGTGAATAAAAAGCAGGTAAAAAGTTGGGTATTTCGTATCCGAATAAATTTCGACGTCTACTGATTCGACTTGTCGAACGCCCCGTCAAACGCGATTCGGCTGGGCGAAAACGCGAGATTACGGACAAACTCCAGCGACTCTTTCGCGCCGTGCAGGCGGTCCATGCCGGTGTCTTCCCACTCGACGGAAAGCGGGCCCGCGTAGCCGATGTCGTTGAGCGTGCGGATGATTTCCTCGAAATTCACCGCGCCGTGGCCCAGCGAGCGGAAATCCCAGCCGCGGCGGTAATCGCCGAAATTCAGGTGCGAGGCGAGAATGCCCGACTCGCCGTCGAGCGTGACGATCGCGTCTTTCATGTGCACGTGGTAAATGCGGTCGCGGAACTTGCGGAGGAATTTCACGGGGTCCACGCCCTGCCAGTGCAGGTGGCTGGGGTCGAAATTGAAGCCGAATTCCGGCCGCCAGTCCAGCGTCTCCAGCGCCCGCTCGGCAGTCACGATGTCGAATGCGATTTCCGTCGGGTGCACTTCCAGCGCGAACTTCACGCCGCACTCGCCGAAAACGTCCAGGATCGGATTCCACCGCTGGGCCAGGAGTTTGAAGCCGTCGTCGATCCAGCTTTGCGGCACCGGTGGGAAGGAATACAGGTATGGCCAGATGCTGGAGCCGGTGAAGCACGTGACGATTTCGATGCCCATTTTCTCGGCGGCGCGGGCCGTGTTCATGACCTCTTCCGCGGCCCGCTGATTCACGCCCTCGGGGTCGCCGTCGCCCCAGACGTACGCCGGCAGGATGGCTTTGTGCCGCTCGTCGATCACGTCCAGCACCGCCTGCCCCGCGAGGTGATTGCTCAGGGCCCAGCTTTTCAGGCCGAATTTTTCCAGCGATTCTTTCTTCTTATCGCAGTAGTCGCTCTCGGCCAGGGCGCGGCGGACATCGAAATGATCGCAGCCGCAGGCCAGCTCTAAGCCGTCGTAGCCGAAGTCCCGCATTAGCTCGGCCAGTTCGTCGAATTTCAGGTCGGCCCACTGGCCGGTGGTCAGGGTGATGGGACGTGTCATGGGATGGTTCCTTTCAGATTGAGGTGTAAAGTGTAGAGTGTGGGGTGTAAAGTATAGAGTGAAAGGAGGGAGGTTGAAGCTCGCCAGTCACTCTTCACTTTACACTCTACACTCGCTTCAGCGCCGGCCGCCTTCGTAGGAGTCGAGGAAGGCGTCGAGCCAGCAGTGCATCAGCGCCGCGTGGCAGACTTCCGCGAAACCGTAGGTTGCGGCGGGGACGTAAAAATTCAGGTCGCCCAAGGCGCGGGTTTTGTTGTCGGGGTGCATGGCCGAGAGGGTGACGACGAAGCCGCCTTTGGCCCGGCAGACTTCGATCGCCCGCACGACATTCGGCGAGTTGCCGCTGCTGGAGGTGGTGATGAGCATATCGTCGGCGGTGAATTGCCGGTCGAGTTTGAACGCGAAAAGCTCGTCGCCGGGCACGTCGTTGCAGATCGCCGTGAGGTAGGACGTCTCGCTGCACGAGGCGGTTTTCAGCCGCCCGGCCTTCATCGCGTCCAGGGCCATGTGCTCGGAAATGGTGGCACTGGCGCCGTTGCCGATGAACCACAGTGTGCCATGTTTTTCGTCGCGAATCTGTTTGGCCGCCTGGATCCAGCGTGCGATTCCCTCGTCGGGCGTGACCGCCGTACCGTCACGGAGCGTGACTTCCGTGGCGCCGAATTTTTCCGCGATGTAATTCGTGTATTCCTGAAAATGATTCGTTTTCATGTGGGTTCCGTTTGGGTTAAAAAATCGTTCATTGCGTCGGTGACTTCCCGCGGCGTGGCGGTGCCGGTCTGGCCGATTTTCCGGATCGTGACCGAGGAGGCGAGGTTCGCGACCATAGCGGCCTCCTCGAACGTCGCCCCGGCGCACAGGGCGCTGACGCAGGCCGAGCTGGAAGCGTCGCCGGCGCCGCAGATGTCGATTTCGCCCTGCACGCGCAGCGTGGGCACATGCGTCTCGCGCATCCCGGTGTCCGTCGGGTGAATGACCAGTTGGCCGCGCTGGCCAAGGGTGATGAAAACGGCCCGGCCGGTCTTCGCCGCCAGCATCCGTCCGCATCCTTTCATCCGCTCAAGCGTCGGCTGCGTGCCGTCATACACGGCCAGCGTTTCCATCACCTCGCGTTCGTTGCACTTGATGATCATGTCGCGGTACAGCCCGATCCGCTCGCGCGAGTCGGCGTAAATCAGCGGGCTCGGCCGGCGCCGCCCCATCTCGATCAGGCAGGCACGCACGCGGTCGGTCAGGACGCCGCAGTTCGGCTCGCTGACCTGGTCCATGACGATGATCGCGTCGACCGCCCCGGCCACGGCCCGGATGGATTCCATCATCGCGTCCTCCAGCGGCGGCGGCGTGGGTGTGCGATTCTTGATGTCGAAACGGTTCATCTCCACTGAGTCACGCAGCGGCTTCGTATAACACGGCGTCATGCGCAGCGGCGTTTCGTGCAGGTGCGTGCGGTCCACACCCAGGCGGTCGAGGTGCCCGGCCAGTTCGTACCCTTCGCCGTCCTGACCACGGAATCCCACGGCATAAATTTTCCCCACGCCGATGGCTGCGAGGTTGTTCGTGACCGTCCCCGCCGCACCGGCGCTGCCCCAGCACTCGGCGATCTGGTACGCCGTCAAGCCCGTCTCGATCGATGGTTCGTCCAGCTCCGGCACGACTTTCCAGTAGCGGTCGAGGAAAAAATCCCCCACCACCGCCACACGAACGGCGGGGATGCGGGCGAGGATTTCGGTGAGTCGGGAGGTGGTTAGCATGGGGATTCGCATAATGAGCTGTAAGTGGAGCGCAGCGTAACTTACGGGTCGGGTGGTGGTTTGTTTAAACGTGGATTCAGTCATATGAAGCGGCGGTATACCCCGCGTCATCGCCATCCGCAAGTTTCGCTGTGCTACACTTGCGGCTCATTGCCCATTATTTTCTTCGCCAGCGCGGGGATCGTGCGGTTGTGTTCGCCGGCGACGTAGTAGCTTTCGCCGCCGTCGGCCACGGTGCGGGCAAGGATGGTTTTCCAGGGACGGAAATAGTATCGCGGGTCGGTTTTCGGCGGGGCTTCATGCACGTCCTGTCCCTCCAGCGGCAGCAGGTCGAAGACGGCGGTGGTGAAGTGCGCGATCTTTCGGCCTTCCTGATGCGCCACGTTGCGGGCCATGGCCAGGGCCTTGAGGTACACCTCCGGGCCGATGACACCGCTGCCGAAATTGCAGAACACGCCGCCCTCCAGCCGCGTGATCGCATCGGTGTAAATCAGGAAATCCGTGTAGGACGCCTCGCCTGTCGCGGCCCCATCGAAATTCGGATGCTCGTGGATGATGTCGCATCCGATGCCTACGTGCACCGTCACCGGCACCCGCATTTTATACGCGTTCCATAGCAGGCTGTTCTCCTTGAAGGGGAAATTTTCCCGGTCGATCATGCGGCCCACGGCCTCGCCGAACCCCAGCCCATCGCGCACGCCCTCGTTGACGGCGTCGTTGATTTTGCCGCATTCGGTCCAGAGGCCGAACTGGCCGGTGCTGATGTAACGCGCGACGCTTTCGGTGGTGGCGCCGATCATGGCCAGCTCGAAATCGTGAATCGCGCCGGCCCCGTTCATCGCGAAATGCGTGATATACCCCTCCTTCATCAGACGCACCAGAAGCGGGCCGTTGCCGGTGCGAATGACGTGGGCCCCCATCATCCACAACACGGTCGCGCGGCGGTTTTTCGCCTCACGCGTGCGGTCGGCCAAAATATCGATCGACGGATGCGCGAACGCCACCGGGGCGTCCGGATCAATCATCACGGCCTGCGTAATATCATGCTGACGCTCGGCCAGCGGCTTGAGATGGAGACGGGAACGGTCGAATTGTGGATATGACATGGAAAATAATTGATAATTGATAATTGATAATTGACAATTGACAATGAGCCATAAGTGGAGCGTAGCGTAACTTGCGGATCGGACGGTGGCTGGGGAAAACGCGGATTCAGGTACATGAAGCGGCGATTTTACACACCACCACGTCCTCCGCAAGTTACACTGCGCTACACTTGCGGCTCATTAAAAAGGCACGTTTCGAGTTTATTGATATCGGAATAGTCGGGGATGATCCAATCGGCACCGGCGGCAATCAGGCGGGCGCGTTTCCAGGCGTCGACACCGACGCGCTGGGATTCGTTCGAGGCGACGCCGACGGAGAATCCGCCGACATCGTGGACGTTTTCGATTTCGACGTAACCGTCGCCGAAGCCGATCAATTCGGCCCCGCCCAGGGCGTGGTCGCGGATGATGCGCTGGATGACCATGGCTTTGGAGAAGGTTTTGTAATCGGCCTGGGCGCCGTAAATGCCGCCGTCGCAGAGGTCGGTGACGCCCAGCAGGCCGGCCTCTTCGCGGACGAAGACTTCGTCGGTGCCGCTGGCCAGGTACACGACCAGACCGCGTCGCCGCAGCATTTTCAGCAGGTCGTATGCCCCAGGCACCACGTGTTCCAACGGATCGCCGCCGTCGCGCAGCATCTCCAGCCGCGTATGGATGCGGTTGCTGAGTCGGCGATGATATTCGTCTTTGTAGGCCAGCGGCTCCAGGGCCGCCCCGCCCCGCCGCTTCACCTCCTCGGCCAGTTGGATGCACTGGTAAATCGTCTGCTTGCCCGTCAGCAGGTCAACGAAATCGCGGACGCACGCCTCGATTTCTTCCGGCGTTTCGCGGTACGGTGTCTCGTCCAGCACCTCGACGAACAGCGGGATCATGACCTGCTGCCAGCCCTCGCGGATGAGACTGATCGTGCCGTCGAAATCGAGGATGGCGGCTTTCAGCGGCTTTTCGGGCCGAATGTTACGAATGATTTCCAGCGTGAACATGGGGTGGGGTTTGGGGTTGGTGGATTGGGGTTTGAGGAATTACTCGAAGATCCAGTTGCCCCACAGCGCGGGGGTGAGCTGGGCTTCGGAGGGGACGTCGGAGACGATGGCCGTGGCTTTGTTGCTCCAGTAAACGCGGGCCAGGGTCGAGACGCCGTCGCCACGGAGGACGCCAAGATCGGCTTTGATCTTCATGCCAGGTTGGGGGCTGAGGTGCAGCACGGAAAGCGGGATCGCGATTTCGAACACGCCGTCGTCGCCGGCGGCGAATTCGAGCTGGTCGCTGACGTCGGCGACTTCGTCGAGCGTGATGGTGCGCGACGGCGAGGAAAACGGCACCGGCGTTTTCGTTCCCGGCACCACGGCGCGATAAAGCACCGCCCGCGGCTTGCCGTCGACCTGCGTGATTAAAAGGCGGACGTCGCCGGTCACCGCGTCGCGACGGTCGGGGTCGGCGGCGGGGTTCGTGCCGAGCATGACGTCCAGACAGCCGCCGTTTTTGAAGAGCGCCTGCGGAAGCTCACCGCTGTTACGCAGCAAGTCTTTCATGTTCGTGCGGAAGGCCACGGCCAGCTTGTCGCCGGAAATTCGCACGGCGGCGGTGATGTCGTAGGGTCGGGAATTGCTGTCGAAATACGCCGCGGTGCCACTGCGGTCGATGACAGCCCAGTCGGCGCCGGCCCAGTCGTCCAGCTTGCCGTCCACGGTCACGCCGGCTTTGACCGGAACCCGCAGCGTGGGCTGCCCCGCGGTCTGCTGGCGGCGGCGTTCGGCGTCGACGAGCCAGGTTTCGGCGGCTTTCACATCGGCGTCGGTGACTTTCAGCGCGAAGGGCTTGATCTCCCGCAGGGTGTCCAGGCCGTCGATGCGCACCAGGGCGGACTTCGCGCCGTCGACGAGAAACACCTTGCCGTCGGCGGTCTGCGTGATGGAGGGCCAGAAATTTTCGTCATGCAGGGTGAGGTTCCCCACCTCCATGCCGCGCTCGGCCCGGGGCATGGCCCACAGCGGCGCGAGGCGGACGTCGCGGAACAACTCGGCGACGAACATGCCGTCGGAGGTCATGAGGTAAATGTTGCCCTGGTTGCCGTTGATGGCGAAAACGGGGTGGGGATAGCTGGTCTGGATGAAGTCACCCAAGAGCCGCGTGAGGCCGATCAGTTGGCCTCTTTGCGTGGGCCGGGCAGATTCGTGGGAGGCGTGCAGGCCGGGCCAGGGGTTCGGGTAGGACCAGACGGGTTGGCCGTCTTTCGTGCCGCAGACGGACTCCGGCGCGAAGGGCTGGATGCCGAGCGTGGCGATCGTGCGTCCGCCTTTTGCGTCGTACAGGGCCTGGTCGCCGCCGGAGGAACGCGGATTTTCCACATCCGTGGCAAGCGTTTTGCGCTCGGAAAAGCGGAAACGCGGCACGGGGCTGGCGGCGGTGATGTCGCCCATATAGATAATAGTCTCGGAGGGCGTGTCGTCATGCCGCTGCTTCGTGTCGGTGACGCGCGTGGCGAGGATGGCGAGCCCGCCGTCGACGACGGTGAAAATGACGCCGCCGTTGTCGCCGAGTTCGCACTGCACCTCTTCCGGTTGCATCAGGCCGTCGCGGTTGGCGTCGAGCCAGAGGAAACGGGCGTTGCCGTTCCAGTCGCCGCGCTCGTTGAGCTCGATTCCTTCCGGCAGGCGGGATTTGAAGGCGTCGCCCTTGAGAATGGACCATTCATTGATGCGGCCATAAGCGGCCACGGGGCGCGCGACGCCGGTTTTCGGGTCGTCGTACCAGAGCACGGCCAGGGGAGCGCCGCCCACGGGGCAACTGTTGAACGCGTTGGTGAAATAGCGCGGCCCGGCCGGGTTGGGATAAATCGGGGTTTCGGGCAGGCCGCTGGAGGGCCAGCCGTCGGGGATGCCCAGCGGGTCGGCGTCCTGGCGGAAGTAAACGCGGGTGGGCTGGAACGTGCCGACTTTCCATTCGAGCTTGAATTCCATGCCCTGATAGAAGAATTTCGTCGGGTCGTAGGGGTCGAGTTTGCCGCCGCCGCCGTAAGCCGCTGGGCCGTAAAAGGCGCGGATGAGTCGGCCTTCGGGCGTCCAGACGCTGACGCGTTTGGGCTGATAATCGGTTTCGGTGACCCACAGCCGGCCGGCGTCGTCGATCGTCATGCCATTGGGATGCTGCATCTGAAGCGGATCGTAGGGGCCCGCTTTCGGGACGCCCGTCTTGCCGATGACTCGCAGCGGCTTGCCGGTTTTGTCGAACACGCGGACGCAGTGCGACTTGCCATTTTCGGAGATGTAAATGTTGCCGGCAGCGTCGAATGTCATTTGTTTCGGGTCGTCGAGCTGGGAAATGAGCGGACGCGCGCCGGGGGTGGGCAGTGTGCCTTTGGGGCAGCGGTAAAGCTTGCCGCCGGAAAGCAGGAAGAGCTCGCCGGCGGCGTTGTAGGCCAGTCCGCCGGGGGCGTCCCACGGGATGGTCTGGCGGAGTTCGCCGCTGGGGTGGTCGAAGGTGACGATTTTGTTCGCTTTAGTGAGGGAAAAAACAGCCACGCCGTTGTAAATGGCCACGCCGCCGAGTTGGGCGCCCATGTCGTGGTCGTCGTGCGTACCGGCCTGGAGGTCGAAGGTGTATTTTTTGACGTCGGAGCCGCCGTCGGACTTGAGGCCCGTGAGGCGGATTTCGGCTTGGGGGTCGCCTTTGTCGCCGGCGTGCCAGACGGAGGCCACGTAGAGATTATGGTCTGTGTTGCGGTCTTTTCCGTAGTCGCGGGCGAGATATTGGGCGCCTGTCCATGCGCCGCCGACCCAGCCCACGCCGCCGCGCTTGGTGATGGAGAATTCCTTCTTGTCGGCATCCACTTCGAACCACGCCAGGCCGTGGCCGCCTTCGCTGACATAGCTGCCCAGGTAGACCAGTGGGGCGCCGGTGGGGGATTGCTCGGCGGGCACCCAGAGGGCGCAGCTGGCGGCGGTGTGGTTGGTGAGCCAGCCTCCGGTGTTGTCGGCGGTGGGCCACGGCGGGTTGCCCTCGTTGTAAACGCTGAACTCGTAGCGCAGGGAGAGCGGCTTGCGGGTGAGTCCCCGGACGGTGTAGGCGCCGGGCGCGACCAGTTGCGTGGGGATGCGGTACAGGCCGTGATGGGCGGCTTCGGTGTCGCGCAGCAGATCGTCGCTGCCGTCCCAGTAGACGGTGTTTTCGCCCTTCGGGAATGGCGTTTCGGCGATTAAATTGCGGACGCGGACGCCGTCTTTTTCGATTACCAGCGTGACCAGCGCATCGTCGTCGAGCGTGAAGCGGATCGGAATGGGCGGGTGCGCTTCCTCGGCACGCTTCGGAATGGACGCGAGGATGGCGGCATCGTCGGCACGGTCGGGAATGGCGTGAATCGCCAGGATTTCGCCCAGCCAGACGCGGTGGCCGTTTTTCATGTTGTCGCGGAGATGGTCGTGGTCTTCGTGGGCGGTTTCATTCATGCGCAGGCGGACGGCGCGGGTGGTGAGGGTTTGGCCGAAATCGTACCAGATGGGGTACATGGCCTGGGTGTAGCCGGCGCGGATGCCGGTGCGGGAGACGATTTTTTTCCAGTCGGCGGGGTCGGCGGACTCGTTCGGATGGCGGTCGGCGGGGCCCACATACGTTTCCACGTCGGCGTCCCAGAACCCGCTCCAGACGGTGCACAGGCCAGTGAGTGTGACGGGCTCGTTCCAGACCAGGCTGACGAATTCCGGATTCTCGCGGCTGACGGGCACCTCACGGCCATCCCGACCATTGTCCCACGCACTCCATTTATTGTTGTCGATCTGATCGTTGAGCTTCGCGGCATGATGATTTTCAGAGGCGGCGAAAGGAACGGCGTACGGCGCAACGTTCATCACGCGGTGCGGCAGGACGTAAAGCCCGCCCAGCCAGCCGGCATAGGATTTGTCCATGGCCTGCGGGATGTGCGTGAAACGGATCGCGGCGGTTTGCGTGCCTGACGGAAAAATCCAGAAGTAGTACGCGTCCTCCGTAAGCCCCTGCTCGGACTCGGTCAGCTCGCCGGAAAGGATGCGCCGGCCGGGAATCCAGAGGGAATCGTCGGAGGGGTCGGCGGTACGCGGGTCGGCCACTTCCGCCTTCAGGACATACGGCGTGCCCACCCCGCAGACGAAAAGGCTACCCACGGGGACGGATGCCTTCAGCGGGATGATGAGATGGCGCGGGCCGAGATTTTTCGTGTCGCCAAAAGTCGTGCCGTGATACTCGGAATGCGTTTCCCGGCTGTTGAGAACCTGCGAAATGCCGCGGTGGTGGGTGATGGGGGTGGCCTGGCCGCCATGCAACTCGAGAAAGCCTTCCTCGTCGAACATCTCCCGCGCGACGGGGGTCTGGAACCAGCCGGTGTCGTACGGCGGCTGGGCGAAAAGCGTGGTGGCGGTCAGGATGGCGAGAAGGATGACGGCGGCGGAAAAGTAGGATTTCATGGGGATGGGGGGTGGGGAATGGGGGATGGGGGATGGAACGGGGAAGTACGTATGATTGGATTATAGCATGGGCGGCGGGCGGGGGAAAGAGTGGGGGCGGTGGAGAGATGGGATTTTTTGGCGCGGGACTTGCGGAAGGTGGGGCGGCGGGGTAAAATTGGAGGGTGTGTTTGGAGGTACAAGAAACAGCAGCCGGGAGCGGAGCGGAACGTAGTGACGCGCAGAGACCGGATAGAATAGCGGGGAATTTTCCCACTTCGATCCGGTTTCTGCGCTGACGGCTGTTGTTTTCACGCTGACGCGTAGGACTATTGTATTAAGGAATTCTTTATGATGCGTTTTTTTCTGATGGCCGGGATGGTGATCGCGGGGCTGAGTGTGCCGGCGGATGCGGCGGTGCGGGCGCGGTATGTGCGGGTGGATAATCCCACGGGGTTCGCCATGGAGTGGCGGCAGTTGGAGGTTTACAGCGGCGGAAAGAATATCGTGCTCGAAAAGCCGGAACGGGTGACGGGGACGAATCATCCGCTGCCGGGGAATACGCGGCCCACGCCGGAAAATACCATCATCGCGAATTCCGTCCCGGCCCGGGACCTCGTGAACGGGGACACGGACATCACGCACCGCGCGTCGGAATGGGTGGCATTTCATCAGCAGGGAAAAGACCCGTGCTGGAATCCGTGGTTCGAGGTGGATCTGGGCGCGGAAGTGGAAATCGAGAAAATCGTGCTTTACGCGTCCCGGTATCCGCAGCGGTTTTACCTGGATAAAGGGCACCGGACGCTGGTGACGCTGGATGCCGCGCGGCGGGTGAACTGGGGCGAGCGGTGGCAGTATTATGATGCGAAAACGTACCCGGACGGCATTTTTTCGTTCATGCCGGACGGAAAAACGGCGGAAAACGCGGCGGTCGTCGGACGGGAAATCCCCGCGCGGGCGGCGGACTGGGTGCCCATGGCGTGGGTACTGGCGGCGGAAAATGAAAGCGTGCCGACGGACGCGGACGCCCGGATGGCGCGGTTTGCGCAGCGGAATTCCCCGGAGGAGATAAAAAAGCTGGCGGACGCGTTTTTTTGCATTCTGGATGAGCGGACGCCCGGGCTGGAAGAGGCGTTCTCGGCGTACCGGGCGGGGAATTATCATGCGGCGCTGGACGCGTGGAAGGTGTACTGGTTCCGGAAAATGAAGGCCGCGAATCAGCGCCAGGCGCTGGGCGGGAAAGTCGCGTATTCGGCGTGCGGGGATGACCTGATGGCGGGGCTGATGGTGACGATCATGGCGAATGACGCTCGCGCGATCCGGTTCACGCCGGGGCGAATTCACTGGATTCAGGTGCCGGAAGATAAGGATGCGCCGGATTATCGGCAGCGGTTTTTTGAGGCGTGGAATGACTGTGAGCGGAAGGCGTGCGCGGGGGCGGTGTGCTGGCCGCTGCTGGAGGCGTACCGGAGAAATCCGGACCCGAAGTACGTCGCGTGCTGGGCGGAAATCATGGATGACTGGGGCCTGAACTTTTTCCAGGACGCGGAAGGCCCGCGCTGGGAGGTGGAGAATCTTTTCACGTTTAATCCGTGCCACGACTGGTGCCAGATGATGGAAGACCTGGCGAAAACGGCGGAAACGCACCCGGAATTCGTGGAATTACTTCCGGCGCAAACTTTCGCGCGGGCACAGATGATGGCGCTGGAAAAATACTCCACGGCGTGGTGGCGTCAGGCCCGGGAGACCGTGTTTAACCATAATAACAGCGGTTATTACGCGTGGGAGCCGGTGCTGAAATACATCCAGGAATTTCACCCCGGGCAGCGCACCGCGCGGATGTGGAAGGAGTGTCTGGAGCGGATGCTGGTGCTGGGAAATTTCCGGGACGGCAGCATGACGGAAATCGGGGATGAAGGCCACATGGAAATCCCTGTCATCCTGAACATGACCATGAACCGGCTGGAGGCGGACCCGCCCGCGTGGCTGACGCCCGGGTGGCGAAATCATTATTATGAATGGAACGAGAAAATGTTCACGCACATGCTCCGTCACTCGGCCCCGGGAGGGTACGATCATCGCGACCGGCCTGATTACCGGCCATACCGGTGGACGAGTACGTGGAAGCCGTATTTTGCGGGCCGGCCGAGTGTGCCCCTGAACCGTGACGCGGCGATTTTCGGAATTCCGGAAGTGCGGCGCATGCTGGGCGTGTGGGGTTTCGTTTCGGTGGAAATGCCGGAGGTGAAAGCGCCTGTGTTTTCGGAAGAGGTGATCCGTAATCGCTGGCAGCCCGTGCAAAAACAGATGACGGAGTTTCTGCTGGGCGAGAACGCGGCGGTGAATGCGGACGCGAAAAAAGCCGTGCCGGAGCTGCCGGAAATTCTTTCGGACTGGATGCCGTACACGGGGGCGTATTATTTTCGCGGCGGATGGACGGTGGATGCGCCGTTTTTGGCCATGCTCGCCGGGGGTGCGGACGGCGGCTCGGAGCCGTGGCTGTACCCGTACGGATGGGTTTACGCTTACGATTATAATTTCCCGCTGATGACCGCCCTGCCCGTGCACGTGAACGGGAATCCGCCATACCTCATTCACGGGAAGGAAAGCCGGTGGAAGCCGGGCACGAAAACGTCTTATCTGGTGAATTGCGACGAAAACCCCGCGGATTACCGCTGGATCAGCACCCCGCGGCTGGATTTCGGCGAGACGGCCCATGACGGCGCGTACGGACGCTTCCCCGACTTCCGTGGCGACTGGGATGACACTTCCCTGCGAATGGCGCCCCTGCGGGAAGTCGTGGACGGCGTGAAATCCCAACGGCAGATCATTCATCTCCGGGGCCCGCGACTATTTCTCGTGGTGGACCGTGTCCAGACGGCGGACGGGAAAAAGTATGAGCTTTCCATTCCGTATAAACCCGCGCTTTCCGTGATCTCCACGGAGCGAAATCGGGAGGGATTTCAGGCCGAAACGCAGCTCGCGTTTTCCCCGCATGACAAAAATGAAACGGACGCGCCGCGGACGCACGGCACGCTGAAAACGAAAAACCTCGCCGGCCCGAACATGACCATTCACCAGTTCGCGGACACCCCGTTCCGCTTCCAGCTGACGCGCGAGGAAAAGCCGGATTTCGGGCGTTACGCGTGCCGGCTGGGTGGCCAGACGGGAATCGCGGAGCCCACCGTGCGGCTGCTGGCGGACGCGGAAAGCCTGGCGACTGTCGCGGTGATGGAGTCCCTGGATGTGGGGGAGGAGTCGCGGATTCTAAGGATTCTCTCAGTGCATGAAAACCCGGCAGTCGTGGAATTTAACGCGGAAATGAAAGACGGAAGCGTGATCCATTTCCAGATGTCCCGCACCGGTGAGCCGGCCTTATGCCCTCTCTTCGTTCCGAAAGCCGAAATAATGTGCATGGTGACGAAAAAAGACGGCGGGCTGTGCGGCATGATCCTGGGCGGCACCGGAATGGTCCTGCCCGGCAGCGGGGAGCGTGCGCCGGAAGATTTCGAGTTTTTCACAGACGCGGAAGGGAAGTATCATATCACCCCCATCCTCCAGCCCATTAAACCCGTGACCTTCACGCCGAATCGGGACGTTTTCGCCGGTTCCGAAACCGTGCGGATGAAAAGCGCCACCCCGGGCGTGGAAATCCGGTACACGCTGGACGGCACACCGCCCACGCGCGACTCCCTGCTTTACACCGGCCCGATCACCATCACGGAAACCACTGAAATCGCCGCCCGGGCGTATCGCCTCCGCGAGGATGGCACACCGTGGCCCGCGGTGGGTGAGGATTTTGAGGTGAACGGCACGCAATTCACCGTCCCCAGTTACGCGTTTTACCGGAAAAAAACGCCGCGCGAGCCGGCGGCGGTTCCACGCGAAAACTTAACCCCCGGCCTGCGTTACGAGTACCTGGAAGGCCCGTGGTGGAAGCTGTACGCCTCCGGCCACTGGCTCCCCGCCCAGCGTAGCGGCCTGGCTCCCCGCGAGATGGATCTCTCGGAAATCACCACCAAAAGCGCGTACTGCATGCGGTATAAAGGGTTCCTGGACGTCCCCGCGGAAGGCGTTTACACCTTCCACGCCCCGGAAGAAATGGTGAAAATGATCACCGCCACCAGTTACGAAATCCGCCTTTACGTGGACGGCGAAGAATGCGCCTTCAGCCAGTTCTGGCACGCGCAGGGCACGTGGAGCATCCCGCTGAAGCAGGGTCTGCACCACTTTCAGCTCGATTTCGCCGACGCCCGCGTAAAACCCTGGCACCGCACCGGCATCTGGCGCTTTTACCCGCGCCCGTGGTCGGAATTCGTCGGCCCGCCCTCCCCCATTTTCATTTCCGGCCCCGGCCTCGACCGCCAGCGCATCCCCGAAACTTTTTACCTCCGCGAAAAATGACGATCCGCCATACGGTTTATGTTTTTTGAAACACCGCCACCGCCTCATTCGCCGTCCATAATCGGTGAATATTTCCGCTTTTTTACCCTTTTCATCCCCACCCCCACTTGCCACGAACGCGTTTTGCTGCTATAAAATCATTATTAAATCATACGGCCCGTGTGGCTCTATGATCTTAAAAAATGGAGAGGTGGCTGAGTGGTCGAAAGCGACGGTTTGCTAAACCGTTGAAGGTGTAAGCCTTCCGCAGGTTCGAATCCTGTCTTCTCCGTATCCCGAGGGCGGCGTAAGTGATTACGTCGCCCTTCTTTCTTTTTTGGTTTAATCCCGTGTTTTACGACGTTTTCTTCATTTTTGTGCGTCTGTGTAACGGTTGGTACGTTGTCATGCAGACCACGATTTAGCGCCCCGGACGGACCACAATTTAGCCTATCGGGGCTGGAGGGGATGTCTGTTTTCTGATCGGTTTTGGAATCATTTTTTACGTTGCCGACAAACAGGGAATTGTAGCCTCGGCGAAGACGCTCTTCGTGTGGGATTTGATAGTGTTGCATCGACATTTTGTACGAATGGTCACAGGTGGCTTCGTACACGACCTGGTCGGTGACCTTTTCCAGCAGGTCGCTACAGAACGACTTTCCACGGTGCCACCCACGGCGTTTCGCCTGCCCCGAGAATGGTTTTATTGAGCATGGTCGTAAAGTTCGTTTTCTTTTTCATGCCTGGGAATACGTGTGATACGCCTTCTTCGGCCAATTCGAACAACTCAGCCAGGCACTGTTCCAGAAATGGGTCCATGGGGACCCATCGACCGATGCGCCCATGACGTTTATTCTTTTCCGCATGGATGAAAAACTGCCCGTACCCGTCGGCAGTACTCCAATGAATATCCTCCCACGTCATTCTGTATAATTCACTGCTACCACGCACACCGCCGTAACGCCCCAGGGCGAAAATCGCCCGCCACCATGCGGAGCCGCACTCGACCACGACGCGCCGTAGTGTCTCCGTCGGCACGTAAAACCATCGCTGGGGATTGGTCACGTTGCGTCCCTGCTGGAAGCGAAACGGGTTTTGTTTCAGCCAGCCCAATTTTTCGGCGTAAGTGAAAAACTGCTTCGCGAAGTTGATCCGTTTACCGACTGTCGCTGCTGAGTATTGCGCCTTCACCAACCGGCGCTGATGCAGCGACTCTGTTTGCAGCCAATGTCCGAATGACTCTGCACCTTCCTGCGTAATGTCCTCCAGATCGCAGTCGCCGAAAAATTGCAGCAGATTCTCCTCGGCTTTCGCCCAATTCGATTTTGTCTCCGGCGTCACATCACTCCGCTGCTGATGCTTGCGAAACAAGTCCGACAATTTCCGCCGCTGCTCCCTCTGTGGGGCAAGTTCCATCTCAGCCAGCTTATCGTAAAGCTCCGCATCCGACTTGCTCAGCTCCAACAGCCAACCCTGTGTCTCCATATCCGTAAATCCCAGCTTCTTTTGATCGACAAGATGCTGCATTTTATCAGCCATTCGCTTCGCGTCCCGTTTTTGACGGGTTTTCAGACCGAATTTTTTTCCGCTTATTCTTGCCGAGATAAAACTGGACACTCCATGCCCCGCCTTCCTGATTCTGAAAAATACTTGCCATTTTGATTCCTTTCTTTGTATGCTGTCTATTAAATCGTGTTTACCACAAATGTCTATGCCCACCCGGCGGACACTTGTTAATCTGCATGAGGCCCGGCGACAACTGAAAAGTTTGCCCGTCGGGAACCCTCATGCGTTTCCATTCGTCTGGGTACACCGCCATGCCTCTCAAACTGACCGCCGGCGGTATAACTTCTTAAAAATTGTCTTGCCTATCTGCTTGACTCCAGTGATTTTCCAGCCTTTATTTCGCCCAGCGTGGAGGGGGCTATCGTCATGGCGTTTTCAAGCAATCGGTAGAAAAGCAATCCTCTTTTAGCCGATTTTCTGCGATTAAACCGAAAAACATACTCGTCCAGGTAAGCCTGTAAATATTTAGGCTCCACCCCTCCCTGGTGCGTCCCCAGCAGCCATCTTTTGAGCAACGAAATGATCAAATGGACGTGAGGCAACATTTCATCATCGCTTGTCGCGACGGACTGTTTGCGTATTTCACGGTGATATACTCCCGCCACTTTAAAATTCCGGTCACGTGGTTTTGTAAAGATGGAAATTTTCGGTCATGAGGGTGGTGTGTTCGGGGAGATATTTTTTGCGACAGCGGAAGAAATTTTTGC